>NZ_JBNPVB010000059.1:0-1023 GCF_051168495.1 Bradyrhizobium oligotrophicum | reverse complement strand
ATGCCGCCAGTCGATGCCTTCGAGCAGATAGCCGAGCTGGGCCGGCGTGATCGTCACCGCGCCGTCCACCGCCTGTGGCCAGATGAAGCGACCGCGCTCCAGCCGCTTGGCGAACAGGCACATGCCCTGGCCGTCGTGCCACAGCACCTTGATCAGCCCGCCGCTGCGGCCGCGGAACACGAACAGATGGCCACCATGCGGGTCGCGCTTCAAGGTCTCCTGGACCAGCAGCGCCAAGCCGTCGAAGCCCTTGCGCATGTCGGTATGGCCGGTCGCGAGCCAGACCTGGGTGCCGGAGGGGATCGGGATCGTCATCGCGAGCCCGCCCGAAGCGCCGCGATCACCGCCGTCACCGTCGCGGCATCCGCCGCGCCGCTGATCCGGATCTTGATCTCAGTCCCGATCTCGACTTCGATCAGCCCCTGAGGCGGAGCTGCCGCTGCGTGAAGATCGGGATCGGCTGCAATCGTCACAGCGGCGAAGCCGGGCACGGCAGCCTCCTTGCCGCACAGCTGCTGGCGCCAGCGAAACACCTGGCTGGAATGCACACCAAACGCGCGCGCCACGCCCAGGATCGTCGCACCCGGTTGCAACGCTGCAGCGACGATGCGCTCCTTGTCAGTCCGCGACCAATGCCGCCGTCGCCGCTCCGACGTGATCACTTCCACTTCCGCTTTGGCCATAGGACTAGCTCCAGGACTAGTCCTATGGCTTCGCGAAGCCTCACTACCGATGCAAGGCGGTCGTCACCGGGGGCTTACCTTTCTGCAGCAATTGCCCGCCTATCATCCGGAGCCGCCCGAGCTCGAGCCCCGCGGCCGTGGCAGTCTCGGGCGGGTCCACCTCGGGCGCAGGAGCCGGGACGTCAGCCGCCCGCGCGATGTCGGCCGGAGATGTATCCCTTGCGGATGCCAATTCGACCGCAGAGGAGCACGGAGTGAACCAGGTGCCTCTCTGAGAAGCTTACCTCGGATGGTGTGCTATGCGAGACCAGCCTTCGGAGTGCTGCCGAACTCGCGCTTG
>NZ_JBNPVB010000058.1:0-1116 GCF_051168495.1 Bradyrhizobium oligotrophicum | reverse complement strand
GTAGGGTGGGGTGTGTCCTGAAACGATCATAGACCCAGTGGGATGAGGAGACCACACGAGCTGAAGTCGATGGGGCTCGGAAGCTGACGAGCGACTGTCGGTGGGCAACTGCCGGGTCGAAGCCTCGTGACAAAGGCCGCGAGAGGCGGCCGAGCGATTCTGCAGGCTGTAACGAGTTGAATTGCCGATCAGGCCTCGAAAACGAAGTCGTGGACGCCGACCCGCCCCTACCTCGGGGAAGGCTCCCACGGATGGGGAAGAATCGACAGACGCACCCGTCCAGGTCCACCGGGGTAAGAGGCAGCAGCATGTGGAAGAAGGGTTTATGGGCGACAGGGGAGATCCGCGGCATCGGGATAGCGACCCGAACGTCTCGCAAGGGGACGGATGGCGTGGAAGTCGGAGGGGGCCATAGTACTGAAGAAGCCGGGTAATGCCGGTGGAGGGAGAGGCCCCTGCCTGCGATGTGCTTGCAACGGTGTGGACGGTGAGCGGGATTGGCGATGAGCCTGACAACCCCCGAAAAGATCGAGATGCTCCAGCGCAAGCTTTATGCGAAGGCCAAGGCGGAGCCTGGCTTCCGCTTCTATCTTCTGTACGACAAGATTTATCGGTCGGATATCCTGGCCCATGCGTACGAGCTGGCGAAAGCCAACAAGGGCGCGCCTGGGGTCGATGGGGTGACGTTCGAGACGGTCGAGGCGGCGGGGGTGGAAGCGTGGCTGACGGCTCTGGGAGAGGAGCTTCGGGGCCAGACGTATCGGCCGCAGCCGGTGCGTCGCGTGACGATCCCGAAGCCCGGCGGAGGCGAGCGGCCGCTCGGTATCCCGACCATTCGTGATCGAGTGGTGCAGACGGCCGCCAAGCTGGTGCTGGAGCCGGTGTTCGAGGCTGATTTTGCCTCTGAAGCCTACGGTTACCGACCCGGTCGCAGTGCGCTCGATGCGGTACGTCGGGTGCACGGCCACCTCAAATCCGGATACACGGACGTTGTGGATGCGGACCTGTCGAAGTACTTCGACACGATTCCACACGACGAGCTTCTGCAGTGTGTAGCTCATCGGATCAGCGACAAGCAGGTATTGGCTCTCATCAAGATGTGGCTCAAGACGCCCG
>NZ_JBNPVB010000057.1:0-1442 GCF_051168495.1 Bradyrhizobium oligotrophicum | reverse complement strand
CCATGAGGGTCCGGCTCCGACATCGGAGCTGCACGTTGACCATGAGCAGCGTGCTCATGGAGAGGAGCGAAACCGGGAGTTTCACCATGAACCACATCGACCTCGCCCACCGCTGCGCCGTCGTCACCGGCGGCGCGCAAGGATTTGGCCGGGCCATCGCCGAGCGCTTCAAGGCCTCGGGCGCCAAGGTCGCGATCTGGGATCACGACATCGCACTTGCGGAGAAGACGGCGCAGGAGATCGGTCCTGAGGTGCTGGCGCTGCAGGTCGACGTCACCGACACCAAGGCTGTCGAAGGCGCGCGTGACGCCACGCTGGCCGCATTCGGCACCATCGACATCCTGGTCAACAATGCCGGCATCGCCGGCATCAACAAGACCGTGTGGGAAACCGATCTCGAGGAATGGCGCAAGGTGCTGCGCATCAATCTCGATGGCCCCTTCATCTGCGCGAAGGCGATCGTGCCTGTCATGCTGAAGCAGGCCTATGGCCGGATCGTCAACATCGCTTCCATCGCCGGCAAGGAAGGCAACCCGAACGCCGCGCACTACTCGGCGTCCAAGGCGGGGCTGATCGCGCTGACCAAATCGCTCGGCAAGGAGCTGGCGCAGCACAACATCACCGTCAACGCGGTGACGCCGGCCGCGGCGAAGACCGCGATCTTCGACCAGATGACCGAAGCGCATATCAACTTCATGCTGTCGAAGATCCCGAAGGGCCGCTTCGTGCTGGTGGAAGAGCTCGCCGCCCTGGTGTCCTGGCTCGCCTCGGAAGAGTGCTCGTTCTCGACCGGCGCCGTGTTCGACATCTCCGGCGGCCGAGCGACGTATTGACGGCCCACCGTCTTGCTGACGCGCTCGCCGATCGATGGTGGGCACGCGCCGCCTGTCGGCGGCGCTTGCCCACCCTACGAACGACGCACTCAGTTGTGCTTCTTCCAGAAGATGCGCGCGCCCTGCACGGACTGCGCGACGTTGATGCGGGCGCGCTCGAACGGCGTCACGACGCCGTCGGCCTTGGCCTGGTTCTCCAGCTTCTGCACATGGATCTGGCCGCGGACGAGCTGCTGCGTCTCCGGGTAGGTCAGCCGGCCCGACACGATTCCATTATAGATGCGGTGCGACTGGGCGTTCTGCCGCGCATCGATCAGCGGCGTGCCCGCGAAGCTCGCGCCGGACGTGACCACCAGTGCCAGCGCGGCAATCAGGATGGACTTCATTTCACTCTCCTGTGGTTGAGGTCCACTGGCGTGAAGACGTCATTGTCCGCACTCGTCCAGCGAACATGGACAGGATGAGCGGGATCAGCGACGCCGACCGTGCGTAAGATCACACGTCGCGTGGCCAAAAAAGTCGCCTGTAGCCTGTAGATTCCATGGGGGAGCGGTGAGCGAGCCCTTCCGATAGGTTTGGGTTTCCACACTCGAACCCTCGGAGAGTCAG
>NZ_JBNPVB010000056.1:0-1918 GCF_051168495.1 Bradyrhizobium oligotrophicum | reverse complement strand
GCGCAATCGGGCGTCCGAGGCGTTCTGGGCGATGCATGTCGAGGCGCTGAACTGGAGCGGAATGGAGCTCCGCGCCTACGCCGCAGCGATGCAGCTGTCGCCGCATTCGCTGCGCAAATGGCGCGACCGATTGGCGGCCGGCGAGGTGACGATCGACTGGCGCGCCCATCTTCATCCCTCCGCCCGTCCAGCCGTTAGCACTAGTGCTAGGAACTCACAGCCCGAACGCCGCTTGACAGCCGCCACGATCGGCGATCCGACCGCACCCAAAACGCCGGCCCGCCGCCTCTTCAGCGATGAGGAGAAGCTCGCGATCGCCAGGGAAACCGAGCTGCCGGGCGCCGAAGTGTCTGCTGTCGCCCGCAAGCATGGGATCGTCACCGGGTTGCTGTTCCGCTGGCGCGCGCAGTTCGGCATCGCGCAAAAGAAGCGCTCCAAGCTCGCCCGTGTTGTGCTGCCCGACGACATGCCCGCCGCGTGCGCCCTGCGCGATCTCGTGCATCCACCGGAGGGCATGATGGCCGTCGACGTCAATGATGGACGGCCTGTCTTCGCTCCCGCCGGCAGCGATCCGGATGCCGCGCGAGCGCAGATCGAGAGCACAGAGGCCGCACAATGATGTTCGTTCCTGCAGGCGTGAAGGTGCACCCGGCGCTCGGCTACACCGACATGCGCAAGGGCATGGACGGCTTGCAATGATGGTCCGGGACACGCTCAAGAAGGATCCGTTCTCCGGTCATCTGTTCGCCTTCCGCGGCAAGAAGGCATCGATCCTCAAGGTACTCTTCTGCGACGGAAACGGGCTTTGTCTGTTCACGAAACGCGTCGATCAGGGCGGCTTCGTGTGGCCAGTGATGGCGGGCTTCGATGGCTCGATCACGCTCACCCCGACGCAGCTCGCGATGCTGATCGAAGGCATCGATTGGCGCGCGCCAGAACGCGTATGGAAGCCCGCGATTGCAGGATGATCTGCAAAAACCGGCGCTGAACTGAGTTGCGATTCTTCGACGAGGAAGCCGGATCGAGTACCATCGGACATGCAGCTCAATCTCACCAATCTCCCCTCCGATCCTGAGCTTCTGCAGCGCCTGGTGCGCGACATTGCCGCCGCGATCGACCATCGCGACACCGAGATCGAGCGTTTCAATTCCATCATTAAACAGCTGCAGCGAATGCAGTTCGGCCGCAGCTCCGAGCGCATCGATCCCGACCAGCTTGCACTCGGTTTGGAGGATCTCGACAGCGGCACCGGACGCGCCAAGGAAGCGCAATCGAAGGTCACACGGAAGCCAAATTTCCGCCGCGACATCGTCAGCTGCCCGATCATCTGCCACGCGAAGACGTTTTGCTTGACGTGCAAGACCGGGTCTGTGGCTGCTGTGGCGGCACTCTCCATTTGATCGGCGAGAGCGTCAGCGAGATGCTGGATTGGGTACCAGCTCAGCTTCGCGTCGTGCGCACGACCAGACCCAAATACGCCTGCCGAGCCTGCAGCAAGGGGGTGCAAGCCGGCGCGCCGGAACGACTGATCGCTGGCGGCGTGGCGACACCGGCGCTGCTCTCGCACGTGTTGATCGCCAAAAACTGCGATCATCTTCCGCTCTATCGGCAGTCGCAGATCTTCGACCGTCATGGCGTCGATCTCTGCCGCTCGACGCTCGCGGGCTGGGTTGGCGGCGCGTGCTGGTGGCTCGAGGCCTTGCACGGACGGCTATGCAAGAACGTGTTCGCCTCCAACCATCTCTTTGCCGATGACACGCCGATCCCGGTGCTTGATCCTGGACGCGGAAGAACCAAGACGGGACGGCTCTGGGTGTACGCGCGCGAGCAACGGCCCTGGGGCGGACCCGAACCTCCGGCGGCAATCTATCTGTTCGCGCCGGATCGCAAAGCCGAACGTCCAGTCGCACATCTGGCC
>NZ_JBNPVB010000055.1:0-1965 GCF_051168495.1 Bradyrhizobium oligotrophicum | reverse complement strand
CTCGCTTCGACTCAGCCGCCGAACACTCGCTCATCACCCCGCCGTCTTGAAGGTGGGGTCTAACGGTCGCTTACGATAGAGCGGAAGGTGATCGCAGTATGCTGATCAGCACGTGCGCGAGCAGCGCTGGCGTCGCCAGACCGCCAGCGATCAACCGCTCGGGCGCACCGGCTTGCACGACCTTGTTGCAGGCGCGGCAGGCGTATTTGGGTCTGGTCGTGCGCACGACGCGAAGCTGCGCCGGGACCCAATCCAGCATCTCGCTGACGCTCTCACCGATCAGATGGAGAGCACCGCCACAGCAGCCGCAGACCCGGTCTTGCACGTCAAGCAGAACGTCTTCGCGTGGCAGATGATCGGGCAGCGCACGACGACGCGGCGGAGACTTGGCTTCAGGCGTGACCTTCGGTTGCGCTTCCTCGATGCGGCCAATGTCGCTGTCGAGATCCTCCAGACCGAGTGCAAGCTGATGGGGGTCGATGCGTTCGGAACTGCGCCCGAACTGCATTCGCTGCAGCTGTTTGATGATGGATTTGAGCCGCTCGATCTCGGTGTCGCGATGGTCGATCGCAGCAGCAATGTCGCGCACCAGGCGCTGCAGAAGCTCAGGATCGGAGGGGAGATTGGCGAGATCGAGCTTCATGTCCGATGGTACTCGAACACGCTGATTCGTAGAAGAATCGCAACTCAGTTCAGCACCGGCTTTTGCAGATCATCCTGCAATCGCAGGCTTCCATACGCGTTCTGGCGCGCGCCAGTCGATGCCTTCGAACAGCATCGCGAGTTGGGCTGGTGTGAGTGTGATCGAGCCGTCATAGCCCGCCATCACCGGCCACACGAAGCCGCCCTGGTCGATGCGTTTCGTGAACAGACGAAGCCCGTTTCCGTCCCAGAACAGGACCTTCAGGATCGATGCCTTTTTGCCGCGGAAGGCAAACAGATGACCAGAGAACGGATCCTTCTTCAGCGTGTCCTGCACCAGCATCGTAAGCCCGTCCATGCCCTTGCGCATGTCGGTGTAGCCGAGCGCCAGGTGCACCTTCACGCCTGCAGGGACGAATATCATTGCGCGGCCTCGTCGCTGTCTATCTGCGCTCGCACGGCGTCCGGACCGCTCCTGGCTGGAGCAAACACGCGCCGTCCGTCAGCGAGGTCGACAGCCATCATGCCCTCTGGTGGACGCACGAGATCGCGCAGGGCGCGTGCGGCGGGCATGTCGTCGGGCAGCAAAACACGGGCGAGGTTGGAGCGCTTCTTTTGCGCAATGCCGAACTGCGCGCGCCAGCGGAACAGAAGCCCGGTGACGATCCCATCCTTGCGGGCGACGGGAGAGACCTTGGCGCCCGGCAGCTCAGTCTCCCTGGCAATTGCGAGCTTCTCCTCGTCGCTGAAAAAGCGCCGGGCCGGCATTTTGGGCGCGGCCGGATCGCCGATCTCGGCGGCTGTCAAGCGGCGTTCGGGCTGTGAGTTCCTGGCACTAGTGCTAACGGCTGGACGGGCGGAGGGATGAAGATGGGCGCGCCAGTCGATCGTCAGCTCGCCGGCGGCCAGTCGGTCGCGCCATTTGCGCGGCGAATGCGGCGACAACTGCATTGCCACGGCGTAGGCGCGGAGCTCCATTCCGCTCCAGTTCAGCGCCTCCACATGCATCGCCCAGAACGCCTGGGACGCTCGATTCCGCACATCCGAGGTGATCGTGAACCTGCGCTGCTTCTGCTTTCGGAGCGCCTTTTCTCGCTCTTCCCGGGCGCGCTCGCGGCGCAATTCCATCTGATATTTCTCGAGCTTAAGCGCAGTCTCATTGCCAGCCAGCCGCCTCAGCCAACGTCGCAGGGTGTTCTCGGTCAGACGTTGTTGCTGGCAGTATTTGCGGATCCCGAGACCGCTCCGACGCCACGCTTCGATGTGCAGCGACCACCATTCGCGGCGCGCTCTGTTCTCGAAATGTTTGGATCCCACCGGAGA
>NZ_JBNPVB010000054.1:0-2005 GCF_051168495.1 Bradyrhizobium oligotrophicum | reverse complement strand
GGGAGATCGCGTATAAGGTGCGCCGTGGAAAGGCGCGGTTCTTGAGAGGGTGAAAGTCCCTTCCGGCAAAGGTCGTTCCAGCCGGTAGCAATCGGAGCAGTCGGCGAGGCAACGACCCGGCTGAAGCCTCCGGTGGAGAGGGTCACGAGGTGACTTGGCGAGTGGGCGGGCTGTAACGCGAGTGAACGTTGAGCAGGCCTCGAAAAGATCGATGTGGAGGCTGACCTGGCCTTATTACAGGGAAAGCTGGCATCGCTGGGGAAGAGAACGATGTGCGCACCCAGCGGCTCCACCGGGGTAGTGACGACGGCACGTCCATAGCGAGAACCGAAGCAACACGGGAGACCCCATCGCGTGGTCGAGCGAGAGACCAACCGGAGGCCTGTGAAGGTCGGGCCGGGCGCGGCGGGGAGTCGGATGGGTTCGTAGTACCGGGGAAGCCGGGTAATGCCGGTGGAGGGAAGGAGCCCTCGTTCAAGCCGATGTAGGACGTGGCGCGGGAGGGGAGATTGGGTCACCTCGAAACTCCACCAAGTGTCCGGAAGCTGCAGACTGCGTTACATGCGAAAGCGAAGGCAGAACCCGAGTTCAGGTTCTATCTTCTGTACGACAAGATGTATCGGGCGGATGTTCTGAGCTTCGCCTATGCCAGGTGCAAAGCCAATGGCGGCGCGGCTGGCGTGGATGGTCAGACGTTCGATGACATCGAGGCGTATGGAGGCCAAGGTGGATCGTCCGCGGATCGCAAGAGCCCGGACGTCGACACTGGCTGGAATCCGTGGCTCGGGGAACTGGCGGAAGAGCTCAGGAACAAGACGTATCGGCCGCAAGCGGTCAGACGGGTCTACATTCCGAAGCCGAACAGCAAGAAAATGCGACCTCTGGGGATCGCGACGATACGCGACCGGGTGGTTCAGACGGCGGCGATGCTGGTGCTCGAGCCCATCTTCGAAGCCGATCTGGATCCGGAGCAATATGCGTACCGCGCCGGCAAGACTGCGCTGGATGCGGTGGAGACCGTGAACCGCCTGCTCAATCTGGGGTACACGGCCGTCGTCGACGCGGACCTGCGTGGCTACTTCGACGAGATACCGCACGGACCGCTGATGAAATCGGTGGCGCGCCGGATCTCAGACCGGCACATGCTGCATCTGATCAAGATGTGGATCGAGGCGACGGTCGAGGAGACGGACGATCGCGGACGCAAGCGTCGGACCACGCTGAATCGGGACGAGCACCGCGGCATCCCGCAGGGCTCGCCGATCTCCCCGCTGCTGGCGAACCTGTACATGCGACGGCTGGTGTTGTGGTGGAGACAATCGGGCGCGCGGCGGCGGCTGAAGGCCGTCATGGTCAACTATGCCGACGACCTGGTGATCTGCTGCAAGGGTACGGCCGACGTCGCCATGCAGACGATGCGAGAGGCGATCAAGAAACTGCAACTGGCGGTCAACGAAGACAAGACGCGCATCTGCCGTCTGCCGGAAGAGCGGTTCGACTTCCTGGGCTACACGTTCGGACGGTGCTACTCCCGAAAGACCGGGAAGGCACATCTCAACTCGAAACCGTCGAAGAAGAGCATCAAGCGAATCTGCGATGCGATCGGGGACGAGACAGGCCGGAACCGGACGTTGCTATCAGCCGAGAAGGTGGTGAAGCGGCTCAACGCCAAGCTCACCGGGTGGGCGAACTACTTCCGTCTCGGGCCGGTCTCACCGGCCTACAGGGCGGTCGATGCCCACGCCAATCATCGGCTGCGCCAGTGGTTATGCGAAAAGCACCGGATTCCCGGCCGAGGGGGACATCGCTTCCCCGACCATTACCTCTACGAAACGTTGGGGCTGGTTCGGCTGCCGGGGCTGACGCGTCACCTGCCGTGGGCGAAGGCATGAGAGCTTGCCCGGGAGCCGGATGCGCGAAAGGCGCACGTCCGGTTCGATGAGCGGGGAAGGGAAACGGGGCGTTGCCGCATCGCCCAAGCCACCGCGCCCTTCCTCGACTCTAC
>NZ_JBNPVB010000053.1:0-2671 GCF_051168495.1 Bradyrhizobium oligotrophicum | reverse complement strand
ACATAACTCGGAATTATGATGATGGCCTACGAAATCCTCATCAATCCGCGAGCGCCAAATGCTTTGATATTTGACGAGGATTTTGACGAAGTTGCCGCCTATTTCTCGGACATCTTGAAGAGCAATTCGTGGACCGCATTGCCTGGCGGCGTAATCGACACATACGTCCCATCATCTGACGCCTACGAGCCGTTGATTCTCGAAGCCAATCAATTTCGAGGATATCGAGTCGACGCTGATCATTACATCGCTGATGCAAAGAAGATCATTGGGATGGCACTTTCCTTGATCGAGGGGCGGGAGCTAGCATACGATGATTTCACTCTGTGCCCGTCAACGTCTGTGGGACTTCTAGTCATCCTAATGGCCCTCAAGCGTGAGGGGGTCGGCACTCTGTTAGTGGAGCTGCCGGCCTATTTTGGCTGCTTAGAACAAGCGCAGCTTCTGGGCTTTCGTGTCTTGCTTCTTCCTACTCTTGCTCAAGAGGGATACGTCGTAACTCCGGACGATCTGGAGAGAATTTGTTCTGAAGTCGACGAAAGGGTCGCCGTTGTCATCACTCAACCGCGATACGGTATGGGCTTTTGCAGGGCTCTAGCGTCGATTTTGGCTCTTCGTGAAAAGCTGCGACCAGGCGATTTTCTGATTATTGATGAGGCTGCCGATCAGAGTTCACCAACTGACATGGGAATGGTTCCTGCTGACGGCGAAGTAACGATCTTGCGGGCCCGTGGCCTCATGAAAGGGCTTGGACTCAACTCTGCCCGAGTAGCAGTGATTTTTCATCCGAGCCGATTTCGACCACTCTTTGCTGAGATCGTTGATCTTGCTGGCGGTGCATTGGACGCGGCGAGCCTTGTTCTGGCAACGAATCTCCTGAGTGAGCCAGTTCGGTATGTAGAACTTCTTCAGGCTGCTCAACGATATGTACAAAAGCAAAGGCAGGAATTGCAAAATAGATTGAGAGGTCTACCTATTTCGTTTAGCCCAATTGAAAGCGGCTATATCGGGACGGCCCACATCTTCGCGCCGAGCACCGTGTCGTCATTCTGTGATTTTCAGGAAAAATTTCTGCAGTGCTGTCGATCGTTCCGAATGCCTGTTGTAAGAGGCACAAGCATGTACTTCCCGTATGAGGGTGACCGCGAGATTATTCGCATAAACTACTTTACCACAGAACAGAATATTCACGCATCAGCGGAAACTCTTGGCCAAGTGGTCAAGGCTCTCAAACGATAGTTTTGACTATTTTTTTAATCTTTTCGACGAGCGCTGAACTGTAGTCAACGTCAAGACGAAATATGGTCGTTCCTGGTAAGGTTGCTTGTACTGAAAGGGCGCTTCGCAACGAACCTTCCTGAGCTCCCCCTAGGCTGATTGAAACGATCTGCGTTTCCTCCTGCCCTGAGTGGGCAACTCTTCGTTTGAGTTTGGACAGCTCAACGCGCGTTCTCGTGCAAAAAAAGAGAGTAACTAGGAAGATCGCGCTACCCAACGGAAGATTAGAAAGCACTATGTCGACGGGAGAATTGCGCGGCCGGACTTCAATGGTCGCATTTGGCAATGAACTCCTAAAGTCTTTTACCAGATCATCTATCGCAAGATCGCTCGCCTCATCAAACGTCCGATAGATTAGTCTTTCAGGGGCTAGGCCCTTCACACGATCTGAAGTCACCGTTTCCAAATCGGATAGCCTCTGCAAGCATTGCAGATATGTGCCCGCAGCCGCCTGCCCAACTTGCAGTTGGGCAGGATGATCGCGAAATCCTCGCCAGATCGCTTCGGAAAGTATTGTCAACTTTAAGACAAATAACGCTTGCAGCCGGTCGGCTTGATAAAGGTAGAAGATAAACTCGCTAAAGTCCTGGAGCAGTCGCATCAGATTCACCGGTGCTCGCACCAGCAATATCCACGCTTCCGGCTGGAAAGCCTTGTCGACCAAGTCGCTGCCGACCAATTCGCCGCCCGCCAGATAGAATTGCAACTTGATAGTTTCAAATGGCGAAAGTGTTTCTAGCTGGGTAGAGGCCAGCATTTTGTCAACAGACCATAGTGTCGAAGATGGATAAGCTCGATCTTCGCGGACGCCAGAGATGGGAAGTTGACGAGAGTCGAGACCGAAATTGTCCAGGATGACCCTGAAGTCGAGCCATGTTGATCGAAATTCATTCTCGTACAATCTGCAGCCATCAAAAAGTTTATTGGAGGTCGCGCAATTGTCAAATCGGCAGCGAATAAGTTGCGAGTTTCTTATCATGGAATCACTGAAGCTACACTCGATGAATTCACAGCCATCGTATGCGCAATCATGAACAGCGGCATCCTCGAAAGAGCAGCGTACGAAGCGGCACCGCGAGAAAGTACAAGAAACCGTCGATCCACCACCGATCGCGGAATCTGTGACGTCTACGTCAAAGAATACTGAATCTTTGTAGTCGACCCGCTTCCAATCCAAATCGCTAAGTTGTGCGTTTCGAAACGCGCAGCGATGGAAGTTCCGACGAAACTCAACTCTAAATAGTTTACCGGAAATCAATTTGCCTATTACGTCGCGCTTGTTGAGTTCGGCTTCCGACAGAGAGTTGAGATCAAAGGGATCAAGGCCCTGATTCCAATTTTGCCAAGTTGCCAGATCCTTGTCGGACATTGGACATATAATTCCGAGTTATGT
>NZ_JBNPVB010000052.1:0-2859 GCF_051168495.1 Bradyrhizobium oligotrophicum | reverse complement strand
GTAAGCGACCGTTAGACCCCACCTTCAAGACGGCGGGGTGATGAGCGAGTGTTCGGCGGCTGAGTCGAAGCGAGCTGGACACGTGTCGGACACCGAGCTTTTGCACAAATCCAAGCCGGAGCCGGTGCGTCGGCTCGAGGTGTTTACCGGGACGGGACGGCGCCGCGTCTGGACGGCCGAGCAGAAGGCGCAGATTGTCGCCGAGAGCTGCGGCGATGGCGAGACCGTCACGGCGGTGGCGCGCCGACACGGTCTGACGCCGCAGCAACTGTTCGGCTGGCGTCGGCAGACCAGCCGACAGGCTTTGCGTCCGGCGGAGCACGACACCCCGGCTTTTGCGGCCGTTGTCGTCGAAGAACGTCGACCTGCGGAAGCGGCGCCGGTTGCGCCAGTAGCGCCAAGCGGCTCACAAATGATCGAGATCGTGATCGGGGCAGCCACGGTTCGTGCCACAGTCGGGATCGACCCGACATGGCTGGGCGATGTGCTGCGGGCCGTGAAGGCGGTCGTCCCATGATTGCGGCGTCGACGGGCGTGAAGGTCATGATTGCGACGCGGCCGGTCGATTTCCGCAGGGGGGCCGACGGCCTCGCAGCGCTGGTGCGCGAGCAGCTCCGGCATGATCCGTTCTCGGGAACGATTTTCGTCTTCCGTTCGAAGCGCGCAGACCGCTTGAAGATCCTGGTCTGGGATGGCACCGGACTGGTGCTGCTGTGGAAACGTCTCGAGCAGAACGCGTTCCGCTGGCCGCCGATCAGCGATGGTGTGATGCGGCTGTCCGCCTCGCAGCTCGCCGCGCTGATGGACGGCCTGGACTGGTCGCGTCTGCATGCCCAGGAGGTTGCGCAGCCGTCAGCGGCATCATGAGCGCTTCGACCAATTGAATCGTGCGCGCTTCGTATGCCACAACATCTCGCGAATCAGATCGAGTGGTGATGTGGACGACGTCACGGATCAGCTTCCTGCCGAGATCGACGCGCTGCAGGCGCTGGTGACGGCGGCGCGCGCGGAGCGCGATGCTGCGATCGCAATGTGCGACGCTGCGATCACGGCACGCGACCACGCGCTGTCGCAGATGGACCGGCTGCGCCACCTCCTGCGGCAGCTGCAGCGCGCGCAGTTCGGGCGCCGCTCGGAGAAGCTCGATCCGGAACAACTGCAATTGGCAATCGAGGATATCGAGCAGGCCGTGGCCGCCCACGAGGCGGCCGAGGTCAAGAAGGATCCCGCGGGCGCTCGCCAGCGCGCCGAGCAGCGCCGCGCCCATCGGGGCTCGCTTCCGCCCCATCTGCCGCACATCGACGTGACGATTGCACCGGAAGACACCAACTGCCCGTGCTGCCATGCGGCAATGCACGTGATTGGCGAGGAAACGTCGAAGCGGCTCGACGTCGTTCCGGCGCAGTTCCGCGTGATCGTCACGCATCGTCCCAAATATGCCTGCCGGGCCTGCACGGATGGCGTGGTTCAGGCGCCGGCACCAGAGCGGCTGATCAAGGGCGGGCTGCCCACCGAGGCGATGGTCGCCCACGTGCTGGTCGCCAAATATGCCTGGCATCTGCCGCTCCATCGGCAGGCCCAGATGCTGCTGGCGCAGGGCATCGACATCAAGCGCGCCGTGCTGGCGTTCTGGGTGGGCTATGCTGCCGCGGAGCTTCATCCGCTGTGGCGGCGGCTGCGCGAGATCATTCTGACCGCGAGCAAGATAGCAGTCGACGAGACCACGGCGCCGGTGCTGGAGCCCGGCCGCGGCCGCACCAAGAAGGGCTTCTTCTGGGCTATTGCGCGCGACGATCGGCCCTGGGGCGGGACCGACCCGCCGGCGGTGGCCTACACCTACGCCCCCGGTCGCGGCGCCATCCACGCGCTCGAGCTGCTCGACGGCTATCGCGGCATCGTGCAATGCGACGGCTATGCCGCCTACAAGACCATTGCCAACGGTCCCGCTGGCGAGGCGATCACGCTTGCCTTCTGCTGGTCGCATCTGCGCCGCCGCTTCTACGACGTCGCCGAGAACGGTCCAGCACCGATCGCGAGCGAAGCGCTGGCGCGGATCGCCGCCCTCTATGGCATCGAGAAGACGATCAGCGGCCGCAGCGCCGAGGAGCGGCGCACGATACGCCAGGAGCGCAGCAAGCCCATCGTGCTGGCGCTCGAGGCCTGGTTCGAGCTGCAGCTCACCCGCATCTCCGGCAAGGCCAAGATCGCCGAGCACATCCGCTACGCCCTGAACCACTGGGACGGCCTCACGCGGTTCCTCGACGATGGCCGCATCGAGCTCGATACCAACATCGTCGAGCGAAGCATCCGCCCCCTCGTTCTGAACCGCAAGAATGCGCTGTTCGCCGGACATGATCAGGGCGCGGAGAACTGGGCCTGCATCGCTTCGCTGATCGAGACCTGCAAGCTGTGCGGCGTCGAACCGCAGGCCTATCTCACCGACGTCCTCACCAGGCTGGTCAATCTCTGGCCGGCCTCGCGCCTCGACGAGCTCATGCCCTGGGCCTGGGCCAAGCAGCACGCCAGCCAGCTCGCCGTCTGACGCCCGGATCGCGACCGTGCCCGGGCGTCCTCTTGCCGTCCGCCCGGTGCCAGGGTCGCGGGCGGCCTTGCGCCAGGCTGACAACTGCGATGGCGACAGACCATGGCGACGCGCGACCTCCGAAACGACAGCCCCGGGCGCCTGCGATTCCGCAACGATCCGTGCCTTGCTCTCCGCGCTCCACCGCCGGCGCCTGAGCCCAGCAGGTGACACCTCGACTGCATGTTCGATCATCTGCGCAAACCGCCATCTCAAAGACGGAACGCATGTTGACGATCAAACCGCCAGCAACAAGGTGGGGGGAAATGATCGCTTAC
>NZ_JBNPVB010000051.1:0-3081 GCF_051168495.1 Bradyrhizobium oligotrophicum | reverse complement strand
GTAACGGTGCCGCCGCCCAGGCCTATGTGTCGAACTCGCTGCCGATCCAGGTCGCGTTCCGCTCCGACGGCTCCGGATCCAGCTACATTCTGACGAACTTCCTAGCCAACAGCTGCCCGCAGCTCGACGTGGACGGTTCGCACAACTACGCGAAGATCTTCACCGGCGTCGGTGTCACCTTCCCGAGCACCGCGGTGACGCTCAACAATCAGGTGTCGGGCACCACCACCACGACCGTCGCCGCCAAGACCAACGCCTCGGCCGCCAATCTGCCGTCGACGACGTTCGCCAACCTGATCGCCAACATCAAGGCCGTGAAGGGCGTCGACGTTTCGACCGGTACGGGCGGCTGGCTCGCCGGCAATGGCACCGGCGATGTTGCCAAGTCAGTGAGCAGCACCGCGCAGGATGCCCGCGGCAACTATCTGGGCGGCCGTATCGGGTATGTCGGCAACAATTTCGCCAAGCCGTACAATCCGGCCGATGGTGCTCCGGTCTCGGCCAGCATCCAGAACGACGAGCAGCGCAGCCGCGGCATCTATCACCCGGATCAGGAGAGCTTCATTGCTCCGACCCCGGCGTCGGCCGATAACGCTTTCAAGAGCATGGTCGTCCCCACTGGCACAAACTATACCGAGTGGAGTTTATACAACCGGGGGTATGTCGCCGGTACAGCGTTGGGCGACGGCACGACGGTGGTTCCTGACGACGGTAAGGTGGCCGGGATAAGCGTGGTCGGTAAGTCGCAGCTCGGCTTGCCGATCATCGCGGGCGCCTATCCCATCACGGGCACGACGTTCGCCTATCTCTACAGCTGCTACAACACGGCGTCGGCCCCCACCCGCGTGACCGACATCACCAACTTCCTGTCATGGTTCTATTCGAGCCAGGATGCGACCAACGTGCTCCGGAACAACGGCTTCAACGCGCTAAACGCAAACTTCGTGACGGCAATCACCTCGTCGTACCTGACTGCCGGAAGTGGTGTTGCCATCTCCGATAGTTCGAGCCAGGTCGACGGTTGCAGTTCCGTCGCCGTCGGCGCCGGTGCCAATTAACGTAAATTGCGCGAGTTGCAGAGCCCGCGCAATTTGTCCGACGATGATCGCGACCGGACGCCGTCATGGCGCCCGGCTCTTCGTCGAGCTGAGCGGGTCGACGGCGACGGCGCTGACCGTTACCGGCGCAAATTCCTAACTACCGGTGTCTTTCAGCGCCGGTGTCCAGGCCTGCACGGGAGGGCAAGGCAATAGGCGAGCGTCTGGCCGTAACGGCAGCCGCCTCTCCAGCGATCGCTCGAGCTGGCTCGCACAATAGAGCAGCGCCTCGCGCAGCTCGACCTGGATGCGGCGCACGGACACCCGGTGCCGTTGCGCGATCTGATGCACCGACTGTTCGTCGACGAAGGTGGCGAAGATGATGTCGCGCTGGCGCGCCGACAGCCGCGGCAGGATGCGGCCGAGCGCCGCGATCTCGGAGCGGGATTCGACGATGCGGGCCGGGTCGGGGGCGTCGTCCGGGATGTCCAGTAGCGCGTCGATCTCCGATGTCGTGAGCCGGCGGCTTTCGGCGACGCGCCGGTTGTTCGCAAGATTGAGCGCCGTCCGGAACAGATAGGCACGCGGGCTCTGCACGGCGCCGACGTCGTTGCCGCACTCGAGGCGAAGGAACGTATCCTGAAGCGCTTCGCCTGCCAGCTCGGTCGAACCCAACCGCCGTGCGAGTCGCCGTTTCAGATCGTCATAGCCATCGATCAGCGCGTTGAGCAGCGCCGCTCGGCCCGAATCCCGCATCTCTGAAACGCCCGCCCCAGGGTGACCTTTCGGAACACGCGGCCGCGAAGGTCTCGTCACTAATAACGTACCGGCTCACGATGACTGACCCATGACATGTGTTGCGGCGCGTGTCTGAAATGCACGCCGCGCGGGATTGCGCCATCGGCTTTGCTCGCTCAGCGAACATGAATCGAAAATTTCTCAAAAAGAGATTCGCTGAGACGCGGCGTGAACTGTCTCTCCTATGCAAGCCACCGAACGCAACGAGGCGGACAGCGTGGGGGACCGTCAATCGTTTCAATGACCGCGCGGGTCGTACGAGAACGGGATGTCTCGTCGATTAACAATTGCATGGTGACGGTTCTCTTCCTCGAAGCAGATGACGTCGCTGCGTTTCGATGGCTCGCAATTCGACTGCAACCTCACGGAGACTTCCGATGACCAATCGTTCTTCGATCGGCCGCCTGCGCGGCACCGCCTCGGTGCTCGTGCTGTCGGCTGCTGCGGCTCTCGCCGCGGCCGTGCAGCCTGCTGCGGCTCAGACCGCGGTATATGGCGGCGGCAGCACGCTGGTGTCGCTCGCCATGCGTCAGGCCATGGACTGCTACAATGCCCAGGCCGTGACCAATGACGGCTACAGCTTCTCGTCCAGCTTCGACGCGACGCTGCCCACCCCTGGCCTGCTGCCCCAGACGCCGGACGGTGCAAAATGTGGCCAGACCGCTGCGCTCGGAACGGTCGGCCTCTATGCGGCTGTCGGTTCCGGTGCCGGCCAGCGCGCGTTCATCACCAACGATCCGAAGCAGCTGCTGCGCGGCAGCGCGCCGTCGCTGTCGCTGCCGGCCGTTCCGCCGGTGTTCCTGGAGAGCAGCGTCCCGGCGCTCGCGACCTATCCCTATGCGCGCGTCGACTTCGGCGCCGGCGACTCGCCGCTTCCGAACACGCTGACCGCGACCGCGCTGACCAACTTCACTCCGGCCAGCAACTGGCAGGATCAGACCGCGATCGCTGCCAGCAACGCGACCTCGGCGACCACGTATAACGCCGCTGGTTTTGGCCCGGCGATCCAGCTGCCGCTGATCGAGGCGCCGGTCGCCATCGTCGTCAACACCAGCAACACGCCGGTGGCGACCTGGACCGTCAATTCGGCCGGCACCGCGGGTGCGCCCGGTTCGGCGATCCAGCTCTCGACCGCTCAGCTCTGCGCGATCTTCTCGGGCGAGGTCCGGGACTGGAGCTCGACCGCTGCGATCGCCGCGCTCGACAATGCCGGCCAAGCTCGCGTGCAGACCTTCATGGACGACAA
>NZ_JBNPVB010000050.1:0-3168 GCF_051168495.1 Bradyrhizobium oligotrophicum | reverse complement strand
CACGCCGACCGGCACGGGTTGCAAGCCGTCGTCCAGCACATAGACCCGCGTATTCCAGATCGGACGCCCGATCGGCGGATTCGCGGCGCCGGAAAGCGGCGTGCTCATCGTGGCGCAGATCGTCGTTTCGGTTGGTCCATAGGCGTTGATCATTCGCCGGCCTTCCGACCAGCGCGCGACCAGATCGGGCGGACAGGCATCGCCGCCGACGATCAGAGTGCGGAACTGCTCGAGCCGCTCGGTCGGCATGCCCGCGAGAACCGCCGGCGGGATCAGCGCGTGGCTGACGGCATGGCGGGTCAGCGTATCGGCAAGGATCTCGCCGGCAATGAGGCCAGCCTGCGGGACGACCAGCGCGGCTCCGGCGGGAAGCGCCATGAGCACTTCCATGATCGATGCGTCGAAACTGGACGACGAGAATTGCAGGACACGCGAGTCGGACGTGATGGCGAGCCGCTCGATCTGGGCTTCGACGAGGCTGGTGATGCCGATATGCGAGACGACGACGCCTTTCGGGATTCCGGTGGAGCCGGAGGTGTAGATGACGTAGGCGGCGTTCGTCGGGGTCAGCGGCGCGGTGCGATCCTGGTCGCGCGGGTTGCTGTCGGGCTGGCGGGCAAGGAGGCCTGCGGTGTCGGCATCATCCAGCACCAGGCGCGGGCCAGCCTCAGGCAGGCGCTCGGCAACGGCGCTGCTGGTGACGAGGCACACCGGCCTGGCGTCGGCGAGCATGAAGGCCAAGCGGTCCGCGGGATAGTCCGGATCGAGCGGCAGATAGGCGGCGCCGCTCTTGACGATGGCGAGCAGGCCGACGATCAGCTCGGCCGAGCGCGGCAAGGAGAGGGCGACGATCCGATCGGGACCGGCGCCTCGTGCGATCAGCAGATGCGCGAGCCGGTTGGCGCGCGCATTGAGCACATCGTAGCTGAGCGTCGAGTCCTCGCACACCAGCGCGGTGGCGTCACCACGCCGCGCGACCTGCGCTTCGATCAGCGACGGCAACGTCGTCGGCGGCACCGCGTGCACCGTGTCGTTCCACTCCGCCAGCACCTGACGCCGCTCCGCCGCGTCGAGGATGTCGATGGCGCCAATCGGCTGATCGGGTGCGACCGTTGCGGATTCGAGCAGGCGCACCAGACGCGCGGCGATGGCTTCGACGGCTTTCCGCTCGAACAGATCCGTGCTGTATTCGATGGTGCCTTCGATCCCCGCCGACGCTCCCTGCGGGCCACGACTCTCCGTCAGGATCAAGGCCAGATCGAATTTGGCAGAACTGCTGCTCATCGGTTGCGGGACGATGGTGAGACCAGGCATCTCGAGGCTGGGCATACCCGCGTTCTGTAGCGCCAGCATCACCTGGAAGAGCGGGTGGCGACTCAGAGACCGTGTCGGATTGATTGCCTCGACGAGGCGCTCGAACGGCAGATCCTGATTTGCATAGGCATCGAGATTGGTGGCGCGCACGCGATCCACCAGTTCGCGGAAGCTCGGATTTCCAGCGGTGTCGCTGCGAAGGACCACGGTGTTGACGAAAAAGCCGATCAAGTCGTCGAGCGCATGATCGCTTCGCCCCGCGACCGGACTGCCGATCGGGATGTCCGTCCCCGCCCCCAGCCGCGTGAGCAACGCAGCGAGGCCGGCCTGGAGCACCATGAAGAGACTGGCCTGCTGTTCGCGCGCCAGCGTCAGCAGCCGATTGTGCACTTCGGGGGTGATCTCGAACGCGACAGTGCCGCCCTGATGGCTGGAAACAGGCGACCGGGAATGATCGACCGGCAGTTCCAGTTGCTCAGGCAGGCCGTGCAGCGCCCTCTTCCAATACTCCAGCTGGCGCGCGACCGGGCTCTCGGGATCCTCCTCGTTGCCGAGCAGCGCGTGCTGCCACAGCGTGTAGTCGGCGTATTGCAGTGGCAGCGGCGCGAAGGCGGGCGCGCGGCATTCACTCCGCGCAGCATAAGCCGTCGCGAGATCGCGAGCCAGCGGCTCGAGCGACGATCCGTCGCCGGCAATATGATGGATCAGCAGCAGCAGAACCTGGTCGCGCGGTGTGAGGACGAAGAGGTCGACGCGGAGCGGTGGTTCGACCGCGAGATCGAAGCCGCGGTTCGCGGCCACGGTGAGCGCCTTCGGAAGCTCGGCCTCGGTGGTGGCCGTCACCGCGAGGATCGGCCGGGCGATGTCGGCATCGAGGATCAGCTGGCGGGGCGTGCCGGCCGTTTCCGGGAAGACGGTTCGCAGGCTCTCATGTCGCTCGACCACATCGGCAAGTGCGGCTTCGAGGGCATCGCGGTCGAGGTCACCGCGAAAACGCAATGCGAGCGTGAGATTATAGTGGGGGCTTTGTCCTTCGAGATGGTTGAGGAACCACAGGCGACGTTGCGCGAACGAGAGCGGGATCACCTCCGGACGTGGGCCTGGCCGAAGAGCCGGTCGTGCCGCCGCCTCGGCCTGGTCGAGCCGTTCAGCGAGCCCGGCGATGGTCGAAACTTCGAACAGCGTACCAAGCGGCAGCTCGACCCCGAAAGCAGCACGGATTTTCGAGACCAGATGCGTCACGAGCAGCGAATGGCCGCCGAGATCGAAGAAATTGTCATGGATCCCGACGCGCTCGATCCCAAGGGTCTCGGCAAACAGAGCGCAGAGTTTCTCTTCCCGTGCCGTCCGCGGCGGGGTGTATTCGGTCACGGGCTGGTGGTCGGGCGCCGGCAAGGCGTTGCGATCGAGCTTGCCGTTGGGCGTGAGCGGCAGCGCGTCGAGCACGACGAAGGCGGCGGGGACCATGTAGTCCGGCAGGGTGCGCGCGAGATGCTGGCGCAGCATCGCTGCCTGCAGCGCATGACCGGCGGCGGGCACGACATAGCCGACGAGGCGCTTGTCGCCGGCACGGTCTTCGCGGGCGACGACAGCAGCCTGGGCGACATCCGCATGCTGACCGAGCGTGGCCTCGATCTCGCCGGGCTCGATCCGGAAGCCGCGGATCTTGACCTGATGGTCGGCGCGGCCGAGGAAATCCAGCGTGCCTTCCGGCCGCCATCGCGCACGATCGCCGGTGCGATACATGCGGCTTCCCGGCGGTCCGAACGGATCGGCGACGAAACGCTCGGCGGTCAGGCCCGGGCGATTGAGATAGCCGCGCGCCAGACCGCTGCCGGCGATGTAGAGCTCGCC
>NZ_JBNPVB010000049.1:0-3756 GCF_051168495.1 Bradyrhizobium oligotrophicum | reverse complement strand
GCCCCTCGAAAAAACAACCCGACCTATCAAACGAGACTTGACTCACAAGACCCCATATGAGGGTGGGCAAAGGCGCGGCCGTGCAGCGTCTCCAAACGAGATCGCGATGGCGCCGTGCCCACCGTTTGGCTGATGCGTTCGCTGATGCGCGGTGGGCACGCGCCGCCTTCCGGCGGCGCTTTGCCTACCCTACGAACGACGATGAACGACGAACTAACTCCGCGTCGACGTCCGATAGAACGGCGTGTGCGCGGCGCTGTCGAAATAGCCGTCGTAGAACTGCTTGACGTGCGGGAACACCGCGATCCCGAGTTCGCGGCGTGCCACCTCCTCGTCGCTGCGCGGCTTGGCAAGCACGTCGGCGATTTCGGCCAATACCTCGTCGCGGTTGATGTGGGTGAAGCGGCCGTCGGCATAGACGATGTCGCCACCGACATAGACGGCTGACACGTGCTGCGACTTGGCGCGCTGCACCAGGGCATCCAGCATCGGAATGTCCGGATCCTGAAACGGATAGGTCGCAGCGTTCCAGTCGATCAGCACGGCATCGAACAGCCGCCCCTCCTCCAACCGGCCGATGTTGGTGCCGAAGGCGGTGGTCTTGGCGCCGCCCTCGGTGGCCATGCGCACGATCTGCGGTGCCGTCGGCACCTCGTCGTCCATGCCGGGCGTGCGGTGGACGCGCAGCGCCAGCTTCAATTCCTGCAGCATATCGCGGTCCTCGTTGATGCCGGCTTCGTCCAGCCCCATGCCGATGGTGATGCCCTTCTTCTCCCAGACATTGAGCGGGGCGAGCCCCGAGCGCAGCCGGAAGTTCGACGAGCAGTTGTGACAGATGCAGGTGCCGGTGCCGGCAACGATATCGATGTCCTCCTCGGTCAGCCAGACGCCATGGCCGAGCGTCATGTGCGGGCCGAGCACGCCCAGATCATGCAGATGGCGCACGGCGGTCTTGCCGGTGCGCCGCTTCGCATATTCCTTCTGATAGGCGGTCTCCAGCAGATGCATGTGCATCGGCACCTTGGCGGCGCGCGACTTCTCGTGCAGCGCCTGCAGGCCGTCATCGGTGCACCAGTGCAGGTTGGCCGGCGCGAGCTGGATGCGCGTCAAGCTGTGGCCGACGTTTTCGGCCGTGAGCACGTCGAACAGCTTGATGTAGTCTGCGAACGGGACCTGCTGGGCCTCGAGATGCGCGGCAAGCCGCGCGGCCCACGGCGCCGGCAGGCGGGCACAGAATTCCTCGTCGGCCTCATAGACCAGCCGATTCTGCTCGCGCACGGCGTAGCAATAGGACGCGCGCATGCCGATCGCGCGATAGGCCTGCAAGACCTTGGTGGCGGCGCCGTGGATGGCGTCGAAGCCGCCGGCCATCCAGCCGTGAATGTGCTGCACGGTGGTGACGCCGGACGCGATCATCTCGAACGCGGAATACAGCGTGTCGAGATAGAGATCGATGCGGCGCGCCGGCAGGCGGCTGGCGAACCAGAGTTCGAGCGCGTGATCGGGCGAACCGAGCTGCAGCGGCGTCAGCCCGACATGGTGATGGCTGTTGACGAAGCCCGGCAGCATCACGTGGTGCGGATGCCGCTTCACGGTGGCCTGCGGCGCCAGCCGTTCGAGCTCGGCGAACGGCCCCACCGCCACGATCACGCCATCGCGCGCGAGCACGGCGCCGTCCTCGATCACCACGGGTGTGTGCCGATCCTGGATTCCGGAGACGACCCACTTCGCCCCGACCAACAGCTCAGTCATCATGCTCTCCCTTCGTTCGTTCACAGGCCCGACTGCTCGGCGAAGGCCTTGTCGACCTCGGCGGCGAGCAGTTCGGTGAAATAGTCGCGATATTCGTGATAGCGCGGCGAGCGCGTCGGCCGTGGCCGCGGCAGGTCGATCGGCACGATCGCCTTGACCCGGCCCGGCCGCGCCGTGAACACGATCACGCGGTCGGCGAGGCTGATGGCCTCGTCGATCGAATGGGTTACGAGCAGCACCGAGGCGCGGCTGTCCTGCCAGATCTGCAGCAGGAAATCCTGCAGCTTGGCGCGGGTCTGGACGTCGAGTGCGGCGAACGGCTCGTCCATCATCAGCACGCGCGGCTGCATTACCAAAGCGCGGGCGAACGCAGCGCGCTGGCGCATGCCGCCTGACAATTCGTCCGGCTTCTTGTCAAGCGCGTCACCAAGCCCGACGCGACGCAGGATCTCGCGCGCCTTCTCGCGCCGCCGCTCCGGCAGCTCGGCGCGGATCGCAAGGCCAAAGGCGACGTTGTCCAGGATCGTCAGCCAGGGAAACAACGAGGCCTCCTGGAAGATCAGCCCGCGCTCCGGCGAGGGACCGGAGATGGCGAGACCGTCATCTTCGATGATTCCGTTGCTCACGCTCTCCAGCCCCGCGATCATGTAGAGCAGCGAGGATTTGCCGCAGCCGGAGGGGCCGAGCAGCACGACGAACTCGCCGGGGGCGACGTCGAAGGACAGGTCGTCGATGGCGCGCAGCGGCGGACGGCCTTCCACGTCCCAGGTCTTGCCGACGTTGCGGATGGATACGGCGGGACGCGCCATCTAGAGCCCTCCCCGTTGCGGCGCGACCCACCACAGCATGCGGCGCTGGATCTGGCGCAGGCCCCAGTCGCTGAGGAAGCCGAGCGCGCCGATCACGGCCATGGTGAAGAACACCAGCTTGGCGTTGAAGGTGGCGCGCGCCATCGAGATGATCTGGCCGAGCCCGGTGCCGACGCCGACGGTCTCGGCGATCAAGACCACCATCCAGGCACCGAACAGATTGAGCCGCAGGGTCATGAACAGGCTGGGCAGGATCGCCGGCAGGATGACGCGCCAGAACATCTGCGTCTGCGTCGCGCCCATGATGCGGGCGACGTGGATGTAGTTGACCGGCACGCTCTCGATCTGCGCCGAGGTCGACAGCACGATGGTGAAGAACACCGTGATGAAGACGAGGAAGATCGCCGGCACGTCGCCGATGCCGAACACGAAGATCGCGACCGGCAGCCACGCCACCGGCGAGATCGGCGCCAGCAGCAGCACCGTCGGCATCATGAGATTACGGAGCCAGCGCACGTAATGCAGCGCGGCGCCGACCGCGACGCCGCTGACGAAGCCGAGCGCAAGCCCGGTGAAGACGCGGAACACGGTCCAGAACATGGTGATGGCGAGCGCGCCGGCACCGCCGCCAGAGGCCACCGAGCCGACGCGATTGGAACGATCGAAAAATTTCAGCGTCCCCGGAATGTCCTGCAGGAACAGATGCGGCGGCGGCAGCAGCAGCGGGTTGATCTTGCCGAAGTACCACAGGGTCTCCCAGATCGCGGCGAACAGGCCGATCGAGAGCGCAGCCCAGCCGAGCGCGGCGAGTTGGCGCCGCGCCTTGCGAAAGTCGCATGGACGAGGTGGCGATGTCGGCACATCGGGCGCAGGCGCGCCGACGGCCACGGTGTCAGTTGGCATGGGTGTGATCCGCAAGGTCTATCGGGCCCGGATGGAGGCGGGCCTCATGGTTCGAGACGCCGCCATCCACTTGTATCGCCGGAGCCGAATGCGCGTGCACGCGGCTCCTCACCATGAGGTTCAAAAGCCGAGGCGGCACTGCACACCGGACCATGAACACGCCGAGAGCGTGTTCATGGAGAGGGTTGAGAGTGTCGCCGCGGGCAAAACCCTCATCCTGAGAGGGTGTGAATCTTTCTCAAAGATTTCGGGTTTGCCAGGGGATGACCGGTGTGATTCGCTGTCAATCGTA
>NZ_JBNPVB010000048.1:0-6863 GCF_051168495.1 Bradyrhizobium oligotrophicum | reverse complement strand
GACTCTCCGAGGGTTCGAGTGTGGAAACCCAAACCTATCGGAAGGGCTCGCTCACCGCTCCCCCATGGAATCTACGGCTTCGGCGGAACCCTTCGCTCACCCATCGGTTGAGGCAGTTTCGAGCCGCGCTCATCAACCAAACAGGAGCCCATCGTGCAGGACATCAAGGAACACATGGAGGTCATCGGCGCCGACGGCGTGCATGTCGGCACCGTCGACCAGGTCGAAGGCAATCGCATCAAGCTGACCAAGAAGGACAGCGGCGAGGGTAGCCACAAGGGGCACCATCACTTCATCGACAAGAGCCTCGTGGCCGAGGTCGAAGGCGACCAGGTGCGGCTGTCGGCGATCGGCGCGGTGGCCGTGACGATGGAGCAGGAGCAGTAGGAGACGGATCCGGCGCTGCCGAGGAACGCTCGCGGCGCCGCCGGTTGGGGCACGCAACCAGAAGGAATAAAACATGCGCGCACTCTGCTGGCACGGAAAAGGCGACGTCCGGGTCGATACCGTTCCCGATCCCAAGATCCAGCATCCGCGCGACGCGATCATCAGGATCACCGCCTGCGCCATCTGCGGTTCGGACCTGCATCTGCTCGACGGCTATCAGCCGACCATGGAGAGCGGCGACATTCTCGGCCACGAGAACATGGGCGAGGTGATCGAGCTCGGCTCGGAGGTCACCAACCTGAAGGTCGGCGACCGCGTGGTCGTCCCCTTCACCATCAGCTGTGGGCAATGCTGGTTCTGCCAGCAGGGCCTGTTCTCCTGTTGCGACCGCACCAATCCGAACGCTGAGATCGCGGCCAAGGCGATGGGCCAGTCGCCGGCCGGCCTGTTCGGCTTCAGCCACATGCTCGGCGGCTATTCCGGCGGGCAGGCCGAATATCTGCGCGTGCCGATGGCCGATGTCGGACCGATCAAGGTGCCGGACAGCGTCACCGACGAGCAGGCGCTGTTCCTGTCGGACATCTTCCCGACCGGCTACATGGCCGCCGTGAACGCACAGATCCGGCCCGGCGACACCGTCGCGATCTGGGGCTGCGGCCCGGTCGGCCAATTCGCCATCCGCTCGGCGCTGCTGCTCGGCGCCGGCCGCGTGATCGCGA
This sequence comes from Bradyrhizobium oligotrophicum, assembly GCF_051168495.1. Classification (GTDB taxonomy): domain Bacteria; phylum Pseudomonadota; class Alphaproteobacteria; order Rhizobiales; family Xanthobacteraceae; genus Bradyrhizobium; species Bradyrhizobium oligotrophicum_A. The sequence continues at coordinate 5,757 of NZ_JBNPVB010000048.1, read as the reverse complement.
TCGACGAGGTCCCCGAGCGGCTGGCGATGGCCGAATCCGGCGGCGCGGAGACGATCGATTTCTCGACCACCGACGTCTATGACGAACTGATGCGGCTCACCGACAAGCGCGGCCCTGATAGTTGCATCGACGCGGTCGGCTGCGAAGCCTCCGGCAATGGCGCCGCCGATGCCGTGCTCGACAAGGTCAAGGCCGCGACGTTCCTGACCACCGACCGGGTGCACGTGCTGCGCCAGGCGATCATGTGCTGCCGCAAGGCCGGCACGGTCTCGATCCCCGGCGTCTATGTCGGCATGGGCGACAACATCCCGATCGGCGCGGCCATGAACAAGGGACTGACGATCAAGACCGGGCAGACCCATGTGCAGGCCTATACTCGCCCGCTGATGAAGCTGATCCAGGAGGGCCAGATCGACCCCAGTTTCGTCGTCACCCATCCGGCCAGCCTCGAAGACGCGCCCGCGATGTATCAGAAGTTTCGCGACAAAGAGGACGGTGTCATCAAGGTCGTGCTGCGGCCGGGGCGGTAGCATTGCGAGCGCGAGCAATCCAGCCCGTCTACGCGGCGTGATCCTGGTTTGCTTCGCTGCGCGCCATGACGGCGGCGGTGCTCCCGTCGGGCGCAGCGCCCGATCGGCTCATGCCGCGACGATCACCGCATCGCGCAACTCATAGCCGGTGCTGACCGGGTTCATGGTCAATGTCGGGCGCCGCTCGAGCCTGATGCCGGGGACGCGCAGCAGATGGCCGAGGAAGATCGCGGCCTCGTGCAGCGCCACAGCGGCGCCGGGGCAGCGATGTGGCCCGTCGCCGAAGCTCATCAGGCTGGCTGAGCCTTTCGCGGGCCTGATGCGATCCGGATCGAGCTGGTGCGGGCAGGCGCCCGCCGCGGCGGCATCGCGGTTGGCGGCGCCGACATCGATCTCCAGCAGGGTGTTGGCCGGGATCGCCATCGCGCCGGCATCGCTCTCCACCGTCATGGCGCACGCCGTGCGGCGCTTGAGCACGGACACGACAGGCTCGAGCCGCAGCACCTCTTCGAGAATGCTCATGCGCTCCGGCTCGTGCGCGCCGAGAAAGCGCGCCCTGAGATCGTCATGCTCGACAGGCGCAGCGCGGCCATGACGATGAACTCGCGGGTGGTGGCCATGCCCGCGGCGCCGTAGGTGAGGCATTCGGTCAGGATCTCGCGGTTGAAATAGCCTTCCGCGAGCAGATGCGAGATCACGTCCTCGCGCGGCTGATGGCGGCGAGCGCGGATCGCTGGCCGCACGTCGAACAGATAGAAGCCGAGGGTGAGAAGCTGGCCGCGGACGGCGTTACGCAGCGTAGCGATGAATCCGTGGCCGACGGGCACCGAGAAGAAGCGGTTAAGCCGGGTCGCCATCGCATCGCGCGGGCTGTCGGTCAGCCCGACGATATCGGCGGCGACCGCGACCGCCAGCTCGAGGCTCATGTCGTCGAGACGCGCGCGCCCCGTCGCGCGAAACTGCTCCACCAGCTCGCGGCTCGTCGCCTCCATCAGCGCGGCATAGCGGGTGGCGACCACCCGCGGCGTGAAGAAGCGCGCCGTGGCGCTGCGCTGCTTCTGATGCGGCTCGCCGTCCTGATAGAGCACCGGCGCGTGGCGCGGGCCGATGAAGCGATGCACGAGTTCGGCATTGAAGCCGGCCTGCCGCACGTCGCCCGAGCGCAACACCTCGCGTGCAGCCGCGAAGCTGTCGATCCGGATCCCGTTCGAACCCTTGTCTTGCGGCGTGTGGTCCCGTGCGCGGTGCTGGATTGGAGCGGTCATTCTGAGGCTCGCTGCTGACTTGGAACACGCCTTGCGCCGCACGTCATGACGGCTGTCGTTCTAGGTAGGGCGAACGGGGGCCGGATCAATCGGTGCTCGCGCAATGATGATGGGCGTGCCCGCGATGGAAGAATGCGCCGATGCCGCCAGCCTCTTGCTCGACCATCTGTTCGATGCGCGGATCGAACCCGCAAGCTGGTCTCGATCACACATCAAGATGTGATCGGCACATGAGCAAAGCAGACCGCACGAAATGGTTCGATACCCTTAGGCTGATCCGGGCGGCCCTACTGAGCGATCGAACCCACGGACGGTGACATCATGGACGGTCTGGACTTCCTCGGTGCTCTGCTTGTGGGCCTGTTGCCGCAACCGATGTCCCACGCCGAACTGGCGCCGACCGGCATTTTCAAGTCGCCTCTCTACTACACATACATGGCTGTTCTGCTGGTGCTGTTCGCCATGATTTTTACGCCGATGTTCATTCACCTCCCGCGCGTCGTGTTGCGGGCCGACCTGATCGCGCTGCCGATCGTCGCTGCCGCGGCCTTCTTCCTCCGCCGCTCGTTGAAATGGCGCTATCCGATTTGACCGTGATGCGTCCGCGACGAACGTGCAAGGGTGGGCAAAGCGACGCCGAAGGCGGCGCGTGCCCACCACTGGCGTTGGTATGTGCGGCGGTGGGCACGGCGCGCGAGATATATTGCCAACAAGGTCGGGCGGGCGCGCCTTCGCCCACCCTACGTTTTCAATCCGCGCAGCCCACGATCGTCTTCAATAATTTCGGGAACCGGGCGTTGAGGTCGGCCTCGCGCACGACGTTGCGGTGCTCGACGCCCTTCTTCGTGGTCTGGATCAGGCCGGCCTCGCGCAGGATCCGGAAATGGTTCGACAAGGTGGATTTGGCCATGTCGGGGCAGGGCGCGGCTTCGGTGCAGGACATGCAGTCGTTCTGCTGCATCAGGCTCTTGACGATGCGCAGCCGCATCGGATCGGCGAGCGCTGACAGCACGCCGGCCAAGGTGATGTCCTCCCGCGACGGGTGAAACAATTGCGCCATGAAAAATCATATAGCGACGCTCTTGCGCCCGTTCAATAGTTCACTAGTTCTGAACCATTGAAGCAGCGCCGTGGCGCATGGGAGAGCAGGATGAGCAAGAGACTTGAAGGCAAGGTGGCACTGGTGACCGGCGCATCCAAGGGAATCGGCGCGGAGATCGCCGCAAGACTTGCCGCGGAAGGCGCCGCGGTGGCCGTCAACTACAGTTCCAGCCGCGAGGGAGCCGACCGCGTCGTCGCCGCGATCACCGGCAAGGGCGGCAAGGCGGTGGCCGTGCACGGCAATCTCGCCAATCCCGGTGACGTCAAGACCGTGGTTGCCGAGACAGTCAAGGCGCTGGGGCCGATCGACATCCTCGTCAACAATGCCGGCGTCTATGCGTTCGCGCCGCTCGACGGCATTACGCCGGAGCACTTCCACAGCCAGTTCGACGTCAATGTGCTCGGGCTGCTTCTCGTCTCGCAGGAAGCCGCGCGCCATTTCAATCCGGCCGGCGGCAGCATCGTCAACATCTCATCGGGCGTGTCGACGCTGACGCCGCCGAACACCGCCGTCTACACCGCGACCAAGGCGGCGGTCGACGCGATCTCCTCTGTGCTGTCGAAGGAGTTGGCGCCGCGCAAGATCCGCGTCAACACCATCAATCCCGGCATGATCGTGACCGAAGGCGTCGTCGCCGCCGGCCTGCACGAGGGCGACATGCGCAAATGGATCGAAACCGCCACGCCGCTCGCCCGGGTCGGCAAGGCCGAGGAGATCGCCGCGGCGGTCGCGTTCTTCGCCTCGGACGATGCGTCCTACGTCACCGGCGAGACGCTGCACGTAACCGGCGGCTTGCGCTGAGCAAGGATGTCGCTGCGCTCGTAACAACGACCAGTGAACCGGTGGGTGGGCAAAGCGCCGAGAGGCGGCGCGTGCCCACCATCGGCGCTGGTGGGTGTGGATGGTGGGCACGGCGCGCGAAACAGTTTGACTCGCCAAGCGTGCGGGGCACGCCTTTGCCCACCCTACACGCCGTCTCGCGTTTTCCCGAGGAAAAAAGACCTCAGGGAGCCTCGGTTCTCACGAGGGCGAGGCCTAGGGCAATTGGAGGAAACAACTATAGGTTGATATGCCAGCCGATATAGGATCAAATCGGCTTGCGAATCCGTGATGCGCGCATCGCGGACGAGATCGGTGTTTCACCTCCCACCGGCCGGACGATGGCGTTTGCCATGCTTCAGCTCCCGGCCGTCTGGATTTCGAATGACCAAGGAGATTTCCATGCGCATTGGCTTTGCACTATCGACCCTGTCCGTCGTCGTGGGATCGGCGGTTCTCGGCTGGGGACTGATCGCGCCGCGCACGGCGCACGCGTTCCTGGAGGACATCTGCATTCCGCGCGTAAAGGACGGGCTGAAGAACTGCATCGCGCCGGCCAGCGCGTGCCGCAATCCGGCGGAAGCGCTCAATCGCGGCTGCCTGCTCGAGGCGGTGCAGTTCGCTGCCATCCCGCCCGGCCGCAGCATGGTCCATGCCGACTCGACCTATTTCATCGCGCAAGCGCTCGGCTATCGCGCCGACGTCGCCTATTGGATCGCCGCCTACAACGAGAACGCTGACTACGCGCAATATGCGCCGATCGATCAGTGCGGCGGGCAGGCGACATCGACCAATTCGGGCGCCAGCTACATCACCGCCAAGTTCAACGGCTTCCAGCGCACCAACAACACCACCGACGGGCCGCTCTATCACTATGTGCTGAACTTCTCGCCGAACGGGCAGGGCACCGACGTGCACGGCGCCAGCGGCGTCCAGGCGGTGTATCCGTTCCACTATCCGCCGCCCGGCTATCCCATCACCCTCGACAGCGTCTATCAGGGCACGCTGTACGATCTCCGGCAATGGGCCATGAAGGGCGACGACGCCCCGGGCCTGCTGTGCACCGCCGGCTACACCACGCCGAACGGCTCGTCCAACTTCAGCGGCCCGACATGTCTCGCGAATGTTCCGCTCAGCGGCAACGTTCCCCTGTTGGAGAACTACGCGATCGGACCGGCCATCAACGTCACCTCGGGGCCCAAGATCCTCGACAACAGCAACGGCAATGTCGACTACACCCAGCTGAAATCCTGGCTGGACGACAAGAGCCGGACGACCGGCGTGCTGTTCGATGACCCCAGGAAGCCACCGGTGCCGGTGCAGATCGCCCGGATCGGGCTCTATCTGCATTCCCTGCAGGATGCCTCCTCGCACGGCACCTTCTGCGGCGACGACGCGCCGTCGCCTCCGGGCGGCTCGGATGTCGGCAGCTACATGACGATGAGCTCCGGCAGCATCAAGCTGGTGTTCGGCACTTATTGCGCCACCGGTCCGCATCTGGCGAGCCACGTCCAGGAGACCGGCACCGGCGACGCCAGCCTGCCGCTGCGCGACTATGTGGCGCTGAACAACACGCTCGACGAACTGATCCTGTTCGGCAACGCGGTGGCCAAGCCGCGCGGCTGGATCGTCAATCCGAGCCTGCTGCCGCCGAACGTCGTCGGGGGCAAGAGCGCCGCGGGCGACAGCGCCGCCGACCTGAAGTCGCGCCTGGTCGGCCGCATCGTGCAGGGCCAGCAATGGTCCCGCGCCGAGGTCTACGCCTCCGGCGTCGTCACGGCGCCGCTGCAGCGCCCCGACGCCCAGGACCGCCTGAACACCATGAACGCCGCGCTCGGCGCCTATGCCAAGCGGCTGGCGACCGCCAACCCCAAGCTGACCCCGCTGCGGCCGATGCCGGGCAATTCGTTCACCCCGGGCGATACGTCGGTGTGTTTCAAATAGTCGGCTGTCAACGAACTGCGGTAGATTCCATGGGGGAGCGGTGAGCGAGCCCTTCCGATAGGTTTGGGTTTCCACACTCGAACCCTCGGAGAGTCAG
>NZ_JBNPVB010000047.1:0-9451 GCF_051168495.1 Bradyrhizobium oligotrophicum | reverse complement strand
GCAAGCCATTGACATGGCTTGCGTTCAACCGTGCCGTTCGGTCGGAGCGCGTGCTGCGCTTGCAGTTTCTGCGAACTGAATCAAAGCCATCTGTGGCACCAATCGTAGTACAGCGGGCTCAAGCGTAGAGTATCGAAAGTCTCTTGAATCCCTCGCTTGAAAAGACCAAGCGTGATCAGGACCTGCTTGCAGCTCGTATTCTCGTGCGAGTTCCCCGCCCTCTTGGAAGGCTCGTTGTTTTGCCAAGACAGTTCTCTGTTTCTTTGCGCCCATTGGACGGGCCACCGGCCGCCGTTTCTCTCAGCCACGATTCGAAAATCGTTCGAACGCTGTCAGGCGCTGCAGCCGGGGTTCGACGTCGCAGAGATAGACCTCCTCTCTGAGAAAGGCGATCTCGGCTTCGATGGCGGATTGCTGGATGTCGATATACCAGGACTTCGGCCGGCCATCGGTGCCGTTGGCCCACCGGTACCCGCGCTTCTTCAGGGTATCCTTGAGGCCGAAGGGAGACTGCTCCGCCCACACCCTCATGATCGGCTTGCGCGCCGTCTGGAGTAGGGCAGCCAACGCCGGGGCCCCCGTCGTCGGCAGGACGAAATCCAGGACCTCGAGCAGAGCGTGGCAGTCGTCAACGGCGCGATGGGCCTGGTGGAAGAATCCGGTGCCGTGCAGAAGATATCCAGCTGCGCGCCCGCGAAACCGTGTGAGCGCCAGTCGACCTCGGTCGCGCTGCAGCCCCAGGCCTTACGCTCGAAAATCGGCCAGTAGCGCTCGGCGAACCGACGGTCGAAGGCGGCGTTGTGGGCGATGACGATGGCCGCGCCGGCGACGAACGCCGATACCGCGTCCGGATCGATACGCTGTCCGGTGACCATCTCGTCGGTGATGCCGGTGAGCACCGTCACCTCGGCGGAGATGGGGCGGCTGGGTTCGTGGAAGGCGGATAAGACGCTCCTGACGCCGACGATGCGACCTTCCCGAGTGTAGTCGAATGACAGCATGCCGAGTTCAATGATCTCGTCCCGGGAGTGGTCGAGGCCGGTGGTCTCGGTGTCCAGCAGGACGGCCGTCCTGACCTCCTCTCCGATGGCGGCAGGGGAGGGGCTCGGGGGACAAGCCTTCGCAGCACTCGGTAATCGGGCGATTGGGCGAGGGCATCTGCCATGGCCGCCAAGTCGGCAGCCCTCGTCAAAATGGTGTCGGTGGATTCGCGGCGCGGCAGTCATGACGCGCCACCATACCCAAGCAAATGACCACCAGGTATCGGAGAGTCAGGCGATTCACGGCCATTTTCGGCCCACCTGCCGCCGCAAGGGCTGTGCGAAGAGGATCGCCTGATCTGCCGATTTTGATCGGCCGCCATGTCGGAACCCGGCGCTGTCATTCGTCTTGAATCTGGACCGTTGAAACCGGAGTTCCGCGTACATGGCCCCCCGCGCCAATTGGAAAGGCTTCCTGCGCCTGTCGCTCGTCACCTGCCCGGTGGCCCTCTACCCGGCCACGTCCGAGTCCGAGAAGATCAGCTTCAACCAGCTAAACCGGACGACCGGCCACCGGATCAAGTACGTCAAGGTCGATGCGGACACCGGCGAGGAGGTCCCCAACGAAGACATCGTCAAGGGCTATGAGCTCGAGAAGGGCGAGTACATCGAGGTCTCGAAGGAAGAGCTGGAGGAGATCGCCCTGGAGTCCACGCGCACCATCGAGATCGACGAGTTCGTCGACAAGGCCGACATCGATCCGCGCTACCTGATCCGCCCCTACTATCTGCGTCCGGACGGCAAGGTCGGTCATGACGCCTTCGCTGTGATCCGCGAGACGATCCGGGAGATGAACAAGGTCGCGATCGGCCGGATTGTGCTCACGAACCGCGAGCACATCATCGCGCTCGAGCCTATGGACAAGGGCCTGGTCGGCACCCTTCTGCGATACCCTTATGAGGTGCGGTCGGAGCAGGAATATTTCGAAGAGATTCAGGACGTGAAGATCACGAAGGACATGCTGGACCTCGCCCGGCACATCGTGAACCAGAAGGCGGGGACGTTCACGCCAGAGAAGTTCGAGGACCACTATGAAACCGCGCTGGTCGACCTGATCAACCAGAAGCGTGCGGGCAAGACGATCCGCCCGAAGGACCGGCCGAAGGGCGAGAACGTGGTCGATCTGATGGAGGCGCTGCGCCGCTCGGTCGGGCAGCAAGCGCAGCCTTCGGAGGCGGCCAAGCCCGCGAAGAAGCCGAAGAAAGCTGCTGCCGGCCAGAAGGAGATGTTGATGCCGATCGCCGGCAAGAAGGCTGCCGCCAAGGAGACACCGGCGAAAAAGCCAGCCGCCGGCCGTCCGCGGAAATCCGCTTGAAGCATCCCGTGACTCCGGACGGGCGCTACCTCGTGGTCCGCGGGCGCCTTTGGCGAATGGCCGATCCGAGGCTTGGAGAGACCGAGCGCTCCGATCTGACGCGCCAGCTGATGTCGGCCAGGCGCGCCGTTCGAGCGGCCAAGGCGGCGGAGGACCCTAAGGACGAAGCCGCGGCACACCGCGCCGTGGACCAGGCCAAGAGAGCGCTGGGGGAGCGGGGGGCCGGTCTGGTGGACGGACGGCTCGCCCGATTTCAACCGCCACATGGCGAAGAACACGCCTTACGCCACATGGTACGCTGAAGTCTCACGATCGTGCAGGTAACCTCCCGTGCCACGTAAGCTGAAAACCTATCAGACCTCGCTCGGATTTTACGATCTCGCGATCGCGGCGCCGTCCATGAAGGCCGCACTCGAAGCGTGGGGCGCCGGCAGCAATCTTTTCCATCAGGGAGCGGCCAAGGAGACCGACGATCCGGATATCGTCGCCGCGACCTTGGCGAAGCCAGGCGCGGTGCTGAAACGCCCGGCCGGGTCGAGCGGCCGCTTCGCCGAGCATGCCGACCTGCCTGACCTAGACGACGAGTCCGCCAGCGCGAAAAGAAAGCGGCCTCCCGCAGCGAAGAAGAGGACGGCTCCCGCGCTCAGCGTCGAAGCGGCGCGCAAAGCCGCCGCGGAGTTCGAGCGCGAGCAGAAGAAGCGCGAGGCCGAACGGCGCAGGGAAGAGGCGGCGCGGGAGAAGGAGCGGGCCAGACGCGAGAAGCTGGTCGCAAAAGCCCAGGCGGGTCTGGAGCTCGCGCAGCGGCAGCATGAGGACCGTTCGGAAGCTCTCGAAACCGAGCGGCGCGATCTGGAGAAACGGATTGAGGCCGAGGATGCGCGCTGGGCGGTCGAGCGGGAAAAGCTACAGGATGCGCTGCGCCGGGCACGGAGCTAGCTCTGCGGCGCTATTCCGGCGGGCACTCCGGGCAGGTGTCTCCCAGCGAACCGAGGACATCGAGGATCTCTGCGACGGCTTCGTTGGCCGTAATGTCGTCCGGATGATCCTGCCGGGCGATCTCAACCGCGCGATGGCGAGCGTGCGGGTCCGTCCGATCCCTCGCCCAGCCGTGCTCCTCGCATTCGTGGATAGCGCCGGCTTCTTGGAGGACATGGATGGCCCAGCCCCGCAGACTTCGAATTCCAGCTCGTCGTTCGGTCGTCGTCAGCATAGAAATCACTCCACCCGGACGAATCCTTCCGCCCGCCTCATCGTTCCGTGCGGCTAGCGAGCATCAGGGATTCGAATCTGGCGATGCTGACCTGGAGCCAGGCTGACATTTGCGGGCGGGCCTCTATCGAGCAGATCGAATCGCACTGAGGCCGGCTCAGAAACACAGCCGCCAAGCTTGGTGAATTGCGGATCTAAAGGTCCATGGTAGGATTCTAGCGGGCACGGGAAGCGATCGGTGAATACCAAAGGCTCGGCGCAAGGATCCAAGGGGACTGACTGGACAGCCGAGCAGGTTGCCGTCGTGGTCGCAAACTACTTCGCGCTTCTCGAGAAGGAGCGCGCCGGCGTGAAGCTCAACAAGGCCGACTTATACCGCAGACTGGCGCCAGAAGTGGGCCGCTCCGAGAAATCGATCGAATGGAAACTTCGGAACGTATCCGCGGTCCTGGACGAGCTTGGGATCGCCTGGGTCTCTGGGCTGGTGCCCGCGCATAATTACCAGGATTCCCTAGTGGAGGCCGTAGAGATCCAGTTAGGACAACATCCGCAGGTTCTTACTAGCCCGACGTCCGTGATGCCGCGTTTTACGCCTGCGGGAGCGCCTGTCTTGGTCCCACCACCTGCGTTCCTAAATTCAGACCTGCAGGACCGTCATCCGGTGCTGCAGCGCCTGGTCCGGAAATACGACCCGGCGGCGAGGGACGAGCTCAACCGCTCCCTGGGGCGCGCCGGCGAGGAAATGGTGTTCAAGTTCGAATTTGATCGGCTCTGCCGGGCTGGCCGGCGGGATCTCGCCAAGGAAATGGATTGGCCCGCAGATCGCGGCGAAGATCATCGAGGCTATGACGTGCGATCTTTTGAACCGCACGGCGAGGAGCGGCTACTCGAGATTAAAACCACAAACGGGCACGCGCGGACTCGATTCTGGTTGTCGCGTACCCAGTACGAAGTTGCGGCTCAGAACCCGTCGACTTACCGCGTCCGGCGAGTATTTCATTTCCAGAACGGCGTTCAGATGTTTGACGTCAAGCCACCACTCGACGCCAGTCTAGAACTCATCCCGGACAAGTACGCGGCGGTGCCCCGGTAAACTATATCGCGGTGCGGCATACTCCAGCCTAAGTTGCCGGCTGAGCCAATAGAACTATAGACTCTCCGCTGCTGCAGGTTGTAATAGAGCCTTTTCATTGAGTAAATTCATTTGGGGGGCGACATGACTGAGAAATCGAAGTTCGCGCTTTCGCTTGGTGCCGCACTCGCATCACTCACCGGAATGTCGGTTCAGCAGGCTGAATCCAAGGCGGTAGTCGCCGAAAATCAGGTCTCTACGGCGAACGACAGTATCGGCGATAAGCCAAAAGCGAATGCCTTTTACCAAGCGGGTGAAGATCTTCTTGGGTTTGTCATGACTAAGCAGGCCGATGGCACCATCGTCGCCGGGCATAGCTCCCACGCGTCGCATGCTTCACATGCGTCCCATGTCTCCGGACGATAACTCTGCTGGTCTGCAGCGGGCCGAAGTAGCTGTTGAGTTTGATTCAAGCGTTCAAAGCCTCAGTGCCCTAAATGCAGCGGCCTATCGATTGATAGGCACAGCGACCTGCGAAATCGCCCGCAAAGACGCTCGGTACATCTGCCGCTTGGTACCCTCTTCCAAACCGCAAGGAGGAGCCATCCTCAGTCGTGAGGAATTGAGAGAGCGCTTCATGAATATCGTCACAGACGAAAACCTGCGGGCTCGCGTCGCCGAAAAAACCGAGGGTGTTCGGAACGTCATCCTTGCACTTGCCTTCGGAGCGCTGGCGGCAAATCAGAATGATGCCGGGTAAGGTCTAGCCGAAGACGATGTCGAGATTTTCGAATCGTGAGAATTTCAGTGCGGCAAGCGGAGACCTTTCGTTGCTGCCCTTTAATTTCGAGCGCGTTGGAGCAAACCAGTATCTCGTCGCCAATATGGTTGGCGATTTTGTCCGCCTTTCCATCGAAGAAGTAGAGCGGCTCGTCGACCTCCAGATTCGTCCCGGAGACGGCCTTTACGAAAAAGCCTATGCCGCTCACCTCATAACGGGGATGAACCAGAAGGCACAAAGGCAAATCTTGGCGGCCCGCCTTAGAAGCCGGATGTCGTTCCTGCAACAGACGACCCCACTTCACATCTTCGTCGTCACCCTGCGCTGCGAGCACTCTTGCCCATACTGCCAGGTTTCGCGCCAAAGCAGCGACCGTTCGCGTTTCGACATGAGCGAGGAAACCGCATTCCGCGCTCTCGATATTGCGTTCGCCAGTCCTTTGGACCGGATCAAGATTGAGTTTCAGGGCGGAGAGCCGCTGCTGAACTTTTCGCTGATCAAGACGATCGTTACCGCCGCGAAGCGACGGTCCACCAAGGCGCTCGACTTCGTCATAGCTTCGAACCTGGCGCTATTGGACGAACCCATTCTGGAGTTTTGCAGAGAAAACGACGTCCAGATATCGACCTCTCTCGACGGTCCAGCCGATCTTCACAATAGGAACCGACCTCGCCCCGGCGGAGATAGTCATGCGCTGGCTGTTGCCGGAATCCGGCGCGCTCGCGAGATGCTGGGTGCCGATCGCGTAGGTGCCCTCATGACCACGACGGAGGCAAGTCTCGACCGGGTCGATGAGATCATCGATGAGTATCTTGAACTCGGGTTCGACGGCATTTTCCTCCGCCCTCTTTCGCCGTTCGGATTCGCGATCAAGACGAAGCAGTACTCGAAGTATGACGCGCAGAAGTGGCTTGCGTTCTATGAGCGAGGGCTGCGCCGGGTGCTGGAGGTCAACCGCCGGGGCACGGCGTTTCGGGAATTCTACGCGAGTCTGCTTCTCACGCGCATGCTCTCGGACCGTCCCCTGGGATATGTGGATCTGCGGAGTCCCGCTGGAGCCGGACTCGGTGCCCTGGTCTATAACTACGATGGCAGCGTTTTTGCTTCGGATGAGGGCAGGATGCTGGCGGAGACCGGTGACGACGCTTTTCGGCTCGGTCACGTCGATCAAGATAGCTATTATTCGCTAATCCTGTCCGACAAGCTTATCAGCGCGATTTCGTCGTCTCTCACGCAATGTGCTCCCGAATGCTCGACGTGTGTCTATGAGAGCCACTGCGGGGCAGATCCCGTCTATCATCATGCGACGCAAGGGGACGTCCTGGGGATCAAGCCATTATCGGCCTTCTGCGCCCGTCAAAAGGGCATCATGGGACTATTGCTCCACATACTAGAGACCTCCCCGCAAGATGCCGCCATACTGCGCCGGTGGGCCCTCGGATGACCCTTCCCCTGTATGGCACCGCCTTTCGGAGTAACGGTTTCTCACCGGATAAGAGTCGATCGGTCTTCAGGCTAAGATCAATCGATAGCGTCACTGAGCGCGACCCCGCCGATTTTGCGATCGCCAGAACGTCGGATGAAATAACTCGCGCGCTAGAAGCCAAGTGGTCTTCTATCCTGGTGGTTTCGGACGGCCCGGTGGATCTAGATGCCACGTTTGCTGACCGGATCGTCGTGGTGCCGGCGAAATATAGCTATCTCGCAGACGGCGACGTGGTCGGCTTTGACCATGCGTCCCGGAAGTTCCGCACACTCTACCGCCGGAATTCCGCGCACAACTCATTCCTAGTCACCGAGCGATGCAACAATTATTGCCTGATGTGTTCGCAACCGCCGAAGGATTTGGACGACCGGTGGCTCCTGAACGAAATCAAAGAAAGCCTTCCTCTCATCGACCCGACGACTACGGCGATTACCTTCACCGGCGGAGAGACATTGTCGGATTGGGAAGACTTCGTAGCCGTTCTTAAGGAGTGTCGCCGTCTGTTGCCGACGACCGCGATCCAGGTGTTGACCAACGGGCGCGCCTTCTCCGATTCGCGAATCGTCGACGCTTGGAAGGATATCGGCCACCCGAGTTTGATGGCCGCCATTCCGGTGTACGCCTCTGTCGACTATATCCATGATCACGTGGTCCAAGCTAAGGGCGCTTTCGATGAAACGATACTCGGCATCCTGAAGCTGAAAGACCGAGGACAATGCGTTGAAGTTCGCGTCGTCCTACACGCATTGACCGCTCCCATCATTGAAGACACTTGTCGATGGATTGCCCGCAACCTGCCCTTCGTCGACCATGTCGCCTTGATGGGTCTAGAAAACACCGGCTTCGCGATAGCGAACGACGCGATGCTTTGGATAGACCCGGTTGATTACGGCACCGCTCTGGCGAGAGCTGTCGAACACCTCAGCGCCGCAGGCCTGAACGTGTCGGTTTATAACCTGCCAAAGTGCGTCCTTCCAGAATCAGTCTGGCCGTGTGCGATCCAGTCAATCTCCGACTGGAAAAATGGATTCGTCGAGGAATGTGAAAAGTGCGATGAAAAAAAGCGCTGTAGCGGCTTCTTTACGACGGGTCGCCCACGCTTCAGCCGTGGCGTACGCGCGATTACTCGCTGCGAGAAGAACTGACCTCCTCGGTAGTCTGGTACACCGAAGTGGAGGACGAACAAGCACCTGACGTCTACAGTGGGAGGTCCTGCATGTATAGGGTCGCCGTAGTGATCGCAGCTTCTTTGGCCGGCGCCAGTTGGGCGATGGCGGAAGTCATCGACGTCAAATACTATGGCAAGCTAGATCTCGCGCCGTTTTCCTGCACCGAAGTCACACGGAGCAGTCTCGTCAACCGCGCGTGTTACGACAAGTCCCAGCAGTTCATGGTGGTGCAGCTGAGGTCGGTATATTACCCATACTGCGAGATGCCTCCAGCGACCTTCGAGGCATTTTTGGCTGCGCCATCGATGGGTCAATTTTACAACGCGAATATCAAGGGCTCCGGATCGGACGGGCCGTATGATTGTAGGACGCACCGCGTGCCCAAGTACTAGGTGCGCGTGTCGACAAACGCCTAAGCTCCGCCGCCGGAGTCCTCCTTGAGGCCGCGAGCAACGATCCGAAGCGCGCCGTCCGGAAGGGGCCGCTGCAGCGCCTTGGCCTCGTCCCACGGCGCGCGCATCCAAACGTCGTATTCCTCTGCCGTAGTCAGGGTCACCGGCATCGCCTTCGGATGGACGGCGGCGACCTCGGCGTACGCATCCGGTGAAGACCACAGGCGGGACTAGCCCGCGCGGATGGACGATTGATCGGAGCGGTTAGGCAGCGGCAGGGATGGCGGTGTGCTTCCAGCTCCAGGGCAGCAGGTCTGCGATCCTGTTGGCCGGATGATCGGGCAGCCTGGCGAGGACGTCGGCAAGCCATGCCTGCGGGTCGACGTCGTTGAGCTTCGCGGTCTGGATCAGGGCGTAGATGGCGGCGGCACGGCGGCCGCCCTCGTCGGAGCCGGCGAAGGTCCAGTTCTTGCGCCCGACGGCCACGGCGCGCAGCTCGCGTTCGGCCGCGTTGTTGGTCATGCACAGCCGGCCATCGTCGATGAAGCGCGTGAACACCTCCCGGCGCTTGAGGCTGTAGTCGATCGCCTTGGCGGTCTCGCTCTTGCCGGAGAGCTTGGCGCGGCGCTCGTGCAGGAAGGCATGAAGCTCATCGACCAGCGGGCGGCTGCGCGCATGGCGCACGGCTCTGCGTTCGTGGGCCGGCAGACCGTTGATCTCGCGCTCGATCGCAAACAAAGCATCGATCTTCGCGATCGCTTCGATCGCGATCGGCGCCTTCTTCAGCCGTGCGATCTCGAAGAACTTGCGCCGTGCATGCGCCCAGCAGCCGACCTCGATGACCGGACCAGGCTTGCGCGATGTCTCGTAAAGGCGGTTGAAGCCGGCATAGGCATCCGCCTGCATGGGGCCGGCATAGGTCGCAAGATGCGCCTCTGGATGGGTGCCGGAGCGGTCGGGCGAGTAGAAGAACACGGCGGCCGGCGG
>NZ_JBNPVB010000046.1:0-10917 GCF_051168495.1 Bradyrhizobium oligotrophicum | reverse complement strand
GTGGTCAGGATCAGCGTCACGGCCTCGCCGGTCACCGGCATGCCGTCGCGGAATTTGCCCATCAGGGTTTCGGCGGCGTGCGCCAGCGCTTCGAGCCGCGGCAGGCCCAGGAAGCCACAGGTCCCCTTGATCGTATGTACCAGGCGGAAGATGTTATCGAGGATCTTGGCGTTGTTCGGCTCCTGCTCGAACCGCACCAACTGATTGTCGACGGTATCCAGGCTCTCGCTGGTCTCCGTCAAAAACTCACGCAACAGGTCATCCATGAAACTGGCCTTCGCACGCAACGGAACGCGACATGACGCGCCCTTCAAACCGTGGCCAGTTTCGATGCAAAGCGTTTAATATTAGTTGAGTAAGCGCAAATGAACGGACTCAACAAAGAGATAAGATGTGTCCGGACAATTTCGGACGCATCGGCAAGGCTTGGTTAACCATGGTGAATGGTTTCTTGCGCCTCTCCACGACAAGAGGTCGCAGCCCCGGCGCCGCGTGAGCCTCGCGGCGGTCGCGATCAGGCGGCCTGCACGACCATCGCAGCGCCGTCGGCAGCGAGCGTCACCTTGAGGCCGCAGGCCTCGGCGAGCAGACGGGTGTAGTACGGCTGCACCGCATGGGCATCGATGGTCGACTGCAGTTCACCGCCGAGCAGGTTGACGATGTTCTGCGGCAGCCGCGCATTGAGCCCGGTGGCGGCGACGCGGAAGCTCATGGTCTCGCCGTCGCCGATCGGGTCGACGGTCAGCATGCCGCCGCGCGGAATCGTCTGCTGCGCCACCACCATCATGTTGAGCAGCAGCTTGACCCGGTTCTTGGGCAGCAGCAGCCGCGGCAGATTCCAGGTGATCGAGGTCTTGGCGTCCTCGATGTGGCCGCGCGCCATGGTCTGCGCATCGCCGAGATCGATCTGCGCGCCGGCCGAGCCGGCGGCGCCGAAGGCGAGGCGGCAGAACTGCAGGCGGGCCGACGCCGTCTTGGCACTCTTGCGGATCAGATCGAGCGCGAAATCGCGATCTTCCGGCTTCGGATTATCGTCGAGCACTTCGAGGCCATTGACGATGGCGCCGACCGGACTAATCAGGTCGTGACAGACCTTCGAGCAGAGCAGAGCGGCAAGTTCGAGAGTATCGGGAGCGGGAATCGGATTGGCGATCTCGGAAGAGGACGTGCCGGACATTCGATGTTCCTGGAAATCCGCGAACCTGGACGAATCATGCTTGCGTTGACGCTTGATACACTGCGAAAGCATGGACCGCCACCGAGCTGAGTGCAGGACACGGGAAAGTACGTAGCGGTTTTCCCGCCCGGCGACGAACGTGCGAACGGCCGTACCCGGATGCGCCAGGCGGCAGGACCAGAACGAGGATCGGATGATGCAGGCTGCGTACGGAACTGCCGAAGGGAGCGTCTGGCGATGACGACGGGCCCGACCACGGGAACCATCGGCACCGCGGCCGCTGCCGCGCTGATGACGCCCCTGACCGAGCTCGTCGTCCAGGCCGCCCATGCGATCCTGGCGGTGAACCGGCGTGCCATGGCCGTCACCGACAAATCCGACGGCTCGCCGGTCACCGAGGCCGATCTGGCCGCCGACGCGGTCATCGCCGAGGGGCTGGCGCGGCTCGCCCCGGAGATTCCGGCCCTGTCGGAGGAGCGGGTCGGGACGAGCGCGGCGCCGTTCAAGGGCAGCTTCTTCCTGATCGACCCGCTCGACGGCACCAAGGAGTTCGTCGCCGGCCGCGGCGAGTTCACGGTCAATCTGGCGCTCGTCAGCGAGGCCAGCCCCCTGCTCGGCATCGTCTGCGCGCCGGCGCTCGGGCTGATCTGGCGCGGCCTGGTCGGCCGGGGCGCCGAGCGGCTGTCGTTCACCGCGGCGGGCCTCGGCCCGGCGGAGCCGATCCGCACCCGTCCGATGCCGAAGGCGGGCGAGGCGTGGATCGCCGCCGTCAGCCGGTCGCATGGCGATGCCCGCACCGACGCCTTCATTGCGGCGCGCCCCGGCGGCGAGCGCCTGCAGCTTGGCTCGGCGGTGAAGTTCGGCCGGCTCGCCGAGGGCCTGGCCGACATCTATCCGCGGTTCGGCCCGACATCCGAATGGGACGTGGCGGCCGGCCATGCCGTGGTGACGGCCGCCGGCGGCATGGTCACCGGGGAGACCGGTGCGCCGTTGCGCTATGGCGAGCGGAGCGACGGCTTCCTGGTGCCGTCCTTCATCGCCTGGGGCGATCCTGCTGCCGTCAAGGTTTGAGAGCCGGCCCGGTCCGGCCTATTCCGGCAACTCCTGTTCGAGCGCCGGCCAGCGGGCCTCCGCCCGCGGCAAATAGCGCGCCGGATCGGCCTTGAAGGCGTCGCGGCTTTCCTCCCTGCTGAACAGGAACAGGCGCTCATCGACCACCGCAAAGAGGCGCGGATTGCCGGGGACGGTGATGCCGCGCGCCACGTCGGTCGGATCATAGCCGCCGAATTGCGGGCCATAGACCTCCGGATGGGCCAGAAAGGAGGCGCGGTTGCCCTCGTTGCGGAACCGCCAGACCACCCCGGCCTGAGCCGCCTCGAAGTCGGCGTCGCCGATCAGAGCCTGACCGTCGACGAAATAGGACACCGGGTCAAAGCCGTCGATCGCGAGCCCGCTATAACGGTTGGCGATGATCCGCTGGGTGGTGGCGGCCAAAGCGCCTGGCGGCGGCAAGAGCAGCGCCGCGAGCGTGATCACGGCGATGGCGCGGCGAAACGGAGGCTTCGGACCGCTCCAGTTCCGTTGTTGCCGTTGTGCGGTCATAGTTGGTGCCGATAACATGGGAGTCGCAGGGGCTATCGCCCCTCTCCCGATCATCGCCGGATGTGGTTGGCGTCAGGTTAAGGCGAAGGTCGGGCAGCCGATAGCAGGGGATTTCCATCGATGAGTTTCGCAATCCGCCTCGCCGCCACGACGCTCGCGGCCGTCACGGCCTTGACCGCGTCGGTCGCCGCGCAGCAGGCGCCCCCGCCGCCGCCTCAGGCGGCGCCATACCAACAGCCGGCACCGCCGCCACAGCGCGCGCCGAGCCCCGACAGCTTCAATTCGGACGAACTGGTCAATGCCGGCCACCGTTTCTTCGGCAACGTCTCGCGCGGCCTCGCTTCGGTGATCGAGCGCGCCGTCAGCCAATGGGGCCTGCCGAACGGCTACATCCTCGGCGAGGAAGGCGCCGGCGCCTTCGTCGCCGGGCTGCGCTACGGCGAGGGCACGCTCTACACCAAGAACGCCGGGGATCTCAGGGTCTACTGGCAGGGCCCCTCGCTCGGCTTCGACTGGGGCGGCGACGGCGCCCGGACCATGACCCTGGTCTACAACCTGCCGGCCACGAGCGCGATCTATCAGCGCTTCGTCGGCATCGACGGCTCGGCCTACATCGTCGGCGGCTTCGGCATGACCGCGCTGACCGCCAACAACATCGTGCTGGTGCCGATCCGCTCCGGGATCGGGCTGCGGTTGGGGGCCAATGTCGGCTATCTCAAGTTCACGCCGAGCGCGACCTGGAACCCGTTCTGACACCGCCTATGGATACCGCCAAGACACGTTCTCCCGCGACGGATCAAGGTTAACACGGCATTGGGCTGGCGTTGAATCAGCCCGCCGTGCATTGTGATTCGGTTAATCATTTCTGACCGGGAGTTGTGCGTCATGGTCGAGCCGATCATGTATTTCGCGATCGGTTTTCTGATCGCCATGCTCTGTGCCCTGATGGTCGTGCCGCTGGTGCACAATCGCGCGGTGCGGCTGACGACGCGCCGGCTCGAGGCGGCAACCCCGCTGTCGATGGCCGAGATCCAGGCCGACAAGGACCAGCTGCGCGCGGAATTCGCGATGTCGGCGCGGCGGCTGGAGATGAGCGTCGACGCGCTCAAGAACAAGGCCACCGGACAGCTCGCCGACCTCGGCAAGAAGACCGACGCCATCAACCGCATGAAGATCGAGCTCGGCGAGAAGAACGCCGCGATCTTCGCGCTGGAGGCGCGCGAGAAGGCGCTGAAGGACCAGCTGCGCGCCACCGAGGAAGAATTCGCCGCCAAGACCGAGGCGTTGCGCGCCGCCGAGCAGGCGCTCAAGGAGAAACAGGCCGAGCAGGTCCGCCTGACCACCGAGCTCAACGACAAGTCCCTGCTGGCCGACAGCCGCCAGGTCGAGCTCGTATCGGTGAAGACGCAGGTCGAGGAGCTGCGCTCGCGCGTGGCCGATGCCGAGAAGGAATTCTCGGCGACCCAGGCGCGGCTGACGCTGGAGCGCGACGAATCCGACACCGCGACCCGGGCGCTCAACGATGCGCGCGCGCGGGTGGAAAATCTCAGCCAGCGCGTCACCGAGCTCGACCGCCAGCTGATCGTCCAGGTCAAGGAGGCCGAGATGCTGGCGACCCGCGTCGCCGACCTCGAAGGGCGGCTGTCGACCCAGGGCAAGCTGCTCGCCGAGCGCGATTTCGAGAACAACCAGCTGCGCGAGGCCAATGCCGCCGCCGACCGCGCGCTGAAGGAGCTGCGCGACGAACTCGCCGGATTCGGCAACGGCAAGTCGGCCGCGTTCGAGCGGCTGAAATCCGAGAAGACCGCGCTCGAAGAGCAGCTGCAGACCGCCCGCGACGAGCGCACCAAGCTGCAGCGCGAGATGAACGCGATCCAGCAGCAGGCCGAGAGCACCTGGGCCCAGGAGCGGATGGAGAACGCGCTGTTGCGCGAGCGCATCAACGACATCGCCGCCGAGGTCGCCAAGCTCGCGATGCAGATCGAGGGCCCGAACTCGACCATCGAGGCCATGCTGGCCGCCGAGCCCGTCCCCGCCAGGCCGGCCAACGCCAATGGCGTCGCCACGGCCCCGGCAGCCGCCGGCAGCCCGCAAGGCGGCACCCTGGCCGACCGTATCCGCGCCCTGCAGTCCCACGCCTCGCGCGCCCGGCAGCTCGGGGCCTGACGCCGCGGGATCGGGGCCTGACGCTACCGAATCGGCCCCGGGGCGCAGCGGATCCGCCCCTCGCTCCAGCAGGGACTCCGGTCCGCGCGCGGTCCGGTTTCGGTCCCATCGAGCACAGCCCGGCGTTCCCCAGCAGTTTTCCTCGCCGGCAGCGCCGCAAATCCTTGACACCCCCTGCCCGCGCTTCGTAAATCGCGGGCTCCGACGGACTGCTTCGGCAGCTGCCTGTTGCGGCCCCCTGGGCCGGCAGCCACCGGAATCCGGGCGCATAGCTCAGCGGGAGAGCGTTCCCTTCACACGGGAGAGGTCCAAGGTTCGATCCCTTGTGCGCCCACCATTTACAGCCCTGCATCAGCAGGGCTTTTTCATTTCCGGCCCTCGGCTCCAACGTGCGTTTCGATGCGGTTTTTGACGCTAAAACGCGAACGGATGCGCCCAAAATCCCCCCGTATGGTCGCAATCCTTGCCAACTTGCTGCACCGTGACGGTTGCGTGTTCCGCAAGCCGGGCCGCTGGATCGTGCCCGAGGGCAGCAACAGCCGCGACAAATCCAGTTGCTCGGCGAGCCGTACCGCCCGCTCGATCCGGACGATGACCGCGGCGTGTCGGCCGGCGACCGTATCAAGAAAGGATTCAAGGCGGCGTGCACGCGCGCCAAGATCAGCGACTTTCACCCGCACGATTGTCGCCACACCTGGGCGACGTGGCACTATCAGGAACACCGCGACTTGAACATGCTCATGCACCTGGGCGGATGGTCGAGTCTGTCGATGGTGCTGCGCTATGCGCACGTGAACGTTTCGCACGCCGCGCCCTCAATCAACGCAATGCCGTCGATCGGGCCAGCGCCAACAAGCAAAGTGCAGCCAAGGCCCAAGGCAAGAGCTAAGAGAGGCACGGCGGCATGAGCGATCCGGGCGAGTGAAAAATCGCCGCGTTCATAAGAATTATTGCTTATAGCCATTTA
Organism: Bradyrhizobium oligotrophicum; assembly: GCF_051168495.1. Classification (GTDB taxonomy): domain Bacteria; phylum Pseudomonadota; class Alphaproteobacteria; order Rhizobiales; family Xanthobacteraceae; genus Bradyrhizobium; species Bradyrhizobium oligotrophicum_A. Next base: position 5,005 of record NZ_JBNPVB010000046.1, on the reverse strand, counting down.
CGAAATATTGCCTTTCGCTATAATGCACTCATGAAAACGATCGCTTACACCCTCACCGCAATGACCGCCCTTAAGCGGCACGCCAACAAGGCTAAGCTGATCCGGGCTAAGATCGAGCAGTATGCCGCTAACCCGGCAGCCCAGGCCAGGAACGTCAAGGCGCTGGTCGGAAGCGATCGTTTGCGGTTGCGCGTTCAAGATTTCCGCGTCCTGTTTACTGAGACTGCTGACACCATCACCGTTCACGACATCGGCCCGCGCGGCGGGATTTATGACTAAGGACCAACCGACATGCCCGTGATGACCAAAACCCCGCAAGGCGACGACATCGTGATCTTGTCCCGCGAGGAATACGATCAACTGATTGCCGCAGCCAATGAAGACGCCGCCGACGCGGAAACCCTACGCCGCTCGATCGCTCGCGTGGAGAGCGGCGAGGAAGAAACCTTTAGCAGCGCCGATGTTGATGCATTCCTTGCGGCGAAAACGCCGCTTGCATTCTTCCGTAAGAAACGCGGCTTGAGCCAAGATGAACTCGCCAGACGCGCGGGCATCTCGCAAGGCTACCTGTCCGAGATCGAGGTTGGGCGCAAAAGCGGCGACGTTCAAACACTGCGCAAGCTGGCGGACGCGCTGAAAGTGACACTCGATAGTTTGGTGCAGGACGGACCGAGCGAGGATGACGCGCCGCAACCGCGCGCAAAGAAGCGCAAGGCGTCGTGAACCAACAGGATGGCCGCCCTTGGGGCGAGAAAGCTGGCCTAGCGAGATGCTATTTAACCGACCTAGCTCAGTTTGGAATACGACCAAACGGGTCTCAGCAAGGCGTCGCGGTAAGAGACCAGCATCAGCGGCAAGAGGTGGAAAACCTCCACTTCTCCTAAGCATCGCAACTCTTGCGGTAGCTATTTCGAGCGCATTCGTGGCCTTCCTTCAATACAATGCCGCCAAAAGAGCCTACAGCGCACAAAGCCGCGCTTTCATTCTGTCGAATAGCCTTCAACTGGTTACCTACGGCGGGAAGGGACCCAACGATGAAGAGACTCCCAGGTGGCTGATCAATCCAATTATCGAGAACCAAGGGAATACCCCGACGAGCCAACTTAAGTTCTCGATTGATATGCTCATCGGTGGTTATGCAACAAGCGAAGCGTTCGAACAAAGAAATCCGTACAAACTAACCTTTACGCAGGGTGTAATCGGTCCGCGATCACAAATGGCCTCAGGATGGCTCATCATGGGGCCGGTGAATTTGACACCATTGAGCGGCAGGAAAGCCCCGATCGGCGCGATGGGAGTCATCAAGTACACGGACGTTTTTGGCGATCGACACCTAACTGAGTACTGCTATTCAGCCAACGTTCCTCCGCTCGACGTAAAGGAGTTTCCGAGGGGCCAACCGATTCGAATCTACGGCTCCTACTGTGAGAGGCACAACTGCGCTGACGCTGAATGTGGCCCCGATTGGGAGAAGCGCGCGAGCGAATAGTGAGAAGGTCTAGCATCATTCGTAGCGGTCAATTCGATTGGACTAATCATGAAGGCAACGACGGATCAAACGACGGCACGACTCATCCCGCACGAGGAGAGTTTCGAGGTGCGGATCAGCCGCCATTTCTATTTTGACGACAACGCCGGCCGGCGATCGATCGGCGGTCGGCCGGATCGGAAGGCGGCGCAAGTCTTCGCCTGCAGCGCGAGCCCGCCGGCACGCGAATCCGCGCCCATCGAGTTTCGCACCGCGGACGAGCGGCCGGCGAGCGCGACCCATCAAACCAGTCGACGAAGCGATCGCGGCCGGTCTGTTCGAGGACGGCACCACCGCCGACCAGGCGGCGGCCATCGTCGAGGCTTCGAAACAGGCGCAAGGTTTGCCGCTGCTCTCGCCCGAGGCATACGGCGCGCTCGCCGCTAGCATCGCCGGCGCCCTCCGCGAAGCCTATGAAGCCGGCCGCGAGGGGCGAGAGGCGACAAGCCTTACCGGCTTAGTCGCTGATGCGGTTCAACACAGCTTGGAACGTCAGGCCGGGCGCCTGAGCAGCCGTCCCCACGCGCGTTGCACTCGTGCTTGAGGACTTGCCGGTCAGACTAATAGTTGCGGCGTCTATCCCGAAGTCGGAGGGATTGCCTTGTGCATGGCGGCTGGTGACGACCTTGGCCGTGAAATCATCGCCGTTCTGAGCGAACGTGCCGGAGTAGGCGATCCCAGAATCACCTCCTCGCAATTGCCCACCAGCCAGCACCACAATCCCGGCGCCTTCGCCTCTCGGTGTCTTAAAAAGCACGCTATAGAAACCATCAGCCAGCATGGCGGAATCTCCGGGTGAACTTCTGATTTTATGCAACCTATCCGAGTCGCAAATTCCGCAACAGCTTTAGCGAGCGTTCTACACCGCGATGCCCAAAATCCGCCCATTCAGAAGCCGGATCACACAATATCTGAGTAAAATCAAAACCATACCGTTGGGGGCGCCCTACGTTCACACGGGAGAGGTCCAAGGTTCGATCCCTTGTGCGCCCACCATCCAAACCGCTGAAACCACACCATGATTTAACTTGAAACTGGTATGCCACGGGGCACATGAGGGCACATCAGGGTAGGACAAAGTAAGAATATCCGTGCATATCCGTGCATGCGCCGTGCATGGCCCACCCACAGTGTTCCTCACCCGTTCCGACTATGGGGTCTTCTTTGACCCTGAATTAAAGGCGGCCGCGGCCATGCCGATCACCCCTACGACGGCGAGTAATAGGATCACTGGCCAATATTCGAACGCGTACCAAGCGGCCAGAGCCAACGCAGCAGCGGCGTATTGCGTGTAGTCAGTCATCGCGCCTCCGCGCTGCCGGACATACATAAAGGTCCGCCTGCCTGGGCCTCCGGCGGGTCTTAAGCAGCCGAACGCTTCTTCCACCCGGTCGGCGGAGGCAGTGCATCGTGCGCCTTCGCCAATGTCTCAAGCCAAGCCGCAACACTGGCAGGGATGTCCGCCTGATCGGACGCCCACCGGCGAATGAGACGATCATCGCATTCAAGGATCGCGGCAAGGCCCCGCTGCGTCCATCGCAGCGAGGCCAGACACTCGGATAGGCGTGCTCCGTTCATGGCCCCATCAGTTTCGTGAAAGCCGCGCCAGCACCGAACAGAGCGGCACCGGCGGTCATCGCCGACAAGACGAGCTGCCAGGGCGCGAGGTTGGTGTCGCGAGTGATCTTTCGGGTCTCGGCGGAAAGCTTGTGCTGCTCGGCCGCGAACTTGCGGGTCTCTTCTTGAGCGCGTTCGATGCGTGCGATCTGCTCTTGCTGATCCATCGTGGCGGTCTCGGTCATTCGGGGCTAACCTCTCGTTGGGCCGGGGATCATCCGCTCAGCCATGTCCGCAATATGCGGACATAAGTGTTAGCTGTCAAGATCGGAACAACGCCCTACCCAAAGAATCGACTCGGCATGAAGGTGTGTTTGCGTTGCTATGGTGCTCGATGGGTCTGCGAGACTCACCCCGAACGACCCCGGGGAAGCACCAGCAGGGCTTGCGATTGCGGCGCGGCGGGAGACCCTTGCCCTCTGTGCAACAACGTCGATGAAGACGAAGTGCCCGAGATGCCCGACGACTTCCGCGTCGAGGCAAAGCGCGATGGGTGGGATCGTTGATCGAGCTTCCCCCGGCCGTTGCCCGAGCCTTCGTCGAGGCCATGAGAGCCTATTTCGCGGAGGCCGATCCGGCGAAGCGCGGGCAGATCGCCGTCTTGCAGATGCACGCCTTGCGGGATCACTGGAGCGGCAAGCTGCGCCTTCACGATGTTGAGGCGATGTTCATTGAGATGCGCGAGCACCTTCACCCTGCCGATCAGCCGAACAGCCAGGCACTAAAGCGCCAAAGGCCCAGGCGGCGACGAAGGCCGCAGCCACCAAAGCGTCGCGCTCGAAGCGCCGCTCGTAAGGCGACCTCACGGAACGTCACCCGAGCGTCCTCCACCGATGCTATGTGGCCTATTCAAGAAGAAGGTACGCATCCGGTGAAGACCACAGGCGGAGTAGCCCGCGCGGATGGACGATTGATCGGAGCGATCAGGCAGCGGCAGGGATGGCGGTGTGCTTCCAGTTCCAGGGCAGCAGGTCTGCGATCCTGTTGGCCGGATGATCGGGCAGCCTGGCGAGGACGTCGGCAAGCCATGCCTGCGGGTCGACGTTGTTGAGCTTGGCGGTCTGGATCAGGGCGTAGATGGCGGCAGCACGGCGGCCGCCCTCGTCGGAGCCGGCGAAGGTCCAGTTCTTGCGGCCGACGGCCACGGCGCGCAACTCGCGTTCGGCCGCGTTGTTGGTCATGCACAGCCGGCCATCGTCGATGAAGCGCATGAACACCTGCCAGCGCTTGAGGCTGTAGTCGATCGCCTTGGCGGTCTCGCTCTTGCCGGAGAGCTTGGCGCGGCGCTCGTGCAGGAAGGTATGAAGCTCACCGACCAGCGGGCGGCTGCGCTCGTTGCGCACGGCTTTGCGTTCGTGGGCCGGTAGACCGTTGATCTCGCGCTCGATCGCAAACAAAGCGTCGATCTTCGCGATCGCTTCGATCGCGATCGGCGCCTTCTTCAGCCGTGCAATCTCGAAGAACTTGCGCCGTGCATGCGCCCAGCAGCCGACCTCCATGACCGGACCAGGCTTGCGCGATGCCTCGTAGAGGCGGTTGAAGCCGGCATAGGCATCCGCCTGCATCGGTCCGGCATAGGTCGCAAGATGCGCCTCTGGATGGGTGCCGGAGCGGTCGGGCGAGTAGAAGAACACGGCGGCCGGCGGCGCGTGGCCGGCGAAAGGACGATCGTCGCGGACATAGGTCCAGACGCGCCCGGTGCGCGTCTTGCCCTTGGCCAGAACTGGCACGGTGGTGTCGTCGGCATGGATGCGCTCGGCAGCGAGGACATGCGCCTTGATCGCCTCGACCAGCGGCATCAAGGTCGCAGCCGCCGCGCCGACCCAGTCCGCGAGTGTGGAGACATCGAGCGCGATGCCC
>NZ_JBNPVB010000045.1:0-11829 GCF_051168495.1 Bradyrhizobium oligotrophicum | reverse complement strand
TGAGCGGCGAGGTCTGGAACCTGTATGGGCCGACCGAAACCACGGTGTGGTCGGCGCGCCATCGGCTCGATGCGGGTCATGCGTCGCCGATGATCGGCGGCCCGATCGGCAACACTACGCTGTATGTACTCGATGCCAATCTCAACCTTGCGCCGGTCGGTGTCGCCGGTGAGCTGTTCATTGGCGGCGAGGGCCTCGCACGCGGCTATTGGAACCGCGCGGCGCTGAGCGCGGAGCGCTTCATTCCTGATCCGTTCGGGACTTCAGGAGCGCGGCTGTACCGCACGGGCGACCTGGCGCGCTGGCGGGCCGACGGTGTGCTCGACCATGTCGGCCGCGCCGATCATCAGGTCAAGATCCGCGGCCACCGCATCGAGCTCGGCGAGATCGAGGCGCGGCTGCGGGAATGCCCCGGAGTGCGCGACAGCGTCGTGGTGGCGCAAGACCTCAGCGGCAGCCGGCACCTGGTCGGCTATGTCAGCGGCGACGACGCGCTCGATAGTGCGGCCTTGCGTGCCGCTCTCGCGTCGGCGCTGCCGGACACCATGGTGCCGTCGCGGGTGATGGTGCTGCCGAACCTGCCGCTGACGCCGAACGGCAAGATCGATCGCAAGGCGCTGCCATTGCCCGACGCCCGGCCTGCCGAGGCGCAGCGCGTCGCGCCGCGCAATTCGACCGAGGCGGCACTCGCCGCGATCTGGGCCGAGCTGCTGCGCCAGCAGGATGTCGGCGTCACCGATAATTTCTTCGAGCTCGGCGGCGATTCCCTTGTCGCGGTCCAACTCGTCGGCCGCATCAAACGCGATCTCGCGCAGGAGCTGCCGCTGAAGCGGCTGTTCGAACTGACGACGATCGAGCGCATGGCATCCGCGCTCGCTGCCGATCCGCCCGTGCACCGTCGCAGCGACGACATTGCCGCCATGTTCGATCTGCTGAACGAGGTCGAGTTCGCCCATGAATGATCAGTCCGGACGTCAGACTCAGCAGCTCGGTGAGATCGCCCGGCGCCTCGCGCGACTGGACCCGGCCAAGCAGCGCGCCTTTCTGACACAGCTCGCTGCAAAGGGCATCGATCTGTCGATCCTGCCGATCGCGCGCCAGCAACTGCAGCGCGCACCGGTGTCGTTCGCCCAGGCGCGCCTCTGGTTCCTGTGGCGGATGGATCCCGGCAGTTCGGCCTACAACCTGCCTGTCTCGATCCGTCTCCGCGGCTGTCTCGATATCGATGCATTGCAGCGGGCGCTCGATGGTCTGGTCGTTCGCCATGCCGCACTCCGCACCGTGTTCCGGCAGGAGGCGGACGAGCCCGAGCAGATCGTCGGCCCGCCGCAGCGCGTCGAATTGCGCCGGATCATCTTCGCGGGCGATGACCGCGAGCAGCAGGCGGCGCGCGTGCGGCGCGAACAGGCGGCGCTGCCGTTCGATCTCGAAGCTGGTCCATTGCTGCGCGCCGCACTGCTGGCGCTCGGCGAACGGGATCACATCCTGACCGTCACCCTGCATCACATCGTGGCCGATGGCTGGTCGCTGCAGGTGCTGACCGATGAGTTCTGGCAGCTCTATCATTGCGAAGTGCGAGGCGAGGCCCACTCACTGCCCGCGCTCGAGATCGACTATGCCGATTTCGCCAACTGGCAGCGGCTGTGGATTGGCGCCGTGGAGGGTGTGCGCCAGCTCAACTACTGGACCGGCCGCCTTCGTGACACGACGATGCTGCAGCTGCCGTTCGATCGCGCGCGCGGGGCCGATGTCGATCAGTCCGGCGATGGCGTGCGGCTCTCGCTCGGCGCGGCTCTGTCGGATCGCCTGCGTGCTCTCGCGCAGCGGCGCCGGACGACGCTCTTCGTCGTCCTGCTCTCAGCGTTGAAACTGCTGCTCCATCGCATCAGCGGCCAATCCGACATCAGCGTCGGCGTTCCCATCGCCAACCGCGACCGGTCGGAAACGCGGCGGCTGATCGGCCTGCTCGTCAACACCCAGGTGCTGCGCACGGAGATCGACAGCCGGCGCACGATCGCCGACTTCATCGACGAGGTGCGCGAGGCCACGCTCGACGCGCAGGAGCACCAGGATCTCCCGTTCGAGCGGGTGCTGGACGCCTTGCAGCCGGAGCGCAGCCTCAGTCAGAATCCGCTGTTCCAGGTGCTCTACAATCATCAGCGCCGGCGTGATGTGTCCGACGGACCTGTTGAAGCCGCGCTGCAGATCGAGACGATCGCGCCCGAAATCGAGACGGTCAAATTCGATCTGGCGCTCGACAGCGAGGAACTTCCATCGGGCGACGTATCGGCGCTATTCTCATTTGCGACCGCGTTGTTCGATCGGACGACGATCGAGCGGTTCGCCGCGCATTGGTGCTCCATCCTGGAGACCATGGCCGATGAATCCACACGCCCGATCGCGACGCTGGACCTGCTGTCCGCGGACGAACGCGAGGACGTCCGACGGTGGAACGAGATCGTCTGCGACCCCGGGCCGTTTCTGCCGGTGCACCGCATGTTCGCGCGGCACGCTCTGGACCGGCCCGCAGCGCCCGCGCTGGTCTTCGGGACGGAGACGATCAGCTATGCCGAACTCGATCGGCGCGCCAACGCGATCGCTCGGCATCTCATCGCGCGCGATGTGCGTCCGGGTGACGTTGTCGGCATCTCGATGCAGCGCTCGCCCGAGCTCATCGCTGCGTTCATCGCTGTGTTGAAGGCCGGCGCGGCCTATCTGCCGCTCGATCCCGATCATCCGCCGGCGAGGCAATCCGCGACTATTCGTGATGCCGGTGCGCGTGTCGTGCTGGTCTCTGCCGCGGGCCTCAATCAGTGGCCGCCGATGCCCGGCGTGAACGTCATCGAGCTCGGCGCGGTATCGGGCAAGGACACGGAGGCCGAGCCAGCGATCGCGGTGCATCCGCAGAGCCTGGCCTACGTGATCTACACGTCCGGCTCGACCGGCGTGCCGAAGGGCGTCGCCGTCGCCCACGGACCGTTCGCCATGCATTGCGAGGTCACGGCCCGGCTCTATGAAATGGACAGCCGGTCGCGCGAGCTGCATTTTCTGTCGTTCACCTTCGACGGCGCACACGAACGGCTATGGACGGCGTTGAGTTGCGGGGCCGCGCTGGTGATGCGGGATGCCGATCTCTGGTCGGCCGAGCAGACGCTGGAGGTGATGCGCGCGCAGAACGTCACGAATGCAGGCTTCCCGCCGGCCTATCTGCAGCAGCTTGCCGAGTTCGCCGAATGGCGCGGCAACCCACCGCCAGTGTCGCTGTATTCCTTCGGCGGCGAAGCGATGCCGAAGGCGGGCTTCGACAAGGTCCGGCGCGCGCTGCAGCCGCGCAAGCTGATCAACGGCTACGGCCCGACGGAGACGGTGGTGACGCCGCTGGTCTGGAAGGTCGATGCCGAGGCCGAGATCGACTGCGCCTATGCGCCGATCGGCCGTCCAGTCGGACGGCGCTCGGCCTATTTGCTCGACGGCGATCTCAACATCGTGCCGATCGGTATAACGGCCGAACTGTACATCGGCGGCGAAGGGCTCGCGACCGGTTACTGGAACCAGCAGCGCCTGACGGCAGAGCGTTTCGTCCCCGATCCCTACGGCGAACCCGGTGCACGCCTGTATCGTACCGGCGATCTGGCGCGCTGGCGCGCCGACGGCGTGATCGACTATGTCGGACGTTCCGATCATCAGCTCAAGATCCGCGGCTTCCGCATCGAGCCGGGTGAGATCGAAGCGCGGTTGACGCGGCAAGACGGCGTGCAGACGGCCGTGGTCGTCGCTCGCGAGATCGGGGGACGGCAGCAACTCGTCGGCTATGTCTGCGCCGCGGTCGATGTCGACGGGACCGCGTTGCGGGCGGCGCTGCTGGAGGAACTCCCCGACTACATGGTTCCGGCGCGGATCGTAGCGGTGGCGCAGATGCCGCTGACGACGCATGGCAAGGTCGATCGCGATGCCTTGCCGCTTCCGGAGCATCCTGCCGCCGGGGTCGACTACGTCGCTCCGCAAACCGGGGCGGAACTGACGCTGGCGGCAATCTGGTCCGAGCTGCTCGGACAGCCGCGGGTCGGGCTGACCGACAACTTCTTCGAGCTGGGCGGCGACTCCATCATCTCGCTGCAGGTGGTCGGGCGTGCACGTCAAAGTGGCCTCTCGATCGAGCCGCGCGACCTGTTCCGGCACCAGACGCTTCGGGAGCTGGCGCGTGTCGCGCGCAGCGATCAGGCTGTGGACGTCGTGGAGCGGACTGAACGTGACCATGGTCCGATTCCGTTGTTGCCGATCCAGCGACGCTTCTTTGCTGAAGACGCCGGCGAGCGGCATCATTGGAATCAGGCCGTGCTTCTCATGCCGAATGCACGGCTCGATTGGCGCGCAATGGCCCGGGCGGTCGATGCAATCGTATCGCAGCACGATGCCCTGCGGATGCGCTTCGCGGAGGTCGACGGCACGTGGCAGGCTGATTATGGTGAGGCGCCATCGTCCGCCGACCTGCTCTGGACCCGCGTTGTCGCGAATTCAGAGGAGATCACGGCGGTCGCCGCGGCCGCGCAGGCGAGCCTGTCCTTGCAGGGGCCGCTGTTGCGCCTGGTCGGCATGGACGCGGCCGATGGCAGCCAGCGGCTCCTGATCGTCGTGCATCACCTCGTCGTCGACGGCGTGTCGTGGCGCATCCTGCTGGAGGATCTCGCTTCGGCGTATGCCCAGGCCGCACAGGGCGCCGCGCCGATCGTGCTTCCGCCGAAGAGCCAGTCCGTCGCGTCGTGGGGCAGGCGTCTGGAGAACTATGCGTCGACCACGGAGCTTGCCGGCCAGCTCGACTACTGGCGGACGCGAACCATCGCAGGCGATCTGCCCTGCGACGACGACCATGGCGATATCGACCGGGTTGCCGATGGCGAGGACCTCGTCGTCGGCTTCGACGCGGATCTGACGGCGAGGCTGCTGAAGGATGCGCCGGCGGCCTACCGCACGCAGGTGAACGATTTGCTGCTTGCTGCCTTGGCCAGAGCCGTGTCCCGCTGGAGCGGGCTGGACGAAATCCTGGTGGAGCTGGAAGGCCACGGCCGCGAAGACATTTTCGACTGTGTCGAATTGTCGCGGACGGTCGGCTGGTTCACGACCGCCTTTCCCGTGCGTCTGTCGGGGTGCGCGAGCGATGATGCGACCTTGATCAAGTCGATCAAGGAGGAGCTGCGCGCGATTCCAGCGCGCGGGCTCGGCTACGGCGTGCTGCGCCATTGCGGCAGCGACATGCAGCGCGAGGCGCTCGCGGGCGTCGCAGAGCCGCGCATCGTCTTCAACTATCTCGGTCAGTTCGGTGCGAGTGTCGGCGCCAACAATGCGTTTGCCGTGGCCCCGGAAAGTGCCGGAGCGTCGCGTAGCGCCAGCGCGCCGCTCGGCCGCTGGCTCAGCATCAACGGCCAGGTGATGGACCGGGAGCTGCGGCTGACGTTCAGCTTCGGCTGCAGGCGCTATCGCAGGGTCACGATCGAGCGGCTCGCGGAATGCTATTCGGCTGCATTGCGCGAACTGGTCGCGCACTGCACCAGCGGCGTTCACGGCATCACGCCATCAGATGTTCCCTTGTCGCGTCTCAGCCAATCGGAGCTCGACCTTCTGGGAGGCACGCAGGACTGGCGCGAGATCGAGGACGTCTATCCGCTGTCGCCGATGCAGCAGGGCATGCTGTTTCACGCGCTGCGCGATGCCGACAGCGGCAACTATGTCAGCCAGATCGCGGTGGACATCACTGGCGTCGACGGGCCGCGTTTGCGGGCCGCGTGGCAGGCCGTCACCGCGCGCCACGCCGTGCTGCGGACCGCGTTCGTCTGGCGCGAGCTGTCCGGCACGCCGCAGCAATTGGTGCATCGGCAGGTCGCGGTGCCCTTCGTCGAAGAGGATTGGCGCGACCGGGCCGCGCGGATGGATGAAGCCGCGCGCGACAGCGCGCTGGCGGCGATCGCGCAAGCCGAACGGCAGGCTGGCTTCGATCTGTCACGGCCGCCGCTGCAGCGCGTCCGTCTCATCGATCTCGGCGGCGGCGTTCACCGGCTGGTCTGGACCCATCACCACATCCTGCTCGACGGCTGGAGCGCGGCGCGGCTGATCGCCGAGATCATGCAGCATGTCCGGGGCGGCTCACTGCCCGCGGCGCGGGCCAGATACCGCGATTACATCGAATGGCTGCCGCGGCAGGACCAGGACGGCGCGCGAGCATTCTGGTCGCGATTGCTCTCTCCCCTCGAGGAGCCGAGCCTTCTTGCCGATGCGCTCGGCGGGCCGGCCGAGCCCGCGGCCGGCCATACCTCCATCGATCTCGTCATCGATGCGGCGCGGACCGAACGGCTGCAGGCCGTGGCCCGTCGCGAGCGCGTGACCTTGAACACGATGTTGCAGGGCGCCTGGGCGCAGCTGCTGCGGCGGCTGACCGGTCGGCAGACGGTCTGCTTCGGCGCCACGATGTCGGGCCGGCCGCCGGAGGTCGCCGGCGTGGAGCAGATGGTTGGCCTGTTCATCAACACCGTGCCGGTGCTCGACGACACGAGCCCGCAGACGTTGGTCGGCGATTGGCTGCGCGGCGTGCAGGACCGCAACGTCGATCTGCGCGAGCACGGTTTCATGCCGCTCTATGAGATACAGCGGCTCGCCGGCCGCGCCGGCCGTGCGCTGTTCGACACCATCTTCGTATTTGAGAACTATCCGGTCGACGATGTTCTGCGCGATCAGCCCGCAGACGGTCCGCGCGCCGGCCGTGCGGAGCAGATATCGATCACGAACTATCCGCTGACGATCGCGGTCTTCGTCACGGAGGCCGGCATCAGGCTCGGCTTCCGTTATGACCGCAGCCGGTTCGATCAGGAACAGATCGAGCGGATGCAGAGGGCCTTCGCGTGTCTCCTTGCGCGCATTGCTGACGCGCCTGCGCGGCCGCTCGCCGACCTGCACGGCCTCGACGATGCCACAGCGCAACGGGTCATTGGCTGGAGCACGGGTGCTGCCGTGCCGATGGCGGACGATGCGTTGATGGACGTCGTGGCGCAGTTCGAGCGGCAGGCCGCAGAAGCTCCCGACGCGACCGCCCTGGTCACCGAGAACGCGCGGATCAGCTATGCCGCACTCAATGTCCGCGCGAACCGGCTGGCGCGGCAGCTTCGTGCGCGGGGTGTCGGCCCGGATGCGCCGGTCGGCGTCGCGTTCGAGCGCAGTATCGACATGGTCGTCGCCGTGCTCGCGGTCCTGAAGGCTGGGGCTGGCTATCTGCCGCTCGACCCGGATTATCCGGCTCAGCGCCTCGCCACGATGCTGCAAGACAGTGGCGTGCGGCTGGTGCTGACACAAGACGAATTGCGCGACCGTTTCGATGTCATCGGTGCGGACGCGAACGTCGATCTGATCGTGACCGGCGCGGGTGATCAGGATCGTCCCTCGGAGAACGAAGGCGACATCGTCGACCTTCGGCTTTCGACGCATGCTGGAAACCTCGCCTATGTGATCTATACGTCGGGCTCCACCGGCACGCCGAAGGGCGTCGCCTGTACGCGGGGGGCACTGGCCGCGCGGCTGGCGTGGATGCAGGCCGAGTATCAAGTCGCGCCCAGCGAGACCCTGCTGCAGAAGACGCCGTTCAGCTTCGATGTCGCCGTCTGGGAGATCCTGTGGCCGCTGACCGTGGGCGCGCGGCTGGCGATCGCGCCGCCGGGTGCGCATCGCGAGCCGAAACGACTGATCGATGCTGTTATCGCTCACGACGTTACCACGCTGCACTTCGTGCCGCAGATGCTGGCGCAGTTCGTTGCCGAGACGGAGGTGGCGCGATGCACGACGCTGAAGCGGCTGTTCTCCGGTGGCGAGGCGCTTCCGGTCCAGCTCATGGATCACGTCCAGAGCGTGTTTCCTTTGGTCCGTTTCGACAATCGTTACGGTCCGACCGAGACCCTCATCAATGCGACCTTCTGGAATTGTCGTCGGCAGGGCGGACGCCGCGTTCCGATCGGCTATCCCGTTCCCGGAACCGTGCTGCGCATCCTCGATGCCGACCTCAATCTGGTGGATGAAGGCACGACCGGCGAACTCTATATCGGTGGCACTGGGCTCGCGCGTGGCTATCTCGGTCGCGCCGGGCTGACGGCGGAGCGCTTCATCCCCGATCCGTTCGGCACGTCCGGCGCACGGCTCTACCGCAGCGGCGATCTGGCGCGCTGGCGCAGCGATGGCGCCATCGACTATGTCGGCCGCGCCGACCATCAGGTGAAGATTCGCGGCTTCCGCATCGAGCTCGGCGAGATCGAAGCGCGCTTGCTGCAGCAGCCGCAGGTCGGTGCCGCCGCCGTGATCACGCGTGAGTTTGGCGCAGGACGGCAGCTGGTCGGTTACGTCAGTGGTGATGGTGCGCTGGATGGCGCGGCGCTGCGCGAAGCTCTGGCGGCGGGGCTGCCGGACTACATGGTGCCGTCACGCATCATCGTGCTCGACCGTCTGCCGCTGATGGTAAACGGCAAGGTCGATCGCCATGCGCTGCCCGCTCCGGACATGGGCGATATCGCGGGGCGCGTTGCGCCGCGAACGCCGAACGAAGTCGCGCTGGCTGCGATCTGGACGGAACTGCTGCGCCAGCCGGACGTCGGCATCACCGACAACTTCTTCGAGCTCGGCGGCGACTCCATCATCTCGCTGCAGATGGTCAGCCGGGCTCGCCGGGCCGGCCTCGTGATCGAGCCGCGGGACGTCTTCAAGCATCAGACGCTGGAAGCGCTCGCGCGAGAGGCGCGCACGGAGCTCGCGTCGACGACGCACGCGGAGCAGGGGCTCATTGCCGGACCGCACCCGTTGCTCCCGATTCAGCTCAGGTTCTTCGAGCAGGAGCTGGACACGCCCGACCACTGGAATCAGGCGGTGCTGTTGCGGCCGCGCCAGCGGTTGGATTGGGATGCGCTGAGCCGGGCGGTCGCTTCGGTCGTCGTCCACCACGATGCGCTGAGACTGCGCTTCGAACGGGTGTCCGGCGTTTGGCGCGCTGAGCACGAAGCATCACCCGTACTCGCCGAACTGTTTCAGGTCTGTGCGGTCGCCGATGCCGACGCGATCACCCCGTTGGCCGCCGAGGTCCAGGCAAGTCTCTCGCTAGCAAATGGTCCTCTCGTCCGCGTCGTCGGCATGGATCTGACCGGCGGCGACCAACGGCTCCTGATCGTGATCCATCACCTCGTGGTCGATGGTGTGTCGTGGCGTGTGCTGCTGGAGGATCTGGCGGCGGCCTATGAACAGTTCGTGCGCGGGGGTGAGGCGGCGCACCTGCCGCCGAAGACGCATGCCTATGAGCAATGGGGCGCGGCGCTGCACGCGCACGCCGGCTCGGACGCACTCGCGACGGAGCTCGCGTATTGGACGGCGATCCGGCAGGCGGGCGACCTGCCATGCGATCACGAGCCCGCCGGCCGCGACACGATCGCTGACGCGGACGAAGTGTCGTTGGAGATCAAGGCCGAGCTAACGGCTCGCTCGCTTGGGACGTCGCACGCGGCCTACCGGACCCAGGTCAACGATCTCCTGCTGTCGGCGCTCGCGCGGGCGTTGTGGCAATGGTCGGAGCGCGAGACTGTGGTCGTTGAGCTCGAAGGCCATGGCCGCGAGGATATTGGTGCCGGGCTTGATTTGTCGCGCACGATCGGATGGTTCACGACCGCCTTTCCGGTACAGCTCGCGGGTGGCGGCCAGGACCCGGCTTCGCTGATCAAGGCGACGAAGGAAATGCTCCGGGCCGTTCCGCATCGGGGGCTCGGCTACGGCATCCTGCGCTATCTCGGCTCCGATGCCCAGCGCAACGCGCTCGCCGGCTGCGGCCAGCCGCGCATCGGGTTCAACTATCTCGGCCAGATGGACGATGGCGCCGGCGAGGCTGCGTTGTTTGCACTGGCGCCCGAAAGCGCGGGCCCGTCGCGTGCTGCGTCGAGCCCGTTGCGGCATCAGCTCGCAATCAATGCCCGGGTGCAGGGCGGCCGCCTGCAACTGTCCTTCAGCTTCAGCCGGAAGCGTTTTCGCAAGGCCACGGTCGTGCGTCTGGCGGACTGCTACGAACGAGCGCTCGCGGAATTGGTCGAACACTGCGCCGGCGACGCTCATGGACTGACGCCGTCCGATGTTCCGTTGTCAAAGCTGACGCAGGCCGAGCTCGATGCGCTCGCGCTGGATTGGCGCGAGGTCGAAGACATCTATCCGCTGTCGCCGATGCAGCAGGGCATGCTGTTCCACGCGCTGCACGATGATGGCACGGGGGTCTACGTCAACCAGCTGACGGCCGAAATTCGCGGCCTGGATCCGGACAAATTGCGGGCGGCCTGGCAGGCGGTCACCGACCGCCATGCAGTGCTGCGCACCGGCTTTCTCTGGCAGGACTTGTCAGGATCGCCGCAGCAGGTGGTCTACCGCCGCGCGGAGATGCGCTTCAGTGAGGAGGACTGGCGCGGGCGCGCAGCCGGACTTGCTCCGCCAGCGTTGAACGATGCGCTGAATGCGGCCGCCCGGCACGAGCGTGCGGAAGGCTTCGATCTGTCGCGGCCGCCATTGCAGCGTCTCAGCCTGATCCGGCTCGATGACGACCTTCACTGGCTGATCTGGACCCATCATCATATCCTGATGGATGGCTGGAGCTCCGCCAGGTTCATGGCCGAGGTGATGCTGCTGCTGGAGCATGGCTCGCTGCCGGCGCAGAAGCTGCGCTATCGTGACTACATCGCCTGGCTTCAGGCGCGGGACCACGATGCGGCATCCGCATTCTGGCGCGCAGCCTTGGCCGAGCTCGACGAGCCGAGCCTGCTTGCGTCAGGTCGTGCCGACGGCATCGTCGGCCACGGCTCTCTCACCGTGGCAGTTGATCCGAACCTGAGCGAGAGCCTGCAACGCTTCGCAACCCGTGAGCGGGTGACTTTGAACACGGTCGTTCAGGCCGCATGGGCGCAACTGCTGCGCCGATACACCGGCCAGGACACGGTCTGCTTCGGTGTGACGGTGTCCGACAGGCCCGCCGGCCTCGCCGGCGCGGAGGAGATGATCGGTCTCTTCATCAACACCTTGCCGGTCGTCGATCGCGAACATCCAGAGCAGCGCGTCGGCGCCTGGCTGCGCGAACTGCAGGACCGCAATCTGGCCCTGCGTGAACATGGCTGGATGCCGCTCGCCGACATCCAGCGGCTGGCCGGGCGCGCCGGACGTCCGCTGTTCGACAGCATCCTGGTGTTCGAGAACTATCCGGTCGATCAGGCCTTGAAGACGAAGCGCGGGCACCTCAGCGCCAGCCGCACGCAGATCCTGGAGACCAGCAACTATCCGCTGTTCGTCAGCGTCGGCCTCGACGGCGAGCTGCGGCTCGTGTTCAATTTTCAGCGGCAGCATTTCGACGAGATCCAGATCCGGCGGCTTCAGACGGCGTTCGTGCAGCTCCTGGCAGAGATCACCAGTAGTGCGGAGCAGGCCGTCGGGCGCGTCACCGCTGATGATGCGGACAATCTGGCGATGCTGGCGCGCGTGAACGATACGGTCAGCGCAACGGCATTCACCGGTCTTGTCGCTCAGTTCGAAACGCAGGCTGCGCGTGCGCCGGAAGCGATCGCGCTGGTGCATGGCGACGAGACGATCAGCTATGGCGAGCTGAACGCGCGGGCGAACCGTCTGGCGTCCCGTCTCAGGGCGCACGGGGTCGGCGCCGATGTCGTGGTCGGTCTGGCGCTGGAGCGCAGCGTCACCATGATGGTGGCGTTGCTCGCGGTGCTCAAGGCCGGCGGCGCCTATCTGCCGCTCGATCCGGACTATCCGGCCGAGCGGCTCGCCCACATG
>NZ_JBNPVB010000044.1:0-15018 GCF_051168495.1 Bradyrhizobium oligotrophicum | reverse complement strand
GCCATCGCATCCCCACCTCGCGTGTCGTGACGATCGCGCGCAACGCCCCTCTGCGGTGAGGCGGGATGCGCGGAGATAATCATGATTTCCGATAAAGCGCAAGTTATTTATTATTTTCGGAAATAGGCGGCGCCGTGATCCTCCCCATCGTGGTCGCAATTGGGCGCGGCGAACACGTGGCGGACGATTTGCGGAGCGCAGCCGGTCCGTTCCGTCGGTTGGAAGTTGCCTGCTCTGAACGATGGGTGCATCTCATCTGTGCTTGTATCGGGTGCCGCTGCGTGCACAATCATGCGTGCAAAGCGAACGGGAGCAAGTCCGCGTGAAGGCCGTCTACACCGAGCTGCATCGCAGCCACGATCCGCAATTCTATCTGGTGCGCGGCGTCGTCAAGCGCACCACCGAGCAGCCCGAACGGGCGGATCGCCTGCTTGCGGGAGTGAAGGCCGGCCATCACGAACTGGTCGCGCCGGTTCAGTTCGGCCAGGCCGCCCGCGCGCGGGTCCACAGTCCGGAATACCTGACCTTCCTGGAAGAGGCGTGGGAGGCCTGGGCCGCGCTCGGCGATGCCGGCACCGAGATGATCCCGAACATGCACCCGGTGCGCAATGCCGCCACCTATCCGACGCACATCGTCGGACGGCTCGGCTGGCACACGACCGACACTTCGGCGCCGATCGGGCCGGGGACGTGGGAAGGCGCCTGCGCCGCCACCGACGTCGCCGCGAGCGCGGCCCAGCTGCTGCTCGATGGCGAGGACGCGGTGTATGCGCTGTGCCGCCCGCCGGGGCACCACGCCTATCGCGACATCGCCTCCGGCTTCTGCTTCATGAACAATTCCGCCATCGCGGCGGCGCATCTGCGTCAGCGCCATGAGCGGGTCGCGATCCTCGACGTCGACGTCCATCACGGCAACGGCACGCAGGGCATCTTCTACGAGCGGGCCGACGTGCTCACGATCTCGATCCACGCCGATCCCACGCACTACTATCCGTTCGTCTGGGGCTACGCGCATGAGCGCGGCGCCGGCACCGGGCTCGGCGCCAACCTCAACATTCCCTTGCCCTTGAAGAGCGGCGACGACACCTATCTGAAGGCGTTCGAGACCGCGGCCAAGACCATCCACGCCTTCGCGCCCGGCGCGCTCGTGGTCGCGCTCGGCCTCGATGCCTCCGAGCACGATCCGCTCAAGGGGCTCTCGGTGACGACGCCCGGCTTCCGCCGCATCGGCGGCGCGATCGCGCGGCTCGGCCTGCCCACCGTATTCGTGCAGGAAGGCGGCTATCTCTCGGACATTCTCGGGCAGAACCTGACGGCGGTGCTGGCCGGGTTCGAAGCGGCGCGGTGAGGGGCGTATTTACCATCCGCGGACGTCATGTCCCGCGAAGCTACGGAGATGACCGCTGAAACTGGCCTCGCCCGGGATTCCACGGGCGATGAAAGTACAAACTTCTTTAAGCTCCCCGACGACAATGCGGCGCATTCCCGGCCATGGGGCCGCGTCAACGGAGATGCGACATTTGCAGACGCCGATCCGCTGGATCGACGGCTGTGGTGCAGGCATTTCGAGGGTGAGTTGTTGGCCAATATCATCACATTCCCGCGGGCCATCCCGATTGCGGTTCACGCAGAGGGGACCGACACCGAGTCCGAGCCGTCGGTCGAGGTTCAGCTCGCGCAGCTCCAGCGAACGCTCGAATCGTGGCGGCTGATCGTGCGCCAGCTCGATCAGTTGGCCGAGATCGACAACGCTGCGTCGTGGAGCGAGCAGTCCGTCCACATAAGGCAACTGATCGCCGATGCCGAACGTGCGATCGCCGAGTTCCAGGCTCGCGGTCACGGCCTGACATCGTCCGACGACCTGGGCCCGGGCTAGCTCGCCAGCGCCTGCGGCGCGCAGGCCGCGAGCTCCCGCTCCGCGCTGCGGACGATCTCCATGGTGCGCACGATGCTCGCCGGATTGACGCTGATCGAGTCGATGCCGAGCTCGGCGAGATAGCGCGCGACCTCCGGATAGTTGGCCGGCGCCTCGCCGCAGATGCCGACATGGCGATGGTTGCGGTGGGCGCCTTCGACCGCCAGCTTCAGCATCGCGAGCAGGCCGGGATCGCGCTCGTCGAAATCGAACGCGACGATATCAGAGTCGCGGTCGACGCCGAGCGTGAGCTGGGTGAGGTCGTTGGAGCCGATCGAGAAGCCGTCGAAGTGCTTTGCGAACGCGTCGATCAGGATGACGTTGTTGGGAATCTCGCACATCATGTAGATCTCGAGCCCGTTCTCGCCGCGGACGAGACCGTGGCCGGCCATCGCCGCGATCACCTTGCGTGCCTCCTCGACGCGGCGGCAGAACGGAATCATGATCTTGAGATTGGCGAGCCCCATCACGTCGCGCACGCGCTTCAACGCCGCGCATTCCAGCGCGAAGCCCGCCGCATAGGCCGGATGCGCATAGCGCGAGGCGCCGCGGAAACCGAGCATCGGGTTTTCTTCGCGCGGCTCGAAGTCGCGGCCGCCGATCAGGCTGGCATATTCGTTGGTCTTGAAGTCCGACAGCCTGATGATGACCGGGCGCGGATAGAACGCCGCGGCGATGGTGCCGACGCCTTCCGACAGCCGCTCGACGAAGAAGTCGGCCGGCTTCTTGTAGCGTGCGGTGACGCGCTTGATCGTTGTGCGATCTCTTGCCGACGTCACCTTGTTCGGCGCGGCCAGCGCCATCGGATGGATGCCGATCGACTGGTTGATGATGAACTCCATGCGCGCCAGGCCGACGCCGTCGTTGGGCAGCAGCGCGGTCTTGAAGGCGAGTTCGGGATTGCCGAGATTGACCATGATCCCAGTGCGCGGCCGGCCGATCTCGTCGATCGCGAGGCGCTGAACCTCGAACGGCAGGGCGCCGTCATAGACATGGCCGGCATCGCCCTCGGCGCAGCAGACGGTCACGGTGGTGCCGGTCCTGGCGCGCTTGCTGAAATCTTCCGTCCCGACCACGGCGGGCACGCCGAGCTCGCGGGCGATGATCGCGGCATGGCAGGTGCGGCCGCCATGATCGGTGACGATCGCGGCCGCGGTCTTCATGACGGGCTCCCAATCCGGACTGGTCGATGCGGCGACCAGCACCTCGCCGGGCTTGAATGCGCGCAGGTCTTTTGCCGATCGGATCAGGCGGATCTTGCCGGCGGCGATCTTCTCGCCGACGGCGCGGCCGGTCGCCAGCACCTTGCCGGTCTTCTCGAGCAAATAGGTCTCGACCGATTCCGGCCGGCGCTGCGACGCCACCGTCTCGGGGCGCGCCTGGATGATGTAGAGCGAACCGTCGCGGCCGTCCTTGGCCCATTCGATGTCCATCGGCGTCGGCCGTCCGGCCTTCTGCGAGTAGTGCGCCTCGATGACGATGGTGGCCTGCGCCAGCTCGAGCACGTCGGCATCATCGATGCAGAATTTGGCCCGCTCCGCCGGCGGCGTCGTCTCGGTGCGCGTGGTGGCGCCGCGCGCGCCCGTTTTCGCATAGACCATGCGCTTGGTCTTGGCGCCGAGCCGGCGCGACAGCACGCTGCGGAAGCCGGCCGCAAAGGTCGGCTTGTGGACGTAGAACTCGTCCGGGTCGACCGTGCCCTGCACGATGGTCTCGCCGAGGCCATAGACGCCGGTGATGAAGGCGACATCGCGAAAGCCGCTCTCGGTGTCGAGCGAGAACATCACGCCGCTGGCGGCGCGATCCGAGCGCACCATCTTCATGACCGCGACCGACAGCGCGACCTTGTTGTGGGCAAAGCCGTTGTCGATGCGGTAGGAGATCGCGCGGTCGGTGTAGAGCGAGGCGAAGCAGCGGCGGCAGGCTTCGAACAGCGCCTTGGGCCCGCTGATGTTCAGGAAGCTCTCGTGCTGGCCGGCGAAGCTCGCATTCGGCAGGTCCTCGGCGGTGGCCGAGCTGCGCACGGCGACCGCGACGCCGCGGCCGTATTCCTGCTCGAGCTGCCTGTAGGCCTCGGCGACCTCGCGGCGCAGATCGTCGCGATCGGTCGCCGCGAACACGATCGCGCGCGCCTTCGCCGCGCGTCTGGCGAGATCGGCGATGCGGCGCTTGTCGAGATCGGCGAGCAGCGCGCGCAGCTCGTCATCGGCGCCATCAGCGCGCAGCGCGTCGCGATAGGCTGATGCCGTCAGCGCGAAGCCGTTGGGGACGCGCACGCCCTGCGCCGCCAGCGCCGAATACAGCTCGCCGAGCGACGCCGTCTTGCCGCCGACCTCGGGGACGTCCTCGATACGGAGATCCTTGAACCAACTGACGTAGCCGGGTGCCGTCATCTGTGATCTCCCGCATTGCAGTGCAGGCACCAAGTTTGTCGCGTTGCGCGGCGCATGCCTTGCGGAAGATCAAGCGGCCCCGCCCGGGAGCTCCTTAGATCAAATCATGCTCGTGAGGGGCAATGAACCGGAGGAATGCCGGCCCGCGATGATGTCCGACGACGACAATGAGGATGGCAATCGCGAATGGTCGCGATTCTGGCTGACGGCGCGGCAGTTCTGGTTCGGGGCGACGGCCTGGCGGGTCTGGCTGCTGTGCGCCGCGCTGGTCGCCATCGTCGTGCTGCAGCTCTATGTGCAATTCCGCTTCAACACCTGGAACAGGGATTTCTTCGACGCGCTGGAAGGCCGCGATCCGGCGCGGCTGCAGCAGCAGGCCACTCTGCTCGTTCCTCTCTGTCTGGCGAGCGTCGTGCTGGCGATCGTCTCGGTGTGGGGGCGGATGGCGATGCAGCGCAACTGGCGGCAATGGCTGACGGCCAAGGTGATCGACTATTGGGTCGAGAACGATCGCTATGCCCGGCTTGCCGCTGTGCAGGGCGATCAGAAGATTCCCGAGTACCGCATTGCCGAGGACATCCGCCTCGCCACCGATGCGCCGATCGACTTCGGGGTCAGCGTCATCTCCTTGCTGCTGACGGCGGTGGTGTTCGTCCAGGTGCTGTGGCAGGTCGGCGGCTCGATCGAGGTTGCGGTGGCCGGGCTGCAGCTGCGGATTCCGGGTTATCTGGTGGTCAGCGTCCTGGTCTATTCCGGGCTCGTCACCGGGGCGATGCTGTGGGTCGGCTCGCCGCTCACCCGCGTCATCCAGATCAAGAACCAGGCGGAGTCGGAGCTGATCACCGCGGCGCATCATTTGCGCGACATCGGCGAAGGCATCACGCCCAGGCAGGAGGAACGCAGCGTCATCACCGGGCTCTGGCTGGCGCTCGACCGCACCATCCGGCAATGGAAGCGGCTCTGCTGGCAATTGATGCAGAACACCCTGGTGTCGCACCTGAATACGCTGGTCGCGCCGATCATCGGCCTCGTGCTGTGCGCGCCGAAATTTCTCGGCGGTCAGATGACGCTCGGCGAGCTCACCCAGGCTGCGGCGGCGTTCACGCTGGTGCAGGGCGCGTTCAATTGGATGGTCGACAATTTCAGCCGGATCGCCGAGTGGGTGTCGTCGCTTGAGCGCGTCGGCGGATTGCTGCTGTCGCTCGACCGGCTCAATGTCGATGCGGAGTTGAAGGTTACGCCGTCTCCAGCCGCACGTCAGCCAGCAGACGGGTGATATCGGCCGGATCGCACAATGCGGTGCCGGTGCGCAGCAGCGCCGCCGCGCCGGCCGCGACCGCAAAGCGGAACGCGTCTTCGACCGACGCGCCAGCCGCGAGCTTCGCCACCAGCGCGCCGAGAAAACTGTCGCCGGCGCCGACCGCATTGACCGGCACCATCGTCAGCGGCTGCGCCCGCAGCACGCGCTCCGATGTCACCAGGAGCGCGCCGAGATGGCCCATCGTCAGCGCGACCATTGCGGCCTTGCCGGCCGCCACCAGCGCCCGCGCCGCCTCTTCCCACGCCGTGGCATCGGGCAGCGCGCCGCCGACGAGTTCCTGCATCTCGTGCAGCGAGGGCTTGATCATGTCGACGCCGCCTTCGACCGCCGCGGCCAGGGCCGGCCCCGAACTGTCGAGCACGAACCGGGCGCCGCGTGATCGTGCCAGCGTGGCGACGCGCGCGTAGAAGTCGGTGGGCACGCCGCGCGGCAGGCTGCCGCTGCCGATCACGAAGCGCGGGAACGGATCGAGGCTCGAGAGCAATGCAAGTCCGGCCTCCCATTCGGACTCGCGGAGCGTCGGTCCCGGCAGGATGAAGCGGTAGGGCTGGCCGGTCGCGCGCTCCTGGACGAAGAAATCCTCCCGCGTATCTTCAGTGGTGGCCCAGGTGCGGCTGGTAACGCCTTCCTGCTCGACCAGCTGCTGCAGCAGCAGTCCCGTCGGCCCGCCCACCGGATAGAGCGCGGTGACGTCGCCGCCGAGGCGGCTGATGACGCGCGCGACATTGATGCCGCCGCCGCCGGGATCGCGCCGCTGCGTCGTGCCGCGCAGCTTGACGACGGGCACGATCCTGTCGACGACCGTCGAAACGTCGACGGCCGGGTTCGGCGTGATCGTGACGATGTCGCTCATCTGTCAGTGGGCGGGAGAGCCGCCAGGCGCGGTGATGCCGGACTCGGAGAAGGATTTGAGGCCGATGAAGCTGATGTCGGGCTTGGTGACGAGATGCACCGGGATCGGGCGCAGATAGCTGTCATAGCGGCCCTTGCTCTCGAACTGCCGGCGGAAATCCGACTGCGCGAAGAAGTCGGGGAAGCGCGGCGGGATGCCGCCGGCGATGTAGACGCCGCCGCGGGCGCAGAAAGTCAGCGCCAGATTGCCGGCGACCGCCCCTAACCAGGCGCAGAACATGTCGAGCGTCGCGCGGCTGGTGGCGCAGCTGCCGTCGAGCGCGGCGTGGGTGATCGCCGCCGCGTCACGCTTTGGCACGGTCACGCCGTCGACCGCGGCGATGGCCTGGTAGACGTTCTCGATTCCCATGCCGGACAGCGCGCGCTCGATCGAGACATGACCGAACCGCTCGCGCATCCTGGCGAGCACCAGCGCCTCCCGCGCGGTCGTCGCCGGCAGAGTGGCGTGGCCGGCCTCGGTGACTGCGACCATCGGGCGGTTGTCGCCTGGCAGATAGCAGGCCGCGCCGAAGCCGGTGCCCGGGCCGATCACCAGCATCGGCGCGCCGTCGATCGCGGCACTGCCGCCGAGCGGAAACAGGTCTTCCGGATGCAAGGCGGGGAGCGACCAGCCGACCGCCTCGAAATCATTCAGGAGCTTCGCCGAGCGGAGCTCGAAACGCGCGGCCAGTTCGGCACCGTCGATCACCCAGGTCGAGTTGGTCAGCATGCCGCGATTGCGCTCGATCGGGCCGGCGATGTCGAGCACGGCCGCCGAGGGCGGCCCGCCCGCCGCATGCCGCGCCAGGAAATCGGTGATGGCATCGGCGATGGTCGGGAAGTCGGCGACCTTCAGATGCGCGATCTCGCCGATCTCGCCGCCGTCGAGCAGCGCGAAACGCGCGTTGGTGCCGCCGATGTCGCCCAGAAGAACGCGCTTGCTCATCCCTCAGCTTCCGCCCTGTTGTGCGGTCCGGCCGGATCGTCGGAGGTCCGGTGGGCCGCAATCATGTCCGCATACCACCGCGCCGACGCCTTGGGAATGCGGCGCTGCGAGACGTGGTCGACATAGACAATGCCGAAGCGCTGCGAATAGCCCGCCCCCCATTCAAAATTATCCAACAGCGACCAGACGAAATAGCCGCGCACGTCGGCGCCCTGTCGTATCGCCTGTTCCAGGGCGGCGGTGTAGGCCGCGAGATAGGCGATCCGGTCGTCATCCCGGATGTGACCGGAGGGGTCGATGACGTCGTTCGCCGCGGTGCCGTTCTCCAGCACGTAGATCGGCAGGTGGAACCGTCGGTGGATGTCCAGGAGCGTGTCGCGGAACGCGTCGGGCACCACCGGCCAGCCGATCGCGCTGCGCGGCACCGAGGCAGGTGCCGGGCCGAAGCCGGCGCCGATCAGGTTGGTGTCGGCCTTGACGTAGTGCGGCGAGTAGTGGTTGAGCCCGAACCAGTCGACCGGACGCGCGATCTGCGCCATGTCGCCGGGAAGAACGTAGGGCGCGATCGCGTCCGCCAGTTCCGGCGGATAGCAGGCGAAGGCCTGCGGCAACGGGAAGGCATCGTTCCAATAGGCCGCGAGCCGCAGCGCCGCGGCGGCGTCCGCCGGATCTTCGGTCGCGGGATAGCACGGCTGGCGATTGTGGATCGCGCCGATCGAGGCGCCGGCGACGTCTCGGCGCAGCACGTCGACGGCGCGGCCGTGACCGAGATTGACGTGATGGATGGCCTTGTGCAGCGCTGTCTTGTCCGCAATCCCCGGGGCGTGCCAGCCGAGGCCGTAGCCGAACAGCGTGAACACGCACGGCTCGTTGAAGGTGGCGAAGCGCTTGACGCGGTCGCCATAGCGCCGCGCCACCAGCGCGGCATAGTCGGCGAACCAGCCGGCGATGTCGCGGTTCTGCCAGCCGCCGAGCTCGCTGAGCGCCTGCGGCAGGTCCCAGTGGTAGAGGCACAGCCACGGCTCTATCTCCGCGGACAGCAGCGCGTCGATCAGGCGGTCGTAGAAGGCGAGGCCGGCCTCATTGGCGGCGCCGCGGCCCTGCGGCAGCACCCGCGGCCAGGCGATCGAGAAGCGGTAGGCGTTCAGGCCGAGCGCGCGCACCAGGGCGACGTCCTCGGCATGGCGATGGTAATGGTCGCAGGCCACCTCCGCATTGTCGTCGTGGCCGGCCTGGCCCGGCGTGCGCAGAAACACGTCCCAGATGCTGTCGGCGCGGCCTTCGAGATGGGCTGCGCCCTCGATCTGAAAGGCAGAGGTGGAAGCGCCCCAGAGGAAGTCCGGATGGATGATCATGCTGCAAGATGGCCTGCTTGGTTGCGCTGAAGGTATGATGCCGCGCCGCGCCGTCCGAAGCTTGACCCCGATCAAGCCGCGGGGCGAGCCCGCCCCGCACCGGACAGGGATCATCATGCAGGCAACGGGCTTGCATCGGAGGCGAAAGCTGTGGAACGTGCGGCCGCCGCGTAACGGAGTTCCGGCCTGAATGAGCGTGTTCCTGCTGCGGCGGTGCCTGACCTTGCTCGCGACCCTGGTCGGCGCATCGCTGATCATTTTCCTGGTGCTCGACGCCCTGCCGGGCAACGCCGCCCAGACGCTGATGGGGGCCGATGCCTCGCCGGATGCGGTGCGCGCGCTGACGGTCAAGCTCGGGCTGGATCA
Source organism: Bradyrhizobium oligotrophicum (assembly GCF_051168495.1). Lineage (GTDB taxonomy): Bacteria > Pseudomonadota > Alphaproteobacteria > Rhizobiales > Xanthobacteraceae > Bradyrhizobium > Bradyrhizobium oligotrophicum_A. The sequence continues at coordinate 5,831 of NZ_JBNPVB010000044.1, read as the reverse complement.
GCCGCTGGCGTTCCGCTATCTGCACTGGATCGGCGGTCTCTTCGTCGGTGATCTCGGCAACAGCTATGCCTATGGCACGCCGGTGGCCGAACTGATCCGCGATCGGCTGGCCATGACGATTCCGCTCGCGATCATGGCCATGCTGCTCACGACGGTCCTGGCGCTCGCGGCGGGCATCTACACCGCCGCCAACCACAATCGCATCGGCGATGTCGGCGTGATGTCGCTGACCCAGATCGGTATCGCGCTGCCAAATTTCTGGTTCGCGATCCTCCTCATCCTGCTGTTCGCGGTGAAGCTGCAATGGCTGTCGGCCGGCGGCTTTCCCGGCTGGGAGGACGGGCTGTGGCCCGGCCTGCGGTCGCTGCTGCTGCCGGCGGTCGCGCTCGCGGTGGTGCAGGCGGCGATCCTGGCGCGGGTGACGCGTTCGGCGGTGCTCGACGTGCTGCGCGAGGATTTCGTGCGCACCGCGCGCGCCAAGGGGCTGACGAAGCGCGAGGTGCTGTGGCAGCACGTGCTGCGCAATGCGATGATCCCGGTGCTGACCGTGATGGGCCTGCAATTCGCCAATCTCTTGGCCGGCACCATCGTGATCGAGAACGTGTTCTATCTGCCGGGCCTTGGACGTCTGATCTTCCAGTCGATCGCCAATCGCGACCTGATCGTCGTCCGCAACTGCGTCATGCTGCTGGCGGCGATGGTCATCGTCGTCAACTTCGTGGTCGACGTGCTCTATGCCGTGATCGATCCGCGCATCAAGGTGCACGAGCTGTGAGTTCGTCGGTGACTGTTCAAGCGATGGCGAGCACTGCGCCTGCGCCCAACGGCTTCTGGCGCCGCGCGCTGCGCCATCGCAGCTTCGTCGTCGGCGCGCTGCTCTGCCTCGTGGTGCTGGGCGCCGCGCTGCTGTCGCTGGTGTGGACGCCGTGGTCGGCCTACGAGATCGACGTCGCATCCAAGCTGCGGCCGCCGTCATCGGCGCATTGGCTCGGCACCGACGTGTTCGGCCGCGACATCGTCTCGCTGCTCTTGGTCGGCGCGCGCGCGACGATTCTCGTCGGCATCATCGCCGTCGGCATCGGCCTGACCTGCGGCGTCTGCCTCGGGCTCGTCGCAGCCGCGCAGCGCGGCTGGACCGAAGAGCTCATCATGCGTTTCAGCGACTTTACCTTCGCCTTTCCAGCCGTGCTGTCGGCGATCATGCTGGCGGCGGTGATCGGGCCGGGCATGGTGACGTCGATCACCGCCATCGGCATCTTCCAGATCCCGGTGTTCGTGCGCGTCACCCGCGGTTCGGCCGGCGCGATCTGGGCGCGCGAGTTCATCCTGGCTGCGCGCGCCGCCGGAAAGGGCCGCTTCCGCATCACCATCGAGCACGTGCTGCCGAACATCCTGTCGATCCTGATCGTGCAGGCGACGATCCAGTTCGCGCTCGCGATCCTCGCGGAGGCAGCGCTGTCCTATCTCGGTCTGGGCACGCAGCCGCCGCAGCCGTCCTGGGGGCGCATGCTGAACGACGCGCAGACCTTGCTGTTCCAGTCGCCGAGCCTTGCGGTGTATCCGGGCGCGGCGATCGCGCTCGCCGTGCTCGGCCTCAATCTGCTCGGCGATGGCTTGCGCGACCTGCTCGATCCGCGGTTGGCGAGGCAGCGATGAGTGCGGGAGACCAGGTTCTGCTCGACGTCCAAGAGCTCGGCATCCAGCTCAACACCAGCCGCGGCCCGGCGAATGCCGTACGCGAGGTCTCCTTCGCGCTCCGGCGTGGCGAGACCTTGGGCATCGTCGGCGAGTCCGGCTGCGGCAAGTCGATCACGGCGCTGGCGCTGCTCGGGCTGCTGCCCGACAGCGCCGTCGTCCGCGGCAGCATCAAGCTCGATGGCCGCCAGTTGGTCGGTCTGGATGATGCCGACTATTGCAAGCTGCGCGGCAACCGCATCAGCATGATCTTCCAGGAGCCGATGACCGCGCTCAACCCGATGCACACGATCGGCCATCAGGTCGCTGAGCCGCTGCTGCGGCACACCGGCTGCTCGGTGGCGGAGGCGAAACGGCAGGCGATCGCGCTGCTCGACCGCGTCGGACTGCCCGACGCCTCCAGGCGCTACGACGCCTATCCGCATCAGTTCTCCGGCGGCCAGCGCCAGCGCGTCACCATCGCGATGGCGCTGGCCTGCAAGCCCGACGTGCTGATCGCCGACGAGCCGACCACGGCGCTCGACGTCACCATCCAGCGCCAGATCCTCGATCTGATCGCCGATCTCGTGGCGGAGCAGGGCATGGCGATGATCCTGATCTCGCACGATCTCGGCGTCATCGCCGAGAACGTCCAGCGCATGATCGTGATGTATGGCGGCACGGTGGTCGAGAGCGGCACCACCGATGCCGTGTTCTCGCGTATGGGCCATCCCTACACGCAGGGCCTGTTCCGGGCGCGGCCACGGCTCGGTGCCCGCAAAGGCACGCGCCTCGCCACCATCGCCGGGACCGTGCCGGAACTCGCCGATCTGCCGGCCGGCTGTCCCTTTGCCGATCGCTGTACGCTGGTCGTCGATGCCTGCCGCGCGGCGCTGCCACAGGCGGTCGAGATTGGCGCAGGCCATGGCGTCCGCTGTATCAGGACGGACATCGCGCTCGCGCGCGATCCGGTGGGAGTGGTCGCGTGAGTACGGTGGCGGAGATGCCGGCCGAGACCCCGCTGCTCGAGGTCAGGGATCTCGTGCAGCGCTACACGCTGCCGCGTGAGAGTTTGTTGCGCCCGGCCGGACAGGTGCTGGCGCTCAATGGTGTCTCGCTGACATTGATGCCGGGCAGGAGCCTCGGCATCGTCGGCGAGTCCGGCTCGGGCAAGTCGACCCTGGCGCGGCTGATCATGGCGCTGGAGCGGCCGTCGTCGGGTTCGGTGCTGATGGCGGGACGCGATCTCGATCGCCTTTCGGCGGACGAACTGCGGCGCGCCCGGCGCGACTTCCAGATGGTGTTCCAGGACCCCTATGGATCGCTCGATCCGCGCCAGACCATCGCGCGCATCGTCGCCGAGCCGCTCACGGTGCTGGAAAGCCCGGACCGCGACTCCTTGCGGACGCGGGTTGCGAGCGTGCTGCGGCAGGTCGGGCTGCGCGACGCCGACATGGACAAATATCCGCATGAGTTCTCCGGCGGCCAGCGCCAGCGCATCGCGATTGCGCGGGCGCTGATCACGCAGCCGAAGCTGATCGTCGCCGACGAGCCGGTCTCAGCGCTGGACGTCTCCGTGCAGGCGCAGGTGCTCAATCTGATGCAGGACCTGCAGGAGCAGTTCGGCCTGAGCTACGTCCTGATCAGCCATGATCTCGCGGTGGTCGACTATCTCTGTGACGAGGTCGCGGTGATGTATCTCGGCCGTATCGTCGAGCAGGGGCGGCCGGAGGACCTGTTCGGCCAGTGCGCGCATCCGTATACGCGCGCGCTGTTGGATGCGGTACCTCGCGCGCAGGCCGGCGCGGTCAGGCGCCGGCGCGAAGAGGTTGCGATCGCGTCGCAATCCGTGGGCAGCGCCGGATGCGCCTACGCGCCGCGCTGTCCGCTCGCGGACGCGCATTGCCGCGAGACGGCTCCCGCACTGCGGACGCTCACGGCGCAACATTCTGCTGCCTGCCACAAGGCGGAGAGCGTGATGGCGCTGCCGGCGCTCGTCGCAACGAAACACCAGCCTCTTGTCTCGCAGCCGCTTTGACGCGTAATTTGGTTCAGTCCGGGAGAAACAAACAATGTTGAAAAGACTATCGATCCTCACATTGGCTGCGCTCGTCGCGGCTGCCGCCGTGCCCGCGTCGGCACAGAGCAAGAAGGACAGCGTCGTCGTCGGCATGACCCTGGAGCCGCCGGGGCTCGATCCCACCAGCGCCGCCGCAGCAGCGATCGCCGAGGTCACGCTCTACAACGTCTATGAGACGCTGACCAAGATCAACGAGGACGGCTCGGTGTCGCCGCTGCTGGCCACGAGCTGGCAGGCCTCGTCCGATCTGAAGAGCTACACGTTCAAGCTCGTCAAGGGCGTCAAATTCCAGAACGGCGAGGCGTTCGATTCCGCCGCCGTGAAGTTCTCGTTCGACAAGGCCGGCGCTGCGACTAGCACCAACAAGGACAAGGCGCTGTTCCAGGCGATGGAGGCGGTCAATGCGCCCGACGCCGAGACGATCGAGGTCAAGCTCAAATATTCCGAGCCGAACCTGCCGTTCCTGTTCGGGCAGGCCACCGCCGCCATCGTCGAGCCGAAGAGCGCGCCGACCAACGCGACGCAGCCGGTCGGCACCGGGCCGTACACGCTCGGCGCCTGGGCCAAGGGCTCGTCGCTGACCCTGAACAAATGGCCCGACTATCGCAACGCCGCGGCCGTGAAGCTGTCCAAGGTGACGATCCGCTTCATCTCCGATCCGGCGGCCCAGGTCGCCGCGCTCTTGTCGGGCGACGTCGATGCCTTCCCGCGCGGCACCACGGCGCGCACGATCGCGCAGTTCAAGTCTGATCCGCGCTTCACTGTCCTGATCGGCGGCTCCAAGGCGAAGACCATCCTCACCATCAACAACAAGAAGAAGCCGCTCGACGACGTCCGCGTCCGCCGCGCCATCCTCGCCGCGATCGACCGCAAGGCGCTGATCGAGGGCGCCGTCGATGGGCTGGGCACGGTGATCGGCAGCTTCTACGTGCCGGGCTCGCTCGGCTATGTCGACACCACCGACATCAATCCCTACGATCCGGAGAAGGCCAAGAAGCTGCTGGCCGAAGCCGGCGTCACCACGCCGCTGCAGCTCTCGTTGCGGTTGCCGCCGCCGGCCTATGCGCGGCAGGGCGGCGAGGTTGTCGCGGCTCAGCTCGCCAAGGTCGGCATCGTCGCCAAGATCGAGAACCTCGAATGGGCCGCATGGCTGTCGCAGGTCTTCAACGGCCCGCATGATTTCGACCTGACCATCGTCTCGCATGTCGAGCCGTTCGATCTCGTGAAGTTCACCGAGAAGACCTACTATTTCGGCTATCAGTCCGAGGCGTTCGACAAGCTCTACCAGAAGATCGTCGACACCCCGAACGAGGCCGACCGCGCCAAGCTGCTCGGCGACGCCCAGCGCCTGCTGGCGACGGATGCCGCCGCGGGCTTCCTGTTCCAGCCGCAATGGATCACGGTGATCAACAAGAAGCTGAAGGGCGTCTGGAAGGACGTGCCGCAGTTCGAGAACGACTTCGCAAGCTGGTCCTGGGAGTAGTCGCGACCACGCTTCGATTAGTTCCGCAGCAAGACTGCCCAACACAGCGCCCTCTCCCCTTGCGGGAGAGGGCAGCACCGGCCTCTCCTCACACTCGCTCGGGTCTCTCTCGGCTAGCGATGGGTGTGGAGACAGACCCCTCACCCAAGCGAGCTTGCCGCACCCTCGTGCAGGCCCTCTCCCACAAGGGGAGAGGGCGCAGTAACGACCACCGCGCGGTCTCCAATTCTGTACTACACACCTCGATGATTTCCGCAGCAAGACTGCCCGATACAGCGCCCTCTCCCCTTGCGGGAGAGGTCAGCACCGGCCTCTCCGCGCACTCGCTCGGGTGAGGGGTCTCTCTCCGCAGGCAACGCTCGTGGAGACATACCCCTCACCCAAGCCAGTTTGCCGCACCATCGTGCAGGCCCTCTCCCACAAGGGGAGAGGGCGCTGTAACGGCGACCGCGTGGTCTCCAATCCCAAGCTGTACGCTTTGCTTAGTTAGTTCCGCAGCAAGACTGCCGATACAGCGCCCTCTCCCCTTGCGGGCTACCGTATTCACACATCGATGTTGAATACGGGAAGAACCTTTGATTCCCTGTCGGCCTT
>NZ_JBNPVB010000043.1:0-15668 GCF_051168495.1 Bradyrhizobium oligotrophicum | reverse complement strand
ATAATTCCGAGTTATGTTTCACTGAAATGCCATCCATGCTATCCCTTGGAGGGTAAAAAGCAATCCCACAACCATTAATTTTATCAACCGATAATTTTACGTGGCTAGCCCAAGGGATCGACAATTCGACCGCGCCAGATCGTTCTTCTTGCGATCGCGGTGACTAAACTAAGTCAGACCCTTAACCCTCCCCCGCGCCCTCCATTCTCTGGCTCGGCGGGCGTCCGCTCCCAGATGAGAACAATCAGGGGCTTGGACAACTACTACCGGGATAGGAGCCAAGCCGGGTCTATATCGAGCGCCGTAGCGATCGCCCGCAACGTCTCGTCCGTTCCCGTCTTGCGGCGGTTTTCGAGATCGCTGATGTCGCCCTGAGCCAGCTTCGTTCGCTCGGCGATGTCGGCCTGGGTCAAGCCCTTCCACCGGCGTAGCGCACGGAGCAGGCTGTCCCCCGACAGCATGGCCGCCGTGACTTCCGCCGGCAGCCGCGCGTCCTGCCCGTTTTGAAGTGCGGCCATGCATTCATCGAAGACGGCAACATCGTCTGCGTCTTCGAGTTGATCGGCCACTGCGGCGGTGAGCGCGTCGAATTCGGCGCGGGTCAGAACGATCAGTTCGTCGCCGGAAGGTGTTCGGATCGTTTGCGGGCGGATCGGGATCATTGTCAGTTGTTCCTGTAGGTGGTTGTCGAGCGGCGACCGATCTGGTTCGCCAGAACAGCAGCGTCGTCTTCGCCGATGATGATGCGGTAGGCGCGGATTCGGAGGCGATAGCCTTCGCGGCCGGACAGTTTCTCGACGTCGCCCTGACCCGTCATGGCGTAGTTGTTGAGGACTTCGGTTACGCTGCCGCGCAATCTCAAAATCAAGGGATGATATCTCTGATATGGAAATCGTGCACGGAAGAACACTGTGATGCGCGTCCGATGCTTTCCCGGTTCAACGGCATGCATCGGCGGCACGGGTCACCGCGGCAAGCTCCGCCGGGAGTTGCGTGACGGTGTATAATAGGTAGGTGGGAACGTGGGGCTAAGCGGTCGCCTTCGCCAGCCCAAGCGCGAGACGCCGCAAGCGGGTTCCGAGACGAGAGACTCGTACAAACAACGAGTGTAGTGACGCACAAAGCTCGAATACTTCGCCCCCATCCACCCGACGGGCACTTCCCGCATTCCCCTCATGCGCAAACTGCCCGTCGAGCCAGTTTGCCGCATGCGTGAGGCTTGCACCGTCGGGCAAATCGCGACGATGATCCCGGCCATCCCGTTCGCGATGAAGAGGGCGTTTCGGCCGATCGTCACGAGGCGTAGCAGCGGGGAGCGGTGGACGTATCGGGCTTGGGACCTGCCTTGGCGGGCCGACGAGCAGGTCCGGTGCGGACGGTCAAGTCGCGTGGTCCTGGCCTCCCGATGCTGAGGTCAAGTTGGCGGCGGTGCGTAAAGCGCATCGTGCCGGCGATGGGGGCAAGACAGCCCGGTCCCCAGGGAGATCGCGAAGCAGCCGTTAAAACCATCGCGCAGGGAAGGCCGGGTCGTTCTGGCTGAACCTGTGGTTCCTGCCCCGTGCATTCTTTCCGCACGGGGGCCACGGGCCTCAGCCGAGGCTCGGTCTTCCCTGCACCCTCCGATGAAGCGGAGGGGAAACACTCTCCAAGCCTCGGGCGCCATGGGTGCCGCGAGACCGCGGCTTGCTGCGCCCTTGGACGGCGGGGTCGGGACCGTCCTCATGTTCTGGTGTGGATCTGGCCTGGAAGGGCGGTCGAGGGCGCCGGTTAACGATGAATATTCGAGCACCGCTTGCCACAACTGCTCCATCTTGTCGGCGCAAATCCGCCGCGGATGAATCCCTAAAACTCAGGTAAGCCCAGCAAAAGTAAGATTTTGGCAATCAATCAAACGCTAACTAAGGTTACCAAGGGCTCAACGTCATCCGGAGACCTGCACGTGAGCGAGCAAAAGGCCGACCAGACCAGCCTTGAGGCCAGCCCCGAGACCAGACCTGAGACCAGCATTAGCACGGCCAGTGCCGAGCCGGCGCTGAAGTCCTCCGCGTCCCCCGATGTCGTCGACGCCGCCATGCCGGTGGCCGCTCCGGCCGCAGAGACGAGGATCTCGCCCGACCACGAAGCGCCGGCGGCCGACCATCCGGGCATCGCCGTCAAGGCCGAGCCGAAGCGGCTCGACCTGGTCAAGCCCGAGGCGAGCAAGTCCGACACCGGCAAATCCGACAAGGTCAAGCCGGAGGCAGCCGCGCCGGAGACATCCAAGATCGATGCGATCAAGGCCAATACCGCCCGGCCCGATCAGGCCAAGCCCAATGCCAAAGCGCCGTCGACGATCCTGGACCTGATCAGGACCGAGCCGGTCAAGTCGGAGCCGGTCAAGGCCGTCGCCGCGGCGGGTGATCTTCTCAAGGTCGAGACGCCCAAGCTGTCGACGCTCGCGACCCATGCGCCCAAGGTCGGTCCGATCGGGACCGCCGCACCGAAACCCGAACTGCCCGGCAAGCCGGAACCGGCGATCAAGCCGGCGGCTTCTGTAAAGCCGGAAGCTGCCAAGCCGGAGGCGGCCGCCAAGCCCGAGATGGCCGGCAAGCCGGAGCCGGGCGTGAAGGCCGAGGCTGCGGTCAAGCCGGAGGCGCCGGCGAAGCGTTCGGTCACGTCGCCGGAGATCGGCTCGGTGAGCAAGGCGGCGATGGCCGGCGCTGCGGTCGACAAGGCCACCGCCTGGATCAAGGCCAATCTCGGAACCAGGTTCGAGACCGGGTTCAAGTCCGAACCGTCCAAATTCGATGCCGCCGCCAAGCCGGCGTCCACCGCCACGCTAGCGGCCGGCGCCGGAGCGGGGCTGCCTCCGCAACCCGGCAAGGCGGCATCGCCGGCCGCCGCTGCGGCCGGCCGGCTCGGGCTTCCGGCCATCGCTGCGATCGTGTTGCTGGCGATGGTGGTCGGTGGCGTGGCCGGCGGGCTGGCAACGGCGACCTTCGTCGATCGCTCCAGCGGTGGCACGGCCGAGAGCTCGACGGGCGGCGCTGCAGATCCGACGTTGAGCGCGGCGGTGTCGCGGATCGACAACGAGCTCGCGGCGCTCCGGGCCAGCCTGGAGCAGACCAACCAGACCAGCCTGGTCGAGCTGAACAAGTCGGCCGAGCGCCTCGACCGGCTCGAAAAGGTGCTGGGCGAACTTACGACCAAGTCGACCGGCAAACCGAGTGAATTGCAGCGGCTCAGCGAGGCCGTGGACCGGCTGCGCGCGGCGCAGGCCTCGGCGGCGTCGCAGGCGACCGCACGGGACACGACGGCGTCGGTGCCGCAGGCCGTCGGCGCGATCAACGCCGCGGCGCCGCCGCCGGGCGTTGCGACCCGGCAGGAGGCGAACCGGGCCGAGCCGGCCAGGACGGACGCGAGCCGGACCGAACCGAACAAGCCAGAAGCGGCCCGCGCCGAAGCGGCGAGGGCCGAGGCGACCCGCGCCGACGCCAACAAGCCCAAGGTCGTCGAGGGCTGGGTGCTGCGCGACGTCGGCCGCGGCGGTGCGTTGATCGAAGGCCGCGGCGGCCTCTACGAGGTCTATGCCGGCGATCCCGTCCCCGGACTCGGCAAGGTCGACGCCATCCGCAAGCAGGACGGCCGCTGGGTCGTCTTCACCACCAAGGGGCTTGTCGTCGCGCGCTGACCGGCCATCTCTTCTCGGCAATGAATCGCACGAGGCGCCTCACCGCGACGTGAGGCGCCTCGCCGCATAATGGCCAGACGCCGCCGCCTTTCGGCTATCTTCGGCCATTAGCAAGCCGGCGCGCGGCGCGGCCGCTGGCCCGTTCCGCGCGATCGATTGCGAAAGAGGAGGCGCGTCGTGCGACTGTCGGTGTTGGGCCTGTTGATGCTGTGCTGCGGCTCGCTCGCACATGCAGACGAGAGCGCGCCGCTCGAGCGTGGCACCGCGATCCTCGAGCCGTTCGCGTTGCGCGAACTCGACAAGGGCGCGTTCGGCCTCGGCAGGATGCTGGCGCCCTCGGCTGCGACTGTCGCGCCGCTGACCGACGCCGCGCTGTTCGCGCTGCCGTCCATGATGCCGGTGCGCAGGGCACTCGACGCCGAGTTCGACCGCTATGTCGAGAAGCACAAGGCGACCCTGCCGAACGAGAGCATCGGCGTCGGCACATCCTATGCCTTCCAGCTGTTCGACCGCGCCGTGCTCGACGCGCCCGATGCGCGCTTCGTGCTGGCCGGCGTCGTCAACCGCATGGATCGCGCCTTCGTCGATCCCTCGCATTGCGGCGAGGTGCGGCTGCTGTACCGTCTGACGCGGACCACGCCGCCGCAGGCCAAAGGCGGCGAGATCGCCCCGCCGCGGCTGCCGATGACGCTCAACGTCGTTATCAAGGCGCGCAGCGACGCTCAGGCGAAAAGCAATTCGCCGAGCTGCGCCGAGATCGCCAAGCGCTGGCTGGAGACGTCCGATCTGCAGCTGACCGGCGAGGAGCTCGCGGCGAAGCTGATGGAGCCGGATGGGCCGCTGGCGCTGATCACGCCGGAGAACATCCACCGCATCGAGACCAATCTGCAGATCGCGCATGCGCCGAAATCGGACATTCGTGATTTCCGCACCGACTACATGATGAAGGTGTTCGACCATCAGGCCACCAGCGGCACCTTCGAGGAGGTGGTGCTGGAGGACCAGGTCGACCGCGACCGGCTGCTTTCGGATGCCGCGCTGGCGGCCGAGTTCAAGGCCTGGCTGCTCGATCCCGTTCATCTCGGCGAGCTCGATCGCGGCACGGCCGTGATCCCCGACAAATTCCTGGCCAAGGTGGCGGTGGCGCCGACGCCGACGGGCTTCGTCGATTCCGATCTGCTGCCGGCTTTCGGGCTGGTGCAGCGCGAGGCAGGCGGACCGGCCCCGGTGTTCACGGAGAGCGACGTGGTCGGAGCCTTGGCGAAGGCAACGGCGCAAGGCGTGACGCTGCAGACCATCCGGTCGGTCGCCGGCTTCGAGCGCCGCCTCAACGATTCGAGCTGCGGCGGCTGTCACCAGACCCGCGGCATCGGCGGCTTCCATTTCCCCGGCGTCGACTGGATGGCGGAGAAGCCGTCCAACACCGTCGTCGTGCCGGGCTCGCCGCACTTCTTCGGCGACCAGATCCGCCGCCGCGACATCCTCACTGCCTTTGCCGAGGGCCGCACGCCGGATTTCTCGCGCGGCTTCGCCAGCCGTCCGCAGCTGCGCGGCAGCGATGAGCTCGCCGGCACGGTCTACAATGACGGCTGGGGCGGGCATTGCTATGCCAACCGCGCCGAGGCCGCCGACAACGACAAGAGCTTCTCGACCTGGACCTGCGCCGCGAACCTGTCCTGCCAGACCGGGCCCGCGACGCGGTTCGGCATGTGCTTCATCGCGACGCGCTAGGGTCAGGCCACCGCGCCGCGCGCGCGCAAGGTCCGGATGGCCTGGTCGTCGAAGCCGGCGCCGCGCAGGATCTCGTCGCTGTGCTCGCCGACGGCGGGCGGCTTGCGCGGGGCGACCTTGCGCTGGCCGTCGATGAAGATCGGGCTGTTGACGGTCAGCATGGTGTCGTTTTCGAACGGCACCAGCACCTCGTTCTCGATCATCTGCCGGTCGTTCGGAATATCGTCGAGAATGCCGACCACGCCGAACACCAGCCCGCTGCCGTCGAGGATCTTGCGCCATTCCGAAAGCGGCCTGGTCGCGAACACCGCGTCGAACTCATGGATCAGCTCGACCGAGCGGGCGTGGCGGTCCGCCTTGGTCGCGAACCGCGGATCGTCGATCAGCTCGTCACGGCCGAGACAGCGGGCGAGGATCGGCCACTGCTTCTCCTCGTTGAGCAGCGACAGCATGATCCAGCGGCCATCTTGGCATTTGTAGTGGTTGGCCACCGCGTTCAGCGCCCGCTCGCGCGGCCGCCGCTCGACGAAGGTCGCGCCGCACAGCTTGGCCTGGGCGAGCACGGAGGCGGCCCAGACCCCGTTCGCCATCAGGTTGGAGGCGACGTGGCTGCCTTTGCCGGTCTTCTCGCGCTGATAAAGCGCGGTGACGATCGCCCCATAGAACGCCATCGCGCAAGGGTGGTCGCCCATGCCGGCGACCGAGCGGGCGGGCGTCGTGTCCTCGTCGGCGCGCACCAGATCCATCAGCCCGGACCGGGCCCAATAGGCATTGCTGTCGAAGCCGGGCTTGTCGGCCTCCTCGCCTTTCTCGCCGTAGCCGGTGAACGACGCATAGATCAGCCGCGGATTCAACGGCGCGAGTTTCTCGTAGGCGAGGCCGAGCCTGGCGCGTACCGAGGGCGGAAAATTGGTGATGAAGACATCGGCTTTCATGACCAGCCGCTGCAGCACGGCCTGCGCTTCGGGCTTGGACAGGTCGAGCGCGATGCTGCGCTTGTTGCGGGCTTCGAGGACCCACGCGTAGTTATGCTCGCTGCGCGGATAGCCGGGCAGGTTCGGCAGGTTCCGGTAGGGATCGCCGGCGCCGGGCGGCTCGATCTTGATGACGTCGGCGCCGAAATCGGAAAGAACGGTCGCGGCTGCGGGGGCGGCGATGAAGCTCGCGCAGTCCAGCACCTTCAGGCCGTGGAAAATGCCCTTGTCGTCCATAAGGCGTCGCTCCCGTTGATTGCTTTCCGCATGCTGGAATTTTCGTCTTCGCGCGGTTCGACGCCCATTTGACGCGTGTCGGGCGGTCGAGGCAATGGCGGGGAGGGGCTGAAACTACAAACAAATACAAAATGCGATCAGGAGCGGGTGCCGCTCCTGTCTGGTGTCGTCGTGCGGAATTACGCTGGCGTGGTGAGAGGGACGACATGCGCCGAAAGGCGAAAAGCCGGAATGGCGCTGCACGCCGTCCGCTACACTTTCAGGTTTTCGGCCGAACTCCTGCCGCGGTTGGCGATCTCCTCGTACTCGATCGTCTGGCCCTCGTTGAGGGTCGTCAGCCCGGCTTTCTGCACTGCGGAGATGTGAACGAAAATGTCCTTGCCCCCGGCCGCGGGCTGAATGAAACCATAGCCCTTGGTCGGGTTGAACCACTTGACCGTACCTTTAGCCATACGTTGCCTCCGCGGGATCAACCAGATCGAGCCGGCGGTCCCCGCAAACCGTCCGGCCCGCATTTCAGAATACTGCGGTTGGGACAGGCTTGATAGCGCAAACAGCGGGCGCTTTTGGCCCGAATTGACCGATATCATGGCGGCTTCGTGGCGTTTGGCCGCCGCGCTCCCGCCGTGTTGCCCGCAACCATTCTGGGTATGACAGCGCACACTGCAAACAGGTTCAACGAAACGCGTCACGCAGCAGCGCCTTCATCTGGTGATGCCGGCGCCCCGAGATCGGCAGCATCCACGGCCGTCCGGACGTGCAGCGGCTCGGCGCGGCCGCGGATCTCCACCTGCTGCTGCGGCAGCGAGGCCGTGGCGAGCCCCGCCCGCGCATAGACCTCGTCGGAGATGATCACCTGACAGTCGAGCGTCTTCGTCATGTCCTGCAGCCGTGAGGCGACGTTGACGGCATCACCGAGCGCGGTGAACACCATATGGTCGCGATAGCCGATCTCGCCGACGATCACTTCACCGCCGTGAATGCCGATGCCGAAACGGATCGGCTCGTGCAGATCATGGCTGATGAGCTGGTTGAGCTCGGCGATGTTGGCTGCAATGTCACGGGCAGCCTGGATCGCCTGACCGCAGGCGACGTGCGGATCCGCCGAGAGTCCGAACAGCGCGAGCATGCCGTCGCCGACGAACTGATTGGGCTGGCCGCCATTGCGCAGCACCGCCTGCGATACCGCGCCCAGGAATCGGTTGACGATGAACACGACGTCGAAGGGCAGCCGTTTCTCGGCGAGGCTGGTCGAGCCGCGCATGTCGACGAACAGGCTGACGAGATAGCGTTCCTGCCCGATCCCGGCGCCGGGGCTGGCGTGTCCGCTCGCGTTCAGGTTCGGCATGAACAATTGAAAGAAGGAGAGATCGTCGGTGGGGCGCAACTGACAGGCCAGCCTGATCGACGGGTCGGCGGCGCCGACCTGCGCCAGCACGAAGGCCTCGCGCGCCGACGGTGCCGGCAGCCCGCTGCAATCGCCGACCACCCGGATGCGACACGTCGAGCAGCGCGCCCGGCCGCCGCACATGCTGGCATGCGGCACGTTGTTGCGCTGACTGGCCTCGAGCACGGAAAGACCCTTCTGCACCCGGATGACGCGTCCATTGTTGTAGGACAGGGTCACCATCCCGCCACGCCGCTCATGCAGCGCGCGGACGCCCCGGGCGGCGAGCACGACGACGATCAGGCCGAGAAAGCCGATGAGGAACCCGTTCACGATGGTCTCGATCGCAGCCTGCTCCGACGGGATGCCCGTCTGCATCTGAGACAGGTTTTCGGCATGCCATTGCGCCGTCGCGCTCGCGGCCATGACGTCACGGCCTCCCCGATAGAAGCCGAGCAGCGCCAACGCGGGGATCAGCACGGCGCAGGCGAGCAGCCAAGGCGCCGCCCGCCTGTAGAACGGCTTGAGGCGCAGCCAGCCGTGCAGGCCGATGCAGCCATGGCTCCATGATGCGAGCAGCGCCGCCGACATCAGCCAGACGCGCCATGATGGGCCAGACCAATAGGCATACAGAACCTGCGGATAGAGCTTCTCGTGTCCGTACAGGGTCTGGCCGAGGCGGACGCCGGCGATGTGGCCGAAGATCAGCGCCGGCACACTGAGGCCAAGCACGAGCTGCAGCGGCTCGATCACGCCGCGGCTGAACTGCCGGCGCTGGTAGAGCGCCCAGACGCCGAGGCCGCCATGGATGAGGACGGCGGCATAGAACAGCACGGCGACCGGTAGAAACTGCCAGAACGCCACATGGTAGGCCACGCCGGCGGCCAGCGCCTGCACCGACACGTTGCCGAGCGCATGATTGAGAAAATGGCTGAGCAGGTAGCTGAAGAGAATGATGCCGCAAATGAGACGCAGCTGGCGCACGCCGATGCCGCGAAAGGCCGTTTGCAAGCGATGGGAAATCGAAAGGGTCATGTGGTCCGTATCGACGTGAACCGCGATGGTAGAGATTTATTCCGGAGCGGAATAGAGGTGTGGATCTCGGCGCGGTGGGGGGCCACGTTGACTCGCCCCGCGGAGTCGGGGAAAAGCACCGCGTGACGGCGATCTCCCCCAGCAGTGACGGTCAGGCTTTCCGGTCCACGCGCGCCGCGTGGCTCATGGCCGTGGCCATCATCGCGGTCATGACGATCATCCGCGTCGTCTACGCCGGCGCGCTCGATCTGCGCACCGACGAGGCCTATTACTGGACCTGGTCCAAAGAGCTGCAGCTCTGCTTCCTCGATCACCCGCCCATGATCGCGTGGTTCATCCGGCTTGGAACTGCGCTGCTCGGCGAGACCAATCTCGGCGTTCGCTTCGCCGGTATTGTCGCAATGGCGGCGTCGCAGATCCTGCTCGCCGACATCATCCGCCGCGTCACGCATGATGTCCGGGCCGTGGTCCTCGCCGTACTGCTGCCGGAAGCTGCGCTGTATTACGGCCTGCTGATGGCCAAGGTCGCGCCCGACATTGCGGCGATCCCGTTTGCGCTCGCGATGGTCTGGGCGCTGGTGCGTCTGGTCGAAACCGATGACGGCCGCTGGTGGCTGGCCGCCGGCCTGTTCGGCGGCCTGGCGCTGCTGTCGAAGTTCACCGTCGTCATGCTGTTGCCGGCCGTGGCGGCGTTTTGGCTCGTTCCGGCCTGGCGGAGCCGCTGGCTCGCCAGTCCCTATCCCTGGTGCGGCGCGCTGATCGCGCTCGCCGTGTTCTCGCCGGTGCTGATCTGGAACGCGCAGCATGATTGGGCCTCGTTCCGATTCCAGTTCATCCGCGCCACCGCGCCACGTGATTTTTCCTGGCGAACCCTCGGCGACTACATCGGGCTGCAGTTCGGACAGGTCGGCTTCGTGCTGCTGCCGGTCACGCTGTCGGCGCTGGTGCTGACCGCCTGGCGCGGCTATCGGACGCGCGAGCCGGTCGCGATCCTGCTGTCGACCTCCGTGCTGGTGCCGTTCCTCTACTTCCTGTGGAAGTCGCTGACCTTGCGGATCGGCGACACCTGGCCGATGTTCATGTGGCCGATCGGCTTTGCGGCGGTCGCGATCAACATTGTCGAGCTGACGCGGGAGGGCGCGCCGGCGTGGCTGATCCGTTCGACCATTCGCTGGGCACGTGTGGCTGTCGTGACTGGAATTGCGATGGTCGTCCTGGTCTTCCTCTACTATGTCGCTGCGCCCTGGAATTTCATCGGCCGGACCGATCCGATCGGCGCGGAGGCCGGCTATCAGCAGGTTGCGGCGCGCGTCGAGCAGGAGCTGCAAACGACCGGCGCGACCTGGATCGCGACCTCCGACTATCGCACCTATGCGATGATGCGATGGTTCTTCAGGGGGCGCGTGCCGGTGGTCCAGATCAACGAGCGCGCGCGGTTCATGGGCTTTCGTGATCCGGGCATGAACCTGATCGCGGGACATGCCGGCCTCTATGTCGTGCGCGAGCCGGACAATGCCGCGCGGCTGTGGGCTGGCACGACGGCGCAGCTCGAACCGCGCGGGTCGGTGCAGCGGAGCTGGCGCGGCACCGTCATGGACAGCTATGCGCTCTCGACGCTGAAGGGCTGGACGCCGGAGCTGTCGCCTCCACCGGACTCGCCGTTGTATCAATGGCGCTGGCTCGCCGGCGATCCTGGCTCGACGCCCTCAGCCTGAACCTCATTCATTCTCCTCCTGTTTGCGCAGCAGATCCTTGGCGAGATCGGCGAGCGCCGGGCGCGGCAGCGCCGCAAACGGCATCGGCCGCGTCACGTCGATGGCCGCGAGGCCGAGTCGCGCTGTCAGCAGCCCGTTGAGCACGCCTTCGCCGAGCCGCTGCGACAGTTTCGCGGCGATGCCGTGACCCAGCACCTGCTGGATCAGGCTGTCGCTCGCTGCCATGCCGCCGGTGATGGCGAGATGGGCGATGACGTGGCGCAGCAGGCTGATCATGCCGAGTGTTCCGGGGCGGCCGCCATAGAGCCGCGCCAACTGGCGGATCATCCGCAAGCTCGCGACGAACACGAACAGCACGTCGATCAGCGCGCGCGGGCTCACGGCCGTGACGACGCTGACGCGCTGCGCCGCGACCGACACCAGCCGCCGCGCCTCGATGTCCAGCGGCGCCATCAGCTCGCGCTCGGCGAGCTTGATCATGTCGGCGCCGTCGATGATGTCGTCGGCATGGCCGGCAAGTTCCGCGCGCGGCCGCGCGAGCCGCGGATTGGCATGCGCGATCCGCAACAGTTCGGCGATGACGTCGCGGCTCTCGGCGCGATCGTCGGACAACAGCACCGCAGCGGCGCGCTGATGCAGCTTCTCGATGGTGGCGAGCCGCACCAGGCCATAGGTTTCGCGCGCGATCACGGCGGCCAGTGCAATCGCCGCCGCAGCAGCCAATCCGGCGCCGACATAGCCGAGCGCTTCGCTGCGCGCGAACAGATCCTCGATCAGATGGGTGACGCCGAGGCCGAGGCCGAGCAGGACGAGGCCGGCGACCGATCCCCAAAAAAGCGCGCCCCAGCGAAAGCCGCGCCGGGCCGGCAGCATGACCTCGAGCGGCACCGGCAATTGCGCCGGATCGGCTTCCGGCGTGATCTGGATGGTGCCGCGGCCGGGCCGGCCGGTCTCCTCGGCATCGACCACGACGACGTCGGGATCGTCGAGCCGGAAGGTCTGGGGACGGCGGGGCTGGGCACGGTCCTTGTCACGTTCCTTGGCACGTTCGCTCATTGCAGCCGGTCTCCGATCAGGAACTGAAGGGCGCGGTCCATCCGGATATGGGGCAGAGCGGGCTCGCCGCCAGCGTCCGGGGTCAGCAAAGGCGGGCGGAAGCGCAGGAAACGGAAATCGGTGCCGTCGGCGCCAACGCTGGACAGGCCGCGATAGGCGCCGCCCTTGAACAGGTCCTCGGCGTCGGCGGGCAGCTCGCCGGGAAAGGTGGCGACCTCGGTGTTGCCGTCGAAGATCTCGCCATTGGCGCTCTCGCCGGCGGCGGGGGTGCCGAGCAGCGACGGCAGCTTGTCGCGTCCGCGCGCCACCAGCGCCTCGCGCGTCGCCCTGACCGCGGCCAGCGCCACCACGTCGATCGCAGCCCCCGTGCTTTCGGCGCGGGCCACGGCGCGGTTGACGGCGCGGCGCAGCACGGCCTCCAGCCGGTCGTGGCTGGTGTGATGCAGATGGTCGGCCTTGGTCGCCGCGAACAAAATGCGGTCGATGCGCGGCCGGAACAGCGCTGACAGCACGTTGCCGCGACCGACCCGGAAGCAGTCGAGAATGCCGGTCAGCGCGGCCTCGAGATCGTGCAGCGCCTCCGGCCCGGCATTGAACGCCGACAGCGCGTCGACGAGCACGATCTGCCGGTCGAGCCGGGCAAAATGGTCGCGGAAGAACGGCCTCACCACGATGTCCTTGTAGGACTCGTAGCGGCGCGCCATCATCGCCCACAGCGAGCCGCTCGGCGCGTGTCCGTCTGCGGGCACGTCGAGCGGCGCGAAGGTGAGCGCGGGCGAGCCCGCGAGATTTCCCGGCATCAGGAAACGCCCAGGCGGCAGCAGGCTCATGGCGAAGCGCTCGTCGCGGCAGGCGCGCAGATAGTCGGTGAACAGGCGGGCCGCCTCCAGCGTCGCCGGCTCGTCCTCGCGGCCGTCGGGGGTGAGCGTCGCCAGATGCGCATGCCATGCCGCCGCCACATGGGCCCGCGGCTCGCTGCGCGACAGCGCGAGGCTCTCGTGCGCCCACTGCTCGTAGCTCTGGTTCAGCAGCGGCAAATCGAGCAGCCATTCGCCGGGATAGTCGACGATGTCGAGCGTGAGGGTGCGCTCGGCGCCGTTGGCGCGTTGGAATTCGATCACCAGCCGGAGCTCGCTGATGTCAACCGTCGAACTCGGCCAGCGCCGCTCCGCGACCAGCGCCCGCACATGGCTCTCATAGGCGAAGCGCGGCACGCCGTCATCCGGTTGCGGCGAGAGATAGGCGCGGGCGATCCGGCCGGAGGCCAGGGCCTCGAACACCGGCATGCGTCCGCCGCGAACCAAGCCGTGGATCAGCGCGGTGATGAACACGGTCTTGCCGGCGCGTGACAGCCCGGTGACGCCGAGGCGGATGGTCGGGTTGAGGAAGCTCTCGCCGTAATCGAGCAAGGCGCGGGCCGAGAGCCGCGCTTCCTCGACGAGTTCGGAAAAGGACATCATGGGAGGAGGGGGAGTCGCCAGTTGAAAAGGCCGTGAGCGATTGTTGACAGGTGGCGATGCAAAACGGGGGATTCAAGCGCACATTTCCGGGCCGATTTCGGATAGAACCAGAGTTTGAACGGAACGTTGACCACTGGAAACCATAATCCTTCCGGCACTATCGTCTCGGAAAATCGGCACCAGGTTCTGACATGACCGTATTTCAACTGAAACAGTTCGCCTCGACCTCCGTCCATGCGGCCACCGGCGCGATGCGCTGGAACTATGACAAGGTCGAGATGATCGCGGACGGCGTCGTCCATATCATCGGCATCGCCGCCGGTCTGGTCGCGGCCACCGTGCTCGTGGTGCTGACCTCGATCTATGCCAGCGCCGTCGACATCGTCGTGGTGTCGATCTATGTCGCGGGCCTGCTGTCGATGCTGACCCTGTCGGCGACCTACAATCTGTGGCCGGTGTCGCCGACCAAATGGGTGCTGCGCCGGTTCGATCATTCCGCGATCTACGTGCTGATCGCCGCGACCTATACGCCGTTCATCGCGTCCTTGAAGGACACGCTGTTCTCGGCCGCGCTGCTGCTCGGGGTCTGGGGCGTGGCCATCTTCGGCATCGTGCTCAAGCTGCGCTGGCCCGGCCGTTTCGACGCCCTGTCGATCGGGCTGTATCTGGCGCTCGGCTGGAGCGGCATCATGATGTACGACCGGGTCATCGCGGTGATGCCGACCTCGGTGCTGGCCTGTATCCTGGCCGGCGGCATCCTCTACAGCCTCGGCGTCATCTTCCACTCGTGGCGGCGCTTGCGTTTCCAGAACGCGATCTGGCATGGTTTCGTGCTGCTGGGCGCCGCTTTCCACTACACGGCGGTGCTCGACCTGGTCTTGACCTAGAAAATTCCACGCGGAGGGCTTTGCATGCAGGTGACCGGACAGATCGTGGTGGTCACCGGCGGAGCCCGCGGCATCGGCAAGGCGCTGTGCGAGGCGTTCGCCCGCGCCGGGGCCGCCAAGGTGATCGTGGCCGATCTCGACGAGGCCGGGGCCAAATCCGTCGCAGACGGGATCGGCGGCGCGGCGTTCAGATGCGACGTCTCCCGGGAAGCCGACATCCAGCATGTGATCGAGGAGACCGAGCGGCAGTTCGGGCCGATCGCGCTGTTCTGCTCCAATGCCGGCATCGGCGGCGGCTTCGATCCGCTGTCGGTGAATGTCGGCGGCACGTCCGACGAGCCCTGGGCGCGAAGCTGGGCGATTCACGTCATGGCCCATGTCTGGGCGGCGCGACACCTGATCCCGCGCTACAAGGCGCGCGGCGGCGGCTACTTCCTCAACACGATCTCGGCGGCGGGCCTGCTGTCGCAGGTCGGCAGCGCGCCGTATTCGACCACGAAGCATGCCGCGGTGGGATTTGCCGAGAATCTCGCGATCTCGCACAAGGCCGACAACATCAAGGTCTCGATCCTGTGTCCGCAGGGCGTCGACACCGACATGCTGCGCGCGATCCCCAAGGGCCCGCAATCCGGCGACGGCGACCTCACGCCGGAGCAGGTCGCGCAGGACGTGCTCAAGGGCTTGGCCGAGGAGTCGTTCCTGATTTTGCCGCATCCCCAGGTGCTCGGCTACATGCGCAAGAAGACCGAGAACTACGATCGCTGGCTCGGCGGCATGGCCAAGATCCAGGCGAAGCTGCGCGAGGAGTTCGGGAAGTAGAGGGTCTGCCGAGCGAAGTCGCTCATAGCACGTTGTGCAATACAGCGCCCTCTCCCCTTGTGGGAGAGGGCATGGAGGACAGAGCGGCAAACTCGGTCGGGTGAGGGGTATCTCTCCACGAACTTCACTCGCGGAGAGATACCCCTCACCCAAGCGAGCGCGCGGAGAGTCCATACATGCCCTCTCCCACAAGGGGAGAGGGCGCATTTGCTAGCATAGCATCGCATCTCATAACTTCGTGCTCCGCGATGCAGGCAAAGATTGCCACGGCACCCTCGTCGGGGGCAGGGCCGATTCACATCTCAAACAGCATGGCCATGACTCCGCATTCTCGCGGCGCCTGACGCCCGAGTTCTGCGATCGACATGTCCCTTCGAATGGACGAAGGGCGCAGGGAATGCCATGGCCCGCCTGCAGCAAAAAATGCAGGCGGCAGGTACCACAGGCAAAGCCGAACACTCCGGCATTCCCTGCGCGACGGTCTTCACGCTTATACGCAGTCTCCCTGGTGCGCCGGGCTTGTTGGCCACCATGCCGCGACAATGCTTGCGCATTGCGCGGGTGATACCAGCGTCGGGGTATCAGGACGCTGCGACTTCACGTCCACGGTCCAACCGTTCGTCGGCGCGCCCGAAGACACGCTGCGGCAGACCGCGGCCATCGCATCCCCACCTCGCGTGTCGTGACGATCGCGCGC
>NZ_JBNPVB010000042.1:0-15000 GCF_051168495.1 Bradyrhizobium oligotrophicum | reverse complement strand
TTCGGAAATCCGCGGATCAAAGCTTCTTCGCAGCTCCCCACGGCTTATCGCAGCGTAGCACGTCCTTCATCGCCTCTCAGCGCCAAGGCATCCACCGAACACCCTTAAGGCACTTGATTGCTCTCATTATCAATGTCCACACACTCGGCAGAATGTTGTCAGCCACTCACCTGCCCCCGAAGGACCAGGCGTTAGTGAGCTGCAGGACACTGATTAGAAAGACCAGCTTGCTTCTTAAGATCGAACCGATGGCCGTGCGGTCAAGCGCAGCCAACAGAGTCATTTACAACAAGCAGCCCGCTTCACAGCGTTCAGCTTGCGCCGAAATGACCCGGAGATAGTGAAGGCGTCGGTGCAAAGTCGAGGTGCGGACCGCTTGCGCGGTGGCCCTCATTGCACGACCCTACTCGGATCGATCTCCTCTTCACGATGTCAGATAACACGCAGTTGCCTGAAGTCCCGGTGAGGACCAGACAATGCGAAATGTTGTCTCGCGGACGAATTTGAACACGCTAGCAGCAGCTTTCTGGCCGCGCCACGCGTAGCCCGAAGGGCGAAGCGTGGTGGAGCCTGTCGGGATCGAACCGACGACCTCATGCTTGCAAAGCACGCGCTCTCCCAGCTGAGCTAAGGCCCCATACTCGGAAAGACGAATGCAATGTAGCGCGATCGTCGAGACGATTGGCTTACCAAATGGCTTGCCAGGCAATAGCGCCGGCAGGCGCGAAGATTGGTGGGCCTGGGAAGACTTGAACTTCCGACCTCACGCTTATCAAGCGCGCGCTCTAACCAACTGAGCTACAAGCCCGTAACGCTCGAAAGGCCCGTTCGCACCGGCGCGACCGGCGCTCACGCGCCAGACCCTGCACAGCGCAAGCCCTCAGGCAGCGTGTTCGTCCGCGAAGAAAGAGAAACGAAGACGGCGAAATCCCGCCAATGGAACTCAACCCGATCTGGCGATCGTGTTGGTCCCTGATGTTTCTAAAACAGCTCGATAGCTGACCAATCCGAAGACCAGTCGATCCGAAGATCATGCTGAAGAGCCATCCTTAGAAAGGAGGTGATCCAGCCGCAGGTTCCCCTACGGCTACCTTGTTACGACTTCACCCCAGTCGCTGACCCTACCGTGGTCGGCTGCCTCCATTGCTGGTTAGCGCACCGCCTTCAGGTAAAGCCAACTCCCATGGTGTGACGGGCGGTGTGTACAAGGCCCGGGAACGTATTCACCGTGGCGTGCTGATCCACGATTACTAGCGATTCCAACTTCATGGGCTCGAGTTGCAGAGCCCAATCCGAACTGAGACGGCTTTTTGAGATTTGCGAAGGGTTGCCCCTTAGCTTCCCACTGTCACCGCCATTGTAGCACGTGTGTAGCCCAGCCCGTAAGGGCCATGAGGACTTGACGTCATCCCCACCTTCCTCGCGGCTTATCACCGGCAGTCTCCTTAGAGTGCTCAACTAAATGGTAGCAACTAAGGACGGGGGTTGCGCTCGTTGCGGGACTTAACCCAACATCTCACGACACGAGCTGACGACAGCCATGCAGCACCTGTGTTTCGGGCTCCGAAGAGAAGGTCACGTCTCTGCGACCGGTCCCAAACATGTCAAGGGCTGGTAAGGTTCTGCGCGTTGCGTCGAATTAAACCACATGCTCCACCGCTTGTGCGGGCCCCCGTCAATTCCTTTGAGTTTTAATCTTGCGACCGTACTCCCCAGGCGGAATGCTTAAAGCGTTAGCTGCGCCACTGGTGAGTAAACCCACCAACGGCTGGCATTCATCGTTTACGGCGTGGACTACCAGGGTATCTAATCCTGTTTGCTCCCCACGCTTTCGTGCCTCAGCGTCAGTATCGGGCCAGTGAGCCGCCTTCGCCACTGGTGTTCTTGCGAATATCTACGAATTTCACCTCTACACTCGCAGTTCCACTCACCTCTCCCGAACTCAAGATCTTCAGTATCAAAGGCAGTTCTGGAGTTGAGCTCCAGGATTTCACCCCTGACTTAAAGACCCGCCTACGCACCCTTTACGCCCAGTGATTCCGAGCAACGCTAGCCCCCTTCGTATTACCGCGGCTGCTGGCACGAAGTTAGCCGGGGCTTATTCTTGCGGTACCGTCATTATCTTCCCGCACAAAAGAGCTTTACAACCCTAGGGCCTTCATCACTCACGCGGCATGGCTGGATCAGGGTTGCCCCCATTGTCCAATATTCCCCACTGCTGCCTCCCGTAGGAGTTTGGGCCGTGTCTCAGTCCCAATGTGGCTGATCATCCTCTCAGACCAGCTACTGATCGTCGCCTTGGTGGGCCATTACCCCACCAACTAGCTAATCAGACGCGGGCCGATCTTTCGGCGATAAATCTTTCCCCGTAAGGGCTTATCCGGTATTAGCACAAGTTTCCCTGTGTTGTTCCGAACCAAAAGGTACGTTCCCACGCGTTACTCACCCGTCTGCCGCTGACGTATTGCTACGCCCGCTCGACTTGCATGTGTTAAGCCTGCCGCCAGCGTTCGCTCTGAGCCAGGATCAAACTCTCAAGTTGAACTTGAAGCTTTGAACCGGCTGATCACAACGTTTGACGAGGTCCCACCAATCGATCTCCACGCTTCACAGCGCGAAAACCATGGTGTTACCTTTGAAACATTGTCCGCCGAAGTCTTCTCGTCCGATCCCAGAACCAAAAGCCGAAGCTCTCAATCCCGAGACCCGCAAGGACTCCGCCGTCCACGTTTCTCTTTCTTCATCTTCACTTGTCAAACAGCCCGGGACCTCAGTCCCACCCTCTTCGAGAGGGGTCGCTCAACCTCTTTCGACGGCGATGGTCAACCGGGTTCTACCGGTTGTGCACCACTCAACGAAAGTGAGGAGCAACATTGACGCGTGTGCTCGCCCCGGTGTGTCCCGAAGCGGCGCCGCGTTCAGTGATCGTGCTTATAGGGGGGTCGGTTCGGGGTGTCAACGACCAATTTCACGAAATCGTCGCAACGAATCATTTTTTTCCGGGAGCCCGGAAAGCCCGATTTCTTGCGGACATCGTGCCCCACTTGGGCCACAATCCTGCGACGATTTGTTAAGCATCGACCTGGGTGATTTGGCTCCGGCGGGGAGCGCCAGTAATTCACGGTGATCCAGATCAAGGAAACGGCGAGCCCTTCGCCTGATTGAGACGACCGAGACGACATCGAGAGATCCTAAAGAACAACAGCGGTTCGCGGATTCGCGGGGTCCAAGCCCAAGCGCCTCGAACCGTCAGAGACGCGCCATCATTCCGAGCCGTTTGTCTTGAACGGTAAGCCAACCGGCAGCTGAGTGATCTCGGTGCTGACTTTGAACTTGGGGGACTTAGGTTGAACCATCGGACGTCACGCGGGGGGTATGGACGCGAGATCGGCATGATCGATCTCGGTCATGAGCCGCCGCTATCGGTCGATGGCTCCGAGGCAGCGGTCATCGACCGCCGCCGTGTCTCCGTCCAATGGTTCTCGGGCACGATTCTGACGGGTCTCTGCGGCGCAGCCCTGATCGGCGGCGCCGTTTTCGCCTCGCTCGACGGCGAGATGACCTTTGCACGCATGCCGGAACGGATGGAAAGCGCGCTGCGTGGCGCGTTCGGCGCCAACGACCGCGTCGCCACCCTGCGCAAGAGCGACCGGCTGCCGCCGCCGAGCGAAGCTGCGGCCGCGCGCAACGTCGTCCGCGTCTCCACCGTGACCCGTGCCGGGTCCCGCGAGCTGATCCGGGTCCGCCCCTATGTGCGGATCTCGGGCAACCTCTCGATGACCACGAGCGATCTCTCGGCCAAAATTCCGCCGTTCAATGCGCAACGGCTCCTCACCGACCCCGACAATGACGCCGACAAGTCGGGCGCCGGCGAGGATCCCAACAATCCCGCAGCCGTCGAGCCCGATGCCGAAGTCTCCTTCGTCACCAAGGACCTCGCGACCGTGTTGCCGAAGGCGAAGATTGCGGCCTCGGTGGCGCTCGACGAAATCGTCATGCGGGTCCGTGATGCGGCGAACTGGCGCGGCAACAATGGCGGCGTCCGCTATGCCTCGCTCGCCAATGCCGCTGCGGACGCCACCGGCGCGCAGGGCGACCTGAAACTGTCCTATGCCAATGACGGCACCTCGCCCGATCCCTATGCCGGTTTCGAGACCCGCGTGGTGCCGGAGAACGTGACCCTGCTGCCCAAGACCAAGGACCAGATCACCGGCGGCAATCCGCTCGGCGAGCGCGTCCATCTGGTCAAGAAGGGCGACACGGTCGCCTCCATCCTGCGCGATCAGGGCGCCACGCCGGACGAGGCCCGGGCGATCGCGGCCCAGCTCGGCGCCCGCGGCCGTGACGGCGGCCTCAAGGAAGGCGAGAAGCTGCGGATCCTGATGGCGCCTGCCAGCCCCGCCCCGGGCGCGCGGCTGCAGCCGTTCCGCGTCATCGTCGCCAACGACACCGTGATCGAGGCGGTCGCGGCGCTGTCGGATCTCGGCCGATACGTCGCCGTCGACGTGCAGAGCATGAATACGGTGACCGAGACCGCCGACAACGGCAATGACGAGGAGGATGACGGCACCGGCGTCCGCCTCTACCAGAGCATCTACGAGACGGCGATGCGCAACAAGGTGCCGGCGCCGGTCATCGACGACATGATCAGGATCTACTCCTACGACGTCGACTTCCAGCGCAAGGTGCAGCCAGGCGATTCGTTCGACGTCTTCTATGCCGGCGACGACGACGACAAGCCCGGCAACAACGACAAGAGCGAAGTGCTGTATGCCTCGCTCACGGTCGGCGGCGAGACCAAGAAATACTACCGCTTCCAGACCCCGGACGACAGCGTCGTCGATTATTACGACGAGACCGGCAAGAGCGCGAAGAAGTTCCTGGTGCGCAAACCGGTCAACAACGCGATCATGCGCTCCGGCTTCGGCGGCCGCCGCCATCCGATCCTCGGCTATGTGAAGATGCACACCGGCGTCGACTGGGCCACCGCCTACGGCACGCCGATCTTCGCCTCCGGCAACGGCGTGCTCGAAAAGGTCGGCATGGAAGGCGGCTACGGCAAGTACATCCGCATCAAGCACAACAACGGCTACGAGACCGCCTACGGCCATTTGTCCGCCTTTGCCAAGGGCATGGAGCCCGGCAAGCGCGTGCGCCAGGGCCAGGTCATCGGCTTCGTCGGCTCGACCGGCATGTCGACGGGCCCGCACGTCCACTACGAGATCCTGGTCAACGGCCGCTTCGTCGACCCGATGCGCGTGAAGCTGCCGCGCGGCCGCTCGCTCGAAGGCCAGATCATGGCGGGCTTCGAGAAGGAGCGCGACCGCGTCGACCAGATGTTGACCGGCCGCAACGGCACCTCGCGCATGTCCGATGCCAGCCCGCTGCCGATCCAGGTGAGCCGCTGATCCGAGTCAGCGCGGCACCACGGTGGAGCCGACCCGCGACGTCCCCTGCACCGGCGCCACGAATTCGGGCGCGGCCCGCAACGTGCGCAGCGCCGCGGCGCGTGCCGCCGCCGGCGCAGGAGAGGCATGGGACACCGTCTGCGAGGGGATCGCGACCTGGGCGTCCAGCAATGCCTGCATGTTGGCGATCGTGCATTTGATCGCAAGCTTCTGGACGCTCGCATAGGCGATGCAGGTGTCGGCGGGCACGCCGACATTGGCGGCGAAGTTGTCCATGTCGTCATGGACCAGCTGCCTCACCTTGTAGAGATGCGTGCCGAATGTGTAGACGGTGACGTAGTCGTTGAGGATCGCCTTGCCGAACACGATCCCCGCCGTCGTGATCGTGATGGCTTTCAATGCCGCAGCCGTCGAGCTCGTCGCGTTGATGATCGACGTCGCGCCAACCAGGCCGGCATCGAGTGTCTGGTTGGTCGCCAACGCGTTCTGCTGGAATTTGGTCGCGTTGACGAAGAACGCCTCGCAGGCCGCGTAGACGTTGGCGAACCCGACCTGCATGTAGTCATTCGCGGCCTTCGGCCCGTCGTTTGGCCCGTTGCAGGCATTCACCCGCGCAAGAATGACCGCGTCGTCGACGGCCGGCCCATTGCCGGCCCATTGCGCACACGCGCCGAGACCGACCACGCTGAGCAGGCCGGCGGCCCGCACCCACCTGCGCCACACCCTGCTTCGTCCGCCCGGCTTCTGTCGTCCGACCGTGACCATCCGCATCGCACGCCCTCCCCGCCACATACACGGCGAGATTGTGATGACCGCGCGCGAGGCCGCGCAACGGGAAACGGCGATCGCCCTGACGATACGCGTCGCGTGTTTCCTTTCTACAACACGCTCTTTAGTTGAGACGGAGCGAGATACCTTTCAGCAAAAAGCCCCCGCCACATGGCGGGGGCCCTTGACCGACACATCCGCAGCGCGGCTGCACTCAGTTCAGCTTGCGCTTCGGGATCGGCGCCTCGAAGGTCGCAATCTCGGCGGTGCGATGCGCCTTGCCGTTGAAGGTCAGCACGTTGCCTTCCGAGGAGATCGCGACCTTGTCGCCGTCGCTGATGTCGCCGGCGAGGATCATCTCCGCGAGCGGATCCTGCACGCTGCGCTGGATCACCCGCTTCAAGGGACGGGCGCCATAGGCCGGGTCCCAACCCTTGGCGGCGAGCCAGTCGCGCGCGTCGGCATCGAGCGACAAGGTGATCTTGCGCTCCTCCAGCAGCTTTTGGAGTCGTGAGAACTGGATCTCGACGATCCGGCCCATCTCGCTCTTCTGCAAGCGGTGGAACAGGATGATCTCGTCGACGCGGTTGAGGAACTCGGGGCGGAAATGGCTCCGCACCGTGCCCATCACCAGTTCGCGCACCTCGGACGTATCCTCGCCCTCCGGCTGATTGACCAGGAACTCGGAGCCGAGATTGCTGGTCATGATGATCAGCGTGTTGCGGAAGTCGACGGTGCGGCCCTGGCCGTCGGTCAGGCGGCCATCGTCGAGCACCTGCAGCAGCACGTTGAAGACATCCGGATGCGCCTTCTCGATCTCGTCGAACAGCACGACCTGGTACGGCCGGCGTCGCACGGCTTCGGTCAGCGCCCCGCCCTCGTCATAGCCGACATAGCCGGGAGGCGCGCCGATCAGCCGCGACACCGAGTGCTTCTCCATGTACTCGGACATGTCGAGGCGGACCATCGCGGTCTCGTCGTTGAACAGATATTCGGCGAGCGCCTTGGTCAGCTCGGTCTTGCCGACACCGGTGGGCCCTAAGAACATGAACGAGCCCATCGGCCGGTGCGGGTCCTGCAGGCCGGCGCGCGAGCGCCGCACCGCGGTCGCGACCGCATGCACCGCCTCGAACTGGCCGACGACGCGCTTGCCGAGGCTCTCCTCCATCCGCAGCAGCTTGTCCTTCTCGCCCTCGAGCATCTTGTCGACCGGCACACCGGTCCAGCGCGACACCACCTGCGCGATGTGGTTGGCGGTGACCGCCTCCTCCATCATCTCGCCGGCATTCTCCTTGGCCTCGAT
Source organism: Bradyrhizobium oligotrophicum (assembly GCF_051168495.1). Classification (GTDB taxonomy): domain Bacteria; phylum Pseudomonadota; class Alphaproteobacteria; order Rhizobiales; family Xanthobacteraceae; genus Bradyrhizobium; species Bradyrhizobium oligotrophicum_A. The sequence goes on along the minus strand of NZ_JBNPVB010000042.1, from coordinate 7,521 downwards.
GTCGGCCAGCCGCTTCTCCAATTCGGGAATCCGGCCATAGGCCAGCTCGCCCGCCTTCTGATACTCGCCGCGGCGCTGCGCGTTGGCGAGCTCGATGCGCAGGCCGTCGAGCTCGCTCTTGAGCTTCTGCGCGTTCGACAGCTTGTCCTTCTCGGCGCTCCACTTCGACGTCAGGGCCGACGACTTCTCCTCGAGATCGGCGAGCTCCTTCTCCAGCGCCTGCAGCCGGGTCTTGGAGCCGACATCGCTCTCCTTCTTCAGCGCCTCCTGCTCGATCTTGAGCCGGATGATCTCGCGGTCGAGCGAGTCCAGCTCCTCCGGCTTGCTGTCGACCTGCATCTTCAGCCGCGCCGCCGCCTCGTCCATCAGGTCGATGGCCTTGTCGGGCAGGAAGCGGTCGGTGATGTAGCGGTTCGACAGCGTGGCGGAAGCCACCAGCGCGGAATCGGTGATGCGCACACCGTGATGCTGCTCGTATTTGTCCTTCAGCCCGCGCAGGATCGAGATGGTGTCCTCGACCGTCGGCTCGGTGACGTAGACCGGCTGGAAGCGCCGCGCCAGCGCGGCATCCTTCTCGACATGCTTCTGATACTCGTCGAGCGTGGTCGCGCCGATGCAATGCAGTTCGCCGCGCGCAAGCGCGGGCTTCAACAGGTTCGACGCATCCATCGCGCCGTCGGCCTTGCCGGCGCCGATCAGCGTGTGCATCTCGTCGATGAACAGCACGAACGCGCCTTCAGCCCCCGTGACCTCCTGCAGCACGGCCTTCAGCCGCTCTTCGAACTCGCCGCGATATTTCGCGCCGGCAATCAAGGCACCGAGATCGAGCGACAGCAGCCGCTTGTCCTTCAGGCTCTCCGGCACGTCGCCATTGACGATGCGCAGCGCCAGCCCCTCGACGATCGCGGTCTTGCCGACGCCGGGCTCGCCGATCAGCACGGGATTGTTCTTGGTGCGCCGCGACAGCACCTGGATGGTGCGGCGGATCTCCTCGTCGCGGCCGATGACCGGATCGAGCTTGCCGTCGCGCGCCGCCTGGGTCAGGTCGCGGGCATATTTCTTCAGCGCATCATAGGCGTTCTCGGCGGTCGCCGAGTCGGCCGTGCGCCCCTTGCGCAGGGATTCGATCGCTGCGTTGAGGTTCTGTGCGGTGACGCCGCCCTTGGCGAGAATGCTTCCCGCTTCGCTGTTCTTTTCCAGCGTCAGCCCTAGCAGCAGCCGCTCGACTGTAACGAAGCTGTCGCTGGCCTTCTCGGCCGCCTTCTCCGCCGCGTCGAAGGCGCGCGCCAGTTCGGGCGACAGATAGATCTGCCCGGCGCCGCTGCCCGACACTTTCGGCAGCTTGCCGAGCGCGTCCTCGGTGGCTTTCAGGATCGCGCGCGAATTGCCGCCGGCGCGATCGATCAGACCGCCCGCGAGTCCCTCGCCGTCGTCGAGCAGAACCTTGAGCAGATGCAGCGGCGAGAACTGCTGATGGCCGTCGCGCACCGCCAGCGACTGCGCCGATTGAATGAAGCCCCGTGCGCGTTCGGTATATTTGTCGATATTCATGATGTTTCCCTCAGCCTGCCGTCACGCCCCGAAGGCACGGTTCCAGCATCTTCATTGGGTTTCGGTCGTGCACGTTGACGTCCGTCAACGCCGCAACCATCCACGTCGCCGGCTTGCGCCCGGCTTGAGCTGAAATGTGGGAAGGCCCGCCAAAAACGGAAGGGGCCGTTTCACAAATTCGTGTGCCCTGGCCGGCCCGGCCGGAATCTCCTATGACGCGACATGAGCCGCACTCCTCCCGCCCGCATCACCGGCCTTTACCGCTATCCGGTCAAGGGCCTCACCCCGGAACCGCTGCCGGCGGCCCCGTTGCGGGTCGGGCAGACGCTGCCGGCCGACCGCCGCTACGCGATCGAGAACGGGCCGTCCGGCTTCGATCCGGCGGCGCCGGTCTGGCGGCCCAAGACCGCCTATCTGATGCTGATGCGCAACGAGCGCCTCGCCGGCTTCAAGACGGCGTTCGACGACGCCACCAATGTCCTCACCATCCGTCGCGGCGACGAGGTCGTCGCACGAGGCGACCTCGAAACCGCCGAAGGCCGCGCCGCCATCGAGCGCTTCGCCGCCGCCGAGTTCGCCGACGAGTTGCGCGGGCCGCCAAGACTGCTGTCAGGCGGCGGCTACAGCTTCACGGATCTGGCGCGCAAGGTGGTCTCGATCATCAACCTCGCTTCCGTCGCGGAGATCGAGACGCTGGTCGGCGCGACCGTGCATCCGTTGCGCTTCCGCGCCAACATCTACGTCACCGGCTGGCCGGCCTGGCACGAGGCCGCGCTGCTGGGCGAGGTCCTGCGCATCGGATCGGCGCGGCTCGAGGTGGTGAAGACCACCACCCGCTGCGCCGCCGTCAACGTCGATCCCGACACCGCCGCCCGCGACCTCGACATCCCGCCCGCGCTGCTCCAGCATCGCGGCAACAACGAATGCGGCATCTACGCCGAGGTCATCGCAGCGGGAGACATCGCCGTCGGCGATGAGCTCGCGGTGGAGCAGCCGAGTTTGTTGTAGCGCCGACTCTCCCCGCTCCGCCGGTGCGCCCCCTGCCGCTTGCGGGCAGGGTGATAGCATATGGCGCTCTACATATTGCGCTCGTCTGTTTCCACGCCGTCATGGCCGGGCCTGTCCCGGCCATCCACGTCGTCCGGCATGCTGAGAACCACGTGGATGCCCGGGACAAGCCCGGGCATGACGGAGTAACTCATTGGCCGTCGCCCCCGGAGCAATTGCTCCATTTCTTCAAATGCGATTCCCCTGCGCTTGCGGGGAGAGGGCTGGGGTGGAGGACTCACCCGAAGATCTTCGTGGGGAGAAACTTCCCCACCCGCATCGCATCTCACGATGCGACCTCCCCCGCACGCGGGGGAGGCGCAGACTGCGCAAGCAGCGCGACCTCAACTCATCAGTTCAGAGATTGATCAGTTCGGCAGTACGTAGGCGAACACGCGGCCCCGCGACACCGCGGTCTCGCGGACGCGGTTGCCGTTGTTGCCGGAGATGACGATCGGATTGCCCTGGGCATCGACACCCGAGACCACGCCGACATGGCCGCCGCCGCGGCGGCTCATGACGGCGATGGCGCCGACCTGCGGGCCGGAGACGCGCTGGCCGTAGCTCGCAAACGAGCGCGCCATGTCGGAGCCGGTGCCGCGATGGCCGGTGCGCTCCAGCACCATGTTCATGAAGCGCGCGCACCACAGGCTGCGCCGGCCGGTCGGATTGCCGCCGCCGATGAAGCTGCGCGCCGCGGACACGACGCTGCCGCCGCCGAAGCCGCCGGAGATCGACATGCCCTCGGCAGCCGTGCCGGGCATCATGACGCTGGCCTGCGCATCGGCGACACCGCTCACCTGCATCCGCGCCACGCCGCGCTCCCAGCGCGACATCCGGGCGGCGGACCGACGATGGTGATGATGTCTCGCATAGTGATGGCCGCCGTGGCTGCGATGGGCGTGATGCCCGGAGCCATGATGAGGACGGGCCGAAGCCGGCGTCGCGCTGGCGGCGATCACGACCGCGGACAGGGTCAGCACGATGATGCAAAACGACCGGCGAAGGTTAGACACTACCATACTCATTCCTTCTGTTATTCCCCCGAGTACCCTGACTTGAGCACCCGACCTGGCACCCCCTCGTTCTCAGCCCGGCCCGTCTGCGAGCCGTTGGCGGCGGCCCGTAAAACGTCGCGCTGTGACGAAAACATGACCATGCGTGGCAAAAAGCAGGCGGATGAAGGGCGATTCTGGGCTTGTTCTACGGCGAAACCAAAGCAGCCGGCCGCTGCATTGTCGCGCCTCGCGCGACTCGTCATGATGCGGCACGCGACACGGGAGGACTGACGATGCCACATGCCACGGCGAAAGACGGCGTTCGCCTCTATTTCGAAGAGGTCGGCGCGGGCACGCCGCTCATCTTCCTGCACGAGTTCGCCGCCGACCACACCAATTGGGAGCCGCAGCTGCGCAACTTCGCGCGGCGCCACCGCTGCATCGCCTATTCCGCCCGCGGCTATACGCCGTCGGACGTCCCCGCCTCGGCCGACGTCTACAGCCATGTGCATTTCTATACCGACGCGCTGGCGGTGCTCGACCATCTCGGCATCGACAGCGCCCATTTTGTCGGCCTGTCGATGGGCTCTTACTCCGCGCTACAGGTGGCGCTGAACGCGCCCGATCGCATCCGCTCGATGGTGCTGGCCGGCGTCGGCTCCGGCTCCAGCCTGGAGCAGCTCGGTGCCTTCCGCGCCCAGTGCCGCGCCACCGCCGAGCAGTTCGAGACCTTGGGCTCGGCCGAGACCGCCAAGGTCACCCGCGAGGCGCCCGGCCGCATCCCCTTCCTGGTCAAGGACCCGCGCGGTCACGCCGACTTCTATGCCGCGCTGGCCCGCCACGATGCGAGGGGATCGGCCAACACCATGCGCGGCTTCCAGGGCGCCCGGCCCTCGATCTACACGATGGCGGACGCCATCCGCCGCGTCGCGACGCCGGCCCTGATCATCTGCGGCGACGAGGACGACGCCTGCATCGAACCGAGCCTGTTCCTGAAGCGGCATCTGCCGGCGTCGGGCCTGACCTTCTTCCCCAAGTCCGGCCACGTGCTGAATTTGGAGGAGCCGGCATTGTTCAACGAGGCCGTCGAGCGGTTCATCGCACTGGTGGAGGCCGGGCGGTGGAGCGTTCGCGATCCCAGGTCGATCGCGGGATAGCCGGCGCCCCGGCGATCAGGCGTGACCGCGGACACAGGCCTCGGCGCCATCGACCAGCGCCTCGAGCGAGTTGGTGGCCGTATCGAGCACGAGATGCTCGCGGTCCCACGGCTCATAGTGCCGTGTCACGATCTCATCCCAGCTCGGCTGTCGCAGCCCCTCGATATCGGGCGACCGCCGTTCGGCGCGCCGGCGGTGCACAGCCCGATCGCTGCAGACGAGCTCGATCTCGACCATGCGCGCCGAACTCTGCGACGCGGTGCGCCGCCAGCCGAGACGGCTCGCAAGGACCGGGTTCACGCAATCAGCGACCACGGTGCGGCCAAGCCTCAGGTTCTCCGCCGCCAGCGCGTTGGCGATGACATAGCCCAACGCGCCGACGTCGGCGCCCGCCGCGCGCAACGCCTGCTCGATCGCATCGACACGGAGATAGACGGCATCGAGCCGGATCGACAGCTGCCGGGCAACCGTCGTCTTCCCGGTGCCCGGGAGTCCGCCGAAGACGATCAAGGCCGGTCGTTGCATCGTTGCCATGCCTCACCGTCGAACAGGCGCACGAAATCCGCAATGGCCCATCCGCTCGAAGCTTCGATCGCGGCTCGGTCGACCGTTTCCGAATGGCCATTGCGGCCAGCATGCCCTACTCCCCGATGATCTTGATCAGCGCCCGCTTGCGCCGTCCGCCGTCGAACTCGCCGTAGAAGATCTGCTCCCACGGGCCGAAATCGAGCTTGCCGCCGGTGATCGCGACCACGACCTCGCGCCCCATGATCTGGCGCTTCATGTGGGCGTCGGCATTGTCCTCGCCGGTGCGGTTGTGGCGATAGCCCGCCACCGGCTCGTGCGGCGCCAGTTTCTCCAGCCATTGCTCGTAGTCGTGATGCAGCCCGCTCTCGTCGTCATTGATGAAGACGGAGGCCGTGATGTGCATGGCGTTGACCAGCACCAGCCCCTCGCGCACGCCGCTCTCCTTCAGCGCCGCCTCGACCTCAGCAGTGATGTTGACGAAGGCGCGCCGGCCCGGCGTCTCGAACCAGAGTTCCTTGCGGAAGGATTTCATGGGCATCTCCCGTCATTCGCAAATGTGGTGGAGGAACACCTGCCGGCCCGCCGCCCAAAGTGTGGCGCAGCTCACAGTTGTCCCGGTCCAACCGCACCTAGACTGGACACGGCGACGTGCACACTGCAAGCGCAGCCGAAACGACCGCCGCGCGTTCACGCAACCTAAAAGTGATGAACCGGACGCTACTCGGAAAGACTTAACTACATTCCCGATCTCATTTCGAAGATCACAACGAGAACAATGACGGCTCGCCTTTGGCGCGGAGGGCTCCAGACCGGCCCGATCGCAGCTGCTCATTCTCATTGCGAGACGCTCGACTCCGAAGGCCTGAAGCCGTGACTGCGAGAAGCTACTCGAAGGAGAGAGACGATGAATTTGCTGCGGATCAATCTCTTTGGCGGTCTCGAAATCAAACAGGTCTCCGGCGAGCCGATCGCGCTCCCGAGTCGAAAGGCTGCGACACTGCTCGGCTATATCGCCCTGACCTCTCCGCAGGGCATTTCGCGCAGCAAGCTCGCCGCAATGCTGTGGGAAGGGCGCTTCAGCGACAACGCGCGCGCCAGCCTGCGACAGACCCTGCTGACGCTGCGTCGCGTGCTGCCGCAATGTGCGGACGTCATTCTGACCGAGCGCGACGACATTCGCATCTGTCCGAATGCGGTCAGCACCGACGTTCAGGATTTCGAACGGCTGCTGCAGTCGGACGACTTGGCAACGCTGGCCTGCGCCGCAGCGCTCTATCGCGGGGAACTGCTCGAGGGCATCGGTTCGACCTCATGTGCATTCGAAGCCTGGCTGTCCGCCGAGCGCCAGCGGCTGCGGACGCAAGCGATGCGAGCCATCACCAGCCTGCTGGATGTCGGTGGCCGCGAACGTGTGGAGATCGCCATGACGTTCTCGCTGCGCGTGCTCGCCGCCGACCCGCTCCAGGAGGACATTCACCGCACGTTGATGCGCTGCTACGCCCAGCAGGGTCGCCGGGCGGATGCGCTGCGTCAGTATGACTTTTGCCGCAATGTCCTGCGGAAGCAGGTCGGCGCGACGCCGGAGATCGAAACCGAAAGCCTGCAGCGCGAGATCAGGCGCATGCTTCGCGCCTGATCGTCCGGAAACGAGCCTGTTCCATTCGCATGTCCATCGACCGATTTTGACGGCACTTTCACGCCCCGCTTGACACTTGCATCACGGCCCGGCGCGCAACCTCCGCCCCGATCGAGCGCCGCGCACTCCACGCAACTGATAACGGCACAGGGCGCGTCGCTCAGAGGTCAAGCAACAGGTGAGGAGAACACCATGAGTGGCATGCAGCAGTCGACCGACGAAATCGGTCAACTCGAACTGGAAGGGTTCTTGGGCTCTATCCTCGGCGGCGCCGCCGGACGGCTCGTCGGCGGGATCATCGGGGGCAAGACCGGCAGGAATATCGGCGGCGCCATCGGAAAGATCGGCGGCGGCTTCCTGCCGTTGTCGGCCGGCCCCGGCGGGGAGCAGCCGACGGACATGGAGCTGCAGGGCTTCTGGAACGTGCTCAAGAAGATCGGCAAGGGCGTCCAGACCGGCCTCAATGTCGGTCACGACCTCGGCATCTTCAGCGCCGGCCAACCCGGCATGCAGGCCGCCGTCGAGCAGCCCCCGACCGACATGGAGCTGCAGGGCTTCTGGAACGTGCTCAAGAAGATCGGCAAGGGTGCCCAGACCGGTCTCG
>NZ_JBNPVB010000041.1:0-23260 GCF_051168495.1 Bradyrhizobium oligotrophicum | reverse complement strand
ATCGTGACCGTTGTCGACATGCGGGCGCGGCTCGGCCTCGCCCGGGCCGACGACGGCAAGCCGCCGATGGCGGTCGGTGTCGATCTGCGCGGCGAGTCCTACGGCCTCTTGATCGACCAGATCGGCGAGGTGCTGCGGCTGCCCGAGGAGAGCCGGGAGGAAAACCCCGTCAACCTCGATCCGCGGATGGCCAAATTTGCGGGCGGCGTGCATCGGCTCGAAGGCCAGCTGATGGTCGTCCTCGATGTCGATCGCGTGCTTGAGCTTCTGCCGAAAGCTGCAATTGCCGCCTAGCCCGTCAACCATCCCATGGGGGAAAAAATGAAGAGTTGTTTGGTCGTGGACGATTCCAGCGTGGTGCGCAAGATCGCACGCCGAATTCTGGAGGAACTGGGTTTCTCGGTCGTCGAGGCGGAAGATGGCGAGCAGGCCTTGGAGCTCTGCACCAAAGGCCTGCCGGACGCGATCCTGCTCGACTGGAACATGCCGGTCATGGACGGCTACGACTTCCTCGGACGTCTGCGCCGGCTGCCCGGCGGCGAGGGCCCGAAGGTGGTGTTCTGCACCACGGAGAACGACATCGACCACATCTCGCGCGCGCTGAACGCCGGCGCCAACGAGTACATCATGAAGCCGTTCGACAAGGAAATCGTCGCCGCCAAGTTCCAGGAAGTCGGTCTCATCCAGGCACTGTCAGCCGAATCCGCCTGATCCCTTCGTCTGCCAGAAGAGGCCGTCCGTGAACCAGCCAGATTATGAATTCCTGCGCAAGCTGCTTCGAGACAAATCCGGTCTCGACCTGTCTGCCGACAAACAATATTTGATCGAGAGCCGTCTGCTTCCGCTCGCGCGCAAGGCCGGCCTCGCCAGCATCAGCGATCTCGTCCAGAAGCTGAGGGACGGATCGAGCGTCTTGGTCAGTCAGGTCGTCGAAGCCATGACGACCAACGAGACGTTCTTCTTCCGCGACAAGGTTCCGTTCGATCATTTTCGCGACGTGATCGTGCCGGAGCTCCTGAAGGCTCGGGCCGGTCGAAAGTCGCTCCGCATCTGGTGCGCCGCTTGCTCGACCGGCCAGGAGCCCTATTCACTGGCGATGTCGCTCAAGGAGATGAGCGCCGCGCTCAGCGGATGGCGCGTCGAGATCGTGGCCACCGATCTGTCCCAGGAAGTGCTGGAGAAATCGAAGGCCGGCCTCTACAGCCAGTTCGAGGTGCAGCGCGGACTGCCGATCCAGCTTCTGGTCAAGTACTTCAAGCAGGCCGGTGAGCTCTGGCAGATCAATTCCGACGTTCGCGGCATGGTCCAGCATCGCCAGCTCAACCTGCTGCACGACTTCTCTCAGCTCGGAACGTTCGACGTCGTGTTCTGCCGCAACGTGCTGATCTATTTCGATCAGGACACGAAGGTCAACATCTTCGGCCGGCTCGCCAAGCTGATGGAGCCGGACGGCTTCCTGGTTCTCGGCGCGGCCGAAACGGTGGTCGGGCTGACTGACGTGTTCAAGCCGCTTCCGGATCGTCGCGGCCTGTACCGTCCGAGCGGCGCGGCGTCCACGGCGAAGGGACCGCTCTCGGGCGTGCAGCGAGTCGCGGCCGCCGGCAACTAGGTCTCGCCCGAGGGCACCAGAGCAGGACACAGAGATGTCTGAAGAGAACAAGAGTACGGAGCGCGTCACCTTCAGCCGCGGCTACGATGTCTGCATCATGGGCATCGACGGGACTTGGCGGCGGGATTGTCAGCTCAACGCCATTTCGGACAACGACGCAGTGCTGACTGTCGAAGGATCCATCCAGGGATTGAACCTCAAGGAGTTCTTTCTGCTGCTCTCCTCGACGGGCCTCGCCTACAGGCGCTGCGAGCTGGTCCGGGTCAACGGCTCCGAGATGGACATTCAGTTCATCAAGGGGAAGAACAAGAAGAAGCGCTCGGGCGCGTCCTCCGGTCAGGAAACGACCGTGAACTAATTCTCGTGCCCGCAGCTCGGAGGTGCGTCCGGCGCCTGTTCGCGAAAGTCCGCAAGTCTGCGGCGCGGAGCGAGAGGCCGACGAATCCCCTGCACAACTCCTAAGCCAGGGGGCCGTTTTTCGGAGACCCACTTTACGTCGTCGCAGGACTGAACGTGTATGACGATGAAGTCAGTCAATTTCGTCAGGAACGACCAATGTCGGTCATGAGTTCGGAACTAGCCGCCAATCGGCGGGGCGTCGCGGAGGATGGTGATCGGCGTGCGCTGCAGCTTCTGATCGTCGATGACGATGCAGCTCAGAGGACGCTGATTTCGCTCGCCGCCAAGCAGGCCGGCCATGCGGTGACGGTCGTCGCCACCTGCGGTGATGCGATCCGTGAGGTACACAACAAGCGGTTCGACTGCGTGACACTCGACCTCATGCTCGAGGATGGCGACGGCACCGACGTCCTCAAGGCGATTGCCGACAGCCGCTTCGCCGGTTCCGTGATCGTGATCAGCGGCATGGACGCGGCAAGGCGTATCGCGGCCCGGCTCTATGCCCGCTCGCTCGGGATCGATCTGCAGAGTCTGCCAAAACCGGTCGATCTGGCGGCTTTGCGCATCTTCCTCGCCAATCTCGGCAAGACCGCGCTCGGTCTGCCGGTGGTTCACACCTGGGGCGGCGTCGCAGCCGACGGTGTTGCCGCGAAGCACCGGTCTTGACAGAGCAGCAACAACGGCTCCGGGCTCGCGTTCGTGATGCCTTGAGTCGTAAAGTTATGCACCGTCCAGATCCCGCCGCCGTCTGATCAAAACAAGGGCAGTGCAGGCAGCCGGCCGGCCGCTTGTGTCGAATGCCGTGCAGAAATCCGTCGGCGACTTGCGATCGTTCCCGCTGGAACACGGCGATCGCGTATCTCTCCGCGGCGGCTGAGGCCGCGCGCTCCGGGTTTGATTTCGATCATGATGATGTCGGCGCCGACGTGTATCGCAAGACAGCATGCGATCCGCAACGACTGCCTTGAGATCGTGTTCAGATCGTGTTCTCGTAACGGCGTTTGCTGATCCGCAGCTACTACTTGTGGGTTCCGGTCATAAGCCGTACAAATACGGGTGCCCAAACAACCTCACGAGTATGGTATCATAAGACGCGCTTTCATTGTTTCTTCTCCCTTTGCAAGAGCAATCGCCCATGGCTGAACAAACAACATCCCGCGGTGAGATTTTCGTCGTCGATGACGACCCAGCCGTGCGCGACACCCTCTCGATGGTCTTGTCCGCGGGAGGATACGAGGTGATCTGCTTTGCGGATGGTGCCGCACTCCTGGCGGTGGCCCGAAGCAGGACGCCGTCCTGCATCCTGCTCGACGTGCACATTCCCGGAAAGTCCGGGCTCGACATTCTCAGGGAACTGCATGGTGAGGACTATCCGGCGCCGATCTTCATGATCTCGGGCCAGGGCGACATCCCAATGGCGGTGAATGCGATCAAGAACGGCGCGCTCGACTTCATCGAGAAGCCGTTTCGCGGCAGCGAGATCGTGGCCCGCCTGAACGAAGCGATCGGGGCGTTCGCGCGGCGGCAGAAGGAGAACGCTTCGCCGAAGATCGGATCGTTGCATTTCCCCGGCCGCGAACCGCTGACGCGGCGCGAGCGCGAGGTCCTGGAACAATTCACGGCAGGCGCCTCGAACAAGGAGGCCGGGCGCACGCTCGGCATCAGCCCGCGGACGATCGAGGATCACCGCGCCAACATCATGAAGAAGCTCGGCGCGCGCAACGCGGCTGACCTGATTCGCATCGTGATGACCGCTTCGCGCGCCAATTGAGAACGAGAGCGGCGCTGCGCGCTGGCATCCTTGTTCCCGCCACCGCGCCGGTTTGTCGCATCGGCGGCGTCACGCATCGTTCGCGGCGAGCGCCTTGCGGACCATCGTGGCCAGTTCGGATTTGCGATACGGCTTCGGCAGCAGGAGGATCCCTTCGTCGAGCCGGCCGTGATGCACGATGGCGTTTTCGGTATAGCCAGACGTGAACAGCACCCGCTGCCCCGGGCGGAGCCGCTGGACTTCGGATGCCAGCTGGCGCCCGTTCATCGTCCCCGGCATGATGATGTCGGTGAACAGCAGGGCGAACGGCTCGCCGGCGTGGATGATCGCGAGCGCCTCCGCAGCGTTGCCTGCTTCGAGCGTTGCATAGCCCAGCGCATGGAGCTGGGCGAGCACGTAGCCGCGCACCAGGCGGTCGTCCTCCACCACCAGGATCGTCTCGTCGCCGCCGACGACGGCCGGCGCGGCTCCCGAGGACGAAACGACCGCGCCCTCGCTGCCGGGCGGCAGGTACATGCGGATCGTGGTTCCGTGGCCTTCTTCGCTGTAGATCCTGATGTGCCCGGCTGACTGCTTGACGAAGCCGTACACCATCGAGAGGCCGAGTCCGGTGCCCTTGCCCGGTCCCTTCGAGGTGAAGAACGGATTGAAGACCTTGTCGATGATGGTTGCCGGAATGCCGCTGCCGCTGTCGCTCACCGCGATCATCGCATAGCGACCCGGCCTGACGTCGTCGTAGAGGCTCGCATAATTCTCGTCGAGGTCGGCCCAGCCGGTTTCCAGGATCAGCTTGCCGCCATTCGGCATCGCGTCGCGCGCATTGAGCGCGAGATTGATGATCGCGGTGGCGAGCTGGTTGGGGTCGACATGCGCGACGCAGGTTTCGTCCTGGAACACCGACTCGATCTCGACCTGCTCGCCGAGCGTCGGCCGCAGCAGCTTGGCGGTGTCGATCATCAGCGTGTTGACGTCGACCTCGCGCGGCTGCAGCGGCTGCCGGCGTGCGAAGGCGAGCAGATGCTGCGTCAGGTCGGCGCCCCGCGCCGCGGCCTCGTCGATCATCCTGGTGATCGCCGCCAGCTGTGGTTCCTTGGCGACCGCCGCGGCGAGGATCTCGATCGTTCCGGTGATCACGGTGAGAATGTTGTTGAAGTCATGGGCGATGCCGCCGGTGAGCTGGCCGATCGCCTCCATCTTCTCCGACTGGCGGATCCGCTCCTCCGTCGCGATCTTCTCGGTCAGGTCGCGGAAGAAGCCGTTGAGCACGAAGCCGTTGCGCGTCTTCAGCGCGGTGACGCTGAGCTCGGCCCTGAACTCGCGGCCGTCGCGCCGTTTCACCATGACTTCGCGCCGCCGGCCGACGCCGAGCACGGACGCCTGTCCGGACATCAGGATACGACCGAGCGCCGCACGCAGCTCCGCGCCCTCGCCGTCGACGGTGATCACGTCGAACACGTCCTTGCCGACGATCTCGGCGCGGGACCAGCCGAAGATCTTTTCGGCCTGCGAGTTCCAGTTGAGGATGGCGCCCTTGTCGTCGATCTGGACGAAGGCGTCGAGCGCGGTCTCGACGATGTTGCGGGCGAGCTGCTCGCTCTCGCGCAGGGTCTCCTGCGCCAGCCTGCTCTCCGTCATGTCGCGCCCGATGAAGAAGTGGCGCTGCACCGGCTCCGACCAGTTCGATGTCCAGGACAGCGTCACGACGCGGCCGTCCTTGTGGATGAAGCGCGCATCGGAGGTTCGTGTGCGCAGGCCGTGGCGCGAGGCGCGAAGCTCGTCACGGGCCTTGGCGAGATCGTCGGGGTGGATGAAGTCGGCGCCGCTGCGGCCGATCATCTCGGCCGGCGCATAGCCGAGGGTGGCCTCCGCGCTGGGCGAGACCTGCACCAGGATGCCGCCGCGATCGCTGATCAGGATCAGGTCCTGCGAGGTCTCGAAAATGCGACGGCGCTCCTCGGTCTGCTGCCGCAACGCCTGCTCGGTCCTGCGGCTCTCGGTGATGTCGCGCGCGATCTTGGAGGCGCCGATGATCTGACCGGTTGGCGATTTGATCGGGGAGACGCTGAGCGAGACCTGGACGAGCTGACCGTCCTTGCGGATCCGCACGGTCTCGAAGTGCTGGATCCGCTCGCCGCGCGCCACGCGTACCAGAATGTCCTGCGCCTCGGCGATGCGGTTGGGCGGCACGACGAAGTCCGAGTGGTGGCCGACAGCCTCTTCGGCGGAGTAGCCCAGCATGGTCTCGGCGGCAGGGTTCCACGCCGTGATGGTGCCGTCGAGCGACAGCGTCACGATCGCGTCGTTCGATGATTCGACCGCCGCATTGTAGAGGCGCTCGCGGGCGGCGAAATGGTCGCGCGCCGCTTCGGTCAGATAGTGCTCCTGGACCTCGCGCTCCAGCTCCGCGGTCTTGGTGCGGACCTCGTCCAGCACGCGGGCAAAGGCGCGCGCCAGCACGCCGGTCTCGCCCACCGCCTCGAGCGGGATCTTCACCGGCTCGCCGCGTCCCACACCTTCGACGGCCTGGGTCAGCTGATTGATCGGACGCGTCAGCGAGCGCGCGACCACGAAGGCAAGCGCGGCCGCACACAGCATCGCGATCAGCCCGACCTCGATCGCCGTCTTGCGGATGGCGAGGGCGGGCGCCATGAAGTCCGTGTTCGGAATCGTCTCGATCACCGCCACCCATTCCTGTCCGGCAAGCATCACCGGCGCGAAGGCGACGCCCCCGGGACGGTTCGCATCGTCGTGGAGGATCCGCGCAAAGCCCTCCCTGGTGCCGGTCGCGCCGGCCAGCGTCGGGAAGTCGTCCTGCCAGCGCGTCGAGCGGCCGCGTTTCGAGGCGAATTCCCGGTCGGATTCCGGATGAAACAGATAATCGCCGCGGGCATTCACGACATAGAGCTGCGCGCCTGGCCGTGCGGCCGTGCGCAGATGCGCGAACACGGGGCGCATGTCGAGATCGAGCATCAGGATGCCGTATGGCTTGCCGTCCGGCGAGAACACCGGGGTGCCGACGCACAGCATCGGCACCCCGGTCTTCGGATCCGTCGTATTGCCGTCGAGGATGACCGGTGAGATGCGGATGCCGCCGGGCGCGAGGCTCAGGGTCTCCTTGATGTAGTTGCGCGCGCCGCGCGCGATCAGCTCGTTCTCGGGAACGATCCGGATGGCATTGTCCGGTCCGAGCCGATCGGCGCGGATGAGCTCGCGATAATCGTTCTCGATCCCGATCAGACGGATCATCGCGTAGGTCTGCTTGGCTTCCAGCTCGGCGAAGTAGCCCATCGCGACACGTTCGCGCCACGACTGCGCTGGCAGTCCTTCGCGGGGGTCCGGGGCCCCCGTCTTGAGCGTGCGGATGAGCGTGGCCAGGTTCGGTGTCGAGCGATAGGCGATCAGATCCTTGCGGGCGCTGGCGACATAGCTTTCGAGCTCCGTCGCCATCAGGCGTGAATGCGCTTCGATGCGGTCCAGCGCGCGTGGCAGCAGCGCGCGCTCGAGGCCGCGGTAGCCGAGCCAGCCGACGGCAAACACGGCGATGGCGACCAGCAGGATCATCGCGATCGCCAGCCGTGTCGTCAGCGTCACCCGACGGCCGAGACCGCCGGCCTCGCTTGCGCCTGCGGTGCCGCTCAACGATGGCTGGTTGGCGTTGCTGTCAGGAGTTCGGAATAGCATCTTGGCCTGGCCGCGGTGGAACAGCTTGCTTGCCTGCCGACGCCAGGCAATCGGAAACCATCGTCAGCAGGGTCGCCGGTTTGAACGGCTTGGGCAAGGCGGACACGGCCCCCAGCTTGGTCGCCATGGTAAGATAGTCCGGCTCCGACATGGGGTTCGGGGTGTGCGGCCGTCCCGAGGTCATGATGATCGGAACACCTGGGGTCCGCTTGAGGATCAGGCGCATCGTCTCCAGCCCGTCCATGCCCGGCATGAAGATGTCGAGGATGACCAGATCGAAGCTCTCGCTCTCGAACCGGGTCAGCGCCTTCTGACCGTCGCCCGCGAGCGCCACGACGTGGCCGCCCTGTTCCAGCACGCGCTGAACGGTCAGCTGCATGACGGGATCGTCGTCTACGACCAGTATCTTCGCCACGCTTCGCATCTCCCGAATGGCTGGCAGCAAGACCAACGGTCAGTTGCAAAGGTTTGCGCAATTCGTGGCGCGCCGCAAGCACTTCACCGGCCGAGTCACATCCTCGTCCGGTCGGCGGAAATACGCGCGAGCGGACGGACGAGGGCGCGGGCTTTCCGGGGTCCGGGGAGGTGTCGGGGAACCAGCGCTCGAACCACCGCTGCCTCGTTTCGAGAAACTCGCGCCGTAGTTGTACGGCCGGATGCCTTCACATTCGCTTAATCCGATCAGCAGAAAGTCACTGAGGTTCTCGCTTTGATTGTAACGGGCGCATCACGCTCGCACGCGCAGCCTTTGAGCATATTCTCGACAATTCAAGATCTTGGGTGGGTGAATTCCGTGCTTGGCGATGTGAAGATCGGCATTCGTCTGATCGTTGGTTTCGGCGTCCTCGTGGTGATCGGACTGGCAACTGCCGCGTTCGGCTTTTGGCAGCAGGGCATCATCTCCGCCAAGGTGCTGCGGATGGGGGACCAGTCGCAGAACGCGATTGGCGTGGTGAAACTCTCCGCCGATCTCCATGCGTCGTCGCGGGCGATGCTTCGCTACCGGAGCGATCGTGACCAGGCGTCCTATGCCGAAGCCCAGGCCCGGCTGGCGAACGCCACCGCGACGCTCGAGGCGACCATCAGTCGGACCGTGTCCCAGGAGCGGCTGGCGGCGTATCGGCAGCTGCAGCCGGAGATTGCGTCGCTGAGCGAGAAGGGCAACGCCCTGGGAAACCTGATGCAGGCCTCCTTTGCCGCCCGCGACGTATTGTTCGTGGACGGCGACCGCCTCGCGGCGGATCTGCGCAAGCTGGCCGATTCCGCCGAAGCCACGGCTCAGAGCCAGATGATGTCCGCTTTGGACGTGCGCATCGGCGCAGCAAGGGTCCATGTCTGGCGGCACCTCGCCACCCATGAGGTCAAATCGCGTGACGCCTTCATCGCCGAACTGGGGCGTGCGAGGGCGCAGATCGCCGAGCTGAAAAAGCAGGACATCGGCGCGCTGGCGCCGCTGCTTGCGACGGTCGAGGCCGATCTGGCCAAATATGCCGATAGCTTCGAGAAGGCGTCCAGCAATCTGCTCCGCGCCGACGCGATCTACGCGACTGAAATCGCGCCGTTGACGACGACGGCCATCGAGCGGATCGAAAAGGTGGAGAGCGGCATCCGGTCGAACTATGTCACGACCGTCGCCGAGACCCTCGCGCTGCTCGAGGGCGAAGCCCGGATCCGCCTCATCACGGCGCTCGTCGCCGCGCTGGTGGGCGTCATCAGCGCGGTGCTGATCACCCGCAGCATCGTCAAGCCCGTCCAGGTGCTGGTGGACGAAGCCGGACGGCTGTCGGCCGGCGACACGTCGGTCGAGTTCCTCGGCGCCCGGCGCGGTGACGAGGTTGGTCAATTGGCGGGGGCGGTCGCGAAATTCCGCGACAACGTCCTTGCGCAACAGCAGGCGGCCAAGAACGTGGTCGATGCCGCCGAACACCGCGAAGCCGTGAACCGCAACATGGAGCAGGCGGTCGAGGAGTTCAGGCGCGCGGCCGAGGGGCTGTTGGGGCAGGTCGGCGACAATGCCGGCAGTCTGAAACAGACCGCCAGTGGGCTCACCTCCATCGCGGCGCAGGCGACCCAGCAGGCCGAGGCCGCCGCCGACGCCTCGGGCCGCACGGCCTCCAACGTTCAGACCGTTGCTGCGGCAGCGGAAGAACTGGCCGGCTCGATCCAGGAGATCGGGCGTCAGATCAACCGTTCGAACGCCACGGTGCGTTCGGCCAATACCACGACGGCCCGTTCGGAGAGCGAGATCGAGGGTCTCGCGCAGGCGGCGCAGAGCATTTCCTCGGTGGTGGATCTGATCCAGGCGATCGCGGCGCAGACCAACCTGCTCGCCCTCAACGCGACCATCGAGGCCGCACGCGCCGGAGAGGCCGGCCGCGGCTTCGCCGTCGTCGCCCAGGAGGTGAAATCGCTGGCGGAGCAGACCGAAAGGGCGACCCAGGAGATCGCGCAGCACGTCCAGGGCATCCAGACGTCGACCGGCAATGCCGTCGCCTCGGTGAAGCAGGTCGGTGTCGCCATGAGGGAGATCGACGAGGTCACCGGCGCGATCGCCAGCGCGGTCGAGCAGCAGGGGGCCGCCACCCGCGAGATTTCAGAGAACGTGCAGATGGCGGCCGCCGGTTCGCAGACGCTGGCCTCGAACATCGCCACCGTCAGCGATGCCATCCATAAGACCAACCGCTCGGCGGACCAGGTGTCCGAATCGTCGGCTCATGTGTTGCTGGCGGCCGAACGGCTGGCGGAGGAGGTTCGCAGCTTCTTCGTCAAGCTGCGCACCGGACCGCTCGATCGCCGCAGGCAAGATGACGCGAGCTACAAGGGCCCGGAGCGGCGGCGGAACTACATCGCCGGCGTGACGGGGGCGAGACACGTTGCGTGAGTCGGCCGGCCCGGCTGCGGCCGTCGTTCTGAAAGTGTGGGGGGATGAATGCTCGGCTTGGTTTCAAAGGTGAAGATTCAGAGCCGGCTGCTCGCCGGGTTCGGTCTGATCTGCATGCTGCTCGCCTGCGCCGTGGGTTATTCGGCCTATGCGGTTTCCGACGTCTCGGCGAAATTTCGGACGATCGTCGAGCTGAGATCGCCGGTCGCGATCGGCAGCATGCAGCTGGTCGCCAACCTCCATGCGACGCTCGCGGCGCTGCGCGGCTATCTTCTCACCGGGGATCCGGCGATGAAGCAGCGGCGGGGGAAGACTTGGACGGAGTTGGAGCAATCGATCCAGGACTTCGATCGGCTGGCCGACAAGCTCAAGCTTCCTGCGAACCGGGCTTTGTGGGCAGAGGCCAAGCCGCTGCTTGCGGAGTTCAGGGCGGCGCAGGACAAGGCCGAGGCGGTGGCCTTCACCCCCGAAGCCTATCCGGCGACGAAGCTGCTCGGTGCCGAGGCCTCGCCGCTGATCGCGACCATGTTCGCCGAAATCACCCGGATGATCGACGAGGAGAATACGCTCGAAGCGTCCCCGGAGCGGAAGCGCCTGTTGAAGACGATGGCCGACGTACGCGGCAATCTCGCCGCGGCGGGCTCGCAGCTCAGGCTGTATGTCGCATCGGGTGATGCCTCGGATCGCGACAAGTTCGCCGGCCCCTACGGCAATTTCAGGAATGCGGTCGCCATCATCACCTCCCAGACGGCTCTGCTGACGCCGACGCAGAAGGTCGCTTTCGACAAGGTCGCCAAGGCGAGCGAGGCCTTTGCGCCGCTTCCGGACAAGATCTTTGTGCTGCGGCAGTCGCCGCAATGGAATGCCGCCGTGTTCCTGCTGGCGACCGAGGCGGCGCCGCGCGCGAACAGGCTGCTGGACATCCTGGACGGCAAGCCGCAGCCGGACGGAACCTTCGGCGGCGGCCTGAGAACCTATCAGCAAGAGGTGCTGGTGAAGGATTCGGCCGATGTCGCGGCCCTGATCGAACAGCTTCTGCTGACGGAGTGGGCGCTGCTCGCGGCCGGCCTCGCGCTCGGCGTGGTCATCGCGATGCTGGTCGCGCGTTCGATCACGAGGCCGATCCGGGAGCTGGTTGCCGATTCCGCCCGGCTGTCGAGCGGCGACACGTCGGTCACCTTTCAGACGGCCGAACGCGCCGACGAGATCGGCGACGTGTCGAAGGCGGTGGCGATGTTCCGTGACAACGTCATCGCGCAGCAGCAGGCCTCGACGAACTATGTCCGCGAGGCGGAGGCGCGCGACGCCATGAACCGTATCGTGGAGCAGGCGGTGGACGCGTTCCGGATCAAGTCGACCGAACTGCTGTCCGAAGTCGAGGACAATGTTGGCGTCATGAAGAGCACCGCCCAGGTGCTGACGGGCATCGCGGGTCATGCGACCGAGCAGGCCGCTTCCGCGGCCGGCGCATCGGAGAAGACGGCCGTCAACGTGCAGACGGTCGCTGCGGCGGCGGAGCAGCTCGCGAGCTCCATCGTCGAGATCGGCCGCCAGATCGAGCTGTCCAACTCCACCGTTCGTAATGCCAATACGATCACGGCGCGATCGGAGGCGGAGATCGAGGGCCTGGCGCAGGCCGCGCAGAGCATCTCGACCGTGGTCGACCTGATCCAGGCGATCGCGGCACAGACCAATTTGCTGGCGCTGAATGCGACGATCGAGGCCGCCCGCGCCGGCGAGGCCGGCCGCGGCTTCGCCGTCGTGGCGCAGGAGGTGAAGTCGCTGGCCGAACAAACCGCCAAGGCAACGCAGGAGATCGGCCAGCACGTGCAGGGCATCCAGAGCTCCACCAGCAACGCGGTCGCCTCGGTCAAGCAGGTCGCGACCGCGATGCGACAGATGGCGGACGTCACGACGGCCATCGCGAGCGCGGTCGAGCAGCAGGGCGCGGCGACGCGCGAGATTTCGGTGAACGTGCAGATGGCGGCCTCGGGCAGCCAGATGCTGGCCACCAACATCTCCACCGTCAGCGGGGCGATCGAAGAGACCAGCCAGTCCGCGGACAGCGTGCGCAACGCCTCCAACAACGTCTCGCGCGTCGCTGAAAATCTCGCCGCGGAGGTGCAGGAGTTCTTCATCCGGCTGCGCACCGGCCCGCTCGATCGCCGTGTCGAGGACGATCCGAACTACCGCGGACCGGAGCGTCGCGCCAATTCAGGCGCGGGCCGCAGGCGAGCAGCGTGACGGTCCGTCCCCGGCGGATGGTGACCGCTATCCGCTGAGATAGTCCGGCCAGAGGCTGCGGATGGTGGCGAGATCGCTGAGCGTTCCCGTCAAATGCTCGCGCAGATGCGCCTGCGCCTCGTCCGGCCGTCCGGCCGCGATGGCGTCGACGATCTGCTTGTGGTGGCGCAGGATCGTCTGCGCCTTGCCGGGCGACGGCAGATGCAGGCGCCGCAGCCGGTCGATATGGCCGCTGCGGCTGCGCACCAGCGTCCACAGGTCCTGCTTGTCGGCAGCGGCGTAGAGCCGCTGGTGGAAGGCGTTGTCGGCGACCGTGAACGATGCAAAATCGCCGTCCTTGGCGCACCGTCGCTGCTGAGCGATCAGGGCATTCAGGTCGTCCGTGGGAGCCAGTTCGGGCTGCAGCGCGAGCAGCCGCACGATCTCGAGCTCCAGCGCCTGGCGCAGGAACTGCGCCTGCTGCGCCCTGCCGACGTCGATGCGGCTGACCAGGGTCGCATGCTGCGGAAAGACGTCGACCAGGCCCTCCTCGGCCAGCCGCATCAGCGCGTCCCGGATCGGCGTCGAGCTCAGGCCGAATTCGGTCTGCAGCGCGGTGCGCGACAGCGGCGCGCCCGGCGGCAGCGTCAGCGCGATGATCTGGTCGCGCAGCCGCTCGAACACCTGCGGCGCCGCGCGCCGGCTCGGATCGAGCCGTTCGGGCGTGAGCACCGGGGGAGGTGTCGCAGGCAGGGCCATGAGGTGGGACGTCCGGCTCGAATGTCGAAGATGTGCTCTTGTCAGAAATGCACTAATGCATTAGTGCATTTCCAGACCGGTCGTCAAGAATGTCCGGGCCGTAGGGAGGATTGTCCAATGTTTCGAATGTTCGGGCGCACGGCCGATCTGGCCCCGATGCTGGCCGCCGCCATGCTGGTTGCGGCAGGCTGGAACGGGGCGGCGCAGGCGCAGCAGAAGACCGAAGTTTCGCTGTCGCGCCAGCCCGGCATCTTCTACATGCCGAGCCACATCATCGAGAAGAACAAGCTGATCGAGAAGCATGCCGCGGCGCTCGGCCTGCCCGGCGTCACCACCAAATGGCTGACCTTCTCCGGCGGCGGCGCGCAGACCGATGCGTTGCTGTCCGGCAGCGTCGACATCCTCAACACCGGCACCGGCAATCTGCTGCTGCTGTGGGACCGCACGCGCGGCGGCGTGAAGGGCATCGTCGCGACCTCGGCCCAGCCGATGACCTTGATCAGCCGTGATCCCCACATCAAGTCGATCAAGGATTTCGGTCCGACCGACAAGATCGCGGTGCCGACGGTCAAGGTCTCGACCCAGGCCATCGTGCTGCAGATCGCGGCCGCCGAGGCGTTCGGCGCCGACCAATGGAACAAGCTCGACGCCAACACCGTGCAGCTCGGCCATCCCGATGCCTACACCGCGCTGACCAATCCGCAGCACGAGGTCCACAACCACTTTTCCATCCCGCCTTACACGTTCCTGGAAATGAAGAACGTGCCGGGCGCGCACGTCGTGCTGAACTCGCCGGACGTCATGGGCGGGCCGCTCAGCCAGGCGCAGTTCTTCACCACGACGAAGTTCGCGGACGCCAATCCGAAGATCATCCAGGCGCTGCGCGAGGCCACCAAGGAAGCGCAGGATCTTATCCGCAGCGACACCAAGACGGCGGTCGAGATCTACAAGGAGATCACCGGCGACAAGACATCGGTCGAGGACCTGCTGGCCTGGCTCAAGGAGCCCGGAATGATGGAATGGAATCTGGAGCCGCAGGGCACGATGAAGTTCGCGACGCATCTGGCCAAGATCGGCACCATCAAGACCCAGCCGAAGGCGTGGACCGACTACTATCTGCCGGTCGCGCACGACCTGAAGGGCAACTGATGTCCGCGCTGCTCGATGTCGATGGCGTCACGCTGCGCTACAAGACTTCCAGCGCCGTGATCACGGCGACGGAACGTGTCGGCTTCTCCGTCGACCGCTCCGACCGCTTCGTGCTGCTCGGGCCCTCCGGCTGCGGCAAGTCGACCCTGCTGAAGGCGGTCGGCGGCTACATCAAGCCGAGCGAGGGGCGCATGCAGATCAACGGCCGCGAGATCACCGGCCCCGGCGCCGACCGCATGATGATCTTCCAGGAGTTCGATCAGCTGCTGCCGTGGAAGACCGTGCTCGCCAACGTGATGTTCCCGCTGCTGACGGCGCGGCGGATGCCGCGCAAGGAGGCCGAGGGCCGCGCCCGCGGCTATATCGAGAAGGTCGGGCTGACGCGCGTGGTCGATGCCTATCCGCATACGCTGTCGGGCGGCATGAAGCAGCGCGTCGCCATCGCCCGGGGCATGGCGATGGAGCCGGACATTCTGCTGATGGACGAGCCGTTCGCGGCGCTCGACGCGCTGACGCGGCGGACCTGCCAGGACGAACTGCTGCAGCTGTGGAACGAGACGAAGTTCACCGTGCTGTTCGTGACACATTCGATCGCCGAAGCCATCAAGATCGGCAACCGCATCCTGCTGCTGTCGCCGCATCCCGGCCGGGTCAAGGCCGAGGTCGTCGACGTCGACAAGGTCTCCGCCGAGGACGGCAGTGCGGCGCGCCTGGAGAAGCAGATCCATGATCTCTTGTTCTCCGAACCCGCAACGACGCATTGAGGACGGCTGCCATGGCTGACGCCAAGATCATCCTGCGCGACACGTCCGCTCCGACGGCCGCCTCTGCGGCCGATGTCGCGCGCAAGCTCAGCGTGTTCGAGCTGTTGTGGAACGACGGCTTCGTGCGCAAGACCCTGATCATCGTCGTGCTGGCGGCGATCTGGCAGGCCTATGGCAGCTATCTCGACAATCCCCTGCTGTTCCCGACCTTCTCGGACACCATCGCCGCACTCTGGGAGAAGGTGCGCGACGGCACCATCCCGATGCGGGCGTGGACGTCGCTGAAGGTGCTGTTCATGGGCTATGCCGCCGGCATCGTGCTGGCGTCGATCCTGACCGTGCTCGCGATCTCGACGCGCATCGGCACGGATTTTCTCGAGACCGTCACGGCGATGTTCAACCCGCTGCCGGCGATCGCGCTGCTGCCGCTGGCCTTGATCTGGTTCGGGCTCGGCAGCGGCAGCCTCGTCTTCGTGCTGATCCATTCGGTGCTGTGGCCGGTCGCGCTCAACACCCATTCCGGCTTCAAGAGCGTCTCCAACACGCTGCGCATGGTCGGCCGCAACTATGAACTTAGCGGCTTCTCCTATGTCATTCGCATCCTGATTCCGGCGGCGTTCGGCGCCATCCTCACCGGCCTCAAGATCGGCTGGGCGTTCGCCTGGCGCACCCTGATCGCGGCCGAGCTGGTGTTCGGCGTCTCCTCGGGGCAGGGCGGCCTCGGCTGGTTCATCTTCGAGAACCGCAACCTGCTGGAAATTCCCGCCGTGTTCGCCGGCCTGCTGACCGTGATCGTGATCGGCCTCGTGGTCGAGAACCTGATCTTCCGCACCATCGAGCGCAGGACCGTGCTGACCTGGGGGACGCAATCATGAGCGAGCGCAAGCAACCGAATCAATTGCGCAGCGCGCGCTGGTTCGCGCCCGACGATCTCCGCTCCTTCGGCCATCGCTCGCGCGTGATGCAGATGGGTTATGCCCAGGAGGAGTGGAAGGGTCGTCCGGTCATCGCCATCGTCAACACTTGGTCCGATGCCCAGCCCTGCCACATGCACTTCAAGCAGCGCGTCGACGACGTCAAGCGCGGCGTGCTGATGGCCGGCGGCTTCCCGATCGAGCTGCCGGCGCTGTCGCTGTCGGAGTCGCTGTTGAAGCCGACCACGATGCTCTATCGCAATATGCTGGCGATGGATGTCGAGGAGCTGCTGCGCGGCCATCCCGTCGATGGCGTCGTGCTGATGGGCGGCTGCGACAAGACCACGCCGGCGCTGCTGCTCGGCGCCACCAGCATGAACCTGCCGGCGATCTATCTTCCCGCCGGACCGATGCTGCGCGGCAATTGGAAGGGCAAGACACTCGGCTCCGGCTCCGACGCCTGGAAGTACTGGGACGAGCGGCGCGCCGGAAAACTGTCGGATGCCGATTGGAACGCGATGGAGGCCGGCATCGCGCGCAGCCATGGCACCTGCATGACCATGGGCACGGCCTCGACGATGACGGCGATTGCAGAAGCGATCGGAATGACCTTGCCCGGTGCGTCCGCGATTCCCGCAGCTGATGCCGAGCACATCCGGATGAGCTCGGAATGCGGCCGCCGTATCGTCGAGATGGTGTGGGAGGATCTGACGCCGTCGAAGATCCAGACCCGTCAGGCGTTCGAGAATGCGATCGCGGTCGCCATGGCGATGGGATGCTCGACCAATGCGATCATCCATGTGATCGCGCAGGCGCGCCGGGCCGGCGCCGACGTCGGCCTCGATGATTTCGACGCGGCGAGCCGCAAGGTGCCGGTGCTCGCCAATATCCGGCCGAGCGGCGACACCTATCTGATGGAGGACTTCTATTACGCGGGCGGACTGCCTGGCCTGATGAGCCGGATGACGGAGCATCTCCATCTCGACTGCCTCACCGTCAATGGCCGAACGCTCGGCGACAACATCGCGGGCGCCGGTGTCTACAATGACGACGTCATCCGGCCGCAGTCGAACCCGATCTATCGCGAAGGCGCGCTGGCCGTGCTCAAGGGCAACCTCGCGCCCGGCGGCTGCGTCATCAAGCCCTCGGCCTGCGAGCCGCGTTTTCTCAAGCACACCGGCCCGGCGCTGGTGTTCGACGACTATCCGTCGATGAAGAAGGCGATCGACGATCCCAACCTGGATGTGTCGGCCGACCACGTGCTGATCCTGCGCAATGCGGGGCCGCAGGGCGGGCCGGGCATGCCGGAATGGGGCATGCTGCCGATCCCGACCAAACTGGTGAAGCAAGGGGTCCGCGACATGGTGCGGCTGTCGGACGCGCGCATGAGCGGCACCTCCTATGGCGCCTGCATCCTGCACGTTGCGCCGGAATCTTACGTCGGCGGTCCGCTGGCGCTCGTGCGCAATGGCGACCTGATCACGCTGGACGTCGCCGCGCGCAGCATCAATCTCGACGTGCCCGAGGACGAACTGGCGCGCCGTCGCGCCGCCTGGACACCGCCGGCGCCGCGCTTCGAGCGCGGCTATGGCTGGATGTTCGCCCGCCACATCAAGCAGGCCAACGACGGCTGCGATTTCGACTTCCTCGAGACCGGCTTCGGCGCCGCCGTCGGGGAGCCGGCGATTTATTAGGAACTGTCGTTCCGGGGCAGGCGAAGCCTGAACCCGGAACCTCGAGATTCCGGGTTCGGCCGCTGCGCGCCCGCCCCGGAATGACGATAGGGATCAGCATGACCAGACTCAGCACCGCCACCCGCAACAAGCTCAAGACCGTCTCGACCGCGACCGTCGCCACCGCCCTGTTCAAGCGCGGGCTGCGCGTCCAGTGCATCCAGAACGTTCATCCGCTCAATCCGGACGCGCCGACCATGGTCGGCGAGGCCTTCACCTTGCGCTACATCCCGGCGCGCGAGGACCTCAACACCATCGAGGTGTTCCGTGATCGCGGCCATCCGCAGCGCAAAGCCGTGGAAGAGTGCCCGCCCGGCGCCGTGCTGGTGATGGACAGCCGCAAGGACGCGCGCGCCGCTTCGGCGGGGGCAATTCTCGTGAGCCGCCTGCAGCAGCGCGGCGTCGCCGGAGTCGTCACCGACGGCGGCTTCCGCGACTCCGCCGAGATCGCCAGGCTCGGCATTTCCGCCTTTCACCAACGCCCGAGCGCGCCGACCAATCTCACCTTGCACCATGCGATCGAGATCAACGGCCCGATCGCCTGCGGCGACGCGCCGGTGTTTCCCGGCGACGTCATCCTCGGCGATTCCGACGGCGTCATCGTCATCCCGGCTGGCATCGCCGACGAGATCGCCGACGAGACCTTCGAGATGACGGCGTTCGAGGATTTCGTCGCCGAGCAGGTCGCGCAGGGCCGCTCCATCCTCGGCCTCTATCCGCCGACCGATCCGCAAACACCGGCGGATTTTGCGGCCTGGCGCAAGAAGAACGGCCGGTAATCCAGGTTCGCTGTCGTCCCGGCCTTGAGCCGGGACCATAGCCACAGGACCGTGCGGGGACGGCGAACGTAGCTCCAGCGCGCTCAACAATAAACAACGGTGGTTATGGGTCCCTGCGTTCGCAGGGACGACGCCGTTGATGAGGCGCGATCTTGCCAAACAGTCAGCTGGTGAACTGGCCTCAGCCGTTCACGCCGTCCGATCCGCCATCCCCACCGCCCACAGCGCGAACGCATAGGCGATCGCGACCTCGTCGAGGCGGTTGAAGCGGCCCGACGCGCCGCCGTGGCCGGCGCCCATGTTGGTGCGCAGCACGACGGGACCGCCACCGGTCATCGTCGCGCGCAGCCGCGCGACCCACTTCGTCGGCTCCCAATAGGTGACGCGCGGATCGGTCAGCCCGGCCATCGCCAGGATCGCCGGATAGGCCTTGGCCGCGACATTGTCGTAGGGCGAGTAGGACAGGATGGTGCGGAAATCCGTCTCGCTCTCGATCGGATTGCCCCATTCGGGCCATTCCGGCGGCGTCAGCGGCAGGGTGTCGTCGAGCATCGTATTCAGCACGTCGACGAACGGCACTTCCGCAACGATGCCGGCGAACAAGTCGCCCGAGCGGTTGGCGACCGCGCCCATCAGCATGCCGCCGGCGCTGCCGCCATGGCCGACGATCCGCCTGGCGCTGGTGTAGTTCGCGGCGATCAACGCGCGCGCACAGGCCGCGAAATCGTCAAAACTGTTGGTCTTCTTGTCGCGCTTGCCTTGGAGGTACCAGCCCCAGCCCTTGTCGGTGCCGCCGCGGATATGGGCGATGGCGTAGACGAAGCCGCGGTCGACCAGCGACAGCCGGTTGGCCGAGAACGACGCCGGCATGGCGTGACCATACGAACCATAGCCATAGAGCAGAAGCGGCGCCGTGCCGTCGGCCTTGAAGTCGCGCCGATGCAGCAGCGACACCGGCACCTCGGCGCCGTCGTCGGCCTTGGCCATGATGCGTGTGGTGACGTAGTCGGCCGGATCGTGCCCGGACGGAATCTCCTGGCGTTTGCGCAAGGTTTTCGCCCGCGTCACCATGTCGTAGTCATAGACCTCCGACGGCGTCGTCATCGACGAATAGGCAAAACGCAGATTGGTGGTGTCGAACTCGTAGGAGCCCATCGCATCGAGCGAATAGGCGCCCTCGTCGAACGCGATCGCGTGTTCCTCGCCGGAGGTCAGATCGCGGATCACGATTGACGGCAGCGCATTGGCGCGCTCCAGCCGCACCAGATGGCCGGCATAGAGATCATGGTCGAGCACGTAGATGCCGGCGCGATGCGGGATGAGGTCACGCCAGTTGGCGCGTTCGGGCGCGGCCAGCGGCGCGGTCACGATCTTGAAGTCGATGGCGCCGTCGGCATTGGTGAGAATGAACAGCTCGTCGCCGCGATCGGCGATCGCATATTGCACGCCGGTCTCGCGCGCAGCCACCAGCCGCGGCGGCGCCTCGGGCGCATCGAGGTCGATCAGGCGCTGCTCGGAGGTCTCGTGGTCGCCGCCGGCGATGACGCAGAACCGGCCCGAGGTCGATTCGTGCACATGGGTGAACCAGCCGGTGTCCTGCTCCTCATACACCAGCACGTCGTCGGCCTGTTGGGTACCGAGCCTGTGCCGCCACACCTGCATCGGGCGATGATTGTCGTCCAGCTTGACGTAGAAGTAGCTCGTGCAGTCGCGCGACCACACCACGCCGCCGTCGGTCTGCTCGACGACGTCGTCGAGGTCATTGCCAGCATCCCAGTCGCGGACCCGGATGGTGAAATATTCCGAGCCCTTGGTGTCGGCGCTCCAGGCGACCAGCCTGTGGTCGTGCGAGTGCCGGCTGCCGCCGAACTTGAAGTAGTCGTGCCCCTTGGCCAGCGCGTCGCCGTCGAGCCCGATCGTCTCCGCCCCGCCGTCGCGCGGTGTGCGGCAGAACAGCTCGTGCTGGCCGCCTTCGCGGTACTTGCGGAAATAGGCGTAAGGCCCGTCCGGCGACGGCACCGAGGAATCATCCTCCTTGATGCGGCCGCGCATCTCCGCGACCAGCGTCTTCTGCAGCGGCGCGGTATGGCCGAGAACGCTCTCCGCATAGGCGTTCTCGGCCTCGAGATAGGCGCGGATGTCGGCGTCGAGCAGCGTGGGATCGTGCAGCACCTCCTGCCAGCGCGCATCCTTCAGCCAAGCATAGTCGTCGCTCACGGTGATGCCGTGGCGGGTGAAGGAATACGGGCGGCGCGGCGCCACCGGCGCCTGGTTGCTCAAGTCGGTCATGTCGTCCTTTACGGGGTCACGCTCTCGCCGAGCCATTGGATCGCGGCATCGAGGCCGCCGCGGCCATGCGGGATCTTCAACGCCACCAGCGCCATTTCGATCACGCCGAGCGTGCCCAGCACCATCGGGGCGTTGACATGGCCCATATGGGCGATGCGGAACGCCTGGCCGCTGAGATCGCCGATCCCGGTGCCGAGCACGACGCCGCACTGCTCCTTGCAATAGGTCTGCAGCACGGCCGGATCATAGCCGCCGCCGACCAGCACGGTGGTCACGGTGTTGGAGCGCTCGGCCGCCTCGGCGATGTTGAAGCCGATGACCTGGCCCTCGCTCCACTTCGTCACCGCGCGGCGCACGGCCTCGCCGAGCAAAGCATGGCGCCGGAACGCATGCGGCAGCCCTTCGGCGAACAGCATGTCCATGGCCTGGCGCAGCGCGAACAGCAGATGTACCGGCGCGGTGCCGCCATATTTGCGATAATGCTCGGCGCCCTCGCGCTCGCTCCAGTCCCAATAGGGCGTGCGCATGTTGGCGCGCTTGTGCGCCTCGAGCGCGCGCGCATTGGCGGCGACGAAGCCTAAGCCGGGCGGCGTCATCAGGCCCTTCTGCGAGCCCGACATCGCGACGTCGATGTGCCACGCGTCCATCTCGAACGGCATGCAGCCGAGCGAGGCCACGGTGTCGACCATGTAGAGCGCGGGATGGCCGGAGGCCTTGACGGCGCGGCCGATCGCCTCGACGTCGTTGACGACGCCGGAGGCGGTATCGATCTGCGCCACCACGATGGCCTTGATGCTGTGCTCCTTGTCGGCGCGCAGCCGCGCCTCGACCTCGGCCGGGCGCACCGCGCGGCGCCAGTCGCCGCGCAGCACCTCGACCTCGGCGCCCATCGCCTTGGCCGCGTTGCCCCAGCCGATCGCGAAGCGGCCGCTCTCCAGCACCAAGAGCTTGTCGCCGCGCGACAGCACGTTGGACAACACGGCCTCCCAGGCGCCATGGCCGTTGGCGATGTAGATGTAGGTCTTGCCTTGGGTTGCGAACAGACGGCCGAGGTCGGCCATGATGCCGTCGGTCAGCTCGACCATCTGCTTGGAGTAGATGTCGAGCGCCGGCCGGTGCATCGCCTGCAGCACCTCGTCGGGCATCGTGGTGGGTCCCGGGATGGCCAGAAATTCCCGGCCCGCGCGAACGGTCATTTGCGATTGTCCTCGATGGGTTGATGCGGCCCCTGTACCCGGACGGGCCTTTTACGACGCTGTCTTACGCGGCGCGACAGCCCAAGAAAAGCCGGAGAAGCCGGGGGGCTGGCATGCCTCGGCCAACGAGGCGCAAGCTGCGTCAGCGCCGGGTCTCGCGGCAGCCGGCAGCCTCGGCCTCCTCGACCGAGCAGAACCAGCGCGTGCCCTTGGCGACGTGCATCCTGATCTGCGCGTACCAGCGGCTCCGCGGCGTGTGATAGATGCACTCGCCGGCACCGTTGACGTTGCCCTTGATGGTGCAGTCCGGCGACGGTGCAACCGGGCCCGAGGCCGAAGCCAGCAGGATGTTGCGCGCGCCCTCCGGCGGCTTCGCGGCGCCGAGGATCGTCGTCTTCTTGTTGCGGACGCGCCAATCCCAGGGCGCGATGAATGCGCCCTGCCACATGCCGGCCTTGGCCGCGCGCGCCTCGGCCTCGTCCGGTTCGTAGTCGTGCGAGATGCTGCGATAGGCCAGCGCCCAGCCGCTGCGCACCAGCCATTTCTGGATGTCCTCGCCCTCGACGTCGCAGCGCGCCACCTGGCGGCCGCGCCGGTCGATCGAACGCGGATGGCAGGTCCAGCTCTTGCCGTCGGCGTGCTTGATCAGTTCGTCGCGCGCGGCCACTCCGCAGGTCCAGCGCTCGCCATGCGGATTGAGGCACAACTGGTCGACCGACGGCGCATCGATGCCGCCGAGCCGGATGCGCGTGGTCCCGATCACGACGTTGTCGGCCTCGCGGACCTTGGCGATGCCGGTGATGTCGGCGGCGGACGCGATCGAGGGCAGCAGCAGGAGCAGCGCGAGGAGGGCGGATTTCATCGACATGAACGGCGCGGGACGTCCTTGGGGATGGATGCTTTAGAGTACCCGGCAATTGTGCGGCGGATCCGCCCGCCGTTCCAGCCCCGTCATTGCCTGACCCGCTCAACTTCGCGCGATGCGGCGGAGCTGGAGCCAGTTCGTCCACAGCACCGGTGCACCCTCTCCCCTTGTGGGCTACCGGATTCACACATCGCCTCGCGTGAGGAGGTTTGCACCGCGCTTCATGGCCTGGAACTCCAGCCAACCCT
>NZ_JBNPVB010000040.1:0-24674 GCF_051168495.1 Bradyrhizobium oligotrophicum | reverse complement strand
TGCCGCGTCGCGGCGCTGGAGAACTGCTTCCCGATGATCCCATCGGGCAAGGCGCACAACGAGATGATCCTGCCGGCGGACACATTCGACGAGGTGATGCCGACGTCATTGCTGGGTGGAAAGACGCTGGCATGAGAGTCGGAAGGTCACGTTGGGCACTAGCAAAGTCGCGAGAACAGACGCCAAGTGTCTGCCCAATGCGAACGATCCGACGGGTACAGGCTGCATGTCGCGCCGTGGGAGGCGCGAAAAGCGCAATGAATTCGGAACTTCTCAGTACGGTATAGTAAAACGAGACTAAGCGGGCGAGCGCATTGCAGTATGCGGAGCTTTAGAATCACGTTCATCCGGAAAGTAAGCTCCCGGTGACGGCACGCCTTGCGCGAGCGACGGCGCTTGGAAAAGAGATAGGACTAGCTCGAGGATTAGTTCCATACCTCAACAAGCGTCAGCTCCGGAGCGTACTCCGCAGCGGACGGCGGCCGAAGCTGTCGGTTAGCGCATGAGCGCGGCGTAGCTGACGCGCGCAGGACGGAGCTGTGATTCCATCTCTTGTGATGATCACAGCCAATTCGCTCCCCGATGATGTCGGGACAGCATTCTGTTCCCAGAGTTTGGACCGGGGAGGGTGCCTTAATTTCTTCGCAATTGTGGCATAATTGAGGCTTAAACCGGCTGTTGCGCTATCGCTCGCCTGTGCACCATCCTTTGTGCTTTGCCTCCGACACGAGATGCGTCGCCTGTCGTGAAGGCCGACGTTGAAAGCTTGTGCTCAATTAAACCGCTGCAGTTGATCTGGCGCGCTGGCTCGCACAGCGACCATGAATCGTTGGAAACCTCCGGTAATATGATGACATGAATTGTAACCTCGCCTAATTTGGTACCGGGGGGTGGTTCATGCGTCAGGTGTTTTCTCGCGTATCGATTGCAGTCGCGTTGGGCAGCTGTTTGGCGTTTCCGGCTTTGGCCACCGATCTCTGGCAGTTCGATTTTACGTCGTCGCGCGGTAGCGGACAGTTTCTGGTCAATCCGGCCAATTTCGTCGTTCCGGTGTCAGCTGGCTCGCCGTCCACATTCAACGTGGTCGGAGCGAATATCACGATCGATGCTGGAGGCGTGCTCGGTACCGCTCACTACACGCTGGCAAGTCTGGCTGGAACGAACTGCACCCCGGCCGAATGCCGTGTCAGTTTCTCCGTTCCGGATGTCGTTCCTGGGTTCGGTTCGTATGATGTCTTGCTGCAGCTCAACTTCGATCGGATCTGGGTGAATTGGTCCACGCCCGGTCAGCAGCAGGTGCAGATGTGGCTGAGCACCAATCCGACGGCATCGTTCAACTGGAACGACGTTGCTGCGGCGACGCGGACGGTCGTTTCCGTCGCGCCTGGATGGCTTGCCACCCCCGTCAATTCCGATTGGAACACGGCCGCCAACTGGACCGTCGGATCGGTTCCTCTCGCGACGGACACCGCGCAGTTCGGCGCCTCGACCGTGACCGCGATCGACGTCAGGCAGGCAACGCAGGTCGCCGGTCTGAGTTTTCTGAGCGGCGCACCGGCCTATACCTTCAATGTCACCGGAAGCTCTGGCGGTGCCGCCTCGCTGTTGATCAGTGGGGCGGGGATTGACGATCAGTCTGGCAATCGCCCGAGCTTCATGGTGACAGGCGTATCTGGCAATCTCGGTACGCTGCAGTTTGCCAACTCGGCGACGGCGGGTGACGCGGTGATCACCACGGGCGCCTTTGGCGTTACGCGCTTTACCGACACCAGCAGTGGCGGGACTGCTCAACTCGTCACCAATCTCGGCGGCTCTGTCGACATCTCTGGGCTGACATCCAGCGGGATCAGTGTCGGATCGATTGCTGGCGCCGGCAACTTTGTTCTGGGCTCGAAAACCCTCACGACGGGACTGTTGAATACGGACACCGAGGTTTCGGGTGTCATATCCGGGGCTGGCGGCAGTCTGACGAAGACTGGAGGCGGCGCGTTGATCCTGTCGGGCAACAACACCTATTCCGGAGGCACTCAGCTGAACGCCGGATCCATGGTCGTTGCCAACAACAACGCCTTGGGCAGCGGCAGTCTTGGTATGGCGAATGGAACGAGCCTCTCCTTCGCAAACACGGCCAACTTTGCAATTGCCAATGCGATCCAGATTGCGGGGAGCGGACACTTTGCGGCGCCGGCTGGCACGACACAGACCGTCCAGGGGACGATCTCAGATGGAGCTTCTGCTGGAACAGTCGTGTTCGACGGGGTGGGGACGATGGTGCTGGCCGCCGCCAACGCCTACACCGGAGGCACGGTCGTCAATGCAGGCACGTTGCGGCTTTCGGGCAGCGGGACGCTCGGTGCGGCGAGCGGATCAACCACTGTCGCAGGTGGAATCCTCGATCTCGGCGGCACCACTCTGATCCAGAATGGGGGCGTCTTCCTGACGGGCGGGACCGTCAGAAATGGCGTGATCGCATCGAATACAGACTTTGCAGTTCAATCCGGCACGGCAAACGTCGAGCTCGCCGGCACCGGAGGTCTCACAAAAACAGGCTCGGGTACGTTCGTCGTCGCGGGGACGGCCAGCTACACCGGAGCAACCAATATCAACGGCGGCGTTTTCCAGGTGGACGGGGCGCTCACCGGGACCTCGGCGGTCAATCTGAATTCCGGGATGATAACCGGCACCGGAACAATCGATCCCCTGACAGTCAGCATCAACAATGGCACCGTCTTCGCGCCCGGAAACGGGACAGCCGGGAGTTCGATGGCAATCGTGGGGAATCTCGCGTTTCAGTCTGGCGCGATCTATCTCGTCCAGCTCAATCCGGCCACCTCGAGTTTTGCCAATATCAGCGGAACGGTGACTGCAGGTGGCGCAACTGTCGATGCGGTCTTTGCTGCCGGAAGCTACGTCGCAAAGCGGTATACGATCTTGACCGCCGCTGGTGGCATCAACGGAGCGTTTGCCTCCTTGGCCAACACCAATCTTCCGACTGGATTCAAGTCGGCCCTCAACTATGACGCAAATGCTGCCTATCTCGACCTGTCGCTTGATTTTGTTCCTGCCAACGCACTGACCTATGGTGGAGGGCTTTCCGCCAACCAGCAGAACGTTGCCAACGCTTTGACGCGATTTTTTGATACGACTGGCAGTATCCCTCTGGTGTTTGGCTCGCTTTCGCCGTCCGGGCTCACCCAGGTGTCTGGGGAGCTTGCAACCACTCCGCAGCAGGCCACGTTCAATGCAATGGGACAGTTCCTCAATTTGCTCGGTGATCCGGGCCGCGCCGGGCGTCGCGGCGTTGGTGAGGCCGCCCCGCAGGCCTATGCCGACGCCGGTGCGATGAGAGCCACGGCGCCGACCAACGCATTTGCATCGATGAGCAGGCAAGCCCCCTTGTCCGAACCGCGTTGGAGTGTTTGGGCAGGCGGATTCGGCGGTGCACAGTCGATGGACGGATCAGTTGGCGCCGGATCGGCGCGCTCGACAAGCCGCGTCTACGGCACCGCGGTTGGGGCAGACTATACGTTGACGCCGGCCACGGTCTTGGGATTTGCTCTCGCCGGTGGCGGCACAGGTTCGAGTGTCAACAATCTCGGGACAGGGAGGTCTGATCTCTTTCAGGCCGGCGCGTATGTCCAGCACGTCCAAGGTCCCGCCTATGGGAACGCCACGCTGGCTTATGGTTGGCAGGACGTGACGACGGATCGCACTGTCACTGTCGCTGGCATCGATCGGCTCACGGCCTCGTTCAAGGCGAATGCCTATTCTGGACGCGTTGAAGCCGGCTATCGTCTGGCGGTATCCTGGCTCGACGGGTTGGGTGTGATGCCTTATTTGGCTGGCCAAGCCATCGTCATCGACATGCCCCGATATGCTGAGCAGTCCATCTCGGGCTCATCGCTATTTGCGCTCAGCTATTCCAGCAAGCGCGTAACAGACGGTCGGAGCGAGATCGGGCTTCGAACCGAAATGTCAGTCGGCGTGCCAGATGGCGTTTTCAGCTGGCGCAGCCGCTTGGCTTGGGCTCATGATTTCAACTCGGACCGCAGCGTTCTCGCAACCTTCCAATCACTGCCCGGGGCCACCTTCACCGTCAGCGGCGCGCGGCCTTCGTCGAACTCTGCACTGACGACCGTGGGCCTCGAGCGATCTTGGAACAATGGCTGGTCGACGGCGGCCACCTTCGAGGGCGAATTTTCGCAGACGACACGCTCCTACTCCGGCAGAGCATCGATGCGCTATGCCTGGTGATCGAAGACAAGCCCAGATGTCGACGCGATGAACTGTCAATCGAGGCCGGATCTGCGGGGGATCCGGCGGTCCGAGCCTGCATACTGCCCGATGTCGGTAGAGGCGACGTGAGATCGATATCGTGCCAGGCGCGGACTGAAAATCGGGTGAAGGCGGACAGGGTCGGGAGCCGTGGCTCCGACGTCGCGAAGATCAATCTCGGCCGTCAGCGTGGTGGACGTCTCCAGTTCCGCTCAGGGGATGGGGGCAAACGCAGCGATAAGAATGTCCGTCGGTCCACATCCGTTTTGGAAAACGATCTACGGTACGACTTTGGGCGTTGCCTGAGCCAAATGATTGCGGTTCATTTGGTACCAGAGGGGGAGCCGATGCGATTGCTTGATGTTGTTGCCATTTGTGCCGTTTTGGGCGGTTGCGCGGCGTCAGCCCCGGAGGTCCGGGCGCGCCTTGGCCAGGAGTACATTGGCAAGAATGTCGATGCGCTGGTGATGAAGTGGGGGCCGCCAACCAGCAGCTTTCGGATGAACAGCGGGCAGTCATCATACGTTTGGCAGCTCGCGACCGAGATGGGCGTCTCCATGGACAGGAACGGCAACGGCAGCGCGAAGACCTACGCCTGCAAGGTGAACGTCGTTGCATCGCCGACCGGAGTTATCGAGCAACTCAATACGGAGGACGCGAACGCCGGTAACGGTCTGCTCGGTATGGCAGGGGTCTATGGCAGCATGTGTGCCGACCGCCTCGGGATGAAGCCTCAGGGGTGATCCCGGGACTGGCGGTGCGCCCATCGATGACGCCCGAGATACGGGGCTGCTATTAGTTGTCCGTCGAGAGGCCTGTTTGACGGCCGGATCGCCGGCGGTCGCGAGCCAGATGGCGATCAGCACTCCGACCAGCAAAGCCCTCAGCCAGAAGAGGACAGGGCGGAGGTTGTGTCCGACGGCGGCGAGGATGGACGTTGATGATGTCGCCCTCACGACCCTTGAGATAGTAGCGGCCGAGGTAGCCGTCGCTCTTGATGTGGCCGATGACGGAGCGATGGCTGACCGGCGGCCCAGCTCGCATTCGATGAGGTCGAGGACGCCCGCGCATCTGGCTCCGCGGATTCACGTGCCGGAAGAACACGATGGTCCGCAGAATGGGCCAACGCCGCGGCCATCTGCTCCAAGCTTAGATCCCTTGCGAACATCGGTAATGGGGAGCCCTCACGCCTGTCCGCTTGTCAAGCAGCGAGCTGATTGTGCTCGATTCACAGCCCGAAATCCAGCTGCGGCTCGGCATCGTCCCGGTGCTGCAGCGAGGAGAGCGAGACTCCCAAGAGCCGGACCGATTTCGGCAACGGCATTTCGGCCTGAAGGAGCCCGATCGCCAACCATTCCAGATCCGCACGGTGCGTCACTGGCGAAGGCAGAGAGCGGCTGCGGGTGATGATCTCGAAATCCGAGAATTTGACCTTCAGGGTTACCGTCCGCGCGCGAATGCCGGCGCCCTCGCAATGCTGCCAGACCTTGTCGATCAGGGGCTGCAATTCAGCCATCATGGGTTCAAAATCCGTCAGGTCTGTCAGGAACGTATTCTCCGCGCCGACCGACTTCCGGATCCGGTTGGCCCGGACCGGACGCTCGTCGATTCCGCGTGAGATCCAGTAGTAGTGCGCACCAGACTTGCCGAAGTGCTGCTGCAGGAAGGCAAGCGACTGGGAGCGGATGTCGAGACCTGTCCGAATGCCGAGCGCGTTGAACCTTGCAGCCGTCGCCGGGCCGATGCCGTGGAATTTTTCGACCGGCAATGTCTCGACGAAAGCGGGGCCCATCTCTGGAGAGATGACGTATTGACCGTTCGGCTTGCGGTGGTCTGAGGCGAGCTTTGCCAGGAACTTGTTGTAGGAGATGCCGGCCGAGGCATTGAGACCGGCCTCGGCCTTGATCTTCTCTCGGATGCGCAAGGCGACGTCTCGGGCCAGCGGGATGCCTTGGAGGTTCTCGGTGACATCGAGATAGGCCTCGTCGAGCGACAGCGGCTCGATGATCGGCGTGTGCTCGGCGAAGATGGTGCGGATCTGCAGGCTGATGGCCTTGTACACGTCGAACCGAGGCTTCACGAAAATGAGATCTGGACATTGGCGCTTCGCCGTCACGGACGGCATTGCCGAGCGGACCCCGAATGTCCGGGCTTCATAGCTTGCGGCAGCCACGACGCCACGCTCGCGTGAACCGCCGACCGCGACCGGCTTGCCGCGGAGCTCGGGGTTATCCCGCTGCTCGACGGATGCGTAGAACGCATCCATGTCGATATGGATGATCTTGCGGAGCAACGACAGACCGGCATCCCGTTTGGGGGCGGATGATGACATGCCGCATGTTACGGAATCTGGCGGTGCAAGTCTGCAGTCCGCCCCATCTTGATATTGTCTCCTGGCCGCGGAGGGGGCCTGTGCAAAGTGGCTTCAGGGGCGCGTCGGGGACTCTCCGAGAGCAAGAGTGCAGGCCGGTTTGGCCGTGACGGGTTGGAAGCGGCGAGAGGGTTTCGCCGCGCCCGTCGCGGAGATCCGCGATGCAGGGACGGAGAATCGGAGCGCGAGCCGGCGAGGGCCGGGCCAGCCTCTATGAGGAGATCACGAGCAAGATCATCAGCGAGCTGGAAGCTGGCTGCGTGCCCTGGGTTCAACCATGGGGGACGCAGGCGGCAAAGGCTCAGTTGGCCTTGCCCAGGAATGCCGCGACGGGACGGCCATACTCCGGGATCAACGTTCTGATCCTCTGGGGCGCGGTGATCGAGCGGTGCTTTTCCGGTCAGAGCTGGCTGACGTTCCGGCAGGCGCTGTCTCTCGGTGGCCACGTCCGCAAGGGCGAGCGCGGCGTCACGGTCGTCTATGCCGATCGTTTTGTGCCAACCGATGAGCGGCAGCGTGCCCGCGAGGCCGGCGAAGAAGCGCAAGCCATTCCCTTTCTGAAGCGGTTCACCATCTTCAACACCGACCAATGCGGGGCTTTGCCTGCGGACATGGCGGCCGCGGCACCGCCACCGCCCCAGGGGGCGATCGCGCCCGTGGTGGAGTCGCTGATTGCGAACAGTGGCGTCGACTTCCGGATTGGCGGTGACCGGGCGTTCTATGCGCCGGTGGACGATTTCGTGCAGGTGCCGCCGCCTGCGGCGTTCTTCGAGCCGATCAACTGGCACCGCACGGCCTTGCACGAGCTCGCCCATGCGAGTGGTCACGCGTCGCGGTTGGACCGCGATCTGTCGGGCCGGTTCGGCAGCCGCAAATACGCGTTCGAGGAGCTGGTCGCGGAAATTGCGTCCGCCTTCAGCTGCGCCGCGCTCGGCATCGTGCCGACCGTGCGGCACGCCGACTATATCGGCACCTGGCTCGATGTTCTGCGTGAGGACAATCGCGCCATCGTGCGGGCGGCGAGCCAGGCCAGCCGCGTGGCCGATTATCTGCTCGGCTTTGCACCGGATGTGGCCGGCCTCGCTCAGGCGATCGGACCGGATTGCGCCGCTGCCTGAGAATAACGCTCTGGACGAGCTCAGGAGAGGAAGAGGGTGAGAGGTGCTCTGCGACGGGGTGAAGGCCTGAGAGAGAGGCTCCAGGCCGCCCGTCGTGGAGAACCAAGACATGACCAAGGCTGTCCAGAAGATCACTCTGTCGCCGTCGCGCGACATACCTTTCAACAAGCTGGTGCTGAGCCAGTCCAACGTGCGCCGGATCAAGGGCGGCGTTTCGATCGAACAGCTGGCGGAGAGCATCGCCGAGCGGACCCTGTTGCAGAGCCTGAACGTGCGGGCCGTGCTCGATGACGAGGGCAGGGAGACTGGGATGTTCGAGGTGCCGGCGGGAGGCCGCCGTTACCGGGCGCTGGAGCTTCTGGTCAAGCAGAAGCGGATGGCGAAGACGCAAGCTGTGCCCTGCGTGGTCCGCGATCAAGGCTCGGCTCTGGACGACTCGCTTGCCGAGAACGACCAGCGTGTCGGACTGCATCCCCTCGATCAGTTCCGCGCATTCCAGGCGTTGCGCGACAGCGGCATGGGCGAGGAGGAGATCGCGGCGCGGCATTTCGTGACGGTTGCGGTCGTCAAGCAGCGCTTGCGGCTGGCTGCCGTCTCGCCAGCGCTGCTCGATGTCTATGCGGCCGACGGCATGACGCTCGAGCAGTTGATGGCCTTCACGGTGACGGCGGATCATGCGCGCCAGCAGGAGGTCTGGGACAAGGTCATCCACTCCGGGAGCGACGCGCCCTACCAGATCCGTCGTCAGCTGACGGAGCAGACGGTGCAAGCGTTCGATCGCAGGGTTCAGTTCGTCGGTCTCGCAGCTTACGAGGCCGCAGGCGGGGTGGTGTTGCGGGATCTGTTCGAGGCCGATGACGGTGGCTGGCTGCAGGATGTCGCGCTGCTCGATCGGCTCGTGGCGGAAAAGCTGCAGACGGAAGCGGAGCGGATCGGCGCCGAGGGCTGGAAGTGGATCGTAGCCGCCGTCGATTTCCCGTTCGGACATACACGCGGCCTGCGCGAGCTTCACGGAGAGCCGGCCGAACTCACCGCCGATGAGCAGGCGGCTATCGAAGCGCTGCGAGCCGAGCAGACCAAACTCGAGGCTGACTATGGCCAGGCCGAAGAGCTGCCGGAGGACGTCGATCGGCGTCTTGGCGAGATCGAGGCGGCGCTGCAGTCGTTCGACGAGCGGCCGATGATCTACGATGCCGCGGAGATGGCGCGGGCAGGCGCCTTCGTCAGCATCGATTCGGAAGGCCGGCCCCGTGTCGCCCGTGGCTTCGTCCGCCCTGAGGATGAGGTTGCGGCGACCAGCGATGAGCCGGACACGGAAGCCAATGCCGGCAGTGATCCCGGGATCGGCCTTTCCGGTGCGGGTATCCGGGCAAGGCCGCCGGCCATTGTGATCGGCAACAGCGGAACGGAGGCGCCCGACGAGGACGGGGACGATGTCGAGCGGCCTTTGCCCGACCGGCTGATCAGCGAGCTCACGGCATATCGCACGCTTGCTCTTCGCGATGGGTTGGGGCAGCAGCCATCCATCGCCTTCCAGGCGGTGCTGCATAGCTTCGCGCTGGCCACGTTCTATCCGTTTGGGTCAGCGCTCAATTGCCTGGAGATCTCGCTGCGGACACCGAGCTTCCCGGCGCAGCCTCCGGGCCTGCAGGACAGCATTCCGGCACAGGCGATCGCCGCCCGTCATGCGGCCTGGAAGGCGAAGCTGCCGGCCAGCGACACGGACCTCTGGGCGGCGCTAACGGCGATGGATGGGTCGGCCCAGGCCGAGCTGTTTGCCCATTGCGCGTCGCAGGCGGTGAACGCGATCTTCGAGCCCGCCAACCGGCTGCAGGGCCGCCTGTCGGCACATGGCCTCCGCGGCCGCCTCGAACAGGCCGACCGTCTGTCGCACGCTGTCGGGCTCGACCTGATCAGCGCTGGCTGGAAGCCCACCGTGGACACCTATCTCGGTCGCGTCACCAAGCACCGCATCCTGCAGGCGGTGCGCGAAGCGAAGGGCGAAGCTTCGGTTCAGCTCATCGACCACCTGAAGAAGCCGGACATGGCGCGCGAAGCCGAACGGCTGCTCGAAGGCAGCCGCTGGTTGCCGGAGCCGCTGCGTGGCGCCGAGGCGGACATGACGCCGTCAGCCGAAGGCGCCGATGCCGATAGCCTGCCGGCGTTTCTCAGCGGGGACGAGGCGGCGAGCGAAGGCGCAGACGAAGTCGAGGAGATCGTCGCCGCGGAATGAGCCGCGCCGCGGAGGATCGCCTCGGGCCTGGAGAAAACCGTTGATGGAAGCCCGGCCAGATCGGCCGGGCTTTTTCATTGAAGGCACCGTCTCCTCGGAGCGGGTCGAGAGTGAGAGAGGCGGAGCAGGGCGGGTGAGGCCGCCGGGCCAGAGAGAGCGTCTGGCGGTGCTCTCCCGCATCGCGCTCTCCTCTGAGGTCCTCGACATGACTACCAAGACGAGCTGCCACACAGCATCATTCGCCCTGCTTGCCCGCGCCAAGACCGTCCTTCGTGCGGCCGAGCTGCTGCTGCCAGGTCTCACCCGTGGCGAGCGCATCGATGCAAGGTGCTTGCGCCTGGTCATGCAGACCGTATTTGGTGCCAGTGATGCCGAGGGCAGCTGGGATTGGAAGACGGCGTACGAGGCCTGCGAGGTCGCCGCTGTCCTATTCCTTGTGAAGTACGGTCCGGCGATGACCAAGGCCAGCAATGGCTTGCCCTCGGCCATGCTGCCGATGGTCGCGAAGCTCGCAGCGCTTCTTCCGAGCCATACCAGGCGATCGCTCGAGAGCCAGAGCTATCAGCAGTTCTCGACCCCGCTGCCGTTGGCGCTCGCCGTGGCTGCGGCGGCGCAAGTGACATCGGCGGATCGCGTGCTCGAGCCTTCTGCGGGGACGGGAAGCCTGGCGGTCCTCGCGGAGCTCGCCGGCGGGTCGCTCCTGCTCAACGAGCTCGCTGCAAGCCGCGCCGCCTTGCTCGATCTGGTGTTCGTGGGCGTGAACGTGACAAGCTTCGATGCCGCGCAGATCGATGACCATCTCGATGCCGCCCTTGTCCCAAGCGTCGTCCTGATGAATCCGCCGTTCTCGGCGACCGCGAACGTGGATCGCCCTCTTGCCGATACGACCTTGCGCCATGTCTCTTCGGCGCTCGCACGGCTCGGAGACGGTGGGCGGCTGGTCGCCATTACGGCCGCCGGCTTTGCGCCGGACAATCCGACATGGACGGATGCCTTCGTGTGTCTGCAGGAGCGGGGTCGCCTCGTGTTCTCTGCGGCGATCGATGGCGCTGTCTACGCGCGGCAAGGAACCGCGACGGCCACACGGATGCTCGTGATCGACAAGCAGCCGGCGCGAGATCCTCGTATCTTTCCGCAGTCGGCCGGAATGGCGCCCGACGCGAAGGCCTTGCTGGGTTGGATCGCGGCGCTCGTACCGCCGCGCCTGCCGATGGCGGGCCGTTTCGTTGCGCCGGTGGACGTGCGTGCCGGTTTGCGGCCGAGAGACAAGCGCGTATGGGCTTCTGCTTGTTCCTCGCCATCGCCAACCACGCTCGAGCCTGCGGGCTGTGAGCTCGCTTATGAGCTGGTGGATGATGTGCCCGCCGAAGGACCCCGACTGACTGACACGCTGTATGAAGCGTATCAGCTGCAGTCGATCCGGATCCCGGGCGCGCGGCCGCACCCAACGATGCTCGTGCAATCCGCAGCCATGGCCTCCGTCATGCCGCCCACGCCGGCGTATCGGCCGCATCTGCCGTCTACTCTCATCGCCGATGGCGTCCTGTCTGAGGCGCAACTCGAGAGCATCATCTATGCGGGCGAGGCGCATGGTGGATTTCTGGCTGGCTTGTGGACCGTCGACAAGACCTTCGACCAGGTCCGGGCGGCCAGCGAGGATGCCGAGGGCGCGGTGCGCTTCCGGCGCGGCTGGTTCCTCGGCGATGGCACCGGCGCGGGGAAAGGGCGCCAGGTCGCGGGCATCCTGCTCGACAATTGGCTGAAGGGCCGGCGCCGGGCGATCTGGGTCAGCAAGTCCGACAAGCTGATCGAGGATGCCCAGCGCGACTGGGCGGCGCTCGGCA
Source organism: Bradyrhizobium oligotrophicum (assembly GCF_051168495.1). Taxonomy (GTDB): domain Bacteria; phylum Pseudomonadota; class Alphaproteobacteria; order Rhizobiales; family Xanthobacteraceae; genus Bradyrhizobium; species Bradyrhizobium oligotrophicum_A. Next base: position 12,833 of record NZ_JBNPVB010000040.1, on the reverse strand, counting down.
TGGAGCGGCTACAGGTCACGCCGCTGTCGCGCTTCCGCCAGGGCACGCCGATCCGGCTCGATCAAGCCATCCTTTTTACGACCTACGCCACGCTGCGGACCGACGAGAAGGCCGAGAAGCTTTCCCGCGTCCGCCAGATCGTCGACTGGGTGGGGCGGGATTTCGACGGCGTGATCATCTTCGACGAGAGCCATGCGATGCAGAACGCCGCGGGCAACAAGGGCGATCGGGGCGAGCAGGCGGCCTCACAGCAGGGCCGCGCCGGCTTGAGACTGCAGCACGCGCTGCCCCATGCCCGGATCGTCTACGTCTCGGCCACAGGCGCGACCACCGTCCACAATCTGGCGTATGCCCAGCGGCTCGGACTGTGGGGCGGCGCGGACTTCCCGTTTGCGACACGAGCGGATTTCGTGGCGGCGATCGAGGAGGGCGGGGTCGCGGCCATGGAGGTGATGGCCAGGGATCTCAAGGCGCTCGGGCTATACGCAGCACGGTCGCTCTCCTTCGAGGGGATCGCATACGAGCTGCTCGAGCACCGGCTGACGGACGAGCAGGTCCGGATCTACGACGCCTATGCGGAGGCCTTCGCGGTCATTCACAACAATCTCGAGGCTGCGATGCGCGCGGCCAACATCACCGGCGCAACCGGCACGCTGAACGCGCAAGCCAAGTCGGCGGCGCGCTCGGCCTTCGAATCCGCCAAGCAGCGCTTCTTCGGTCACCTCTTGACCTCGATGAAGACGCCGACGCTGATCAACGCGATCAAGCGTGATCTCGAAGCCGGCCATGCCGCAGTCATCCAGATCGTCTCGACCGGTGAAGCCCTGATGGAGCGCCGGCTGGCCGAGATCCCGACCGAGGACTGGGGCGACGTCCAGGTCGACATCACCCCCCGCGAATATGTCCTCGACTACCTCGCCCATTCCTTCCCGGTCCAGCTCTACGAGCCATTCACGGACGGCGAGGGCAATTTGTCGTCGCGACCGGTCTATCGCGACGGCCAGCCAGTCGAGAGCCGCGAGGCGGTCGCGCGCCGCGACCAGATGATCGAGCATCTCGCCTCGCTTGCCCCGGTGCCCGGTGCGCTCGATCAGATCGTCCAGCGATTCGGCACCGACATGGTGGCCGAGGTCACGGGGCGATCGCGACGGATCGTCCGTATCCGCGATCGGCTCGCGGTCGAGACGAGGGCGGCCTCTGCCAATCTCGCTGAAGCCGCCGCGTTCATGGATGACCAGAAGCGCATCCTGGTGTTCTCCGACGCCGGCGGCACGGGCCGCAGCTACCACGCCGAACTCGCGGCCAAGAACAAGCGGCTGCGCGTGCACTATCTGCTGGAGCCAGGCTGGAAGGCGGATGCCGCGATCCAGGGGCTTGGGCGGACCAACCGCACCAATCAGGCACAGCCGCCGCTGTTTCGCCCCATCGCCACCGACGTGAAGGCCGAGAAGCGCTTTCTCTCGACCATCGCGCGCCGGCTCGACACGTTAGGGGCCATCACCCGTGGGCAGCGCCAGACCGGTGGTCAGGGACTGTTCCGCCCCGAGGACAATCTCGAAAGTCCGCACGCTCGCGATGCCCTGCGTCAGCTCTATGGGCTACTGGTTCGTGGCCAGGTCGGAAGCTGCTCGCTACAGCGGTTCGAGCAGGCGACGGGATTGAAGCTGACCGACGAGAACGGTTTGCGCGACGAGCTGCCGCCGATCACGACATTCCTGAACCGGCTTCTGGCGCTGACGATCGAGCTGCAGAACATTCTGTTCACGGTGTTCGAGCAATTGCTCGCAGCGCGGATCGAGGGGGCAATCGCGTCCGGGACTTACGATGCGGGCCTGGAGACGCTGCGCGCCGAGAGTTTCGTCGTCACCGAGCGGCGCACGATCTACAGCCATCCAGCAAACGGCGCTGAGGCCCATCTCGTCACGATCACACAGCGCGACTGCAATCGGCCAATGCTGCTGAACGAAGCCCTGGAGCGGCTCATGCAGCGCCGCGCCGTTCCGCTGCGCAATGTTCGTTCGGGGCGAGCGGCGATCCAGGTGCCGGCGCCGAGTTGGCTGCTCGACGATGGCGGGATTGAGCCACGGGTCCATTTGATCGGACCGATGGGACGCCGCACTCTGCCGCTGGCCAAGCTCGCCGAGCAGGATTGGGTCGAGGCCGATCGCGAGCAGTTCAAGGTCGGCTGGAGCGCGGAGCTTGCATCCATCCCAGAGTTCACGACCAGCACGATCTACCTCGTCACCGGGCTGCTGCTGCCGATCTGGACGCGGCTCCCTCAGGAGTCGACGCGGGTCTACCGTCTCCAGACCGATGCAGGCGAGCGGATCATCGGTCGCAAGGTCCCGCTCAGTTGGGTCACGGCAATGTCGGCGGAGAGACCGGCGCTCGCAGCCGAAGACGCGTTCGCGGCACTGCTGCGCGACGGCCATGTGTTCGATCTCGCTGAAGGCCTGCAGCTGCGGCGAGCCCGCGTCATGGGTGTCGATCGGATCGAGCTGTCGGGCTTCACCGAGGGGCTCAGAGATTGCCTCAGGGCCTATGGGCTGTTCGGCGAGATCATCTCCTGGAAGCTGCGAATGTTCGTGCCGACCGATGCAAGCGGCGAGGCGGTCCTGACCAAGGTTCTGGAGCGGTTTCCGATTGCGCAAGTCCGTGGGCGGGAGCGATCGTGATGGCAGGCGACGCGTCAGAACTGGCGCGCCGCCTCGCGCGTGAGGCCGAGGCGGTGTGCCGTCACTATCTCTCCAACGGCAGGCGGGAGGGGCGCTATTGGCTGGTCGGCGATATCAACAACACGCCTGGCCGCTCGCTGTTCGTGCGGCTGCATGCTTCATCGAAGGGACCGGCCGGCAAATGGACCGATGCCGCGACCGGCGAGCATGGCGATCTGCTCGACGTTATCGGGACAACATGCGCGCTGCGCAGCTTCCGCGACATTGCCGAGGAGGCGCGACGATTCCTGAAGCTGCCACGCTGGCAGCATGAGCCGCCGATCGATGTCCAGGCTCCACGACGCCGCCGCGACTCGATCAAAGCGGCTCGCCGTCTCTTGGCGATGGCGCAGTCGCTGTCAGGGACTCTCGGGGAGATCTATCTGGCCAATCGTGCTATCGATCCGCGCGTGAGCGGTGATGCTCTGCGCTTCCATCCGCGCTGCTTCTATCGGCCAGACGGCGCGACCTCCGTCGAAACCTGGCCGGCCCTGATTGCCGCTGTGACCGACCTCAACGGTCGCACGACAGGTGTCCATCGCACCTGGCTCGATCCTGACGGCTTTGACGATCGCAGGCTCGGCAAGGCGCCGATCGATACTCCGCGGCGAGCAATGGGCGAACTCCTGGGGCATGCCGTTCGCTTCGGGGGTGCTGATGACGTGCTGGCGGCCGGCGAGGGCATCGAGACCGTGCTGTCGCTGCGGACGGTGCTGCCATCCCTGCCGGTTGCCGCAGCACTCTCCGCCAATCATCTCGCCACTCTGCTCTGGCCGCGAGCGTTGCGCCGGCTCTATGTCGCAGTCGACGCTGACGCTGCCGGCATGATTGCGGCGAGGGCGTTGACGGGACGAGCACTCGACGCCGGCATCGAGGCGATCGCCGTGTGTCCTCGCCTTGGGGATTTCAATGAAGATCTGCGCGCCTTCGGGAAAGCCCAGCTCCGGGACGGGCTGCGTCATCAGCTGTTGCCTGAAGATGTTGCGCGCTTCATGGACCTGACCTCAGCCTAGACGTCCGGCCCTGCTGGGTGCCGCTCTTCGCTCGCTCGCTCGTCGTAGGCGGGCGCGAGGATCTCATCTGAGTGTCCGAGAGCCGCGCCGGGGCCTTCTTCAGAGGCGATCGGACGGCAGGCGGTCCGGTCCGGCAATGGCGGTACGCGGCTATTTTCCGCCGGCCCGCGCGCGGGCCTTTGCATCGCGAAGCAAAATAGCCGCGAACCGCCATCCTCCGCCGTCGCTCCGGCCCGCTGCTCGAAGGGATCAGCGGGTTCTGGTCCGGTCCGCCCGCCGTCTGGGAGATCGCTATGGAAGGCCGCGATCGGCGCGGTCACCGAGCACAGACGAGACCCTCATGTCCGACCAGTACGACGAGATGCGTGAGCCGCGCGACACCCAATCGAGCACCGAGGACGCCTTGGCCGAACTCCAACTGTATGGCTACCGGCCCTTCGACGACGAGCCTGATCCGCGGCCGCTCCCGGAGGGCAGGATCATCGCCGGCGCCGTCGCCGACATCTTCGACGCCCTGGTGGCGACGCTCTCCGACACCCGCCTCGAGCCTGAGCTGAAGGATATTCTGTGGTCGACGGTCAACCTGTTCCACCGCGCAACGATGCGCATCGAGCGCGAGCTCGACGACAACGAGCAGGCGCAGCGCTCGAGCCAGCGTGAGCAGAATGGCTCGGAGGTCCGCTCCGTCGAACTCGAGCGCTTGACCTCGGAAGGACTGTCTCTGGTCGAGCGCCGCAACGCCATGGAGCTGTTCCGCGATCTCGCCGCCGAGGCCTTCGAACTGCACATGCGATCGCCCTGGCGGCCGCGCGCGGGATCGCAGGTCAACCATCGCACGCTGACGGCGGCCATGATCGACTCCCGCGATTTCCTCGCCGCCAAGCGCCGGGCCGAGACCGAGGTCATGCTGCCGCAGGGGCCGAAGATCGCGTTCACCGGCGGACCCGACTTCAACGACGTTGCACTGATCTGGGACCGGCTCGACAAAGTTCACGCCAAGCACCCCGACATGGTGCTCCTGCACGGTGGCTCGCCGAAGGGCGCCGAGCTGATCGCATCCAGATGGGCTGCCAACCGCAAGGTTCCGCAGATCGCCTTCAAGCCCGATTGGACCCGGCACAACAAGGCCGCGCCCTTCAAGCGCAACGACACCATGCTGGAGACGCTCCCGATCGGGGTCATGGTCTTCCCCGGCTCTGGGATCCAGGGCAACCTCGCCGACAAGGCCCGTCGCCTCGGCATTCCCGTCTGGACCTTCGGGAAAGGCGGCGCGTGAGCGCCGTCAACTCCTCGAGGTCCTGCCGACCTCACAAATCTGAGGAGGCTCCATGCCCGTCAGCACGACTCCCCCACAAATTTGCTCAGTCAGAGACGATATCCATGAGATGTCACCGCGATGGTGGCGCATCCGTCACGGTTTGGAACGCAGTCACAGCCATGCCGATTGCCCTCAGCCTTGGACTGACCAGTGTCGGCTCGTTCTGTCGCGCCCTGCTTGGGCTTCATGCACTCCCGTTTTTCGTCGCGCTGCGTATCGGCACGGCGGCGCCAAATGCCGGCATCGCAATCAGGTGGCATGTCGGCCGGTCTTGACGCGGCAGTCCTCACTGCTGGCCGGCGGTCGAGTTTGTTCGCCAACCCGCGATCCCTATTGATGCGCGGGATCGTTGCGGCCGCCTTTCTCGTTTCGGCCGTGGCCGCAGGCCGTCATGTGCCGCCATCTCCGCAACCAAGGACTTGCCTTGCTTGCCGGGCCTTCAGATCATTTGGGCGAGATCATCGGATGGCCTCGGGCCCTCATGGTCGGCGCGGGCGTCTTGCACCAGCTGCTTGGCCTCGATCTGCCCCGCCGGTGCCGGTCCGGCAGGATGGCCATCGGCCTCACAACTCGTGGCGGGTGTAAACCGCTTGAAGCGACAGCAGAGCCGCCCATCTTCGACAGGCCGGCGACGATGTCGTTCGCAAGCACGGACATGCGGTTGTGCTGAACGAGAAACACGCAATCCACCTTGCTTGCGATCCGCCGCGGACCGATTGTTCCAGCGCGAGACATTGGCTGCTTGACGGAAAGGCTGTCCGCGGACACGGGGCCGAGACCGGCACACGCTTGTCTTGTCGGCAGCTTCTGATCGCACGCCTGGATCGCCGAGCGGCTTGTGCGGCCTTGGTCTACCATGTCTCTCCTGTGAGCTGATCGGCGCAGCGACGCACCTTGCCTCGTGATGGCTTGATCTGGCCGACGAACGGCTGCGCCTCGATCGCCTGAGCGCAACGCCGCCCGCCAACTTTCTTCCCCTGGGCTGGACGCCCATTCCCCGCGGGACAAGAAAGTTGGCCGGCGGCGTCCTCCGCTGTCGCTGCAGCCCTTGCGGGTGCGCCGTCGATCGTCGTTCGCCCGAGATGCGCCATCGAGGCCGCGGTGGTCGCGGCCCGAAACCAGCCAAGGAGAGACAACATGGCTTCCATCGGTTCCTTCAAGAAGGTCGGCAACGATTTCCAGGGCGAGATCATCACCCTGAGCCTCAAGGCCAAGGGCGTGCGCATCGTCCCCGAAGCCAACCGCTCCAGCGAGAACGCTCCGAGCCACCGGGTCTACGCTGGACGGGTCGAGATCGGAGCCGCCTGGGCGCGCCGCTCCGAGGAGGGACGCGACTATCTCTCGCTCAAGCTCGACGACCCCTCGTTCAACGCCCCGATCTACGCCAATCTGTTCGACGACGAGGGCGGCGAGGGCTACACGCTTCTCTGGTCGCGGCCCCGCAAGACGGCGGAGTGAGGCGATGGCGCCTCGCCGGGATCCTCCCGGCGGGGCGCGGTCGAGGCCGTATCAGATGCAGACCCGACCGACTTCTCCGGCCTCAGACCGATCTGCCCCGTCGCGGGATGCCACTCGCTCAGCCTGTTGGGCAGAAGCTCGTCAAGGGTCTCGGATGTCGGCCGCCCGAACGATGCCGCGCGAGCGCGACAGCGACTGGCATGCGAAACCCGCACATGGTGGGGCGCAGCGCCAGCCATCGCGCCGCGTCGGCTCCGTCGCTGGGACCAGACGATCTCCATTCCGACGCGATCGCGCACGTCATCGGCCCGAGCTCGATCTCCCTGCTCAACAGTCGCCAGCGATCTCTCGCGGCCATTGCGAGCATCAATGCCGCGAAGGGCCGTTGATCCGCCGAGCAGCTCCCACGGCTGCTCCATGGGTTTCCGGCCTCGCCGTCGCGTCCGTCGTCGATGGCGTACCGGCTTGCCTCGCGCCGACGATCGAGGTCGTCGCCGCCGACGAAAAAACGCCGGCAGTCGCGCTCGATGGCCGTCGAGTTGTTCGCAACTTTTGGCGTTGGCGCGTGCAACGCTGGAGAGGGGACGACGCCGAGTCATTTGCCCGGCGCCGGTGGTTGCAATTCACGTGCGCGGTGTGCGTGGCGAGGCGCCATTGCCGCATTTTTGGCTTGCTTGATTCGTAAGACAATTTTTGCTGAGAGATTTGTTTTCTTTGTTTGCACCATTGGTAGTTGAGAAGATCGGACAATGCTCAAGCCGTTGCAAGACGATCGGCCATGTTGATGCCCGCGATGTCTACCCTCATGCAATCGAATCAGTGTGGATACTGTCGATTTTGGCGTGATGCGCGAGCCTCCCTGCGATGTCTCTCGTACGCAGCAGCTCTCTGACGTTGACAGCCGGAATCTTTCGGAGCTGATCTCCCACGAGTGCAAGGCGGCCGAGCGTGCCGGCCAAATCTCGATGGGTCTCGAGCGTGCTGTGAGCCGGGCGACAAGATTCCAAAGCATGAAACCACACGCATTGCTTGTGCCGCCGACCCGCCAATCCATCTAATCTTTGCCTCGACCAGCCTCGGAAACAATTGTCATGCCGTCCCACCCGCCGGATCCAGATGTCGATGATCTCGCGCCGACTGAAGACGTGCTGACTGCTTATGACGATCAGCACATTTCCACCTATCTGCGCATGCTCGATGCCGCGGCCGAGGGAGCCGACTGGCGCGAGGTGGCTCGAATCGTCCTTCATATCGATCCCGATCGAGAACCCGAACGCGCCCGCCGGGCGTACGACAGTCATCTTGCCCGGGCTAGATGGATGTCGAGCGAAGGCTACCGCCATCTGTTGAAGCGTGCGGCCGATTGACGCTGATGCCCATGCGTCGATCGCCGCGCATGAAGAAAGTGCTTAGCTCCGAGAAAGCGCCGCATTCTGGGGATATCTGTCATGCGGTATCATCGCACCGGCAATCACAAATAGTCCTAATTGTTTAGTTGCAATCTTAACGCGGCTGCAATTAGGGAATTTGGAAATGTCGAAATTCGAGTGGCGTTCGTCCCGGGCTTACGATCTGGACAATGCAGCAGATCCGAACGTTGCCTGGGAGTGTCTTCGCCGCAATCCAGCCTATCAGCAGGACTACCAATCCGTAACAGATCCGGAAGCCTGCGCTCCGTCCAAATTCCGCAACGAATGGGGGCTCGTCTTTCGCAGCTGACCCTCGCCACGCATTCGATGCCCAGCCGATCTTTTGGGCGCCAGAGACGCTGCCTGCCGTCTTGTCGATGGACCGGGCGGCACAGCCGGATCTCACCGCATCGTTGGATCTGACCGGGCTTTCGGGAGACCGACTGCGTGCGGCCACGGACGGATGGCATGCCGTACTGCCGCTCGGCGGCGGAACGCACCGTCTATGGCTGCCGGACGAGCCGGTCAAACGTATCACGTACAGCGTCAAGCTGCCGCTCGATGAGGATTTCGAGGCGCGCGCCCGCGCGGCGCAGAGGCTTTGGCGGGCCTTGAACAACAGGCCGCTGGGGCCATCGCTGGACGGCCTTACGCCGCAGCAACGCGCGCGTCTTGCGATGGCGCTTCGCGCGCTCGACGGTCACCTGGAGGGCGCGTCGTATCGAACGATCGCCGAAGCGCTGTTTGGATCCGCACGCATTCCCGCTCGCGCCTGGAAAACTCACGACCTCCGCAGTCGGACCATTCGCCTGGTGCAATTGGGTCTGCGGATGATGCGTGGTGGCTATCGCCATCTGCTGCGTCCACGCCGTAGGGCCCGATAGCGCCCATCCCGGTCTCCCGAAGCGCCTCGTCGGCGCGCCTTGAACAATCGACCATTCCTGAGCCGCACTGTCGGCGCGATGCAGCTGGGCCTGCGGATGACGTGCTGGCGGATATCGCAATCCGTGGCGCTTCGGTCGCAGACATCGATGGCAAGGCATCTGGGGTGCCGAAAACACACCCTTCGATCTCCGGCATCCCCCTTCGCCAGGATGCGCCTCCACCATGGCCGTCGACGCGCCAAGTCGCTCGCCAGCGCGCGTATCTGTCCAGGAGGTTGCAATGCCAGATCCGACGGCCGGCCCGCCCTTGCGGTTCCTTCGTACACCCGAAGCTGCGCGCTATCTCGGCCTGTCCGGCCGCACGCTCGAGAAGCACCGGTCGTATGGCACGGGACCGACCTATCGCAAGCTGGGCGGCCGCGTCGTCTATGCGCTCGACGACCTGAAAGCCTGGGCCGACCGCGGCACCAAGACCTCGACGGCCGATCCCGGCAAGGGAACCGTTCTGCCGGCCAAGAAGCACCCCGGTCTCATCCCGTATGCGGGGCAGGAGCGGCGCGCATCGCGGGCAGGGCGGGCTTGAGGGATGCGAAACCTGCGCAAATCCGAGAGCGAGCAGCTTGCGCTCTTTCGTGCCTTGCCGGGTGACCTCGCGCCACGGGATGCGCAGGATCTCATGGCTTATCCGTTCTTCTCGCTCGCCAAGAGCAAGCGCGTCGTGCCGATCGATTTCCGCGCAGGATCTGTCGCGATCCGCGTCGAGGCGGTCCCGGAACACGGGATGGCAACGATCTGGGATGCAGACGTGCTGATCTGGGCGGCCTCGCAGATCGTCCAAGCACGTGACGCCGGACTGAAGACATCGCGGCTGATGGCGGCCACGCCTTACGAAATTCTCTCATTCGTTGGTCGCGGCACGGGTGCGAGGGACTATGACCGCCTGAAGGCCGGGCTCGACCGGTTGCAGTCCACGACCGTGCTGACGTCGATCCGCCAGCCGACGGAGCGGCGGCGGCATCGCTTCTCCTGGATCAACGAGTGGAAGGAGACCGCGGACGCACATGGAAAGCCGTCCGGGCTGCAGCTGATCCTCCCCGACTGGTTCTATTCGGGTGTTCTCGATGATGCGCTCGTGCTGACGATCGACCGCCAATATTTCGCGCTGACGGGCGGGCTGGAGCGCTGGCTCTATCGTTTGGTGCGCAAGCATGGCGGTCGGCAGAACGGCGGTTGGAGCTTCGATTTCGGCTATCTCCACGCCAAATCCGGCAGCCTCTCGCCGCTCAAACATTTCGCCTACGATCTGCGTGAGATCGTCCGCCGTCAGACCTTGCCGGGATACGAGCTCGTCCTCACGCGGGATCCCAATGGCGCGGAACGGCTGAGCTTCGCGGCCACCATCACGGATCCCATCGCGCGTCGTTTCGCCAAACATGGTCGCACCGGCGCCGCAGGGGACAAGCTGTGAATTGTCTCGTGCTATCGGGGACCAGGGCACACGTGCCATCGGGGACGGGATCCCCGTGCTATCGGGGACCAAAAGCGGCACTAAGCCCCAGGCATTGCCCGCCTTTTCGTCCCTCTAACTTTCCTAACTGCAAAATCCTTCGGATTTTGTCTAACGGGCAGCGCCGACGCCGCGCTGGTGGACGGGCAACGCCCTGGTGCTCGCGATCGTTCTGGACCTTCGACACGCCGCTTGCCTGCGCAGGCCGGCCGTCGAGCGCTGTTCACATTCCGTCAAACCGGGAGACGAACCGATGAGCGATCTGACGCGCGTTCAATTGCTGTGGCTTCAGGGGCGGATCGAAAATCGCATCCGCTTCGGGCACACGGTTCGGGAGGTTCGTCTCGATCCCTATCGGCGAGAAGTATCGTTCGCGCCTGGCAGCGTGTTTGCGTTCGTCCGCTGGTCGTCGAACGACTACGGCACGGTGCTGTCGCGGATCGACATTCTGCAGGCCGTCCGGGCCGGCGAAGCGTGCGCGACCGTAGCCTTCGTCAGTCCTGGTGCGGCTATCCTGCTGCAGTCATTCGGCTGGCCGAAGGTCGAGCGCGTTCTGCAGCACATCGACGCGATCGAGGCGCTCGGCATCGATCCGGCCGATGTTGCACCAGATCATTGGCGGCACGTTCAGAACCGTCTGGCGGCGAACGAGCCGCCGCGTCGGTACACGCGACTGCGGCACCGCGCCTGGCTGCATCGCCGGAGGGTGATGCCATGACGAAACGGCTGCCGATCGTCATAGCCATGTTGGCCAGTGCTTCGCTGCTGCTCGAAGCCGGGCCGTCGAGATCACGTCCGCTGCTCATCTGGAACGCGTCCGGAAGTGTGCCGACAGGGCTCTATGCGGTGCAGCCGAGCCGTCGATGGCACGTCACCGAGGTCGTCGTGGTTCAGCCGCAAGGGACACTCGCCGAATGGCTGGCCGATGGTGGCTATCTGCCGAAGGGAGTGCCGATGTTGAAGCGCATTCTCGCTCTTCCCGGCCAGACGGTCTGCCGACGCCGTCATGCAATCCTCGTCGACGACGTCGAGGTCGGCGTCGCGCGAGAGAGCGACAGCCGCGGCCGGTTGCTGCCGGACTGGCAGGGCTGTCGGATCATTGGCGATGGCCAGGTTTTTCTCATGAACCGGCAATCGGACAGCTCATTGGACGGCCGATATTTTGGTCTGACGGCAACGTCGGACGTCATCGGAGGTGCAGTTCCGGTGTGGACCAGGGAGCCATCATGATGCACGCGGTCTGTATTCGGCTTGCAAAGCAACCATTCGTTCTGGCGCATCGCGGCCACGACGCACCAGTTCCTGGCGGCACGGCCAACACCGGGGTTCGCGCTCGTGCCGGCACCCGTTCCGGCATCGCGCGCGGCGCGGACCGCACGGCCGCCGCATGTCGGCTGGCAGTCACCCGGCCGACAGGGCAATCCAGAACTCGAAATGCTTGCGCAACGCCGCTTGGGCGGCCGTTCAGTGCCGGACTGAATTGCGAGGCTGGTCATTGCACGAACGAAGACAATCGCTGCATTGGGTTCAACGGCGGTCGTGCGCACAGCGCCGGAATTCACCCTGCGCGGTGGTGTCCTGCTCCCGTTCCGGCCCCTTGTTTGCAGCGAATCTGGCAGATCATTGGCGCAGTTGGACGTCGTCTTCCCGTCAACCGGCCGCCTGATGATGCAGCATATCTCGATATCCTCGATGCGCGCCTGCCGGCCCTCGAGGACGCTTCCAATCTTCCGCCGTTCGAATGTTTGCGCCGGACACCGTACGAACCAGGGGCCGCGAGCGTCCTCGACTTGGTTCGCCGCCACCGTTTCCTCTCCAGGCTATCCGGGACTGCGACACAAAGCGCGCCCCTACGAACGACCAGCGTCGAAGGGGGCCGGTTGGAATCGGGCGACGTAAGCGTCCGGCCGCTGCACATCCATCAGGTCTTGACATGATGAGCCAGCTTCCAGCTCCACGGCAGCAACTCGTCGAGGCGGTTGACGGGGTGTCCGTCGATCATCCGCTGCAGGACGTCCCGCAGGTAGGCGTAGGGCTCGACGTCGTTGAGCTTGCACGTCGTGACCAGCGAGCTGACCACTGCCCATCGTTGGCCGCCACCATCGCTGCCGGCGAACAGGTGGTTCTTGCGGCCGAGGGTGACGGGGCGGATGGCACGCTCGACCGGATTGGTGTCGAGCTCGACACGGCCATCGTTCAGGAAGCGAGTCAGGCCGTGCCAGCGCGAGAGCGCATAACGGATCGCATCGGCAAGCGTGCTGCGGCCGGATACGAGGCGGAGCTGTGTATCGAGCCAGAGGTTCAGAGCATCGACGATCGGCTTGGAGAAGGTCCTGCGTTCGGCAAGACGGTAGTCAGGCGATTGGCCGCGGATGCGCGCCTCGATCGCATAGAGTTCGCCAATCCGGCGCAGGGCTTCGGTTGCCACGGGAGACGCGGTGGCTTCGGCCACATCGTAGAACTTGCGTCGCGAGTGGCTCCAACACGCCGCGAGCGTGATGCCCTCTTTGTCGGCCAATTGCTCGAAGCC
>NZ_JBNPVB010000039.1:0-25270 GCF_051168495.1 Bradyrhizobium oligotrophicum | reverse complement strand
CGGGGTATCAGGACGCTGCGACTTCACGTCCACGGTCCAACCGTTCGTCGGCGCGCCCGAAGACACGCTGCGGCAGATCGCGGCCATCGCATCCCACCTCGCGTGTCGTGACGATCGCGCGCAACGCCCCTCCGTAGTGAGGCGGGATGCGCGGAAAGATCGTCTTGATTTGCCCGACGACACAAGCCCTCCCGCTGCGGCATTTCAACACGACGGGCAGTTTCGTCATGGCTCGCCTGCGCAAATTGCCCGTCTTGCGCACCGTCAGTCCGACGGTTGCAGGTCTGCGTCTGCCGCGCGCCAGGCTTGGAGCGCACGGGCGTACAGCAGCAGGCCCTCGCGCACCGTGCGCTGCTCGGCCTTCGACAGCGACGACAGCGCGCCGCGAACCTGTTGGCGGCCGAAGGCGTGCAGCGTCGCCAGCGTCTTCCGCCCCTTGGCGGTGAGGCAGAGCGGCTTGATGCGGGCATCCTCGCCATCGATCGTCTCCTGCAACTCGCCGCTGTCGATGAGCTTGCGGACCATGCGGCTGATGCTGGATTTCTCTAGATGCAGCACGGCACCGAGCTGCATCGCCGTCAGCGGGCCGCGCAGGCCGATCTCCAGGATGGTGTGGACCGCCGACGGCGGATAGTCGGTCGCGGCCAGGGTCGATTCCATGAAGCCGAGCTCCCGCACCATCAGGCGCGAGGCGGCGCGGATGTCGTCGACGAGCGGCAGATCCTGATCGGGCATCTTGACTCCTGCCATATAGTTGTATCATACAACAAATAGCCGATGCAATCGGCTTGCAGGCGGCGTCTCGGCGGAGGATACGGGATGGGTGATGCGCAGCTCGAAGCTCCGGCCCGCTCGCCCGCGGCGCCGCGCATGCAGGGGCAGGTCTGCCTCGTCACCGGGGGCGGCACCGGTATCGGCCGCGCCGCCGCGCTGAAACTCGCGGCAGCGGGCGCCGAGGCGATCGTCGTCGCCGGCCGGCGCGAGGCCGAACTGGCAGACACGGTGGCGGCGTGCCGGTCCCTCGGCGTCGAAGCGCAGGCCGTGCAAACCGACGTCACGCGCGAGCAGGACGTGACGCGGCTCGTGCAGGCCGTGCTGGAGCGCTACGGCCGGCTGGATGCCGCCTTCAACAATGCCGGTTTCCAGGAACGCCGGGCGCCGATCGAGCAGCAGGGCGACAGCGTCTATGCGGAGGTGTTCGACACCAATGTGCGCTCGGTGTTTCTCTGCCTGCGCGCGCAATTGCCGGTGATGTATGCGTGTGGACGGGGGCGCATCGTGGTCAACGCCTCGGTGAGCGGCATGCGCAATCCGAATGCCGGGCTCGCGCTCTATTCGGCATCGAAGGCCGCCGTCATTTCGCTGACCCGCTCGGCGGCGATGGAGGCGGCGCCGCGGGGCGTCCGGATCAACGCGGTCGCGCCGGGCCGCGTCGTCACCGACATGATGCTGCGGGCGGGCGTCGGCGACATCGCGACCGTCGCCGCGGGTCTGCCGTTGCGCCGGATGGGGCAGCCCGACGACATCGCCGAGGCCGTGCTGTGGCTGTTGTCGGACGCATCGGCCTACGTCGTCGGCCACGTCCTGGCGGCTGATGGCGGATTTCTCGCGTCCTGATCCTCGCGGACGCCGGTTGCCGGCCTGTGCCCTCACGGCGGACGCACCGGCATCGTCGTCCGGGGACGGCGCATGACACGCGATCGGCGAAACGGGTCCGGCCCGACCGGCGACGTAACGGCATCACCGCAAAGCCCGATTTCAGCCAACATCGCCGGACCCTCGCCGCGCACCGGCGTTTGAACTAATTAGTTGCGCCGCGGAACGCCGGATATCCGGCCTGGTCCGCTGAGCGGCGGTTCATTGCGAGCTCTTCGCATGAAATCTCCCCAGCTCGGCAAAATTTCCGCCGACCTTTGCCGGTCATCTGGCGGCAAGGGGAGTCGCCGCGTCGTGCGCTGCGTGTCATCGCGGCGGCGCCCTGACCCGAAATTCTCGCGTGAGTTCGGCATACCGCGGTTCTCCCTTGCAATCTCATTCACCCCACAAGACCGGCGCGTTCGCGGTACGGACGAAGCGGCTCATGGTGACGCGATCCCATCGCGGCGTCACGCTGGCGCTCGTCGAGGTGCTGCTTCTGAGCGTGATGGTGGTCGATGCCGCGTCCGCGCAGCAGATCATCAAGACCAAGCCGACGGACATCGTTCCGGGGCGGGCCGACCGCCTGTTCTTCCGCCACGTCATGGCGCGCAGCATCTACTACAACGTTCCGCGGATTGCGAATGACAGCCGGACGCTGATGATGCGCCAGGACCCGCGCAACGTGACTGCGCTGCTGCGCCCGATGCGCGAAGCCGGTGCGCCGTCGCTGGCCGCGCCCGGCAAGCCCGGCGCGCCGGCTGGCAGCTTCGGGCTTGGACCCGCGGTGTTTCAGCCGGCCCGCGGTGCGCGCGCGGCCACGGCTGAGCCCGCGCGCGCCGCATTGCCCGCGCCGCAACGAGCCGCGCAGCAGATTGCAGCAAAGCCGGCGGCGCCCGCCGAGGCGCCGCCGCCGGCCGGGCCCGACGCGATGGTGGCCGCGGCCCAGCCGGCAGCCGTGCTGCGCAACCGTGACGTCCTGCCCGAGCGTAATCTCGATACGGTGAAGCCGCCGCCCGTGACCGCCGAGGCCAAGCCCTACGATCCGACGGGCGTGACGATCGGCTCGTTCCTGGTGAAGCCGGCGGTCGAGATCCAGGCGGGCTATGACAACAATCCCACCCGGCGTGCGGGCGGACCGGGGTCGCCGGTCGCGATCGTGGCGACGGAGGTCTCCGTCCGCTCGCAATGGGAGCGGCATCAGCTCAATGCCGATTTTCGCGGCGCCTACACCGAGGACACCAACGTTCGCAGCATCAGCCATCCGACCTTCGAGGCGCGCGCGCAGGGGCGCTACGACGTCACCGAAGGAACGGCGATCACCGGCGAGGCGCGCTTCGTCAACGATGCCTTGACGCTGCCGGGCGCGCTCAAGCTGCCGCGGGCCACCACCTTCGGCGGCAGCGCCGGCGTGCTGCAGAAAATCGGCCCGACCGAGATCGCGTTCAAGGGCTCGGCCGATCGCGTCGTGTTCAACGATGCCGTCATCACCGCCGACGTGCCGCTGCGGACGCAGGACCGCAACTACACCCAGCCAGGCGCGCAGGTGCGGGTGACTTATGTGCTGACGCCGAACATCTCGCCCTTCATCGACATGAGCTTCGATCGCCGCAACCACGATCTGCAGGTCGACTTCAACGGCCAGCGCCGCGACTCCAGCGGCATTGCCGGGCGCGCAGGCGCCGTCGTGAACATGGGATCGCTGACCGGCGAAGCCTCGGTGGGCTACCTCACGCGCCGCATGGACTCGCCGCTGATGCGCAACATCAACGGCGTGATTGCGGATGCGACCCTGGCCTGGGCCGCGACGGACACGACGACGTTCGTGCTGGTGGCGCGCTCCCAGGCCTCGGAGACGCCTGCGGTCAACGTCTCGGGCATCCTGTCCCGCGACGTAATTCTTCAGATGGATCATCAGTTCGAGCCCTGGCTGATCGGGACGCTGCGCGGCGGCTATGGCCAGGATCAGTTCGTCGGCACCGGCCGGGTCGACCAGCGCATGTTCGTCGCCGCCGGCGGCCTCTACAAGTTGAACCGCAACATTCAGCTGAAGAGCGAGGTGCGGACCGAATGGACCCGCTCCAACATCGTCATGAACAACTTCATGGCGGTGGTCGGGCTGGTCGGCGTGCGTGTCCAGTACTGAGGCTGAGCGGCTGCGCTAAGCGACCACCGCAAAGGCCCAAGATGAGACAACGGATAAGGCCGCGATTTCGGTCCCACCCTCCCCTGGAGGGGGAGGGTCGGCTGGTCAGAAGCGCGAAGCGCATCTGAGCCGGGGTGGAGTGATCTCTCCACTTGCATCGGTTTCCACGATCCACCCCACCCCGCTCGCCCGCTTCGCGTGCGATCGACCCTCCCCCTTCAGGGGAGGGCTATCGCATATGACCAATCTGAGTTTTTCGCGGAACCATCTCCACGTCGTCATGCCCGGGCTCCGTCCCGGGCATCCACGTCGTTCTCAGCATGCAGGACGACGTGGATGGCCGGGACAAGCCCCGGCCATGACGACGTGGAGACAGACGAGCGCAACACTTCGATCGTCAAATGCGATAGCCCTGCCCTTCAGGGGAGGGTGGCAGCGGGGCTGACATCGAAGCTGCGGGCTGGGTGAGCGCGAACGTGCCGTCCGTACGTCGAGACAAATCTGCCGTCCGATGCGCCGCGTTCGTCTCGCCGATATCCTCGCGAAACCCCATCCACGCAAAGAAAAAGCCCCGCCGGGGAGCGGGGCGTGAGGCAATGCATGCCGGGCAGGTGGGGGGACCGGGGCGCATCACGCGACGGGGTGAGGTCAAATCCCGTCGCGTAACCGTTTTCCCCGGCCAGTTCGGCATGTGGCTGATGATGGTCTTGTTGTTATCGGCGGATCCGCGCCGCCTGTCGGCGACGCGGATGGAAGCGGGCGTTACTGTTCGAGCGCGGCCAGCGCGGCGTTGCCGATCTTCTGCGCCTCGTCCCAGGCGGCCCGGGTCGCCTGCTGCGCGGCGGTGTAGCCGGCCTGGATCTGCTGCTGGGCGGTCGCGCGCAGCGCCTGCTCCTGCTGCTCGCCGGTCTCGCGGGCCTGGGTCAAAGCCTGGTTGTCGGCGTTCAACGTTGCGTTGGCCTGATTGAACGCCGTCGTCGCGGTCTGAGCCTTGGCCTGCGCGGCGGCCAGCGCAGCCTGGTTCGCCGCGTTGTTGGCGCGCTCGACCGCTTCGGCAGCCTCCTGCGCCTCGTGCTGGGCCTGTTGCGCGGCCTGGCGGGCCTGCTCCAGCGTCTGCCGGTCCGCATTCACTTTCTGCTCGGCGGCTTCGACCGCCGCGTCGATGGCGCCGATCTTCTGGTTCAGCGCGGTCTCGACCGTCTTCTGGTTCTGTGCCGCTGCTGCGTTGGCGGCCTGGGTCTTCTGCTGAGCGACCGCGCGGGCCTGCTCGCCGGTCTTCAGCGCCGCCTGGAGCGCCGCCTGCTCGGCGGCTTCCTGGGCCTCCTGGTTCTGCTGGTTGTTGTTGCCGTTTCCATTGCCGGCAGCGGCGCCGCCATTGTTCGCATTGCCACCGTTGTTGGCGTTGCCGCCGTTATTGGCGTTGCCGGCCTGTCCCGCCTTCGCTGCCGCCTCGGCCGTCTCGCGCGCGGTGTCCTTGGCGGCGTTGGCGGCTTCCTTGGCCTCATTGGACACGTCGATGTCCTTGTCGAGCTTCTTGAAGGCGGCCTGCAGCGCGGCCGACGCTGCGGTCAGCTTCGCCGCGTTGGCCGCGGCCGCCGCCTGGTTGGCTGCGGTCGGGTTCTTCTCGGCCTGCTCCTGGGCCTCGATCGCTGCGCCCTTTGCGTTCTGCTCGGCCTGGCGAGCGACGTCGATGGCTTTGCGGTCGGCGGCGACCTGAGCTTCGGCGGCGGCAGCCGTCTGCGCCGCTGCCGCGGCGGCGGCGTTGGCCTTGGCGACGGCATCGCTGCTGCTCGACGCCGCGGCCGCGGCCTTGGCAGTCGTGGCCGCGGCCTTGGCGGGCGTGGCAGCGGCCGCCGGCGCGGCGGCGGCCTTCGCGACCGCAACGGTGGTGGTGGCTGCCGCCGTGGTCTTGGCGGCGGTGGTCGTCGTGCTCGTGGCGGCGGTCTTGGCCGTGCCGGTCGTCGTCGTTGCCGCGGTGGCGGCAGCAGCGGGTTTGGCAGCGGTGCCGGTCGTCACTGCAGCGGTGGTCGTCGTGGCTGCAGCAACGGGCTTGGCAACGGTGCTGGTCGTCGTCGTCGTGGCAGCCGCGGTCTTTGCAGCGGTGCTCGCGGCAGTCGTAGCCGCCGTCGTCGCAGCCTTGGCGGCGGCGCTGGCGGCCGCCTTCGCCGCGGCGTTGGCGGCGGCCTTGGCTGCAGCGTCGGTCGCCGCCTTCGCGGCAGCCTTGGCGGCTGCGTCCTGAGCCGCCTTCGCGGCAGCGGCGGCAGCGGCCTTGGCGGCGGCGTCCTGTGCGGCCTTGGCAGCGGAGGCTGCCGCAGCCTTGGCGGCGGCATCCTGCGCGGCCTTGGCTGCCGCATTGGCAGCCGCGTTGGTGGTGGCCGAGGTGGCCAGCGCCGTGGTGATGGCCTGCGCGTCGGCCTGGTGCGGCAGCGCCGTCAGCGCCAAAGCGGACATCAGGGCCAAAACACTGACGTGGCGATGGAGATCGCTCTTCGATGCCGCGGTTTGAAGGTTCGTCTTGTCCGCCATCCGCTCAACTCCCTTGGTACGCTGGATTGGATGATGGAACCTTCTGATAATGATTTTGGTTTGCAGAATGGTCGGACCTTGCACGCAGCAAGGCGTCTGCAGCCAAAGGTGACGGCAGCAATTCGCGGCATTTGCGGCGGGCCGGCCGCGGCGAGATGGCACAGGGGACCAGAAAGCTTTCGAAACAAACGGTTGCCCCCGCAAGCGGCGGTTGCACCTTTTGGCCCGGTCGATGGGGATTTCACGGCACCGCCACGCTGTTGCCATTGAGCCTGCGACGCATTGTCGCCCGCGCGTGCCGTTGACAAGCTGTCCGCTATTCGAACGCCCGGCTCAGCTCTTCGGCGCGTAGAGCAGCGGGACGGCGGAATCGACCATCACCTCGACGAGGCTGGTGCCGTCATGCGCGAGGCTGCGTTCGAGCGCAGCCGGCAGATCGGCCGACCGGCCGACGCGCACCGCGTCGCAGCCCATGCCCTCCGCGAGCTTCACGAAATCGAGCCCGGGCAGATCGAGCCCCGGCACGTTGCGCACCTGCATGACCTGGCTGAACGAGCGCATCGCGCCATAGCCGGAATTGTTGATGACGACGACCGTCACCGGCAGCCTGCGCTGGGCCGCGGTCCACAGTGCCTGCAGAGAATACATCGCCGAGCCGTCGCCGATCAGGCACACGGTGCGGCCGCTCCGTCGCCCCAGCGCCATGCCGACCGCGGCGGGCAGGCTGTAGCCGAGGCTGCCGCTCGCCATGGTGTAGAACGAGTCGGCGCCCGGCATCGGCATGAACTTGTGCATGACAGGGCGATGCGACGGGATCTCTTCGACGACGGCGCTGTTTGCGGGCAGGGCCTGCGCCAGCGTATGCAAGAGATAGTCGACCGGGATCGGATCAGCCGGCTTCGGTGCGCCCGGCAGCAACCGGTCCTTCGGCGCGGCGCGCTTCGTCTCCGGCAGCAGCTCGAGCAGCAGCGACAGCGCGGGACGCATCGTGGCGATGATGCTGGTGCCGACCGGCGGCACGGCGGCGCTCTCGGCATCGTCGGTGATCTGATAGATCGCGGTGGCGCCGTCGAAGATCGCGGCGTGGCCCTCGACATGGAAGGTGAAGACCGGCGCGCCGATCACGACGACGAGGTCGTGCGGTTTCAGCGCCTCCGACAACTGCCCGGGCGAGGCGTGCAGGAAGCCCTGGAATTGCGGGTGCCGCTCGGGAAACGAGCAGCGCGCCGAGAACGGGCTGACCCACACGGCCGCCTTGGCCTTCTCCGCGACTTCAACCATCAGCGCGACGCAAGCAGCGCGATCGATGCCGGGGCCGACCACGAGCGCGGGATTGCTGGCCGCGGTGAGCGCGCTGACCAGTTCGTCCATCGCGGCACGGTCGGGGCCGAGCTCGCGGCTCAGCTTGCGCGCCGCGAGCGGCTCGGCCGGGTGCATCCAATCGTCGATCGGGATCGATACGAAGGTCGGGCCGCAGGGCGGCTGCATCGCGGCGTAATAGGCGCGCGCGATCGCGCCGGGCACGTCCTCCGGGCGCGCCGGCTCGACGCTGTATTTGACGTAGGGCCTGGGAAATTCCGACGGCCGCTCGGCATAGAGGAACGCCTGCAGCGGCAAAATCGAGCGCGCCTGCTGGCCGGCGGTGATGACGAGTGGCGTCTGGTTGCGATGCGCGGTGTAGATGTTGCCGAGCGCGTTGCCGACGCCGGCGGCCGAATGCAGATTGACGAAGCCGGCATTGCGCGTCGCCTGCGCATAGCCGTCGGCCATGCCGACGACGGAGGCCTCCTGCAGGCCGAGCACGTAGTCGATGTCGTCCGGCCAGTCGCTGAGGAACGGCAGTTCGGTCGAGCCGGGATTGCCGAAGACGCATTTGATGCCGAAGGCGCGCAGCAGCGCGAAGGTGGCCTGCTTGACGGTGACGGGCTTGGTCGTTGTTTTCGTTGTCTTGGCCAAAGCGTTTCCCCAAATTGCCGTCATTGCGAGGAGCGAAGCGACGAAACAATCCAGAGCAGTCGCGGGACTCTGGATTTTTTCCGCCGTCGCCCTTCGGGCTATGGCGGACACGTCGCTTCGCTCGCAATGATGAGGCTCATATCACCACGTCGCCGTGCCCTTCATCGTCGGCTGCCGCTCGGCATTGGCGGTCCACAGCTCCAGGCCGCCATCCTTGTCGTTGGCGTTGACGGAGAACTCGCTGCCCTCGAACAGCGGCTGCACGCCGCGATAGGCGAATTTGGCGGGCGGCTTGCCCTTGAGCTTGGCCGCGAACTCGACCAGCATTGCCGCCTGCAAGGGCCCGTGAAAGATCAGCCCCGGATAGCCCTCGACCCTGGTGACGTAGTCGCGGTCGTAATGGATGCGGTGGCCGTTGAAGGTCAGCGCGGAATAGCGAAACAGCAGCACCGGATCGGAAACATGCGTCTCGCGGTGCTGCGCGACCGGCGGAGGCGGCGGCGTCTTGGCGGGCGCGGCCGGTGTGCCGCCCATGTCGCGATAGACGATGTCCTGGCGCTCGCGGATCGCGCCCCCGCGCGGTGTCGACACGGCATGCTCGACCGCGACGAAGCAGAGCTGGCCGGTCGAGCCGCTCTTCAGGGTGACATCCGTGATCGTCGAGACGCGCGTGGCGACGTCGCCGACGCGCAGGGGATCGACGAACTGCACCTCGCCGCCGGCCCACATCCGGCGCGGCAGCGGCACCGGCGGCAGGAAACCGCCGCGGGTCGGATGGCCGTCGGGGCCGAGCTGATCATGTGGAAACACCGGCTGGCCCAGGCACCAATGGACGGTGTAGGGCGCGATGTCGCCGGTCGCGGGCTCGCCTATCTCCTGCAGCAGCGTCGCGCGCAGACCCTTGGTGAGCTGCGCTGTGACGATGTCGGTGGCTTCCGTGCTGCGGCCGACCCATTGCCGGAGGTGATCGAGATCGAGCGTGTCCGTCATGATCATCCCTTGCGCTGATGGGGCGAGGAGGTCTCGCCGATCGCGGGCACCGCGCCGTACTGCCTGTCATCGCCGACCACGATCGCGGCCGGCGCCGGATAGCTGACGACGCCGTTCGGCGTGTCGACTTCGATGCGCCGCAGATGCGGATGCACGGCGAGATCCGCCATGCTGTTGACCTCGGCGAAGGCGATGTCGGCCGCGGCGAGTTTTGCCAGCAGTTCGTCGCGCGACAACGCCGCGAAGCGATCGGCGACGATCTTGTCGGTAAGGGCGCGATTGCGGACGCGTTCGACCATGTTGGCGAAGCGCGGATCGTCGGGCAGCCCGGGCTGGTCCAGCACCTTGGCGCACAGCGTCTTCCACTCGCGCTCGCTCTGGATCGAGATCAGGATGTCCTTGCCGTCCTTGGAGGTGAACACGCCATAGGGCGCGATCGAGGGATGGGCGAGGCCGATACGCTTCGGCGCATTGCCGGCCTCGGCGTTGAGCAGCGGCACCGTGAGCCAGTCGGCCATCACGTCGAACATCGAGATCCGGATGTCGGCGCCTTCGCTGGTCCGGCCGCGCCGGATCAGCGCCTCCAGGATCGCGGCATGCGCGGTGGCGCCGGTGGCGACGTCGACGATCGACATGCCGACGCGCGAGGGGCCATCGGGGCCGCCGGTGATCGAGGCGAGGCCGCTCTCGGCCTGGATCAGCAGGTCATAGGCCTTGCGGTCCGCGTAGGGCCCGGTGTCGCCATAGCCGGTGATGGTGCAGCAGATCAGCTTCGGATAATCCTTGCGCAGGCGTTCGCGCGCGAAGCCCATCTTGTCCATCGAGCCCGGCTTGAGGTTCTGCAGCAGCACGTCGGCGCCGGCGATGAGTTTCTCAAGCTCGGCGCGGCCTTCCGGCTTCGACAGATCGACGATGCGGGAATCCTTGCCCCGGTTGAGCCAGACGAAGTAACTGCTCTGCCCCTTGGCGGCGGCGTCGTAGCCCCTGGCGAAATCACCCTCGGGCCGCTCGATCTTGATGACATGGGCGCCGGCGTCCGCCAGCCGCGACGAGCAGAACGGCGCGGCCACCGCCTGCTCGACGGCGACGACGGTGATCCCTTCAAGTGGCAGCATGGTGAGAACTCATGGAGTGGGGCCTCATGGTTCGAGACGCGCCGCAAGGGCGGCGCTCCTCACCATGAGGGGTGTGACTCTCGCAGTGCCTTCGATCCTCATCCTGAGGAGCCCGCCGGAGGCAGGCGTCTCGAAGGATGGCCACCAGCGATGAACTAACATGGCCATGTCAATACGACCTGGGCATGCCGAGCACGTGCTCGGCAACGTAGGACAGGATCAGGTTGGTCGAGATCGGCGCGACCTGGTACAGCCGCGTCTCGCGGAACTTGCGCTCGACGTCGTATTCCTCGGCGAAGCCGAAGCCGCCGTGGGTCTGGATGCAGGCGTTCGCCGCCTCGAACGACGCATCCGCCGCGAGCATCTTGGCCATGTTGGCCTCGGCGCCGCAATCCTGACCGGCCTCATATTTGCGCGTGGCTTCCTTGACCATCAGCTCGGCCGCGCGCATCGAGGCATAGGCCTTGGCGATCGGGAACTGGATGCCTTGATTCTGGCCGATGGGGCGGCCGAACACGACGCGCTCCTTGGCATAGGCCGTGGCCTTGGCGATGAACCATTTGGCATCGCCGACGCATTCGGCGGCGATCAGGATACGCTCGGCATTCATGCCGGAAAGGATGTAGCGGAAGCCCTTGCCTTCCTCGCCGATCAAATTTTCCGCCGGCACGCGCATGTCGGTGAAGAACACTTCGGTGGTGGCGTGGTTCATCATCGTCCGGATCGGACGGATGGTGAGCCCAGCGTTCCTGGCCTCGCGCATGTCGACGATGAAGACCGAGAGGCCATCGGTGCGCTTCTGCGCCTGGTCCTTCGGCGTGGTGCGCGCCAGCAGGATCATGAGATCGGAATATTCGGCGCGGCTGGTCCAGATCTTCTGGCCGTTGACGATGTAGCCGCCGCCGTCGCGCTTGGCGAACGTCTTCAGCGACGAGGTGTCGGTGCCCGAGGTCGGTTCGGTGACGCCGAACGCCTGCAGCCGCAATTCGCCGCTGGCGACCTTGGGCAGCCACTTCGCCTTCTGCTCGGCCGAGCCGTGCCGCAGCACCGTGCCCATCGTGTACATCTGGGCGTGACAGCCGCCGCCATTGCAGCCGGCGCGCTGGATCTCCTCCAGGATCGCCGCCGCCGCCGACAGCTTCAATCCGGCGCCGCCATATTCTTCGGGGATCAGCACCGAGAGATAGCCGGCCTGCGTCAGTGCGTCGACGAAGGCGGAGGGATAGGCCATCTCGCGATCGAGCTTGCGCCAATACTCGCCGGGAAACTGTGCGCAGAGTTTTGCGACGGCGTCGCGGATGTCGGCGTAATCGTCGTGCTGATGTGGGTCGGTCATTCTTTGCTCCGCCGGCCGATGTCGCACGGCCTGCAGCCTCCCTGGGCTCGTTCCGGATAGCCTATGACGAAGCGTGCCACGCTTGGCAAGCTTGGAATGCCGGCGCCGCAGCCGACCAGCCTTGCAGGAGCAACAGATCGAGGGCCGCGCGTTCTAGCTGACGGGAAATCCGAGATGGCCGCGAAAGCGGTTCTTCAGGAAGACGCCGTCGCGCGGCGGCAAAGCGCGCTCGACATGATCGGTCGAGATCGCGACGCGGGCGAAATGCGGCCCTGCGAGATCGTGCAGCTTCGGCCGGAAGGTATCGAGGGCGGCAAGTGTTTCGATTGTGCTCACCGAGGGAAAGCCGGCACCGGTTGCGATCAATTCGAGATTTGCACCGAGCCCCGAATGGCTCATCTGCATGCCGGTCTCGCCGAAATGGGCATTGTCGAGCACGACGATCGAAAGGTTCCTGGGCTTCCTGGCCGCGATCGTTGCCAGGCCGCCGAGCCCCATCAGTTGCTCGCCATCGCCGGTGACGACGACGACGGGCCGCGACGGCTGCGCCAGCGCGAGACCGAGGCCGATCATGGCGGCGCCGCCCATCGCGCCCCACAGATAGAAATTCGCATCGTGGTCGCCGGCGGCGAACACGTCGTAGGACGACGAGCCGAGGCCGCTGACGAGCAGCAAGTCGCCGCGGTCCTGCAGCAGCGCCTTCACGGCCGCACGGCGATCGAGCGTAGCGCGCATCACTTGGCCTCCGTCCATTTCTTGGCGCCGATCATGCGCTGGGAGATCAGCACCGCGATCGGCTGATCGCTGTCATAGGCGAGCCGTGCGGCCGCGGCCGCCATTTCGCCGGCGTCCTCGGGACGCTCCAGCCGGAACACGGTGATGCCCATGATCTCGAAGGCCGCCTGCGTCGCCTTGCCCATCGGCACCTGCCACGGATTGAACTCGGCCCACTCGCCGCGCATGGTCACGAAGGTGAGGAACGGGACGCGGCAGCTCTGCAGCAGCGAGAACATGTTGACGCAATTGCCGACGCCGCTCGACTGCATCAGCAGCACCGCGCGCTGGCCGCCGAGCCAGACGCCGGCCGACAGCGCGACGCCTTCCTCCTCGGTCGTGAGGACCGTGGTTGCGATCGCGGGATCGTCGTGTGCGAGGCGGATCAGGCGGGAGTGGCCGGCGTCCGGCACGTAGCACAGCTGGCGGACGTCGGCGGCTTTCAGCGCCTGGTAGATGGCGAGCGGCCAGTCGGGAGCTGTCGTCGGCGTGTCGGAAGCGGCCATGGCGTCCTGCGGAATATGAGCACCGATGGTGCAGCGGATGATTTAGCCCGGAAAAGGCGGCTGTGGCTCATTGAATTTGGTTCACCCGGCCATGCCGGATTCTTATAGGCAGCCGGGCCTCATGGTTCGAGACGCGCCGCGATCTATGATCCTTGCTTGGTATTGACCAAATGGGCGCGGCGCTCCTCACCATGAGGGGCGGGTCCAGAGACCGGCCCTGCAGCTGGTCATCAGCGGCGAGTTCATGGAGGAGTTAGCGCCTTGCTTATTCCGACGACGGTTCCACCCCTCATGGTGAGGAGCGCCGCGGGAGAAAGGCCGCCAAGACAAACAGTCTTGATGGCGGCGCGTCTCGAACCATGAGGCCGAGGTCTCGGGCCTCGCCCTTCGAGACGCACGCCTATGGGCGGGCCCTCAGGGTGAGGGTTGAAAGCGCTCATCCGGGGATCCGCACCGGCAGGCTCTCATAGCCGCGGACGAAGCTGGAATAGACCCGCTTCGGCTCGCCCACGACCTCGATGCGGTCGAAGCGTTTGAGGATCTCCTGCCAGACGATGCGCAGCTGCAGCTCGGCGAGGCGCATGCCGACGCAGCGGTGGATGCCGAAGCCGAAGGACAGATGGATACGCGGCCGCTTGCGGTCGATGATGAAGGCGTCGGGGTTTTCGATCACCTCCGCGTCGCGGTTGCCAGAGACGTACCACATCACGACGCGGTCGCCCTTCTTGATCGTCTTCCCGCCAAGCTCCGTGTCGACCAGCGCGGTGCGCCGCATGTGCGCCAGCGGCGTCTGCCAGCGGATCACCTCGGGCACCATGGTCTCGATCAGCGCCGGATTGTCGCGCAGCTTCTGATACTCCGCCGGATTCTCGTTGAGCGCCAGCACCGACGCAGTCATCGTGTTGCGCGTGGTGTCGTTGCCGCCGACGATGAGCAGGATCAGATTGCCCATCAGATTGTCCGGCGTCATCTGCCGGGTCGCCTCGCTGTGCGCCATCATCGAGATCAGGTCGCGGCCCGGCTCGGCCTGGCGCGCGGTCCACATCCGGCCGAAGGTCTCGGCGCACTCGGCAAGCTCGCGCCGGCGTTCCTCCTCCGAGGACACGATGCCGCTCTTGGGCAGCGCGGTGGAAACATCCGACCAGCGCGTCAGCTTGCGGCGTTCCTCGAACGGGAAGTCGAACAGCGTCGCCAGCATCTGCGTCGTCAGCTCGATCGAGACCTTCTCGACCCAGTTGAAGGTCTCGTTGCGCGGCAGCGAGTCCAGCACCTTGGCCGAGCGCTGCCGGATCAGCACCGCCATCTCGTCGAGATGATCGGGCGTGAACATCGGCTGCACCGTCTTGCGCTGCTCGCCATGAACCGGCTCGTCCATCGCGATGAAGCTCGGCCATTCATAGCCGGGCGGTACGTCGCGGATCATGATGCCGCCGTTGCTGACGTCGGACGAGAAGATCGCGTGGTTGGTGTCGACATGCATGATGTCGTGATAGCGCGTGACGGACCAATAGGGCTCGATCGGCGCCTTGGTGCAGTAGTGCACCGGCGCCTCCTTGCGCAGCCGCTCGAACCACGGCCACATCGTGTCGGTCTGGAACAGCCGGGGCGCACCGGGATGGAAATCCTCCAGCGGCGTGGAATAGGCCGCGAGCCGCGCTTCTCGCAGCAGGTCGGCATGGTCGGAACGAAGCGCGGGCTGGGCGGTCATGCAGGGGTCCTTTGCTGAAGGGGCGCTCAATAATCGAGATAAGTCTGCACGCGTTCTACGGTGCGAATGAATGCGCCCTCTCCCCTTGTGGGAGAGGGCATGTATGAAAGCTCAGCCGACTCGGTCGGGTGAGGGGTCTCCCTCCACGAGCGCGGTTCGCGGAGGGAACCCCTCACCCAACCGAGGGCTTGTAGGGGCCGGCGATGCCCTCTCCCACAAGGGGAGAGGGCGCTGCATCTCGCAGCTACGGGGCCGCAACGGCGCACGCAATTCGGCATTGATGCAAATACAACCTACACCGTAATCCTGACCGGTAATGTCTCATACCCCTTCACGAAACTGGAATAGACCCGCTTCGGCTCGTCCATCACGTCGATATGATCGAAGCGTTTCAGGATCTCCTCCCAGATAATCTTGAGTTGCAATTCGGCCAATCGCAAGCCGACGCAGCGATGAATGCCGAAGCCGAACGACAGATGCTGGCGCGGCCTCGCGCGGTCGATGATGAACTCGTACGGGCGCTCGATCGCGGCCTCGTCGCGGTTGCCCGAGACGTACCACATCACCACCTTGTCGCCTTTCTTGATCTGCTTGCCGCGGAACTCGAAGTCGGCGAGCGCGGTGCGGCGCATGTGGGCGAGCGGCGTCTGCCACCGGATCACCTCGGGCACGAAGCTGTCGATCAGGGCCGGATTGGCCTTGAGCTTGCGATACTGCTCCGGGTTCTGGCTCAGCGCATAGATGCTGCCCGACATGGTGTTGCGCGTGGTGTCGTTGCCGCCGACGATCAGCAGCACGAGATTGCCGAGGAAGTTCTTCGGATCCATGTTCCGCGTGGCCTCGCTGTGGGCCATCATCGACAGCAGATCGCTCTTCGGCGGCTGGCCGGCACGCTCCTGCCAGAGCCGGCCGAAATAGCGCGCGCACTCCATCAGTTCGGCCTGCCGCTCGTCTTCGGTGGCGACGAGCCCGTCCGGACCGGGGATCGTGGTCGCGATGTCGGACCAGCGCGTCAGCTTGCGGCGGTCCGCCCAGGGGAAGTCGAACAGCACGGCCAGCATCTGCGTGGTCAGCTCGATCGAGACGCGGTCGACCCAGTCGAACACCTCACCGACAGGCAGATTGTCGAGGCATTCGGCCGAGCGCTTGCGAATGTTGATCGCGAGCTCGTCGAGATGCGTCGGGGTGAACATCGGCGCCACGGTCTTGCGCTGGGCGGCATGGCGCGGCGGATCCATCGCGATGAAGCTTTCTCGGCGCAGACCAGGCGGGACGTCGCGAATGGTGATGCCGCCGAGCGCGGACGCCGATGAGAACACCGCGTGGTTGGTCTCGATCTCCATGATGTCGTCGTAGCGGGTGATCGACCAGTACGGCCCGAACATCGAATCCTTGCAGTAGTGTACCGGATCCTCACGGCGCAGCCGGTCGAAATAGGGCCAGTGCGTGTCGGTGCGGAACAATTCGGGGTCGCCGGGATCGAATTCGGACAGCGGCAGTGATGCCGTGCGGCTGACGGCCGCTTCGATTGCGCGCGCGGCTGCGGTGGCGTGCCGGCTTGCCTCGGCCGTATTGGCGGTCCCGTGCATGGACGTCTCCCTGAGGCCGGATTCTTCCTGTCCGGCGATGTTTGGCGCGATTACATCCTGCCCGGGAGCGCTGGGCAAGCGCGGAGTTTGACGGGGACCGGCGGGCCAGGTCTTGCGTCGCAAGGCTAGTGTCCGGCCGGACGTCGGGCGTGACAAGCGCCACGTCACGGAATATGCCTGGAAGCGATTGTTGCAAAGCAGAAGAACAGCAGGAGGCCGCCCCATGATCGCCAATGCGCAGCGCATGTTCAATTTCGATCTCGGCGAGACGGCGGACGCGATCCGCGAGACGGTGGCCAGCTTTTCGCAAGAGCAGATCGCGCCGCGCGCGGCCGAGATCGACCGCTCCAACCAGTTTCCGCGCGACCTCTGGCCCAGGATCGGCGAGCTCGGCCTGCACGGCATCACGGTCGAGGAGGAGTATGGCGGCGCCGGCCTCGGCTATCTCGAGCACTGCATCGCCATGGAGGAGATCTCGCGCGCCTCGGCCTCGGTCGGCCTGTCCTACGGCGCGCACTCCAATCTCTGCGTCAACCAGATCCGCCGCAACGGCAACGAGGCGCAGAAGCGCAAATACCTGCCCAAGCTGATCTCCGGCGAACATGTCGGCTCGCTGGCGATGTCCGAGCCGCAGGCCGGCTCCGACGTCGTCTCCATGAAGACGCGCGCCGACAAGAAGGGTGATCGCTTCATCCTCAACGGCAACAAGATGTGGATCACCAACGGGCCCGTGGCCGAGACGCTGGTGGTCTATGCCAAGACCGATCCGCAGGGCGGACCGCGCGGCATCACCGCGTTCCTCATCGAGAAGGGCATGAAGGGTTTTTCAACCGCGCAGAAGCTCGACAAGTTCGGCATGCGCGGCTCCGACACCTGCGAACTGGTGTTCGAGGATTGCGAGGTGCCCGAGGAGAACGTGCTGGGCCAGGTCGGCCGCGGCGTCAACGTGCTGATGTCGGGCCTCGACTACGAGCGCGCGGTGCTGGCGGCGGGCCCGCTCGGCATCATGCAGGCCTGCATGGACGCGGTACTGCCCTACGTGCATGAGCGCAAACAGTTCGGCCAGCCGATCGGAACCTTCCAACTGGTGCAGGGCAAGGTCGCCGACATGTATACGACGATGAACGCCGCACGCGCCTATGTCTACGCCGTGGCCAAGGCGTGCGACCGCGGCGAGACCACGCGCGAGGATGCGGCAGGCGCCATTCTATTTGCAGCGGAGAAGGCGACGCAATGCGCGCTCGACGCGATCCAGCTGCTCGGCGGCAACGGCTACATCAACGACTATCCGACCGGGCGCCTTCTGCGCGACGCCAAGCTGTACGAGATCGGTGCCGGCACCAGCGAAATCCGGCGCATGCTGATCGGGCGGGAGTTGTTCGACAAGACGTCCTGAGGCGGCAGCGGCCCCAAAAACGGCGAGGATAGGCGTTCGCCAACCGGTCAGCGGCAGAAATTCATTCATTGTCGTTCTGGCCGGTGTTTTTTTCCGGCCGACTTGCGTACAAATGGAGTCGAACCTCGGAGTCGTCCCGGCGACCAACATCCGAGGCGTATCGAACGTATTTTATGTCTTTGCGTGTGTCGGAGGCGTGAGCCGTGAACCAGATGAGCTACGTCCCGGGGCAGCCTCCGCCGCTTCCGCCGCTGGCGGCGGCGTTTTCGGGGGCTCGCGGCGAGTTTTTCAGGCTGGTCAGCCGCGGTGCAGCCATCGAACTGATCACGCTGGGCTTCTATCGGTTCTGGCTCGTCACCGACATTCGCCGGCATCTCTGGGTCAACACGTCGGTCGATGGCGATGCCGCCGAATATACCGGACGCGGCAAGGAGCTCTTGATCGGCTTCCTGTTCGCGATGGCGATCCTGGTTCCGATCTATCTCGTCTATTTCCTCGTCGGCGTCGAGGCCGAGCGCTACCAGGGCTTTGCCAGCGTGCCGCTCGTGATCGCTTTCTACGCGTTCGGTCAGTTCGCGATCTATCGCGCGCGGCGCTATCGGCTGACGCGCACGGTCTGGCGCGGGATCCGGTTCTGGATGGATGGCTCGGGCTGGGCCTATGCCGGGCGCGCCATGCTGTGGACGCTGCTGGCCATCGTGACGCTGGGGCTGGCCTGGCCGTGGCGGGCCGCGGCGCTCGAGCGCTACAAGATGCGGCACTCGCATTACGGCGATCTGAGCGGCGATTTCGAGGGACGCGGCTGGGAGTTCTTCAAGCGGGCCTGGTATCTGTGGGTGATCGCGCCGTTTGCGCTCGTTCTGTTTCCACTGCTTCCGTTCGTTTATGCCCAGTTAAAGGCCGTCGAGTGGCGCTGGTGGCTGTCGGGCATCCGCTTCGGCGGCGTGCGCCTGGACTCGACGCTGCCCGGCAATGCGTTCTACGGCCTCTATTGGAAAGTGATCGGCTGGTGGCTTCTGTTGTCGATCGCCTCCGGCGCCTATTTCGGCGGTGTCGCGGCGCTGATGCTGAGCCTGCTCGGGCCGGGGAGCGATGGCGCCCCGCAGGTGGAGGCGCTGTCCAACAACGTTCCGATGCTGGTGCTGATCGGGATCGGCTACATCGTCTGGATCCTGGCCCTCAACGTCGTGACGCGGCTCTACCTCGTGCGCGACATGTGGGCGACCGTGCTGGACTCGGTCCAGGTGCATGGCATCGAGGCCATGGCCAACGTCGCCGCCAAGGGCGATCTGGCCAGCGCGCTCGGCGAAGGGTTTGCTGATGGACTCGACGTCGCCGGCTTCTGATCCCGCGCCGGCGGCTGCCGGTGCGCCGCCCGATGCAACGCCGGTCGAGCCGGCCGCCCCGCTGGGCGGCCCTGCCGTCTATTTCGACGGATTGTCGAACCGTCGGCAGACCGTCACGATCGGCTTTGCCAATCAGTTGGTGATGCGCAGCCCCGACAATTTCGTGTCGTGGCCGTACGACGATATCCGCCGCGTCGATGGGCCAAGCGGCACGCTGCGCGTCAGTTGCCTTTCGGCCTCGCCGCTGGCGCGGCTCGAACTCCGCGATCCCAGGCTGTCGGCCGAACTGATCGCGCGCTGCAGCCATATCGATGAGAACCGGCTCACGCGTGGCGGCATCGCGCGGATCGTGGGCTGGTCGCTGGCGGCCGCAGCCTCGATCGTCCTGGTGGTGCTGGTCGTGCTTCCGTTCGCCGCCGAGCGGCTGACGCCGCTGGTGCCGCCGAAGATGGAGCAGCACCTCGGCGAGGCCGCCGTGGTGCAGATCCAGGCGCTGTTCGGCGACAAGCTGTGCGGCGAGCCCGCCGGGCAGGCGGCATTCGCCAAGCTGGTCACGGCGCTGCGCCGGCCGGCGGGCCTCGACGACAGCATCGCTTCGCAGGTGCTCGATACGCCGATTCCCAACGCCTTCGCGTTGCCGGGAGGCCGCTTCTTCCTGTTCCGCGGGCTGCTCGACAAATCCAACGATCCGGACGAGGTTGCCGGCGTCCTGGCCCATGAGCTCGGGCATCTCAAGCATCGCGACAATTTGCGGCAGCTGATCCATAACGGCTCGAGCTCGTTCCTGATCGGGCTGCTGTTCGGCGACGTCACCGGTGCCGGCGCGGCGATCTTCGCCTCGCGCGCCATGATCAACGCATCCTATTCGCGCGAGGCGGAGGAGGCGGCCGACAGCTTCGCGATTCAAGTGATGCACAAGCTCGGACGGCCGACCCGTCCGATGGGCGAACTGATGTTCCGCATCACCGGCAAGGAGGACGGCAAGCGCCCCTCATTGTGGGCGAGCCATCCGCTGACCGAAGACCGCCTCGCCCGCATGCGCGCCGAGGACCGCCCGCCCAGCGGCCCGCCGCTGCTCAGCGCGGAGGAATGGCGCGCGCTGAAGGGGATCTGCAAGTAGCTGAGTTGCCGGCGTCGCTTCCGCAAACACTGTGTCGTCCCTGCGCACGCAGGGACCCATACCCACAGGGCGCGATTTGAGGCACGCTGGCTATTGGCTTTTTGCCCAACACGACGGCCGCTGCGTATGGGTCCCTGCGTGCGCAGGGACGACACCGAGGGTGTTGCGAGAGGAGGGCCCATCGCCCCACGTTGCGTAGCTCACTCCGCCAGATTGTTCACCTTCTTGACCCAGACGCGGACGTCGGTGAGGACGTCAGGCAGCACCGCTTTGACCTCGGCGAGCGTCATGCCCGCCTTGACGCGGGGGTCGTACAGCATATTGAGAATATACTGGTCGTAGACGTCGAAATAACCCATCGAGACGTTGTCGTTGAACATGGTCCAGGGCACGCTCGCGGTGTCGTTGATCGGCCCGAGCGACTGCAGCAGCTCCTCATAGGCGCAGTCGAGAAAGACGAAATCGCCATTGTCGACGGTCAGGATCACGTCGGAATGCTCGATCTCGAACGCCTCGTTCTTGCGGAAGCCGGACAGGCATTGCGGGTCGAGCGAGGTCTTGATCTCGCGCGCGCGCTCGCTGCCATAGGACTGGCTGATGGTGTGGTAGAGATCGCGGTCGCGCACCAGCTTGACGCGGACATTGGCGTCGTCGTTGCTCTCGGTCATCGCGATGTCGAGATGTTGGATGCGCGCGGCGATGTCGCCGACCACCTTGGCGAGCTGCGCCTTGCGGTCGGCGCGGCGGCCGTCGGCGAACACGCGCACCGGCGCGCTGTACTTCCTGATCCGGTCGACCCGCCCGGCAAGATGATATTCGGCGCCGAACGCGGTCTTGAAGAAGCCGTCGGTGATCTCGGCGTCGCTGAAGCTCTTCTTCTCGGTCCGCTGGCGCGCGGCGATCGCCGGGATCTCGGCGGGCGAGGCCGGCAGCGGGATCGTCATGGTCATGAGCAGGCTCAGCGCGGCGGTCAGGGCGACCGCCGCCCCGCGCAGCGACCGCCGCGAGCGGGCGTCGTGCCCGCGGCGAAGATGGGCGCTCCGGCCTTGCGACATGATCCCGTGTTGCTGCTCTCAGTTCTTGACGATGACCGTGGTGCCGACCGAGACGCGGTCGTAGAGATCGGCGACGTCGTCATTGGTCATCCGGAAGCAGCCCGACGACACCGCCTGGCCGATCGTTTCCGGCTCGTTGGAGCCGTGGATCCGGTACAGCGTGGAACCGAGATACATCGCGCGCGCGCCGAGCGGGTTCTCGATGCCGCCGGCCATGTGGCGCGGCAGGTCGGGGCGGCGGCGCAGCATCTGTGACGGCGGGGTCCAGGCCGGCCATTCCTTCTTGGCGGTGATGCGGTGCACGCCGCTCCAGCGGAACCCGTCGCGGCCGACGCCGATGCCGTAACGCAGCGCCTGACCGCCCGAGAGCACCAGATAGAGCCGGCGCTCGGCGGTGTTCACCACGATCGTGCCGGGCGAATACTGGCTCTGGAACATCACGGTCTCGCGCGGAATCGGGCTGACACCACTCTGGTAGAAGTTCGGCCCGCCGCCGAACACGTCCCGCGTATCGAAGAATTCGGCGCGCGCCATTCCGGCGCCCGACAGCATGGTGAAGGCAGCAATTCCAACAGCAAAAAACCGCTTCATTTCCATCCCCTGGCAAACATCTCATTCCGTTCGCAGACAGGCCACAAACGGTCACATTTCGCAACCCACGCCACCGTGAGACCGGTATGTGGCACCGGTCCGTGACCTGAATCCCACGGAAAATCCTGCCTCGATGCGACGCGGCATCGCGCCCGCATCCCGTCGGCCAAGTCTCGGTTAGCAAGTCCGGGTTACAAAGTCTTGGCTAGCCAAGTCCGCGCATCGGCATGGCGGCGATGGCAGCAATGCGGCCAGCCCCTTTGACGCCGCGGGCGAACAATGATTGATCTGCCGCAGCTTGAAGATGGCGCGCGGTATCAACGGGAGCGAAATGATGAACGGTGCGGAAAGCCTGGTACGGACCCTGGTCGCAGGGGGCGTTGACGTCTGCTTTACCAATCCGGGCACCTCCGAGATGCACTTCGTCGCCGCGCTCGATCGCGTCGAGGGCATGCGCTGCGTGCTGGGCCTGTTCGAGGGCGTGGTGACCGGCGCTGCCGACGGCTATTTCCGCATGAAGGGCACGCCGGCCTCGACGCTTCTCCATCTCGGCCCCGGCCTCGCCAATGGTCTCGCCAACCTGCACAACGCCAAGAAGGCGCGCTCGGGCATCGTCAACATCGTCGGCCAGCACGCGACCTACCACATCGGCTTCAACGCGCCGCTGACCTCGGACATCGAGGGCCTGGCCCGGCCGATGTCGGACTGGGTGCGGACCTCGCCCGATGCCAAGGCGGTCGCCGCCGACGGCGCCGCCGCGATCGCCGCCGCCAAGAGCGCGCCGCCGCAGATCGCGACCCTGATCCTGCCGGCTGACACCGCCTGGAACGAGGCCGACGGCATCGCCACGGTTCCCACCGAGGCGCAGCGCCCGAGTTATTCGGCCGACGCGGTCGAGAAGGCCGCCAAGATCCTGCACGCCCATGGCCCCGAGACCCTGGTGCTGATGACTGCGGGCGCGCTGACCGAGCAGGGCCTGGCGTTCGCCCAGCGCATCGCCGGCAAGACCGGCTGCCGCGTAATGGGCCAGACCTATCATCCGCGCATGGCGCGCGGGGCGGGGCGGTTCTCGATCGACCGAATTCCTTACGTGATCGAGCAGGCGCTGCCGATCCTGAAGAACTACAAGCACATCGTGCTGGTCGAGGCCAACGACCCCGTCGCCTTCTTCGCCTATCCGAACAAGCCGAGCGTGCTCAAGGCCGAGGGCACCGAGGTGCACCGCATGACCGCCTGGGGCGAGAACTCGGCCGCAGCGCTCGAGGCGCTCGCCGATCATCTCGGCGCCAAGGCCGCGGACGTGAAGCCGCAGCCGCTCGCCGAGCTGATCAAGCCGACCGGCGCGCTGAACCACACCACCATCGCCCAGGCGATCGCCTATGCGATCCCGGAGAACGCGATCATCGTCGACGAATCCATCACCACCGGCCGCGGTTTCTTCCCGCCGACGGCAGCCGCCAAGCCGCATGACTGGCTGCAGAACATGGGCGGCTCGATCGGGTTCTCGACTCCCGTGGCGACCGGCGCCGCGGTGGCCTGCCCGGACCGCAAGGTGATGTGCCTGGTCGGCGACGGCAGCGCGATGTACACGATCCAGTCGCTGTGGACCCAAGCGCGCGAGAACCTCAACGTCGTCACGGTGGTGTTCGCGAACCGGATCTACCAGATCCTGCGCGGCGAGTTCGACGGCGTCGGCGCAGGCCAACCCGGCCAGCGCGCCCAGGACATGCTCAAGATCGACCGCCCGACGCTCGACTTCGTCGCCATGGCCAAGGGCATGGGGGTTCCCGCCCGCGCCGTCACCTCGGCCGACGAGTTCAACGTGGCGCTGGCCGAGGCCAATGCTGAGTACGGCCCCCGCCTGATCGAAGTGCAGATGTAAATCCGCCACGCCGGCGGCCGCAAAACGGTCGCCAGCGGAGGGAAGGCTCATCGCCCTCATTTATGGGGTTGGCGACTCACGCCGATCGCGTGTTGATGGGGGCGGTCTTCTCTCCTGTCCCTGAGCGGCATGCACAGTGAATTGAACCGGCTGATCTCCGCGCTGCAGGAGTTCTATGCGCGCGAGCGCTTCATCCTCGACCGCGATCTCGGCGAGCGCGCCCTGACGCATCGGCTCGCGGTGCATCTCGAACGCAACTTCCTCGGCTGGGACGTCGATTGCGATTTCAACCGGCTCGGCGACCGCGCGATGCTGCTGCCGCGCGGCAGCATCGTCTCGACCGACGACGAGCTGGGAAAATCGATCTATCCCGACATCGTCGTGCACAAGCGCGCGGTGCCGGACAATCTCTTGGCGATCGAGGTCCGCAAGGCCGGCAATCACCAGCCGCTCGCGCATGACCGCCACAAGCTGATGGCCCTGACCGATCCGCATCTGTGGTTTGCCTATTGGATCGGCGTGCTGGTGGTCCTCGACCGCAGGAGCGTGCTGACGCCCGAGGTCTATGTCGGCGCCCGCATCGACCCGCCGCTGTCGGCCTGGTTCGCAGGGCGATTGCAGCAGATGGGGCTGCTGCCGGGCTGACTTGGACAAGCCGGCGGCGCGCGCCGGACGGCAGGCGCTCAACATAACGGCCGCTTCCGAGGAAGCGGCCGTTTCTTTTCGCACGCCTGGGCGCGGCCGAGGCGCGTGGAGCGAAGCTTACTTGGACATGCCGTCGCCCGAGGCGCTCGATTTCTTGGCTGTCTTCTTCTTCTTCGTCTTGCTCATCTTCATGTCGTCGCCCGAACTCATGCCGTCGCCGCTCTTCGCCGCCTGGCCGGTGGTCGTGGTCGACTTGTCGGCCGACTGGGCAAAGGCGGCCGACGAGACGAACGCGACAGCGGCGGCGGCGATGATCAGTTTACGCATGCAGAAACCCTCCTCGTGGATTGGAACACGGGGACCATAATCGAATCGTCGCTGCGTCGTTCCGCCGCAGGGATCAGGAAATCGTGAGAGTTCCGCCCTCCAAAAGCCGCCTTGTGCCGACGCTCCGGGGAACGGCGGGCGCATTTTGTGACGGCTGAGACGAAGCAGAGGGGCCATGCATGGACGAGCCGGCCAATCTGGCCGGGTGACCTCAAGGGGCGCGAGATGAAGAGGTTCGCTGCGGTCGATCAGTTTGACGCCGGCTTGGCTTGGCCGACGCGTGAGCGATGGGCTCGCGCGCGAGACGCTGATCTTGCCCATACTCCGTTTCAGCAGAAGGTCGCCAGCGTGATGCGCGGCCAGTTGGCTTCGGCGCGCGCGGTGCCCAATTTCGCGGTCCACGCATCGAGGATGGCGCCGATCACGAGCCGCCCGTTGGTGCGGGGATCGGGCTGCTTCATCGTCGGCGTTCCCAACGGCAGCGCGATCACGCCATGTGCGGCCGACAGCAATGCCGAGGCGAGCCGTGGGGCGAGGCCAGCGGACGGTTCACAGGCGGTGGACGGCGCGGTGACGATCACGCCGGCCCAGCTCGGCTATCTGCTCGAAGGCATCGACTGGCGGCAT
>NZ_JBNPVB010000038.1:0-25291 GCF_051168495.1 Bradyrhizobium oligotrophicum | reverse complement strand
GACAGCGAATCACACCGGTCATCCCCTGGCAAACCCGAAATCTTTGAGAAAGATTCACACCCTCTCAGGGTGAGGAGTGACGGTGGTGCGGGGCGATGGAGCGAAATGATCCCTCCATGAGCACGCTCTTCGTGTTCAGGGTCCGGTGTGCAGCGCCGCCTCGGCTCTTGAACCTCATGGTGAGGAGCGCCGCACAGTACAGCCTCCAGAAACAGGACTAGCAAAGCGGCGCGTCTCGAACCATGAGGCCCGGGTGGCGCGTCGTCAGCGACCTCCGATCGTGCTCAAGCTCCGCGACGGATAGCGCAGGGCGACGTCGAACGGGTTGAGTTTGCCGGCCAGCGCCAGTGCCTCGCTTTGCAGGATCTTCACCACGTGCGGCAGCCGGCCGGCGTTGAGCCGCTCCGCGAGCGTGCCGACGCTGAGCGCGGCGACGGCGCGGCCCTGCGCATCGAGCACCGGGACGCCGGCGCCGGCCATGCCGGGAATGAGGCCGGCGCTGGTGTTGACCCAGCCCTGCGCGCGCGCCTGCGCCAGCGCGCTGCGCAGCGAGGCCTCGTCGAGGAAGCCGCGATCGAGCAGGCGCGGGATGTTGAAGCGGATCACCGCCTCCTGCTCGTCCTCGGGCAAATTGGCGAGAATCGCGAGGCTGCCCTGGCCGAGCCCGAGCGGGACCTTGCCGCCGATGTCGCCGGTGAAGGAGCGGATCGGGAATGGCCCCTCGACGCGATCGAGGCAGACTGCATCGAAGCCGTTGCGCACCAGCAGGAAGATCGTGTCGCTCAAGGTGGCGGAGAGGCGCAGCAGCGCCGGTCGCGCCGCCTCGCGCAGGCCGCTGGCCTGCCCGGCGCGCGCGGCGAGCACGTAGAAGTCGAGCGCGAGGCGATAGCGCTTGCCGGCGATCTGCTCGGCAAAGCCTTCCGCGGCGAGGTCCTGCAGCATGCGGTGCGCGGTCGGCTGGCTGCAGCCGGCGGCTTCGGCGATGTCCTTCAGCCGCAGCCCGGTGGGGTCCCCCTCGGCGAGAATGCGCAGGAGCTTGAGCGCGCGGCGGAGGCTGGAGGCTGAGCCCAACTCTGGCGCGGCCATCGCTGCCGATGAATTATCTAGGGGCGTTCTGGACATCAGATTTCATATATCAGAATTATGATGAATTAAATTCAGGATATCGGAATTTATCGTTGACCCCCAGCATGGCGGGTCGGCATGAAAAGGTCCCAAGGCGGCAATCCCATCGACGGACAGGGAGCGTCCGCCGTGCGAGGACGCATGGGTTTCCTGACGCTGGACGGTCTGACGAAGCTCTACGGCGATGTCGCTGCGGTCAGCGATGTCAGTCTCAGCGTCGCCAAGGGCGAGTTCATCTCGCTGCTCGGCCCCTCCGGCTGCGGCAAGACCACGACGCTGCAGATGATCGCTGGCCTCGCCGAACCGACCTCGGGGCGCATCACGCTCGACGGCCGCGACATCACCCATGAGAAGCCGGATCGCCGTGGCCTCGGCATCGTGTTCCAGAGCTACGCGCTGTTTCCGCACATGACGGTGGCGCAGAACGTCGCCTTCGGCCTGGAGATGCGCAACGTGATCAGGCCGGAGCGCGAGGCGCGCGTCAAACAGGCGCTGGCGCTGGTGCAGCTTGCAGCCCTCGCCGACCGCTATCCGCGCCAGCTCTCCGGCGGCCAGCGCCAGCGTGTCGCGGTGGCGCGCGCGCTCGTGATCGATCCGCCGGTGCTGCTGCTCGACGAGCCCTTGTCCAATCTCGACGCCAAGCTGCGCGAGGAGATGCAGTTCGAGCTGCGCGGCATCCAGCAGCGCGTCGGCACCACCACGATCATGGTGACGCACGACCAGAGCGAGGCGCTGTCGATGAGCGACCGCGTCGTGGTGATGGAGCGGGGGCGGATCATGCAGGTCGACGCGCCCTATCGGCTGTATGAAAATCCGGCGACGCCGTTCATCTCCTCCTTCGTCGGCAAGATGAACCGGCTGCCGGGCGTGTGGCGTCCCGGCGGCGTCGAGATCGGCGGCCGCGTGCTGCCGTGCGAGGGGGCTGATCTCGTTGATGGCGCGGCGGCCGTGCTGGCGATCCGGCCGGAGAAGATCGGCTTGAAGGCGCTTGGCGGCGGCGTGCTCGACGGCCGCGTCAAGGGCCGCTTCTTTCTCGGCAACGCCTGGTTCTTCACCGTGGAGACGCCGGCTGGATTGATCGGCGTGTCCCTGCCGAATGCCGGCGAGGAGCCAGCGCGGGAAGGCGATCAGGTCGGGCTCGATTGGAGCAGATCGAGTGCCAAGGCCGCAAAGCCCGAGGGAGCGCAATCGATATGAGCGGCGCACGGGCCGGTACAACACCCTGGCTGCTGGCCGCGCCCGGTGCGCTGCTGTTCGCGGCGCTCGTGGTCGTCCCGCTCGCACTCACACTGATCCTGTCGTTCCACGTCTACGACGCCGCGACCGGCGTCAAGGACGAGACCACGCTCGCGCACTACGCCACGATTCTCTCCGACAGCTACTTCCTCAACATCTTCTGGCGCACCTTGCGGCTCGCCGCGCTGACGACCTTGATCTGCGCCTTGATCGGCGCGCCCGAGGCTTACATTCTGTCGCGCATGCGCGAGCCCTGGCGCTCGGTGTTCCTGCTCGCGATCATCGGCCCGCTGCTGGTGTCGGTGGTGGTGCGCGCCTTCGGCTGGAGCATGCTGCTTGGTCCAACAGGACTCGTGAACGAAGCGTTCCGCGCGCTCGGCCTGGGGACCGTGAAGATCCTCTACACCGAGACCGCCATCGTGATCGCGCTGGTCCATGTGATGCTGCCGTTCATGGTCATCCCGGTCTGGACGTCGCTGCAGAAGCTCGATCCGATGGTCGAGGCGGCGGCGTGGACGCTCGGCGCCTCGCGCTTCACGGCGCTGCGCCGTGTGGTGCTGCCGCAGGTCACGACGGGCCTGTTGTCCGGCAGTCTCGTCGTGTTCGGCCTGTCGGCGTCGGCCTTCGCGATCCCTGCGCTGCTCGGCGGCCGACGGCTGAAGATGGCGGCGACGCTCGTCTACGACGAATACATGCACGAGCTGAACTGGCCGCTGGGAGCCGCCATCGCGATCCTGGTGTTGGTCACGAACCTCGTGCTCATGCTCGGCTACCAGCGCATGGTCGAGGCGCGCGCCAAGCGGACATTGGGATGAGCGGCATGCGCCACAATGGTCCGGTCGCGCTGCTGTTTCATACGCTCGTCGTCGGCTTCGTGCTGGCGCCGCTGGTCGTGATCTGTCTCGTCGCGTTCACGCCGGCCAACACGCTGACCCTGCCGACCACGCCAGTCTCGCTGCGCTGGTTCGCGGCCGT
Source organism: Bradyrhizobium oligotrophicum (assembly GCF_051168495.1). Taxonomy (GTDB): domain Bacteria; phylum Pseudomonadota; class Alphaproteobacteria; order Rhizobiales; family Xanthobacteraceae; genus Bradyrhizobium; species Bradyrhizobium oligotrophicum_A. The sequence continues at coordinate 21,955 of NZ_JBNPVB010000038.1, read as the reverse complement.
GTTCGCGCATCCTGATTTCGTCGCCTCCTTCCTCAACAGCCTGTGGGTCGCGGTCACAGCCGCGACGATCGCGGTGGTGCTCGCGGTCGCCGCCGGCCTTGCGCTCGATCGCTACGACTTCCGCGGCCGCGCCGCGCTCAACGCGCTGTCCCTGTCGCCCCTGATGATCCCGCATCTCGTGCTCGGCGTCGCGCTGTTGCGGCTGTTCGCGCTGCTCGGCGCCACCGGCAGCCTGCTGTGGCTGACTGCAGGTCACATTGTCGTCGTCACGCCTTATGTGCTCCGCCTGGTTCTGGCGGCTCTGTCCGGCCTCGACCGCAGCGCGGAGCAGGCGGCGGTGACCCTGGGCGCCTCGCGCTGGACCGTGTTCCGCCGCATCACCGTGCCGATGATCCTGCCCGGCATCACCGGCGGCTGGCTGCTCGCCTTCATCAACTCCTTCGACGAGCTCACGATGTCGATCTTCATCACCTCGCCCGCCACCGTCACCTTGCCGGTGCGCATGTACATGTATGCGACCGAGTCGATCGATCCGATGATGGCGGCTGTGTCGGCGCTGATGATCGCGGTGACCGCCGCAGCCATGCTGCTGCTCGACCGCATCTTCGGTCTCGACAAGATCCTTGTCGGGCAGGGCTGAGGGACGTTGGCCATGCCGCTGCTTCATCGCCTCGTCCGTAACGACAGTCCTGCGATCTCCTTTCTGATCGACGGTAAGCCGCATGAGGGCCGCGCCGGCGATACCGTGTTGACGGCCGTGCTGTGTCATTCCGAACGGCTGCGTCACAGCGAGTTCTCCGGCGCGCCGCGCGCCGGCTTCTGCCAGATGGGCGCGTGCCAGGATTGCTGGGTGCAGCTCGCGGGGGGCGAGCGGCTTCGCGCCTGCACGACTGAACTCGCCGAGGGCATGCATATCATCACCAAACGGGGGCGCGGCCATGGCTGAGCGCGCACCGCCGCTGATCGTCGGCGCCGGCCCGGCCGGCATCCGTGCTGCGATGACATTGGTCGCGGCTGGCCTGCGGCCGATCGTGATCGACGAGGGCCATGCGTGCGGTGGCCAGATCTATCGCCAGCCGCTGGTTGACGACGGCCGTGACGCCCGGGCGCGCTATGGCTCGGAGGGTGCGAAGGCGACGCGGCTGCATCGTGATTTCGCGGCGCTCGGCGCAGAGGTGGACTACAGGCCGAACACGCTGCTGTGGAATCTGCGCGACGGCGTGGCCGATAGTCTCCGCGAGGGCATCAGCCGGCGCATCAGCTATGACGGATTGATCCTAGCGACCGGCGCCACCGATCGCATGCTGCCGATTCCGGGCTGGACCTTGCCCGGCGTGTTCACGCTCGGCGGCGCGCAGATTGCACTGAAGGCGCAGGGCTGCGCGATCGGCCGGCGCGTGGTGTTCGCTGGCTCCGGCCCGCTGCTGTATCTCGTCGCCTGGCAATACATGAAGGCCGGCGTCGAGGTTGCGGCCGTGCTCGACGCGGCGCCGCTGTCGGCGAAGCTCCATCTCTTGCGCGCGCTGCCGCTCGCACCCGGCATCGTTCTGCGTGGCTTGCGCATGGCCGCCGAGTTGACGCTGCGCGGCACGCACGTGCAACTCGGCGTGACCGGCCTTCGCATCGAGGGTGAGGGCAGGGTGGCGCGCATTGTCTATCAGTCCGGTGGTCGCGAACACGCGATCGCCTGCGACGGTGTCGGCTATGGCCTCAATCTGCGCGCGGAGACGCAGGCCCCCGATCTCGCCGGCTGCACCTTCCGCTTCGATCCGCGCGATCGCGCCCATCTGCCGGTGCGCGATTCCAGCGGCCGCAGCAGCGTCGCGGGCGTCTATCTCGCCGGCGACGGCGCCCGCATTGCCGGTGCCGATGCCGCAGAGCTTGCGGGCGAGCGGGCTGCACTGGCGCTGGTGCAGGATCGCGGCCTGCCGAGCGATCCCGCGCGCGCCGCGATGCTCGAACGCTCGCTGGCGCGGATCGACCGCCTGCGCGACAGGCTTGAACGTGCCTTTCCCTATCCCTCGCATTGGGCCGAGGACATCGCCGACGATACGCTGCTGTGCCGTTGCGAGGAGATCAGCGCCGGCGAAGCGCGGCGCGCGATCGATGATTTTTCACTGACGGAGATGAACCGGCTCAAGGCCGTCACACGCATCGGCATGGGCCGCTGTCAGGGCCGGATGTGCGGCGCGGCAGCGGCTGAACTGCTCGCGGTGCAGACGCGCCGCGACATCTGCGATGTCGGCCGGCTGCGCGCACAGGCGCCGATCAAGCCGATCCCGCTGGCCGTGAGCCTGTCCGTTGATGAGAGGCAGCATGACCCGGCGCATTGACTGCGACGTTGCCATCATCGGCGGCGGCCTCGTCGGCAGCTCCGCGGCGCTGGCGCTGCGCGGCATGGGTTTCTCGGTCACCTTGCTCGACAAGGGTTTCTGCGGCGCGCAGGCGAGCGGCGTGAATTACGGCGGCGTGCGCCGGCAGGGACGCCCGCCCGAGCAATTGCCGCTGTCGCAGCGCTCGCACGCGATCTGGCCGCGGCTGCAACAGTTGATCGGCATCGATGGCGAGTTCCTGCGCTCCGGCCATCTCAAGCTCGCGCGCAGCGCCGAGGACATGGCGAGCCTGGAGCAATATGCGGCCGACGTCGCGCCGTTCGGGCTTGATCTCGAACTGGTCGGCCACAATCAGCTCAGCGAACGCTTCGGCATTGGCGGCGAGGTCATCGGCGGCTCGTTCTGTCGCGGTGATGGCCACGCCAATCCGCGGCTGGTCTCGACCGCCTTCGCTGCAGCGGCGCGCCATGCCGGCGCCGAGGTCCTGGAGAATACAGAAGTCGTCGGCCTCGCCAGAACGTTCGAGGGGTTTACGCTCGAGGCCGGGGACGTCGCCATCAAGTCTCGCATCGTCATCAACAGCGCCGGCGCCTGGGCCGACAACTTCGCCCGCGCGTTCGGCGAGGCGGTGCCACTGGAGCGCACTTATCCGTCGCTGGTCGTGACCGAGCCGCTCGATCTGTTCCTCTCCGTCAACATCGGCATCGAAGGCGGCGGCATCTATGCGCGCCAGGTGACGCGCGGCAATGTCGTGGTCGGCGGCGAGCGCGCCGCGCCGCTCGACGATCCCGACTTCTCGCGGCCGCGCAGCGACGGCGTGCTCACGATCATGCAGCGCGCCAGTGAATTGTTCGGCCCGCTGCGCCACGTCCAGGCCATCCGGTTCTGGAGCGGCACCGAAGCGACGATGCCCGACCGCAATCCGGTGATCGGGCCGAGCGCCACGACGCCGGGCCTCTTTCACGCCTTCGGCTTCTCCGGCGCCGGATTCCAGATCGCGCCGGGCGTCGGCGAGGTTCTGGCCGAGCTCGTGCGCGACGGCGAGACCTCGACGCCGATCGCACCGTTCGCGATCACCCGTTTCTCACCTGCATCGCAGCCGGGCGATGCCTCTCAAGCAGCAATGACGACAGGATCGAAGGAGACCTCGCCATGATCGATGCTCGCGCCGCGCTCGGCTCAGCCCTTGCACTCATCCTCGCCACACTAGCCGCGCATGCCGAAACCAAGACGCTCTATGTCGGCATGAACGGCGGCAATTTCGAGCGCACCTACACGCAGGCGGTATTTCCGGACTTCGAGAAGGCCAACGACGTCAAGATCGTCGTCGTGCCCGGCACCTCCTCGGAGATCCTCGCCAAGGCGATCGCGGCCAAGGACAAGCCGCAGATGCATGTGATGTTTCTCGACGACGGCGTGATGATCCGCGCCGCCGGCCTCGGCCTGTGCGAGAAGCTGAAGCCGAGCGATGGGCTGGCGCAGCTCGAGCCGTTCGCACGGCTCAAGGACGACATCGCCGCCGGCATCGACATCGGCATGACGGGCTTGGCCTACAACAAGAAGCTGTTCGACGAGAAAGGCTGGGCGGCGCCAACCTCATGGCTCGACCTCGCCGATGCCAAATACAAGGACAAGGTCGTCATCCAGTCAGCTTCGGTGTCGACCTTCGGCCTGCACGCCTTCCTGATGTTCAACCGCATCAAGGGCGGCAGCGAGACCAATGTCGAGCCGGGCTTCAAGGCGTTCCCCGATTCGATCGGCAAGAACGTGCTCGAATTCATTCCGAACTCGGCCAAGATCTCCGAGATGGTGCAGACCGGCGAGGCCGCGATCTTCCCGCTGACGCCGACGGCGGTGGCGACGCTGAAGGAGAAGGGCATCGCGGTGGAGTATGCGCAGCCGAAGGAGGGCTCCGTCGTGCTGATGGTCGCCGAATGCGTCATCGCCAACAACTCGGAAGCCGCGCTGTCGCAGAAGCTCGCCGCCTATCTGCTGTCGCCGGAAGCTCAAGCGAAGGCGCTGGCGGCCGGCAACATCGTGCCCTCCAACACCGCTGCGAAAGCGACGACGCCCGCTGCCGAGCAGAAGCTCGCGACGTTTCACGGCTACATGAAGAGCGCCGTGACGCTCGACTGGGACGTGATCAATGCCAAGCGCCCGGAATGGAACACGCGCTGGAACAGGATGATCGAGCGCTGAGATATTCGTGGAATCGTAGGGTGGGCAAAGGCGTTCCGAGCGATGCAACGCATCGCTTGGAACGACGTGCCCACCATGGCAACGACGATCTCCCTCTCGATGGTGGGCACGGCGCGGTCTGGCAGCGTTTATGAGCAAACAAGAGAGGGGCGCGCCTTTGCCCACCCTACGTTTCGTGTCGTGAACTATCCCGCCGGATAGCTTGCTGCATACGCCTCCGTCAGCGCCTCATCGAGCCGCCGTCCGGCGCTGAAGCCTGCGAGTGGCGCGGGACGGGCAACGCCCGGCAGCAGCCGGCCGTCCGGCTCGGGCGCGCCGAGCACGGTGCGCACCGGGATGCGCTCGGCATACACCGGCAACGCGTAATCCTCCTCGTCGTCGATCACTCCGGCCGCGCGGATCTTCGCCGAGGCCTTTTCGATCTCCATCATGACCACCGACGTTGCCTTCACCTCCTGATCCGTGGTCGGGCGCAAGCTCTCGGTGCGGCCCGGAAACAGACGGTCGACCATCATCGTCAGCGCGCGCGCCTTCTCGGGCGCATCTTCGATCAGCCTGGCATGGCCGAACGCCATGACAGAGCGATAGTCCGCCGAGTGGTGAAAGGCGCTGCGCGCCAGCACGAGGCTGTCAAGATGCGTGACAGTGAGACATGCGGGCTGTCCTTCCGACAGATTGCGCAGCATGCGGCTGGCGCTCGAACCATGCCAGTACAGCTTGGTCCCCTCGCGCCAGTACAGCGTCGGCGTGCAATAGGGCTGGCCGTCGATGACGTAGGAGACATGGCACAAGGTACCGGAATCGAGCAGTGCGTGCACCGTCGCTTGATCATAGTGGGCGCGCTTGTACAGCCGCTTCACGCGGTTGGTGTCGTCGACGGGATAGCTCGCCACGGATGGCTCCGACATGATCAGTCTCCTGTTTGCAACGACGTCATGCCATGACAAAGTGGTTGCTGGGAGTTCCACTTCGATGCCAAATAAGACAACCACTTCGCGGCGCCGGGACGACGTCCTGGCGCTGCCGATCCGCCTCGATCGCGCCATTCGCAACCAGTCGCAGCAGGTCCACGGTGCGCTGCGCGCCGGCATCGTCGATGGCCTGCTCGCGCCCGGCCTGCGGCTGCCGTCGACGCGTGGGCTCGCTGAGCAGCTCGGCGTTCGGCGCAATGCCATCGTCGCGGCCTATGAGGCGCTGTTGTCGGACGGCCTGGTCGAGGCACGACACGGCGCCGGCACCTACGTCGCAGCCCAACTGCCGGCGCCGCAGTCGGCTGCGCCGGTTGCCGAACTGGATATTCGTATTCCGCCGCGGCGGCCGTTTGCGCTCGGCTTCACCCTGGTCGATCCGATGTTGCTGAAGCGGCTCGCCGCCGCGAGCCGGCGCCGCATCGCTCAGGCGGCTCCCGATGAACTTGGCTATGGCGATCCGCGCGGCAGCCTGCATCTGCGCACGGAGGTCGCGCATTATCTCGCCGCCAATCGCGGCGTCCGCTGTGACCCGAGCTGCATCCTGATCGTCAGTGGCACGCAGCATGGCTTGCGCCTGTGCATCGATGCGTTGCTCACACCGGGAGATGCCGTCTGGTTCGAGGATCCTGGCTATGTCGCCTCGCGCTACACGTTGAGCACGACGGGAGCGAAGCTAGTGCCGGTGCCGGTCGATGCGGAAGGCATCGTGGTGACCGCGGGCGAAAAGGCGGACGCGATGGCCAAGGCGGCTTATGTCACGCCGTCGCATCAGTTTCCGACGGGCGTTCCGATGAGCATGGCGCGGCGCATCGCGCTGCTCGACTGGGCACGCAGGTCCGGCGCCTACATCTTCGAGGACGACTATGACAGCGAGTATCGCTTCGCCGGCCCGCCGCTGACGGCGTTGGCCGGCATCGGCGCAGAGCGCGTGATCTATCTCGGCACCTTCGGCAAGACGCTGTTTGCCGGGCTCAGGCTCGGCTATCTCGTCGTGCCGCCGGAACTGGTGGCGCGCATCGTCGCTGCGCGCGCGGCGCAGGATCGCTTTCCGCCCGCCTTCATGCAGGAGGCCCTGGCCGATCTGATGGCCGATGGCGTCATCGCCGCGCACATGCGGCGAATGCGTCCGCGCTATCGCCAGGCGCGCGATGTGGTCGCGGAGGCGCTGGTCAAGCATGCCAAGGGATCGCTGCAATGGTCCGCGCCGGCGCAGGGCCTGCATCTCCTGGCGACGTTGCCGCCGGGCGTGCCGAAGGGCGCCGCGCGGCTGATCCGCGAACGCGCCGGCATCGAATGCCGTCTGCTCTCGGACGCACGGATCGTGCAGCGTGGGCCGGACGGCTTCATTCTCGGCTATTCGGGATTCGCAGCGAAGGATCTCGCCGATGCCGCGCGGCGGCTCGGGCGCGCGGCGCAGGAGATCTTGCGGGAATCGGGATCTTCCCGACCTCAGAAATCATAGTCGATGAAGAGCTGCTGGGCCGGCGCGCTGAATGCCTTTGGCAGCGGGCCGGCATCCGGATTTGCCGGCGTCTCCTTGCCGGCCGCGACCTGATCGCTGCGGGCCAGCTGATCGTTCATGCGCTGGCGCAGCGCGTCCAACAGGGGCGCACGCGGCACTTCGTTGTAGGCATGCTCCTGCGTCGAGCACATGCCGACGCAGCCGACCCGCATTGCCTTGACAGCGTCCTTCGGCGTCGCATTCGCGCTGCCGTGATGGCCGACCTTGTAGAAGTCGATTCTGCCGAGAATGTCCTGCGCCTTGGCGGTGAGCTGAGTATGGCCGGGCGTGCCATAGGCACCGCCATAGAGGAAGTTCTCCCAATTGCCCCATTGGGCATCGCCTGCGAACAGCAGGCTCTTGTCGCCGAACGAGAACAGAATGACGAGGCTCTGATTGTTCAGCGTCTTGTCGGCTGCCTGGGCCTGCGCGGCCAGGACGTCGGGCTGCGATCCTTCGATCATCCGCATCATGCGGTCGTAGCCGTAGGGCGCGAAGGCCTTGTCGCCGTAGTCGTCGCGCTTGCCGCGAAAGGCGTTGGCGAACGGCTTCAGTCGCTCCGGCTGATCACTGCTCTCGGTGGCGCCCGCCAGATATTGCTGGTTCTTGTTGGTCATCTGGCCGATCAAGGCGTCGTCGATCGGAGGACCCAGGATCTCCGCGGTGAGGCCGGCGGCAACGAGATCGGGGGGCAGTGTCGGCACGTCGCCGGTCTTGTAGTAGTCGTGTTCCGGCTGGCTGCCCTTGAAGCCGCCATGCAGCACGTTCAGCGCCTTCTGGTTGGCCGCGATGCCGGCAACGCCGAGTCCGCCAGTGATGTTCTCGGCCATGCTCAGCAGCTGTTCGGCTTCGGGATCCGGCCCTGCCGCCAGCCGCGCCTGGAATTGCCGGCCGAGTTGGCCGGCCATGGCGACGAGGCTCGCCTGAAACGCCGTGGCCTTCGGGTTGCCCGGGTTTTCGAACCAGGGCATCCACACCCGCTCGACCTCGATCTGGGCGAAGATGTCGGCGCAGCTCCCGAAGCCGGAAATGTGATCGGCATGCCGGTGCGTCATGATGACGAGCGCAAGCCGGTTGCTGCAGTCCTTCGCCATCTGGGTGACGGCCGCGCGCATGGTGCCGAGGTCCTTGGCGTGAACGCCGCAGTCGATCAGGATATGGCTGGTGCCGCTCCCTGTGGGCACGCTGAGCAGGAAGAAATCGCCGAAGCCGATGCGGTACATGCGCACGCGCAGGCCGTTGGCGGCCTTCGTGACGGCGCCAGCCGGCAGGGGCGTCACGTTGGATGCCGGCATCGGCGGCTTGCGCACCGCGCGGGCACGGCCGGCCGGCTGGCGCTTGCGTGCGGAAGTGGATGTCGGTGATGTCGAGCGGCTGCGTGGCATGTCAGACTCCCGCATGAAGCAGCGCAAAATCCAGGCGGAAGCGCTTGTCTTCGTCATGTCCGGAAGGCGGCGTGGTTGCACGTCCGCTGCTGACATAGAAGTTGCGCACCCGCTCCTCGCGTTCGGACTGGTAGAGTTTGGGAATGACGAAACGCACGCGCGGATCGGGGCGCCCGTCGTGCTCGGGCGGATCCTGGGCAATCAGCAGCGTGACGCCATTGCGCAGGGGGAATGTCCCGGGGATGCCGTGGCCGAACGGGACGCGCATGGTCTGCACCAGTTCGACGACCATGCTGACATAGAGCTTGCCGTCCTTGCCGGTCGAGAACATCGGATGAAAGGAGGGGGCGGCGATCGCGCCTGCCTTCGCATCGAAGCCCAGCTGGCCGGCGTGCTTCAACGCGAAGGCACGCAGGACGTCGCCATTGTGGTCCTTCTCCTCCTTGGTGAGACCATTGGGATCACCGAAGATCAGCCCCGGCACCTTCAGCTTTCCACGCACGACCTTCGGCCAGAACAGCGCATCCTCCGAGAAGCAGGTCGCGCTTTCGGCGACGATGCCGCGCAGACGGAAGGCCTGCATGAGGGCATCGCGAATATGGTCGGGATCGTCGGGCGTGTAGTCGAGATGCGCGGTGAGCAGGGCACGCAGGAAATCGCCGAAGGTGATGTCGACCGGCGGGCAATAGTCCAGCGCGCGGGCGCAGATGGTGAAGAACTCCTCTGCCGTCCGGCTCGCCTCCATGGCCAGCCGGTTGGCGAGCGGCACCGGCAAATCGGACTTGTCGAGACTTCCGCCACCGGCGCGATAGATCCGGAACAGGTCGAAGGTCCTGCGGCCGTAGACGGTGAAATAGGCGTCGAAGACCGCGGCCACCAGAATCGAACCGCGCTCATGCGGCTCGATCTTGGTCGCCATTTCCTTGGCCCCGTCGGGAGTCGCGGGCGTCATCAGCGCGCTGCGCAGGCTGGATTGTCGCCCCGCCCCCTCGCCGAACTGGGTGGCCAGCACGATCAGGGGGTTTTCCGTACTCAGCTGCGACTGGATCGCGGGCGTGGCGCCTTGCGCGAGGTCGGCATCTCCCTTCAGCTTGAACTCGAACAGCTTGCCGCCTGTCTTCTGCAGCGTATCGATCAGCGCCTCCTTATGGGAGAAATGCAGGAACAGCGCGGCGAGATCGGCAAAGGCCTCGTGGAAGGCGGCGACGTCGATATTGGTCGGCTCCATGAAATGCTCGCGGATGCCGTCGACGATCGCATGCGTGGTCTCATGCACGACGATGTCGTGGGACAGGCAGGTGAAGACGGTCTGTCCCGGCAGGTTGCGGCCCGGATTGGTGCGGCTGGCCTTGAAATAGCCGAACAGAATGCCGTGCGCGTCGGGGCTGTAGAACGCATTCGGCGCGCACATCGCATGCGGAAACAGGCTCAGGCGCCGCGAGGCGCCTTTTGGCGGCGCCGGATGACCGCTGCCGGAGCGCGTCCGCCAGCGCACGCGCCGGCCGAGCGCGAATTCGAAGCGCTGCAGGGTCTCGCTCGCCACGGCATAGACCATCTGCTGATGAAAGCGCGGGTCGGCCTGCGACGGCGGCAGGCCGCCGGTCATCAGCAGCTTCGGATCGTCAAGATTGACCGGCTTGTAGAACGTCTTCTGGCTGCCGTCGTAGTCGATCACCGCAAACCGCTCGCCGATCGGGCCCGGCTCCAGGCTCTCGTAGCGGACATGCGTCACCATCTGGTTGCCGACGAAACTGCCGAGGCTCGGGTCGAAGGCATAGACGTTGAGCGGACGTTCCGATGGAAATGGAATCTCCGTTGTCGAGAAGATGTCGTCCGGCATCTCCGCGTGCGCGCCAGGCGCCTCGCCGGTGAGCGTGACGTCGTCGCATTTGAAGCGCGATGGATGCGGCATCCTTGACCTCGGCCGGTGCTGGCTGCTGATGGTCTCGCGTGATGACCGATCAGTATCCTCCCGGAAGCGGAAAACCCGTTGGTGCCGCGATCTGGATCCCCAGCTTTTGCTGCAGCGGGGCATCGACATGCGCGCGCAGCGCCGCGTCGCAGACCGCATAACCCCAATTCATGAGCTTGTTCTGGACGTCGTGCGGCATCTTCTCGAGCCGGGTCGGGATCGCTGCCAGCGGCGCCGGATTGCGGTGCAGACAGTCGAGCGGATCGGCGGGAAGCGCGTAGTCGGCGAAGCTGGTGCGAATGCCCCAATAGGTCCCGGTGTGATCACCGCGTTGATAGGCGTCGATCAGCTGGCGCTTGCGCAGGCTCCGGACCTGGTTGTCGATGACGCTGAGAATGCGAACCGCGTGGCGAGCCCAATCGTGGTGGGGATCCTCCTCCGCGGTGATTTTCTGGCCGGCGTCGCTGACGAGCAGGGTCGAAAACCGCTTCACGGTCTCGAGGCCGAGGTTGTCGTAGACCCCGCCGTCGCTGAGCACCGCGCTCGTGGTGTAGGGCGGGTGGTTGAGGTCGGCACCATCCACCTTGCGCACCGGTTGGCGGATCGGCAATGTGAGCGGCGAGAGGATCGGCGGGAAGGCCGAGGAGGCCGCGACGGCGGTCGCGAGCTTCACGTCGGGCGCATCGACCAACCCGACCCGATAGTCGCCCATATAGGGCCGCGAAAACCGCCACAGCACGGCCGATTGCACGTTGGTGGCGTTGATGACGAAGCGCGGCGCCTTGCCGTCACCGTCATCGGGCAGATCGGCGAGCTTCCTGCCCTTGAACAGAACGTCGTCATAGGCGGACACGACCCGGTCGCTGATCGTGCCGGGGAGGAAAATCCCGCCGATCACCGCGCCGACGTCGACCGAGGTATCGGCCATCCGTCTGAGGCCGTCGAGGATGATGCTGAAGTTCTCCGCCTTGCCGGCGGCGTTGAAGTGAAGGTCCTTCCAGCGCAGGCCGAGATAGGCCGACGTGATCGAGCCGCCCGACACGCTGGAGATCCGCTTGAGCCGGCTGAGCAGCCCGACCTCGTTGAGCCGCCACAGCGCGCCGATGTGAAACACCATGGCGCGGTAGCCGCCGCCGGACAAGGACAGCGTCACGCCGTCTTCATGTTGGGTAGTGGCTGCATCGAGGTCGGTCGGCTCGATCGGCATGGCGGTCCTCCCCTTTGCCGATAGGTCGGGGGGGACGGGCACACGTTCAACGGGTTTGAAAATATTTCTGCATCCGGTGCGCGGCGCAGGGACCTGACCCTGCCATTCGCGCCGCCGGCTATTGGTATGGATCGTGGGCGGCGTTGGTCATGGTCTGGCGCACCCGGCGCAGGGTGATCGGCGTGCCGTCGGACACGAATTGCAGCTCATAGGCGCGGCCGGTGTCGTCCTTGGCGGAGCAGGTCACGCTGGTCACCCTGAGCATCGCGAAGTTGCCGACCTGCCGGCAAAAGCCCGATGAGCTCTGTGCCGCGGGCACGGGGATGCCGTCGACCTTCGGCCGGTGCTTCGAATTCAGCAGCATGCGATCGATCGGCAGCTCATAGACGTTTTGAATCGACCTGCGGCCGTTGACGCCGGAGAACGCGATGATGTGGCTGTCGTCCGCGGGATCGTCGAGCGCGACGGTGAAATGCGCGCGGCCCTTTTCGCTGTGGAAGAACGCCACCGTCCGGCACGGGTACTCCCGGCCGTCGACCTTCACGGTGCGGCAGCTGCCGGACATCAGCGCGTAGAGATCGATGTCGGGCCGCTCCTCCGGCGTGCTCGCGGCCGCCAGCGGCTGCTGAGCCAGGCAGGGGGCGCCCAGGCCGAGGCCGAGCAGGACGGCGATGAGGCGGGAAAAGTGCAGGGGCATCCGCGGGGTGTGAGCCTGGTGAGGAATCATGTCTGCGCAAGCTCAAGCGATGTGTCAGCTTTGCGGCAAAAGAAGGTCCGCCGCCGGCTGGTGCGGCGCATCTCCGATCCCTCGCCGCGCCGAGCCGGGCCGCGCGTTGCAGCGCGCGGACGGCATAGATCGATACCGCAAAAGCAATAGCAAGTTCCGCGCGCACCTTCTATGGGAAGAACACGGCCGGTCCACGGCCCAACATAACAACGAGAGGGAGGAAACGGATGACATTGTCGCGTCGCGGCATTCTTTCGGCGGCGCTCAGCGGAGCGGCGCTTGCGATCTCCGGCCAGGCGGGGGCGCAGTCCTTCCCCTTTAAGCCGAACCAGCGCTATCCCGATCCCGCCGTCGAGATCCTCGATCCCAGCTTTGCCAAGTACCGTCTCTACAGCTCGACCGTCGAGCAGCTCGCCAGCGGCATGCGCTGGGCGGAAGGGCCGGCCTATTTCCCGGACGAAGGCCATCTGCTGCTCAGCGACATCCCGAACAACCGGATCATGAAATACAGCGAGAAGGACGGCAGCTTCACCGTCTTCCGCAGCCCGGCCAACTACGCCAACGGCAACGCGCGCGACCGCCAGGGCCGGCTCGTCAGTTGCGAACATTCGGTGACGCGCCGCATCACCCGCACCGAGAAGAACGGCACCGTGACGGTGCTCGCCGACAGTTTCGAGGGCAAACGGCTCAATGCGCCGAACGACATCGTCGTGAAGTCCGACGACACCATCTGGTTCACCGATCCCTTGTTCGGCATCAACGGCAATTGGGAAGGCTTCAAGGCCAAGTCCGAGCAGGCCGGCACCAACGTGTTCCGGATCGGCACCGACGGCAAACTGACCGCGGTCATCACCGACCTCGTCAATCCGAATGGGCTCGCGTTCTCGCCGGACGAGAAGAAGCTGTACGTCGTGGAATGGAAGGGCACGCCCAACCGCAGCATCTGGAGCTACGACGTCAATGCCGACGGCACGGTCGGCAACAAGACGAAGCTGATCGACGCCGCCGACCAGGGCTCGCTCGACGGTTTCCGCGTCGACCGCGACGGCAATCTGTGGTGCGGCTGGGGCTCGAACGGCGCGCTGGCCGCCGAGCCGGCGGACGTCAACGGCCGCAAGGTCTATCCGCTCAAGGCGAGATCCGAGGACCTCGATGGCGTGATGGTGTTCAATCCCTCGGGCAAGCCGATCGGCTTCATTCGTCTGCCGGAGCGGTGCGCCAATCTGACGTTCGGCGGGCCGAAGAACAACCGGCTCTACATGGCGGCATCGCATTCGCTTTACGCGCTCTACGTCGAGACCGAAGGCGCGGTGTAGGACGGGCTCGGCGGCTTCCGGGGCAGCTCTGTCGGGCTGCCCCGGAAAGGCCTGATATCGTCGGGGCTCCAGCATCATCGCGATTTACTTCGTCGACTGCACCTTCTGTTTCCACAGCACCCAGGCTCGGTCCATGATCACCATGTTGACGCCGTCGGCCTTGGCGGCTTCCTCGGCGCTGAGATAGGTCACGTCGGAGCCGAGCCCGAGCGCCTGCGCCTGCAGCCTGGCATTGACGTCGGTGTAATAGGCGCGGAACACGGCCGCCTGGACCGCAGGTCCCACGGTGACGTCGCCATGGCCGCGCATCAGCACCACCGACTTGTCGCCGAGCGCCGACGCGAGCGATTTGCCGATGGCGTTGTTGCGCACCAGCATGTCGGTCGCGCCGAACTCCTTGGCAATGTCCCACACCGGCGCGCCTTCCCCGAGGAAGGCGGCGTTGTGATATAGCGGCTTCAACGGCGTCCGGCTGACGCTGAACGGCACGACGCCGGGCGAATGGGTGTGCACCACGGCGTTGACGTCGGGACGCGCCCTGTAGATCTCGGCATGGATGAAGCGTTCGAGGAACACCGCGCGGTTTTTCGCATCGACCGGCTCGCCGTTCTCGTCGAACTCCATGATGTCGGCGGCCGTGACCTGCGCCGGCGCGATCGAGCGCGCCATCAGGAAATGGCTGGCCTTGGTGGGATGCCGCGCGCTGACGTGCCCGAACGCATCGACGACGCCGAGATCGGCGAGCACGCGGCTGCCGGTCGCGATGTCCTCGAGCAGTTCGCGCGGCACGCCGGGGATGGATTCTTGGGCACGTGATGGAGCAACGCACAGGAGGAGCGAGGCTATGGCGAGTACTACAGAACGGCTGACACTGGACATCTCGTGGTCTCCCTCCCGGTCCTCGTTATTTACGTCGCGGCTTCAGCTTACGCGTCATTGCGAGCGAGACCTCCTCAGGTCACCGGTGCTGGATTGAACAGGGTCAAATCGTTGTGGATGCCCCAGCGGTCCGACCATGGCTTGGTGCGGCCGCTCGCAACGTCGAGGATCAGCTTGAACAGTTCCCAGCCGGTCTCCTCGATCGTCATCTCGCCGGTGGCGATGCGCCCGGCGTCGAAATCGATCAGGTCCTTCCAGCGCCGCGCCAGTTCGCTGCGGGTCGCGACCTTGATGACGGGCGCGGCGGCGAGGCCATACGGCGTGCCGCGGCCCGTCGTGAACACCTGGAGCGTCATGCCGGAGGCGAGCTGCAGGGTGCCGCAGATGAAGTCGGAGGCCGGCGTCGCCGCGAACAGCATGCCCTTCTGCTTGGCCTTCTCGCCCGGCGCCAGCACGCCGTGGATCGGGCCCGAGCCGGACTTCACGATCGAGCCCAGCGACTTCTCGACGATGTTGGCGAGCCCGCCCTTCTTGTTGCCGGGCGTGGTGTTGGCGCTGCGATCCGCACCGCCGCGGGCGAGATAGGCGTCGTACCAGTCCATCTCGCGGATCAGCGCGCGGCCGACCTCCTCGTTGATGGCGCGTCGCGTCAGCAGCTGGATGGCGTCGCGAACTTCAGTCACTTCGGAGAACATCACGGTGGCGCCGGCGCGGACCAGCAGGTCGGCGGCGAAGCCGACGGCCGGATTGGCGGTGACGCCGGAGAACGCGTCGCTGCCGCCGCATTGCAGGCCGATGACGAGGTCGGAGGCCGGGCAGGTTTGGCGTGTGCGCTTGTTGAGCTCGGCGAGGCGGCGGTCGGCCTGGGTCATGATGGCCTCGACGATGGCGCCGAAGCCGTCGAAGGCCTCGTCCTGCATGCGGACAATCGAGTCTTCGGTGCCTTCCGGCAGCAGCCGCTCCGGCGCGAGCTTCTCGCAGCCGAGGCCGACCACGAGGATCTCGCCGCCGAAGTTTGGATTCAGCGCGAGGTTCTGAAGCGTGCGGATCGGCACCACGGCGTCGGGCGCCGTGATCGCGACGCCGCAGCCATAGGCGTGAGTGAGCGCGACGACGTCGTCGACATTCGGATACTTCGGCAGCAGCTCGCTCTTGATGCGCTTGATCGCGAATTCGAGCGTGCCCTTCACGCACTGCACGGAGGTGGAGATCCCCAGCACGTTGCGGGTGCCGACCGAGCCGTCGGCGTTGCGGTAGCCTTCGAAGGTGTAGCCTTCGAGCGGCGGCAGCGGCGCCGGGACGGCGGTGGAGATTTCCAGCTGGTCGAGGGCAGGGGCCTCGGGCATGTCGATGCGGGCCTCGTCCACCCACTCGCCGGCGGCGATGAGCGACTTGGCATGGCCGATGATCTCGCCATAGCGGATGATGGGAGCGCCTTCGGCGATGTCGACCAGCGCGGTCTTGTGGCCCTGCGGGACGAAGCTCTTCAGCGTGAGGCCGTCAGGAAGCTTGGTGCCTGCGGGCAGGCCGAAATCATTGACCACGATCGCGACGTTGTCGCGCGCGTTGAGCTTGATGACCCGCGGCTCCTGGTTCACGACCTGCTGGTTCATGCTCGCTCCCTTGCGCTCCGTGGGCAAAGCGAAGCGTGCCCACCGTCTTTCGTCTCGCTCGACTGTCGGTGGGCACGGCGCTTCGCGCCTTTGCTCACCCTACAGGTCTTTTTCATGGGCGAGGCACTGTCCGTGTGGCTGCCCCTCACCCCAGCCCTCTCCCCGTGAAGAACGGGGAGAGGGAGTGGACCGTCGATGCGGCCCGTCTGTTAGTTCACGATCGTCGGGCTCACACCGGGAAGGTGTAGGCCGTCTTTACCGTCGTGTAGAATTCGCGGGCGTAGGAGCCCTGCTCGCGGGCGCCGTAGCTCGAGCCTTTGCGGCCGCCGAACGGGACGTGATAGTCGACGCCGGCCGTCGGCAAATTGACCATCACCATGCCGGCCTCGCTGTTGCGCTTGAAGTGCGAGGCGTATTTCAGGCTGGTGGTGCAGACGCCGGCCGCGAGGCCGAACTCGGTGTCGTTGGCGATCGCCAGCGCCTCGTCGTAATTCTTGGCGCGGATCACGCAGGCCACGGGCCCGAAGATCTCCTCGCGGGCGATGCGCATGGTGTTGGTGGCTTCCGTGAACAGCGCCGGCTGCATGTAGAAGCCGGGCGTCTCGCGGTTCAGCAGCTCGCCGCCCCAGGTCAGCTTGGCGCCTTCGTCCTGGCCGATCTTGAGGTAGCGCTGGTCCTGCTCGAGCTGGTTGCTGTCGACCACCGGGCCGATATGGGTGCCCTGCTTGACGGCGTCATCGACCACGAGACCCTTGAGGCGCTCGGTCATGGCCGCCACGAACTTGTCGTGAATCCCCTCGGTCACGATCAGGCGCGAGGACGCGGTGCAGCGCTGGCCGGTCGAGAAGTAGGAGCCGTTGACGCAGGCTTCGACCGCGACCTTGACGTCGGCATCGTCGAGCACGACCATCGGGTTCTTGCCGCCCATCTCGAGCTGGAACTTCTTCATCGGATTCGACAGCACGCAGGCCTGCGCGATCTTGCGTCCCGTGCTGACCGATCCGGTGAACGAGATCGCGTGGACGTCCGGATGTTCGAGCAGGGTCTGGCCGACCACCGAGCCGGAGCCGACGACGAGGTTGAACACGCCGGCCGGAAGGCCGGAGCGCGCGATGATCTCGGACAGCGCATGCGCCGAGCCCGGCACCAGCTCGGCGGGCTTGAAGACCACCGTGTTGCCGTAGCAGAGCGCTGGCGCGATCTTCCAGGCGGGGATCGCGATCGGGAAATTCCAGGGCGTGATCATACCGATGACGCCGACCGCCTCGCGCGTGATCTCGACATCGAGACCGGGACGCACCGAGGCGCCCTTCTCGCCGGTCAGGCGCAGCGCTTCGCCGGCAAAGAACGCAAAGATCTGGCCCGCACGCGCAACCTCGCCGATCCCCTCCGGCAGGGTCTTGCCCTCCTCGCGCGCGAGCAGGCGGCCGAGCTCTTCCTTGCGCGACAGGATCTCCGCCGAGATCTTGTTCAGCGCGTCATAGCGCTCCTGCGGCGTCGAGCGCGACCAGGCCGGAAAGGCGGCCTTGGCGGCGGCGACCGCGGTCTCGGTCTGCGCGCGGTCGGCCTTGGCGTATTCGCCGACGACATCGTTGGTGTTGGACGGATTGATGTTGCGGGTCACCCCGCTGCCGTCGACCCATTCGCCGGCGATGAAGTTCTTGAGGATCGCGTTCATGTTGTTCTCCCGCTTTATGCGCGATTGAGGCCGCAGTCATATCCCATCCGAAGCGTCAGCGCACGAGACACGGGCGCTTGTCGTCGAAACTCCATCCGGGGATCAGGTACTGCATCGCGACGGCGTCGTCGCGCGCGCCGAGCCCGTGGCTCTTGTACAGCGCGTGAGCCTTTTCGATGGCGTCCCGGTCGATCGCGATGCCGAGCCCGGGCAATTCGGGCACCGCGATCCGGCCGCCCTTGATCTGCAGGGGCTGCTTCGTCAGCGCCTGTCCGTCCTGCCAGATCCAATGGGTGTCGATCGCCGTCACCTTGCCCGGGGCTGCGGCGGCCACATGGGTGAACATCGCCAGCGAAATGTCGAAATGGTTGTTGGAGTGTGAACCCCAGGTCAGGCCGTTGTCGCGGCAGGTCTGGGCGACGCGCACCGAGCCCTGCAGGGTCCAGAAATGCGGATCGGCTAGGGGAATGTCGACCGCGCCGAGCCGCAGCGCATGACCGAGCTGCCGCCAGTCGGTTGCGATCATGTTGGTGGCGGTCGGCAGGCCCGTCGCGCGGCGGAACTCGGCCATGATCTCGCGGCCGGAAAAGCCGGCCTCGGCGCCGCAGGGGTCTTCGGCATAAGCGAGGACGCCGTGCATGTCCTTGCACAGCCGGATCGCCTCATCCAGCGACCACGCGCCGTTGGGGTCGAGCGTCACGCGCGCCTGCGGAAAGCGTCTTGCAATGGCGGTCACCGCCTCGATTTCGGCTTCGCCAGCGAGCACGCCGCCCTTCAGCTTGAAGTCGGCGAAGCCGTAGGCGTCGTGGGTGGCCTCGGCGAGCCGCACCACGGCCTCGGGCGTCATCGCCGGCTGGTGGCGGAGCTTGAACCAGCCGTCCTTCTCGCCCTCGCCGGTCGCGTAGGGCAGGTCGGTCTTGGTGCGGTCGCCGACGAAGAACAGGTAGCCGAGCGCCTCGACGGATTTGCGCTGCTGACCTTCGCCGAGCAGTGCCGCGACGGGCAGGCCGAGATGCTGGCCGAGCAGGTCGAGCAGCGCGGCTTCGACGGCCGTCACCGCGTGGATCATCACCCGCAGGTCGAACGTCTGCTTGCCGCGACCACCGGCGTCGCGGTCGGCAAAGACGGTGCGCATCGACGCCAGGAGGGTGTTGCAGGCGCCGATGCTCTGGCCGACGATCAGGCTCTTGGCATCCTCCAGCGTCTGCCGGATTTTCTCGCCGCCCGGCACCTCGCCGACACCGGTATGGCCGGCATTGTCGGTGAGGATGACGAGGTTGCGGGTGAAGAACGGCCCGTGCGCGCCTGAGAGATTGAGCAGCATGCCGTCACGGCCGGCGACCGGAATGACCTCCATGCCGGTGACGACCGGCGCGCCGGAGATCCCGGTGCTGGTGGCTTCGTGACTCATCGTGCTCCTCCTTCGTCTCTCGTTCTTGCTGCGCCCGTTCCCCTCATGGTGAGGAGTCCGCCACTTGGCGGGCGTCTCGAACCACGAGGCCCGGCTGTGGCCTCATCCTTCGAGACGCCTGCTGCGCAGGCTCCTCAGGATGAGGGGAAAGGGCGCGGCCTTCATCTCGTTCAGTCGCTTCCCCTCTCCATGAACACGTCTCTCGTCGTGTTCATGGTCCGGTGTGCAGTGCCTCGGCTTTTGCCCCTCATGGTGAGGAGCCCGCCACTTGGCGGGCGTCTCGAACCACGAGGCCCGGCGGTGGCCTCATCCTTCGAGACGCTTGCTTCGCAAGCTCCTCAGGATGAGTGGACAGGCTGTCGTCGCGACGGCGGCCTCAGTCTTATTCCGCCGCCTGCCGCGCCGGCACGGCGCCCGGCAGTGCCGTCACCAGTGCGGTCAGCTCCGCCATCTCCGCCTCCGTGAGGTCCGTCAGCGGCGGCCGCACCGGGCCTGAATCGCGGCCGCTCACCTTCATGCCGGCCTTGATGATCGAGACCGCGTAGCCCTTCTTCCGGTTGCGTATCGCGATCAGCGGCAGAATGAAATCCCTCAATCCGGCCTGGATGGTGGCGTGGTCGCGCTTGCGCACTGCGGCATAGAAGTTGGTGGCGAACTCCGGCACGAAGTTGAACACCGCCGAGGAGTAGGTGGTCACGCCCATGTCGAGATAGGGCAGGGCGAAGGTCTCGGCGGTCGGCAGGCCGCCGATATAGGTCAGGCGGTCGCCCATTTTGGTGTGGACCCGGGTCATCAGCTCGATGTCGCCGATGCCGTCCTTGTAGCCGACGAGGTTGGGGCAGCGCTCGCACAGTTTTGCGAGCGTGTCAGGCTGCAGGATGGCGTTGTCGCGGTTGTAGACGATGACGCCGATCGTCACTGACTTGCAGACCGTCTCGACATGGGCGGCCAAGCCGTCCTGCTCGGCATGCATCAGATAGGGCGGCAGCAGCAACAGGCCGTCGGCGCCGGCCTGCTCGGCGGCAACGGCGATCTCGCGCGCGATCGCTGTACCGTAGCCGGTGCCGGCGAGCACGGGCACGCGGCCATTTGTCTCGTCGACGGCGACCTTGACCACCTGCGGGACCTCGGCCGCCGTCAACGAGAAGAACTCGCCGGTGCCGCCGGCTGCGAACAGACCGGCGACGTCATAGCCGCACAGCCAATCCATGTTGGCCCGGTAGGTGGCCTCGTCGAACGAATAATCTGCCTTGAACGGCGTCACGGGAAAGGAGAGCAGGCCGCTGCCGATTTTCGCAGCCATTTCTTGAGGGGTCATCTTGCTCATCGCGCGGGTCCTTGGACTATCCTGGAATGAACGCGGCGATTGCATCAGCGCGCATTCCCTGAGCGACGTCGTAGAACCGAGTTCGATGCCGGTCCAAGCCAATGAGGGTATCGGTTGATGCTCGCCTTGCATCAGTCGTCGGCCTGCAAGGCGGCGAGATTGCCTGCGATCTCGGCCAGCGTCGGCAGCAGCGGATTGTCGTGATCGCGGCGCCAGACCAGGAACAGCTCGGCGGGTGTCGGGTTGCGCAGCTTCAGCGGCCGCAGCCGGACGTCGGCGATCTTCAGGCTCGCGGCGGCCTGCGGCACGATGGCAAGCCCGAGGCCGGCGCGCACCATGGCGAGGATCGAATGGACCTGGCTGAGGTGCTGCACGTAGCGCGGCAGCACCTCGGCGCGCATGAATTGCGACACCAGGAGGTCATGGAAATAGCGGGCCTCGGTCTGCGAATACATGATGAAGTTCTGGCCGTCGAAATCGCGGATCGACACCGTCGCGGCGGAGGCCAGCCGGTGGCGGCGCGGCAGCGCGGCGCAGAGCGGCTCGGCCACCACGCGCCGCGTTGCGAATTCCGGCCGCGCGATCGGCGGTCGCAGCAGGCCGGCATCGATCTGGCCGGACGCCAGCGCCTCGATCTGGTCGCCCGAGACCATCTCCTGCAGCGACAGGTCGGCCTCTGGAAGCGTGGTGCGGCAGGCGGCGACCAGCTCGGGCAGGAAGCCGTAGGCGGCGGCCGCGGTGAAGCCGATCTTGAGCGAGCCGCTCTTGCCGCTGGCGATGCGCTGCGCCACCTGGGCGGCGCTCTCGGCCAGCTTCAGGATGCGGCGCGCCTCCGGCAAAAAGCTGCGCCCGGCGGGTGTCAGCTTCACCGAGCGGCTGGTGCGCTCGAGCAGCACGGCATCGATGATGTGCTCCAGCACCTGGATCTGCCGCGACAGCGGCGGTTGCGTCATGTTCAGCCGGACGGCGGCGCGGCCGAAATGCAGCTCCTCCGCCACGGCGACGAAGCCGCGTAGCTGGTTGAGGTCGAACATCGATACCTCCTCGGTATGGATTGGCAGGAAATGCGGGCTTATTAGCATCGATTGGGAGAGGTGGAAATGTCGGTCTGTAGTCTGTAGGGTGGGCAAAGGCGCGCCGAGCTGTGAGTTGTTTGCTCCGCTTTGTCGCGCGCCGCGCCCACCATTGCCACCGCAGGTGCGGCTGCATGGTGGGCACGCGACCGCCCTGCGGGCGGCTGCTTTGCCCACCCTACGGCAGCGTCGCGCGGTGTCCGATTCACGGTCTCAAACCGCGCGACACATGACATCTCGTTCTCGCGGCGCTTTGCACCCGAGTTGCACTTCAGCCGTGCCCTCAGAACATGCAGAGGGCGCAGGGAATGCCGGGTGAAGGCCTCACCCATGGCCCGCCTGCTCAAAAAAATGCAGGCGGCAGGTACCACAGGCAAAGCCGATCATCCGGCATTCCCTGCGCGACGGTCTTCACGCTTATAC
>NZ_JBNPVB010000037.1:0-25991 GCF_051168495.1 Bradyrhizobium oligotrophicum | reverse complement strand
GCGATGTCGGTGAACTGCAGTGTTCCCTTCAGGTTCTCGCTATCGGAGACGATGTCGTTGCCGCCGGCCGACGAATACACATAGGTGTCGTTGCCGCCCTGGCCGGCCATGTACTTGTCACCGAGCCCGGCGACCAGCACGTCATCCCGCCCGCCATAGCCCCAGATTGAACCACCAACCGCGGCGCTCTGGCTATCCAGCAGCATCTGCTGCAGCTGAGCGTAGGACCATGTCACACCATCGGCGAACGTGATCTGCTTCAGTTGCCCGCCATTGCCATATTCGCGCTGCACCGTCACCGTCTTGCCGGTCGACAGCACCTTGATCACGACATCCGTGCCGCCATTGGGCCGCGACACGGTCACGTCCGTCGAAGCGATGTCGGTGAACCGGAGTGTTCCCCTCAGGTTCTCGCTATCGGCGACGATGTCGTTGCCGCCCGCTGCCGAATATACATAAGTGTCGTTGCCGCCCTGGCCGGCCATGTACTTGTCACCGAGCCCGGCGACCAGCACGTCATCTCGCCCCCCATAGCCCCAGATCGAGCCGCCGACCGCGGCACTCTCCGTATCCAGCAGGATCTGCTGCAGCTGAGCGTAGCTCCACGTCACTCCGTCGGCAAACACGATCGACTGCATCGAGCCGTCACGCGCGTACTCTCCCTGCACGGTCACGGCTTTGCCGGTCAACTTGTTGGTGAGCACGACATTCGTGCCGCCGTTGGGGCGCGACGCTGAGACGTCGCTGGAGCGGATCCCGTTCAAGACGAGAATGGAGACGCCGCCTCCACTGTTGGGATCGGCGATGGTCACATTCCCGCCCGCCGCCGAGTAGACGTAGAAGTCCGCTCCGCCGCTTCCGGAGATCGTCTTGTCACCGGTTCCGACCAATATCACGTCGGCGGCAGCTGTCGCCCCAACAGTTCCGGTTGCCGTCCCCTCGTCGACGATCGAACCAATTCCGTACGAGGCCAGCCGGATCCGGCGTTGCTCGAGACTGTCCGTGAAAGCCGTCGTTGACGCCAAATAGGCAGCCACCTCATTGCGAATGACCTGCGCAATGCCGGCTGCGGGGATCGACGTTCCGTCGGCGAATAGAAGGAATTCAACACCGGTGTTGGCCCCTAGGAAATGATCCTTCACCTTGAGCGTTTCCCCGCTCGAAAGAACACGAATCAGAAGATCATTTCCACTGCGCGTGATATCCACGTCGCGCAGATTCAATCCTACAAGCTTTACGACATCGTTGCCGCTGTTCGTGCCGGTTTCCTGAATCAGGTCGTTTCCAGATCCGGCTCGATAGACGTAGATATCTCCCCCATTCCCGCCGTTCAGAACATCATCGCCACCGAGGCCGTCGATGGTCTCGGCGCTGGACGTGCCGGTGATCGTATCCGCTCCATCCGTTCCAACAATGATGAACTGGCTCGCAATGATGTTGAGGACGTCTTGCTGACTCCAGCTAACACCGTCGGAGAAGGTCACGGTCGACAGCGAGCCGGTCGTAAACTGCCCCTTCACGATGATGGTTTTACCGGTCAACGTGTTCTCAATCACCAGATCTGCGCCATTGCCCGGACGGCTCAAGGCCACTGCGGTGGAGGCGATGTCCTGCATGACCAGGGTGTTGCCGCTGGTGCTGTCGTCGATCACATCGTTGCCGCCAGCCGAGGTATAGACGTAGGTGTCGGCGCCGCCCTGGCCATTGAGATAGCGGTTTCCCGCGCCTGCCAGGATCGTATCGGCTGAATTGAAGCCGTAGATCGACGTCGCGCTGGAATTCGTGGCCTGCTGCAGCACGAAGGCCCGCAGATCAGCCTGCTTCCAGACCGTGCCGTCGTCGAACACGACCTGCTCGACCCCCTGACTGAACCAATCGTCGAGCGTCTGCTTGATCAGAATCGAGCCGCCATCACCCGCGCCCGCCGCGCTCTCGGCGATCACCAGGGTCAGGTCGTTGCCGTTGCGGACGAAGCCGATATCGGACGGCCTGATGCCCTGGAGCCTGAGAGTGTCGTAGGTCGAGAAGTTACCCGAGGTGCCCTCGACGATGGTGTCGTTGCCGTCACCGCGGTTGTAGACATAGGTGTCGTCGCCGGCACCTCCCGACATCACATCATCGCCACGGCCGCCGGTGATCACGTCGTTGGTATTGTAGCCGTCGATGACGTCGTTGCCCGCGGTCGAATATTGCGCCAACACCTTCAGCCGAAGGTCATTCTGCGTCCAGAGCGCGCCGTTGTCGAAGACGACCTTTTCGATGCCTTGGCTGAAAAAGTCGTCCAGCGTCTGCTTGATCAGGATCGAACCGCCGTCGCCTGCGCCTGGCGCGCTCTCGGCGATGACCAGCGTCAGATCGGTGCCATTGCGAATGAAGCTGATCGCCGAGGGATCGATCCCCTGCAGCCGCAGGGTGTCGATAGTCGAGTTGTTGCCGGCCGGCCCATCGATGATGGTATCGTTGCCGTCACCGCGGGCATAGACGTAGGTGTCGTCGCCGGCGCCGCCGCTGAGTATATCATTGCCGCGCATGCCGGCGATGACGTCATTTCCGGACGTGCCGTTGATGGTATCATCACCGCTTGTACCGTGGGTCCAGGTGGACTCAAGGATGTCTTCAACGCCCCAGATGGTGCCGTCGGCGAACTGGATCTGTTCGAGGCCCCAGAAGTCGGTTGATGCGCCGAACTGCTGCTTGACGACGATGACCTCGCCGGAATGAGCGACATTGATCGTCAGATCATTGCCAGTCCGGGCGAAGGTGAAATCGGCAACATTGAGATCGACGAATTTGAGCGTGTCGGTCTGTCCCGCCGCGTTCACACCGTCATTGATCGTATCGCTGCCGTCCCATAGTGCATAGATGATCGTGTCGCTGCCGGTGCCGCCCTGAATCAACTGGTTGCCTGCGCCGGGCTGGATGATATCGTCGCCTGGCGTGCCTGATACCGTTCCGCCGGTCGCCATGGTTCGCACCGGCGCGTTGTCGATAATCTGGTTGCGGTTCCAGACCTCGCCACTTGCAAATGCGATCTCTTCGATACCGGCCGGTATGACGCCGAACTGCCCCGTCACCGTGATGGTATGACCGGTTGAACGGTTACGGATGACGAGATCATTTCCCTCGCGCGAAAACAGCAGGTCGCTTTTGCTCAGCCCAACCAGTTCGATCCGGTCGGTACCGCCCTCACTGCCTTCCACGACGACATCATTGCCGGCACTGCCGCCGAACCGGTACGTATCACTGCCGCCATAACCGGATAGCGTCTTGTCGCCTGCGCCCGCAACCAGCACGTCGTCCGAGCCGCTCCCCGCGATGGTCGCACTGCCAAAGGCGCCGACGATCAAGCCGGGAACAAGCCGTCCAAGTAAATCCGCTCGGCTCCATGTCGTCCCATCGGCGAATGTAACCTGTTCGATGCCAGCGGCCGCGGCCAGTTGATCCTGGAGCACGATCGTGCTCCCATCCGTCAGCAGCAAGACGATGTCGCCGGACGCCGCCGACGATCGGCCGACGCGAATATCGTCTGGACTGAGACCCTGGCCGAGCACCAGCGTGTCGGTGTCGCCGGCACCGCCGGTATCGGCGATGCGATCGCTCCCGTCCCCCAACTCGTAGCGATAGGCGTCTGACCCGCCACCTCCGACGAGCCGGTCGTCGCCGCGCCCTCCGATCAGGATATCGGCTCCGACGCCGCCGTTGACGACGTCATTTCCAGACGTTCCCGTTGCGGTCTCGGTCTGATCCGCTACCGTGATGACGACGGTTGACGCCACCGATAACCCATCATCATCGGTCGTCGAGACCGAGACCTGATACTGCGACAACTGTTCAAAGTCGATCACGGCGCCGCTCTTGACCCGGATCTCACTGCCGACGAGCTCGAACAGACCGGAGGGATCCGAAAGGACGAACATATGCGCGCCGCCATCGTTCGGGTCGATGGCGCTGAGCGTCGCAACGACGGTGCCGGCCACGGCACTCTCGTTGACCACGCCCCCGGCCACCGCGATGCCTGTGGGTGGCTGATTGTCCAATCGCCGGAATTCGAAATTGTCGGCGGTCAAATCGACCAGGTTGATGTTCTGCAACGTGACGCTGTTGCTGCCACCGAACGCGATGACGACGTCCGAACCGACCTGCTGAGCCGCTGCGACGACGGCCGCGTAGTCGGCGAACACGGAACGGTCAAATCGGATGACATCATGTGCGTTCCCGCTCCCAGGAGCGAAGTCTGTGATGGTGTCTGAGCCGGTCTCTGCTCTAAACACGAAGATGTCACCCTCGGTGCCACCTGTCAGCACATCGTCGCCCGCCCCGCCGATCAGGACGTCAGCGCCGAGACCGCCATTGAGGACGTCCGCTCCCGCGCCGCCGTCGAGTTGATCGGTGCCCATCCCGCCGGTGAGCACGTCGTTGCCGTCGCCGCCGGACAGCCTGTCGTCGCCGGACCGGCCATCGATCACGTCGTCGCCGGCTCCGCCCAGGATCACATTGTTGCCGGCATCACCGGCGAGCTGATCGGCGTAGACCGTGCCCGTGATGTTCTCGACATTGGCCACATCAGCCATGTCGCGCCACACGCCGGTCGAGAGGCTCGCCTGATCCGTGGTCCTGACTTCGGCCCCATTCGTGACCAAGTCGACCCAGACCGCCGAGCCGAAGCCGGACAAGTCAAGCGTATCCGTGCCGACGCCACCGTCGGCCGTCACATGATCCCCGGCATTGCTGACGCTTAGCATGAGCGTGTCGTTCCCGACACCGCCGTAGAGCAGATCGCTGCCGCCTTGACCGTCGATCGTGTCGTCGCCGCCTTCGCCATAAAGATTCTGATCGGAGCCGGCACCGACGAGATGATCATTGCCGTTGCCGCCAGCGATGAACGGCGAGGAGCTTTCGGCAATGCTGCGGATGGTCTCCCGCCCCCACTGATCGCCATTAGCGAACTGGATGTATTCCAGACCGTTGCCGGGAGCGGCGGCCGAATCGGAGAACTGCGCCAGAACGGTGATGGTCTCGTTGGTCGACAGGATCTTGATCAGCAGGTCCAGCCCGGATCGCCGCAACGAGATATCGGAGCTGTCGATATCGCGGAACTTCAGGGTGTCGATCTCAGTCGGGCCAAAGCCCGGCCAGGTCTCTTCGCGGATGATGTCGTTACCGTCACCTCGTGAGTATACGAACGTGTCGCTTCCGCTACCGCTCTGAAATCCGGAATAGATGATATCGTCGCCCTTGCCGCCCTCGACGGTGTCGTTCAATCTGCTCAGTTCGATGGCATCATTACCGTCCGTCCCGCGGTACCAGGCCTGCTGCTGCATCTGCAGCCGGTCCAACTGCGTTCCGTCGACGAAAACGATTCGCTCGAGCGCATGATCGGAGCTCGTCAAACTGCCGTTGAACTGCGAGGTCACGGTAATGACCTCGCCGGTCGCGAGCACCTTGATGAGCAGATCATCTCCCGATCGGCTCAGTTCGACATCGCCAGCAGACAGATCCGTGAATTGAAGTGTATCGACGGCCGTAGGGGACGTGCCATTGGTGGCGCCATCCGTGATGATGTCGTTGCCGTCGCCGCGAGCGTAAACGAAAGTGTCGCTGCCGCGCCCGCCATAGATGATGTCGTTGCCCTTGCCACCGGCGAAAGTGGAATCGAGCTGAGCGAGTGTGTTCGTGCCGTCGATGATGTCGCGGCCATCCGTGCCGCGATACCAGGCGGCCCGTTGGATTTGCACGCGATTCCATTCGCCATCGACAAACCGGATCGCCTCGACACCCGAACCATTGTCCGAGAAGATCGAGCCTTCTCGGTGCCCAAACTGGCCAAGGACGGTGATGATCTCGCCGGTGCTCCTGATCCGCACGAGCAGATCGTCACCCAGACGAGACATCTCTACGTCGCTCGATGCCAAATCGCTCAGCACGAGAATATCGGTTTCCTGCAACGCTTCGCTTGAGCCGGACTCGTAGATCGTATCGTTACCGTCGCCACGCGCGTAGATGAACGTGTCGCTTCCCGAGCTGAACGAGTCATTGCTGACAAGAATGTCGTCGCCCCCGCCGCCGACGAACGTGTCGTTGCCGGTCGAGCCATACATGAAGTCCTTGCCGTCTCCCCCGGACAGATAGTCGTTGCCCGCCTGTCCGTAGAGAAAATCCATGCCGGCACCGCCATAGATGGCGTCGTTGCCGTCACCGCCGTCGATGATGTCGTTGCCGCCGGGTGCACTCGGGTCGGGGTAATCTCCATAGAGAATGTCGTCCCCTCCGAAGCCATAAAAGATGTCCGCGCCATCTCCGCCAGCTAGAATGTCAATGCCGCTGCCGCCGTTCAGGATGTTGTTGCCGCCGCCATGGAACGGATTGGGCTGCAACGCATCGGGAATCCCCAGGATGCCGCCATAGCCGCCGTAGCTCGACGCGTTCCAGATATCGTTGATGCCATCAATGCCGTGACCGACGATGTTGCCGGAATGCCCGAACTCGTCGACGAACACCTGCCACGTGATCACGCCCGCAACGACATTGGTCCAGACGACCGGGTTTCGGCCCATATAGTCGACGCCGGCTTGGTAGGTGATCTGCTGCCGGCTTGCGATCGAGCCGTTCTGGAACCTGATCTGATCGATACCGACGTTGTTGGCGCCCTCGCCAGTCAGAAGGCTCGTCACGCCTGAGAAGAAGTCGATGACCCTGATGATCTCGCCGGTCGGCTTGATCGTGATGAGAAGCGTGTTGCCCTGATAGGAGTAGGTCACGTCACCGGGCGAGACGTCGGTCAGCCACAGCGTGTCGACATCGGTACGCAGTGAGGCATCCGAAATCTGGTCGTTGCCGTCGCCCATCGTCCAGATGAATGTGTCGTTGCCGGCGCCGCCCTCCAGGATGTCGTCGCCCTTGCCGCCGACGATCGTGTCGTCGAGCTCCGATCCGCCGATGATGTCGGCCCGATCCGTGCCGCGATACCAGGCATTCTGCTGGATCTGCGTCCGGTTCCAGCTCGTGCCGTCCGCGAACTGGATCGTATCGATGTTGCGGCCCGTCGTCGCCCAGTCGGCGGTATTGCCCGGAAAGAAATTGTCGAAGTCGATGTACTCGCCTGTTGCCTTGACGGTGAGGACCAGATGGCCACCGACCCGCGACAGCTCGATATCGGCCGCGTTGAGGTCGGTCAGGACCAGCCTGTCGTTCTCGGACTTCACTCCGGAGGAGTCGTCGACGACGTCATAGCCGTCGCCCTTGGCATAGAAGATCGTATCGTTGCCGCCGCTGATGCGGATGAAGTCGTCGCCCTTGCCGCCGTGGATCACGTCATCAGACGAGGAGTCGTATATGGCATTGCTGTGCCCATCGCCGCGATAGACGCTCGCATGCGCGATCTGCGTGCGGCCCCACTCGGTACCATCCGCGAAGCGGATGACGTCGATGCCATTGCCGCCAAAGAAACTTTCGACCGAGACCGTTTTGCCGGTACTCGTGACTCGCATTAATAGATCGTCCCCGATCCGGTCGAATGTGACATCAGCCGCATTGGTGTCGGTCAGCACCAGCCGATCCGTGTCCACCGCGGCGCCGTAGTCCCTGATCCAGAGATCACCGTCTTGCTTGTTGTAGACAAAAATGTCACTGCCACCGCCGCCGCTTAGGAAGTCGCCTCCACCCCCACCGATGAGGAGGTCTTGGCTGGAACTGCCACCGATACCTTCAGGCTTGGTCGTGCCGAAATATGCGCTACCGTCAACAATGTGCAAAGCAATATCGCGCGCAGTCTGATCGCCCAAGCCGGCGACGTATGGAGCTAATGCTGCAGCAAAAGCCCCTCGATTTCCTTCAAACGCAAGCTGGACCATGCCCTCAAGGCCGGACAACGCTTTGATCAAGTACGCGGCTTGGCTTCCTGCATCATTAGGGAGGCTGTTAAAGATTAGCCCGGCAACCTCGGCGAGATTTCCCGGCGAATTTGTATCCTGCCCCGCCACATGAGAGACAGGCGAACTAAGATCCAGCAGCGCATAGAATGCAAACGGACTTCCCACCAAATCAGAGACGTCGCCTCCACGCGCAAGAATGCTCGGCCACACCTGAGCCAAAAACCCTGTTTCGAAAACGTTCAGTATGCCTTGAAACGTCGCCTCAAGCTCCCTGCCAAACTGGATATCGCTCGGATAGTCACGAAGCTCTTGTCCACGCTGGGCTTCGCGGTACTTCTCTCCAAAAAATGCTTCGAGGAATGCGAGGTGACGTGCATCGACGTACGGCCCTCGGCTGTCGGCAGCCACCTCGGCTGCATCTGCCCACCGAAGCATCATCTCCTCTAGACGGCTCCTGAGCATCCCAGGAGATAGCGCAAGACTCTCATCCGTCAGGGCAGTCCAGTCAGACAGGAAAGCCGCGTCACTACTTGCCTTGAAAGCAATACTATGTATCAGTCCAGACCCAGCGAACTGTGGCAACAATTCAACGCCAGACGCCGGAGCAAAACTGTCTTCATCCGGTGCAGGATGACGCTGATCGATTTGCAAGTAGACGGATTGAACCGATCGACTATTCCCATCACTTCCTGTAAATGTCGCCTCGTAGCCAATTACGTTTCCAGCGTTGGAGCCTCCGACATATTGCCGATTCAATGAGACCGATGCCACTCCAGCATCCGGCAACGTCATCAATTCACCTGGATCCGAGATCCCGTTCTGATTTAGATCCCTCCATACGCGCAGTTTTTCGAAGCTATCGTCGCGCGCGTCAATAACACCGTCTTGATTGCTATCGAGGGTCTCAAGCACCGCAAAGCCATCTTGAGTTGCTGACCCGAACAACTCAAGACCGTTATCGATTGCGCCATTTTCATTATCGTCGATCGCAAGGATACCGTCCTCGGCCGAAATCCAAGCAGTACGCTCCGCAAGCCCGTCACCAGAGAAATCAAAATGTACACTCGAAGTTGCGACGGAGGACAGAACCACTCCGTCACCACCAATATCTAAGACGAGAGGATCGTGGTTCTCATGATCAAGCCTTGAGACAAATGCTTCCCAAGCTCTCTCGCCGAGCCCACGATTGTCTGGCACTTCTGGAATTCGCTCGTCGTAGTACCCGTCCTCAAATCGAGATGCAAAGTCTCTGAGCATCGCACTAATGTCATCGAGAACTACTCCAATTGCGTCCTCGCTGGCATTCGCCAACGCTTTAGCCTCAAAATTTATCACGAACGCAAGTTTGGCTACGTCCTCACGGAAATAATCATTGTATAGCTTGGCGGTGACACCAGCCGCACCAGCTACCGCTACCCATCCCACGGCCAAAGCAAGTCCTTCAAGGCCAAGCGTGGCTATCCCCAATCCTCCCAATGCCGTTACGAGGCCCGCAGCGCTACTGGCCCCAATCGCCAGGCCCGTATCGACCGCCATGGCTCCATAGTCCCCTCGTTCATAGTCGGTCTTGATTATATTTCCGAGGCCTACGATCATTCCCACGGCAACGGCAATTCTGGGAGCACCATCAAAGCCATTCTCGCGCATTTGCTGAAGCAGAGATCCTGCTGCACCAGAGATAAAATCTGACATAAGAACCTCCTATCGAGAACCAATGAATGCAGTTGTGTAGGCCCAGACAGCCCAGCAATAATGCATTCCTGCTAAGGCCAGCCATCCGACAGGATACGTACGGCAAATCGCATCCTGTTGGCAGGTATGCTGAACGATCGACGAAGGATCGTGAGCTAGCAGTGCAACGATGATCGTATCGACAATTGCAAAAGCTAGATTAAACCGTCCAACGTTTGTCAGAACGCGCTTGTCGAACGATTGGATCGGTTGAGCGATTCCGCAAACGAGGCACACGACCAAAGCGAGGGCGAGTATGCCCAGAACACGAATCAACGCTTCTTCATTGCCATTCTTTAGTCCGTACGCTGACACATAAGCGATCGGGGCCATTGGCGATAGAAAGAACGCGAGGAACCAGATCAAACGAACTGCCTGGCCTGGATTATATCCGTCCCCCTTTGTTCGCATCATAAGAAACCCGCACTTCGGGTTGATCGGAATCCCGCGCGTATCTCTCGTGAAATTTGGTCGCGACTTCTGATCTGACGCAAACGCATCACCGTTCCCTCATGCTCTCTTGCCTATACCGCAACAACGGCGACATCACGTATTCAATGATCCGTCGCGTCCCCGTCTTGATCTCCACCGTCACCGCCATCCCCGGCGCCAGCGCGACCATCTTGTCCTCGACCTGCATCTGCTTCTCGTCGAGCGACACCCGCGCCGAGTAGATGAACTCCTGCCCGGCCGGCTCACTGGTCTCCGACAGCGCCCCGGCGGTCTTGCCGCCGTTCTGCTTGTCCGCCGGCTTCTCGCGGACGATGGAGTCCTGCGAGACGCTGATCACCTTGCCGTGGACGAGGCCGTAGCGGGTGAAGTTGAAGGTGTCGATCTTGATCTCGGCGGGTTGCCCGACATTGACGAAGCCGATATCGCGGTTGGAGATCATGGCCTCGGCTTCGAGCTGGCTGTCGGCGGGCACGATCAGCATCAGCTGTTGCGCCGGCGTGACGACGCCGCCGATGGTGTGCAGCGCGAGCTGCTGCACGGCGCCGTCGATCGGGGCGCGCAGCACCTGCTCGGCGATCTTGCGCTCGGCCTTGACGAGATCCTGCGTCAGCTCCTCGGCCTTCTTCTCGGCGTCGGTGAGATCCGACAGCACCTGGCGCTCGAAGCCGGAGCGGGTCTGCGCCAGCTGCTGCTCCATCGCCAGCCGCGCGGCCTCGATCTCGACCAGACGGCGAGTCTGCACGATGCGCTCGCTCTGCTGGTCGATCAGCCGCGACTGCGCGTCGATGAAGGCGATCTGGTTGCCGTACTGGATCTCCTTGGCGTTGCGGCGGATGTCGGCGGTCTCCTGCAGGAACGGCAAGGTGGCGTCGATCTTGGCGATCGCGGCCTCGATCGACTGCGCCTCGGCGCGCTTCTGCGCGATCTGCTGCAGATTGGAGGCGAGCTTCGACAGCTGCTCGGCGGCCTGGGCCTGCAGGGTGGCGCGGGTGCGCGCGATATCGGTCGGGGCTGCGCCGTCGGGCACGATGAGCGGCCGCAGCTCGGCGAGATCGCCGAAGCTGCCACGGAGCACGCCGAGCCTGGCCACATCGAGCTTTGCCTGCATCAGGCCCTGGGCGACGCGGCGGCGTTCGGCTGATGTCACGGTGTGGTCGAGTTCGACCAGCAGGTCGCCGCTGCGTACCTTGTGACCATCCTGGACGTGGATCGCGGCGACGACGCCGGCCTCCAGTGGCTGGATCGTCTTGGTGCGCCCGGTCGGCACGATCTTGCCTTGCGCCGAGGCGATGATGTCGACATGACCGACGATCGACCAGCCGACCGCGATGGCGAAGAACAGCATGATGGTGCCGGCGACGGCGCGGCCCACGGGCGAGGCCGGCGTTTCCACAATCTCCAGCGCCGCGGGCAGAAACTCGCGCGCGTCTTTACGGCGGCCGCGTCGCGCGTCGAGCGAGATCGGCGCGTTGTCCTGCTTCTGCGCCTCAGCCGACGACATGGAGCCCCGCCTGGATCTGGTGCAAGGTCGCGTAGCGTCCGGCCCGCTTGATCAGCTCGTCATGGGTGCCGTCCTCGACCAGGCGGCCATTCTCGATGGTGAGGATGCGGTCGGCATTGCGCACGGCCGACAGCCGGTGCGCGATGATGAACACGGTGCGCCCGGCGCAGATCTTGCGCATGTTGCGCTGGATGATGTTCTCGCTCTCATAGTCGAGCGCCGAGGTCGCCTCGTCGAAGATCAGAATGCGCGGATTGGTGACCAGCGCGCGCGCGATCGCGATGCGCTGGCGTTGGCCGCCGGAGAGGCTGGCGCCGCGCTCGCCGACCATGGTGTCGTAGCCGTCGGGCAGGCCGAGGATGAACTCATGGGCGCCGGCGAGCTCGGCCGCCTGGATCACCCGCTCCATTGCCATGCCGGGATCGGCAAGCGCGATATTGTCGCGAATCGAGCGGTTGAACAGCACGTTCTCCTGCAGCACCGCGCCGATCTGCCGCCGCAGCCAGGTGACGTCGGCCACCGTGAGATCGACGCCGTCGATCAGGATGCGGCCACCCTCCGGCACATAGAGCCGCTGGATCAGCTTGGTCAGCGTCGACTTGCCGGAGCCGGAAGGACCGACGATGCCGACCACCTGCCCGACCGGCACCTTCAGGCTGACATCGTGCAGCGCCAGCGGGCCATCGACGCGGTAGCGGAAAGAGACGTGATCGAACACCACCTCGCCGCGCACCGGCGGCAGCGCCGCACGGCCGGGATTGAAGGCCGGCTCCGGCGCGGTGTTGAGGATGTCGCCGAGGCGGGCCACCGACAGCCGCGCCTGGTGGAAATCCTGCCACAGCTGCGCCAGCCGCAGCACCGGCTGCGCGACCCGTCCGGCCAGCATGTTGAAGGCGATGAGCTCTCCGACACTGAGACCGCCTTCGATCACCAGATGCGCGCCGAAATACAGTGTCAGCGCGGTGACGATCTTGCTGATGAACTGTACCGACTGGCTGGCCCAATTGCCGAGCGACAGCACGTCGAAGCTGGCGCCGACATAGCCGGCGAGCTGCTCCTCCCAGCGCCGCTGCATCTGCGGCTCGATCGCCATCGCCTTCAGGGTCTGGATCGCGGTGACGGTCTCGACCAGGAAAGCCTGGTTCTCGGCGCCACGGTCGAACTTGACGTCGAGCCGCTTCTTGAAGATCGGCGTCACGCCGGCCGACAGCGCGATGTAGAACGGGAACGAGCCGATCACGATCCAGGAGAGGAACGGCGAGTAGTAGAACATCACGCCCAGGAACACGAAGGTGAAGGCGAGGTCGATCACCAGGGTCAGCGCCGAGCTGGTGATGAAGTTACGGATGTTCTCGAGCTCGCGCACCCGCGCCACCGAATCGCCGGCGCGCCGCGCCTCGAAATAGGCGATCGGCAGCGCGACCAGATGGCGGAACAGCCGCGCGCCGAGCTCGACGTCGATGCGGTTGGTGGTGTGCGAGAAGACGTAGGTGCGTAAGCCGCCCAGCACGGTCTCGAAGATGGTGACGGTGACGAGGCCGAACACCAGCACGTCGAGGGTGGTGTAGCCACGATGGGTCAGCACCTTGTCGGTGACGACCTGGAAGAACAAAGGCGTCACCAGACCGAACAGCTGCAGGAAGAATGACGCCAGCAGCACCTCGCCGAGCAGCCGGCGATATTTGTGCATCGCCTGCAGGAACCAGGTGATGTCGAAGCGCCGCGCCAGATCGGTGAGCGAAGCGCGGCGCGCCATCAGCACGACCGTGCCGGTCCAGTTGGATTCGAACTCCGCGCGCTTGAGGCTCTGCGGCCGGTTAATCAGGGGATCCTGGATCAGCGCCGCATCCGCAGTAACCTGACCGAGGATGACGAACGAGCCGTCAGCCCGCGCAGCGATAGCCGGCAGCGGCAGCTTGGCGAGGCCGTCCCAATTCTGCCTGACCGCACGCGCTTTGAGCTTCAGCTGCCTGGCACAGCGAAGCATCTCGGTCACGCCGACCTGCTCTCCCGCGAGTTGATGCGCAATCTGCGT
The DNA here is from genome assembly GCF_051168495.1 of Bradyrhizobium oligotrophicum. GTDB lineage: Bacteria > Pseudomonadota > Alphaproteobacteria > Rhizobiales > Xanthobacteraceae > Bradyrhizobium > Bradyrhizobium oligotrophicum_A. The sequence goes on along the minus strand of NZ_JBNPVB010000037.1, from coordinate 12,400 downwards.
CGGATCGATAGCGACCTGATGGAATCGCAGCAGCAATGTCAGGCAGTCGAGCCCCGTATCCCTTTGCCCCGCGTCCATTGCCTCAGCACTACTCTAAGTCGCGCCGGAATAATGTACCACAAGAAACGATTGGACAAGATCTGTCACGTCTCATACGGGAAATTTTTGGCCTCGCGCGGAGATCGAGAAGAAACTCGCGCGACCAGCGCATTCAATATGCGAAACACCACCGAAAGTTGGATCACCATGCAACGGCCCATGGCCGCCGGCCAGCCCACAAGAAAAATCGACATTGGCCGCGGCTCAGCCAGTTCGTCATCGACCAAGAGCCTTCAAGTTCCCGGCGCATCACCTTGCGAATGAAGGACGTCGACATGATCTCGGCCTATTTCGAAACGCGTCGAGCAATGATCGTCAGTCGTGCCAATTGCGAATCGTTATGCCATGCACTCACCCCTTCGGCCGGAATGGCTGGCATATTCGACAGTAGCCGGCCACGTGCTCCGATACTGCGTGAGCTGAGCCCGACACGCACCCCACCCGGGCGAGATGGTCAGGCGGCATTTTTTTCCGAGCAGGCCGCTTCAGACATGTCCAAGGCGCAGCTTGCCAAGAGCGCCAGAAGCCATACCGCACCTCAGGACTGCATTATACAGTAGTACACGCCAAGATGGCTCTCCCCTGCCGTCTCGCATAGGTGTATTTCGATAGACACAATATGAAATCAATCGACACAGGAGCGGGCGTCATGCCGGAGCCCGCGATTAGCACATTCTTGCCCGCGTTCTTTCACCGCCAGTGCTTCTTATCCGCTATGGCGCCATGGCGCCGCTCGACGAGAAGCACGGACCGAACGACGCGGGAGCGCGGACAGAGAGCTGCTATCTCATCGATCCCACGATGAGTTCATCATTGGACGCATATTGAATATCTGATGCGAATGCTTCCTGCTCGCCATAGCATGGCACGATGACCAATCCCGATTCTGGATACGGACGGCCAGTTGCCCAAGGCCAGATGCCGCCTGAGAGCCCTGACGCGTCGTCGAGCACGTTGGTTCGTCTCGCGATTGGCCGAGAGCGGCGCTCCATGAGGCTGTCCCGGTCCAGGGACGAGATCGTTCCAGCGATTGGTCGTTGCGCACGTTTTCTCCAGTTCTGGCCCTGCACCGCTGCCAGGTCGTGAGGACTGCATGAACGACGCGCCGCAAACCTCCCCCTGCTCGCACTCGAGATAGCAGAACGCCTCATTCCTTCTGAGCCGTGCCGGGCCAACGGCGGACAGTCGCGACTGATCAGAGCGCGGCCAAGTGAAGCCCATGCAGATCCGAGCGGACCAAATGCGGGGTCAGGAACACTGGACGGAAAGCCTGGCCTTGTCGGTAACGCGTACCTTCACAAAGCAGAGGACTTTACCAATGCTGGTCTGAATGCGCCTCGTCGATCATGAAGAGCGCTTCGGATGACTCCACCCTCGCCCCCGATAGCGGATCTCCCCCCTCGTGGCGAACCTGTCCGCCGGAGGCTTTCGAGACTGGATTCGGGAACGAGTACCATAGCAGAGCTCCCATTTGCAGAACGACATTGACGCCGAAGGCAACCTGATAGGCAACGACCGGATAGCGGCCGTCATGTTGACCCCACAGCGCGACCAGCAGACCGGTCCCATATTGCGCCAGAAACCCCCACCCGAAATGCACGACGTTCAAGACGCCGTTGGCCCGCCCGGCCATCTCCGTCGGAAAATAATCCGAGATGATTGCGAAGCTCAACACAGTCGCCGAGCCGACGATCGCGATCATCAGCCACGGACCGATCGACGGCATGGGCAGTCGGAACACCAGCGTCAGTTGAGCCAGGATGAAGAGGATCGCCACGAGCGCCAGCAATGTTTCCGGCCTGATGCCCTTCCGGCGCGCCCAATTCGCGATCATGCCAAGCAGCCAGGCGCCGAGACTGAGCACGATCGCCGTCACACAGAGCGCCGTCACCACCTCCGCCCGTGTCATGCCCTCCACGTCCGTCAACCAGGAAGGCGCCCAGAGGCCTTGCATCGACCACGCCGATCCGATGCAGGCGCCCGAGAGCGGCGCGGTCTTCCAGAAGCGCCTGTCGCTCAGGATTTCTCGCAGGCCGCCGCGGGCTGCCACCGACGACGCATCGACGCCGCACTCCGGGACCAGGAAGAAAATCAGGATTGCCGTGCCCGCAGTCGACACGGCCAGGATATCGAACAGATCACGCCATCCGGTCTTGGCCAGCACCGCTTCCGCCGGCAGCGTGGCGGCCACCGCGCCGAGCGCGCCGAGCATGACCATGTATCCGTTCACCGGCGCCAGACGCTCGCGCGGAAACCAGAGAACGATCGCCTTCAGACCGGCCGTGAGAGCCGCAGCGACACCTAGTCCGATCAAGGCGCGCGACATCAGCAGCGAGAGCGGTCCGGTCGACCGCGCGAACGCGGCTGCGCCCACCGCAGCCACCAGAAGCAACGTACTCTGAACCCGCCGCGGACCGTAGCGATCGAGCATCACCCCAACCGGAATCTGGGCAATCGCAAGCACCAGGAAGTAGATCGCCGTGACCAGACCGAGGTCGGCCGCATTCAGCCCAAGCTCAGCAGCGAGACGCTCGGAGACAACACCGTTGATCGTCCGGAACAGGTACGACAGGAAGTAGCCGGCTGCGAATGGCATGAACACCAGAGCCACGACAGCCCAGCCGGAGATTCCCGCATCGTCGTCCTTGCCGACGTTGGCCCTGACGCCCTTCCTGCCGAACATGTAGTCCGGCTCAACCTGACTTTGATGGTTTCCGCAAGGCTGCTCAGCGCATTCATCCCTGCGCAGGGCGAAAGGGATCCTCTCCGCCCTCCCCGGCGGCAGGCATGCCCCAGGACACTTCCGCGATGGGAGCAACGGTCCGAACGTGCCTGGCACGACGGGTCGGAGCTCCGATCGGCAGGTCCTCGTCGTGCTGCTCCGAAGCGCGGCCAACCGTTACGTGCTCACGAACCTGCCTTTCACCGCGCCGGATCGGAGGTGGCTCGCCAGCACCATCCGCCGGAGCCGAAATAGCCCCGTCGCGCGCGAGTGACGTCAATGCCAAGTGATAGCGGGCGTGAAGGGCGACCGTGTCATTGAGGGCCCTCAGATCGCGCTGAATGCCCTCGAGCTGCGGCTCGAGACCGGCAAGTCGGTCCGGCGGCGGCGCTCCGCCATCTATCGGCTCGGCGAGGAAGCGATCCAGCGCCTTCTCGACGAGGATCGCGCGGTTCACGCACCGCTCCCCGGCAGCAGCCTTGAGGCGTTCGAGAACGTCGTTGGAGAGCTGCAGAGTGATCTTTTTCTTCATCGTTCGGACCCCATGTGGTCCGTCGATAGGTCGACACTTCTTGGATCGCACGCATGATCAACTCCCGATCGCACAACGGCGCTGAAAAAGAAGCTCTGGCGCAGATGCGCAGTCGCGCCATGCTGCCAACCGCCACGCGAGCAATCTTCGAGATCAAGCCCGCAGTTACCCGGGCGCCTTCCACAAAATCCTCCGGGGTCTCCCGAAAGAAGCTCTGTCGTTTTTGCAGACGCCGGCCACGCGCCTCGACGAAGCCTTCGAAGCGTTCGCGGCCCTTGATCTGCGCCACGGACTGCGCCTCGTTCGGAAGCGGCGGCATCACGGCGAGTCAGAGGCGGACGAACAGCGCGAGCGTCTCGGCGAGGACGTCGCGCTCGAGCCGCTGCATCTGCCGCGACAGTCGGTTGAGCATGCGGGCAAACGCTGCCTCGCGCCGGTCAGCCCGTAGGGTCTTCCCGCAGCGCGGCACGCGCACGTGCTGCAGTACCTTGTCCTGCGGCCAGGTCGATGCCACCGCTGGATGATGGTGGCCGCAGGGGGCCGCGCGACTACTCGCCTCTCCCGGCGAGAGCGAGCCCCCCAGAACGTCATCTCTTCAGAATGTTTTGGCATTCTGCCGGACTGCCGGCAGCGGATGCACGAGAACCGTCCGCGATCGCAAGGCTCCCCCGGAAAAATACCTACGACTTCAATACCGACGACCACCAAAGAGAACTGATTGACGACAATACACATATCGACGACGATCATGTCCCCAACGACGCCGCCTATTTCCCAACACGTCGCAAAGATTAGGACCAATGATCTGCGATGATAGATTTCAGCCAACTAAGAAGCCCGAAGGATTTTGAACGCCTTTGCGCAGATCTGCTAGAAGCGGAGGCATTTCACGTAGACCGCGAACCCAGTGTCGACGTTTCAGGCATCGATATTGTCGCTACTTGCGAATATCGCGCCCACAGCCCGACCATACGCCCAGTAACACTTCGCTGGCTGGTACAATGTAAACACTATGCAACGTCGGGCAAGAACCTTGGCCGCCAAGAGATGGCAGAAATCATAGTCAACTTCAAGGCATTCCGAACTAGACGAGATGCGCTGTTGATCATTGTCAGCACCGAATGCTCAGAGACTGCAATAATAAGTGCTCAGGCGGCCGTCGCTGAGATGGGAGACGCGGAGATTGAAATATGGAACTTCCGCAAACTCGTAAGCCTTCTCGAAAAGCACGCACATCTTCTCGCGCGATACAAAATAGAACAAAAAAGCAGCGCATCGAGATTTGTTGTACCTCCAATACTACCCACAGATATCGATGACCCGATCCTCATCATCTCCGATCAATCGGCGCTAGCGCACGACATTTGCAGCGCGCTGCGCGACGCCGGCTTACAGGTAGCCTTCCTTCCGGTATGGAACTATAGCAACAAGATCCGCCTGGCGAAATTTATGTCAAGCATCCATCTTACACGATTTTCGCTCGCGATGTGCTTCCTAGGCGATTCGTTTCACATACCACTTCCTGAAGAGCTGCAGCAGCTGTTAGTCGACCACAGCTTACGTGGACGCCCCCTTCTCCTGTTTCCTTTTGTGGCCTGGGCTGCAGCCCAAGGGGAGCTACGTATACTGTCGAAAATCGTTCCGGTGGCGATTGATCGCCATCCGCCCTCGGTAGAAACGTCGTTGAGAAATCGGACCCTAAAAGAACGCTTCGACGAACTTTTTGACTGCTCGTTTGAAGAAGACGAATATCGCGAGTTTTCCGCTGTCCGTGCAGCCGAACAGCCTGCATCAAAACCATCGAGGCGATTTGGAATATCACATTCGTTTGAGCATATCCGCCCACTTACCAACTCTGCGGTAGCTTTGAGCGACATCTTGGGCGTTCCGCTTGTCGTTACGGCAACAACACGTAGGGGAAAGATTGCCTATTTTAATTCCTGCTGTCATAGCTGCTTGGCTCCTGATGCGACCGCCTCAATCGCGTCCCCCTTCGCGACGAGCCGTGAATTTCGAACGATTTTTTTAATGTTGGTACGATGGTTACTGGTAGACGACAAAGAATTAGATTTCGACATCGACCCGACCTTATGACGCCAACAACGAAGCCAATTCGAGTTCCAGCCGCTCCTTCGTCAGTCTGCTTGATTCCATTTTAGAGGCAGTTCGCTCGGCGTCTGGCATCGCGCCTCACGAACGCGCGACAGGCTGAAGCGGGTGCCTGCCGGCCCCGTTCGGACCCCATGTGGTCCGTCGATAGGTCGACGCTTGCTGGATCGCACGCATGATCAACTCCCGATCGCACAACGGCGCTGAAAAAGAAGCTCTGGCGCAGATGCGCAGTCGCGCCATGCTCGCAGCCGCCACGCGAGCGATCCTTGAGATCACTCCCCCGGCTCCTCGGATGCCTTCCTGACAAAATCCTCCGGGATCTCCCGCAAGAAGCTCTGTCCCTTTTGCAGACGCCTGCCAAGCGCCTCGACGAAGCCTTCGAAGCGTTCGCGTCCCTTGATCTGCGCCACGGACTGCGCCTCGTTCGGAAGCGGTGGCGTCACGGTGAGCCAGAAGCGGACGAACAGGGCGAGCGTCTCAGCGAGGATGCCGACGTCGCGCTCGAGCCGCTGCATCTGCCGCGACAGCCGGTCGAGCCTGCGGGTGAACGCGGCCTCGCGCCGGTCAGCCCCATCGGGTGACAGGAACGACAGCACCGCTGCCTCCACGATTGCCGACCGCGATAATTTCTTGCGATCGGCGAGCTCCGTGATCTGCTTCAGGAGCTCGGGCGGGAAGTAGACATTCATGCGATCGCGCATCGATCGTCCTCACAGACCCATGTCGTCGCCGGGATCGAGCGCGGCCTGGCGCGCGATATCCGTCATGTGCGGACCGCGCTCGCCGATCGGACGCACCGCCTGGTCATCGTCATCCAACATGAGCGAAAACTCGTCGGCCGGCTCCGCACTTGTCGCCTCACTCGCGATGGCGAGGTGTTCCGGCAGTTCCGGCTCCCGGCGCAAGCCATCATTGGCCTGATCTTCGCCGAGCGCAGATCTCTCCCCAGACATGGATAGCGTCGGCGCAATCGGCGCCAGGACCGACCAGTCGTCTCCCCGCCGCAACCTCTCGGGTCGAGCGAGGTCTGGCGGCGGCAGGATGCGTGCGACGAATCTCAGATCCTCGAAATAACGCACCTTCTTGGCCCGAATCGGCGGGGCGCCGGCGACCATCACGATCTCATCAGCCGGTGGCAGCTGCATCACTTCGCCGGGCGTCAGAAGCGGACGGGGCGTTTCCTGTCGGGACACCATGAGGTGACCGAGCCACGGCGCCAGCCGATGGCCGGCATAGTTCTTCACCGCCTTCATTTCGGTTGCCGTACCGAGCGCATCCGAGACGCGCTTGGCAGTCCGCTCATCGTTGGTCGCGAAGCTGACGCGGACATGGCAGTTGTCCAGGATGGCGTTGTTCTGCCCGTATGCCTTTTCGATCTGATTGAGGGATTGCGCGATCAGGAAGCTCTTGATGCCGTATCCGGCCATGAAGGCGAGCGCAGATTCGAAGAAATCGAGCCGCCCGAGCGCCGGAAACTCGTCCAGCATCATCAGGACACGATGCCGGCGCTGCGTCGCCTGGAGATCCTCGGTCAAACGGCGGCCGATCTGATTGAGGACGAGACGGATGAGCGGCTTGGTACGTGAGATGTCGGACGGCGGTACGACCAGATAGAGCGTGGCAGGCTCTTCTTCTGCAACCAGATCAGCGATGCGCCAATCGCAGCGCCCAGTGACCTCGGCCACCACCGGATCGCGGTAAAGACCGAGGAAAGACATGGCGGTGGAAAGCACGCCCGAGCGCTCGTTGTCGGATTTGTTCAGTAGCTCCCGCGCTGTCGACGCCACGACGGGGTGTGGCCCGGCCGTCCCCAGATGATGCGTCGCCATCATCGCCATCAGCGTGGCCTCGATCGAACGTCGCGGATCGGAGAGGAACGCAGCAACGCCAGCCAACGTCTTGTCGGCCTCGGCATACAGGACGTGCAGGATGGCACCCACCAGAAGAGAATGGCTGGTCTTCTCCCAATGATTGCGCTTGTCGAGCGAGCCCTCTGGGTCCACCAGCACATCTGCGACATTCTGAACGTCCCGCACCTCGAAGGGCCCGCGCCTGACCTCGAGCAGCGGATTGTAGGCCGAAGCGTTCGGATTGGTCGGGTCGAACAGCAGCACCCGCCCGTGTCGCACGCGGAATCCTGCCGTAAGCTGCCAATTCTCACCCTTGATGTCGTGAACGATTGCCGATCCCGGCCAAGTGAGAAGCGAGGGTACGACGAGGCCGACCCCCTTGCCCGAGCGCGTCGGCGCAAAGCAGAGGACATGCTCGGGTCCCTCATGACGGAGATAGCGCGTTCCCAACCGTCCCAGGACGACACCGTCCTCGCCGAGCAGCCTCGCCTTCCGCACCTCGGCCGTCTCGGCCCAGCGCGCGGAGCCGTAGGTTGCGACGGCTTTCGCCTCGCGCGCCCGCCAAAGCGACATGCCGATTGCGACGGCGACGGCCACGAGACTCCCGGAGACCACGATCGCCGCGCCTTCGACAAAGATGGCTGGTGCATAGGCATCATAAATGAACCACCACCAGAAGAACGTCGGCGGCCAGTAGACTGGCCACCCCGCCAGCCTGAACCAGGGAGCTCCCAAGCGCGGCTGGAAGGCAAGCCGCCACGCCGTCCATTCGGTGGCGGTCCAGATCGCCAGGAGAATGATCAGCGAAACGGTGAGCACTCGTCCCCATTGGATTCTGGTCGCAGGCATCTGAAATCTCCCAACTGCTAAAGACCGAGATCGCGCTTGCGGCCGAGCTGCCATTCGATGCCACCGGCCTTGGCGATGCCCGTGACAGACTTGCCGAGCCGATGCTCGATCTCCCGTGACCACGGCACGAGGTAGAAGCCGAGACCATTGCCGATCATGGCGAAGCGACCGGAGGCGAGCACGAGCCGCTGGCGGAGTGTGCCCGCGATCGGCGCGCCAGCGGCGGCTGACAGATGGGGCATGTTGAGCTGCGCCGTTAGCCTTGCGCCGACGGCCTCGAGCTCCCGCTGCCGAAGCGTCTTGAGAAGATCTCGCTGAACGACGATGCGCTGCCCCTGCCGCCGGGCCAGGCCTTGGTCCGCGAGATGCTCGGCCCTGGCCTTGAGCGCGTCCCTGGTCTCTGCGCCGAAGCCACCATGGGCCAGCGGCATGGGCTCCCGCTCGACCAGCCGATGATCGAGCCAGGTCGCGCCCTCGGCCGTGACCTGGTCAGCCAGGCTGAGATCGGACCGCGTCGCCAGCGCCAAAATCGGCCGTGCCTCGTCCGGCCCACCGAAGCGTCTGATCTCGACAACGCCGCCAACCGGCGGCGCCTGCGCGAAGGCTTCAACCCCACGGAAGCGGACATGATGCGCTCGCCCGTCGACTCCGTCGACCACGGCATAGGCTTCCCCCGTCAGCTCGTCATGCAGCCCCCTGTCGACCAGCCGGCCGACGATCGGCGATCGATCATCAAAGCCATCGATGGCGTAATCCGCGACAGCACGCTCTTCGCCGCGGAGAGCGAACGCCCGATGCATGGTCTTGATGACGTCACCGCGCGCGCCGATCTCCCGGAGCGTGCGCTCGGCCCCGAGCTCGACCATCCACTCGTTCGGGCCGGCTGCGGTCGCAAGCCCCAGGCGCTCGAGATATTGCAGGCGCCCACGCATGAAGCCGACGACCTCGGGATCCGGACGACCCGGCGCCTCCTGACGCAGATCGATCGCGCCGACCTCGTCGGCCACCATCCGAATCTCGCGATCGAGCCGCGTCCAACGGTCGGCCGTGATCTCCTTCTCGAGCGCGTTGCGGATCTCGTGCTCCGGCTTCGGACCGAGCTCGAGGGCAACCAGCTCCTCGGCGCGAGAGCGCAGGCCGCGACTGATATAGTCCCGGGAGATGACGAGATCCGCGCCGGTCTCGTCAACGCCGCGGACCAGCACATGAACATGCGGGTTGTCCGTGTTCCAATGATCGACCGCGATCCACTCCAACCGCGTCGAAAGATCGGCCTCCATCTGGCGCATCAGATCGCGGGTGAATGCTTTGAGATCGACCATGTCGGCGGCGTCCTCGGGCGAGACGATGAACCGGAAATGATGCCGGTCACCCCTCGCCCGCTCCTCGAACGCAGCCTCATCCACCCGATCGCCCGCGGCGCCGAACATCCGTGCCGGCTCACCATTGCGCGTCACCCCCTCGCGCTTGAGATAGGTGAGGTGCGACGCCAGAGGCGCTGACCGAAACGCACGGCCCTTGTGTCTTGCGATGCGCGCCTTCACCGTGACGCGGCGCGACGGGGCAAACAACCGCTCACGACTGAAGCTGAGCCGGCCCCGGCCGAAGGTCGAATGAGCTCGCACCGCATGGCGCCCGTTGATTACCGACAGCGGCTTGACATGACCTGCTGCATTCGCGGCACGCAGCACGCGGTTGATGAAGCTCTTGGCCTTCGTGCGGCGCTCCTGACGAATGCGCCCCGGGCGGATGTGGAACTGTCGCTCGTGCGTGCTCATGCGCAGCGCCTCACGCTGGCGATTGCAGCACGCGTGCCGAAAACAACATTGATCCTGTTACTTAAAACACAGAGCGCGGCACGCGTTCCGACCGACCGGCACGGTTGAACGCAAGCCACGTCAATGGCTTGGCGTTCGACCGGCGAGCCGTTTTTATCTTGCCCTGAAACGTCGCCCGGTAAGCGTCCGGACCTTGCACATCTTTCCGATCGTACATTGTCGCTCCATTTCGGTCTCTCTGCTGATGTGGAGAATCTCCGGTGGGACCGAAACACTTCCAGAACAAAGCGCGACGCGAATGGTGGTCGCTGCACGTCGAAGCCTGGCGCCGAAGCGGACTCGGGATCAGCAAATATTGCCGTCAGCAGCGTCTCACCGAGACTGTGTTTCGGCGCTGGATGAAGCGGCTGGTCGGCGAAGACACTGCGCGCAAACTCGCAGAATATCAGACGGAATTGCGCCGCGAACGCGCCCGAGAAGAGCGAGCAAAGGCGCTTCGAAGACAGCAGCAGCGCAATCTCATGGTCACCGCGGACGTCCGCAATCGGGCCGCCCAAGCGTTCTGGGCGATGCATGTGGAGGCGATGAACTGGAGCGGAATGGGCGTCCGCGCCTACGCCGCTGCAATGCAGCTGTCGCCGCACTCGTTGCGCAGATGGAGGGACCTTTTGGCCGCCGGCAAGGTTGAGGTCGACTGGCGTTCCCATCTTCATCCCTCCGCCCGCCCGCCCGTTAGCACTAGTGCTGGGAACTCACAGCCCGAACGCAGCTTGACAGCCGCCGAAATCGGCGATCCAGCCGCGCTGTCAGCGCCCGTCCGTCGCTTCTTCAGCGACGACGAGAAGCTCGCGATCGTGCGAGCAACCGAGCAGCCGGGCGCCAAGGTCTCCGCCATTGCGCGCAAGCACGGCATCGTCACCGGCCTGCTGTTCCGATGGCGCGTCCAGTTCGGCGTGGCACAAAAACAGCGCTCCAAACTCGCTCGCGTCGTCATCGCAGATAACGCTCCCGCGACGCATGCTCTGCGCGATTTAGTGCGCCCGCCGGAGGGGATCATGGCTGTCGACCTCGCCGATGGGCGGCGCGTCTTTGCTCTAATCGGCAGCGATCCGGACGAACTACGAGCACAGATTGAAAGCGGAGATCTTGCCCCATGATGTTCGTCCCGGCGGGTGTGAAAGTGCATCTGGCGCTCGGCTACACCGACATGCGCAAAGGCATGGATGGGCTCGCCATGCTGGTCCAGGAGACGCTGAAAAAGGATCCGTTCTCCGGTCATCTCTTCGCGTTCCGCGGCAAGAAGGCTTCGATGCTGAAGGTGCTGTTCTGGGACGGCAACGGGCTGTGCCTGTTCACCAAACGCATCGACCAGGGCAGCTTCGTCTGGCCAGTTATGGCAGGCTACGATGGCTCGATCACGCTGACGCCGGCGCAGCTCGCTATGCTGATCGAAGGCATCGACTGGCGCGCGCCAGAACGCGTATGGAAGCCCGCGATTGCAGGATGATCTGCAAAATGTAGTGCTGAACTGAGTTGCGATTCTTCTACGAATCAGCGTATTCGAGTACCATTGGACATGCGGCTCGATCTCACCAAACTCCCATCCGATCCTGAGCTTCTGCAGCGCTTGGTGCGCGACATTGCCGCTGCGATCGACCATCGCGACACCGAGATCGAGCGGCTCAAATCGATCATCAAACGACTGCAGCGAATGCAGTTCGGCCGTAGCTCCGAGCGCATCGATCCCGACCAACTTGCACTCGGTTTGGAGGATCTCGATAGCGACGTAGGGCGCGTCGAGGAAGCGCAACCGAAGGTCACACCGGAAGCCAAATCTCCGCAGCGACGCCGTCCGCTGCCCGATCATCTGCCACGCGAAGACGTTCTGCTCGACGTACAAGACCGGGTATGCAGCTGCTGTGGCGGCGCTCTCCATCTGATCGGTGAAAGCGTCAGCGAGATGCTGGACTGGGTACCGGCGCAGCTTCGCGTCATGCGTACGACCCGACCGAAATACGCCTGCCGAGCCTGCAACACCGTGGTGCAAGCCGGCGCGCCGGAGCGGTTGATCGCTGGCGGCCTGGCGACACCGGCGCTGCTCGCGCACGTATTGATCAGCAAATACTGCGATCACCTTCCGCTCTATCGGCAGTCGCAGATCTTTGACCGTCATGGCGTCGATCTCTGCCGCTCGACGCTCGCGGGCTGGGTTGGCGGCGCATGCTGGTGGCTCGAGGCCTTGCACGAACGGCTGTGCAAGAACGTGTTCGCCTCCAACCATCTCTTTGCCGATGACACGCCGATCCCGGTGCTTGATCCTGGACGCGGACGAACCAAAACAGGACGGCTCTGGGTGTACGCGCGCGAGCAACGGCCCTGGAGCGGACCCGAACCTCCGGCGGCAATCTATCTGTTCGCGCCGGATCGCAAAGCCGAACGTCCAGTCGCACATCTGGCC
>NZ_JBNPVB010000036.1:0-29819 GCF_051168495.1 Bradyrhizobium oligotrophicum | reverse complement strand
AAACCGCCATCTCAAAGACGGAACGCATGTTGACGATCAAACCGCCAGCAACAAGGTGGGGGGAAATGATCGCTTACTGTACATCGCGGCATAGCGGCCGCTCGCATCGGTCTTCAGCCCGTACTGCCGGAAGCAGTCCGCCGCGTAGTCGTTCGGCGCCTCCAGCACGACGTAGACGCCCCAGCGCAGGTCGCGAAACACCGGCCGCCCGTCCCGCTCCAGCGACGACACCACCTCGACCATGCCCGATCGCTCCAGCACGCCGCCGCGGTCGCGCGGTCTCAGCACGTGCGGCAGATCGTCGACGCCGCAGGGCGGAAAGCACAGGCCATCCGTCGGCACGTCGAGCCCGGTGGCGTTGGCGATCGCCGCCATCTCGATCGCCGACTTGGTGCCGTCGAGGAAGGAGTTGAACATCTGCGGGTTCATGCCGGCGGACTGCGCTTCGCCGGCGGTCAAGCCGTAGTGCTGCCAGACGCCGTCGGGCGTGACGTCGTGATAGGACGGCAGATATTTGGTGCCCTTGCCGGCCGCCACGACGTGGAAGCCGGTCGCGCGCGCCCAGTCGACGAGCTCCGCCGTCAGCGCCGGCTGGTCGCCATAGGCGAGCGAATAGACCACGCCGGCCCTGCGCGCCTCGTCGGCGAGCAGCGGCCCGGCCAGCACGTCGGCCTCGACATTGACCATCACGATGTGCTTGCCGGCGCTGATCGCGGAGCGCGCGTGGCGAATGCCGGCGGCCGGGCTGCCGGTCGCCTCGACCACGACGTCGATCCCGTCAGCCAGCGCTTTCGTGCCATCAGCACTGAACGCCGTGCGTTCGATCAGCTCCGCGCTCCAGCCGACCGTTCGGCACGCGTCCCGGGCGCGCTGCGGATCGAGATCGATGATGACCGGCACTTCGAGCCCCGCGACATGCGGCACCTGTGCCAGGAACATCGAGCCGAACTTGCCGGCCCCGATCAGCGCGACTCGCACCGGCCTGCCGGACGCGTTGCGGGCTTGGAGGAGGGAATGGAGGTTCATTTTAGCATCCGGTTTTCAGATTGTCGCGCGACCTGCAACTATCAACCCCGTCGTCATGGCCGGGCTTGACCCGCCTGCGGGGCCGAAGCCCCTTCGGCGCGGCGAAGGCCCGGCCATCCATCTCGCAACAGAGCGCTTTTGCCTAAGGGGATGGATTCCCCGGGGCAAGCCCGGGCAAGACGACTTGTTTTGGTGGTTCGCCTTATGCCTCTACTCCGCCGCCTCGCGATGCGCTCGCGCGAGCTGCAGCAACGCGTCGTCCGGCAGCGTCGCAATCGGCGTGAAGTCGCGATGCGCAATGTACTCCGGCCGCGTCGGCGAGCGGATGTAGTTCGAGACCGCGTTGAGCGTGAGGTATACGATCTTGCGCGGGTAGGGCGTGATGTTGCCGGCCGAGCCGTGCACGAGATTGCCGTGGAACAGCAGCATGCCGCCGGGCCTGCCGGTCGGCGCGACGATGCCGCCCTCGGCGACCAGCCGCGTCACCGTCGCTTCGTCCAAGGTCCACAGCGGATAGGACGTCGTCGCGAGATCGTGTGACGCCTGGAGGTCGCCGGCATGCTGGCTGCGGGGCACCAGCATCAAGGGGCCGTTGATCGGCATCACCTCGTCGAGAAAGATCGCGATGTTCATCGCGCGCGGCTCCGGCATGCCGTCGTCGCGCTTCCAGGTGCCGTAGTCCTGGTGCCATTGCCAGACGTCGCCGGTGAAGGCCGATTTGGCGTTGATCTTGAACTGATGCATGTAGAGCTTCTCGCCGAAGATCTGCTCGATCGGATCGATCATGCGTGGATGCGCGGCCAGCACCCGAAACGCGTCGTTGTAGAGATGCGCGGCAAAGGCCGTGCGCGGCGCGCCGCTCTTCTCGCGCCAGACTTCGGGACGGTTGGCGGCATAGATCGCCTCGGCCTCGCGGGCGAGGAAGGCGGTCTCCTCCAGGCTGAACAACTCGGGCAGGAACAGCCAGCCCTCGCGGTTGAAGAACTCGGTCTGCTCCGATGTCAGCTTCATGGCGTTCTCCCTCGTTCGTTGGTCTCGACGGCGCCCGGTCTTCCCGCCGGGCTGCCCGCGATGCAAACCGTATCGTCCTGCCGCGCCTGTCGACATTGGCAGAATCCGGGTGGATCGCAACATTCTCCAAGCCTATTTTGCCAGCAGACGATACGGGGCAGAGCGACGATGGAGCCCGCCATGTCAGACTATTTCTACGCATTGTTCGAGACCGCGATCGGCACTTGCGCGATCGCCTGCGGACCGCGCGGCATCAATGCGGTGCAACTGCCGATGGGCGGCGTCGACAAGACCCGCCTCCGGATGCAGCAGCGCTACGCCGGCATCGCCGAGGCCGAGCCGCCGCAGCATGTGCAGCGCGTCATGACGCGTATCAAGGCGCTGCTCGCGGGGCAGCCTGATGATCTCGCCGACATCGACCTCGATCTCGACGGCGTCAGCGCGTTCCAACGCGGCGTCTACGACATCGCGCGCCGGATCCCGCCGGGCCGGACGCTGACCTACGGCGACATCGCCAAGCAGCTCGGCGGCGTCGCGCTGTCGCGCGAGGTCGGCCAGGCGCTCGGCCGCAACCCGTGCCCGATCGTGGTGCCCTGCCATCGCGTGCTCGCGGCCGGCAACAAGCCCGGCGGCTTCTCCGCCAATGGCGGCGTCGACACCAAGCTGAAGATGCTGGCGATCGAGGGCGCGGCGGTGAACCATACGCCGAGCCTGTTCGATTGATCGCGAGCAGTTGTGTCAACGGTGGCAGGCCTTCGTTCAGCGGGAGCTCGCCGAAACGTTCAACTCGTCGGAGCGCCGGCACGGCGCTCGTGGCTAAGCAATTCCAAATGGCCGTCAGTATGAATCAGGTTTCATGCCGGGCCTAATAAGCATTCAAGGATGCATTCACCACGCGCCGATCTCTGCAAGCCTGGAAACCACCCGGTAACGCGCCGTCCCTCTAGTAATGCGCATTGACGACATTCAGGAGGAGACATTGATGTTGATGAGGATCGCGCGAAAATTTTTTGGGCCCCATGCTCTCAATTCCGGCTTCGGCCTGGTGACGATGTTCGCCTTGACGGGCGTCGTCGCGTCTCTCGTGCTGGTCCAGCACGGCGTGAACATCAGCCCGCCCGCGATGTTCTGAGCAGACGGCTGACGCGCGGCAGGACGGTGCACCTCGTGGGCGCACCGTCGCGTGACCTCAGAGCGTCTTCAGATACTCGACCAGGTCCCAGCGCTCTTCCTCGGAGAAGGCGCCGCCGATGATCCCGTTCGGATAGTCCTTGTTGGGCTTCGCGGGACCCTCGAAGGAATGGCCGCGCGTACTGTTGCCCTTGATCGGCTTGCCGCTGGACTCCGTGGTCATGAACAAGGTCTGCCCGACCTTGCACGCGCTCTCGCCGCCCTTCGGCACGGCGAAGCCGACCTGCTTCGGGTCATAGTCGCGGGCGCCCTGGCAGAACGAGGACGGCCGCTCGGCGGCGGGTGTCAGCAGCCAGTATAGTGACGGTACCGAGCCGTTGTGCAGATAGGGCGCGGTCGACCAGACGCCGTTGAGCGGGCGGGCCCGGTAGCTCTTGCCGGCCGGGTTTGGGCAGTTCTGGCGGTCGCCCCACAATGCGGCCCGCTCGGCTGGAGAGAGGTTACGGTCCTCCATCCATTTGTCGCTCGCCTTCTGCACGACGGCCATCAGCGCCAGCGCGTAGGGCATGTCGGTGGTCGAGCCCTGCGGCAGGTTGCAACCCTTCAGATCCTTGGCCGGATCGACGTCGAGGAAGCCGGGCACCTTCACGGTGCGGGTGGCCAGGATGGTCGCTTGTCCGGGATCGGTCTGCATCGCATCGACCGGCTTCTGCACCAGATCGAGGATCGGGCCTCGCGCATTCCAGCCCTTATTCTCCCAATCCTCGGCCGGCTTGATCTTCCAGAAGCTCTTGTCCGGATAGGTCTTGTCGAACACCGGATCGGCGACCGGGCCGAGATGGCACTCGACGCAGACCGCAGCGTAGAGCTTGCGGCCGCGCTCGACACGGGCCGGGTCGACCTTCCAGGCGTCGTCGCCGGCAAACAGCTTCTCCGGCCATTTCGGCGAGGTCAGGCCGCCGAATGCCGGCATCGTCGTCGCGAACGGGTCGGGGCCGCGCAGCATGTCCTCGATATGGATGAGGTTCTCGAGCGCCATCGACGAGCGCCAGAGCTTGTTGCTCGCCGTCTCCGGCGAGAAGTTGATCTGCGCAAACACGCCGAGCGCCTCGCCGGCATTGCGGATCAGGGGCTGAGAGATCGAGCCGTCATACTGCGCCCAGGAGAACCAGGGCACGGTCCAGATCGGCGGATAGGACACCGGTGCGTCGATGGCCTCCTGGTTGCCGAGCATGTTCGGCAGGCCGCTCACGGCCATGTCGAGATAGAACACCTGATTACCGATGCGATTGAGCGCATCGAGCCGCCCGAACCCTTCCTCGGTTTCGGTCTGGCCTTTGGCCTCGATCGCGGCCTGATAGTTCTTGGCCTGCATGGTGAGCGCGAAGTCGGTTGCGCCCTTCAGCCCCTTCTTCAGGGTGGCGCGATCGGCATCGGACGCGTTGGGGCCGAGCACGCGATCGGCGAAGCGCGAGAAGCGGCCAGGGACGTATTGCGTGAGGATCATCGCGAACCCCATGGCCTCTTCCAGCTTGCGCAGGTCAACCATGCCGGGACCGCCGTCGAAGCGGACGCTGACGCCCTTGTAGTGGATGCTGCCGGAGTGACAGGCCGCGCAGGTCAAGCCGATCTTGTCGGACTGTGCGGCGCCGGTGGCCGGATCGGTGGCGCCGCTGAGCCGGGCGAAGCCGACCGGCAGGCCGCCTTCATTGCCGGCCGGGCTCGGCTTCAGTCCGGCGGGCAGCGCCGGAGCGGTGTCGGTCTTGGCGGTCGCATTGGCCGCATAGCCGAACGAGCGCAACGCGCTGGGATCGCCATCGACGCTCTTCGGGCTCGGGATGAAGCCGAACCGTTCGAGATAGCTGCTGTCGGAGATCAGGCCCGGCGTGCCGAACGGCGACAGATAGGGCTGCTCCATCGCCATGAACCAGTCGTAGGGAATCGGGAAGGTCGCCGTGCCCTGCGTCACGTGGTGGAACCAGTGCCGGTCCTTGGTCGTCCAGCCCTGGTCGAGCCAGTAGGCCGCCTTGGTCGGCTCCGTCTCCGGCAGCGCTGGCGGAATCAGCGCCGCGAGCTTCTTCGGCAGGATCGCACTGAGCTTGTCGCTGACCGCGTCGGGCGCGGCCACCCAGGCCAGCAGCACGCCGACGACGACAACGATCACGGCGCCGATGACCGCCTTGCCGATGCGCCAGATGACGTTCGCAGGCTTCGGCTTGGCCATCAGCCGTGCGGCGATGCGCTGCGGAAAGCGGCGCTCGACGAACAGGGTGCGGACTTCGGCGACGGATAGATAGCGCGTATCGCCTTCGCCCTTGCCCAGAATGTTCAGCAGCACCGGCCATTCGCCCTGCATCAGCAGCGGGTAGTACCAGCGCGCCTTGTCGCCATCGCGCTTCAGATTGGCCTTCATGAAGGTCTGGATCTGCGCTTCGTCGAGGCCGCGCTCGGTGCCGCCATTGGGATCGGCATAATCGCTGCCGAAGCCCGCGAGCCGGTCGATCTCCTCTGCATGGACCTTGGCCTCGGCGTCGAGGATACGTGAGCCGCCGCCGTGCTTGTCGAGCGGGCCGTTGCGCAACTGGTCGAGATCGGCGCCCGACCACAGGCTCTTCAGCAGCCGCAGCGGCGACAGGCCGTTGGCGATCAGCGCGACGCCGAAGGTCTTGACGCCGACGACGCGCTTCTTGAAGCCGGTCTCGCCGCTGGCCGCCTCGACGTTGTGGGCGATGGTCTTCAGCGGGACGCTGTGGCCGTCGACGAAGCCGCCGCCGACGAGCGCGCGCAGGAACGGGCAGGGATTGTCGGGCGAAACGGGAATCTGTCCGGGCAGGGCGTCACGGACGCGGGAGCTGTCTTCTTGCATCGAACGACATCCTCGAAAAGCACCTGAGTGATGAAAACGTAGGTCACGCAAACGAAGAAAATCGGCGCCGAATTGCGCCGCGGCATGGGCCGAGTCCGGCCATCTGAACGGTATACGCTATGATGCAATCGTGAATGATCGGCGCAACCCGCCGCAGTGTCAACCTCAAGTCGCGATCGCGCTATTCGCCCGCGTATTTCGCCTTGGTGTCGACCAGGGTCAGCTTGGTCAGCGGCACGCCGGCTTTGACGAGCCCGTCGCGATAATGGGCGATGTCCGCCGAATTGCGCCAGCGGATGTTGCTCAGCAGCCGGTCGATCGTCATCCACGGATGCTGGCTCAGGAGCGCTGCGACGGCCTCGCCGGCTTCGGCCGACCGTCCGAGCTGCGCCAGGGCCGCCGCGCGAATGGCGAGGCACTGCAGATGGTTGGGATTCTGGTAGTGCGACTCGCGGGCCCAGGACAGCGAGGCGTCATACTGGCCGAGCATGTAGTGGCTGAATGCGCTGAGCACCGACCATTGATAGCGCGGATCGCTGTTGCCGCGCTGGGCCGCCACCGAGAACAGCTCGATCGCCTGGCGGTGCTCGCCGCCGACGAGATGGCACACGCCGAGCACGCCGCGCGCGCCCATGTCGTAGGGATTGAGCTGCAGCGCCTTGCGCGCCGCCTCCATGCCTGCCTCGACGCGACCCTGCATGGCATGGACGTAGGCCAGCAGCGAATAGGAGAACGATGCGCGGGAATCGAGCCGCACGCTGGCCTCGGCGAGCATCATCGCCTCGTCCCACAGCCCCCGCGAATTCCGGATCCAGCCGAAATGAATGCCCTGCAGCAGGATGGTGCCGAGATAGGTGTGGGCGATGGCGAGGCCCGGGTCGATCCTGATCGCCTCGCGGAACAGCGCGATCGAACTCTCGTAGTCGGCCTTGGTGGGCTGGTAGTAGTGCGACAACCCGCGCAGGAAGCGGTCCCAGGCCGTGAGGTCTGTCGTCTTGGCGCGCACCGGCACCGCCGCCTCGGCGCGATAGATCTCGGGGATCAGCGCGGTGCACAGATTGGCGGTGATGTCGTCCTGCACGGCGAACAGGTCGCCGATGTCGCGGTCGTAGCGGCCGGCCCATAGTTGTTCGCCGTTCTCCGGCGCGACCAGTTCGGCGGTGACCCTGATCTTGTTGCCGGAGCGCCGCACCGAGCCTTGGATCAGATAGGTCGCATCGATCTCGCGGGCGATCAAGCGGGCACTCATTCCTGCATGCTTGAAGGCAAAGGTGGAGTTGCGGCTGAGCACCCGAAAGAAGGATTGCAGCGACAGCGCGTGGATAAGGTCTTCCGCCAGTCCGTCCGAGAAATACTCGTCGGTCTCACTGCTGAGATTGGCAAAGGGCAGCACGCCGACGATGGCCGTCCGGTATTGCGCCGGCAGGGACGTCGCAACCTGCGGCTCGGGGACCTTCTCCGGCGTGGAGGGATCCCAGGTCCAGACGTTGATGCTGTCTTCGATGTTCTTGAAGCGGAACGGTCCCCGGTCGACGAAGGTGACCGTCAGGTGCTTGCTCGCTTCCTGATAGGCTTTGTTGGAGAGAGCGATTCCGCCAGGCGGGGCTGCGGCTTCAAGTCGCACCGCGGTGTTGACGCTGTCGCCGAACACCTCGTCCTCGTCGAAGATGACGTCGCCCATGTTCACGCCGAGGCGGAACTGCATCACGCGATCGGCCGGCAGGTGAGCATTGCGCTCGGCCATCAGCTTCTGCACCTCGACCGCGGCCGCGATCGCGCTGACGATGCTCGGAAACTCCAGCAGAAACCCGTCGCCGGTGTACTTCACGATCCGGCCGCCGTGATTGAGAATGACCGGATGGATGGCGCCGCGATGCGCCTTGAACGCGGCATGGGTTCCCGCCTCGTCGGCGCCCATCATCCGCGAGTAACCGACCACATCAGCGCAGACAATGGCGGCCAGCCGTCTCTCCATTCGTTCCTCGCTCCGACAGAGGGCGATAACACGGCAACGTCGCTCGAATCCAATGATTTTGCGGAAGCAATGTGTAGGCCATGTGGCAACTCGGAGACGGATGCTGCGATCGGCTCAGGTCAACCCCGCCTTGATCAGCCCGTCGCGGTAGTGGTCGATGTCGGCTCGATTCTTCCAGCGGATGTTCTTGAGGTGACGCTCGAGCGTCAGCCAGGGATACTGCTCGCCCAGGCCCGCGACGGCCTCGCGGGCCTGATCGCGTTCGCCGAGCTGCCCCAGGGTCGCTGCCCGGATGGTCAGCGCCTGCAGATGGTTGGGATACAGGAACAGCTCTTCACGCGCCCAGGACAGCGCCGCCTCGTAGCGGCCGAGCAGATAGTGGCTGTAGGCGTTCAGCGCCGGCCATTGATAGCGCGGGTCACTGTTGCCGCGCTGGGCCGCGATCGAGAACTGGTCGATTGCCTGCTGATGATCGCCGGCGACCATGTGGCAGAGACCGAGCACGCCGCGGGCGCCCATGTCGTAGGCATTGAGGTCCGTGGCCTTGCGCGCCGCCTTCATGCCGTCCTCGTGCGCCCCCTGCATCGCCTGCACGAACGCCAGGATCGCGTAGGCGAACGAGGAGCGCGCGTCGAGCCGGACGCTGTCGAGCGCCAGAGTCTTTGCCTCGTCCCACAGTTCGCGCGAGCCCTTGATCCAGCCGAAGCTGATGCCCTGCATCAGGATGGTCGCCAGATAAGCGTGCGCGATGCCGAGGGTGGGATCGAGCGCGATGGATTCGCGAAACAGTGCGATCGAGACTTCGTAGTCGACCTTGGTCGGTCGATAGTAGTGCGACAAGCCGCGCAGGAAGCGGTCCCAGCCGGTCGGGTTCGTCGTCGGCGAACGCATCGGAACCGAGGCCTCGACGCGGTAGATCTCCGGCATCAGCGCCGCGCACAGGCTGGTGGTGATCTCGTCCTGCATCGCGAAGAGGTCGCCGACATCGCGATCGTAGCGTCCGGTCCATAATTGGGCGCCGGTCTCGGGGGCGATCAGCTCGGCGGTCACGCGGATCTTGTCCTGCGAGCGCCGCACCGTTCCCTGGATCAGATAGGTCGCATCGATCTCGCGGGCGATCAGGCGGGGATTGAGGCTGCGGTCCCGGAAGCGAAACGTCGACGTGCGGCTCAGGACGCGAAAGAAAGATTGCAGCGACAGCGCATGGATCAGATCGTCCGCAAGCCCGTCGGCGAGGTATTCGTCGGCCGCATCGGCGAGATTGGCGAATGGCAGCACGCCGACAATGGCCGTGCGATTGTGCGACGGCAGGCTGTCGGCGTTTGCCTGCCGCCGGAGCGCCGCCTCGTTGCCGGGTTCCCAGGTCCAGGCCTGTATCGGCGCCTGGAGATTCCTGAACTGGAAGTTCCCGGCGTTGGTCAGGTTGACGGGAAGCTGCGGGCTGGCCTCCTCATAGGCCCTGCCCGAGACGGCAACGCCGCCGGGGGTGGCGATCGACTCGAGATTGACGGCGACGTTGATGCCGTCTCCGAAGGCCTCGCCGTCGTCGATCGTGACCTCGCCCCTGTGGATGCCAAGGCGAAAGCGCATGTTGCGGTCGGCCGGCAGGTGCGCGTTGCGCTCCGCCATCAGGCACTGCATCTCAACCCCGAACTGGATGGCGCTGGCCGCGTTCGCGAACTCCAGCAGGAAGCCATCGCCGGTGTGTTTGACGATGCGGCCGGCATGATTGAGGATGATCGGATGGATCGCGCCGCGATGCGCCTTGAAGGCGGCGTGCGTGCCGGCCTCATCGATCCCCATCATGCGCGAGTAGCCGGCGACGTCGGCGCAAAGGATGGCAGCGAGGCGTCTTTCCATCACGTCATGCTCCCGCCTCGCGGATACCATGGCCGAGGCGGCCGAATCCAATCCTTTTCCAGACCCAATCGCGCTACTTTCGACCGTGCGGCCTCCGGCCGCCGCTCGGGACGGGCAACACCAGGGATGAATAGAGATTAGATCGGTTTCGTTAGGAAACGTTCAATCATGTTTGGAATTCACGATCTGCCGCTGTTCCTCGTCTCCGGGCTGCTGCTCAACGTCACGCCGGGTCCGGATACGGCCTACATCGTCGGCCGCAGCGCGCAGCTGGGCTGGCGAGGCGGCGCGGCCGCCGCCTTCGGCATCAGCGCGGGGTGTCTGGTCCACGTGCTCGCCAGCGCGATCGGGCTGTCGGCGCTGCTCACCGCATCGGCGACGGCATTCACCGTGGTGAAATGGGCGGGAGCTGCCTACCTCGTCTCCATCGGCCTGGTCCAGCTCCTGGCGCGTCGAAAGGACATGGCAGCAGCAAGCACCGCGACCGCGGCGCCAGTGGTGTTGCTGCGCCAGGTGTTCTGGCAGGGCGCGCTCACCAACGTTCTGAATCCGAAGGTGGCGATGTTCTTCCTCGCCTTCCTGCCGCAATTCGTCGCGGCTGACGCGCCGCACAAGGCATTTGCTTTCCTGCTCCTCGGGACGATCTTCATCGTCAACAGCACGCTCTGGTGCCTCGGCGTTGCCGTCGCGGCGGCCCGCGCCGCGCGCGGCGTGCGGCGCTCCTCCGACGCGATGCTCTGGCTGAACCGCGCGATCGGCGGCCTGCTCATCTATCTCGGCGTCCGGATCGCGATGATCGAGGCGCGCTGATCACCACACCAGCTCGATAATGGCGCTGACGGCGAGATAGAGGCCGAGGAGGATCATGGCGATCATGAACACACGGCGGAAGGCTTCGGCCGGCAGCCGCGACCGCGCCGCCTGGCCCACGAACATGCCGAGAAAGGCGCAGACCATCGCGATCGCGCCGGGCAGGGCGGTGGCCGTGCTGAGCAGGCCGGAGCTCGTCAAGTTGAAGGCGAGCGTGACGGTGGCGACCGTGAAGAATACGCCGAGCGCCTGGATCAGCTCATCCTTCTCGAGGCCGATGGCCTGCATGTAGGGCACCGACGGCACGACCTGCACGCCGGTCGCGGCCGAGATCAGTCCGGTGATCAGTCCGACGATGCCGCCAACCCACTTCTCGTGGCGCTCTGCGACCTTGAAGGCATAGCGGGTGAGTCCGAAGAGGGCATAGACTATCAGCAGCACGCCGAGCGCGATGTTGCCGTAGTGCGTCGAGGCATGGCTGAGCGCGCCGGCGTTCAGGCAGATGCCGATCGCGGTGCCGACCATCAGCGGCCACAGGCGCCTGGCGATGTCGCGGAGATAGCGGCCGGCGAAGGTCTGCCAGATGTTGGTGATGACGGCCGGCACGATGACGATCGCCAGCGCCCGGCCGGGCGGCATCGCCACAGCGAGCAGACCGACCGAAATGGTCGGCAGGCCGAGGCCGAGCGCACCCTTCACGAAGCCGGCGAGCGTCAGGGCCAAGGCGATGAAGATGAGTATCGGATCGATCATCTGCGGACATTGACCGGACCGTGCGCAGGGCACAATGTGGAGGATACGGAGATAGCCTTCGTCTATGACTGAGGCAGAAGGATATGCGTTTCGACCTGGTCGATCTCAGGCTGTTCATTGCCGTCGCCGAAGCGCGCAGCATCACCGGCGGCGCCGACCGGGCCCATCTGGCGCTGGCCTCGGCCAGCGCGCGCATCAAGGGGCTCGAGGAGGCGTTCGGCGTCGCGCTGTTCAAGCGTGGACGTCGCGGCGTCGATCTGACGGGGGCAGGCGAAAGCCTGCTCGGCCATGCCCGCATCATCATGGCCAATGTCGAGGCCATGCAGGGCGAACTGTCGGGCTTCGCATCCGGGCAGCGGGCGAATGTGCAGCTGCTTGCCAATACGGTCGGCCTTGCCGAGCATCTGCCCCGCGCGCTGGCGACCTTCCTGCACGCGAACCCGGACATCAATGTCGACGTCGAGGAGCGCGAGAGCACCGAGATCGCCGAGGCGATCGCCTCCGGCCGGGCCGATCTCGGCTTCGCCGCGGAGCACGCGTTGCCGGAGACGATCGAACGCTTCGCCTTTGGCGAGGACCGTCTGATCCTGGTGGCCGGCAAGCCGGGCCCGTTTGCGGGCCGCAGGCAGATCGATTTCAGCGAAACCGCGGGGCAGGACTTCATCGGCCTCACCCAGGGGACGGCGCTCAACGTCCATATCGGCCGCCATGCGGCGCGGCTCGGCATCCGCCTGCAGGTGCGGGCACGGCTGCGCGATTTCGATGCGATCTGCGAGATGGTGGCGGCCGGCATCGGCATCGCCGTCCTGCCGGAAGCCGCCGCGCGCCGCTGCGCTCGGTCGATGCCGATCAGCCTGATCGCGCTGCGCGATGCCTGGGCCGACCGCCGGCTCGTGATCTGCGCCCGCAGCTTCAAGGCATTGCCGCGGCCGGCAAAGCTGCTCGTCGAGCATCTGCGCCGGGCGGCGGTGTGAGCGGGGCGTGCGCGGTCTCGAGGAACGGCCGGCCGTGGGGCGTCAGCCGGCCGCGAGCCGCTTCAGCGCCGCCTCGTGGACGCGCTTGTCGCCGGCGGCGACGATCCGCCCGCCGTTCTGCGCCGGGCCGCCTTCCCAGTCGGTGACGATGCCGCCGGCGCCGTTGATGATCGGGATCAGCGCCGCGATGTCGTAGGGCTTCAGTTCGGTCTCGATGACGAGATCGAGATGGCCGGCCGCCAGCATGCAATAGGAGTAGCAGTCGCCGCCATAGCGCGACAGCCGCGTCTCGGCCTCGACACGGGCGAAGGTGGCGCGATCGGAGTCGTTCATCAGCCGCGGGCTTGTGGTGTAGCAGACGGCATCCTCGAGCCGCTCACAGCGCCGCACCGAGAGCCGGCGCTCGCCGGTCGCATTCCTGTAGTTGGCCGAGCCGTTGTCGCCGGCGAAGCGCTCGGCGATGAACGGCTGGTGCATCATGCCGAACACCGGCGTGCCCTTGTGCAGCAGCGCGATCAGCGTGCCCCAGGTCGGGAAGCCCGCGATGAAGGATTTGGTGCCGTCGATCGGGTCCAGCACCCAGACATAATCGGCGTCCTCGCGCTCGTTGCCGAATTCTTCGCCGACGATGCCATGCTGCGGAAAGTTCGCCTTGATCAGCCGGCGCATCACCGCCTCGGCGGCGCGGTCGGCCTCGGTCACGGGATCGAAATCCTGCCGGCTGCTCTTGTTGTCGACCAGAAGCGAGGTCCGAAAGAACGGCAGGATGGTTTCGCCCGAGGCGGTCGCCAGGCGACCGATGAAGGCAGAGAAGTCGATGACCGTCACAACACGTCCTTCGGTGAGGGAATCGGATGGCACTCAGCCGGGTCATGCCTAGCTCAAAGTGCTCGGACGCGCATCCGGAGATGGAACGGCGACCTGGCATCGTGGATATCGTTCGGTGACCACAGGGGTTCGGATCAGCGCGAGTTTTCTGCCCTCGTCGTTCAACCGAAACCCAAAGCGAAATCACCGGCGCCGCCCGTTTGATCAGACTTTTCAATCAAGTCATTGACGTATCTGATGAAAAACCGGGTCTGGGTCGCGCTGGCTGCAACCCGGCCTGTGTTTTTTGCATGGAGATCGGCGGAAAAACCCTTGCTCTTTGTGCAGCGCATCTGCATATTGTTGCGGTGCGGTAGCGCTTTCGCGTTATCGCTGCCCTCCTTGGGCGTTTCCTCCCTAGACTTGGGCCGCTTGTCATTCAAGCGGCCCTTTTTTTTGCGTCGACGCGATTTTTTGCGCTGAGGCGGTCTGCGACAAGACAATACGTCGTGGCGAACGCGCGTCAGGTCTATTCGGCGGCCGCCTGGAACGGGCCGAGATCGCCGAGCGGCACCGTCGCCAGCACCTCGGCGAGCACGGCGAGATCGGAGGCGACCTGGGCGAAGCGCGGCCCGCGCTCGCGCTTGCGCTCGTCCATGTAGATCGCGCGGTTGAGCTCGATCTGGATCGCGTGCAGGCCCGAGGCCGGATTGCCGTAATGCTCGGTGATGAAACCGCCGGCATAGGGCTTGTTGCGGCCGACCGAATAGCCGAGCCGGCCGAGCACGTCCTCGAACAGGTCCGGCAGCAGCGAGGCGCAGCTGGTGCCGTAGCGGTCGCCGATCACCATGTCGGGCCGTCGCGGCTCGTCGCGGGACACGCCGACCGACGGCATCGAATGGCAATCGACCAGCACGACGGTGCCGAACTGCTGGTGCACGCGGTTGATCAGCCGGCGCAGCGCGCGGTGATACGGCTTGTACAGCGTCTCGATCCGGTGCAGCGCCTCGTCGACGCTGAGCCGGTCGCGGTAGATCTCCTGGCCGTCGCCGACCACGCGCGGAATGGTGCCCAGCCCACCGGCGACCCGCATCGAGCGGGTGTTGGCAAAGCTCGGCAGCCGGCCGGTGAACATCCGCGGATCGAGCTCGTAGGGCTCGCGATTGACGTCGACATAGCAGCGCGGGAAGTGCACGCGAACCACCGGAAATCCGCGCGACAACAGGTCGGCGATCAACTCGTCCATGAACGAATCTTCGGAGCGTCGCAGCGACGGCAGATCGATCCGCGAGGCGCGGAGGAACTCGTCCGGATAGGCCGATCCGGAGTGCGGCGAATTGAAGATGATGGGCGCGCGCCAATCGGCAGGCTCCATGATCTCGAACGGCGGCAATTCGCCATCAAAGTCCGTCATCTCTGGGCGCCGTCCCCTTGGTCACGTGCTTCGGTGTCACGCGAGTCGATGTCAGGTGTGTTGGTGTAGATGTGTCGGTGTAGGTGTGTCCGTCCGTCGATACGCCGGTATCCTCCGGCCGATTCGCGCTGGACGACGCAGGCACTGCTCTTGCCAACCCGCATCTTCGATAATCCGAGCCGTTCTGCCAAGCGAAAAGCAATGAAAAAGTTCATGTCCCGTTTGGAACAACTCTGAGCTGGCATGGCCAATTGGGGCGACCGAGAGCGTATTCGGCCCTCAAATTGCCTTGCCGTCGTCGGATCAAAAGGCGCAATCTTTCACCCGAAATTTACCGTCCGTCAGGCTTAGTGACGGCAACGCCGCGCCTCTCACCCGGACCAGACTGCTCCCCACCATGCACAAGATCCTGCTCGCCGAAGACGACAACGACATGCGCCGCTTCCTGGTCAAGGCATTGGAAAATGCCGGGTTCCAGGTTTCGCCCCACGACAACGGCATGTCGGCCTACCAGCGGCTGCGCGAGGAGCCGTTCGAGATGCTGCTCACCGACATCGTGATGCCGGAGATGGACGGCATCGAGCTGGCGCGCCGCGCCTCCGAGCTCGATCCGGACATCAAGATCATGTTCATCACCGGCTTTGCCGCGGTCGCCCTCAACTCCGATTCGGAGGCGCCCAAGAACGCCAAGGTGCTGTCCAAGCCGGTGCACCTCCGCGAGCTCGTCAGCGAAGTCAACAAGATGCTGGCGGCCTGAGCCGCCGAGGGCAGACGTCGCGGCCGCGTGGATTATTCCCAATTTCGGCATTTTGCGTCCTTGCCTGCCCGCGTGGGAGCCGATATAGGGACGCCCACCCGAACGATATTGGATTAGGGCACGTAGCTCAGCGGGAGAGCACTACCTTGACATGGTAGGGGTCACAGGTTCGATCCCTGTCGTGCCCACCACCCTTCCGGACGTCGGCTGATTTCATTGAGCTTTTCGTTCGATTTCCCGCACCTAGCTTATCGGTGAGGGAATAGACGTTCGCTCTATGATCCGCGGAGCCGATCATTCGCTCGAGCTTGGCGACGCCGCCATACGCCAACTTCTTGCGATTGGCGTTCCGCGTGTAATGGCTCGCCATTCGACGATCGGTCCAACCGAAGATCGCGTCCAGCTCGGCTTCCGTCGCACCGTTTTCCGCAGCGACCGTCGCAGCCGCCTTGCGCAGGCCGTGCGCTGATCGATTCGCCAATCCAGCGGCGACGCACTTCTCCTTGAACACGTTGCCGAGGCTCTCCTTGGTCATCGGCTTGCCCTGCCGGGTCGCGATATAGGTCTCGGTTCCGACCGGACCCGCCTCCAACGTCCGGCGCAGGACATCGAGCATCGGGAAGGTGACCTCAATGGTCTCGCTCCCCTTTTCCAGGCGCTTCGTGATGATCGGAACGGAGATCCGCTCGATATTTCCGTCAGGCCCGATCCGCTCTTGCACCTGTTCGGTCACGTCGGCAGGGCCGAATGATGCTGCGTCACCCCGCCGAAAGCCAGTGAAGAGGTAGACGTCGATCATGACGCGCTCTCGCGTGCCGAGCGGCCAGCGCTTGTAGTAACGCCGAACGTCGGCATCAGACCAGGTGACGAAGCCTTCTGTCTTCGCCGGCTTGGGTGTCTTGATTCCTTCGGTGGGATCTGCCGGCAGAATCTTTTGGGCGACAGCCCACGCGAACATCCGTCTCATGGTGGTGAGGAAATGCCGGGCCGCGGAGGGGTTTTGAGCGCGACGCCCAAGCCCGTCTAGGATGTGCTGCTTCTGGATTGCGGCTGCTCTTTTGTTGCCGTTGGCCTCCAGAACATGAATCATGAGGCTGTTGCGCTGCTTATGAGTGCTCGCCTTCATCTCGCGCCAATCCGGCGCTTTTGCCTTGTATTCTTCCCATAGCCATTTGAGGCTACCATCAAAGATCTTCGCCCTCGCCTCGCTGGGATCGATTGCGAGGCGTGGCCGATTGAACATGTCGGCTACAGCGATGTCGTAGTTGCGGTTGAATTCTATGGAGCCGTACTCGCCGCGAATGCGAGTGCGTTTACCGCCGATGTCCTTGTTGCGAACGTACCAGACCGTCCTGCCGTGACGGTTGATTTCCTTGTGAAGGTAGGGCTTGCGAGGACGGGGCATGAAGCGAATCAAAGCACGAAATGCTCTTCGGGCTCAACAGTCTCATCGATGTCCTGTTCTTCTTTGTATCTGACCAGGTCGACGATGATCGTGCCGTCCGGCCTAATTCGTATGGATGAAGCGCCGGCTGCTTTTGCAGCGCGGATCGCTCGTGCCAGTTCGCCTTGGGTAAATCGGGCGGAGCGTCGGCTCATGAAACGCCTTTGGTTCACTTAGCGCTCTGCCGCAAGCGCATTTCCAATGCTGAGAATTATGTACCTCAGTCCGAACTCGCCGTCCGCCCCTCGCGGGACCGTCTCGCTGAAGCTGGATGCCGTGGCGTAGAAAAGGATGGGTTCGGTTAGTTGAGGAGGGCACCTCCAGAAACTGCCGCGCTGATCGTTGTGCCATAGACCTCACAAGGTTTCATCGAGCTCGCGCCGCGGACGCCATATGGCGGGATCTGCAATCCATCGGTTGATGTCGGATTCATGCCAACCAGTTCCGTTGCTGCTGATTTTGAGTGGGGTCGGGAACGTGCCCTCGGCGATCTTGCGGTAGATGGTGGACCTGGACAGCCCGGTCCTGGCGAGGACTGTTTTCAACCTGATGATACGGTCTGGCTCGCGCATGGCCGTGATGCCCCTCGCTGGTCGCTTCTGACGTCCGGCGAGACCAGAGCCCGAATAGGTGCAGGCGGACAATAGGAGTTCGTGCGTTGCCAGCTGTGGCGTAGAGCCGGCGGCAAACGGGATGGGTCAAATTCCAAGGCCTCGGCCTCTGCCGAGATCAATGCCATGGACGAAGGCCAGATCCTGGCCGACCCGGCGGCCTGATTCGAATGCAATGCCGAGATCGTTCTTGCGGCCAGCCAGGACGGACTCCAATTGCGGATCACGTTCGAGGCTCTTCGCCATGTCGCCCATCGCGGACCGCGTAGCTTTGTAGCCGGACAAGTCGCCCGTCTGATATAGGCGCTGGCTTGTCTGGTCGAGCTTCCGCCACCGCTCAACAAAGTTTTCGGCGCGACGGGCAGGATCGATGCGCAGTTCGGTCTCGAGCTGAAGCGCGCGGATAACGCCGCTGAGACGTCCGCCGGCAGCTTCCCGGGCGAGCTCCGGGTTCTTCCTATATGCGGCTTCAGCGTCGTGCGAGCCAAAGGGGCGCACCTCCTCGAAAGCTTGACGCGCCTTTTGCAACTCTTTCACCTGTTCGCTACTCGCTCGGCCGCTCGTCTCCCGCGCCGCAAAGATCGCATCCACCGCGCGGGCATGGCGCACCAGCGCCCGGGTCCGGACGCGACGTGCGTCCGCTTCGGGATCTGGCGCCACGTTCCTTGCCGGGACTTCGGCTCCGCGCCGGTCGGCTGCGGGATCGCTGCTTTCCCTTTCCGGCGTTGCCTGTCCCGGACTTCGTCCGCTATCCGGTCCGGTCACATCAGCCGGGGAGCGCAGGCCGTTGAAAATGTCGCGCAGCTTCTCGGGCACAATCTTGCGCACGATCTCGGCCACGCGATCGCGGAAAGTGATCCCACGCCGCTCGGCGTAGCTCTGGAGCTGATCGACGCGCTCGTAATCCGAGGCCATGTCCTTGACGCGATCGCGCGACAGGGCGCGGGTGAGCCGGTCCGCATTGGCAAAATCATCGCGACCATAGTGCAGGTCCACCTCGTCGCGATGCCGTGACAAGGCGACATAGCTGCTGTGGGCATCCATGCCGGGCGTCGCCAGGACATGGACGCGGTCGACCGTCATGCCCTGCGCCTTGTGGATCGTTGCTGCATAGCCATGGTCGAGCCGATTGTAATCCTTGAGGTCGAAGCGCACGGATCGGCCATCGTCGGTCTGCACGGCTATGGACTGCGCGCTGACCTGCGCGATGGTCCCGAGCGTGCCATTCTTGACGCCGAGCCCGCGCTCGTTCTGCAGGAACATAACCCGATCCCCGCTGGCAAAGTTTCTCGCGCCGCGCTCGACCGTCGCCTCCACCTCGTCGCCGAGATCGCCCGCTGCCCGCATGCGCTCGCGCGCTGCCTCGTTCAGGATGCGGACCTCGTCGTTCGTGTGGGTCAGGATGATCCGGCTCCGATCCGGTGATGACTGCCGGTCGCGATCCCAGTGATCGATCAGATCGGCGCGCGCCCGGTCGCGGGTCGGCGCTTCATGCATCATGCCGTGGGAGCGGTAGGCCTCTAGCGCATGACCCACTTTGCCGGTCGCCAGATCGCGCGTGGCGTCGCGCTGCCAGTCCTCGCGCTGGCGGCGCACGTTGCCAATTTCCGCGCCACCGTGACGCTCATGGATGGAGCGGAAGGCAGCGCCGGCTTCGATGGCCTGCAACTGTTGCGGATCACCGACCAGCACCACCTTGGCTCCAGCCTCGGCGGCATGGGACAACACGCGCTCGAGCTGCCGCGTGCCGACCATCCCCGCCTCGTCGATGACAAGCACATCGCTCGATTTGAGCAGATCTCGGCCCTGTCCCCAGCCGTGCTCCAGGCTGGCGATCGTGCGCGACGCAATGCCCGATCCGCTCTCGAGGTTTTCGGCCGCGATACCGGACAGCGCCACGCCCCGGACCTCGTAGCCTGCCGCTTCCCACGCCTCCCGCGCCACCCCCAGCATTGCGCTCTTTCCCGTCCCGGCGTGGCCAACCACGACGCCGAGATCGCGTCTATTCGTGACATGCGCCAATGCTTCAGCCTGCTCGGGCGAAAGCACCAAGCCGCGCGCTGCCGCTCGCGCCAACCCGGATGTCCGCTCCGTAGCTCGAACCTCATGGCGCTCCCGCTCCGCCAAGCGTGCAGCAGCCCGGTGCAGACGCTGTTCTGCCTCGATCATTCCGCGGGTGGTGAACCGATCCTCGCCGCGGGAGTCCTTGCCGAGTTCGACCAGAGCTGGCGCTCCGTGCATCGCGCCCATAACCTGGTTGAACTGGTCGAGCCCGTCGCTGTGCCGGTGCGCGAACTTCGCCAGATCCCGGCGTGTGAATGTCGATTGCTGCTGGGTGATGGCGTCCAGCCCAATGGTGGGATCGGCGATGATCCGCGCGCCATTGTTGTGCGCGATCTCGCGGTGCATCTCGGCGCGGTCGGCCTCAAACGGTTCGCCTGCAATGCCCCGAAGCTCGATCCGTTTGGCGGGCGCGCCGATCTGGCTTTGCGGCTCCAGCGCAATGCCCTGGGCTTCCAGACTGCGATGGTCGATCCTGGCGTCGATGTCGAGCTCGGCTAGCCGCTCGTTGGCAAGCTCCGCCCAGCGTTCGCGCCAGCGCTCGACCATCTCCGTGCGATTCCAGTCCCGGACCTTCTGGCCAAAGCCGTTCTCGTCGACCGCGCGCATGGTGAGCATCACATGGGCATGCGGCTTGGGTGTGCCGTCGTCGACCCTGTCCCAATGCAGATTGAGATCAGCAACCATGCCCACATCGACGAACTCGCCGCGAGCGAAGTCTCGAGCCAGCTCGATGCCCTGCGCCTCAGTCAGCTCGCGCGGAAGCGCGAACTCGACCTCCCGGGCAAGCTGGGCGTCCTTGCGGACTTCGAACGCTTCGACGTCGTTCCAGAGCCGCTCGCGGTCGCTCCACGCCTTCGGCGCATTCTCCGGCAGCATCACCTCGGAATGGACGACGCCGCGCTTGGCGGAAAAATCCTGCTCACGGCCAAGCCGCTCGTCACGCAGCCGCGAGCCGGAGCGGTAGGCCGCCGAAGCCACCGCACTGCTCCCGGCCTTCCGGCCTATGATCTTGACGTGAAGATGATAGATCGCCATCGCGATCCAATCACTGGCACAGCGAAGCGCACGTCGGAACGACGTATAAGCGCGCCCTCCCTCGAAAAAATCTCGGGAAGGACTATACCGTCCCAGGCCATCCTGATGACCTTACAGCATTCTGCCGTTTGCTCGCCTATCATCTCTCCATCAAACTCATGGAGAGGACGATGCGCAAACCACGAGACTTTGATGCGGATCTGAAGGCACTCGAAGACAAGGCGCGCGGGCTTAAGACTCGCAAGGTCCGCCAGCTCGGCGAATTGTTGATCGCCACCGGGGCTGACGCGCTCACGGCTGAAGAACTGGCCGGCGCACTCATTTTGCTGGCTGAGACGAAAGAGGCCGGGAAGAGGGAGGCATGGGCCAGGCGCGGCGCCGCGTTCTTTCAAAGCCGGTCGCGGCGAGATGCGACAGCAACTAGTCGCAATACTGATGGCGATCCTGCGCAACCGAGCGGCGCGCAACCGGCACCGAGCCGCAAGGGCGCGACGTGACATGCCCACGTGGCAGGTCGAGCGCCGCAAGCGAACGCGGCACCTCATCGAACTCGGCGGCCTCGTCGTGAAAGCTGGGGTCGTAGACCTGACCGGCGACGATCGCTCCATCATTCTCGGCGCGCTGCTCTCGATAGCCGACAAGCTCGAAAGCGATCAGGGCGAAAGGGCGCGAGCGCTGTGGGCCGCAAAGGGGAAGCAAGCGTTTGAAGCGGAGGCGGCGACACACAGGGGGACCCGATCGAACTGATCCGGCGGTTCGTCGGTGATGCACGACAATGGCACGTCAGCCAAGCGACGGCTGGCGTTTGCCGCAAGCTCGGGATCCGCAGTGCGACCTTCTACAAGTGAAAGGTGAAGTACGGCGGTCTGGAAGTCTCCGACATCAGGCGGCGGAAGGCACCGGAAGACGAGAACGCCAGCTGAAGAAGCTTTCCAGCGTGGCTCAGCGCGGAATATCATCTGCGTGGTCGCACGGAAGATGAGCTTGGCGATCTGCAGAGAAGAGCCTGAGCCAGGCTTGCCGTCCAGCGCTCACCGCAGCGCCTGGAAGAGCGCGGCCAGCAAGGCGGCGCGCGGGGCGAGCGTATCGATGAAAATCTGCTCGTGATCGGTATGCGCACCCAGCCCGTCCGGTCCGAGGCCATCGAGTGTGGGCGCATAGGGGGCGGTGAAATTGCCATCCGACCCGCCGCCCGTGCTGACTCCCTCAAGCACGAAGCCAATTTCGGCCGCCACCGCATGGGCGTGATCGAAC
This sequence comes from Bradyrhizobium oligotrophicum, assembly GCF_051168495.1. GTDB lineage: Bacteria > Pseudomonadota > Alphaproteobacteria > Rhizobiales > Xanthobacteraceae > Bradyrhizobium > Bradyrhizobium oligotrophicum_A. Next base: position 8,027 of record NZ_JBNPVB010000036.1, on the reverse strand, counting down.
AACAGCTTTGCTCCCGGTGATTGCTCGAAGGGGGGACGGCTAATGCCGCCGGTGATGGTGAGCGTCACGCCGCTGGTTTTGGGCTGGAGCCCCAGAATCCGGGCGCAGATGTCTTGCGCTGCTTCCGCGTCGGGCACCCGCAGATCGACTTGGGCCTGCGCGAAATCGGGAATGATATTCCGCTTCGTGCCGCCCGAAACCACGCCCACTGTTACCGTGATGCCCCGCTTCTCGTCGGAGAGCCCCTCCAGCGCCAGGATCACATGGCCAAGTTCCCGCACGGCGCTCCGTCCCTCCAGCGGCTTGGCCCCGGCATGCGAAGCCTTGCCGTGGATCTTGACCTCGAAGCAGCCGATCCCCTTGCGCGCCGTAACGATCTTGCCGCCATCGCGCGCCGGCTCCGTCACCAGCACATACTTGGCCTTCTTGCCGAATTCTTCGATCAAGGGGCGGGAGGTGGGGCTGCCGATCTCCTCGTCAGAAACGTAGAGATGCGTGATGCCGAGCGGCCCGCCTCCCGCTTGGGCGGTGGCACGCAGGGCGTTGTGGGCAAGGTTGGCGCCCGCCTTCATGTCATAGATGCCGGGGCCGAAGGCGGAATTGCCTTCCACGCGAAAGGGCAGGCGGCTCTGGATGAATCCCACGGGGTGCACTGTATCCAGATGGCTGAGCACGAGGATTCCGGGCTCGGACTGACCCCAGTTGGAGCGGACGACCAGATGATCGCCGCAGCCATCCGAACCAGCTATTCGTTCGAGCGAGACGGGCAGGCCGGCGTGATCCGCCATCACCTCATCCACCAGGCGATTGAGCTGGTCCGGGCGTTCCGTGGGGGTTTCGATTTCCACCCAACGGCGGATCTGGTCGAGGAGAATGGGGGTTGAGAACATGGGATTTCCGAAGGAGGAGAGGATGAGAACAAAGAAGTGCCAGCGAAGATCGCCTCGGCCACCGCTTCGCCGCCTTCAGAACCTCGGCCCCAATGCGGGATGCCGCGCGGTTCTGCGCCACGACAATGCCGTCGCCAGAGCGCTAGGCTGGCTTGCTGACATGCCAGCGGGGTCGAGAGCGAAGAAGAATGAGCCGACGGCAAGGGCGTTCTCTGAGATTTCCAGCGCATGGCTTCCAATCATGCGGAGGCGAAGCGCTCGAATCCAATAGAAACTCGGCATTTGGCGATTGCTCAAACAGCAATGCTTGCCTCATCGCGATGCCGTCGCGGCGTTGTAGTCAATTTGGCAGTCGCAATGTCTTTCCGGGCGCGAAGAGTTCGATATCGCTGATGACCTCATCGAGGCACTGGAGGAATTCCTCGACGATCATCGGCAGCCGCCGGCCTGTCAGCACCTGCACTTGAATGGAGCGCTGCTCGAGAATGGGATGGGTGAGTGGCAGTGCAACCACCCCTCCATTCTTCACATGCTTGGCCATGGAAAAGAAGCTCGCGACGGAAAGGCCAGCCCCCGTCAAAACCAGCTGATGAATGGTGGCCGAGGATGTGGTTTCGAGAACGGGTTTTACCGCCACGCCCTCATGCGCGCAGGCCATGTCGAAAAGCTGGCGTACAGTGGTTTCCGCGCCCATCAGAAACATGGGAACCTTCTCGAGATCCTTCAGGGTCAGGCTTGAGCGGCCGGCATAGGAATGATCGGTACTTGCGAAGGCCATGATGGCGCCATTGAGCCGGCGAAGCACCCGGATCTCCGGCTGGGGCGCCAGCGAGAAGGCGATGCCGATATCCGCTTCGCCCGAGCGCACACGCTCGGTCACGAGGCGTGAACTGAGGACCGAAAGTTTCACATGCACGCCTGGCCGCAGGTGCTGAAGGCGCGCAATGGCCATGGGCATGGCATATTGCGCTGTTCCCTCCACCGTGGTGATGCGCAACACGGCGGTTTCGTGCCCCCGCAGGCGTTGCAGATCCGCGCTGACCCGCTCGTTCTCCAGCTCCTGCCGGCGGGCGTGGTTCGCCAGAATTTCACCGGCATGGGTGAGGCGCATTCCCCGTGCGTGCCGTTCGAACAGGGGAATGCCGAGCTGAGCTTCCAGTCCCGCAATCTGGCGGGAAATCGCAGAGCCTGCGACGTGAAGAACCTCCCCCGCAGCTTGCACAGACCCCGTTCGCGCCACGGCAGCAAAATAACGCAGGGCTGTGCTGTCCATGAGGCAGGTATCCTGACGAGATGCAAGCGTTGCCGAAAAGGCAATGCTTTCATCTAATCATTCTTATGGCGGCATCGCAACGCTTCGTGCAGCTTTTCGGGTGGGCAGGTCAGGGAGCCCAAACCGGAGACACCAATGCCTTTCAAGACAAAACTGGTACAGACATGCGCTTTCGCGCTGCTGGCCAGCAGCATCGTGGCGATTGCGCCCGCCTTTGCCGGGCAGAAGGATGACACCATCCGCTTCGCATATGAGCAGGCGCCGGAAAGTGTCGACCCCTTCTTCAACAACGTGCGCGTCGGCGTGATCATGGGCCAGCTGGTCTGGGATACGCTGATCTATCGCGACCCCAACACCAATGAATACAAGGGCCAGCTTGCCAAGGAATGGAAATGGGCGGACGACAAGACGCTCGATCTCACCCTGCGCGAGGGGATCAAGTTCCATAACGGCGAGGAATTCGACGCCGATGATGTGGTCTACACCCTGAATTTCGTCGCGAAGCCGGAAAACAAGGTTGTCACCCAGACGAACGTGAACTGGATCGCGGGCGCCGAGAAACTCGGCAAGTATCAGGTACGGGTGAAGCTGAAACAGCCCTTCCCCGCGGCGATCGAATATCTTGCCGGGCCGGTGGTCATTCATCCGAACGAATACTACGCGCAGGTTGGCCCGCAGGGCATGAACCAGAAGCCGGTCGGCACCGGCCCCTATCGCGTGGTGGAGCAGGTGCAGGGCAAATCGATCAAGCTCGTCGCCAATCCGGACTACCCGAAGGAGCTGCATAAATCAGCTCCGAAGATCAAGAATCTCAAGATCCGCTTTCTGCCGGATAGGCAGACCCAGAATGCTGAAATTATGGCCGAAAACCTTGATTTCATCATGGGTGTGCAGGCCGACCAGGCCCTCGCCCTGAAGAGCGTGCCGCATCTGCAAGCGGTCGAAGGTGAGACGATGCGCATCGTCTTCCTCAACTTGAATACGCGGGAGGACAGTCTGTTCCCCGCGATGCGCGACATCCGCGTCCGCAAGGCCATCGCCCATGCGATGCCGAAAATGCAGATGGTGCGCCAGCTTCTGGGCGAGAAGGCGCGGCTGATCAACGTGGTTTGCTTCCCGAGCTAGTTCGGCTGCGACGATACCGGTGCGCCGATCTACGCTTATGATCCCAACAAGGCGCGTGACCTCTTGAAGGAGGCCGGCTTCGGGCCGAACAATAAGCTTGAATTCGATATCTTCGCCTATCGTGAGCGTGACCAGACCGAAGCGATGATCGGCGCGCTGCGCGCCGTCGGCATCACGGCCAACCTCAAGTTCATGCAATATGCTGCCATGCGCGAGCAGATCCGCGCGAACAAGGTCGCTGTATCGCACCAGACCTGGGGATCGTTCTCGGTGAATGATGCTTCTGCCTCTGCGCCGAACTTCTTCAAGTTCGGGGCGGATGACATGGCACGGGATCCTGAAATCCGCGACCTTCTGGAAAAGGCGGATACATCCGTAGATCCTGTCGCGCGCAAAGAGGCTTACCGCAAGGCGCTGACGCTGATCCAGGAACGGGTGCTCGCCGTGCCGCTCTATTCGCTGACGACCCAATACGTGGCGAACAAGGCCCTGCGCTTCAACACCTATCCGGATGAGATGCCCCGCTTCTGGGAAATGAGCTGGAAATAACCTTCACTCTTCGCATCCGGCCATGAATCCGTGCGGAGGGGGCAGTGCCTTCCGCGAGCCAATCGAGTTCCGCTATGCTGCAATATTGCCTGAAACGTCTCGCGACGGCGTTTCTCGTGGCGTTGTTCGTCTCCATCCTCAGTTTCCTTCTCATCCGCATGTCGGGCGATGTTGCCATCGCGCTGGCGGGCGAAGGGGTGCGGCTGGAGGACATCGAGGCGGTTCGCACGTCTCACGGCCTCGATCGCCCGCTAATCGTGCAATATCTCAACGCTGAATAAGATTACGGCCCAGAAGGGTATCACGATTGCCGAGGCAGCCAGTCGCGTCGCGGATCTGTTGCCTTTAACGTCATCGCGCATTTTCTCAGATCGAAGGGCTCGTGCCCAACTCAATCCAAAGAGATCCATAATCGGGCGTTGCCAACGACCTGAGTGCTGACGCTGTCAATTGTCACGAGCAGCGTGTATTGTGACCGTTTGTCGAAAACAGTGGGAAAGATCCTCGATGAACGACGACAGATTCCCGCCTATTGAACCCCACGATAGCGGCATGCTCGACGTGGGCGACGGCCATTGCGTATATTGGGAATGTTCAGGAAATCCCGAGGGTAAACCAGTTCTTTACATACACGGCGGCCCTGGTTCCGGGGTCACCCCTGGGCAGCGACGCTTCTTCGATCCAAGTGCCTATCGTGCCGTCCTCTTCGACCAGCGCGGCTGTGGCCGCAGTAGGCCGCTAGCAAGTGCGCTGGATGCAGATCTGAGCACCAATACCACCGCTCATCTTCTCGCTGACATCGAAAGGTTGCGTGAATTCCTCGGAATTCAACGGTGGATCATACTTGGAATCTCCTGGGGAACCACCCTAGCCCTGGCCTATGCACAAATGTTTCCCCAGCGGATCGACGCTATGGTGCTAGCACTCGTGACGACGACTTCTCGTCGGGACGTTAAGTGGATAACCACCGACGTTGGACGTATTTTTCCTCGCGAGTGGCACCGATTTGCGAGCGCCGTGCCTACCTCATTACGAAATCTTCCGTTAGCAGATGCATACGCCGCACTTCTCTTCGATCACGACCCCGCGATTAGGGATAGAGCAGCATCGGAGTGGTGCGCCTGGGAAGACACCCACATCTCACTCGCTCCCGGCCACATGCCTAATCCACGCTATAACGATCCGGATTTTCGCTTGCAGTTCGCGCGCCTGGTCACTCACTATTGGCGACACGCAGCCTTCCTCGAGGAAGATCAATTGGTCCACAATGCTGAAAAGTTGAATGGCATCCCAGGGATCATGATTCACGGCCGCTACGATATCAGCAGTCCGCTCGATGTTGCCTTCAACATATCGCAGAGGTGGCGCGCTAGCGAGCTTCGCGTCATTGACGACGCCGGACATGGCGGCGGTGGCACTCTCTTATCTGCGATAATTAACTCCCTCGGACAATTTTCAACAAAGTAGCAATCACAGAATTGGGATACGACCGGGTCATGCATACTCAAAATATCTGTATTGCAAGAGCCAGTCTTGCCAGTACGATGAGCGGGACCTATCGGAGGAACCCCAGTTGAAATCCCTTGCTAATCGCTTCGTTCACAGTCTTCACGTCAAGCTTCTCACGCACGCGACGCATTAGATAGTCGGCTCCATGCCTAGTAATCTTCATGCAGGGCGCGATCCGATCTAATGTCTTACCCTTCGACGCTAACCTGAGCGCCTCAAGTTCACGGCCTGTCAGCTTGACGACGTCCGCCAGCTCGCGCCTACGACGCAGGTAAAGCAAGCGGCTCGTCGTTATTGACGCCAAGTGCGCTAGCCGAATCCGATCATCAGGAAATATCTCTAGCTTGTCGCCTGCAACTGTGAAACTCAAAACCCAGGTGTCGAGTGTGGGAACCGCTATCTCCAGGCCGTCGTGTAATCCGGAATCGCCGGCCAACTCAAGTATATGCTCTGTCGCGCTATCGAGTACATAAGACTGGCGTAACTCACTCCAAAGGAACGGCGGATGAAGACGACGCAACAGCCTAGTCTTAAGATCACGATGAACTAGGCCCCCGCCGTAGTATTGCTCCACAAACGCCGGGGGCAGTGTATTCAAGAGGATGCCGTTCAGAAGATCGAACCGCAAAAGGCCGGGTTCTGGCAGGATACTGCAGGCCAGATAGTCAGCTCCCAAATTTGATACAAACCGCAACAGTTCGTTCTGAATTGTTGTGGCGCTCTCTGCCTGTTCGATAGTTTCGATGAACGAATTCGTCCTGCGGAAATCAGGTAAGCTATTGAGAGACACGCGACCTCCGCTACTGTCGTTCAAACGCGATCCTCAACGCAGTCTGCGTGCGTCGATTGCAAGATCATACTACCTCCGTTAGCTATACAACAGTACGGCATCTCGTAGTTGTCTTCGACAAAGCCAGTCCGACGGACGCGCCACGGCCGAAGAAGTCCTCAATAGAAGGAGGCGCCTGCTCGAATCTGATTTTTCTCCTGGCTTGAAGAGATCCGTATTCACTGCGAAGCTAACAGGATTTCGACCATTCCTGGCGCTTATCTGGAGCCCCACTCCGACGGCGTCGCAGTCTCTGTGAGCCTGACCGCTCCGAGTCTCCGATCGCTACGGAGATTACAGATCTTGCGCGCTTAAGTCGTGCTAGACATGACGCAGCTCACGCTGCTCACCTGGGCAGCGCCAGAGAGAGCCCCGCGACCATCTGCATTTGATAACTGCAGCGGACCATAGCATCTGCCGATTGACCGCAATGTGAGAGCCCACGTCCCTTCAAGGCTACTTGGCCAGAAATAAGGACCGTGGGTCGAGATAGAGTCTACACAATTTTGTGTCCATCCCAGCGTCTCTTCGGATGCCGATATGCATGTCGCTTAACATGCCACCTGCGCGATGGAATTTCGTCAACACCTTCGCGGTGTTCGTCTTTGCGTAGTAGCTTTGCCTTGAGCGCTAAGCCGCTCCCCGATGCTCTAGTGCTCATTCATGGGCATTAACAAGCTCGCGCCTCTCGCAGCGAAGTGACCTTGCCCCCAAGTTTTATCCAGGTCTCAGTTCGTTCGGGCGGTTGGATGTGCCCATCCGGGCGGTGGTAGCGGCGGGGGCTGGCGCGGAGCTTTCGACATAGCGCAGCGCCAGATCCCGACGCGGATTGCAGGTTGCGGCGAACTCGGACGGCGTTTTCCACCCGAGCTGCGAGTGTGGTCGTTCATCATTGTAGTCGGCCCGCCAGCATCTGAGCGCGACGCGGGTCTGGGCGAGCGAGGTGAGCAGCGTCTCGTTCAGCAGTTCATCCCGCAAGCGGCCGTTGAGGCTCTCGATGAAGGCGTTCTGCATGGGTTTGCCCGGCGCGATGTAGTGCCAGGCGACACGGCTCTGATCGGTCCATGCCAGGATGGCATTGCTCGTGAACTCGCTGCCGTTGTCGCTCACCACCATCTTGGGCTTGCCACGCTCGGGACCAGCCGGTCCAGCTCCCGAGCGACCCGGGCGCCCGAGAGTGAGGTGTCGGCCACCAGCGCCAAGCACTCGCGGGTGCAGTCGTCGACCACGGTCAGGATGCGGAAGCGCCGGCCATCGGTCATCTGATCCGACACGAAGTCGAGCGACCAGCGATCATTCGGGAGCAGCGGCACCGTCATTGGCGCTCGGGTGCCGAGAGCCCGCTTACGGCCACCTCTGCGGCGCACCGTGAGCCGTTCCTCTCGGTACAGACGGAACAGCTTCTTGTGATTGACCAGGTAGCCCTCCCGCTTGAGCAGGACGTGCAGGCGACGATAGCCGAAGCGGCGACGCTCATGGGCGATCGCCCTCATGCGCTCCCGCAGCCCGGCATCATCGGCCCGGCTCGTCTGATATCTGACCGTCATGCGGCAATAGCCGATGGCTTTACACGCCCGCCGTTCGCTCATCCCGTGGACGCCCATGAGATGTCCGACAGCTTTCCGCTTCGCCGCGGGCGTTACCACTTCTTTCCCAGGAGATCCTTCAGCGCTACATTGTCCAGCATGGCGTCCGCCAGCAGCCGCTTCAGCCGCGTGTTCTCGTCCTCCAGCGTCTTCAGCCGCTTGGCCTCCGAGACGTCCATTCCACCGAACTTGGCCTTCCACTTGTAAATGCTGGCGTCGCTCACGCCATGCTTGCGGCACAGATCGGCGACCGGAACGCCAGCCTC
>NZ_JBNPVB010000035.1:0-30136 GCF_051168495.1 Bradyrhizobium oligotrophicum | reverse complement strand
GCACAGCCGTCACGTCCATCGCAGCCCACCTCCACGTATCGTGACGACGCGTACGTCCCTCTGCACGAGGCGGGTTGCGGGGATAAAAGCACGATTTCTGAAAAACAGCAAGCAAAATCTTCCCGTCGAAATGTCGTGAGGATCGGAGACGAGCGACACCATCCTGCGATCGATCCCCTCTCCCGCGCTTTTGCTCGGGCCATCGACCGGCCTAGGGCTGACGAAGCCGGATCGAGATCACCCGCCCGCCCTTGAGCTCGAAGGAGAACGGATACGGGGGATAGGTCCAGAGCTCGACGCCCTTCGATTCGCTGGGCTCGACATGGCCGGGCTGACCGAACACCGCTACCACTTCCTCGGTCGTCGCGCTGAGCCCGACATGGCTGAGATCATAGCCCGGCGGCGCGGGCGTGCTGCCGTCGCCCGCGACCTGCAGGGCGACGATCTTGTCGGCCGCGACGGTGACGACGAAATACGGATAGTGCTCGCGCTGTCCGATGAAATAGAGCCAGGCGACCTGCCCCTGCGGCTGCTTCAAGGTCCGGTGCGGCGGCCCGAGCGCGGCCGGGGCCGTCGCGGCGCCATCGCCGACCACGAGCGGTCCGAGTCGCAGACAGGCGCGCGCCATCACCGCCTGCAATTGCTCCTGCGACAGCTGGCGCGGAGGAGTCACGCTACAGCCGAAGCCGGCGCCCGCCCGCTTCCACTCGCCGCGCAGGTCCTTGAGGTCCGCCGGCAGGCTCTGCGTTTGCGGCGGCGCCGCCGGGCGTGCAGCCGGCTGCGCATGCGCTGCGGGTGAGAGCCAGGCCGACAGCATCGCGGCGGCCGCCAGTAACGAAAGCGCCGTTCCAGCGCGCACGAGAGTCTCCGGCATATCGCAACTACTTCCCACGCTCACCCAGCCCGCCGAAGGCGGCCGCATCGAACCTCTGCGGATCCACCGGATCATAGCGCGACCATTCCATGTCCGCCATGCTACCATATTGCCGGGCCCAGGCCGCATCCGCGGTCATGTTGCCGTGGGCGACGGGACGCAGTTCGAAGTGCAAGGTTGTGCTCGGGCCGACCTCGCCGATCTTGTCGCCGCTCTTCAAGCGCGTGCCGACGACGGGCACCTCTCGCTTGGCCGAACGCACCGTGATGCAATGAGATACCGAGCGCCTCGACCTGCTGGGACGCTCATCATCCCCTGCTCCGCGGTATTCCCCGGCGTATCCCTGGCTGATACCGCAAGGACAAAACCACCCCCGTGGAACCGCAGCCCGATCATCTGGTCCCTAAAAAATCTGCGGGAACCGCAGATCATCGTGTCGGATTTTGGCGGCTGGCTCCGTCCTTGGATCAGCCGGACCGAGACGCGCTGGCTCGAGCATATCCCAATGGCCGTCCGTCGAGGCTTGCAGGACGGCCTGCATTCGTACCGGAAGGAAGGCCCGCAATGGCAACGACCAAGAACACGATCTGTCTGTGGTTCAACAAGGACGCCGAGGAGGCCGCGCGCTTCTATGCCGACCTGTTTCCGGACAGCCAGGTGGCCGCCGTGCACCGCTCGCCGGGCGACTACCCCTCGGGAAAGGCCGGCGACGTGCTGACGGTGCAGTTCACCGTGTGCGGCATCCCCTGCCTCGGCCTCAACGGCGGACCGGCGTTCACCCACAGCGAGGCGTTCTCGTTTCAGATCGCGACCGACGACCAGGCCGAGACCGACCGCTACTGGAACGCCATCATCGGCAATGGCGGCCAGGAAAGCATGTGCGGCTGGTGCAAGGACAAATGGGGCATCTCCTGGCAGATCACGCCGCGCGCCCTGACCGACGCAATGGCCGCCGGCGGCGAACAGGCCAAGCGCGTGTTCGCCGCGATGATGACGATGCGCAAGATCGACATTGCCGCGATCGAGGCGGCGCGCCGCGGATGAAGCTCCGGCGCGACGGAGCGCCGCGGCGCTCCGTCTCACGGACGCAGGCAACGCAGATGCAGGAACAACGGCACGCGCTGCCAGCGCCGGCTGCTGTCGTGCGCGATGGCCGCTTCGGGAATGGACGGCTCGCGCAGCGCCTCGATCAGGAATCCCGCCTCTTCCAACGCCACGACGTAGCTCTGCAGCGGCCGGTGCGCGCTGTGGAACGTCATGCTGAAGCCGTCGCGCTCGATCGCGTCGCTATAAATGAAGGACTCCAGGTAACTGCCGCTCATCACGAAGGGCGCATCCGGCGCCAGGCCGTCGAACCGGCCGGCCGAATTGAGCGGATGGACGATCGCGATGCAGAACCGGCCACCAGGCCTGAGCACCCGCGCCACCTCGCGCACCGCATCCGGCATTGCATCGACGTCCTGCAGCGACATGAAGGCGATCACGAGGTCCGCGCAGGCATCACTGAGCGGTAGCGCGGCCGCATCGGCGCGTATGACGGCGATGGATGGATCGGCTGATCTGGCCGCAGCGATCAGGGTGGGTGACGCGTCGACACCGACCACCGCGTGCCCGGCGGCCTTGAGCTGCCGCGACAGCCGGCCCTCGCCGCAGCCGATGTCGAGCGTGAGCGCGCCGGGCGCCGGCAGCAGTCGGCTGAACTGTTCGCCATGGTGGCGCCAGAAACTGTCATGCCCCGGCGCCCTGGCCCAGGCGAGCCACTGGGCGGCGTGATTCTCCCACTGCTCGCGCAGCGTCATGGCAGGTCCTTCGCGTGATGGTTCGACTGGAGAGGCGCGCGTCTTAGACGTCTTCCCGACGCGAGTCATCTGAAGGTTTTGTGGTACGATGCGTTCGGCTGGGCACTGCAGCATGTCACGAGGCGGCCCGGATCTGGCCCTCTCCTTGCATCGCCGCTCCATCAGCAGGTTGGCATGATGGAGTTTGTCGGATGTCCGACGCGCTGCATACGGTCGTCGTGGCCCGAAAGGCCATCGAGGCCCACAACATGGCCTCGTTCGAACTCGTCCCGGCAGATGATCAGCCGCTGCCGGGCTTCACCCCGGGCAGCCACATCGACGTCACCTTGCCGAACGGGCTGACGCGGCAGTACTCGCTGCTGAACAGCGCCGCCGAGCGCAACCGCTACTGCATCGGCGTCTGGAAGGACGCCAACAGCCGCGGCGGCTCCAAGGCGCTGCATCTCGACATCAACGAGGGCGACCGGCTGCAGGTCAGCCGCCCGCGCAACCGCTTCAAGATCCCGAAGGACACCAAGCGGGCGCTGCTCGTGGCACGCGGCATCGGCGTGACGCCGATGCTGTCGATCGCCGATACGCTGAAGGCCAAGAATATCCCGTTCGAGCTGCACTATGTGTTCGCGCTGATGTCGCCGGATTCGTTCCGCGGCACGATCGAGGCCTCGTCCTTCGCCGAGAACACCAGATATTACAAGGAAGCCACCGAGGACAATCAGCTGCTGAAGCCGGCCGACCTGTTCGCCGACCGGCCCGAGGATACCCAACTGTTCGTCTGCGGCGTCGACTGGTGGATGGATCCGATCATCGCGCAGGCCAAGCAGAAGGGCTTTGCCGAGGAGCGCATCCATGTCGAGCGCTTCACCGCGAAGGCGGCGGCCGCGCTGCTCGACAAGGTGTTCGATGTCACCATCAAGAGCACCGGCGCGACCTTCAAGATCCCCGGCGACAAGACCGTCACGGCGTTTCTCGAAGAGAACGGCGTCAAGATCGCGACCTCCTGCGAGCAGGGCATGTGCGGCACCTGCAAGACCAAGGTCGTCGACGGCGAGATCGATCATCGCGACAAGCGTCTCTCGGCCGCGCAGCGCGCCGAAGGCTATTTCCTGCCCTGTGTGTCGCGTGGCAAAGGCGACAGGCTGGTGCTGGATCTGTAGCAGCCGTGACCACCGAGACCGATCTGTGGCAGACCGCGTGGATCATCGCGGAACAGCACGGGACCGACGGGCCGGCCTTCGCGGCCCGCATGGCCGACAGTTTCAAACTGGGCCCCAAGATCGACGCGCACCAGGCATGGCTGTCGATCGCGGCCAAGGTCGCCGTGCTGATCGACACCAGCGCGTCGCGCAGCGCGCAGCGGCATTGATGTCGAGATGCGGACAGAGCCCGCAAGGCGCTCTGTCCGAAATCGCACACGATCTGCGCGGCCACCACAGCCTACTCACCACAGCATTTGATGAAGCGCGCGAGCTCCATCCCCATCGTCATTCCGGGGCGACGCGCAAGCGGCGAGCCCGGAATCCATATCCACCAGCCGTGGTTATGGATTCCGGGCCTGCGCCCTCGCGGGCGCATCCCGGAATGACGAACGGAGAGAGTGAGCGCTGCCGGAACGGAATTTGCTCCGCAGCATCCGGTCACTCCGCGACCATCCAGCATGCGCGAATCCCTACATCGCGCCTTGTGAGGACCCATGTCCGTGTCACCGTCCAGGGCGGCAGAGTTGCCTGCCGCCGCCGACATCGCGCTCGCCTATCACGCCCGCACCAAGCATAGCCTGAAGCGCTATGCGGCGGGGCCAGAGACGCTGGACTGGGATGCGCAGCCCAATCCGTTCCGCGAATTTGCCGGCAGCCCGCGCACCGATCTCCCCCTCGCCTCGGATCGTCTCGCCGCGAGTTTTGCCGAGGCGTGCAGCGGCACGGCGACGATCCAACCGCTCACCATCGACGGCGTCGCGCTGCTGCTGGAATTGTCCTTCGGACTGGCGGCCTGGAAGGAGCATGGTCCGGACCGCTGGGCGCTGCGCTGCAATCCCTCCAGCGGCAATCTGCATCCGACCGAGGCCTATGTGATCAGCGAGTCCATCGCAGGCCTCAGCGACGGATTGCATCACTATGTCAGCCGCGACCACGTGCTGGAGCAGCGCTGCCGCCGTGGCACCGCATCGTCAGGCGCACCTCGGCTGTGGCTCGGCCTGTCGTCGATCCATTGGCGCGAGGCGTGGAAATATGGCGAGCGCGCGTTTCGCTATTGCCAGCTCGACATCGGCCATGCGCTCGGTGCGATCAGCTACGCGGCCGCGGCGCTCGGCTGGACCGCCCGCGTCGTCGACGGCCTCGACAGCGCCAGGCTCGCCGCCATCATGGGGCTCGATCGCTCGAGCGATTTCGCCGGCGTCGAGGCTGAGGACGCCGACGTGCTGCTTGCGATCACACCCCGCGATACCAACCGGGCCCCGTGCCTTCCACGGCCCACCACGATCGACGACGTTTGGAAGGGGCAGGCGAACCGGCTCGATCGCCATCCGCTCTATCGCTGGCCTGTCATCCCCGAGGTGAGCGCGGCGACGACCGGCGCCGCGCAGGATGTCGTCGAGTTCTCTTCGTCCCGCCCTGCCCTCGCTCAGCAATCGTCAGCACGCGCGGCTGAGCTCATTCTCCAGCGTCGCAGTGCGCAGCGCTTCGATGCCAAGTTCACGATGGAGCCCGCCCCATTCCACCAGATGCTCGACGCCCTGCTGCCGCGCGCGGCGCCGCCGTGGGACGTCTGGCCGTTCGCGTCACGGCTGCACCCGCTTCTATTCGTGCATCGTGTCGAGGGCCTCACGCCCGGGCTCTATGCGCTGCCGCGCAGTGACGCGGCGGAAGCCGGCCTGCGGCGCACGCTGCGTCCCGACTTCGACTGGCAGCGGGTGGAAAGCGCGCCCGATCATCTGCCGCTGTTCCGGCTGCTGCCGACCGATAGCCGCGGCGTGATCCGCACCGCGAGCTGCCACCAGGCGATCGCCGGCGACAGCTGCTTTGCCGTGGCGATGCTGGCCGAGTTCACGCCTGTCGTCAGCGACGACGCCTGGCGCTACCGCCAGCTGCATTGGGAGGCCGGCCTGATCGGCCACGTCCTGTATCTCGAAGCCGAAGCAGCCGGCCTGCGCGGCACCGGCATCGGCTGCTATTTCGACGATTCCGTACACGAGATGCTCGGCGTCGTCGGCAGCCACTATCAGTCGCTGTATCACTTCACCGTCGGCCGTCCCCTGACCGACGATCGCATCACGACGCTGCCGGCCTATCCCGGCCGCACACGCCATGAAGCGGGAGTCCTGTCATGAAAGGATTGCCATGAGACCGCGCATTCCGTTCCAACGCATCGATGTCGGCCACGCCGCCGAGCTGCTGCAGCGCGACGATGTGCTGCGCTTCGACGTCCGCGACCAGGCCTCGTTCAATGCCGCGCACATCGCAGGCGCCCAGCACCTGACGCAGCGCAATCTGCCCGAACTGATCGCGGGCACGACCAGGCGCACGGCGATCCTGATCTACTGCTACCACGGCCATGCCAGCCAGGACTATGCGCAGACCCTCTCCGACTTCGGCTTCACCGAGGTCTACAGCCTCGACGGCGGCTACGAGGCGTGGCGACAGTGCCTCCCTGCACGCAGCGGCTCCGCCGACATCAGTCCGGCCTTGGCGGCCTGGCTCGCGGCCCAGGGCTTTCCGGCCGATGGCGTCGACGCCACCATCGCCAATCGCACCACGCCGCTGATGAAGGCGGCCCATCTCGGCAACGTCGCCGTCATCCGCGAGCTGCTCGCCGCAGGCGCTGCGATCGCCGCCAGGAATGCCGATGGCAACAACGCACTCTGGCTCGCCTGCGTCGGCCATCATCTCGATGCGATCGATGCGCTGGTCGAAGCGGGCGTCGACATCGACAACAGCAACGACAATGGCGCCACCGCGCTGATGTATGCCTCCTCGTCCGGCAAGGCCGAGGTGGTCGCGCATCTGCTGGCCAAGGGCGCCGATATCAGCACCGAGACGCTCGACGGCTTTTCCGCGCTCGACATGGCCGCCTCGCTCGAATGCCTGGCCTTGCTGCGGCATGCGGCCAAGGCAGCCGCTTCGGCCACGCCCGGGAGCCGGCCATGACCGTGATCGAGCACGATTTCGGAATGCAGCAGCGCCAGGTCGAGCGCCGATTCCGGACGCTGCTCAGCCTCGATGCGCTGCACGAGGCCAATGTCCGCGCCAATCCGATCCCCTATCTGGAGCGCGCCAGCGAGCGCATCTATCAGCTCGAAAAGGCGCTGTTCGATGCGCTGCAGGCGGCAACGGCTGCCGTCGACGATCACGGCGAGACGGTGAGCGTCGCCAAGGCCGAACATCAGCGCCTGCTGCAATGCCGCGCCATCGTCGAGAGCGCCTATGCGCAGCTCGTCGCCGATCAGCCCGAGACCTGAATCAATCGTGGAGAACGACATGTCGAGTGAAGGCTTCTTCGTGGACTGGGACGGCAATCTGCGCAGCGCCGCCGACCCTGGCGGCGGCTATCTTTGCGACATCGACACCGTGGCGCGCTATGTCGCGGTGACGACGAAGAGCGGCGCGCTGGTGCATGAGGCGACCTTCTTCAAGTCGCAGGCGGACGTCGAAAAGGCGGGCATCAAGGCCCAGCTGGTGCCCGGCAGCCATCCCTGGGGCAAGAAGGCGGATGGGTTCTGAGCCTAGGTCATCGCGCCAGCGTCATCGCGAGCGCGAAGCAATCGAGATCCCCCGGCAAGCCTTGATTGCTTCGCGCTTCGCTTGCCGCGATGACGCCGAACACCCTTACTCAGTCCGGATGGATCATGATCTCCATGGTCTCGTCGAGATCATCGAACGGATCGGGAAAGCTCATATCCTCCACCAGCGCGACGCCGCACAGGCAGATCTCGCCGTCGATGACGGCGAGCGCGATCGGCTCGAGGCTCTGGCCTGCGCAGGTACCGGCGTTGCACAGGCCGGTGTCGACCTCGAAGGTCGCGCCGTGACGGCCGCACCGCAGCAGCGTGCGATCCGCATTGAAGAACTGGCCGCTGCCGATGTTCAGCCATTTGCCGTCATGCGGACAGATATTGACATAGCCGACGAAGCCGCCGGACGCCGTGTGGATGATCACGATCGGAAACGGCCGCGCCTCGCCATTGTCGCCGATCCGCGACAGGCTGAACGCCTTGGCCTCGCCGGCCGCGATGCTCGTGGTCGGACAGATGACGAAGACTTCCGGCTCGCGTTCCGTCATGCGGGGCTCCCTGAACAGTGCGACGGGAGCAGCGGGACCTTGATGATGTCTCCTGTCGCAAACCTGACGGCGGCGGCCCGAATCGTCGAACCGCAGCGCGCCACTCTCCAAACTGCCCCGATCCTTGCATGAAGCATGCCGTGCGCAGCTCAAGCGTGCGCATGATGTCGGCTTGGAGACACTGATGGCCGCGATGAAGTTCTACATGACGCCGGGATCGTGCTCGACCGGCATCCACATCATTCTCGAAGAGCTCGAGGAGGTGTTCGAGGCCTACATCGTCAACCTGCCGGCCGGCGACAATTTCAAGCCGGACTACGTCGCGATCAATCCGAAATCGACCATCCCGGCGCTGGTGCGGCCCGACGGCAGCGTGCTGACCGAGGTCCCCGCGATCGCCTATTGGCTCGGCCGCTCGCGGCCGCGCACCAGGCTGTGGCCCAGCGACATCGAGACCGAAACACGGCTGCTCGAGGCCATGAGCTACATCGCCGGCACCGTGCACGGCCACGGCTTCGCGCGCATCTTCGCCACCCCGACCTTCAGCCGCAACGAGGCGGATCAGGAGTCGGTGCGTGCGCTCGGTCGCAACATCGTCGTGAAGGGCTTTTCCATCCTGAGCCGGATGCTCGGCGAACAGCTGTATCTCGGCGGCGACTTCTCGGTTGCCGATCCGATCCTGTTCTATGTGGCATTCTGGGCCGACAAGACCGACATCGCGTTGCCAGCCAACCTGCTTGCGCATTACCGCCGCATGCTGGCGCGGCCGGTGGTGCAGCGGGTGCTGCGCGAGGAAGGATATAATCCGGCGACGCTCGGCCGCTCCGCGACGTGAGCCGGTGTGATCACTCGGACAGCCCTGCGAGCAGCCGATAGCACCAGAACGCCTCGTGATGGTCGACGAGGTGGAGAAGCTTGTCGGGCGGGAAGCCCGTTTCGCGGCGCACCTGGCGAATCATGTGCGACTGATCGGCGAAGCCGGCCGCCGCGGACAGGTCGGCCCAGGAGAAGCCGCCATGGGCCTTCGCGCTCGCGACCTCGGCGAGCAGCAGCTCGCTGCGTTCATAGGCGCGGATGCCGCGCAGGGACTGACCAGCCCAGCTCTTGATGCGGCGCTCGAACTGACGAGCACTGCGGCCGCTCTTCGACGTGGCCGCGCGAATGGCGAGCGCTGTCATCCAGTCCCCGAGCCGTTGACCAAAGCCTTGGCCGTCGGGACGCAGAGCGCGCCAGATCGGCTCCAGGCGACTTTCCAGCCGGTGAAGGTGTTCGGTCGCGCAGATCGGGCTGGCCGAGGGCTGAAACAGATCGAGCATGTCGCCGCTCAGGATATCGGACAGCGCGACCGTCCGATCGACGAATGGCTCCACGGCGACGCCGGTCAGCGCCAGCCAGGCATCCGGATAGAAGCCGAGCGTCATCGCGAAGACAGGACCGGGATTGTAGCTCACGGTCGGACCTTGCTGCGGCCCGACGAAGGCGAGCCTGGGCAAGGGCTCTCCCGCAGGCTCGGATCCGGACCGCGGAACGAGGATGCTCTCGCCCTCGAACCACCAGGTGACGCCACACAGCGGCGAGGCCGAGAACTGATTGAAGCGCTCATGCCGGTCGAGCGCGAGGCCTCGCGTGTCGCGCAAGATCGCACCGAACAGGCAAGCCGAAAGTGCGCGGCGGGGCAGCAGCAGCGCCGCCGTGAAACGCTGCGACGCCTCGCGCCGGCCGGCAGGAACGATCATCTCACTGCGCATCCCACGAGTTTAGTGAGCCACGCACCGCGAAGCAATCGGCCGACCGTGCAGCCAGTGTCGCTTCGGTTCTATCGCCGTCGTCCTTGGTGGCCGATGATACCGGCCGTTCATGGAGCACCTGCGTGACGCCCTACATTCCACCCCATGTCTTGCCGCCCGAAGCGGCCAGCGTCGGTCTCGCCGCGCTGCGCGAGACCTCCCGCTGCATCCTGCGGACCTGGCCCAGGGCCATGTATGAGACCGACCTATGGGAGCACCCTGCGGGCGGCATCGTTCATGTCATGAGCCCGGACGCAGTGCGCACCGTGCTGCTCGACAGCACCGACATCTTCGTGCCGAGCACCATGCGCAGGCGCGTACTCCGCCCGATCTGGCGCGACGGACTGGCCGTAGCCGAGGGCGCCGGCTGGCGCTGGCAGCGCAAGGCCGCCTCGCCGGCGTTTTCACCGGTCAGATCGCTCGCCGTGGTACCGCACGCCAATCGCGCCGCGGACGACCTCGTCGCCGAGTGGCGGCAATGCGCGGCGTCGCGGATCGAGATCACGCGGCCGCTCGCAAGAGCCGCCACGATGGTTGTCCTGGACGCCCTGTTCGAGGGGATCGGCGGCACGACAGACCGAAGCCGGATCATGGCGAGCTGCGAACAGCTCGACGCCGGCATGGGGCGCATGAACTACGCCGACATTTTGAGGTTGCCGGGCTGGTGCCGGCGATTTCTCGGGCCAACCTTCGATAAGCCGGCCCGGACACTTCACAGGCTGGTGGCGCCACTTCTCCACGCCCGACTCGCCAGCCGGACGGACCGGATCTCGCTGCTGGCCGATCTGCGCTGCGCCCTCGACCCCGTGACCGGGCAGGCCATGTCGCCAGCGCTCATCGAGGACCATATGGTCGGCGCGATCGCTGCCGGGCGGGAGACGACTGCGCTGGCGCTCGCCTGGACGCTCTATCTCATTGCCCATCATGAGCCGACCGAACAGCGGCTGCTACGCGAGATCCTCGACGTGGCCGACAGCGGCGAGATCACGAGCGATCACCTGGAGCGTCTGACCTTCACCCGCAGCGTGCTGCTGGAATCGATGCGCCTGTTTCCGCCTGCACCGCTGTTGTCCCGGGACGCTCTGGCGGACACCATCATCGCCGGACACAGGGTGAGAAAGGGCACCGTCGTCGTCGTTCCGATCTACGCCATTCATCGACACAAGTCGTTTTGGCATAATCCGGACGCGTTCGAGCCGGAGCGCTTCAGCGCGGCAAGCCTCGGCGACAGGGACCTGCGCTTCCGATTCCTCCCCTTCGGCGCGGGCCCGAGGGTCTGCATCGGCATGGGGTTCGCCCTGGCCGAGGCGACGGTAATCCTCGCCCGGCTGATCCGCGAGTTGCGGATCAGACCGGGCGGCTCGGTGGATTTCGCGGTCGGCGCGGCGCTGAGACCAAAAGGCGGATTGAGGCTGACAATCAGCCCGCGTGCGGTCAAGCAGACGGCCGCCGGGACATCCTGACAATGCACCGGATGCGCGGCGGCTGCGCGTAGGACATCGCGACGGCGACCGCCGGAACGTTGGCGCTTCGTCTGGATCGCGTCAAACGTCAGATCCGCCCTGCGGCGGAGGCATTGCTCACGAGCTTGGCGACGCCGTAGCGATGGAAGGGGAGGATCAGCGAGAGATAGCCGCGGCCGACAGCATTGTGGGTCATCACCGCAGTCGAGAGAACGACGCGCGTCCCGCGCTGCCTCATGACCGAAACACGAAAATCGAGGTGGCGGTCGTCGGCCCCGGTGATGAGTTCGTCCTCGTCCTGCGAGAATATGATCCATCGGCCAATCTTGTCGCCCTGAACGAATTTGCGATCGGTGTCGATCGAAGCCGCCAGTTCGCCATACGATACGCTCCGGATGCCGAACGGCCTGACGAGCGCGGACCGCATCAGCAGCAGGACCTTGAAGGCCGGCGGGAGATGGCCGAGCAGCGCGGCATGAATCTCGACCATGCTCCGACCGGAGATTCGAGAAGGGACCGAATAGCTGTCGACGTAGTCCAGACGGGGCAGGCTGCTCCGCAGCCGGCTCTCAGCTGGAAGTTCGCATCGGGACGCCATCGCCATCAGCTGCAGCCCTGCTGCGAAGGCGCCTGCCTGGGCTTCGAGACGATCGACATGAACACCTCGCGTTCGACAACGACCCAGCCGCTGTAGGACATGACACGGCCAGGCGATAGAACGATTGCGACATCGGACCGTCGGCTCGATCCGCGCGGCGGTATGTCGCGCAGGTGACGCCACGTACCATCGTGCATGCCCCGCCCTGCTCGATGCCACCTGGTGGTGAGGTCCGCTCCTTGCCGATGAGTGGTCGAAATTCGATGCCGCCGTTCCTAGCCAGCGCGACGTGCCGGCGCGACCCCCGAATTGCCGGCGCATACGGTCACTCCGCGGCCTCCGGCAGCAGGTCGTGATCCCCGAGATCGATGCCGCGGAAGATCGCACAGCGGCGGAAGACGTCGATGGTGGGCCGCACGCTCTTGTGGTGGCAGTATTTCGCGACCAGCTTGGCCAGCCCCTTGATGTCGCGTCCCGAGGCGCCCGGGAAGGTCTCCACCAACAGCGCGACCAGCGCGGGCTCGACCTTCAGCCCGAACTGTTCGCACATCACGCGCCAGATCCGGCCGCGCGCTTCGGCGTCCGGCGCCTGGAACTTGATCAAGGCGATGCAGCGCGACACGATCGCTTCATCGATGTCGTCGATGCGGTTGGTGGTGAGGAACAAGAGCCCGTTGAAATATTCGAGCACGCGCAGGAACACGCCGACGACGGCATTCATCGTCATGTCGTCCTCGCGCCGCTTGATGTAGACATCGGCCTCGTCGATCAGCATCACCGCGCCCCAGCGCTGCGCCCGAGTCAGCGCGTCCTTGAGCGCGTTCTCCATCGCCGCGACGTTGAGGCCGAGCTGGCCGGAATGCACGCGATAGAGCGGACGACCGATGATCTCGGCATAGACCTCCGCGGTCAGCGTCTTGCCGACGCCGGGCGGGCCGGCGCACAGCACGGTCGTGCCACCCGACTTGCCGGCGACGATGTCGTCCATCAGCAGGTCCATCTCGGCGGTGAGGATGTCGATCAAATCGGTCTGCTCCTCCGGCAGAACCAGCTTCTGCTTCAGCTCAGGCTGATAGGCGTAAGGCGCCATGTCGTCGGCGTGCACCCAGAGATAATGGTGCAGATCGAGATGGAACATCAGCATGTAGGGATGGACGGGAATCCTGCAGAACACGCCCTTCGGGATCGCCGCCTTGGATTCCTCGACCTCCTGCTCGGCATCGTAGAGATTGCTCTTGGCCGCCTTGCGTAAATACTGTCCGAGAATGTCGCCGGTGACTTCGAGCGTCAGCGCCCGTTCCGTCAGGATGCCCTCGTCGTTGACCAGACGCGCGCTGCCGCCGCCGGACGACAGCACGATGACATCCTTGCGCGACCAGTCCATGTCGCGATGCGACGAGTTCGGATCGTCGGCGAAGAAACCGATGCCGCGGCCGGCGAACTGCGCGCCGTAGCGGCCGCGCCAGGCGAAGTAGCGCTCGGCGGTCTCGTCATAGGCCGCGATCAGTTCGGGCGTCTCCTTGAGAAAACCCTTGGCCGCGAAGATCTCGGCCACCGTCTTGCCGACGATGTCACCCGTGGAGATGCGCAGCGTCGATGTCGTGATCGCGCCCTTGGCATTGGCCTTGAGCTCGATGAAGACGCGGCCGGCCTCGTCGTTGGACGGCGCGGTGTAGTCGAGCCGCGTCACGACATAAGGCAGCGGCCGGCTCGCGACATTGGCGGTGAACATCCAGCCGCGGATCGCGCCCGAGATCAGATAGCGCACGATTGCCGGCAGGACGGATTCCAGCTCATGCTCGGAAAACCGGGTGCCGGAATCACTGAACGCCCGCTGCAGCGTGGCGATCTGCGCGGCGCGCGCGTGCCATTCGGGCCCGGCCGTCTGGTAGCTGGCACGCAGGAAGTCGAGCTCGGCGGTCGCGAGCTGCGCGAGATTGACCTCGACCTTGTCGCCGAAGCGGAGCTGCTCGGTGAGCGAGGCGAGATGCGGAAACGCCGACGCCATCGCCTCGATGATGGGACGTTCGATCTGCAGCTTCATCGGTCGTTACTTATCTTTTCTCGGCCATCCTTCGAGACGCCCGCCAAAGGCGGGCTCCTCAGGATGAGGACGGAGTTCGCGGAAAGAATGACTTCCCCTCGTGGTGAGGAGCGCCGCTTGCGGCGCGTCTCGAACCACGAGGCCACCTGGCCCTTCAGAAATCGCGCTCATGACGACACCCCCGTCGGCTGCCGTCGCGTTGTCTCGGCCTTGGCCAGCAGCAGGCGGTTGGCGGCGAGCGAGAACTCCTGCCACGCGGCGGCGATGTCGCGCAGAATGGTCTGGACGTAGTCCTTCGACGGCTTGTGCTCGAACGGGAAGTTCGACAGCGCGCAGGAGGTGCGGTTGAAGGCGATGGCGTCGTCGAGCAGCGACTGCATGACGTCGCGGAACGGTTTCTGGATCTCCGGCATCAGGGCCGAGCGGCCGCGTTCGACGGCGACGTCGCGCATGTCGAAGGTCAACGCGTCCAGCACCTGCAGCGCGGCGGCGAAGACCTGCTCGGTCGCGCCGAGGACGGCGAGTTGGGTCAGCTGCTCGCGCTGCTGCGTGGCGAGGCTGCGGTTGAGACGCTGCCGATAATCGTCGAACGCCAAATCGCGCTGGGCTGCGACCCAGGAGGCGAACCAGGCGAGGCTCGCATCATTGCCGGCGAGGCCCTCGCCGATCGCAGCAGCCGAACGCGCGCCCTCGCCGGTCGCACGCGCGAGCGCGCGCTCGATGCGCTTGGCGGCGTTGAGCGCGCCTTCGAGATAGCCGGACGCATGGCTCGCGGTCTCGGCGCCGCCGAGATGCAGCCGTCCGTCCCACAGCGCCCGCCGCAGCATCGGATTGGCGATCTCGCTGTGCTCGCCACGCGGCGTGGTGCGGTCCAGCGCGCTGCAGGTGAAGCGCTCGGTCGCCCAATCCTGATAGTGCTGCTCACCGCCCTCCAGCGCCGCGCCGAACAGCTGCACCATCTGGCTGTCCATCAGCAAAGGCAGTCCGACGGCGAAGGCTTCGCGCAGATCGGGCGGGAAAGCGAGGAAGCCGCCGAGTGCGGCGCGATCGCCGCCGGCATCGCAGGCATCGAAGATCTCGCCGATCACAGCCTGCTCGTGGCTGACGAAAGCATTGCCGGACTGGCCCTTGTCGCGCCAATGCGCCTGGTCATAGGCGATCACGACCTTGGCCTGCGCCGCCATCCAAGTCTCGGCGTTGCGCATCGCCTCACAGGTCGCTTCGTCCAGTTCCGGGAGGAAGCCGACATGATCAATCAGCAGCCGCGGCGGCAGGGCGAGCACGGCGCGCTTGGCCTCGATCGCGACCGATTCCGTCGATGTGGCGAAGATCAGCCGGACATGCGTGCCGCAATCGACGATGCGCGTCAGTTCGTGGCCGAGATGGATGAAGGATTGCGGCAGGTCGCGCGCCAGCGCCTCGATCAGTCTGGTCATGCCGCCCGAGAGCCGGCGCGCGCCCTGATGGATCGGCGGACCGCTGATCTGCTCGGCCGACTTGTCCGCCTCCTTCAGATGCAGAACGGTGCCGTCATCGTGCTGGGCGAAATCCGGCAGGCCGAGCTCGGCGATCAGCCCGGTCAGTAACGGCTGGGTGTCGGGCCAGAACCAGGTCGGACCGAGATCCAGCGCAAGCCCCGTCTTGCTCTTCACCGACAGCACCCGCCCGCCGAGGCGATGTCGGGCTTCGAACAAGGCGACCGTCCCGCCGCGCTGCTGCAGGCTGCGCGCCAGTGCCATTCCGCACAATCCACCCCCGACAATGGCCGTTTCCAACATGACGAGACCTCGGCTGCTGCGTTGCAATGGCGTGTTGGCGCTGTCTTGCAAGAAGCTTGCAAGATTTGCGCAACGCAGCCGATGTGCGGTTTCAAACATCGCTTGATTTTCGTCGCAGGTTGGCCCACGCCAGCGTCATGAGTGACGAGAGCGCGATCATGGCCGCCAATGCGGCCTTCTACGCCGCCTTTGCAGCCGGCGACTTCGCCGCGCTCGCAGCGCTCTGGGCCGATGGCGACGGCATCTCCTGCATCCATCCGGGATGGCCGGCACTGGTCGGCCGCGCGGCCGTGATCGGCAGCTGGCGCGACATCCTGAGCAATCCGGCCCGGCCGCAGATCGTGTGTGCGGAACCGCACGCGATCGTCGACCGCGATCACGGCCACGTGGTCTGCATTGAAGTCGTGGACGGGACCCCGCTGGCCGCCGCCAATCACTTCGCGCGGATCGGTGGCGTCTGGCGGATGGTCCACCATCAATCCAGCGCCATCGCGCAGCTGGCCTCTCCCCATGACGACGCGGACGGCCACAGCCTGCACTGATCTCGACGCGTCTGGCACGAAATTTGATCTGCCACCTCTCACCGGCCTGGATGTCGGGGATTGTTGATTTTCGTCGCGTCGGATTCGGACCAAATCTCCGGCTCTGCGCGAGGTGATCGGCCCGCTGCGACCAGCATCGGGCAGACAGTGACGGGAGAGACGGGATGGCACGCGTTCTGACCGCCTATCTGAAGCGCAACGATGTGCCGACGCGCACAGCGTTGCAGCAGGCCATCGCACGTCTGCCGTTCGCGCTGACGCTCGACGGCGGCTATGTCCCGCTCGACACCTCCGGCTACTTGCCCTGCACACTGGACGGCGAGGATTCCGGCTTCGATCTGCGCTTCACCGATGTCGAGGAGCCGCGGGCGGACGGCTGCGATGTCGCGATGACGTTGAAATGGAGCGGCGATCCGCGCGAAGAGGCGGCAGCGCTCGCAGTGTGTGCAGCGCTGGCCAGGACTTTCGGCGCGATCGTCATGCGCGACGGCGCGCAGCTTTCATCCGACCACATGCTCGAACGGGCGCAGGGAGCACTGGTATGAACATGACGGCTCCCCTTCAACCGACGGCGATTCATGCTGTCCCCGCCGAGCTTTGCGACTGCGGCTTCCGTCTGCTGATGATCCGGCAGTTCAACGTCGGCGCGGTGCCGCCGGCCTTCGCCATCATCGATCAGCGCATCATGCGGATGCCACAGCGGCTCGGCCGTCACGGCGTCTCGTTCGCCGCCACCTTCCTGCCCGAGGTGATGTCATGGCTGATCGACCATCTCGGCCGGCCGTCGCTGCAGGAGGAGTCCGGTCGCTCCTACCGCAATCCGCGCTGGCCGGTGGTGTGCTGGCATGACCAGGAGCGCTATTGGCCGAGCGGCGCCGTCACGGTCGAGTGGTTCGCCGAGGTCGCCTTCCAGGATCACGCCTCGTGGATGGCATTCCGGACCCATTGGCACCAGAGCCTGATGGGCACCACGCATGGTGCGAGCCCCTGCCAGGGAGAAGCAAACCGACTCGACGACGAGGGTTCGGAAAAGGAATTTGCCGACGACGCGCTTCAACAGGCATGATCTGCCAAATTGCTGCGGAGCGGCACACAGCTCTGTTCGATGCCGGTCGAGGCGTGATATCTCATTCGGGATGAAATTGCGCGGAGGCTGTCTTGCGCTACGTCTCATGGTTCGGAGGCTGGCTCGGTCATTTGCTGCCGCAACGGCGTGCCGTGGCGCGACCGCAGTTCATCGTCCGGCAGCCGGCCGCGGCGCTGTCGAGCGAAGACCTGTTCTACGTCGCGATGCTCGGGCCCCACGTCTGAGCTGGCCATCGGCATCCGCCGCCATCTGAAGCATCCCCACAAGATACGAGTCCGACATGACCGACATCGCGCGTTTCCGCGACTTCGTCACCGATACCGCCCACCTCGTCGCAGGCACGACCGACGAGACAACGCTGCTCGCCGCGCTCGGGCCGAAGCTTCGAGAGCTGATCGCGCATGACGATTGGCTGCCCGAGGCTTACGCGGTGACCGACGGCAGCCACTACCGGCAATATCTGCTCTACGCCGATCCGCTCGACCGGTTCTCGATCGTCAGTTTCGTCTGGGGCCCCGGCCAGGGCACGCCGGTGCACGATCATCGCGTCTGGGGCCTCGTCGGCGTGCTGCGCGGCGAGGAACTGTCGGTGAGCTATGCGCGGCAGCCCGACGGCAGCTTGCGCGCCGGCGCCGCGGAGCGGCTGCGGGCTGGACAAACGGCCGCCGTGTCGCCACAGATTGGCGACATCCACGCCATCTCCAACGGTCTGGCGGACCGCTCCTCGCTCAGCATCCACGTCTATGGCGGCAATATCGGCCGCATCCGACGCGCGGTGTACGATGCAGAGACCGGCGCCGCCAGCGAGTTCATCTCCGGATATTCGAATGACGCCGTCCCCAACCTCTGGCCCGACCGCACCGCCGCCTGACCAGATCCGCTTCATGACACCGACCGAACTGCGGCGACGCTGGCGCGCCAATGACGAGGTCGCGTTGCTCGACGTCCGCGAGGAAGGCCCCTACTCGCTGTCGCATCCGTTCTTCGCTGTGTCGCTGCCGCTGTCGCAGATCGAGCTGCGCATCCTCGACCTGATCCCGCGGCGGACCGCGCCGGTCGTCGTCTACGATGGCGGCGAGGGTTATGCGGAACGCGCGGTGCCGCGCATCCGCGCGCTGGGCTATGGCGACGTCTCCGTTCTCGGCGGTGGACTGTCCGGCTATGCGCGCGTCGGCGAAGTGTTCCGCGACGTCAACGTGCCGAGCAAGGCGTTCGGCGAGCTGGTCGAGGCCATTCGCCACACGCCGTCGCTGTCGGCTGACGAAGTCAAGGCGCTGATCGAGCGCGAGAGCAATCTCGTGGTGCTCGACGCCCGCCGCTTCGAGGAATACCGCACCATGAGCATTCCGCGCGGCGTCAGCGTCCCCGGCGGCGAACTGGCGTTCCGGGCGCGCGAGCTCGCGCCCTCGCCCGACACGACCATCATCGTCAACTGCGCTGGCCGCACGCGCTCGATCATCGGCACGCAGTCGCTGATCAACGCGGGGCTGCCGAACAAGATCTACGCGCTGCGCAACGGCACCATCGGCTGGACGCTCGCCGGACATCAGGTGGAGCGCGGCAGGACCGCGCGAGTCCTGGAGCGGCCGCAGGCGAGCTACGCGAACGCGCTGGCCGACGCCAAGCTCTGGGCCGAGCGCGTCGGCGTCGCGGTCCTCGATGCCGCGACGTTCGCGCGCCATCAGGCTGAGGCCGGGACGCGCACATTGTACTGCCTCGACGTGCGTACGCCGGAGGAATACGCCGCCGGCCATCCGGCCGGCTTTGCGTCGGCGCCGGGCGGCCAGCTGGTGCAGGCGACCGACGAATGGGTCGGCGTACGCGGCGCACGGCTCGTGCTGTTCGACGATGACGGCGTGCGCGCGCGCATGACGGCGTCCTGGTTGAAGCAGATGGGTTGGGATGCTGCGATCATCGGGCCCGACGTGGTGGCGCCGACCGAAACCACGATCCGCAGGCCGCGGCGGCCGGACTTGCCCGACCTCGGTGGGGCCACGATCGGCGTCGCGCAGCTCGCCGCCGATCCGACCGCATGGACGATCGTCGATCTCGCGCGCAGCCCGAGCTACACGGCCGGACACATTCCGGGCGCGCATTTCGTGCTGGCCTCGCGGTTCTCATCCGACCTTTCCGGGCTGCCGAATGCGGGACCGATCGTGCTGACCAGCAACGACGGCGCCGAGGCGGCCTTCGCGCTGACCGATGCCCGCCGCGCGACCCGCCGCGAGCTGCGCGTCCTGATCGGCGGCACGCGCGCCTGGACGGACGCGGGCCAAGCGCTGGAGACCGCGCGGCACGCGTGGATCTCGACACCCGACGATGTCTACAAGCGCCCCTATGAGGGCACCGACAACGCGGCCGAGGCGATGCAGGCCTATATCGACTGGGAACTGCAGCTGGTCGCGCAGCTCGCCAACGACTCCGTGTCGAACTTCCACGTCGTGTAGTTAGGCAGCCGTAGGGTGGGCAAAGCATCATTCGCAAAGCGAGTGCAGCATGCCCACCACTTTACGCAGGGACTCTCAGTTGGTGGGCACGCGCCGCCCGGCAGCGTCGCTTTGCCCTCCCTCCATTTCCCTCCGTCATTGCGAAACAGCTGATCGATCGCGCCCCGGATCACAGGCAGCACGATGCCGGGGCGAGAGCGAAACTAAGACGCGAACATCTCGAGCTGACCGGCGCATTCGGCCTGCAGCGGCGGCGCATCGGCGGATTGCGGCAGCGCCCAGCGGCGGATTGCATCGAACAACAACGGTGGCTGGATCGGCTTGGTCACGTAGTCGTTCATGCCGGCGGCGAGATAGGTTTCGCGCTGTCCGACCAGCGCGTTCGCGGTCAGTGCGATGATCGGCACGTGACGCGCGGGTCCCGGCAACTGCCGGATCGCCCTGGTCGCGGAGATGCCGTCCATCTCGGGCATCTGCACATCCATGAGCACGAGATCGTAGGGTCTCTCGGAGATCGCCGCGATGGCCTTGGCGCCATCGACGACCATGGTCGGCGTGAACCCCTGCTTGACGAGAAGGCTCTGAATCAAGGTGGCGATGATCGGACTGTCCTCGGCGACCAGGATCGCCAGCGGGCGGTCGACGACCGTCACGACCAGTTCGTCCGGAAGCACCAGGGCCTCGCCCTGCCGGCACCTGGCCTCGAACCAGAAGCGGCTGCCGCGTCCGACCTCGCTGTCGACGCCGATGCTGCCGCCCATGATGCTGCAGAGCTGCCTGCAGATCGCGAGTCCGAGCCCGCTGCCGCCATATCGGCGCGAGATCGACGTGTCGGCCTGAACGAACGGATCGAAGATCTGAGCCTGGATGTCCGCCGGCATGCCGATGCCGGTGTCGATCACCTCGATCCTGAGATCGATCGCGCCGTCGCCCTGCGCGCGGTGCGAGGCGCGGACCTCGATCGACCCCCGTTCGGTGAACTTGATGGCGTTGCCGAGCAGGTTCAGCATCACCTGGCGAATGCGGGTCGGATCGCCTTCGAGATATTGCGGCAGGCCCGGCGCGAGGCTCACCTTGAGATCGAGGCCACGGTTGCCAGCCTTCTGCCCCATGACCGACACCACGCCCTCGATCAGGTTCGGAACGTCGAAATCGATGCATTCCGACTGCAGGCGTCCGGCTTCGAGCTTGGAGAAATCGAGTATGTCGTTGATGACCTCCAGCAGCAGGTCCGCCGATTCCTTGGCGAGCGCCGTGTAGCGCTTCTGCTCCCCGGTGAGCACTGTCCCACGCAGCAAATCGACCATGCCGACCATGCCGCTGAGCGGCGTCCTGATCTCGTGGCTCATGATCGCGAGGAAGTCGGACTTGGCACGGTTGGCCGCTTCGGCGGCGTCACGTGCCGCGCGCAGCTCGGCGCCCGTCGCCTCCAGCACCTGCTTCTGATCCTCGAGGTCGGAGCGGATCGCCTGCACGTAGGCGAGCTTCTGTTCGAGCTCGGCCTGCACCGTCTTGAAGGCGGTGATGTCGGTCACCAGGCAGACCGTGCCGCCATCGGAGATACGATGGTCGATACTCTGGATCCAGCGTCCGTTGAGCTCGCGGCGCTCGATCATGCAGCTGCCACCGAGGTGCCAGGCGCGCTTGCGCGCGAGCCATTCCTCGAAGCGGTCGCCCTTCGGCCGTATCAGACCGTGATCATGGGCCCGCCGCATCAGATCGCTGAACGAGATGCCCGGCTTCATCAGAATGGTCCAGGCCGGGAACATCTCGCGGAAGGTCGTGTTCGACATCACGAAGCGGTCGTCCTTGTCGAACAGGACGAAACCATTCGTCAGCGATTCGATCGCATCCATCAGCAGCAATCGTGCCTCGTCGGCGGCGATTTCAGCGAGCTTTCGCTCGGTGATGTCCTGAACGATGCCGAAACGCCCGCGCGCGCCCGCAGCGTCCGGGTCGTACGCGGCGGCTTCGATCCTGATCCAACGGACCTGCTCGTCCGGTCGAAGAATGCGGAGCTCGTGAATGAAGGCGCCGCCCGTCGCGCGACAGCGCTCGCGGGCGCGCACATAGGCGCCGACATCCTCCGGATGGACGGCCTCGACGATGTCGACGAAGGAAACCTGGGGGACCGGTTCACGTCCGAAGATATCGAACAGCTCGTCCGACCAGATGGCGAACTCGCCGCTCTTATCCGACATCCAATGCCCGAGGCCGCCGATCCGCTGCGCGTCGTTCAACAGCCGCGTCGTCTGCGCCAGCTGTTCGTTCTGCCGGGCGAGCACGTCCGCCAGCTCCAGCGCGTGGCGATTTTTGCGGACGAGCATCGACGTCAGGACGATCATGATCATGACGGCCGCAACGGCAAGCATCAGCAGCGAACCGATGCGATCCTGATGCAGGCCCGTCAGCAGTTCGAAGAGCGCCGTCGAGACCGCGGCGGTCAGAACGGATGCGGCGATGGTCCGGTACGACGGTGAAGCGTCAGGCGGCGATGGCAACGCCGTCGCTCGGATGACAGCGCGCGATGCGGAAGCAGTCTGATCCAGAGCGCCGGACCTCATTCCCGTTCCACCATCCGTGTCAGCGCGGCGGTCGTGGCGCCGATGGCTTCCGTCAGCACCGGCAGATGTGACGTGACCTCCGCGGTGGTCGCCAGATCCTGCTCGATCTCGCGCGCAATCGCGGCAAGCCGCGCCGCGCCGAAGCTCGAGGAAAATCCCTTCAGAACATGCGCCGCCTTGCGCGCCTGCTGAAGGTCATCCGCCGCAAGCGCCGCACGGATCGCGGTCATCGCATCTGCGGCGGCAGCGGGCAGCTGTGCCAGCATCGCCTGCAACTCGCCGGGATCGAGCGCCGCGCGCAGCAGCTCCATCTGGTCCTGATCCAGCAGAGGTTCGTGCCTGACAAGCGCCACGTTCAACGGCCCTCGCATGGTGAGCCCGTCGACGGCTGCCTGGCGGCGCGTTCGCGGGTCACGCGGCCGTCCTGGCGTAACGCCGCGCGCGTCCCCGACCTGCGGTCGAGACAGACGATCGTGGTGTCGTCGGGCAGCGGGCTGCTCTCGGTGATCCCCGCGGCCGCGCAGAGGTGGTCGATCACCGCACGCGGCGCGAGGCCGCGATGACAGGCATTGAGCGCCGCCACCAGCCCGTCGTCGCCGATCCGGCGGCCTCGCATGTCCGGAAATTCGGGCAGGCCGTCGCTGAACAGCAGCAGCAGCGACTCCGCGGGGAAGTTGCGCTTCGTGGTGCGATACTGAACGCCGCGTTCGATGCCGAGCGGCAGGCTGCTGGTGTCGCACAGCCGCGCGCGCGCCGCCTTGCCCTGAACCAGAATCGCGGGCGGCGCACCGGCGGACGCCAAGCGCAGCTCGCCGCCGCGGTGGTCGATGACCACATAGAGGAAGGTCGCGAATTGTCCGGTGCCCAGCAGCGGGATCAGCCGTTCGTTCAGCATCGAGACCAGCGCGCCGGGGTCGTCGTGCAAGCCCTTGTATTCGTGGATCAGCGCATGAAGCCGGAACGTATTCAGAGCGGCATCGACGCCGTGCCCGGTGAAGTCGGCAAGGAAGAGGCCGAACGCCGCATCGTCGATCGGCAGTATCCCCCAGATATCGCCGCCGAGCTCCGACGACGAACGGTTGTACGACGCGATCCTCAGACCGGCGGCCCGCGCCGCCTCCTGCAGCGCGGCCGGCTCCGGCAGCAGCTCGAACTGCATGCGCCGCGCCGCCTCCAGTTCCCGCGAGATCCGCTCGCGATAGCCGCGCAGCTCGCGCAGCGAGTTCCAGCGCTCCAGATGCATGACGACGCGCGCGATCAGCTCCGAAGGGGTGACCGGCTTGGACAGGAAGTCGGACGCGCCGCCCGAGAACAGCTCTCCCATCTTCTTGCGATCGACCGTGGCCGTCTGCAGCAGAATGGGAATATCGGCAAATGCGCGATCGGCACGCAGCTGCCCGCAGACATCCAGACCGTTGATGTCGGGCATCTGCATGTCGAGCAGCACCAGATCGGGCCTGACGGTCCGCACCTGTTCCAACGTCGCCATTCCGCAGTCTGCGAAATGCAGATGTTTGAATTTCTGCTGACGCAACACGCCGGCGACGAGACGGCGGCACAGCGGATCGTCATCCGCGATCAGGATCTTCGCCGAAGTGATGTCCTCGCCGAGGACTCTGTCTTCCACGGCCTCCTCCGTCTGGATTCTCTGGGTCACAGACGAAACTCCAGCCGGACCGTCGTGCCGCCGTTCAGCACCGTCACACGGTCGGAAAAGACCTGCAGGATCTCCAGCCCCCGCCCCGAGACCCCGTCCTCAACTGGGGGACGAACGCTGCTGTAATCATAGCCGTCTCCGCTGTCGCGGATGGTGATCGCGACGTCGGTCGCGGTCCAGACGGCGTCGAGACGGATCAAGGCGTCACCGATCTCGGGCGAATTCAGCCTGGTTTCGATGATCGCCTGGGCTGCGATCAGCCCGTCGAGGCTGCCGCGCAGTTCGCCATCGATCCGCAGGTTGCCATGGAGCACGGCATTCATCAGCGCTTCCTGCGCCGCGCTGTGGATCCTGATCCTGAGGTCCTCTGTCAGCGGCAGCCGCGCGCGCAGCGCGTCGACGAACGTCTTCACGATCGAATGGCGATAGGCCGAACGTGTCGTGACGACCAGGCTCAAGCGGTCTCGGCCAGGCAGCTCGACGTCCTCGAAGCGGTCGCAGCCATCGATGAGGTCCGTTTCGACGCATTGGCGCGTGGGCCGGGCAAGCGCCGCCTCCAGCGTCGCCTCGGAGGCGCCGTTCCAGCACGACACGAACGCGTCGGCGTCCACCCGCTCATCGAACGACACGCACATCGACGATCACTCCTCCACCTTGAAGAGCGTGTTGAACTTGGTGACCGTGAACATGCGCTTCACCTGCCCGACCGGCCGGCGCAGGATCAGCTCGCGATGGCTCTTGTTGGCCTCGTCTCGCGCCAGCAGCAACATGCCGAGTCCGGCGGAGTCGATGAAATCGAGCTTCGAAAGATCGATCACCACGGCATCCCCCGGAGCGGCGAAGATCTCGATGACCAGCTGCTTGAAGGGAATATGGTCGGTGAAGGTGAACTCGCCGCTCATCGCAACCTGTCCGCCCGCGCGGTCGATCTGAATCTGCATGATCGTCTCCCTAGAACAGCTCGATCGTACCGGTTTCGGTCGGGGCAACCACGATCTCGCCGGGATCGGCGGGCTGCTTCCCCTCGAGAAGCTGGGCAACGAACCGCGACCTCATTTCACCGAGCGTGAAGCGGTCCAGCAGTTTCTTGACCCACTCGTTGTCACTCGGCGTCTCGCCGATCGGCGCGTCGAGCGTTTCGACGGTCGTGGTCTTCAATTCGTCGAGCGCCTCGTCGACCACGCGCAACGTATCCACCACATGCTCGAGCCGCTGCCGTGTTCGATCCTGGAACTGGATTCCCGTCACCATGCCGGCCACGTCGGCCGAGATCACCTCCGCCTCCTTCATCGCGTCGCCGACGACCTCCGTCAGGTCGCCGCCGCGCCGGATCAGCGCGTCCATCAGGACTTGGAGCCGGTCCTTGGCCATGAGATTCTGCGACAGGTCGATGGTGGCGACGCGCTGCAGCGTGGCGTGGCCATCGGCAATGCCCTCGGTGACGGCCTTGAGTTCGGCGGCCATGTCGACCGAAAGGCGTTGCGTCGCCCCGGACAGCTCCCGCACTTCGCCGGCCACGACCCGGAACGCAGCGCCGGCCGCGCCGGCCCGTTCCGCCTCGATCCGCGCATTGAGCGCCAGCATGTTGGTGACACGGTTGATCTTGTTGAGCTCCTCCATGCAGCTGTCGACGCGATCGACGTTGGCGCTGAGCTCGCTCAGCGCGTAGACCATCGACATCGCGTCCTTCGACAACAGCAGGATCTTCTCGACGACGTCACTCAAGGTCTCCTCGAGCAATACCGCGATGCGGTCGATCGCCACGACCTCTCCGTCCACGTCGATGCCGATGGCGAGCCGGCTCAGGTTTTCGACGCGCTCCGTTTGCTGTCCGGCGCAGACCGCAAGATGCTGAAACCGGCCGCTGAGATTGTCGGCTTCGGTTTCGACCACGGCCGAGGTCTGCTGGATCTCGCCGACCAGCGTCCTGATGACGCGCTGCTGCATGTCGGCGAACGCGATCCAGCGGCGCATCAGCTCGTCCTGCCGTTGCGGCATCTCGGGCGCCGGCACGTCGGACGGTTCGGGGCTTGGCGGCTTCACTGCCGCAGCCGCATTGCTGGTCTTGCGACGGAACATGAGCTACACCCTGACCCCGCGCGCAGTGAGCGCTTCACACCGCTTCAGCACATGATCGGCGATCTTGCTGAGCGGCAGCTCGATCTCGACGGCGCCGCAGTCGCGAGCCGCCTTCGGCATGCCGTAGACGACGCAGCTCGCCTCATCCTGCCCGATCGTCGGCGCTCCGGCCGATCGCATCTCCAGAAGTCCGACCGCGCCGTCACGTCCCATGCCGGTCAGGATGACGCCGATCGCATTGGCCGCGGCCGCATGCGCGACCGAACGGAACAGGACATCGACCGACGGCCGATGGCCGGAGACCGCCGGCTCGTCATGGACGCGGCACACATAGTTCGCGCCGTTGCGTGCGAGTTCGAGATGAGAGCCGCCCGGCGCGATATAGACGTGCCCCGGCAGCACACGCTCGCCGCTCTCGGCCTGTTTGACCGTCACGGCGCAGAGCTGGTTGAGACGGCTGGCGAAGGATGCGGTGAACGACGCCGGCATGTGCTGCGTGATGACGGTTGCGGGGGCGTCGGACGGCAGGGCCGTCAGAACCTGCTGCAGCGCTTCGACGCCGCCGGTCGAGGCACCGATCGCAATGATCTTCTCGGACGAATTGTAGGACACTCCGGGCCGGTGCACGGGCCGGACCGGCCCGCCCGCCCGCGGACGGACCTTCGCGGCCGCCGCCGCCTTGATCTTGCCGACGATCTCGCTGCGCAGAGCCGGCAGTCCCTCGACCAGCCCGACCACCGGCTTTGCGACGCAATCGAACGCGCCCATCTCCAACGCCCGGACGGCGGTGTCCGCCCCCTTCTGGGTCAGCGACGAGATCATCAGCACCGGCATCGGCCGCAACGCCATGATCTTGTCGAGAAAGGCCAGACCGTCCATGCGCGGCATCTCGATGTCGAGCGTGAGGACGTCCGGATTGAGAGTCTTGATCATGTCGCGCGCCACGATCGGATTCGGCGCGGCACCGACGACGTGGATGCCCGGATCACTGGACATGACGTCGGTGAGAACCTGACGCACGAAGGCGGAGTCGTCGACGATCAGAACGCGAATGGGACTCATGGGATTGCCTCAAAAGAGTTCGATCGGTCCGGCGACGGGTTCGACCTGGATTCTGGATTTGTAGGACGCCTCGTCGCGCACGACGGCCTCGCGGTCGGTGCGCCGCAGTTCGAGCAGCATCACGCGGCCGCTCATCGGAAAATAGTGGACCCGGCGCGGCAGCACGCCGCGCAGGTGCCGCGCCGCGATCGGAAGGTTTTCCGCCGCCAGATACGCCTCGACGAAATCGGCATTGCCGTGGCCGATCCCCGTCACGCCGGCCAGAACGTTGCCGCCGCCGAACACCTTGATCTCGAGACGCTGGCGGAGGCCGCCGCGCGCCAGGACGTCGTTGATCAGCCGCTCCATCGCGACGCTGCCATAGCTCATGCAGGCCGATGCAGCGCTCCACGCGCCCGAGGGTTCCGGCAGCATGAAGTGGTTCATTCCGCCGACATTGGCGACGGGATCGCGAATGCAGGCGGCGACGCAGGAGCCGAGGACGGTGACCAGCATCTCGTCAGACCGGTCGGCGACGTAGTGCTCGCCCGGGAAGACCTTGATCGCGACCGCATCGAAATGATGGTCGCGATAGCGGCGCACGCCGGTGGCGACGTCGCTCGTTGGCGGCGCGGCGTGCGAATGATGTCGCCTGCGCCTGGCGGTCATCATCTGATCCTCCGATAGATCGTCCGCCCGACGGCGTCGAACCGGTCGGTGATGCCGATCAGGTTCTCCGAATGGCCGATGATCAGCCAGCCGTCGGGCTTGAGGACATTGGCATAGCGGTCGAACAGCCGCATCTGCGTCGGCTTGTCGAAATAGATGACCACGTTGCGGCAGAAGATCACGTCGAAGGGCCCGGACATCGGCCACGCTTCGAGCAGGTTGAGATGGGCGAAGGTGATGAGATCGCACAGCTCGTCGTTCATGACGACGTTTCCGTCGTGCATCGTCGTGAAACGGTTGCGCAGGGCGACCGGGATGCCCTCTGCCCGCTCCGTGTCGTAGACTCCCCGCGCCGCATGGGCGATCACGTTGGTATCGAGGTCGCTGGCGAGAATCTTCGTATTCCAGCCAGCCAACGACGCCGTGCTGCCGAGCAGGGTCATCGCGATGCTGTAAGGCTCCTCGCCGCTCGAACAGCCCGCCGACCAGATGCGGATCCGGCGCGTATCGCTGTTGGCGGTCATGAGTTCCGGGAGGATCGCCCGCGACAGATGATCCAGATGATGCGACTCGCGAAAGAAGCTCGTGTGGTTCGTCGTGACCGCATTGATGAAGTTGCGAAGCTCGTCATCGCCGCCGCTGGTCTCGAGCAGCCGGCAATATTGGGCGAAATCGTTCAGGCCGAGCGCGCGCAGCCGCCGGCCGAGGCGTCCATGCACGAAGGCGCGCTTGCGCTCGCTGAGCACGATCCCGGCATTGTCCATCACGAGCTTGGAGAGCTTGCGGAAATCCCTGTCTTCAAGCACGAACTCTTCTTGCACCATGACCCTCCCCGACACGCCTGGAGAGGCGCCGGCCGGCTGCAGCCGGCGGCGCCTCTCCGGCTGTTAGAACTCCTTCCAGTCCGCATCTCCCGCACCGACGACGCGCCGACGTGCCGGCTCGTTATCCATAGGCCGCGTCGTCGGCGACGATGGCCGCGGAGCCGGAGCGGACGCGGGCTTGGCCGCCGCGCTGCGCATCGAGGCGAGCTTCTCCTTGCTTGCGCCGAGCGACCGGTCGACGACCGGGTTTCCGGTCCGCGTCGGATTGGGCCGGCTCTGCTCGAACTCCGGCAGCACCATGAAGCGGCCGACCATTTCGGCCATGGACCTCGTCTGCTCCTCCATCGATTTGGCGGCCGCGGCCGCCTGCTCGACCAGCGCCGCATTCTGCTGCGTCACCTTGTCCATCTGCGTGACCGCGTTGTTGACCTGCTCGATCCCGCCGCGCTGCTCCTGCGAGGCCGCCGAGATTTCCGCCATGATGTCGGTCACGCGCTTCACCGACTGGACGATCTCTTCCATCGTCTTGCCGGCCGTATCGACGAGGCGCGAGCCCGACTCCACCTTCGAGACCGAGTCGGAGATCAGTCCCTTGATCTCCTTGGCGGCGTTGGCGCTGCGCTGCGCGAGGTTGCGCACCTCGGCCGCGACGACGGCGAAGCCGCGGCCCTGATCGCCGGCGCGCGCGGCTTCGACCGCGGCGTTCAGCGCCAGGATGTTGGTCTGGAACGCGATCTCGTCGATGACACCGATGATGTCGGCGATCTTGCGGCTGGCCTGGGTGATGCCGTCCATCGTCTGCACGACTTCCGCGACCACCGAGCCGCCCTTGATCGCGACGTCCGACGCGGACGAGGCGAGCTTGTTGGCCTGCTGCGCGTTCTCGGCGTTCTGCCGCACGGTCGAGGTCAATTCCTCCATGCTCGCCGCGGTCTCCTCGAGACTGGCGGCCTGTTCCTCGGTGCGTTGCGACAGGTCGGTATTGCCGGTCGCGATCTCGCGGGCTGCGCTCGACAGCGTGTGCGAGCTGTCCGCGACGTCGCCGATGATCGAGGACATGGTGTCGAGCAGGCCGTTGACGCCGCCGCACAGTTCCTGAATCTCGCCCGCCTTGTTGTCCATCGGGATGCGCGGACGCAGATCGTTCTGCTTGGCCGAAGCGACCGCATCCTGGATCTGACCCGCCGCGATCCGCAGCGCTTCCGCGGCCTTGGCCTGTGCCGCCATGGTGTCGAGCAGACCGTTGACGCCGGAGCAGAGTTCGCCGAGATCGCCCGACTTTCCAGCCATCGAGATCCTCGGCTCCAGATCATTGGCTTTCGCCGCGGCAACGACGCTCTG
Source organism: Bradyrhizobium oligotrophicum (assembly GCF_051168495.1). Taxonomy (GTDB): domain Bacteria; phylum Pseudomonadota; class Alphaproteobacteria; order Rhizobiales; family Xanthobacteraceae; genus Bradyrhizobium; species Bradyrhizobium oligotrophicum_A. Next base: position 265 of record NZ_JBNPVB010000035.1, on the reverse strand, counting down.
AATCTGGCCGACCGTCGCCTCCAACGCCTGCGCGGCCTTCACCTGCTCCGTGACGTCGGTGGCATATTTCACGACCTTGATCGGCCTGCCGTCGGGACCCATGATCGGATTGTAGCTGGCCTGGATCCAGACCTCCTTGCCGCCCTTGCCGAGACGCTTGTACTGGCCGGCGTCGTACTCGCCCCGAGCGAGCTTGTCCCAGAACATGCGATAGTCGTTGGAGCTGCGATAGGCGGCATCGACGAACATCGAATGATGCTGGCCC
>NZ_JBNPVB010000034.1:0-31591 GCF_051168495.1 Bradyrhizobium oligotrophicum | reverse complement strand
AACGACCTTTGCCGGAAGGGACTTTCACCCTCTCAAGAACCGCGCCTTTCCACGGCGCACCTTATACGCGATCTCCCTGGGGACCGGCTGTCTTGCCCCCATCACCCGCAGGCAGCTCATCAGCAACGCCCACAGGCTTGACCTCAGCACCGGGAGGCCAGGACCACGCGACTTCGTCGTGCGCTGGAATCGTTCGTCCGCACGGCAGAACCATGCTGCGACCCCAAAGCGCCCATCGCATCCCACCCCGACGTCCGTGACGACCGCGAAGCGTCCCCTCGTTGAGGCGGGACGGCACGGAGTAGAGCACGATTTCGGGGAAAGCGAAAGTAAAATTTTTGAGAAGCCGAAATTGTGACCTTCGAGGCGCACGAACGGCCGTCGTCGAGACGGGGGCGCTCCACTTCGGACCGCGGCTCTGTCGGACACTCCCTTTCAGGAACGACGATCGGCATGAGCGGCTTCGCGCAAGTCAAGAACGCGTGCACAGCGATGTGCGAGCCGCACTATGATGAACGAATCGGACGCCTGATCCGCCATTTTCCAGACTGGTCGATCAGCCGGCAGGCCGCCCCGCCCCTGGAAAATGCGCTCAGTCCCGCTAATATCGTCTGCAAGGAGCCGCACATGACCAAACTGCTCGATCAGGCGCTCGCGGCCGTTCGCCGCCTGCCGGCCGAGACGCAAGACGAAATTGCGCGTGCAATGCTGACGCTGGCTGGCGATGACGGCGAGCCGGAGGAGATTGCGCCTGCGCATCTGCCGGACGTGCTGGAAAGTCTTGCGCAGGCCAAGCGCCGCCTGTTCGCGACAGACACCGAGATCGAGGCCGCGTTCCGCCGCTTCGATCCATGAAGCTTCGCTTCACGCCGCGCGCAATCGAGAGCATCGCGGCGATCGCCGACGACATCCGCCTTCACAATCCTGCCGCCGCGCAGCTTGTTCGAGCCGCGATCTACGCGAGTCTTCAGGATATCGTTAACGTCGGTCGCCCGCAACGAACGAGCGGGGTCCGAAGTTCGTGACGCCCAGATACAGCTATCTCATCTATTACACCGTTGACGATGCAGCGAACGAGATCGTGATCCTGAGCGTCAGACATCCGGCCCAGGAGCGCGAGCGCGACGATGCTCGAGGTGGCGGATGATCGAATGCACTGATCGGCGAGCACACCGGTGGTTGCATTGAGATTGTTTTTTCGTAGCATCGGCGGCATGTCCAAGAGCCTTGTGACCGTCCGCAGCCATTTCAACGACCGCGTCGCACATCTGGCGCTGATCTGCGCCGTCCTGCTCGGCACCACCTGCGAAGCGATTGCACAGAGTTCGAACCCGAATGCCCTGCAGGGATTCGTGCAGAACCGCGATCAGCCGATCCAGATCGAAGCCGATGCGCTCGAGGTGCGGGATAAGACCAAGCAGGCCACCTTCTCCGGCAATGTGAAGGTCGTCCAAGGCGACACGACGATGACGTCGAAGAGCCTCGACGTCTTCTACACGGCCGCCGCACAGCCCTCGTCCAGCGCGAGCGATGCGGCCAAATCAGGTCCGCCGCTGCAATCGGCCTCGCCCGGCCCGAGCGGCAGCTCCGCGATCAAGCGCCTGGAGGCGCGCGGCAATGTCGTCGTCACGCAGAAGGATCAGGTCGTCACCGGCCAGAGCGCGGTGTTCGACACCAAGACGAATCTGATCACCATGCTCGGCGGCGTCGTGGTGACCCAATGCCGCAGCGTGCTACGCGGCGACCGCCTCCTGGTCGATATGACCACAGGCGTTTCGCGGGTCGAGGCCGACGGCAGGGTCACGGCGTCGGTCAATCAATCGTCAGAGGGAGGCTGTGGAACGCCATCGGCCACGCCGGGGGCGGCGCCAAAGTCGAAGAAATGATTCGACAAGTCACACTGACCACGCCATGGACCGCATGCGAGAGGCCCGACGCACCGCCCGCTCGCGAGTGGCAGGGAAACACTCCTGTAAGCGAAGGAGGACTATGCAGCGTCACCGGAAGCCCTCCATTTCCTACGACGACGCCTTAAGTCGGCCGACGAGGGACAAGAATACCGCCCTCGCCCTGAATCGCAACTCGACGGCCTGACCGCTGTCCCTTCGCAAAGCCGACCACCTTTCGTGGACTCTCGGTGGACGCGGCGGAACATTCTGGTCAGAAGGCAGTTCGCCCAGGTTCCGGCACACGTCTGGCCCAACACGCTTTGTTGTCAAAGGGTCCCCCTGATGTCACCGTCCGATCCGGTCAGAAGTGCTCACGATGGTCGTCAACGAAGGTTGCTCATCGTGTTGGCGTTGGGCTTCGTCGCCTTTGGTGCCGCTACGGCCGGCCTCTTCTACGTCTTGCAGCCCGAGACGCTTCGGATCGCCGTTGGACCGGCAGGGAGCGACGACTACCAGGTGGTCCAGGCGATGGCCGACGCCTTCAGTGAGGACAGCAGGACCGTCAGGCTCTCGCCGCTCACGACCGGGGGAGCGGCTGAATCGCTCGCCCTGCTCTCCGCCGACAAAACCGACCTGGCGGTCGGCCGCGGCGACCTTGGCATGCCGCCCGACGCGCAAACATTGGCCATTCTGCGGAAGAATTACGTCGTCCTGTGGTCGCCCTCCGGGCGACGCAACAACGAGCCCAAGAAGAAGAAGAAGGCTGGCGGCAAGATCGGAGAGATCGCGCAGCTGGCGGGTCACAAGGTCGGCATCATCGGGAGGACCGGAGCAAACGTCGCCGTTCTCCGCGCCATTCTGGAGGGCTCCGGCGTGCCGCCCGACAAGGTGACCACGGCTCAATTCGGGACGGACGAGATCGAGAAGCTTGCGCAGGATCCGACCCTGGATGCGTATCTCGCCGTCGGTCCGCTCGACAGCAAGATCACGGCGGATGCCATCGCCGCGACAGCCCGGACGCGAGGCGCTCCCACCTTTCTTCCGATCGACGCATCGGAGGCCATTGCTCTGAAGCACCCGCGCTACGAGGCCGAGGAAATTCCGGCCAGCGTCTTCAACGCGCAACCGGCCTGGCCGGAGGACAAGGTCGACACGATCAGCGTCAATCACCTGATCCTGGCCAGGAAGGAACTGTCCGAAGCCAAGGCGGCAGCCTTCTACCGGCAGCTGTTCGCGCTCCGCGACACGATCACGCAAGGCGTCGCCGGCGCGTCCCACATCATGAAGCCCGAGACGGACAAGGAGACCGAACCCTCCGTGCATCGCGGCGCCGCGGCGGTCATCAACGGCACGGAGCGAACCTTTCTGGACAAGTACAGCGACTACTTCTGGTTCGCGCTGCTTCTGCTTTCCGGCATCGGTTCGGCCGCCGCCTGGCTGCGTCGCTTTCTGAACCGCGACGAACCGGACGACGACGACAGCTGTCGCAACCGCATTCTCGCCGCCGTGTCGGAGGTGCGCAATGCGGTGTCTGAAGATGATCTGCTGACACGGCAGCGCGAAGTCGACGCGATCATCGGCGAGACGCTCAAAGCCTACGACGATGGAGCCATCGAACAAGAGGACCTGACCGCATTCGGTCTGGCCCTTGAACTGTTCAATCATGCCATCGCCGAAAGGCGAGCGACGCTGCAGAGCGGCCCCGCCGATCCAAATTGGACGACGGGCCCAACCCTCGCCTCCCGGCGCTAGGCACGTCCGGCTCACGCGGTCGTCATCGGCGACTTGGATCGCAGCGAACTGCTGCTGCAAGTTTCGGCTCTGCCGAGGACGGTGCCCTCAGGTCAGCAGGTGGCCCTGCGGCGGGCGCCCAATGTCTATCTGGGGTCACAGCTTCACGACTGATGGTCGATTTCGGGCTCGGCAAGGTGAAGCGCATCCCCGGCGCGGCCTCGGTCAACTATGTCGACGGCAATACCGGCGACGTTGCGGTCGTGGTCAGCGTACCGATGGGGGACAGCGGATTCCAATCTGAAGTGGACTCTACGAGTTTCGGAACGAGACCTACACTTTCGGCACTGATGTCGACAGAAATGAATATGGCTTGCGCGGGGGCCCACCACACTCAACTAATGATTACGCTTGCAGGAAACGCAACTCACGTGCTTATTTGATCCGCTTAATTTTCTCCAATTTTGAGGAAGCGACATGACATTAAAAGGAATGTTTCAAGCTGACTCCAGCGGACAAACTATTCTTGGTGAGGTAAACTCACAACAAGAGAATGTTCATACGGTTGTTAATGTGGACACAGGGATAGTCATTGTGTCTGGTCAACAGATGTTTCATGAGCAACGAACAGGCCAGTCCGTCGGCAATACCTTCATTCAACCGGTTAGTCCCCTAAAATTACACAAGGGGCAGTCCGCTGTTTTTTACGCTTACTACCTAAACGTAGTCGGCGAAAAAGATCCAAATAGTAAAGATGGCCCGGCATATGGAGCGGGAACATTTGAGATTGAGAAGCTCGGCGTAAAGTAGACGAATGGAAAAGTCGACGAAGACAAGATTAGACTAACTTACTACAGAGTTCATTCAGCGGCGCCTTAAGTCAAGTTGGATTGTACGCTGAGTGGCGCGGGTGGAGCAACGGGCGTTTTGCTGAACTGTCAGGGTTGCGCAGCCGATCGCCCGTTGCGGTGAGGTTGGCGGCAAAGGCCGTTAGGGTCGGGCCGCGGATTACGGTGACGAATTACGTTGACGCTGCATAAAAACTATCAGCTCGCCTCCACCATGCGCGGCTTCCTCGGATAGCGGACGGACGGCCTACTGAGCCCGCTTGACGTCTGCTGAGGACCGCTCCGATCGTGGACCCGCGATCCGCTTCGGGCACAGACAGAAGATCATGATGCGATCCCCCCGGACTCGCATCATGACCTCAGAGCCTCGTCTGCGCGGCGACGGATCGCGGGCGCGGCGCTCAGCGCCCCTTCTTCGTAGCGCTCTTCTTGGCTCGCTTGGCGGTCTTGGTCGCGGTCTTCTTCGCCGGACGCTTCGCCGTCTTCTTGGTCTTTGCCTTCTTCGCAGCGGTGGTCTTCTTCTGAGCCGTCTTCGAGGCCTTCTTCGCGACCTTCTTCGTCGTGGTCTTCTTGCGGCCGGCCGAGGTCTTGGCTGCAGCTGCGGTCTTCTTCGGGGCCTTCTTGGCCGGCGGCTTCGCAGGCTTGGTCGTCGCAGCCGGTGTCTTCGTCGGCGTCTTGGCCGGCTTGGTGGAGCCGGTGGGCTTTGCGGGCTTCGTCGGCGCCGGCGGTGTCACGGCCGCGCCACCTCCCCCCGCCGCCGATAGCCAGAACCGCAACTCCGGCGACTTCTCCTCGTCCCCCTTGATGTACCTGTCCTGCCAGCTGTCATCACCCTGCAGCGGCTTGCCGAAGATTTCGGGGTGCTGCTTGAGCAGGAAGCGCCAAGCGTAGTGGTCGTAGAGGTCGAGGACGTGGCAGGCATAGGCTTCCGCGAGGGCGCGGTGGCCGCGGATGATCAGCATGTTCTCGTCGTTGTTGTGCGAGGCGCGGAAGCCGAGATTGTGCGAGCCGGTGACGACGACGCAGTCGTCGCTGAACGGATCGATCACCACGATCTTGTTGTGGATGATGGCAAAGCCGTATTTGGCGAGCTCCTTTTCCCACTTGCCGAACGCGTCCTGCACCGCGCCGGCCGGCACGCCGCGGAAATCGATGCTGCCCTTGTCGCCCGGCTTCTTCGGCTTGCCGGACTCGCCGACCACCTTCACCTCGGGCGCGGCGTCGTCCGCGCCGTCGTCCGCCGGGCCTTCCGAACGGCCGCCGGCATGCAGCGACTTCGAGAATTCGGTCGCGCGCACCGGGCTGGTCAGCGCGCCGCGCACGAACAGATCCGGCTTCTTCGCCAGCAGCTCGCCGGCCTTGTTGAGGATGGAGTTGTTGCCGGGATCGAAGGCGAGGAACAGCACGGCATGCTTGGCCCCGTCCATCAGCTCGAACACGCGGCCCATGTCACCCGGCGTCTTCGGGGTCTTGCCGAGCTTGCTGGCTGTGTTGGGCGAGAACATCGGCTCGACCGTGACGCCGTTGCCGAGCTTGACCGGCTTGCTTATCGAATTCGCATTGTTGGCGCGGGCGAAGTCGCGCAGCGTCTTCGACTGCAGCTTGGCCTTGTCGCCGTCGGCGGCGTCGACATCGGCCTTCAGCGCATTCCAGTACGACAGATAGCGCTCGGCGAGTTCGGGGCTCTCGACCACCAGCGCATTGTTGGTCTGCGTGCACAGGCCGGTCGAGGTCCAGTTGGTCGAGCCGGACAGCACGGCCGTGGGCTTGTCGTTCTCGGTCAGCACCATGAACTTGTTGTGCGGGATGCTGCCTTTGCCGAGAATGCGGTCGATCACGGTGACGCCGGCGGCCTTCAGGTTGGCGCGGTTCTCGGCGTCGGCGTCATCGCCATCCTTGCCCTGCTCGTTGCCGAGGATGACGGTGCGGCTCGCCGGGTTCTGATGCAGCTGCTTCTCGAGCCCGTTGGGATCGTTGAGCTCGTAGAGCGCGGCATGGATGGTGCCGCGACCATCATCGGCGCGCTTCAGCAGCGAGGTCAGGCCGTCCTGCAACTGGCCCATCAGGCGGATGCGGATCGGGTCATTGGGATCGAGGATGTGCGGCGCCAGCGCCGGGACGCTCGGATGATCGTTCAGCGCATGCGTCAGCGCCTGGGTCGCGGTGATGCCGCGGTTGAAATAGACCTGGAACGGCGGCCGCTCCGGCGTCAGAGTGACCTGATTGCTCTCCAGCGGATCGACGCCGGCGAGCGGCGTCAAGGTCTGGCCGGGCGTGCCGCCCATCGGCACGATGCGGTATTTGTAGGTGCCGCCGCGCTTGGCCCTGAGGTCCTTCCACCAGAATTTCTGCACCGGCGCCTGGTCGGTATCGAGGCCGTCGGCGGTCTGGCCGGCAAAGCGGGCCAGCGCCGGCAGCACCGTGTCGGTGTTATCGGCGAGATCGATGCGATGAATGGCGAAGCCGAGACAGCCGTCGAGGCGGCGATCGAAGGTCCAGGCGACGACGGCAATATCATTGTTGGAAAAGGCAAGCGCGGGCATGGCGGCACTCCTTGTCTGACAAGGGTATGTCGCGTGGTTGTGACAAGGGTTCGACACATCCGGAACAGGAAGTGGAGAGCGGAGGCGGCGCGGGTGATGGTGCGGTGCGGGAGGGAGCGCTGCGGCGTTCATCGGGAGGCCGGATTTTGGAGTCGCCCAGGCGCCTCCGATGACGCTGCGCTCCCTCTCCCCGTTCTTACGGGGAGAGGGCTGGGGTGAGGGGCAGCCGCACGGGAATTATCTGTGCTAGCCCTTCCGCATTCACGCCAGGATCGCGGCTAGAGCCTCACGATCAGGGGCTTCGTGTGCTGAGCGAGGTCAATAGTAGCGCCTGATGAAATACGAGCGAGAGTTATAGCGCTCACCATTCGCACCACCCGAGCCGCAGCCCCTCACCCCGACTTGCCTTCACTGCTCATCGCAGTCGAGTGTATCATGGCCGTAACGGCGGACAGAGCGTGCCTCAGGCCACGCCCGGCTTGCCGCGGGTGACGTAGCGGCCATTGCCTTTCGCGCCAACCAGCTGGCCGTCGCGCACGACGAATTTGCCGCGCAGCATCGTCGCGACCGGCCAGCCGGTGATGTCGATGCCTTCATACGGCGTGTAGTCGGAGCCGTGGTGCAGGCTGGACTGGCTGATCTTGGCCGTCTTGGCCGGATCCCACAGCGCGATGTCGGCGTCATAGCCGATGGCGATCGAGCCCTTGCCTTTCAGGCCGTAGGTCTTGGCGTGGTTGGTGGCGGTGAAGGCGACGAACTGGTTCAGCGTGATGCGGCCCTTGCCGACGCCTTCCGAGAACAGGATCGGCAGCCGGGTCTCGACGCCGGGAATGCCGTTCGGCACCCAGCGGAAGCTGGTGCGGCCCTTCGGCGTCAGCTTGCCGGCCTCGTCGTCGTAGCGGAACGGGCAATGATCCGACGAGAACAGCGAGAACACGCCCTGCTGCAGGCCTTCCCAGCATGCCTCCTGGCTCGCCTTGTCGCGCGGCGGCGGCGAGCAGACATATTTGGCGCCCTCCATGTTGAGGCCCTGCATGTCCTCTTCGGTCAGCACCAGATATTGCGGGCAGGTCTCGCCGTGGATCTTCAGGCCGCGGACCTGCGCGCGGCGGATCTCCTCCATCGCCTCGCGGTTGGAGACGTGGACGATGACGATGGGAACATCGATCAGCTCGGCCAGCGAGATCGCGCGATGCGTCGCCTCGCGCTCGACCGGGATCGGCCGCGACTTGCCGTGATAGTACGGCGCGATCTTTCCGGCGCGCTCCAGCCGGTCGGTGAGGAAGCGGATGGCGTCGTAGTTCTCGGCGTGGATCTGGACCAGCGCGCCCTGCTCACGCGCGACCTGCAGCACGCCGAGGATCTCGTAGTCGTTCAGCGCGAGCCCTTCATAGGTCATGAAGATCTTCAGCGACGAATAGCCGTCGGCAACCAGCGCCGGCAGCTCCTGGCCGAGCACGGCATCGGTGGGGTCGGCGATGATGAGATGGAAGGAGTGGTCGACGTAGCAGGCGTTGTCGGCCAGCGCGTGGTAATCCTTGAGCGCCGCGCGCAGCGGCTGGCCCTTCTCCTGCAGGCAGTATGGCATCACGAAGGTGTTGCCGCCGAACGCCGCGGCGCGCGTGGCGCTCTCGAAATCGTCGGCCATGACGATGCCGGGGCCGGAGGGCTGGCTGATGTGGACATGGCTGTCGATGCCGCCGGGCAGCACCAGCAGGCCCGTCGCATCGACGATCTCGTCGGCATCGGTGATGGCTTCACCGATTGCGGCAATGCGGCCCTGTTTGATGGCGACATCGGCTTTGAACGTGTCGCTCGCGGTGGCGACGGTGCCGTTGCGGATGACGGTGTCGAAGGCTGCCATGTGACGCGCTCTCCCAATCCAATGCAGTCAAGCTCAGGCGAATTTGTGAAACAGCGATCCCCACTCGCTGACGCCCCTGATATCGACGCCGGCCAGCTTCAGGGATTTCCATACCACGGTGGCGATGGTGTCGAGAATGGGAATGCCGGTCTCCAGCTCGAGCCGCGCAACCAGAGGCGCGGCCCGCATGTTGGTGCAGACCACCGCGATCGCATCCGGCTTCTCGCGCGCGACCTCGCGGATCATGGTCTCGATCTCGGCCGGCGTCACCTCCGCGAAGGAGAAATTATCCTGCAGATTGAGGTGCCGGTCGCCGCGGCAGGCGATGCCGAGTTTTTCATAATTGGCGATGATGCGCGCCTGCACGTCGTCGCGATAGGGGGTGACGAGGCCGAGCGAGGTCGCCTTCGCGGCCGCCAGGATCTCGTTCAGCGCCAGCATCGAGGTGGTCGCGGGGATCCCGGTCGCCGCGGTGATCTGCTCGCAGAGGCGCACATCAGCCTCGAAGCCGAGCCAGCCGGAGGACGTGCCGTTCCAGCCGATGACGTCGACCTTGGCATGCGCCAGCAATTCCGCCGCGCGCAGGATGTTGCTGATGTCGAACTGCGCCAGCGCATCGCTCGACAGCGCGATCTCGGTGACCTTGAAGCGCGAGAAATGCGCCGACACGTTCGGCAGGCCGGCCACCATTGCGGACGTGATCGGCTCCAGCGCGGTGTTGGACGAGGGCGTGAGCATGCCGAGAAGGGTGCGTTTGGTCATGGGTGATTATGCCCTCTTTGCATGACTAGAGCCGGCGTGACTAACGGCAATTCCACAGCAGCAGCAGCGGGCGAGCCGCGCATTGATGCGCCCTCTCCCCTTGTGGGAGAGGGCATGCAGGCGCGTGCAGCGAACTCGCTCGGGTGAGGGGTCTGCCTCGACGAATGAGATCGCGGAGAGAGACCCCTCACCCGGTTTCTCACTGCGTGAGAAACCACCCTCTCCCACAAGGGGAGAGGGTGCACCGCCGTCGTCGAGACAGCGTGCGCCGCCAATGGACTCGCGCTTCGGCTCGACCATGCTTGTCCATGACGAAGCTCTTCAAGATCAAGCAAGCCGCGCCTCATGCAGGAGCCCTCTCCTGCGCCGCCTTTTCCCCGCGCAGCAGCGCCAGGATGTGGCGCTTCAGCGCGTTGAACTGCGGGCTCGTGATGTCCCGCGGCCGCGGCAGATTGATCGGGATGATCTCGACGATCCGCCCCGGGCGCGCGCTCATGACCGCGACATGCGTGCCCAAGGTCAGCGCCTCGTCGATGCCGTGGGTGACGAACACGATCGTGCCCTGGTGCTGCTGCCAGATGCGCACCAGCTCGGTCTGCATGTCCATGCGGGTCTGCTCGTCGAGCGCGCCGAACGGCTCGTCCATCAGGATGACCTGCGGGTTCATCAAGAGCGCCCGCGCAATGCCGACGCGCTGGTTCATGCCGCCGGACAGCTCGGACGGATAGTGATTCTCGAAACCGGTGAGGCCGACCATGTCGATATAGACCTGCGCCCGCGCACGGCGCTCGGCCTTCTGGCCGCCGCCGAGCAGCAGATGGAAGGCGACGTTCTCCCACACCGGCAGCCACGGCATCAGATTGGCGTGCTGGAACACGACGCCGCGGTCGGCGCCGGGCGCCGTCACCGGCCGGCCGTCGACCGTGACGTGGCCTGTGCTCGGCTGCTCGAAGCCGGCGATCATGTTGAGCAGGGTCGACTTGCCGCAGCCGGACGGGCCGAGCAGGCAGACGAACTCGTTGCGCGCGATGGAGAGGCTGACGTCGGCGAGCGCCGTCACCTCGGCATTACGCTTCCTGTCGGTGAAGACCTTGGAAAGATCAGCAATCTCGATCGTGGCCATGCTCACTCCCCGCCGCCCAAGGTGGTGTTGCGCTGCCAGTGTAGCACGCGCGCCATCACGAGGCGGATGGCGAGGTCGCTGCCGAAGCCGAGCAGTCCGATGCTCGCCATCGCCGCCAGCACCAGATCGTAGCGCAGGAAGTAGTAGCTGTCCCACAGCACGTAGCCGAGCCCGCTCTTCACCGCAACCATCTCGGCGGTCACGGTCAGCATCCAGGCCGAGCCGATGCCGATGCGAAGCCCCGCGAAGATGCTCGGCATTGCCGCCGGCACCACGATGTAGCGCAGCAGCTTGCGCTCGCTGCCGCCGACCATGGCGCCGGCGCGGATGAGATTACGGTCGCAGGTCTTCACGCCATGGATGGTGTTGAGCAGGATCGGGAAGAAGGCGCCTAAGAACACCAGGAAGATCGCCGGCTTGTTGGCGATGCCGAACCAGATGATGGCGAGCGGAATCCACGACACCGGCGGGATCGGGCGCAGCATCTGCAAGGTCGGCTCGATAATGATCTCGATCTTGCGCGACCAGCCGATGGCGACGCCGAGCGCGACGCCCAGTATCGTGGCGATGGCAAAGCCCGCCGCGACGCGCGACAGGCTGGCCAGCATGTCGGCGAGCCAATGCGCGCTGTAGGTCTGGGTGTTGCCGTCGGTGCCGACCAGCCAGTCGGCCCACGCCCACAGCACGGTCGACGGCGCCGGCAGCAGCGCCGCCGGCAGCGTGCCGGAGCGCGAGAAGATTTCCCAGCCGGCGAGCACGAGCACCGGGACGATAGTGCGATCGAGCTTGCGGAGCTGGAGCAGTGCGGAGGTCATGGGATAGCCATCACGTGTTCAAACATCATCGACTGATCGTTCGCGTCGTCCTGAAACTGCTCGTTCCACCGCATAAGAAGTAACCGCGAGCGAGCTGCGCGTGACCGCGCCCTCTCCCCTTGTGGGAGAGGGCATGCAGGGCTGCGCAGCGAACTCGGTTGGGTGAGGGGTCTGTCTCGGCAGGCGAGATCGCGGAGAGAGACCCCTCACCCGGTTTCTCACTCCGTGAGAAACCACCCTCTCCCGCAAGGGGAGAGGGTGCACTGCCCGTGCGGCTCGATCTCGCCTCATCGGTCGCATTCACCGCCTCATCAGTACCCCAGCTCACTCTTCGGCTTGCCCGTGGCGGCTTCCAGGAAGCGGTAGTCGAGATTCTTCTCGACGGCCGCGGTGACGTCCGAGTTGATGTATTTCAGATCGCGCATCATGGTGGCGATCGCGAGCGCCGAGGCGCGGTACATCTTCGGATCGGGATCGAGGTTCTCGACCGCGCCTGTCGCGATCGCCTTGTCGAGGCCGGTGATCTTGGAGATCACCTCGATCAGCGCCGGCTTGTCGGCGGCGATGTGGGCGTCGACCTTCACCACCGCGCGCACCACGCCCTCCAGCGCCTTCGGGTTCGACGTGATGACGTCGGAGCGGGTCAGGATCAGGTTGGTCAGCTTGCCGGCGGCCTGGTCATAGGGGAAGCCGAAGAATTTTGCCGCCTTGGCCTGCATGATCTGGGTGGCGAACGGCTCGACGGTGCAGATCAGCTCGACCTCGCCGCGGCGCAGCGCCTGCAGATGGTCCGACGGGTTGGGAATGTTGATGAACTGAACGTCCTTGTTGATGTCGATGCCCTGCTTGGCGAAGGCGCCGCGCATGTGGATGTCCTGCGCGTTGCCGCGCGAGGCGGCGACGCGGAACGGCTTGCCGTCGGCCTTGTATTTCGCGATCAGCGCCTTCAGCGCGCCCCAGTCGCCCTGCGCCACGTCCAGATCGTTGGCGAGCAGCAGCGCCGAGCCGCCATTGACCTGGCCGGAGATGGCGACGACGTCGAAACCTTTGTCGAGCGCGATGGCGTAGTGCAGATAGGTCACCTGGGCGACGTCGATGTTCTTCGACACCAGCGCGGTCAGCGCATCCGTGCCGGTGTTGAAGCTGACGGCATCGATCGCGACGCCCTCCGCGAATTGCGGCGTCAGCGACATCGGGGTGCAATGCGCACATTTGGCGTAGCCGAGTTTGATCTTCGGCGCGTCCTCGGCAAAGCTCCGGGCGGGGAGCGCCAGCACGAGCAGGGCAAGAAGGGGGAGCAGAAAGCGTTTCACGTCGATCTCCAAGGCAGGTCGGTTCATGGCTTTGGCCTCCCATCAGCAAGTCACATGCCAATTGGATGCGATATGCAATGTTGATTTTTTATAATAAAATCAATATCTAGATCTGGATTGAAATTCGATGATCTGCCTCATCCGCGGGCGGCGCGCCCGAATCTCGGGCAATGCACAGCGAGGCCTCCGTGGCTGACATGACCACCCCGGCACCACGGCCCAGACTGAAGACGCGCTTCAAGCCGGCGCGGCTGAAGCTGTCGTCCGACCAGTCCAAGCGGCCGCTGGAGCGGCTGTCGCTGCACGATCAGCTGGTCGCCAAGGTGCGGGAGATGATCGTCGACGGCGAACTCGCCGCCGGCGCTGCCCTGCCGGAGCGCATGCTGTGCGAGACCTTCGGCGTGTCGCGCACGCCGCTGCGCGAGGCCTTCAAGATCCTCGCCGCCGAAGGCCTGATCGCGCTGCGCCCGCATCGCACGCCGGTGGTGACGCCGATCGACGCAAGCGAGATCGCCGAGATCTTCGACGTGATGGTCGCGCTCGACGCTGCCGCCGGCCGCGCCGCCGCCGCGCGCGCAACGACGGACGACATCGCCAGGCTCGATGCGATGCATGCCGAGCTGGTGACGCTGCATCAGGCGGCCGAGCGCGCCGCCTACTTCCGCCTGAACCAGCAGATCCATACCGAGATCACGACGCTCGCCGGCAACGCCGTGCTGCTCAACATGTGGAGCACCCTGCATGCCAGCGTGTTCCGGGCGCGCGCGGTGGCCAATTACGACGCGCGCCGCTGGGACGAGTCGCTTCGGGAGCATGAGGCGTTCATGGCCCTGCTCCGCGCCCGCGACGCCGGCGGCTTCGCGCAGGCGCTCAGTGAACACACCCGCAAGACCGGCGATTCGGTGCTGCAGATGCTGGAGCAGACCCAGCAGGATCAGGGGCCCGGCGCATAGACTTTGTTCACGTCGAACCGGTCATGCTGGCGCCGCGACAGATGAAAGCCCCACGCGTCGGACCCGATCATGATCCTGCAATCGCTCGCCGGCCTGCCGGCTTTCCTGGTTTATTTCTGCACCGCGCTGTTCGCGGTGACGGCGTACCTTTTCATCTATACGCGCGTCACGCCCTACAATGAATTCCAGCTGATCCGCGACAATCATCCGTCCGCCGCGATCTCGCTCGGTCTCAGCCTGCTCGGCTTCACGCTGCCGCTGGTCAGCGCCATCGCCCATTCCGCCAACGTGCTGGACTGCCTGATCTGGGCGCTGGTCGCGCTGATCGTCCAGGTGGTCGTCTATTATCTCGTCCGCATTCCCGTGCCCGACCTCGCCCAGCGCATCGTCGCCGGCGAAATGGCCTCCGCGATCTGGCTCGGGCTTGCCTCCCTCTCCGCCGGCGCGCTCAACGCCGCCTCGATGATCATCTGACCATGGCCGAGCAACGTCGCGAATTCGGCAAGCGCAGGCCGATGCCCCCGCCTCCGGCGACACCGCCGGTGAAGCGCTCCGGCCACGTCGCGCTGCTGCTGATGGGCACGCTCGCCGTCGGCGGCACGGCCTATGCGCTGATGCCGCGCCAGCAGAACTGCCCGCAGCCAGGCGCTGATGGGCCTGCGATGGCCGGCCAGCCTCAGCCCGGCGACTGCACGACCCATCGGTCGAGCAGCAGCAGCAGTGGCGGCGGCAGCGGCTCCGGCCGCTGGGGCTTCTCCAGCAGCGACAGCGATTCCCGAAGCAGCAGCTCGAGCCATGTCGCCGACGCATCGTCCGCCCACGTCTCGCGCGGCGGCTTCGGTGGCTTCGGGCACGGTTTCGGCTTCGGTGGCGGCGGCTGATTTCCGTCGCCGGATCGCCGCGAAACCACCGTCTTTGTGTTGTTTGTTCGGATTCGGATCTTTGACACAGACTGACAAACATAAAAAACTGGCCTGCCGACTGATCGGGATCGATCCGATGAAACGTCCGCGCCGTGTGGTGCTGACGACGATTGAGACTGCCGCCATCGCAGCGGTCTCGATGGGTTTTTCGAGCAAACGATCGTGCGGCCCCGGGCGCGAAGCTGCGCCCGGACCGCGCGGGCGAGTTCATTGCCGGGCCGTTCATGGCGGCTTTGGTCATGCCGTGCACCGCTTCCACGGGCACGGCATGCATGGTCATATCGGCGGCTAACCCAGATGCAGCGCATCCCCTGCCTCGAGCGCGACGACTGGCGGGAGACGGCGACGCAATGCGGATTCGACTTCTACGAACTGGACGGAGAGCGCTACTGGGATGAACGCGCCTACTACGCGTTCACGATCGCCGAGATCGAGCTCGGCATCGAGGAGCCGACCGGCGACATCGAGCAGATGTGTCTCGAACTCGTCGCACGTGTCATCGCCGACGAGACGCTGCTACGCCGGCTGAAGATCCCGGAAGCGTTCTGGCCGTTGCTGGCGGAAAGCTGGAAGCGCAGCGATGCCAGCCTCTATGGACGGTTCGACCTCAGCTTTCAGGGCTTTCGGGACGGCGGCCGCACGCCCGCAAAACTGCTCGAATACAACGCCGACACGCCGACCTCGATCTTCGAGGCGGCCGTGTTCCAATGGACCTGGCTGGAGCAGGCGATCGAGCGGCGCATTATCCCGGGACGTGCGGATCAGTACAACTCGATCCATGAACGGCTGATCAAGCGCTGGCGTGAACTCTGCAAGGGGCGCCCGCTGCACCTGACCGGAATGACCGGCGAGGCCGAGGATGCCGCGACCCTGGCCTATCTGGCCGATACCGCCGCGCAGGCCGGTTTGCAGACCACCGCCCTCGACATCGCCGACATCGGCTGGCGCGAGGCCGGCGGCGGCTTCGTCGATCTCGATGGCACCGACATCGCGCTCGCCTTCAAGCTCTATCCCTGGGAGTGGATGTTCCGCGATGCCTTTGGCGCCAAGCTCGCGAGCGCGCCGACGCAGTGGGTCGAGCCGCCCTGGAAATCGATCCTGTCCAACAAGGGCATCCTGCCGCTGCTCTGGCAGATGTTCGAAGGCCATCCGAACCTGCTGCCCGCTTTTTTCGAGGACGATCCCAAAGCGGCGAGCCTCGGCCCGAGCTTCGTGCGCAAACCGATCTATTCGCGCGAGGGCGCCAATGTCAGCGTGGTCTCGGACGGCATCGCCGTGTCGGCACAGGACGGTCCTTACGGCGCCGAAGGCTTCATCCGCCAGGCCCTGGCGCCACTGCCGGACTTCGGCGGCGTGTTCCCGGTGATCGGCAGCTGGCTGGTCGCCCACGACCCCTGCGGCCTGTCGATCCGGGAGGATTCGACACCGATCACCGGCAACCGGTCGCGCTTTCTGCCGCATGCGATCCTGTAAGTTGTTGACCAACCGGCTCGAAAACGCCTCGACACCCCGTCGAAGATGGTTAGATAGAGCGCAGGGACGGAGGTCCCGACGCAGCGGCGACGCACCGGCGGATATGAGGCATGGCGACGGACAATTCCCAGCTCGAAGGCTTGCGCATCCTCGTCGCCGAAGACGAAGGACTGATCGCGTTGGAACTCGAGACGGTGCTGCAGGGGTTCGGCTGCGACGTGATCGGCCCGGTGTCGCGCGTGGCCGAGGTGTTGCGCGAGGCCGAACGCGGCGCGCTCGATGGCGCGCTGCTCGACGTCAATCTGCGCGGCGAACAGATCTTCGCGATCCTGCAGCAACTGATCGCGCTCGGCCTGAAGATCGTCATCACCTCCGGCTATGACGATGCGACCCTGTTCCCGCCGGAGTTCCGCAGCCTGCCGCGGCTCGCCAAGCCATTCGACGAGCGCGCGCTGCGCGCGATGTGCGAAGCGACGTTCCTGCGGAGATCGACGAGCTAGGGCGCGGGCTCATAGGCACGTAGACGTCAGCTCGCGGAGGCTACGCTCTCGCGATGGCTGGACGCGGCGAATATGCCGACGGCACCCATCACCCCCACGTCCACGACCTCCGCGATCACTGCCGTGCGTTCGGCCAGTTCGGGAACTTTGGCCAAATAGGCCAGGTAATGCTGCGAGGCCCGATGCGCTTCGACCGCCGTGACATCCCGGTAAAGTTCATCGAGGACGTAACGATGATCGTTCGAACTGTCGCGCCAGACATCCCAACGCAGGTTGCCGGGCTCTGCCCGGCAATGCGGCGCCATGCCGACGAGCAGCTCTCTGAGCTCGACGCTCTTGCCCGGATGGGCAACCAGAATGGCAGTGATCTTTGACGGCATCGTCATCCACCAGTTCCTTCAAAGTGACCGCGGCCTTCAGGCCGTCCAGGCGATGCAGGCTTTCTATTTTCTGAGTGCTGCCAGCAACTCATGAGCCAGCGGGCCGGCCGAGGCTGGATTCTGGCCCGTGATGAGGCGTCCATCGACGACGACGTGAGGCTGCCAGTTCGCCACCGACGTATATTCGGCGCCCTCTGCTCGCAGGGCATCTTCGAGCTCGTAAGGAACATCTTCGCGCGCGTAGTCGTACTCTTCCTTCTTGGAGAACGACGTCAGCTTCTTGCCCTGCACGAACGGCTTGCCGTCGCCAAGGTCGACGCCGAGAAGTGCGCACGGGCCGTGACAAACGGCAGTCACGAACTTTCCCGTAGTCCAGGCGCGCACGACTGCATTCTTAACGATAGGGTTACGCTGGATGTCGACCATCGGTCCAAGACCGCCCGGCACGAGGATGGCATCATAATCCGCAGCATCCAATTCAGCCAATTTGCGGCTGCGATTCAGGCGGCGAAAGGCTTTGCTTTCCAGAAAGGCTTTCTCCGCAGGATCTTTCTCGTCGTAGGCGTCATACGGCGTCCATCCGCCCCTGAGAGAAGCGAACTCAACGGCGATGCCTGCCTTGTCGAGAACATCGAACGGATGCGCGACCTCGGCGAAAAAGAAGCCTGTCTTACGATTGTGCGGACCGATCACCGCCGCGTTGCTGACGATGAACAGGACGTGTTGAGTCATGATATCCCCTTTGGTGTTGCGACGGCGCTAAACCCTGACCTCGGTCCCATCGCGGTTGACGTGGCGTTGCGCAGAGGCTCAAGCAACCTATGGCGCGCGCTGACGAAGTGACGCTCGTGTTTCGAATAGCCCTTCGTACAGCGGGCCAGTGACTTCAGTCTGCTTCCGAAGCTACGCCATCGATGAAGGCCGCAACTTCCCGCGGGTGGGAGAGCATCGCGGCATGGCTGCTCGCTAGCTCGGCAAGCTTCGCTTTTGCGCGCGACGCCATGAAGCGCTGGGTGCTGGGCGGCACCATGTGATCCTGCGTCGTCAGCATGTAGTGAACGGGCTTGTCCTTCCATGCTGCGACGGTGATCTTGTGATCGACCGCTTGAAGTCCCCAAGGAACCTGTGCTGCGGCCATGAAGGCCGTGATGGAGGGATCGACATCCTGAGCAAACGCGCTCGAAAACTTCACCGGATCGACCAGAAGAAAGCCGCCGCTCGGCGGCAACAACGGTGCCGCCGCCTCGCCCGGAGTGGGACGCGCCGCGAGCTCATGAACGGATTCCCCGACCGCTGGCGCGAACGCAGCAATATAGACGAGCTTGCGAACCTTTGCATCGCTTCCCGCTTCGGTGATGACGGCCCCGCCATACGAGTGGCCGACGAGAACGACCGGCTTTCTCGCCTTGCGTATGACCTCCCGGGTTGCCTCGACATCACCGTCGAGCGTTGCAGTCGAGTTCTGGACGACCAGAACCTCATAACCATCTCGGGTCAGAATGTCGTAGACAGCTTTCCAGCCCGAGCCGTCGACAAAGGCGCCGTGTACGAGAACGATCGAGAGCGGCTTGCTCTCCTGCGTCTGCGCGGAGGACGGAAGGCTGGCTGCCATGGCGAGAAGCGCTCCCAAGATCATGTGTTTCATTGCAATATCCCTATCGGACGGATGAAACGCTCCGAGGCTTTTGATCGACACATCTGGCGAGCGTACTTTGGCTGGGGGCGCACGCCAGTTAAATCAGGTAAAAATTCGCCGTTCCTGGAATGCCCCGATCGGAGCTGAAGGACGTCAGATCCTGCGACAAAGTGCGCGTTGCGAGCGTGCTGTTTTGGAAGCGCTTCAGCAGGCTTACGACCCGTGATATTTTAGAGCCGGTGATGAATGCAGAGACACGGCAAGGTTGCAATATCGAGAGGAACTCACGTTTCCTTCGGGAAATGCCACTTATTTCCGCAGTCACGGCCGTTAGAAATAGTAAAATAGCGTGGCATTGGCTGCCGGCTTCTCTTTTCCAAAACCCTGAATGCGGCCCACCGCGAGGCCATGCAGGGGAGGCTGTCGGTTTGCCAAATTGCCCTTCGTGCCTTTCCAGAGGCAAACCATGAAGGACTATTCATTGGAGAGGGCCACGCGCTCCTTCGCATTTGGCCCGTTCGTTCTATTTCCGGAGCGACAGCTGCTGCTCAAGGGAGAGCAGCCCGTTCGTATTGGCGGTCGTGCGCTCGACCTCTTGACCGCACTCATCGAGCGCCCCGGCGAGGTGGTCAGCAAGGCGGAGCTGATCGCGCGCGCTTGGCCGGACCTCTCCGTCGACGAGAGCAATCTCAAGGTCAACATGGCGTCGGTCAGGCGCGCACTCGGCGAAGCGGCGGGTGCGGCCGAGTATATCGCCACCGTTGCGCGACGCGGCTATCGTTTCGTGGGGTCCGTCCAAGCGAGCGGGCCGACAACCCAAATAGTGAGCCCTGCGCCGGCAGCCGCGCCAGGTCTCGATTTGCCAAGCGAGATGACGCGGATCTTGGGGCGGGCGAACGAGATCGAGGCAGTTCTGCGCGACTTGGAGGCATCGCGCGTGGTCTCGATCGTGGGCGCGGGCGGCATCGGCAAGACGACGCTGGCCGTCACCGCAGCCCATGCACTGGCGCGAACGCTGGCCGATGGAGCCACGTTCATCGACCTCGGCACCATCGGCGACGCGCAGTTCATTCCCGCGGTGATCACGGCCGGCCTTGGCATCGGCCTGACCGGCGGCGATCCATTGACAGCCGTCGTTGGCGCCTTGAGGACACAACAAAAGTTGCTCGTGTTCGACAATTGCGAGCACATGCTTCCGGACGTGGCGGCGACCGTGGACCGGCTCGCACGGCACCTTACCCACGCGCGAATCCTCACCACGAGCCGTGAACCGCTGCGGATACGCGATGAGCTCGTACATCGTCTCAGCGGCTTGAAATGCGATCCCCGCGACCGCCCCACTGTCGACGAGGCACGAACTTATCCTGCAATCGATCTGTTCGCGATGCGGGCATCCGAACGCGCCGGATACATGCTCACCGATTCCGATGCGCCGGCCGTGGTTCAGATCTGCCGGCGCCTCGATGGCAACGCGCTCGCCATCGAGCTTGCCGCAACCCAGACTTCGGCCTTCGCTCCGGAGCGGATCCTGCAGATGCTCGATGACAGTCTCCGGCTGCTCACGCTCGGGCCTCCGGGAGCCCCCGCGAGACAGCAGTCCCTCATCGCGACGCTCGACTGGAGTTACAGCCTCCTGTCCGCCGACCAGGCTGCCGTGCTGCGGGCCATCTCCGTGTTTGCCGGCGCCTTCAACATAGACGGGGCGGGAGCCGTATCCGGACGCAGCCCTGCCGAACTGGTGGACCTGCTGGCGCAGCTGGTCGCGAAGTCTCTGCTGGCGATGGACGCAAGCGGGCAAGTTGTCAGCTACCGCCTGTTGGAGACCACGCGCGGCTATTGCGTCGAGCGCCTTCGTGCCACCCGAGAGGATCAAGCGGTGCGCCGGCGCCATGCCGAGCATATTTGCGCGGTGCTCGAGCAGGCCGGTGCTGAGTGGTCGCGGCGCCCAGCTCGCGAATGGGCCACCGCCTATGGCCACGTCGTCGACGACCTGCGCGCTGCGCTCGCATGGAGTGGCCGGCACGTGTCAAACCGGGCGCTGAGGATACGCCTGACTGTCGCGGGGCTCCTTCTCTGGAATCATTTCTCTCTCATTGAAGAATGCCATGGCCATGTGGCACGCGCGGTCGACGAGCTCGAGGCCGAGGGCCTGCTGGGCACGGCCTTCGAGATGAAATTCAAACTCTGGCTTGGCGCCTCGACCATGATCACGAGAGGCCTGAAGCCGGAGGCGCTGGAAGCATTGCGACGGGCATGGGAGATCGCCAACGAAATTGGGGATACCGACTATCGCCATCGAAGCCTGATGCTGATCGCAGCGTTCGAGCTTTTCACGGCCCAATACGGCGCGGGAATGCGAACGATCGAAACCTTCGCCTCGGTGGCCACGGCAGACGATCCCTCCATTCTTCCGGAGGGGGAAGTGCATTTGGGCATCGCCGAGCTCTTTCTTGGCCGACTGCCGGACGCTCTGCGACGTCTTCAAGCCCTTCAGCAACGCGACGTTCGATATTTCAACGGCTCCTACAGCGTGCGGTACTTGGCGGATATCGTCGTTCTCATGGAATGCGCGCTGTCGCAGGTGCAGTGGCTGACCGGTTCCCCGGATGCTGCTGCGCGAACGGCGATGAGCGCGTACGAGCGCGCGCGCCCGGCCCACCATCACCTGTCGCTCAACAACGCCCTCACCTATTCGTGCCCGATCTTCTATTGGAGCGGGCTCTACGAGCAGTGCGGCAAGACCGTCGATTTGTTGTCGGAACATGTCGCACGGCAGGGCCTGATCACCCGACGTCCGATTGCGGACTTCTATCGTGCAGCGCTGGCCTATTCGCAAGGCGGACCTTCAGACGAAGCGATCGATGGCCTCGAACGTGCCATCGAGGAGTTCAAGAAAGCCAATTACCTTGCCCGGTTGCCGTACTACCAAAGTGTCCTTGCCGATGCGCTCCTTCATCGCGGACGGCTTGGCGAGGCCGAAGCGACAATCAAGGCCGCGCTCGATCTTGCCCACGCGATGAGCGAAGGCTGGTGCATCCCGGAAATCAGGCGCATCCAGGCTGCCATCCTTGTTGCCCGGGGTCGGCGCGATGACGCAGAGGCACTGCTCCTCGAAGCGATCAGGTTCGCCCGCAAGATCGGCGCGTTGTCCTGGCAGCTGCGCGCAGCGGTCGATCTTGCGACCCACCTGCGGGACCAGGCTCGAATTGGCGAGGCGCGTAAGATGCTGCGTGGTGTCTATGGCGCGTTCCACGAGGGGTTTGCAACACGCGACCTCGTCATCGCCGCCGACCTCCTCGCCGGTCTTGAAGGAGTGCCGGCGACGAAGAGGCAGGCGTAACGCGAGAGAGACCACTGGAAAACGGCCTCATAGGCCGGTGCATGCCGCTTGCCCAAAGCGAATTCCTGCGAGGCCTGCTTTCGCGCCGCTATCCGGCGCAGGCCGACATCAGAAAGCGTCCTCGATCAATGAGGCCACGCCTAGTCCGGCTGCACGGCCGACGCCGGCACATGCTCGGGTGTCGTCTCGGCCGTCAGTGCAAAGGTCAGCGTGCAGCGGATCCCCTCCGGGTCGAACGCGAGCACAGCGTCGCCGTCGAGGTCGAAGCGGACGACGCGATCGATCAGCGTGGTGCCGAAACCGCGCGATCTGCCGCCTTCGACGATTGGTCCGCCCCGCTCCAGCCAGACGAGCTGCAGCCGGCTTTGGTCATCGCAGCGTTGCCAGGAGATCGTGACCCGGCCGAACGGCGCCGACAGCGCGCCATATTTCGAGGCGTTGGTCGCGAGTTCGTGCAGCACCATGGATAGCGGCAGCACCAGCCGCGCCTCCAGCAGCACCGGCGGTCCCTCGATCGCGATCCGGCCTTCCCCGACGCCATAGGGCGCCAGCACGGTGGTGAGCAGCTCGTTGAAGCCGATGCCGATCCAGCGCGTCTGGGTCAGGATGTCGTGCGCGATCGACACTGCCTGGATGCGGCCGGAGAACGCCTTGTTGAAGGCCGGCAGCGAGGGCGAGGTGCGCAGCGTCTGCCCCGCCACGGATTGCACGATGGCCAGGATGTTCTTGACCCGGTGGTTGAGCTCCGCGACCAGCATGGTCTGCTGCTCTTCGGCGCGCTTGCGCTCGGTGATGTCGGTTAAGGTGACGATCGATCCGACCGCCTCCTTGTCGTCATTGACCAGCGGCCCGCCGGACAGCAGGAACGAGCGGCCGGACATGCGTTCGTTGCGCAAGGCGACTTCGAGGCCGTGAAACGGCTTGGTGGCCAGCGCCTGATCGAGGCTCTCGCGCGAGAAGCGCGTCAGGGTGCCCTGCTGGCTGGCCGACTGGGCGTCGAGCGCAAACGCTTCCGAGAACAATTGCCCGACCGGCGATCGTTCGGCGAGTTGCTCGGCCACCCAGCTCGCATGTGTGATGCGGCCATCGAGGGCCAGCACGACGACCGCATCGGTGGCCTGCTCCAGGATCGAGCGCGCGAACCGCTCGGCATGGGCGACCTCCTCGGCGCGGCGCTGGATCGACATGTCGGTCAGGGTGACGAGGGTGGCCACCACGCCCCCCATCGCCATCTGCCGCATCCACACCGAGACCGGCAGATCGCCGCCGTCGATGCGGCACAGTTGCGCGTCGCTCGCCGCGTCATCGGCACGCTGATGTGGCACCGGTCCGGCAAACAGCGAAGCGAAGCTGCGTCCGACCAGATCTTGCGCGCCGAGTCCCGTCAGCGCGCAGAGCCTGGAATTGACGTACACGATGCAGCCGTCGGCATCGAGCGTCAGCGCGCCGTCGCTCATGCGTTCGACGAGAACGTGATACGGCGCATCCGCGCCCTGCAGCATGATGACCTGGGGTCCGCTCGGACCCTGCACCACCACAGCATCGACATTGCCGCGATGAATGGCCTCTACCGTCTCCTCAGCCTCGTTCCGAGGCCGTCCGGCCTGCATCGCGTCGGTTGATGCCACGCGCGTCCTCCGTTCAGCTCGGTGCGATGTCCAGACCGACCAGCACCTTCTCGGCGTTGGACAGGTCGCCGATGATTCGCTTGAGCGGCTCGGGCAACTGACGGATCAGGGTCGGGATGGCGACGATCTGATCGCGCTGCGCGAGGGCCGGATCCTTCATCAGATCGATCACCTCGATCGTGTAGCGGCCCGGCAGATGCGTCTCGCAGAGCTTCTTGAGGTTGGCGAGGGCCGCCAACGACTTCGGCGTCTGGCCCGCGACATAGAGCCGGAGATTGTAGCCATCCTGTTCAATCGAAGAGGCTGTCATTTGCTGGATCTCAACGGTTTGGCTGCGGGGTTCGGCCTGTGCCTGGAGGAGCGGCTCTCGACCTGCGCGACGCGCGCCGCCGAACGCTGGTCCTCGCGGGCAGCGCCTTCCAGATTAATGAGCGCCATCTCGCTCTCCTCGGTGGCCAGTTGGGCCTTGAGCATCTCGATCTGCGCCGCGAGATCGCGGCGGCGGCGCTCGACCTCGCGCGTGCGGCGCTCGATGTCCTGCCCGCGCAAGAGGCTGTCTGCGCGGTCCCTCGCCTCCTGCGCCACCCGCGCCGATCCGGTGAGCACGCCGTCAGGACCGACATAGACTTCGCGCAACGCGATGCCGTCGGCGCTCATGAGGAATTCGCGGACCTGGTTGGAATGCGCCATGCCGCGCGACTTCAGCAGATAGAGCTGGCGATTGTGCTCGCCATTGCTCTCGCGATTGTAGAGCAGCAGCCAGGTGTCGGTGAGCGAGGAGATCTGCATCTCCGTGGTCGCGGTGTCGGCGCTGCCGGCGCCGAGATTGGTGAATAGCGCCGTCACGCCGCGCGCCTTGAGGAAGTCGATGAGCCGCAACGTCATCGAATGCACGTCGCCGGCAATGCCGGCGCCCATCAGCGCCGAGATCGGATCGACAACGACGGCTGCAGGATCGAATTCCTTGACCTCGCGATGCATCGCGGCGAGATGCGTCTCCAGCCCATAGAGATTGGGCCGCCGCGCCGAGAACCGCAGCAGGCCGCAATCGACCCATTGCTGCAGGTTCAGACCGACCGACTTCATGTTCCGGACGATCTGCTGCGGCGATTCCTCCAAGGCGAAATAGATGCAGCGCTGTCCCGATTGGCAGATCGAATTGGCGAAATGCGCCGACACCGTCGACTTGCCCGATCCGGCCATGCCGGAGATCAGGATGCTCGACCCCTTGTAGTAGCCGTTGCCTTCGAGCATGTCGTCGAGATCGGCGATGCCGGTCGACACCCGCTCCGTCCACGCGTCGTGCGACAGGCCCGACGACGTGATCGGCATCACGGTGATGCCTTCCTGGTCGATGATGAAGGGATATTCGTTGGTACCGTGCGCCGTGCCGCGATATTTCACGACACGCAACCGGCGCGTCGAGAGCTGGTCGTGGACGCGGTTGTCGAGCAGGATCACGCAGTCCGCGACATATTCTTCCAGACCGTAACGGGTGAGCGTGCCGTCGCCGCGCTCGCCGGTGATGATCGCGGTGACGCCCTTGCTCTTCAGCCATTCGAACAGCCGGCGCAGCTCGGATCGCAGCACGGCCTGGTTGTCGAGACCGCCGAACAGCGTCTCGATCGTATCGATGACGACGCGCTTGGCGCCGATGGCGTCGATCGCGAAGCCGATGCGGATGAACAGGCCGTCGAGATCATATTCGCCTGCTTCCTCGATCTCGTTGCGGTCGAGATGGATGTGGTCGACGACGATCTTCTTCTGCTCGATCAGCTTCTCGATGTCGTAGCGCAGCGAGCCGACATTCTTGATCAGGTCCTCGGGCTGTTCCTCGAAGGCGATGAACACGCCCGGCTCGTCATAGGCGACCGCGCCGTTATAGAGGAAGGTCATGGCGAACAGCGTCTTGCCGCAGCCCGCCGCGCCGCAGAGAAGCGTCGGCCGTCCCTGCGGCAGGCCGCCGAAGGTGACCTCGTCGAGGCCGTCGATGCCGGTCGCCGCTTTCGCGATGACCGGAAGATCCCGCGTCACGATCCGAGGACGCACACCCGTTTTCATCCAACCCCCCGCCATCCGTCCAACATGCTTCAGCCCACACCAAGGCGTGAGTTGACGCGTCAGGCCGCGAAAAGTTCCAGCGGGGGGACGATATTTGTTTCGGGACGGCGGCTACGGGCGTCCGGTGACGCCCGTGCGGGAAGGACTAGGGATCAGGCAGCCGGGGTCAATCGGGCCGGTTCGCAACGTGAACGGTCGAATCGCGACCGATCGCGTCGCGAGTCCGACGCGGGGGTCAGCGCGCTGCGACCACCTTGAGCCCTGGCAGCAGAGCGGCTCCGCCGCGCGGGCTCCGGACCGGATTGATCTGGTAGAGACCGCGGCGCTCCGGATTTGGCCTGAACGCATCGGTGATGCCGACCACCGACTCGGCCGCGCCGAGCAGCAGGGTGCCGTCGGGCTCCAGCATCTTGGCCATCCGTTCGAAGATCGCGGCCTTGGTCTCCTGATCGAAATAGATCAGCACGTTGCGGCAGAAGATCACGTCAAACTTGCCGAGATGCGAGAAGTCCTGCAGCAGATTGAGCTGGCGATGCTGGACCATGCCGCGGATATCGGCGCTGAGCTGCCAGAGCTCACCGAGCTGGGTGAAGTATTTCACGAGCAGCTGAATCGGCAGTCCGCGCTGGACCTCGAACTGGCTGTAGAGTCCGGCCTTCGACTTTTCGAGCACCTCCTGCGAGAGGTCGGTCGCGACGATCTCGATTCGCCAGCCGCTCAGGGCCGCGCCATATTCGCGCAGGCACATCGCGATCGAATACGGCTCCTGGCCGGTCGAGCAGGCGGCCGACCAGATGCGCAGCGACCGCCGGCTGGCCCGCGACTGGACCAGGCCCGGAAGAATGCTTTCGCGCAGATGATCGAACGGAATCTTGTCGCGGAAGAAGAACGTCTCATTGGTGGTCATGGCCTCGACCACCTGAGCCGTGAGTTGCTCGCCTCCGCTCTTCATCTTCTGCACCAGTTCGGGAATGCCCGGGAGATTGGCGCGACGGGCCAGCGGCAGCAGCCGGCTTTCGACCAGGTACTGCTTGTCGGCCGACAGATCGAGGCCTGAACGATCCTTCAGGACCTTACGCAGGAACTCATAGTCCAGGGGTGTCACGAACGGTCTCCTGCAAACAGACGGACCAGCTTCGGCGCAATCTGATTCAAGGGAAGGATGGCGGCGCAGATTCCGGCATTGGCGGCCGCACCGGGCATGCCCCAGACCACGCTGGTCGCCTCGTCCTGCGCGATCACGCTGCCGCCGGCAGCCACGATGTCCTTGCCGCCGCGCATGCCGTCGGAGCCCATGCCGGTCAGAATGACCGCCAGCGTCGCGCCCTGCCAGATGTCCACGGCGGACGTGAACAGAGGGTCCACGGCCGGTTTGCAGAAATTGACCGGCGGACCATTGTCGAGCGCGATCACGGCGTCGACGCCGTGCCGCGCGACGCGCATGTGGCGTCCGCCCGGCGCGAGATAGATCTGGCCGGGCTTGATGACCTCGCCGTCGACCGCCTCATGGGCCGGCCTGCGGCTCGAACGCGCCAGATGCTCGGCCAGAATGGTGGTGAAGGTCGGCGGCATGTGCTGCGTGATCAGCACCGGGAAACGGTCGATGACCGCGCCGAGTTCGGCGACGACCGACATCAACGCCTGCGGACCACCCGTGGATGAGCCGATCAGAAGCACCTTCGGCATCTGCGTGCTGAACGCCCGGCGCGCGATCTGAGCGGGCACGGCGGGCATTGCCGGCGCCGTGGCGGGACGCAGTGCCGGCGCGGACCGCGGGTCGACATGTGGCGCTGCCGGAGCATGCGGCGCGGGAGCCGCGCGCCGCGCCTTGGCCCCGAGAGTGCGGATCTTCTGAATCAGGTCGTAGTGAAAATTGTCGGCAGCCGACGCCTCGCGCGTGCTCTCGGGCTTCGGAATGTAGTCGGCCGCACCGAGCGACAGCGCCTTGAAGCTGATCTCCGCGTTGCGGCGGGTCAGTGTCGAGGCCATGATGACGGCAAGGTTCTTCTTCTTGGCGAGCAGCCTCGGCAACGCTGCGATGCCGTCGAGCTCGGGCATCTCGATGTCGAGCACGGCGACATCGGGGTTGACGCGATCGAGCTGGTTGACGGCTTCCAGGCCTGTGCGCAGCGACGCCGCCACCACCATGTCGGGCTCGGAGCTGATCCAACGCGAGATCATGCCGCGGATGACGACGGAATCGTCCACGACCATCACCCGGAGAGGTTCCTGTCTGGTCGAACTAGGGATCGAAGAACTGGCCAACGCGAAGCTCATAGTTCACCAACAGGACAGAGGCACGGAACGACTGCAAGCCCGGAGGACCACGGACCGTTGAGCCGAAGGACAATCAGATCAAGCCAACTTCCTGGAATTTGGCTGTCACGATGTCCTTGTCGAACGGCTTCATGATGTACTCGTTGGCACCCGCGTGCAGCGCGCGCGCGATGTGCGCGACGTCGTTCTCGGTGGTGCAGAACACGACCTTCGGCGCGTCGCCGCCAGGCATGCGCCTGAGATTGCCGAGGAATTCGTAGCCGTCCATGACGGGCATGTTCCAGTCGAGCAGAACCGCATCGGGCAGGCTGCGCTTGCAGATCTCAAGCGCCTGCTCGCCGTCCTCCGCCTCGACAATCTGGAAATCCAAACCTTCCAGGATACGCCGCGCCACTTTTCGAATGACGCTCGAATCGTCAACCACCAGACACGTTCTCATATCAGCCTCTCGGAGTCAGGGTCCAATCCGATCGCGCGGTCTCGCGCGGCCGGGCTCACGCTGCGGCCTCAGGCCGCCATCTTGTCGGCAGCCAATTCGAGCACGCGATCGACATCGAGAATGACCATCAGCTGGCCATCGAGGCGATGCACGCCGCCGGCGAGCTTCGCCATCCGCGGATCGAGGTTGACGGGGTTTTCCTCCCGGCTCTCCTCGGGCAGCCGCAGCACTTCGCCGATCTGGTCGATCAGGAGGCCGTAGGATTCGCCGCGCAGATCGACGCCGACCGCCATCGGCGGCTTGCCGTCGTCGGCCCGGGCGAGGCCGAGCCGCGCCCGCATGTCGACAACGGTCACGATGCGTCCGCGCAGGTTCAACACGCCGGCAATCTCGGCCGACGACAACGGCACCCGCGTCACCCGCTCCGGCATGAACACGTCCTGCACCCGCGAGATCGGCAGGCCGAACAGCTGGCCGCCGATCATGGCAGTGACGTATTCGACGGCGGCGCCGTCAGTGGTTTCGATCTTGCTGCTGCTCATCGCACGCTACTCCTGCCCCTTGCTGTCACGCGGCCCGCCGGTTGGCTTCGGCGCGCGCCCGTTCCTCGATCTGTTCCTTCAGCGCCGCGATCAGGCCGGGCCGGTCGAACTTGGCGATGTAGTCGTAGAGCCCGGCCTGGCGGCCGCGCTCGATCGCCGCCGGCGACACCAGCGACGACACCGCGATGACCGGCGTCTGGTTCAGATTCTGATCGGCGCGGATCGCTTCGGCGAACTCGAAGCCGTTCATCTCCGGCATCTCGATGTCGGTGACGACGATGTCGAAGCTGTGCCCCGAGCGCAGCGTCGCGAGGCCCTCGATCGCCGATGCCGCCGTGCGCACCTTGTAGCCGGCCGACTTCAGCACCGGCGCCAGCATGTTGCGGAAGAACGGGGAGTCGTCGACCAGCAGCACCGACTGCGTCTGCGCCTCGGTGGCCATCTCCTTGCGGATGAACCAGTCCGCGAACGCCATCGGCAGGAAGTGGCCGACGTCGATCACCTCGGTGGCCTGGCTCTTGATCACCGCCGAGCCGAGGATGCCATCCCTGGCGCCCGAGACCTGGATGTGGAGCCGCTCCTCGACGATGTCGATGATCTCGTCGACCACGAGGCCCATCGCGCGGGTCTCGTCGGCGAACACCAGGATCGGCTGCGAGCCCGATGTCTGCACCGACACGCCTTCCATCTGCACCAGCGGCATCAGCTGGTCGCGGTACTGCACCATGTAGCGGCCGTTGGAGATCTCGATCTTGTCGGCCGCGATCTCCTCGAGCCGCGTGACCAGCGCCAGCGGGACCGCCTTGGGCTGCGCCGTGCCGGCGCGGAACACCAGGAGCGAGGTCAGCTGCTCGCCGCCGATCGCGTGATGCGCGGCATGCTCGTCGGACACCGCCTGCGAGGCCGAGCCGGCGGCGCCGAGCGCCTTGGCGATGCCGTTCGGATCGATGATCATGATGACCGCGCCGTCGCCCAGGATGGTGTTGCCCGAGAACATGTCGATGTGACGCAGCTTGGTCGACATCGGCTTGACCACGATTTCCTCGGTGTGGAACACGCAATCCACCACGATGCCGAAGGTCTGGCTGCCGACCTGCGTCACCACGATGAAGCCGTTCTCCGGATCGGTCGACGAGCCGTCGTCGATCTTCAGGAGCTTCTTCAGGTGCATCAGCGGCAACAGCTTGTTGCGCAGCCGCAGCACCGCGGTGTCCTTGATGCGCTCGATGCGGTGCTCGGAATTGGCGCGCGCCCGCACCAGCTCGACGACGGCGAGCTGCGGGATCGCGAAGCGGTCGCCGCCGGCTTCGACGATCAGCGCCGAGACGATGGCCAGCGTCAGCGGGATCTTGATGGTGACCGAGGTGCCCTCGCCGACCACCGACTTGATGTCGATGGTGCCGCCGATCTGGTCGATGTTGGTGCGCACCACGTCCATGCCGACGCCGCGGCCGGAGACCGAGGTGACGGCGGCGGCCGTCGAGAAGCCCGGCTCGAAGATGAACTTGTGGATCTGCGCTTCCGTCATCTTCTCGAGCTCGGCCTCGGTGACGAGACCGTTCGCGACCGCCTTGGCCTTGATGCGCTCGGTGTTGAGGCCGCGGCCGTTGTCGGCGATGCAGATGATGATGTGGCCGCCTTCATGATAGGCCGACAGCCGGATGGTGCCCTGCTCGGCCTTGCCGCTGGCGGCGCGCTCGGCCATCGTCTCCAGGCCGTGATCGGCGGAGTTGCGCACCATGTGGGTGAGCGGGTCCTTGATCAGGTCGAGCACCTGGCGGTCGAGCTCGGTGTCGGCGCCGTGCATCTCGAGCTCGATCTGCTTGCCGAGTTCGGTCGCGAGGTCGCGGACGATGCGCGGCAGCTTCTGCCAGGCATTGCCGATCGGCTGCATGCGCGTCTTCATGACGCCTTCCTGCAGCTCGGCGGTGACGTTGGAGAGCCGCTGCAGCGGCACCTTGAACTCGGTGTCCTCGTTGCGGCGGGCGATCTCGAGCAGCTGGTTGCGGGTCAGCACCAGTTCGGAGACCATCGTCATCAGATGTTCGAGCGTGTCGACGTTGACGCGGATCGACTGGTTGGCGACCTTGTCGCTCTCCTGCACTTCGCCATCGGCATTGGCCTTGGCGCGTGCCGCCTTCTTCGGCGCTTCCGCCTTGGCCTCAGCCTTGGCTTCCACCTTGGCCGGCTCGGCCTTCGCGACCGGTGCCGGTGCGGGCGGCGGCGCGGCCGCCTCGTGCGCGGCCGGCATCTCGATCGGAGTCTCGCGGAAGGCGCGCTCCAGTTCGTCGAGCGACACTTCGCCGGGGCGCAGCGGCCGTTCCAGCGTCTGGTCGATCAGGCTGCCCTGCGTCATGGGCTTGGCCGGCGCCGCAGCCGGTGCGGCCGCTTCTGGCGCTGCGGCGGGTGCGGGCGCCGCCGCCCCTGCTGCCATCGCCGCCATGCCGCGCTCGACCATCGCCTCGAGCTCGCTGATGAGGTCGCGGTCCTCGCCTTCGGGCTCGGCCTCGTTGGCCTCGAGCTGGCCCAGGATGTCCTTGATGCGGTCGAT
>NZ_JBNPVB010000033.1:0-40621 GCF_051168495.1 Bradyrhizobium oligotrophicum | reverse complement strand
AGCCCCATCGACTTCAGCTCGTGTGGTCTCCTCATCCCACTGGGTCTATGATCGTTTCAGGACACACCCCACCCTACGGATCAGGTCACGAACTACACGATCGCTCGGACGAGCCAGCGCCATGCTCGGACACTCGCGACGGCGGGTCCAGACCGCAGGACGCTTGATGCAACTGTCCCGCTCCCGGTATGGCCTCATGCGGAAACAGGCATTTCCGTGACGCGGAAGGTCGCTACAGTCGACTTGGTCCGAAACGATCCGAGCGACACCTCCCGATGCATGGAATGATCAGCAGACCGCCCGTGGCCGCGCCACCGCGTGCCACGCCGTCGCGCACACTGCTGATCCTGCTCGTCGTCATGACCGGATTGGCGCCGATCTCGCTGTACCTGCTGGTGCCGGCGCTGCCGCTGCTGGCGACGACCTTCGACCGCGATGCCTCCGTCGTGCAGATGACGGTGTCGTTCTACATGATCGGCATCGCGATCTCGCAATTGCTGCTGGGACCGCTGTCGGACCGGTTCGGCCGCCGTCCGGTGATGCTCGCGGGGCTCGCGCTGTCGATCGTGGCCAGCTTCGGCTGCATCTTCGCCGAGACGCTGCCGCAGTTGATCGCCGCGCGTTTCTTTCAGGCGCTCGGCGGCGCCAGCGGCATGGTCATCAGCCGCGCCATCATCCGCGATCTCTATCCGCGCGAGCGCATCGGCGCGATGATCAGCCTCGTCGTCGCCGTCATGATGATCGCGCAGATGCTGTCGCCGCTGACCGGCGGCCTGATCGAGATCGCGTTCGGGTGGCACGCGATCTTCTACGTCGTCGCTGCCGCCTCGATTGCGGTGGCCGTAGCGGTGACGCTGGCGCTGCCGGAGACGCGCCCGGCCCGCGTCGAGGGCGCAAGCTTCCGCGGCGACATCGCCGCGCTGGCGAAGAGCCGCGCGTTCCTTGGCTACATGTTGTGCCAGGTGCTGGCGTCGCAGATCATCTTCGCCTTCGCCGGCGGCGGTCCCTACATCGTCGAGGTGCAGATGGGCCGCTCATCGGCGGAATATGGCGCGTGGTTTGCGACCACCGGCTTTGCCTATTTCGTCGGCAACCTGTTCTGCGTGCGCTACGCGCCGCGGCATTCCCTGGACCGTCTGATCTGGTTCGGACTGGGGCTGCAACTCACGGGCGCCGCGCTGAACTTCAGCTGGAGCCTGTTCGGCTTCAACCAGGTACCGTCGATCCTGTTCGGTACGCAGATGCTGATCATGTTCGCCAATGCCGCTGTCATGGCCAATTCCGCGGCGGGCGCGATCAGCGTGCGGCCGGGCGCGGCGGGCACGGCGTCCGGCGCGATGGGCTTCCTGCAAATGGGGATCGGCGCGCTCACCTCGCAACTCGGCGCGTATCTCGGCGGCCATTACGCCACGACGCTGCCGCTGACGTCGGCGATC
Source organism: Bradyrhizobium oligotrophicum (assembly GCF_051168495.1). GTDB lineage: Bacteria > Pseudomonadota > Alphaproteobacteria > Rhizobiales > Xanthobacteraceae > Bradyrhizobium > Bradyrhizobium oligotrophicum_A. The sequence continues at coordinate 39,185 of NZ_JBNPVB010000033.1, read as the reverse complement.
CTCGCGCTGTCGCTGGCCTGCGTCTGCAGCATGATCTTCCTGGTCCCGCGCACATCGGTGACGATGACGAGGGAGCTGATCGAGGCTGCGGAAGAGGATGACGCCGGGGTAATGTGACGACGGTGATGTGACCACGGACGCGAGGGATTGTACGCACGCGCGTTCCTCTCGGTGTCATACCCGCGCAGGCGGGTATCCAGTACGCCGAGGCGGATCGACTCTATCACGACTGCCTCTGGAATACTGGATCATCCGCGTTCGCGGATGATGACAGTTGTGGGTGTAGCAACCAGCGTTGACGGCGACCAACACCGCGGGATTGCTACTCCCCGATCAGCTTCAGCCACTCGTCCTCGGTCAGCACCTGCACGCCGTGCTTCTGCGCCTCCTTCAGCTTGGAGCCGGCGCCGGGGCCGGCGACGACGTAGTCGGTCTTCTTCGACACCGAGCCCGACACTTTGGCGCCGAGCCGCTCTGCGGTCGCCTTGGCCTCGTCGCGCGTCATCTTTTCCAGCGTGCCGGTGAAGACCACCGTCTTGGCGGCGACCGGCGAGTTGCGCTTCGGCTTCTCCGCATCCTGGATCGTCACTTCCTTGGTCAGCCGCTCGACGATCTTGCGATTGTGGTCCTCGCCGAAATAGGCCGCAACGCTCTTGATCACGGTGTCGCCGATCTGGTCGAGCGCATCCATCTCGGCGATCGCCTCCTCATCGCCGTTGGCGACCTTCAGGCAGGCATCGTGGAACGCGTCCCATGAACCGTAGCCGCGCGCCAGCGCCAGGGCCGTGGTCTCGCCGACATGGCGCATGCCGAGCGCATAGATGAAGCGCTCCAGCGCGATCTGGCGCCGCGCCTCGATCGCATTGAAGAGGTTGCGCACCGAGGTCTCGCCATAGCCCTCGACCTCCTCCAGCTTCAGCTTGGCGTTGCGTGCGGCCAGGGTAAAGATGTCGGCCGGCTCCTTGACCCAGCCCTGGTCGAAGAAGAACTGGATCTGCTTCTCGCCGAGGCCGTCGATGTCGAAGGCGCGGCGCGAGGCGAACAGCTTGAGATGCTCGATCCTCTGATAAGGACAGGCGAACTCACCGGTGCAGCGCGCGCGAGAGCCCTCCTCGCCGGTGGCGATCTCCTCGCGCACGACGTCGGTGTGGAGGGGACACGGGCACTTTTTCGGAAAGTGGAATTCCGCGGCATCGGCGGGCCGCTTGTCGATGAGCACATCGACCACCTGCGGGATGACGTCGCCGGCGCGCTGGATCACGACGGTGTCGCCGATGCGGATGTCGCGGCCCTCGCGCAAGCTCTCACCCTTGTTGCCGATGCCCTTGATGTAGTCCTCGTTGTGCAGCGTGACGTTCTGCACGATCACGCCGCCAACGCCGACCGGCTCCAGCTTGCCGACGGGGGTGAACGAGCCGGTGCGGCCGACCTGGATCTCGATGTCCTTGAGCACGGTCATGGCGCGCTCGGCCGGGAATTTGTGTGCGATGCCCCAACGCGGCGTGCGCGAGACGAAGCCGAGCCGCTCCTGCCAGTCGATGCGGTCGACCTTGTAGACGACGCCGTCGATGTCGTAGTCGAGCTCGGCGCGCTGCGCCTCGATCTGATGATGGAACGCGATCAGTTCGTCGACCGACCGACACAGCTTGGTCAGCGGGTTGGTCGAGAAGCCGCAATGCTCGAACCATTTGATCATGCCGCTCTGCGTGCCGGCCGGCATTGCGCTCATCTCGCCCCAGGCATAGGCGAAGAAGCCGAGCGGCCGCGACGCCGTGATGGTCGGATCCTTCTGGCGCAGCGAGCCGGCAGCGGAATTGCGCGGATTGGCGAAGATGGTGTCGCCGGCTTCCTTCTGGCGCTCGTTCAGCGCGAGGAAGGCCTGCTTGGTCATGTAGACCTCGCCGCGGACCTCGCAAATGTCGGGCAGGTTGCGGCCGTGCAGCTTCTGCGGCACGTCCTTCAGGGTGCGGATGTTGGCGGTGACGTCCTCGCCCTCGGTGCCGTCGCCGCGGGTCGCGGCGGTGACCAGTTCGCCGCCCTCGTAGCGCAGCGACATCGAGAGCCCGTCGATCTTCGGCTCGGCGGAGAAATCGATACGGTCATCCTCGGCAAGCTTGAGGAAGCGCGCGATGCGGCCGGCGAAGTCGCGCACGTCCTCCTCGGCGAAGGCGTTGTCGAGCGACAGCATCGGCACCGCGTGCCGCACCTTCTTGAACCGGCCGGACGGCGCGGCGCCGACCTTCTGCGACGGCGAGGAACTGCTCACGAGTTCGGGAAAGCGCGTCTCGATGGCATTGAAGCGACGGCGCAGCTCGTCATAGGCCGCGTCCGAGATCTTCGGCTGATCGTCCTGGTAGTAGAGCCGGTCGTGGGTCTCCAGTTCCAGCGCCAGCCGCTTCCATTCCACCTTGGCCTGGGCCTTGGTGAGGTCGGCGACGTCGGCGGGCTTCTTGGGTTTGGCTGTCTTGGGCATGCTGCGTAATGTCTGCTCGTCAAAACGGGAGCGGTCTGGAGCCGCCCCGAAATGACGGTGTACACAATGCGCGCGCCGGAGCCAAAAGCGTTCGGCCTGGACCCTCAAACTTACGCCGCCGCGGCCTCCAGCAGCCGGTCCGCCGCGGCGCGCGCCTCGGCGGTGACCTCGGCGCCGGCCAGCATGCGCGCGATCTCCTCGCGGCGGTGCAGGGTGGCGAGCGTGTTGACCCGGGTGACGACCCGCTTGCCGCGGTCGAGCGCATCCTTCGAGATCAACAGATGCTGGTCCGCCCTTGCAGCGACCTGCGGCGCATGCGTCACCGCCATGACCTGGACGCCATGCGCGAGCCGCGCCAGCCGGGCGCCGATGGCGTCGGCCACCGCGCCGCCCACCCCGGTGTCGATTTCGTCGAACACCAGCGTCGGCGCCGAGCCGCGGTCGGACAGCACCACCTTGAGCGCCAGCAGGAACCGCGACAGCTCGCCGCCGGAGGCGACCTTCATCATCGGGCCCGGACGCGTGCCCGGGTTGGTCTGGACCCAGAACTCGACCCGGTCGATGCCTTGGGGCCCCGGTGCCTCGGTGTCGCTGTCGACCTGGGTCATGAACTTGGCGCGTTCGAGCTTGAGCGGGGCAAGCTCGGCATGAACCGCTCGGTTCAGCTTCTCGGCAGACTTGGTGCGCGCCGCCGACAGCTTGACCGCCGCCGCCGCGTAGCGGGCATCGGCTGTCGCAGCCGCCGCCTCCAGCTTCTTCAACTGCTCGGCGCCGGCATCGATCAGCACGATATCGGCGGCATATTTGGCGGCCAGCGCCGCGAGGCCGTCGACCGGCGTCGAATATTTGCGTGCGGCAGCCCGCAGCGCGAACAGCCGCTCCTCGATGCGCTCCAGTTCCAACGGATCGAAATCGGTCGCGATCAGCGCCGCCGTCAGATGCTGGTCCGCTTCCTCCAGCGCGTTGATCGCCGAATCGATCGCCTTCACCGCCGGATCGACCAGCGCCGGCGAGCTGACCGCGCGCCGCTCCAGCCGGCGGACGGCCGCCGCCAGCGCAGCGATCGGTGACTGGTTGCCGCTGACGGCATCCTGGGCATCGCGCAGATCGCCCGCGATCTTCTCGCCCTGCATCATCGCGGTGCGCCGGGCAGCCAGTTGCGTCTCCTCGCCCTCCTTCGGCGCCAGCTTCTTCAGTTCGTCCGAGGCATGGCGCAGATAATCGGCCTCGCGCGCGGCGCGCTCCATGCTGGCGCGATGCTCTTCCAGTGCGGTGGTCGCCGTCCGGCGTGCGGCCCAGAGCTGCTCGACCGCCGCGACATCCTTCTCCAGACCCGCGAAGGCATCCAGCAGCCGGCGATGTGTGGCGGCATCGACCAGCGCGCGCTCGTCATGCTGGCCGTGGATCTCGACCAGGGTGGCGCCGATCGCCTTCAAGGTCTGAACGCTGACCGCTTGGTCGTTGATGAAGGCGCGGGTGCGGCCGTCGCCATACTGGACCCGGCGCAGGATCATCTCGCCGTCGGCGTCGAGGCCATTCGCGGCGAGGATCCTCGCCGCCGGATGGTCCTTGCCGATCTCGAACACGGCGGTGACCTGCCCCTGGTCGGCGCCATGCCGCACCAGGCTGGCGTCACCGCGACCGCCGAGCGCCAAGGCAAACCCGTCGAGCAGGATCGACTTGCCGGCGCCGGTCTCGCCGGTCAGCACCGCCAGTCCCTGGGCGAACTCGAGATCGAGTCGTTCGATCAGGACGATGTCACGGATAGACAGTCGCGCCAGCATGGAGGCTCAAGTCCTTCGTAAAGGGGGCAGCAAAGCCCCTGAGCGAACGACTCGACCCTAGCAGAGAAATGAGAACAAAACAAGAATTGAGAACAAAGCCGGATCAGATCATCCGGCCGCAGAGCTGTCAGCCCAAGCCGAGCTTCTTGAATGCCCGCGAGATATAGGAGCCCTTGTTCTCTTCGGGCTCCACACCGCCCGACTTCACCAGATTATAGGCATCCTTGTACCACTTGCTGTCCGGGAAGTTGTGCCCGAGCACGGCGGCCGCCGTCTGCGCCTCGCCGACGATGCCGATGGTCATGTAGGCCTCGGTTAGCCGGTACAGCGCTTCCTCGACATGGCGGGTGGTCTGGTACTGCGTCACCACGGCCTTGAAGCGGTTGATCGCCGCGGTGTAGTCGCGCTTCTGCATGTAGTAGCGGCCGACATCCATCTCCTTGCCGGCGAGCTGGTCGCGGGCGCCCTCCATCTTGGCCTTGGCGTTGGTGGCGTATTCGGAGGTCGGATATTTGCGCACCACCTCTTCGAGCGCGGCGATCGCCTTCTCGGTGCGGCCCTGGTCGCGGCTGATGTCCGGGATCTGGTCGTAATGCGAGGCCGCGATCAGGTACTGCGCGTAGGCAGCGTCCGGGCTGCCCGGATGCAGGGTCACATAGCGGGTCGCGGCGCCGATGCAGCCGTCGTAATCGCCGGCCTGATAGGAAGCGTAGGCCGACATCAGCAGCGATTTGCGGGCCCAGTCGGAATAGGGATGCTGGCGATCGACCTCCTCGAACTTCTTGGTCGCGCCCTTCACATCCTTCTTCTCGTTCATCAGGTACAAGCCCTCATTGTAGAGCTTGTCCGCGGGCTCATCGACGAAGGTGTCGTCCTTGGCCATGAACTTGTCCCACAGGCCGCCGGTGCCGCATCCCGCCAGGGGAAGCGCCAGCAGCGCCAGCGATGCCGCGAGCCGCAGACCGCGGCCGACCGACAATGCGGGATGAGAGAGGTCGCGCGTGAGACGCTGGTTCGACATGCTTCTTTGGAACCCGATGCCTGTGATCTGATCTACGCCGCGCACCATGATCATCATCTCATGACCGCGAAGGAAAGAGCCCCGCCGGTAATCCGCATCACGCGACCCCGGCCTCTCTAACCGAAAACACTTCATCAACCAACCGCATAGGAAGCCAATCCGCCCGGATTAAGGCGAGACCGAGGCTGCGCCCGCGCATCAGGGTCACCGCTGCAGACGCCGTTGGAAAAGCCGGAAATGCCGGGGCCCATCGACCAGGAAAACCCGGCCGGCAACAAACATTGACAAAAAACCAGGGGCAAACTCAGCGCGCCGATGACAACGCCGCGACAAAAGCACGCAATCTCGCCGGTCACGGCATCAAATGATGCAAAGATCGCTCCCGAATCCAGCCGGGAGCCGGATGCTCAGGACACGTCGGGACCGTAGGCCGGAGCAACCATGCCACCGACCATGCCGCCGACGGCCTCTGCCGCAACGCGCGGACGGCGCACCGTCTCGCCCTCGACCAGCCGCCACGCGGTCCGATCGGCCATCAATGCGGTCAGGACCGCGTGATTCAGCTTGTGGCCGCCACGGACCGAACGGTAGGTGCCGAGCAGCGGCAAGCCGGCCAGCGCCAGATCGCCAATCGCGTCCAGCACCTTGTGGCGGGCGCATTCGTCGGCGTAGCGGAGACCTTCGGGATTGAGCAGGCGCTCCTCGTCGAACACCAGCGTGTTGTCGAACGACGAGCCCAGAGCGAAACCAGCATTCCAGAGCCGCGAAACGTCGCTCATGAAGCCGAAGGTGCGAGCGCGAGAAATCTCGCGGCGGAAGCGCTCGGGATTGAGCTCGAAATGGTAGGCCTGACGGCCGATCACCGCATTGGCGAAGTCGACCTCGACCTCGACGCGGAAGCCCGAATTGTTGGGGCGCAGTTCGCCCATCGAGGCGCCCATCGTCACCTGAACCGGCTTGAGCACCTGAATGTAGCGGCGCGGCGCGGACTGATTGACGATTCCGGCCTGGTCGATCGCAGCCACGAACGGAGCCGCGCTGCCGTCCATGATCGGAACTTCCGGGCCGTCGACTTCGATCACGGCGTTGTCGACACCCATGCCGCGCAGGGCGGCGAGAACATGCTCGGCGGTGGAGACCAGCGGGCCATCACGGTCGCCCAGGACCGTGGCGAGTTCGGTGGCGATCACCGAACCGAAGGAGGCCTGGACTTCGCGGTCAGCGCCATCGAGGCCGGTGCGGAGGAACACGATGCCGGCATCGATCGGTGCGGGTCCAATCGTCAGGCTGACCGGGGCGCCGGAGTGGACGCCTACACCGGTAACGGTGGCTTGCGAACGAAGCGTTGTTTGCCGGCTGAATTTCATCGACGATCGCCCAAGACCCCGCCTGAACCCCTATCGGCCGCCCCTCGCGACCGACTCATTTCCAGGCATTCCCCAAGTCACGGCAAACCTTAGCCAGGGGTCCGAAGAGCGCCAACTCACGCTTCTTTACGGATTGTTACCCCATCTCTGCCGTATTCGCGCCAAGCCTTAACCAAACTGGAACGCGGCCTTTACCCTTCCCGCTCCCCACCTAAACACCCAAAGAATAATTAATCATTTAAAATCAGTTAGTTGAACAATCGCGCACGTCCTTCGGGACCCCAACGAAAAGGCCCGGCTCTCGCGAGCCGGGCCTGTTCTGAACCCTCTGGGCTGTAACAATTCTCAGGTGGCCTGCCGGCGGAGGAAGGCCGGGATATCCAAATGGTCGTCGCCCTGTGGCGCCGGGGACACAGGCGCCGGACGGCCATGGGCATCCAGACCCTGAGGTGCCGGACGGCGGGCATATTCCGAGACGGGCGATTCGTGGCTCGCAACCTGCTGAGCAACGTTCCGCTGCGGCTTGCGTTCCGGCAGCGGCGGCATCTGCGGCATCGCCGGAGCGGCTGCCCTGCCCGACATCGGCGGTTCGGCGTCCTCGTCGCGGCGGCCGAGACCGACATTGGCGAGGCGCTGCAGCAACGACATCCGGGTCTTCTGCGGATGATCGTCGCCCTCGTCGCCCCGCGCCTGTCGGATTTCGGCCTGCGCGGGCATCGGCAGGTCCTCGAATTTCGGCATGCGCTGGGCGCGGGCCGGAACCCGCTCAGCCGCCTGCGGAATGAACGTCTCCGGCAGAGCCACCGGTTCCACGGAGGCCGCGCGCTGGGCCTCCGGCTCGGGGAACAGCGACGGCTTCTGAGCGATCGGCCGCACCGTCACATCGCCATAGGAGGCGGGCTGCACCGGTGCCGACACCGCCGCAGGCTCGCTCGCCATCGCGGCAGCCACCGCCGCCAGGGTATCGCGCTCGAGATTCGGAGCCGGGCGCGGCGCGGGCGCCATCGGCGCCGGCATTGGGGCGGCAACGACTGGTGCCTGCGACGCCTGCTGCTCGAGCTTGGCGGCGCGTTCGGCCAGCCGCTGATTGTCGGCACGCAGGCGCGCGGTCAGGTCGGCGAGCCGGGTTTCAGGAAGACCCGCATGAGCGGTCGGGGCGGCGGCAATCGGAGCGACAGCCGCCGCCGGCTGTGCAGTCGTCGTGACGTTCCGGTTGAACTGCGCCTGCTCGATGCCGGTGGCGACCACCGAGACGCGGATCAGGCCGTCGAGCGATTCGTCGAAGGTGGCGCCGACGATGATGTTGGCGTCCTGGTCGACCTCCTCGCGGATACGGGTCGCGGCTTCGTCGACCTCGAACAGGGTCAGGTCCTTGCCGCCGGTGATCGAGATCAGCAGGCCGCGGGCGCCCTTCATCGAGGAATCGTCGATCAGCGGGTTGGCGATGGCGGCTTCGGCGGCGGTCAGCGCACGCTTTTCGCCGGAGGCTTCGCCGGTTCCCATCATCGCCTTGCCCATCTCACGCATGACGGCGCGGACGTCGGCGAAGTCGAGATTGATCAGGCCTTCCTTGACCATCAGGTCGGTGATGCAGGCGACGCCGGAATAGAGCACCTGGTCGGCCATCGCGAAGGCGTCGGCGAAGGTGGTCTTCTCGTTGGCGACCCGGAACAGGTTCTGGTTCGGGATGATCAGCAGCGTGTCGACGACCTTGTGCAGCTCGGCGATGCCCATCTCCGCGGTGCGCATGCGGCGCGCGCCCTCGAAGTGGAACGGCTTGGTGACGACACCGACCGTGAGGATGTTCATCTCGCGCGCGGTCTTGGCGATGACCGGAGCCGCCCCCGTGCCCGTTCCGCCACCCATGCCGGCGGTCACGAACACCATGTTGGCGCCCGAGAGATGATCGCGGATCTCGTCGATCACCTCCTGCGCGGCGGCCGCGCCGACATCGGGCTGCGATCCGGCGCCGAGGCCCTGGGTCACCTGCGTGCCCATCTGGATGATGCGCTGCGCCTTCGACATCGTCAGCGCCTGCGCGTCGGTGTTGGCGACGACGAAGTCGACGCCCTGCAGGCCCGCCGTGATCATGTTGTTGACGGCGTTGCCACCCGCGCCGCCGACGCCGAACACGGTGATCCGGGGCTTCAGCTCGTGGATATCAGGAGGGGTAATAGTGAGTGCCATGGTTGCCTCTCGATCACGCGCGCGTGGGTTCGCCCCGGCCGCCGGCCGCGGGTGGTGTTGATGAAATTCGCATGGGACGGAATTCGGTCATCAGAAGCCCTCGCGTAGCCATCGTCCGACCTTTCCGAAATAGCCGTCGGTTCCTGTCCCGACCTGCCGCGTATGCCGCGGTTCGACATGTTCGAGGTGCGCGTATTGCGGATAGACCAAGAGCCCGGTGGGCACCGCGAAGGCGGCGTTCTTGGCCTCGTTGGGGAGACGGCCGAAGCCGAGCGGACGGCCGACCCGCACCGGGCGGTCGAGAATCCGCGTCGCGAGTTCGACGAGGCCCGTCAGCTGGGAGGCTCCTCCGCTGAGGACGACGCGCGCCTTGGGTTCTGCCGCAAAGGGCGAATCCTTCAGCCGGTCGCGGACCATTTCAAAAATCTCCTCTGCGCGGTGCCTGACGATGTTCGCGATGGTGGCGCGGGACACGATCTGCGGAACATCCCGCTCGTTGTCACCGGCCGTCGGAACAGACATCAACTCACGCGCGTCGGACCCGCCAGTCAGCACCGTGCCATATAACGTCTTGATTCGCTCGGCATCTGCAATGCACGCTGATAGTCCGCGCGCAAGATCCATGGTCACGTGGTGCCCGCCGAGCGCAAACCCGGAGGCATGGACGAAGCGGCCGCCGGAATAGATCGCGATCGTCGTGGTGCCCGCGCCCATCTCGACAACGGCGGCGCCGAGGTCGGCCTCGTCGTCGGTCAGCACCGACAACCCGGCGACATACGGGCTCGCCGCCATCGCCTCGACGTTGAGATGGCAGCGTTCGACCACGAGCATCAGGTTCTTGGCGACGGTGGCGTCGGTCGTCACCACGTTCATGTCGACGCCGAACTGCCGGGCCAGCATGCCGCGGGGATCGCGAATGCCCTTCACGCCGTCGAGCGTGTAGCCGACCGGCAGGGCATGCAGCACCGCCCGCCCCTCGCCGGTGGCATGGTGCATGCCGGTCGAGGTCACGCGGCTGACGTCGGCCTGGGTCACGGCGCCGCCGCGGATGTCCGATGTCGCTTCGATCAGGTGGCCCATCACGCGGCCGCCGGCGACCGGCAGCAGCACCGACTCGACCCGCACCTTGGCCATCCGCTCGGCCAGCGCGACCGCCTGGCGCACGGCCTGCTCGCATTCGACCGGATCGACGACGGCCCCGGCCTTGACGCCGCGGGACTGAATCTGGCTGTAACCGATCAGCTCGACCGCATGGGTGCGGCCGCGCAGCGCGTCGCTCGGCGGCGCCGGCCGCAGACGCGCGATCATGCAGGCGATCTTGCTGGTGCCGACGTCGAGCGAGGCGACCAGCGCGGTGCGCTTCTGCCCCATCGGGCGCGTCTTCGGGGTCTGGCGTTCGAAGCCGGTCATGCGTCACCGGCTTTCTTCTTGGACTTCGCCTTGTCCTTGAACAGATCCTCGCGGGCCTTCGCGGCGTCGTCGGACAATTGCACCGTCAGACGGTCCGTCAGGCGCATGTCGATCGCGACGATGTCGCGCGAGAACAGTCTGTCGTCCTGGTCGAGCTGGCTCAGCGTCGCCAGCGCGTTGCCGACGTCGTTCTCGGGCAGGCGGATGTCGAGACCATCCTTGGTGCGCAGGTTCCAGCGGCGCTCGCCGACGAACACGGCCGCCTTGGTCACGGCGCGCACCTGCGGATAGCGCGACAGCAGCGCAAGGAAATCACGCGCCCGGCTTTCGGCGCCCTTGCCGACCACGAGCGGCAAGGTCAGGAAGCGGCGGGAGACATATTGTTCGAGCACGGCGCCATCGTCGGCGATCACCGAGAGGCGGCCGTCCTGCTGCCACAGCGCGAACGCCTTGCGCTCGACGATGTCGATCTGCAGCTGGTTCGGGAAGAACTTCTGCACCGTCGCTTCGGCGATCCAGGGATTGGCCTTGAGCTTGTCGCGGACCGCGGCGGCATCGAGGAACAGCAGCGACGAGCGGCCGGAGACGCCGCCGATCGCGAGCACCTCGTCCTGGGTCAGCTGCTTGCGGCCGTTGATCGCCACCGCCGTGATGCGGAAGCCGGCCGCATTGGCCAGGGCATTGCGGGTGTCGGACAGCGCCGCGTTGACGTCCTGGGCGTGGCCGCCTTTGACGATGCCGAGCCAGACGCTGCCGAACAGCAGCGCCACGGTCGCCACCGTGCCGAGACGCCGCGGCAGATAGCGCTCGACGAAGTCGACCACGCGTGGCGGCGCCTCGCGCTCGATCATCGGTGCGAGCGCGGCCTGCATGTCGGCCCGGTCCCTGCGGGCGGGCCGTCCACCGAGCGTCTTTTTCGTGCCGCGCGGCGCGAACCTGAAGCGTGGAAGATGGGCTGAGACATACTCGCGCAGCAGGATTGCCGCGCCAAGGGCAGCGGCTTTCAGGTTCGCTTGAGGCCTCTGCGATCGAGCGAGGCGTCCTGCACCATCCATTGCACGAGCTCATCAACTGTTTGTGCCCGCAAATACGTCGCGGACCGACGCCTGCAGTCCCGGCCGGACGCTGGTGACCATCGCGATGCGTTCGTCGCGACGGCTCGCTCCGGCGGCCGAGCACCACTGGGCGCCAGCGTTAACCTTCGGACGTCCTGGTAAACAAAAAGTAAAATCGGTCCGCGGAGGCGATTTTTTTCTCCGATTTATGAGGACCTTGCCGGGAATTCTTAAGCATTTTACAGGTTACGGGAACCACCGGGTGACGCCGGGCCGGGTTCCCGCGGGGCGGCTATCGAACGCGCCTATCTGCGAACGCGCCGCTCGGCCAGGGCGATCTGCTGCTGCAGGAAATCGACGAAGGGGATGCCCTCCGCCGCCAAGGCCTTCGGATACAGCGAGGCGGCGGTCAGTCCCGGCAGCGTGTTGGTCTCGAGATAGACCGGCCCATCGGCCGAGACGATGAAGTCGGTGCGCGAATAGCCGCCGCAGGACAGCGCGCGATGCGCCTTGATCGCTTCGGTCTGCAGCGCGGCCGTGACCTCCGGACTGAAGCGTCCCGGACAGATCTCCTTCGTCGCCGCCGCGAGATATTTCGCGAAATAGTCGAAGGCGCCGTCGGCCGGGAGGATCTCGATCGGCGGCAGCGCAATCAGCGATCCATCGGACCGTTCGAGCACGCCGCAGGTCGCCTCCGTCCCCGTGACGAACGGCTCGATCAGATATTCCTCGGTCGCAGCCGCCGCCCTGACGGCGACGAGGTCCTGCCTGGCGTTGATGAAGATCAGCCCGAAGCTCGAGCCGTCCTTCACCGGCTTGGCGATCAGGCGGCCGTAGCGCGTCAGCGCAGCTTCGGCATCGTCGAGCGCGACGCCTTCCGCCGCGGTCACCCCGCCGAGCACGGCGAAGCGCTTGGCCGCAACCTTGTCGAAGGCGAGGTGCGAGGCAGCCGCACTCGAGCCCGTGAACGCCACACCGCGAAGCTCGCACATCAGTTGAAGTTCGCCGTTCTCGGCCCGGCCGCCATGCAGGCCGAGCACCAGGACGCGGTCCTCCGCTTTGGCACGATCGAGCGCCTCGGCAAGCGTCCCGATCCGGGCGCCGTCGGCGGTGAACGGCTCCTCGAAGGGCTTGGCGTGCGCGGCCAACGCCGTGCCGCTCGCCTGATGCACGGTGTCGTCGGCGTCCCAGAACCAGAGATCCGCGTCGGGCAGCGCCGCGTGCAGCGCCTGCGCACTGGCGACCGACACGAGCCGTTCCTTGTTGGAGCCGCCGAACAGAATCGTGGTGCGCATCAAGATGTTCCCGGTTGATCTGCAACTGCGGTCGCGGTTGCGCCGAGCTGCTTGAGCAAACAGACGAGCTCAGCTCGCCTTGATTCCAATCCGCTTGATCTCCCACTGCAACGCGATGCCCGAGTGGGCCTCGACCCGCTTCCGCACGGTCTCGCCGAGCGTCTCGATGTCCTCGGCGGTGGCGTTGCCGGTGTTGATCAGGAAGTTGCAGTGCATTTCGGAGACCTGGGCGCCGCCGACCTTGAGACCGCGGCAGCCCGCGGCATCGACGAGCTTCCAGGCCGAATGTCCCGGCGGATTCTTGAAGGTCGAGCCGCCGGTCTTCTCGCGAATCGGCTGGGCGGTCTCGCGATGCGCCTGCACCTCGGCCATGCGCGCCCGGATGGCCTCGGGCCCCGACGGCGTGCCGCGAAAGCGCGCCGCCGTGAAGATCAGCAACGGATCGACGCCGCTCGCACGATAGGTGAACTTCATGTCGGCATTTGTGAAGCGATGCGTCTCGCCGCGGCGGTCGATCGCGGTCGCCTCGACCAGGATGTCCTTGGTCTCGCCGCCATTGGCGCCGGCATTCATCCGCAGCGCCCCGCCGATGGTGCCGGGAATGCCGAACAGGAATTCGAGGCCCGAGAGGTTCGCGGAGGCCGCGACCTCGGCGACCCGTTTATCGAGCGCCGCTGTGCCGGCGCTGACGACATCTCCCTCGGCCTTGACCTCACCGAAGGCACGCGGGGCCAGCCGGATCACCACGCCCGGCACGCCACCGTCGCGCACGATCATGTTGGAGCCGACACCGATGACTTGGACCGGCAGTTCGGCCGGCACATGCTTCAGGAAATAAGCGAGGTCGTCGGCATCCGCAGGCGTGAACAGCACCTGCGCCGGTCCGCCGACACGAAACCAGGTCAGCGGTGCGAGGCTCTCATTGGCCAGCAGCCGCCCGCGTAGTTCGGGCATCGCGGCCTTGAGATCGGGCGTGATGTCGGGAAAGCTCACCGCCCTACCCCAACGCCTTGAGCTCGTTCGGCAGCGCGTAGGCCCATTGCGTGATGTTGCCGGCGCCGAGGCACACGACCAGGTCGCCCGGCTTGGCAAGATCCTTGACGAGGCCGGCGAGGTCGACGGCCTTCGGCAGCGGCACAACGTCGCGATGGCCGTGGGCGCGCAGGCCGAGCACGAAATGATCGCGGTCGATGCCCTCGATCGGCGCCTCGCCGGCCGGATAGACGTCGGCGACGATGACCGCGTCGGCATCGTTGAAGCAGGTGCAGAACTCCTCGAACAGCGACTGCAGCCGGGTGTAGCGATGCGGCTGCACCACGGCGACGACCTTGCCTTTGGTGGATTCGCGCGCCGCCTTCAGCACGGCCGCGATCTCCACGGGATGATGACCGTAATCGTCGATGACGGTCACGCCATTCCATTCGCCGGTGCGGGTGAAGCGGCGCTTGACGCCGCCGAAGCCTGCGATCGCCTTGCGGATCGCCTCGTCGGACAGGCCGAGCTCGCGGGCAACGGCAATGGCAGCCGTTGCATTCGAGGCATTGTGCCGGCCCGGCATCGGCAGCGCGATGTCGGCGATCTCATGCGTCGCGCCGCTCTTGCGGTCGCGGAACACGACCTTGAAGCTCGAGCCGCCGCCCATCGGGGTGAGGTCGACGAGACGCACGTCGGCCTGCGGGTTCACGCCATAAGTAATGATGCGGCGGTCCTCGATCTTGCCGACCAGCGCCTGCACCACCGGATGATCGATGCACATCACGGCGAAGCCATAGAAAGGCACGTTCTCGACGAAGGCGCGGAACGCCTCCTGCACGGCGTCGAAGGTCTTGAAATGATCGAGATGCTCGGGATCGACATTGGTGACGATCGCGACATCCGCAGGCAGTTTCAGGAAGGTGCCGTCGCTCTCGTCAGCCTCGACCACCATCCACTCGCCGGCGCCGAGCCGCGCATTGGTGCCATAGGCATTGATGATGCCGCCATTGATCACGGTCGGATCGAGCCCGCCGGCATCGAGCAGCGTCGCGACCATCGACGTCGTGGTCGTCTTGCCGTGGGTGCCGGCGATGGCGACGCAGCTCTTCAGCCGCATCAGCTCGGCCAGCATCTCGGCGCGGCGCACCACGGGAATGCGCTGGGCGCGCGCCGCCATCAGCTCCGGATTGTCGCGCTTGATCGCGGTCGAGACCACCACGACATCGGCACCCGCGACATTCTCCGCCTTGTGGCCGACGCTGACGGTAATGCCCTTCTCGCGCAGGCGCGCAACGTTGGCGTTGTCGGACGCGTCCGACCCCTGCACCGTGTAGCCGAGATTGCACAGCACCTCGGCGATACCGCTCATGCCGATGCCGCCGATCCCGACGAAGTGGATGGGTCCAATTTCGCGCGGCAATCTCATGGGGGCGTCTCGTCTCAAGGGGTCCGGGCGCCCGTCAGGAGAGGGGCGCAGCCACGAATCATCAGCCCTTCTTGCAAGACATGACCGACCGGGACAAGTCCGCTCGGGCCGTAAACATTGCCAAATTCGCGGACGCGCGCCCGATTTATGGCCGATTTTGGCGGTTCGGCCGACCGGTGACGGGCGCTGGCAGTTCCCTCCGGGCTGGCCCCCATTCAGGACTCGTTAAGCGCGATCGCACGGAACCCATCCCTAGCCCGATACCTGCAATTTTTGCGCGTTCACTGCGTCAATTCGCGTGGCATGGCTCATACTGCGGCCGGCGTGCCGGGCGCGCACCTTTCAATCCTGGATGGAGACCCCCGCCGATGTGCTCGCTGTGTGAAACGCAATCCCCCGTATTATCCCGCCGCAGGCTGCTCGGCGGCGGCGCCGTGCTGGCTGCCGCGGCGGTCGGCGCACTCCCCGCCTTTGCGAAGGACGCCAAACCGACGAAAGACAGCGTGACAACTCCCAACGCGATCTCTCCGGACGACGCGATGAAGCGCATCGTCGACGGCAATGCGCGCTACGTCGCCGGCAATCTCGACAACAAGGATTTCTCCGCCGGCCGGGCGGCGCGCGCCGCGGCACAGTACCCGATCGCCGCGATCGTGAGCTGCGCGGATTCCAGGGTGGCGCCGGAGCTGGTGTTCGATCAGGCGCCCGGTGAGCTGTTCGTGGTCCGGGTCGCTGGCAATTTCGTCAACGACGACGGCCTCGCCAGCCTCGAATATGGTGTCAAGTTCCTGGGCACGCCGCTGGTGCTCGTGCTCGGCCATAGCGGCTGCGGCGCGATCGATGCCACGATCAAGGTGTTGAAGGACGGCACCAAGCTGCCAGGCCACCTCCCCGCACTGATCAATGCGCTCAAACCCGGCGTCGAGGCGGCGATCGCGAAGAAGCCGCAGGATCTGCCGGCCGAGGCCACCGCGGAGAACGTGCGCAGCAATGTCCGTCGCCTGTCGACCGCCAAGCCGATCGTCAGCCGCATGGTCGCCGACGGCAAGGTGAAGATCGTCGGCGGCATCTATGACATCGGCTCCGGTCGGGTCACGATGATCTGACGCAATTCAAGCGGCCGACGCAGCGCGCGATCCGCGCGTGCGGCCGCCGCGGCGAGCCAGCACACCTGGTGACAGAACCAGGCCTCGACAGAAGCCACAAAACCCGGCGCCAGCGACAGGCGCCGGCGTCCGTCGTCAAAGCGCACGAGACCACGCGCCTCCATCGCCGCCAGCAGATTGCGGATATGAGAGCGGGAGACACCGAGCGAGCTCGCGAGTTCGGCGGTCGACATCGCGATGGCCTCGCGCCCGCCGGCGGAACGGGCAACGAGCGTCAGCGCGAGATGGATGCCGCTGTCGTGCTCGTCGGTCCAGGCAAGGTCGGAGAATGCCGTCAGCGGCCGGTTCGCGCGATCGAGCCAGGTCGCACATTGCCGGATCGTCTCGGCGTAGAAGCCGGCATCGCTCTGCAGACGAGAACTCAATTCGTCGATCTGCGTCAGCCGGGCGTGACAATCCAGATGCACGGCAAGCCAGCCTCGCAGGCCGTCGAGGATGACCGGACCCGGCACCAGATAGCGGATCCTTGCATCTGCGGGATCGCGCTCCACGTTCACCAGCGACAGGCCGCGCAATACTGCGACGAATGCCGCCGTCTGCCGCGGACCTGGCAGCCGCGCCTGCAGCCGTGTCAGGGTCGGCCGCTCGACCGGCTTGCGCGCCGACAGGTGCATCATCACGATATGAGCGGCGATCTCCGTCGGAGCGCGCTGACCGAACAGCTTGATCATCAGGCGCTGGCCGCGCAGCGGCGCGATCAGCTGGTCGCAGAATCCGACGAACACCGGCACGAAGGAGGGATGGCGGCGCAGATGCATCGGATGATCGTCCGCCACGATGGCGCCGTCGTCCGCCCTCTGGTTCATGATCGCATCACCGCGCTCTCACTCGACTAGAGCGCCGCCGTCTCGATCACGAGATCGGCCAGGCGCTCCGCGGCATCGAGCCGCCCGGCGGCGCGCGCGGCCTGGGCCATGGCAGCCAGACGCGGCGGGTCGGCGGCGAGCGCCGAGATCTCCGAAGCGAGCCGGGCGGGCGTGAACTCGGACTGCACGATCCGGATCGCGGCGTTGGCCTCCGACAGCACGCCGGCATTGGCGAACTGGTCCTGGTCGATGGCGCCGGGCAGCGGCACCAGGATCGACGGCCGGCCGATCGCCGCGAGTTCGGCCACCGTGCCGGCGCCGGAGCGCGAGATCACGAGATGATTGGCCGCGAGCCGCGCCGGCAGGTCGGTGAAGAAGGGCGCGAGTTCGGCATTGATCTTGAGCCGGTCATAGACCGCGCGCACCCGCGCCATGTCCTCCTGACGGACCTGTTGGGTCAGCACCAGCCGGCTCCACAGCGCGGGCTCGAGCCGCTCGATCGCGCCGGGCACGATGTCGCTCATGACTCGCGCGCCCTGGCTGCCGCCGATCACGAGCAGCCGCAGCGGGCCCAAGGGGTCCGGCGCGACATAGGGCACGGCCGCTGCGTCCAGGATCGCAGGACGCATCGGCGTACCGACCGTCGTGGTCTTGGCCGCCAGCGCCGGATCGCGGTCGAGCACGCCCGGCAGCGAGGTCGCGATCGCCTTCACATGCGCGGACAGGAAGCGGTTGGCGCGGCCGAGCACGGCATTGGCGTCGTGGATCAGGCTGGGCACGCCGGCAAGCCGCGCGGCCAGCAGCGGCGGCACCGTCGGATAGCCGCCGAAACCGATCACCGCCGAAGGCTTCAGCCGCCGCATCAGATTGAAAGCGGCCACGGTGCCGGTGCCGAGCAGCAGCGCGGTGCGGGCGAGCGCCACCGGCGAACGGCTGCGCACCGTCTCGCTCGGCACCACGTCGATCATGTCCTTGGTGAACAGGCCGCTGTAGCGCAGCGCGCGGGCATCGGTGACGAGACGGACGCGATAGCCCCGCTTGATCAGCTCGACGCCGAGCGCTTCGGCCGGAAACAGATGGCCGCCGGTACCGCCGGCGGCCAGGAGGATGAGGGGCGCAGGAGAGGTCATGCGGGCTTGTTTACAGGCAATGTGTCGTCATTGCGAGCGGCCGGCCGGCTCGAAACCCATGCAGCCTCACGCGTAGTTGCGCATCGCGCCGGCCGCATCCGTCGCCTCGACCTCCATGCGCGGCCGCTGCCGGGTCAACGCCAGCATCATGCCGACGCCATAGGCGAGCGAGATGATCGAGGAGCCGCCATAGGAGATGAAGGGCAAGGTCATTCCCTTGGCCGGGATCAGCTGCAAATTGACCGAGATGTTGATCGCTGCCTGGATGCCGAACAGGATCGCGAGGCCCGAGGCCGCGAAACGCGCGAAGCCGTCCTCGGTGGCATAGGCGCGCGACAGCGTGCGGATCACGATGAAGCCGAACAGCGCGACCAGCGCCAGGCAGAGGATGATGCCGAACTCCTCGGCGGCCACCGCGAACACGAAGTCGGTGTGGCTGTCCGGCAGGCTGCGCTTGGCGATGCCCTCGCCCGGTCCCAGTCCGAACCAGCCGCCATTGGAGAACGCCTCCATCGCGGTGTCGACCTGGAAGGTGTCGCCCGAGGCCGGATTCATGAAGCGCTTGATGCGGCCGGCGACGTGCGGAACCAGCAGATAGGCGCCGAACAGTCCGGCACCGGCAGCGCCGGCGAGGCCTGCAACCCAGATCATGCGCATACCGGCGATGAAGAACAGCGAGCCCCAGACCATCAGGATCAGCATGGTCTGGCCGAAATCCGGCTCCATGACCAGCAGCGACACCAGCATCAGCAGCAGCACCAGCGCCATCGTCGTCGCCGGCATGTCGGGTCGCCGCGCGGATTCCGAGAACAGCCAGGCGGAAACGACGACGAAGGCCGGCTTGGCCGCCTCGGAGGCCTGGATGTTGACGCCGACCAGCGTGATCCAGCGCCGCGAGCCCTTCACCTCGGGACCGATGGCGAGCGTCAGCACGATCAGCACGATGGCGATCGCGAACACCACCAGCGCGCTGCGCCGGATCTGCCGCGGCGACAGGAACGAGACGCCGATCAGCACGACGAAGGACGGCAGCAGGAACAGGACGTGACGGTTGAAGAAATGGAAGGCATCGAGCCCGATCCGGGTCGCCACGGGCGGGCTCGCCGCCAGCGACAGGATCACCCCGCACAGCATCAGCGCAAGGATGGAGCCCAGCAGCGGCTTGTCGACCGTCCACCACCAGTCGGACAGCGGATTGCGTTCTTCACGGGAGAGCATCGGGCGTCCACCTGAGGCCTTGAAGGAATCAGCCCATTGGCGCCCATGATGGTTATCGAAGGGTTAATGGAATCGCTGGCCTTGAAGCATCGACCGTCCGAGCGCGCTCAAGCATCTGACTTCGGCAACAAGCCTGCCTGCAAATTGATCCGCCCGATCTCACACAGTCCGTCCCTGGCCCGGCACAAAACGTCGCGATCATCCTGGGAGAGTGACGGCAAGTCACCATCCTTGAAAAAGCCGAGGGCCTTCAATGGCAGAGCTGCGTCGCTCCTGAACATTGCTGCAAATCCGCCGAGCGCTCGCTCCAAGGATACTCCCGCAAGCAACATCGCAGCAATGTCACGATAGTCTTTTGCCTCGGCGCGATCGAGGATAGCCTCGAGCTTCGTTGCAAGGAGATCCTCGAGAGACGCCACCAGCAGGACCCGATCACGGGTCTGCAATGGGTCGTTGATCCGTCCCAAGGCAAGGCCACCGAAGAACGAGACTTTCACGCGACCCGCTGGCGCGACCGCATCCACGATGAGAGAATTGACGTCCTCCTGAAGAGGTTGCGCGTCCCGCATGAACCGAAGGGCCGACGAGATTTTCGCCTTGTCGAGCGGCTCAGCTTTGAAGAAGTCAAAATCGACTGACGTTCGGTGGCCCAGATGGAGTGCGACGGCCGTTCCCCCATAGAGCACGAAGCCCAAATCCGGGGCCGGCGCCAGCTCCGGCCAAACCTGCTGCTGGGCCAGAGGCAGGATGTCGAGGTGCGTATCAAACTGGTCACGCATCGAACGATCTCGTCGGCGCCTCCAGAGGGACCACGCGCCCGGTCGCGCGCATCAGGCGGCCGCGCCAAAACTCCCACGAACGGGCATCGATCCAACCCGGCTGTGCGCTCAGCATCACGTCGACGAGCAGGTCGGGACCCAGCTCCCGTTCAAATCTGAGGATCTCGTCGAAGCCGGCAAAGCTCATCGCTTGCGCGAGGATTCGCGCCGGCGAACGAGGCTCCGATCCCACCGGCTCCCACCAAAAGAAACGCCGTTCGAGATCGGAGAGCAGGTCTTTGGAAACGAGCAATTCCGCCTGACTTTCCATGCCGCAATCATAGCATGATCACGGATCTCGAGCCAGCAACGTCCGTTCGCTACACCACCGGCTCCACCCCCGGCAGCGCCTGCACCAGTTCGCGAAAGCGGGTGCCGCGGATTTCGAAATTGCGGAACTGGTCGAACGAGGCGCAGGCCGGCGACAGCAGGACGACGGCCTCCTTCAGCCCTGAGGCCTCAGCGTCGGCGGCGGCCCGGGCCACCGCGACCTCGAGCGTGCCGGACATGTCGTGCGGCACCTGGTCGCCGAGCGTGCCGGCGAACTCGGCGGCCGCCTCGCCGATCAGATACGCTTTTCGGATGCGCGGGAAGAAGCCTGCGAGGCTGGTGATGCCGCCGGCCTTGGGCTTGCCGCCGACGACCCAGAAGATGTCGGCGAACGACGACAGCGCATGCGCGGTCGCATCCGCGTTGGTGCCCTTGGAATCGTTGACGAACAGCACGTTGGCGCGGCGGCCGACCTGCTCCATCCGGTGCGCCAGACCCGGGAAGCTGCGCAGCCCCTGCTGCAGCACGTCCAGACCGACACCGAGCGCGAGCGCGGTGGCCGCGGCGCAGGCCGCGTTCTGCGCATTGTGCTGGCCGCGCAGCGAGCCGATGCCGCCGAGCCGGGCGATCTCGCTGCGTGCCCCACCGGCGCTGCGCATGACCGTCTCGTGCTCGACATACATTCCGTCGGCCAGCGGATTCTTCACCGAGATGCGCACGACGCGCTTGCCGGCCTGGTCCAGCCGATCGGCAACCGCACGCGAAAACCCGTCGTCGACGCCGACGATCGCGGTGCCCGCAGGCTGGACGCCGGCCACCAGCCGCTCCTTCACGGCCGCGTAGTTCGCGATCGTGCCGTGGCGATCGATGTGGTCCTCGCTGACATTGATCAGGATGCCGACCGTCGGATCGAGCGACGGCGTCAGGTCGATCTGATAGGACGACATCTCGATGACATGGACCCGGCCCATGCGCGCGGGCTCCAGCGACAGGATCGCGGTGCCGATATTGCCCCCCATCTGGGTGTCGTAGCCGGCCACGCGCATCAGATGCGCGATCAGCGCCGTCGTCGTCGACTTGCCATTGGTGCCGGTGATGGCGACGAACGGCGCATCCGGCGCGTGGCGCCTGCGCTCGCGGCAGAACAACTCGATGTCGCCGATCACCTCGACGCCGGCCTCGCGCGCCTTCAATACGGTCCAATGCGGGACGGGATGCGTCAGCGGCACGCCCGGCGCCAGCACCAGCGCGGCGAAGTTCGCCCAGGAGACGGTGCGCAGATCGGCGGTGATGAAACCCGCCTGCGCCGCTTCCGTCATCCGATCAGCGCCGTCGTCGGCCGCGATCACTTCGGCGCCGCCGGCACGCAACGCGTGACACGACGCCAGACCCGAACCGCCGAGCCCGAACACGGCAACCGTCTTGCCGGCGAATGAGGTGACGGGGATCATGTCAGCGCAGCTTCAGGGTCGACAGGCCGACCAGCGCCAGCATCACCGAGATGATCCAGAACCGGATCACGATCTGCGGCTCGGTCCAGCCGAGCTGCTCGAAATGATGATGGATCGGCGCCATCCTGAAGATGCGCTTGCCGGTCAGCTTGAACGAGGCGACCTGCACGATCACCGACACCGCTTCGAGCACGAACAGGCCGCCGATGACGGCCAGCACGATCTCGTGCTTCACCGCGACCGCGATCGAACCGAGCATGCCGCCGAGCGCAAGCGAGCCGGTGTCGCCCATGAAGATCGACGCCGGCGGCGCATTGAACCAGAGGAAGCCGAGTCCGGCGCCGAGCACCGCGCCACAGAGCACCGCGAGCTCGCCGGTGCCCGCCACGTAATGGATCTGCAGATAGTCGGAGAACACGGCGTTGCCGGCGAGATAGGCGATCAGGCCGAAGCTCGCCGAGGCAATCATGACGGGCACGATCGCGAGGCCGTCGAGCCCGTCGGTCAGGTTGACGGCGTTGCCGGCGCCGACGATGACGAAGGCGCCGAAGATCACGTACATCCAGCCGAACTTGAACACGAGGTCCTTGAAGAAGGGGATCGCAAGGCCGGTCGACGACGGATCGCGACCGAGGCGAACCAGCGCGTAGCAGGCGACCAGCGCGATCGCGGCCTCGATCATCAAGCGGAGGCGGCCGGCAAAGCCCGAATGCGACTGCTTGGTGACCTTGAGATAGTCGTCGTAGAAGCCGACGAAGCCGAAGCCGAGCGTGACCGCGAGCACGATCCAGACATAGGGGTTGAGCGGATTGGCCCAGAGCACGGTCGAGACGACGAGGCCGGACAGGATCATCAGGCCGCCCATGGTCGGCGTGCCCTTCTTGCTGATGATGTGCGATTGCGGGCCATCGGTGCGGATCGGCTGTCCCTTGCCCTGGCGCAACCTCAGATGATCGATGATCCACGGGCCGAACAGGAACACGAACAGCGCGCCCGTGACGACGGCACCACCGGTCCGGAAGGTGATGTAACGAAACACGTTGAGCAGCCCGCGAAACATCGCAAGGCTCGGAAACGTATTCGTCAGCTCGATCAACCAGTAGAACATCCAACCCGCCTATGCCGCCTCACCGAGACCGAGCCACGCGAACGGATCCGCGAATGCGAATCCGGACCAGCCTCTTTTAACCATGATCGGGGCCGGGTGCGAATCGTCGCCCGACGGGAATGATCCGTCCAGCATCGCCGCCCCGACCACCAGTGGAAAAACATCCTTCTGCCGCGCCGCGATAT
Source organism: Bradyrhizobium oligotrophicum (assembly GCF_051168495.1). GTDB lineage: Bacteria > Pseudomonadota > Alphaproteobacteria > Rhizobiales > Xanthobacteraceae > Bradyrhizobium > Bradyrhizobium oligotrophicum_A. The sequence continues at coordinate 16,040 of NZ_JBNPVB010000033.1, read as the reverse complement.
CGCCTGATTTCAACGCAGCCCCTGCAGGGCGGCGGCGAGCTTCGACACGAACTTGTTGACCCAGAAGATCTTCTTGCTGCCCTTGATGACGACGACGTCTCCCGGTGCGAGCAGCGCCGCAACCCGTCCGGGATCCAGCGTGACCGGATCCTCGTGCCAGCCGAGCCGCTTCTGCTGCGGCAGATTGTCGAACAGGTGACGCATCAGTGGACCGACGCAATAGACGCCGTCGATTCCAGCGAGATGACCGACCATCCCGGCATGATAGGCCGGCGCTTCGTCGCCGAGCTCCAGCATGTCGCCGATGATTGCGATCCGCCGTCCCTGCACCGGGCGCGCCTGCAGGCTGTCGAGTGCCGCGGCCATGCTGGCCGGATTGGCGTTGAAGCTGTCGTCGATCAGAACGATGGTGCCGATGGTCTGCTCGACGCCGCGCCCTGTCATAATGCCGACCTGCCCCAGCTCCTGCGCCAGCAGCGCCGGATCGAGCCCCGCCGCGGTAACGGAGGCGAGTGCGGCGAGCGCATTGTGCAGACGATGCGGCGCACCAGGCGTCAGAGCGAATTCGATCCTGCGACCGCAGGCGGCGGCGGCCACGTCCCAACTCTCGCCATCCGGCGTATGCGAGAGCTCCCGCACCTCGGCGTCGTCCCCGAAGCGCATCACCTTGCCGCTCCACTCCGGCGCCGTGAGACCGGCGGGAAGCACGAGGATGCCATCGGCGGGCAGGCCGCGCGCGATCGAGACCTTCTCTTTCCGGATCGCCTCCAGGCTGCCGAGCTTCTCGAGGTGCACCGGCTGCACGTTCACGACCAGCGCCACGGTCGGCTGCGACAGGTTCGTCAGCCGCGCGATTTCGCCCGTCTGGTTCATGCCCATCTCGACCACCCAGACCGAAGCGGAGGGATCGGCATTGCACAGCGTCAGCGGCACGCCCCAGAAATTGTTGAAGCTCGCCGGGCTGGCCGACGCGCCGGGATAGGCGGCGATGAACTCCTTGGTCGAGGTCTTGCCGGCGCTGCCGGTCAGTCCGATCACCGGACCATGGAAGCGCGCGCGCGCGGCGCGCGCCAGCGCCCACAATCCGTCGATCAGCGTATCCCGCACCACGAGCTGCGGAACAGAAATGCCGTCGATCCGGTGCGGCACGATCATCGCCACCGCGCCGGCCGTCTCGGCATTGGCCGCGAACTCCCAGCCGTCGCGGCTGGACGCAAAGCTCGACACGAAGCCGCCGCTGGGCGTGCCGCTCAGCGCGACGAACAGGCTGCCGGGCTTTACGGCACGGCTGTCCTGCGTCACGAAACCGATCGGTGTCTCCGGATAGTCGCCGCTGAGGCCGAGTGCGCGCGCCGCCTCGGCCACCGTCCACAGCGCCTGCGTCATGATGCCCTCGCTGCCAGTGCATCCGCGACCGCTTCATGATCGCTGAAATGCAGAACGTTGCCGCCGATGATCTGTCCGGTCTCGTGCCCCTTGCCGGCGATCACGAGCGCATCGCCGGGCTGCAGCTCGCTGATCGCGACCCGGATCGCCTCGGCGCGGTCGCCGATCTCGCGGGCGCCGGGTGCGGCGGCCAGGATCGCGGCGCGAATCGCAGCCGGATCTTCGCTTCGCGGATTGTCGTCGGTGACGATGACAGCGTCGGCTTCAGCGGCGGCGATCGCGCCCATCAGCGGCCGCTTGCCGGTGTCACGGTCGCCGCCGGCGCCGAACACCACCGACAGTCTTCGCGAGGCATAGGGCCGCACCGCCTGCAGCGCCTTGGCGAGCGCATCCGGCTTGTGCGCGTAATCGATGAAAACAGGCGCGCCATTGTGCTCGCCGACCAGTTCGAGCCGCCCCTTGGCGCCCTCGAGCTTTTCCAGCGCCTCGAACACGCCTTGCGGATCGCTGCCGGTGCCGATCGCAAGACCCGCAGCCACCAGGGCGTTCTCGATCTGAAACGCACCGACCAGCGGCAGGCGGATCGTGTACATGCGGCCGCAATGCTGGATCTGGAGCTGCTGCGCGAATCCATCGATCGCCGCGGCGACCAGCCGGATGCCGTCCCCCGCGCCGTCGCCGCTCGCTCCTACCGTCATTAGACGAAGACCACGCGCTTCCGCAGCGGCCACGACCTCGGGCGAGCACTCGTGATCGGCCGAGATCACCGCAGGCCCGCCCGGCGGTACGAGATCGCGAAACAGCCGGAGCTTGGCGTCGAGATAGTGTGCGATGTCGGGATGGTAATCCATGTGATCGCGCGACAGGTTCGTGAACCCGCCGGCCGAGACCCTGACGCCATCCAGCCTGAACTGATCGAGCCCATGCGACGAGGCCTCGAACGCCAGATGCGTGACGCCATCCTGCGTGATCTCGTCGATCTGCCGGTGCAGCGCGATCGGATCGGGCGTCGTCAGCGAGCCGTAGACCGTGCGCTTGTCCGACACCAGCCCGACGGTGCCGATGCTGGCCGAACTGTGGCCGAGAGCTTGCCAGATCTGCCGCGTGAAGGCCGCGACCGAGGTCTTGCCACTGGTGCCGGTCACGGCGGCGATCGTCGCCGGCTGCCGCGGGAAGAAGCGCGACGCGGCGAGCGCCAGCGCCCGCCGCGGGTTCGCCAATGCGATGAAGGGAACGGAGAGGTTCTGCCCGGGAACCGCAGCACCGGCCACGGCGACCGCGCCGGCCGCGACGGCGGCTGCCACGAAGCGGGCGCCGTCGGTCTTGGTTCCTGCCAGCGCGAAGAACAGGTCACCCGGCCGGACCGCACGGCTGTCGACGGCAAGGCCGGAGACTTCGACGGCGGCGACGGCCGGGTCGAGCCCCGCCTGATCGCCGAGGAGGTCGTGAAGTTTCATCCTGGTCCGTACCGGTCCTGGCTCCGCCCGGGCGGCGGCAGCTTCCCAAAGCCCTGCGATTCGTCGACGGCTTACTGCGTCAGCCGCGATGCCGCAAGAATTTGGCGGTCGGACGGCGGCAGGTCGAAACGGGGCTCGATCCCCAGCAGCGGCCCGATCCGGGAGATCACGTTGCCGGCGGTCGGCACCGCGTTCCAACCGGAGGTGATGAAGCCGTAGGTTTCCTTCAGCGGCTGCGGCTCGTCCAGCATGATCAGAACCTGATATTTCGGCTTGTCCGCCGGGATCACGGCGGTGAACAGGGTCAACACCTTCTTCTTGGCATAGCGGCCGTTGATCACCTTCTCGGCGGTGCCGGTCTTGCCGCCGATGTAATAGCCCTTGACGTCGGCCTTGCGCGCGGTGCCGACCTCGGCGTTGAGGCGCATCAGATAGCGCATCTTCTCGGAGGTCTCCGGCTTGATGACGCGCTTGGCGACCGCCATCGCCTCCGCCTCGGTGCGCTTCATGAAGGTCGGCGGAATCAGCAGGCCGCCATTGACCAGTGCGCTGACGCCCATCACGCCCTGCAACGGCGCCACCGCCATGCCGTGACCGAATGCGATCGTGACCGTGTTCAACTCGGCCCAGCGCTTGGGCAGGATCGGCGAGGCGCTCTCCGGCAGTTCGGTGCGCAAGCGGTCGAACTGGCCCATTTTGCGCAGGAAGGCCTTGTGCGCTTCCACGCCCTGCGACAACGCGATCCTGGCGGCGCCGACGTTGGACGAGAAATAGAACACTTCCTTCATGTTGAGGAAGCGGCCCTTTGGTTCGTCGTCGTGAATCGCGAACTTGCCGTAATGCAGCGGCCCGCGGGCATCCCAGAGCGAGTTGAGATCATATTTGCCGGTGTCGAGCGCCATCGCCAGCGTGAACGCCTTGAAGGTCGAGCCCATCTCGTACACGCCTGTCGTCAGGCGGTTGATCCGGTCCGGATCATGCGCTTCCTTCGGGTTGTTCGGATCGAAGTCCGGCAGCGACACCATCGCGATGATCTCGCCGGTCCGGACGTTGACGACGAGACCGGAGGCGGCCTTGGTCTTGAACTTGTCCTTGGCCTTGAGCAGTTCGTCGCGCAGCGCATGCTCGACGCGCAGATCGACCGAGAGTTCGACCGGGCGCTGCAGACGATCCGTGGCGAAGCCGGCGCGGTGCAGGTCGGCGAGGCCCTGATTATCGAGCCACTTCTCCATGCCGGCGATGCCCTGGTTGTCGACGTTCACCAGGCCGATCAGATGCGCCACCTCGTTGCCGGTCGGATAGACGCGCTTGTTCTCGCGCAGGAAGCCGATGCCCGGAAGACCGAGCCGATGGATGTCCTGCTGCTGCTTCGGCGTCATCTCGCGCTTGAGCCAGACGAACCCCTTGCGCGACAGCAGCCGGTCGCGGACCTCGCCCGTATCGAGATCCGGCAAGGTCGCGGTCAGCAGCTCGATCGCCTCGTCCTTGTCGATGAGGCGGCGCGGCTCGGCGAACAGGCTCGGCGTCTTGATGTCGGTGGCAAGAACGGCGCCGTTGCGATCGACGATGTCGGGCCGTGCGGTCGCGATCGCGTCCTGCTGGGCGGCGCGGCGCGCGCTCGGACCGTCGGACCCAACTGCGAACATCACGAGGCGGCCGCCGATGACGGCGTAGACGGCGGCGAAGGCGATGATCGCCAGGCCGACGCGCGCCCGCGCCTTGGCGGTGCGATCAACCCCGCGCCCGTACAGCAGCGTACGCACCAGCCGTTGCCGCCACGGTTCCTGCGGCTTGACGTGAGGCCAAAGCTGATCGGTCATTGTTGGTCCTCCGGGCGAGGCACCGATCCGGTCACGGGCGGCTCTTCGTTGATCGCGTCGATCGCATCGATCATCGATCCGATCGGATCCGGATTGTCCGGCCGCGCAAATCGCGGCGGCCGTTCCGGCAGGTTCTTGAGGCCGTCATACTGCGTGGCGTTGAGCGGTTTCAGCGGCAGATGCCGCTCGACCAGCCCCTGCAGCCGCAGCGGCGCATCGAGCTTGGCCCATTCCGAGCGGAGAATCGCGATGGCTTCGCGCTGCTCGCGGATCTCGGCGCGCAACTGCAGCACGCGCTCGACGCGCGCGGTCGATTCCATCTTGATGCGATAGACATAGGCAGCCGCGAAGATCAGCGAGCAGATCACGACGAGGTGCAGGAGGCGCATCGGTCACCCTCCTCGCAGGACATCGGCCAAGCGCGGCCAGGGAGATGACGAGGACGGGAGATGGATCGGCGCCGCCGTTCGCTCGGCACCGCGAAGCTTGGCGGACCGCGCCCGGGGATTGGCTTCGATCTCATTCTCCGCGGCCACGACGGGCTTGCGGTTGTGCAGCTGGAAGCTCGGTGTCTCCTGCGCGATCTCCGGCAGATGGCGCGAGCCGCCACCGGTCTTGCTGCGGTCACTGAGAAACGTCTTGACGATCCGGTCCTCGAGCGAATGGAACGAGACGACGGCCAGCCGGCCGCCGGGCGCCAGGATGCGCTCCGCTGCGGATAACGCCCGTTCGAGCTCGTCGAGTTCCTCGTTGACGAGAATGCGCAGCGCCTGGAACGTCCGCGTCGCCGGATGGATGTCACCCGGCTTGGATCTCACGACGCGCGCGACGATGCCCGCAAGCTGCTGCGTGGTCGTGATCGGCTGCTCCTTCCGCGCAGCAACGATTGCGCGCGCGACGCCCCGCGAATGTCGCTCCTCGCCGAAGATGTAGATGACGTCGGCTAGATCGCGCTCGGAGGCCTGCGCGACGATGTCGGCTGCGGTCGGTCCCTCGCCACCCATGCGCATGTCGAGCGGACCGTCGAACCGGAACGAAAAGCCGCGTGCGGCCGAATCGAGCTGCATCGACGACACGCCGACGTCCATCACGACGCCGTCGACATGGCCGAGGCCCTGCGCGGCGCAGATATCGGCCAGCGCCGAAAATCGGCTCTCGACCAGCGTGAGGCGGCCGGCCGCCTCGCTGACCAGGCCGGCGCCGCCGGCGATCGCGGTGCTGTCGCGGTCGATGCCGATCACCCGCGTTCCCGGCGTTGCCAGGATCAGGCGCGTGTAGCCGCCTGCGCCGAAGGTCGCATCGACATAGGTTCCGCCGTCGCGCGGCACCAGCATCTCGACCGCTTCGGGGCCGAGCACCGGAATGTGGCGCTGGTCAGCCGTGCTCACGCGGCCGCTCCACAAGGATGCCACTGCTCCGGACTGATTTTGCTCGGCTGCGAGCCCATCGCGCCTTCGATCCTCGCACCCCGTCAACTCGCCAAGCCATCCCCCGGGAGGGGCGACGACCTGCCCCGCCCATGCGTGAGCCCCGGCACGTGGTGATCGTGCCGGGGCGATCCCCGATCCGTCATCGATCGCGCGCCGCCGGAGGTTCCCGGCACCGTTCAAGACCGTGATCTCCCGCGGATGACCTTGCATGTGGCAGCTGCCGTCCCGAAAGCCGGCTTGGCTCTTCACCACTTAGTAACGGCGTTTAGCGTTAACAAACCGTTGACGGTCTGTGGCGGATGTTGGGCACGTGTCTGGAACGGGAGAGTCGACGAAACTTCGATCTGCTTGCTCTGGCCGCAGGTGCCGGCAACGAACCGCCGCGTTTGCGCAACGGTCTGATCAATCCGAGTGGCCAGCATGCGATTTCGATTGCAGCCAGCGGATGTAAAAGCGTAGTGCCTGCCCATATTCGATTTGAGCCCTTGCCCGTCGCCGCCCTCCGCTTCGAGTGCTTCATGCCGAATTCAACAGACAAGCCCGAATCGAAGCGGCTACGTGCGCTGCCGATTCCAAAGGGCATCTCAGACCTGCCTGTCTTCACGCCGGATTCGTCGATCGCGTCCGACGTGATCCCGTCGGCGAATTTCGGTGAGCGCAAGGGCGGCCGCCAGCCGGACATGATCGTCCTCCACTACACCGGTATGCCGGACATGGAGGGCGCGATCACCAAGCTGTGCACGGCAGGGACCGAGGTGTCGGCCCATTACGTCGTGCTCGAGGACGGCCGCATCGTGCAGTGCGTGCCGGAGGCGCTGCGCGCATGGCATGCGGGTCTCTCCTCCTGGGGCGGCGACGAGGACATCAACTCCTGCTCGATCGGCGTCGAGATCGTCAACCGCGGCCATGACTGGGGCTATCCGGATTTCCCCCCACGGCAGATCGCGGCCGTGATCGCGCTGTGCCGCGGCATCATGCTCCGCCGCAACGTCCCGGCGCATCGCGTGCTCGGTCACTCCGACGTCGCGCCCTCGCGCAAGAAGGATCCGGGCGAGAAATTTCCCTGGCATTCGCTGGCGAATTCGGGCGTCGGCCACTGGGTGCAGCCGGCGACGATCACCAAGGGCGAGACCTTGAAGCTCGGCAGCATCGGCGACGATGTCAAAGGCCTGCAGAAGGCGCTCGCCAAATACGGCTATGGCGTCCCGATCACCGGCAAGTTCGACGGCATCACCATGGAGGTCGTCACCGCGTTCCAGCGGCATTTCCGCCCCGAAAAGATCGACGGCATCGCCGACCGCTCCACCTTGTGGACCTTGCATGCCCTGCTGACGAGCCTGCCCGCCGAGGACCCGGCACCGCGGGTGTGACACCTCAGGACGCAGCATCGAGTTCGGCAAGCCTGCGGGCATAGAGCCGCTGCAGCGGCGCGAGCTGCGTCGCTTCGCTCGCCATGCGATAGGCCGCCCGCGCTTCCTCGCGCCGGTCGAGCCGCCGCAGCAGATCCGCACGCACCGCCGGCAGCAGGTCGTACTGCTTCAGGCCGCCGCGCGCGGCGAGCGAATCGACCAGTGCGAGCGCCCGCGCCGGGCCGTCGACCATCGAGACGGCGGCGGCATGATTGAGCTCGATGACGGGCGATGGCGCGATCCGCAGCAGCACCTCGTAGAGACCGACGATCTGGCGCCAGTCGGTGTCGCGGTGGCTCGGCGCCTGGGCATGGAGTGCGGCGATGGCGGCCTGGACCGTGTAGGGCTGCGGCCGCCCTTTCATGCGGAGCGCCCGTTCCACCAGCGCGAGTCCCTCGGCAATCTGCCCGCGATGCCACAGCGAGCGGTCCTGCTCTTCCAGCAGCACGATGTCGCCCGACGCTGTGGTGCGCCCGGGCCGGCGCGCATCGTGCAGCAGCATCAAGGCGAGCAGTCCCATGACATCGCGTTCCTGCGGCATCAGGTCGAGGAGCAACCGGCCGAGCCGGATCGCCTCGCGGGCGAGATCGTGGCGGATCAGTTCAGGGCCGGAGGTCGCGAGATAGCCTTCGGTGAACACCAGATAGATCACGGTCAGGACACCGCGCAGCCGTTCATCGCGAGCGTCGGGTCCGGGCACCTCATAGGGAATGCCGGCGAGGCGGATCTTCTGCTTGGCGCGCAAGAGGCGCTGCGCCATCGCCTCCTCGCTGGCGAGGAAGGCGCGGGCCACTTCGGCCGTCGTCAGCCCGCAGACCGTGCGCAGCGTCAACGCCACCTGCACCTCCGGCGCGAACGCCGGATGGCAGCAGGTGAAGATCAGCCGCAACATGTCGTCGTCGAGATCGGCCGGGACTGCGGCCTCGTCGGCGGCCGCATCGCGCTCGATGGCATGGACGATCTCTCGTTCCTTGTCGCGAAAGTTGCTCTGCCGCCGGATTCGATCGATCGCCTTGTTGCGGGCGACATTGACCAGCCAGGCCCGCGGATTGGCGGGGGCCTCGGACCCCCGCCACTTGAGCAGCGCCGCAGCGAACGCATCCTGCAGCACGTCCTCGGCCAGATCGAAGTCACCGACGAGCCGGATCAAGGTCGCGAGCGCGCGGCCGGCCTCGTCGCGGAACACCTTCTCGATCGAATCAGGCGTCATCGATGACATCGTTGTCGCCGCGCTGGCCTCAGTGATCGTACTGCCAGATCGGCCGGACCTCGATCGAACCGAACCGGGCGCCCGGAATGCGCGCGGCAATGCCGACGGCCTCGTCGAGATTGCCGGCCTCGATCATGTAGTAGCCGCCGAGCTGCTCGCGGGTTTCGGCGAACGGTCCGTCGGTGGTGAGGACCTTGCCGTCACGCACCCGCACCGTCGTCGACGTCGTCGTCGGCTGCAGCCGGTCGCCGCCCTTGAAATTGCCGCTCGCGACGATGGACTGGGTGAAGGTCTGGTACTCGCCCATCATCTTCTGCCGCTGTTCGGCATTGGCTTCGAACGCGGCGTATTCGGCCTCGTTCTGGTAGATCATCAGCAGATATTGCATCGAACTGCTCCCTTGGTTTCGGCTGCTTCGCCGACATCCAGTCGAACGGCGCGGACGCGGAACGACACCCGCAGGATAATATTTTTGGCCGGCGCGGCGATGGCTTGACGCGCCGGTCGATAAGCCCCATTCAGGCCGCATCAGTCGGCCGGACGGCCGCTCCGGCAGGTGCCGAAAGGCCGCCGGGGAGGAAAGTCCGGGCTCCATCGACATGCGGTGCCGGATAACGTCCGGCGGGGGCGACCCCAGGGACAGTGCCACAGAGAACGAACCGCTTCCTCCCGCGAGGGAGGCAGTAAGGGTGAAAAGGTGCGGTAAGAGCGCACCGCGGGGCCGGCAACGGAACCGGCATGGTAAACCCCACCGGGAGCAAAACCGAATAGGGACGGCTACGCGGAAACAATCGCATTTGCGATGACGTCCGCGGGAGCGATGTCAGGCTCGCCGTCCGGGTAGGTTGCCCGAGGTCTCGCGCAAGCGCGATCCCAGAGGAATGGCCGTCGCGTATCGTCATGCGCAAGCATGGCGGTGCCCTACAGAACCCGGCTTACAGGCCGGCTGATATGTTCATGAGGGGCTCGACGCTCAAGCGTCGGGCCCCTCACCATTTTCACTAGCCCGCAGCCGAGAGCTGGCCGAACTCGGTGGCCTGGCGCTCGAACAGGCTGCGATAGAGTCCGCCGGGTCGGCCGACGAGCGTGGCGTGACTGCCCTGCTCGACGATGCGGCCGCGGTCGAACACGAGAATGCGGTCGAGGCTGCGCACCGTTGCCAGTCGATGCGCAATTACGATCGCCGTCCGGCCCTTCATCAGCCGCTCCATCGCCTCCTGGATCAGCGCCTCCGATTCCGAATCGAGGCTCGAGGTCGCCTCGTCCAGGATCAGCACGCGCGCATCCGCCAGGAACGCCCGCGCCAGCGCCACCCGCTGCCGCTCGCCGCCCGACAGCTTGACGCCGCGCTCGCCCACCAGCGTGCCGTAGCCCTTGGGCAGGCGCGTGATGAACTCGTGCGCGTTGGCGAGCCGCGCCGCCTGCTCGATCTCGGCCTGGCTGGCGCCGGGGCGGCCATAGGCGATGTTCTCGGCCAGCGAGCGGTGGAACAGGATCGGCTCCTGCTGCACGATCGCGATCTGGCTGCGCAGCGAATCCTGCTTCGCGTGGGCAATGTCCTGCCCGTCGATCAGGATCCGGCCGCCGCTGACGTCGTACAGCCGCTGCACCAGCTTGACGAAGGTCGTCTTGCCGGAGCCGGAGCGCCCGACGAGGCCAATGCGCTCGCCCGGCCGGATGTCCACCGACAGCCGGTCGTACAGCGGCGTGCGATGACCGCCATAGTGGAACGTCACCGCGTCGAACACGATGTGGCCGCCGGCCACCGTCATCGGCTTGGCATCGGCGGCATCGACGATGCCGATCGGCTCGCCATGGATCGCCACCAGCTCGTCCATGTCGTTGACCGCGCGCTGCAGATTGTTGATGTGCATGCCGACGTCACGCAGATAGGCGTGGATCACGTAGTAGCTCGTGAGCACATAGGTGACGTCGCCGGGCGAGGCCTTGCCGGCCATCCACAGCAGCACGGCGCCGCCGATCACCGACGAACGCAGGCACAGGAGGACGCCGAGCTGCACGGCCGCCGTCGTGTTGTAGCGCAGCCAGGTGCGGTTGACGCGCCGGCTCCAGCGGCTGATGACGCGCATCAGCCGGCCGTCCTCGCGCGCCTCCGCCCCGAACGACTTCACCACCGCGTTGCAGCCGAGCGCATCCGCCAAGGTGCCGCCGACCTTGGTGTCCCAGGCATTGGAGATGCGCGCGGCGGGGGCGATGTAGCGGGTCGAGAATACGACCGTCATCGCCACATACAGCACCGCACCGATGGCGATCACGCCGCCCAGCGCGCCCCAGTGCAGGCCGAGCAGCACCATCGAGCCCAGCAGCACCGACAGCGACGGCAGCAGCGCCAGCAGGATGGTGTCGTTGTAGAGGTCGAGCGCCCACATGCCCCTGGTGATCTTGCGCACCGTGGAGCCGGCGAAGCTGTTGGCGTGCCAGTCGGTCGAGAAGCGCTGCACGCGCACGAAGGCCTCGCGCGCGACGTCCGACATGATGCGCAAGGTGAACGGCACGATCAGTTGCAGTCCCGACAGCCGCAGCACGATCGAGGCGAAGCCGAGCGCAACGATGGCGCCGAACGCCACCAGCGCGGCGTGCCGTGCATCGGCATTGCCGGGGCCGAGGGTCAGGGCGTCGACCAGCCGGCCGGAGAACAGCGGCATGAACAGGTCGGCGGCGGTGGCGCCGAGCAAGGCCACGGCGACGCCGAGGGTCATGCGCGGCTGCTTCAGCCAGTGGCGGGTGACGAAGGGGATCACGACGCGGATGGCGGCGGGACGTTTGTCGGCCTTGAGGCCGGAGACTTCGATGGTCATGGCGTCATCCGGCCGCGCTCGCAGCGCCGGCCGGCTCCAAATGAAGCAGGCGCACGCGCGGCGTGCGGTCTGCGAATGAGGTATCAGGCGTTGGGAAGTAGAATGGTGGCGCTCAATGCGAGCGACGGAACACCAGGACCGGCATCGACCGCGCGGGTGCGGAGAGAACAGCGGTCGAGAGCACGAGCATCGACCGGGTGCACGCGATCTGCAGATGCGATGTGGTCATGCAAATCTCCCCGGTTCGAGCGACAATTTCCGTTCCATACCAGCAATGGTATGATTTGGCAACCCGCGCGCTTCCCCGCTCAATGCGCGTCGCCGCCGCCGGCCATCGGCGAACTCGGCTTTTTCAACAGCATCACCATGAAGCTGAGCGCGATGTAGAAGCAGGTCAGCATGAAGAACGCGTCGCCATAGCCCATCACCACGGCCTGGCGATGCACGATCTGCGACAGCTGCTTCATCGCCATCAAGGCGGAATCGCCCATGCCCTGCAGCTTCTGCTGCAGCATGTTCAGCGTCTCGACAGCGGTCGCGTTGCCCCAGTTCACGCGCTCGTGCAGGCGCGAGATGTGCAGGTCGGTACGGTCGTTCAACACCTGGTTGATCACGGCAAGGCCGACGGCGCCGCCGAGATTGCGCATCAGGTTGAACAGGCCGGAGGCGTTCTTGACGCGGTCGGGCGCGAGCGTGCCGAGCGCGATGTTGTTGGTCGGCACCATCGCGCACATCATGCCGACGCCGCGCAGCACCTGCGGCACGAACAGCTCCCAGAAGTCGTAGTCGCGGGTGATCCCCGTCATCTCATAGGAACCGATCGCGAAGATGACGAGGCCGAACGCGATGATCAGGCGCATGTCGACCTTCACCATCAGGCGGCCGACCACCGGCGCCATCAGGAACATGGTGATGCCGGACACGAACATGGTCTCGCCGATCATCAGCGCGCTGTAGCCGCGGACCTCGGCGAGATAGCGCGGATAGATGTAAGTCAGGCCGTACAGGCCGATGCCGATGCAGAACTGCAGCAGGCAGCCGACCGCGAAATTGCGGTCGCCGAACGCGAACAGGTCGACGATCGGCTCGTCGGCCGTCAGCACGCGCCAGAAGAAGCAGACCGCCGACACCGCACAGACCGCGGCGCAGATCGCGACCGAATTGTCCTGCAGCCACTCATATTGCGGCCCCTCCTCCAGAACGTATTCGAGCGAGCCGAGGAAGCCGGCCATGAACAAGAGGCCCCACCAGTCGAAGCGGTCGAGCAGCTCGAAATGCGGCTCGTCGAAATCGACCAGCGCCAGCACGCCGGCCGTGATGATGACGCCCGGCACGATGTTGACGAAGAACAGCCAGTGCCACGACATCACGTCGGTGATGTAGCCGCCGACCGTCGGCCCCACCGTCGGCGCCAGCGTCGCGACGAGGCCGATGATCGGACCGACGATGTGGAATTTGGAGCGCGGGAACACCGTGTAGGCCGAGGCGAACACGGTCGGGATCATGCCGGCGCCGAGAAACCCCTGCAGCGCGCGCCACACGATCATCTGCTCGATCGAGGAGGCGAAGCCGCACAGGAAGCTCGAGATCGTGAAGCCGGCCGCCGAGATCGCGAACAACAGCCGCGTGCCGAGCGCGCGCGACAGGAAGCCGGACAGGGGAATCGCGATCACTTCGGCGATCAGATAGGCGGTCTGCACCCAGGACACTTCGCTGGAGCTCGCCGACAGGCCGGCCTGGATCTCGCTGAGCGAGGCCGAGACGATCTGGATGTCCAGGATCGCCATGAACATCCCGAACACCATGATCAGGAACGCCACCAGCCGCCGCGGCGCGATGCGGTCGGACGGCGCCGCCGGCGCGCCCATGCTGGGATTGGCTGTCGTTGCGGTGGCCATGGTGATTCGAGGTCCAGCTCAGCAGACGGTGCGCTCCCTCGCCCCGCTTGCGGGGAGAGGGTTGGGGTGAGGGGGACTCTCCACAGATCGAGCTCGTGGAGAGTCCCCCTCACCCGGATGGCATCTTGCGATGCCATCCGGCCTCTCCCCGCAAGCGGGGAGAGGCGAATAGCGAAATCGGGGCGAGAGCACGGCCCCCGCCGCTCAGTTCCTACTTCCCCTGCACCGTCGCCGGTGCGTCGAGGTCGGCCTCGTTGTCGGCATCCTTGGCGCCGTCGGTGGTGTCGACGGTGACGTAGACCGACATGCCGGCGCGCAGCAGGTTCTGCCGTGCGACGTCCTTCGGCACGCGGATGCGGACCGGCAGGCGCTGCACGATCTTGGTGAAGTTGCCGGTCGCGTTGTCCGGCGGCAGCAGGGTGAACACCGAGCCCGCGGCCGGCGAGATGCTGTCGACCACGCCCTTGAAGCCGCGCGCGCCATAGGCGTCGACCTTGATCGTGACCGGCTGCCCCGGACGGATGCGCTTGAGCTGGGTTTCCTTGAAATTCGCGTCGATGAAGACGTCGTCGAGCGGCACGACGTTGCCGAGCCGCTGGCCGACCGCGACGAAATCGCCGGTGTTGACGAGGCGGTTGGAGAAGGTGCCGTCGACCGGCGCGCGCACCGTGGCGAAATCGAGATCGCGCTCGGCCTTGGCGAGCGTCGTCTTCAGCTCCGCAAGCTGCGCCTGCGCCTCGGCCTGCTGCGCCTTCGTCACTTCGACGTTGTCACGCGCGGCGTCGAACGCCGCGCGTCCCGCGCGGACCGCCGCCATGCCCTGGTCGCGCGCGGCTTCCGACTGCTCGAAGGTCGCGTGCGAGGCGAAGCCCTTGGTGCTCAGCGCCTGCTGACGCTCATAGTCCAGTCCGGCCCGCTTCATCGACGCCTCGGCCGAGGCGAGGTTCGCCTCCGCCTGCTCGACCGCGCTCTGCTGCGCGGCGACCTGGCGGCCGATGCGCGCGATCGTCGCCTCCTGGGTGGCGATCCTGGTGCGCGCGGCATCGACCGCGATCTTGTAGTCGCCGTCGTCGATGCGGAAGATCGGGTCGCCCTTGCGCACCACCGCATTGTCGCGCGGCACGATCTCCTGGATATGGCCGGAGACGCGCGCGCCGAGCACGGTGTTGTTGGCGCGGACATAGGAGTCGTCGGTCGAGACCATGAAGCGGCCGACCAGAAAATAGTGGGTGGCGTAGCCGGCGGCGGCGAGCGCCAGCAGCAGGCCGATGCCGGCCAGCACGCGCTTGCGCTTGCCGGATTTCGGCGCCACGGCCGGTGCGGTCGGCGGCGCCTTGCCGGCGGGCGGCGCCGATTCCAGCGGCGCTTCGGTGGTGACGTCCGCCGTCACATCGGCCGGCTTCGCATCGGACGCCTTGCGCTGCCCGGCATCGTTCGCCTGAAGACGGGCCGCGTCGCGGCTGACCTGTCCCGGCGCGTCCTCAGCGTCCGGACGGCGTGCCCGTACAGCCTGGTCTCTCGCAGCGGCCATTGCAGACTCCCACCCCATGAAAAGCGGGGCCATCCCGGCCCCGTAATTCCGACCGAACCGTTCGGTCAATCCACATCTATCATTGACCGAACCGTTCGGTCAATTTATATCTTCGCCAGCGCAACATATCCGTGCCTTTGCTGTCGTGACGTTGGCGCTGGCCAAAATCTTCGGGAACAGTCTAAACCAATGATTGATATGGCCAGAAACACACCCCAGGTGACGCAGGACGAGGATTCCTCGAAGCGGCGGCAGATCCTGGACGGCGCCCGCAAGGTCTTCATGGACCTGGGCTTTGACGGCGCCAGCATGGGCGAGATCGCGCGGGCGGCCGGCGTCTCGAAGGGCACGCTCTACGTCTATTTCAGTGACAAGATCGGCCTGTTCGAAGCGATCGTCGAAGAGGAAACCCGCACCGCGCTGCTGTTCAGGTTCGACGCCACCCGCGACATCGCGACCAATCTCATGGGGTTCGGTGAGGCCTATATCGCCCTGGTGTGCCGTCCGGGCGGCGGCTCGGCGATCCGCACGGTGATGGCGATTGCCGAGCGCATGCCCGATGTCGGCCGCCGCTACTACGACCGTGTGCTGGAAGGCACGATCGGCTGCCTCACGACCTATCTGCGCGGCCGCGTCGCGGCGAAGCAATTGGCGATCGAGGATTGCCAGCTCGCAGCCTCGCAGTTTCATCTGATGTGCCAGGCCACGCTGTTCCTGCCCTTCATCTTCCAGGCCGAGCCGGCGCCCTCGCCCGACCGCATTCGCAAGGTGGTGGGCAGCGCGGTGCGGATGTTTCTCGCCAATTACGGCGTGAAGGATTGATACCGCCGGGCTTGCGCGTCCGTCCGGCGCGCTGACGCCGGCAAGTCGAGACATGCGGGCAACCCGCGACATGCTGACAAGTCGAGACATGCTAGCAAGTCGAGACATGCGCTCTCCTTCTCGCGGCGGCTTGCGCCCGAGCTTTGCGATCGGATCACCCTCGACCTGATCGAGGGTGCAGGGAAGGCCGGGCGCTGGCCGCGCCCGTGGCCCGCCTGCTCAAAAAAATGCAGGCGGCAGGTACCACAGGTCTGGCCG
>NZ_JBNPVB010000032.1:0-52800 GCF_051168495.1 Bradyrhizobium oligotrophicum | reverse complement strand
AACCGCCATCTCAAAGACGGAACGCATGTTGACGATCAAACCGCCAGCAACAAGGTGGGGGGAAATGATCGCTTACGCTCTATCGTCAGTCGCAGATCTTCGACCGTCATGGCGTCGATCTCTGCCGCTCGACGCTCGCGGGCTGGGTTGGCGGCGCATGCTGGTGGCTTGAGGCCTTGCACGAGCGGCTGTGCAAGAACGTGTTCGCCTCCAACCATCTCTTTGCCGATGACACGCCGATCCCGGTACTCGATCCTGGCCGCGGACGAACCAAGACGGGATGTCCGACGGAATGCACGGTAAAGACGGCTCCAAATCGCTCGAGCAGATTATCGAGAAGCTGGAACATGCGGAAACGCGCTTGTCCAAGCGCTAACCCGTACCGAGCGCGGTCAGAAGGGCTCGATCATCTGTTTTACTGACGGAGCCCCGTTTGCGAAGGTTATGTCGAGGATCAGATTGAAGACTTTACGGTCCCACGCCTCAGGATAGCTGCCATCGGGGAGCCCCAGCGCGTAGGCCATATTCGGAATGTTGCCGTGATGCCAGCAGACGACGGTGAGCACCTGTTCATAGCGGTTGTTCTTCAGCAGATGATGGGCCAGCGCTCCATAATCCTGATCGGCAAAGGACGTATCCAGCGCGACCTTGATGTCTGCCGATAGCGGCTCGAGTGTCTCAATGGGCCTTCGGCTGTGCTTGGATTCGGCGGTGGCAAACAGATATGAAGGCTTCTCAAATTCTTGCGGAATATAAGTGACGAGCCGCAGAGCCCGCTGCCGGCCGGCTTCAGACAGGTGTGGATCCTCCAGATCGCCTGTCTTCTCGGCATGGCGCATGATGAGAATACGACCCGACTGCATCGACGCCTCCATGGAAATGCAAATCAAAAAACGGACGAGCGGATCCTGTCAGAGCCCTACGCAAACACATAACGATGGAACCGCGCGGCCGCGGCGTTAAACGATTGAATGCAGCAGCGCATTGGTACAGACGCGTTCGAGCCTAAGCTTCTTTTCTTTCTTGTTCTTAATGCTCATCGCCTCTTCATATTCCTGCAGCAACTCGCCGATCCGGTCACGCAGACCCCTTTTGCTGTCGACGTGGCGCAATCGCGACCCTTGAGCGAGCAGTGCATTGATCTGCGCCACGACGAAAACACCGTCCAGCATGCGCAGCATAGCATCCCGGGCCGGCGAGGCCCTGGAGGGTACCCGCCACTTTGGATCTCGATTTCGCGAGTTTCTTTCTCAGCTTGGCAACATCCTCGTCTGTGCCCTTCCCCTGTGCCAGCTTTTCAAGTTGCTCCAGCATGCCGTCCGGCCAGAACATCAGCTCGGCGACTGCGCGCGCGGCCTTCTTTTTCGGGCGGTCCGTCCACGCCTTGGCAAAAGCCGGGACTACTTGACGAGAGCTTCAGCAAACGCATGCCCTGACATGGCCAGTCCCCCTTTTTTCAATCCCTATCGGCGGTTCATGCGGAGCGTAGCTATCTTTAATGGCTCGGCCGCGAGCGCGTAGTTGAGGTTTGTCTGGGCTTTTTCAGCATGCTCCCGCAAGGCGGCGATGATGGCGGCATGATCGGTCGTGAAAAGCAGCTTCTGGAGCAGGGAGGCGTCGACGGCATCCTTGGGCTTTGCGGGCGAAGTGATGCCGTAGGTAAGGATGTGCCGGATCATGGGTTCAACCAGAATGCCGGGCTTGTTGGCTCCGGTCGGACCCATCTCGGCCTCAGTGCGCCAGAAATCATCGCCATCGAAGAAAATCATCGGCGTGAGTTCATCGAGTTTTTTGACGTAGTAGTTGCGTTCGACGTCCTGAAAGATCTCGCGCATGGTGCCGCCGCCCCCGCGCCCATAGATGATGCCCGCGCGGGAATTGTTGACCAGAGCCTCTTCGCGCAGGCTGTTCTGGAAATACTTCGCGTAGTGCGTGGCAAAGGGCATCGTGGGCTCGGCGCCGTAGAGCCAGGTAGGTATCGCGAGGCTCACCGGAAGAATGGCCGGTGCTTTTGCCCGTGCCTCGAGCGCAACCTTGAGCCATTCGCGCGCCTGGGCGATAGCGTCCAGTTTGTCTTTCTTGATCGTCCAGCCTTTTTCAAAGAGTTCGTCGAGCGACGGCGCGGTCGGGACCGCACTGATAACGCCGATCGCCTCGTCCAGCGGTCCGGTGTCCTTGGAAGATGAGAAGGCCACGCCGAGATGTGCGGCCTCCATCACGCCGGGGCCCCCGCCGGTGACCAGCAGGAATTGCTCGCGTGCAAGATCACGGGCGAGGTACGCAATCGCCTTGTAAGCGGCATGGTTCCGCGGCAGACTGTGGCCTCCCATGATGCCAACGAGCGGACGCTGGACGGTCTTCAGGAAAATGCGCAGTGCATCGGCGATTGCGGCGTCATGCTCGGCCTGTGCGGCGCGGACCGCGAGCGAGGCTGGTAGCGGCCCTCCATTGGCGACGAACTCTCGGTAGATCGCAAAATCCTGCGAGAGCGTATAGCCCATGGTGTCCCATGGATTGAAGCCGCCAAGCAGATCGTCGGACGTGTAGAGCTGGTGCGGTATCACTGTCATAGCCAGAATCCTTGGATCGCGGGCGACGTCTCGACTTGACGATGTCTAGGGCGGCGGCTCGAACTTGCCGCTCTTGGCCATTTGATCGAGGCTAAGGCTGGGCACGAACGTGCGGTCGTTGCGGTAAACCGGCTGCAGCTCCTCCTCGGTGTATTCACGGATTTTGTTCTTGGCGATACCGGCGCCGCTGCCGCCCTGCACCCAGGCCGAGGTCCAGAGCGCGGCAAGGACTTGAACGCTGTCCGCCAGGGACACGATCGTCGCGTCGCGGATTTTCTTGTTGTTCCAGAGCGCGGCGGCGCGTTTCGTCGGGCCTTGACTCGGGTCGTCGGCATTGATGATGTCCATCGGCTCGAGACGGTCTTGCGAGTCGGACATCAATTTGATGACCGCCGTCGCCGCATCATGGCCTGTCTTACCGACGTTAAGGGGCCGCCGGCCTTTAAGCGCGTCATCGATCCCGGCTAGCGCCGTCGCCGTATCCACCTCGAGCATATTCTCTTCATAGATCCCGTGGATCTTGGCTGGCGCCGTTTCCTTGAACGCCTGGAACTCTGGATCATCGCGCGGCACTGGATATTCGCGGCCATTGACCTTACGCATCGGCGGCACGCCGTGATGCAAATAAGAGCAATGCAGCGGCTGCGACGCGTCGCCCACATAGTGAGCCATGACGCCGGCGGCCGCGACGAAACGCAGGACATCTTTCGCCTTGAGATAGGCGACCATGGCGTCCCAGATTTGCCAGATACGGAACGGCAATACGCCAACTTCTGGACCGACACCTGCATTGGCAAAGCCGTCGAAGTACGCCTTCCAGACGCTGGCGGCAATGTCATCCGAGTTCTTGGCACAGCGTTCCAGCATGGAGGGGCCGCCGTTGATGTCCTCGATATCGATGTCGGCGAAATGCTGGATGTTCTCGTAGGTACGCCAGCTATGGACCCAGACATAGTCTGGCACATCAGCCAGCGGCACAAAACCTTCGCGCCCGACCTTGAAGGCCTTACCCTGCGCGATGGTGTCGTCCGGGAAGCCGATGCGCGCCTGGTTGAGCTGCATGAGCTCTTTGAGATCGCCAGAGACCTTGTCGCATGCCTTCCAGCCGATCGAGAAATGACCGACCTTGCCCCAATATTCGTCGTGGCCGAGACTCCAGTTCCGCACGACTTCTGTGTCGAGCGAACGGCAGATGCTGGAGAGAAACGATCCCAGAGCATAGGCGCTTTTCTTGCCGTCCGCGGTGCGAACGCGCTGGCCGCCCCATTGCATGGCGAGCGGCCGCAAGCGCCGGGCGTGAGCACCCTTCTCCGGGACGTCCGGGGCGGTGCCGAGATCTTCGTTCCCGTCCGAGGGGCGGGGGGTCGCCGGCGGATCGTAGAACCAGAGCGTGCCGGAGTCCCCAGGTCGGGTCAGCGGGTGCTCGATCCTGGGGTCTTTCTTCTGGGCCTTATCATCCTCACGGCGCGGACCGATCAGCATGTCCGTCACATGCTCCTGCCCCCCAACCACCTCATAACGGAAGAAGAGCGCCCTCACCTCGCCCTCGATGACGCCGCTGACACCGCCGAAGGCGCGCACAGGGCAACCGATCATGTCGAGGGTGATCGAGTGTTCCGTCGCATCAAAGAGTTCGCCGATCTCGCCGATACCGAAGGCCTGCGAGGTCCAGTCATTGATGTTGTCGATTTTGACCAAGCCCGCATCGAGCGTCAGAAGGGCGCTTTGCTGGCCCCAGAGCGGGAACATGGATGCCATGGGCTGGCGATCGACGGCGATGTTTGATGTGATGCCGACGGGCTCATAGGCGCCGCGGATATAGGCCTTGACGCTTTCCCCGTCGCCGCCGGCGACATGGCGGTTGGTCAGCGCGTAGTATGAACCGCCCTTGCGCGTGAGGCAGGCGAAGGTGCCGAGCGACTGCTCTCCCTGATGCTCGCGTAGGCAAGCATAGCCGCCCCCGAGCAGATGGCTGGCATGGAAAGGTCCCCCGCTTGGCGCCGGCAGCTCCTCGTCGGGTGGTGCTGCGATCACGCAAGTGGGAACGACGCGTCCGTCCGGCAGGTAGACTGTGCTGGGGACAAGATCGCTAGCAAGTTTTTGGGGCTGCTCCCACTGGCGCACGAAGACGAGGACTGCCGGCCATGACCAGGGACGGATGACGGAATTCGCCAGGGTGCGCGGCGCCGTGATGCGGTGCACATCTTTCGGCCGTGGCCGGTCGGGTGGATTATGGGCATACCAATCGTCCTGATGGATGCAGTATCGCCCGATCGCGGTGGCAATGACGTTTTCCAACTGCGAGAGATAGACATGATAAGCCTCGCGCGCGTCGAGCAGATCCTTGATGGAGAGCGACGTGTAGTCGCGTCGCGGAGGAAAAATGCTTTTGGTGCCGGCTGGACGGCGGGTCTGCATGGGCATTACCCCCTTCGGGGGGCGTGATGACTTGGCCATGGAAGGTCCGCTCCGTGGAAAAATGCGGCGGAGATGAAAGGCAGGTCGAGCGAGCGGATCGCTCGCGGTGTAGACAATAAGAATTTGATTCTGTGACGTTTTTTCTTCAGGATGATCACGGCCGGACGGCGGCAACCATCCGCAACAAGTGCTTGCTCTTAAAAGCCTGTTCTTCCCCTAGAAAGTCTCCGCAAGCAGTCTACAACTGGAAATTGACGGACGGCAAGCGGTCAGCGGGTATTTTCCGCAGCTGCGGGCGATGGGTTGGATCTAGCCCGCTCTGCGCGTTCCGCGCTGCACGTATTGCGTGAACCTCAATTTGGTGCATGATAGCGTTTTACGTGTCCGCTTAACCCCCGACTCTCTAGCCCGTGTGGCATTCATAGGGGTCTGCGGATCGGCAACGATTGCTGCCCACCGGTGTTATTCAGAGCTGAAAATTGACGATGTCTAATCGGATGCGTCCGGCCGCGAAGCGCCGCCAGCCTTTTTTGATTCTGCTTGTCACGCTTATCACAATTGATGCCCTCCCCATCGCGAAGGCCCGCGCATGGGGTCAGGAGGGGCATTCGATCATCGCCGAGCTTGCCGAACGGCGTCTCGATCAGGACACCCTGCGAAAGGTCAAAACGCTGCTCGGCGGCGTCTCCATGGCCTCGGTTGCCAGTTGGGCCGATGACTATCGCGCCAATCATCCCGAGAGCGGGGGCTGGCATTTTGTCGATATTCCATTCGATCAAACGGCCTACGATCCGATGCGGGATTGCAAGCCTGAAAAGGGCGATTGCGTCATCCATGCCATCGCACGCTTCCGTGCCGACGTCACCGACTGCTCGAAGTCGCTTACCGAGCGTGGCGATGCCCTAAAGTTCCTGATCCATTTTATAGGCGACGTGCATCAGCCGCTGCACGCCGAAACGCGCTTTGCCGCTGACGGGACCGACGACCAAGGCGGCAACAAGGTGATCGTCACTTTCTTTGATCAACCCAACATGAAGCTCCATGCGCTGTGGGATACAGGCCTCATCATGCACACGGTCTATAATTGGGGAGCTTATGTCACGCGCCTTCAGACCGGCTGGCTCAATGGGCGCGATGTGAGCTCTCTTGACGGCGGCACGCCGATCGACTGGGCCGTTGAAAGCCACAGGTATGTGGCCCTGGCCTATGATATCCCGGCCAATGGCGTGATTAGCCAAGCGTACTATGACAAGGCCCTTCCTGTCGTAGACCGGCAACTTGCTGTCGCTGCGATACGACTGGTGCGGTTGCTGAAAAAGACATTGCATAACGCCGACTCCTGCCCCTGAGAGCGACCATGATCAGAGTGTTTGGCGTGACTGCCGCGCTTCTCCTGGGCAGCATCGGTGGTGCGCAGGCCGACAAGGCGACGGAATGCACCCGCGCCGGCTTCTGCTATTGCATCAACACAGATCTACGCGGCGCCATCCAGCAGAACATTACCGACATCCGGGCCACGATCGCGGCGCAGCGTGCCGCCGGAAAGGCTGTCGGTTATCTCAGCATCCCGATCTCATCGGTGGCGGGCAGCGTTTTCGGCGAGAACATCAAGGTCGCGGCCGAGGTCAAGGAGCGCGTCGAAGAGCGCCTCGGCATCCACGCCGCGTGGCTGCTCAATACGGGTGCAAAAGAGTTCTCTCTGCCGGCGTCTGCCAGTGGCGCCGACTACATGCTCATGTGGACTAACGTGCTTGAAGGGGTCGACGGTTTTGGTGATTTCGATTTTGTCTATTTCGTCGGCCCATCGGAGTTTGCCCGACACTTCGGCCTCACCGGTAAGGCCGATCTGGAAAAGCTCGAGGCTTATTACGACGCAACGGCCAAGACCGACGCCGATCTCAAGAAGATCGACCGCCGCGCATTTCGCGACTATTACGGGCTGCGGGCTTCGATCGCCTTCAGCCTCGGCGCTCACGATGAGTGGGATATCATAAAGACAATCAATCAGAAGCGCATTGTCGACGCCAAGTTCGGTATTCCCAAGCAGATCGGCGTGTTCTTTGATGGAGCGGCGGTCGCGCCCGGCGGTCTGGAGAGTCCTGTTGCGGCCGGTTCTGCGGGCGCCTGCCGGGACTGAGGCATGCGCGCGCTCGAGCGGCTTAGACCGCACTTCGATCACCGGAAACTCGCGAGCGTTGTGATGCAAGCCCTCGATTGGGTTATGAAGACCGTGTCTGAACTCGTCGAACATGTCACGCTGTCACGCGTGGGCTATTCGGTGTTCGTCCTTTTGATCGTTGCCATCCTGCTGAAAAGCCTGATTTCGACTTGGCAGTCTGGCAAGATTACTGTCGGTGAATTCGACTATTATGCCGATGGCATCAAAAAGGCCGAGTTCGGCGAGCAGATTCGCGCTGAGACGTTTGAGTTCTACAATCTGATAGTACGGCTTATCCAGAAGGAGGCCGCACGGACAGCTTTCGAGAATAATAATCCAAAAGAGAAAGAGGACGAAAACCGGTCCGAGCGCTTGCCGGCCATCCGCAACGATGAGCTGGCTGCGCTGAGCAGCAAAAGCGGTGAGCTTCAGCAACTCGAAATCACGGTCTAGGGCGTCAATATTAAAAATCTCCTTTCGGCGCTCGGAGGGCTCGTAACACCCAGCCCACGGGAGATGAAGGCTTCGATCTTCAGCGGCAATAGTTCGCGCCGTGTATTCGTCACCGCGCCGCCGCCGCGGGGCAAGGCAGATGGAGTGCCCGCATTGATTTCCGGAGGCGTGGAAAGCGACACCGCGACGGCATTCCGCATCGCTTGTTACATGATCTGGTCGCAGTGGGAGGCGGCAAGCACCGAGCGCTACGACGCCGTCAATTTTAGCGAGTTCTGCCGCGTGGCCCGCCTGCTCTACATCCGCAACACGTTCGATTCTCTTCCGTCGTACGAATTTCAAAAGCAGAAATTCAAGGACGAGATCGACTTTCTCAAGGATGCGTATCAGACGGCCGCACTCGCACGGCCAAGCTACAATCTGATCTACTCGTCTCTTCGAGGACTAGAGCGCTATGTCGGTGACGAAAAAGTCTCGCTCACGTCGACCACGACGGCTTCAATCGATTCTCTGGTCGATCTTATCAATTTTTTTTCTTTGCAGACAGAGCGGCCTCGGCCGCGCGATCAGCACGGCAATTGGGTCAAAGGGCTCGCGCCCGACATCACGGAACGCAGGGTCATTGATCTCGCCTATTTCCAGGAACAGATCCTACCCGACTGCAAACCAACTCCGAATGATCGAGATACCATACCGGGCGAAGCGCGGATCCAATTTGATAACGTCGTTCGCATACTCTCCGAGCACGACGGGCAGAAGATCGTTCGCTCGGGCCTCATCGTTGCGGACGACACCGTTATAACAGTAGGTATTTATCGTCGCACGCAGGAGCTGGAAACGCTGTCGGCGACCAACACCGACGTGCAGATTGTTCGTTGTGGCAAGCTACTCGAGACGCACAAGATGGCGTCCGTCACTCCGGTCTCCCCGCCTGGGGGCTCCCCTTATTTGCGCCTTATCGTGCCGGGCCTGAGAGCCGTTGCGCCACCGCCCACACTCGCGTCGGAGGATGACAAGCCGTGGAAGCATACGTCGCTCTTTGTCGTCGGCTATCTCGAGCGTTCGGATGGATTGTTTCATGACCGCCGTGAGCCACGCCAGACGGGTATCGACAACAATGATCGGCTTGTTTTCGCCGCGCAGGATCTTCCGTACTGGACGTCCGTCGGCGAGGACGACGACGATGCGGAACGGTTTGATCTCAACATCCCCATGGCGTCCGGAATGATCGGGAGCCCGATCTTCACGTCCGAAGGACAGCTGGCTGGACTGCTCGGCCCTGGCCAATATTTGGGCGGTATGATTCTTGGAGTCGGTATTTCAGCCAAACCACTCTTCCCGCCGGTACTCGCAGCCCATTGAAAGTTCATTCCCACCGTCGGCGCAGCTTTTCTGAGGTCGCGGACACGTCAGGAGCAATCGTCTGTGGAAAGCACTCTTTCATCCATACCCGTCGTCCCGCCGCCGTTCGCCCACGGCTTGACTCATTTTTCGCAGGCGTTGGCGCGGGGTCAGGCGAAGGTTGTGGCCATCGGCTCATCAACAACTGCCGGCGAAGGCAATATCGTGGCCTATCCAGACCGGTTGTTGCCGCTCCTGCGGGCTCAGTACCCGGCTGCGGCCATCAGTCTCGATAATAGAGGGGTCGGCGGACAGGAAGCGCCGGTGGAGTTGTTGCGTTTTGATGCAGACGTCATTAGTCGTCATCCGGATCTGGTGATTTGGCAGGTGGGAACGAATGCCGTCTGGCAGGATCCGGGCCAGGTGCCGCCGCCGCCGACCTTTTTCGAGACTACCAAAGCTATCCAGGACGGGCTTATTCGGCTGCACAACGAGACCGAGGCCGACATCATTCTCATGGACCTTCAATATGTCCCGGCCCTCCTCACGCCGGCCAAAAAAGATAAGGCGATCGCGATGGTGGTGGCGATTGGCGAACTGGCCCGTGATGCGGGCGTCAACGTGTTTCGCCGCTTTGCCTTCATGAAGGCCCTGCACGAGATCGAGGGCGTTTCGTTCGACAAGATGGTCGATCCAACCGATGACAAGCGTCTGCATGACAGCGATTGGGTGACACAACGCCTCGCCTGGGCGCTGAAGCTCGCGATTGCAGCTGGCGCCGATATTGCTTGAGCCTTCGCGTTATTATGAAGGTGTAGAGGACGCCGCCGCGACAGCCTCGCTGTTTGAGAAGGGTCGCTTTGAATGACTGGTAAGCAGGACGTTCGATGACAAAGCTCCAACTAGCCAAGCGCATCGCCGCCATTGTTGTTTATGGACACATTTTTCTGTTCGCGTTCGGTCTTCTGATCACGCTGGTCAGCCCATACGACCGCGCCGACACTGTTCAAATGATCCTCATGGGCTCGCCCTTGTTGGCGATGGTCGGAATTTCAGCCTACCGTTTTATGTCCAATCTTCCGCCGGCTGATACCACGTCCAGTGCGGATCCGGCCTGGGTACGGATGAGCACAGCGACGACCGTGGCCTTTTTGGTTGCGCTGTTCGCAGCGTATGCAGCTGCGACCGTCAACACCGCAATACACGTAAACTCGCTGAAATTCATCGTAGGAGCGATCGAAACAATTTTGGGTGCCTACTTAGGAATTAATCGGGATGTAATGTTTCCGGAGGAAGCCCATGGTAAGTAGTCGGCGGCACTTGTTGGCTACTATGGCCGCAGCTGGTTCGGCCATTGTTTGTGCACCACTCCGGCGTGTCCATGCGCTGGTCGGTGTAGACCAAATGTTTCATTGCATAGGGTGCGGGAGCTTCAAGACGGGCGCGCGCGACAAGTTGTTTCAATGGTTGACGGCGCTCAAATCGCAGGCCCACTCCGCATTCGATTTTTACGTTGGCAGGGAAACCAGAGAGTCGAATTCTTCTCTTAGCGGTTGGCGGATGCTCGCTATCGTCCCATCCGAGTATGTCAGGGACTCGAGTCTCGATTGGGACCTGTTCGAGGTCTTCATGTTTACGGACCCGGACGGTCTGGTGTCTGTAGAAAATTACCAACGACGCACGAAGGGGCTCCTCGCGCCAGCAAGGCCCTCTCGGGATTGGGAATACAGTCGCCCCGACAACGAAACATCAAGAACCCGACTGCATAACATCAGGGATGTCTTGTTGAAACTGACCGAGGAGAAATACCGAGCCAATTAGAGTGGCATCGGCGTTCCTCCGTCAACACCGGATACTTGATCCCGTCTATCTCTTGCCCTGCCACCACCAGCGGCCTCCATTCTTATCGACCTGAGAGGACTTGGTCCTTTATCGGTTTTCAATTCAAGCCGATCGGCTAGACCAGGGCCGAGGCGGCAGCAAATCCCGATTTTACCGAGGGAATCTCTCTCTCTCTGGCTTTGCGGTGGATGGGGCGCAGACCGCAGCTTCGAATATGTCCCCGAAACTAGCTTGCTGACTGGACATTCCGCGGTCGAGCCCGCCGATGACCATCTGCGAGGATGGGAAACTCAGTGATATCTGGCGATTACAGAAACAAGTCTCGATCGTAGGTGAGCAGGGCTTTCACCTTTTTGCCACGCTGCAACTACCAGACGGCGCGGAATGCGCTGATGGAGGCCGCCCAAGGCCTTGATACCCTCGTGAGCATCCGAGATCACGAGCTTCACGCCACGCAGGCCACGGCGTGTGAGCTTGCGCAGGAATGCGGTCCAGAACGTCTCGGCCTCGGATGGGCCGACGTCCATACCCAGCACCTCGCGCCGGCCGTCGCTGTTGACGCCGATCGCGACGATCACCGCGACCGAGACGATGCGCCCGTTCTGGCGCACCTTCACGTAGGTGGCATCGATCCACAGATACGGCCAGTCGCCCTCGATCGGACGGGCGAGGAAGGCCTTCACCTTTTCATCGATCTCGCCACAGAGCCGGCTCACCTGGCTCTTGGAGATGCCGCTCATCCCCATCGCCTGAACGAGATCGTCGACCGAGCGGGTCGAGACGCCCTGGACGTAGGCTTCCTGGATCACGGCCGTCAGCGCCTTCTCAGCCATCCGGCGCGGCTCCAGGAAGCCCGGGAAGTAGCTTCCCTTGCGCAGCTTGGGAATACGCAGTTCGACCGCACCGGCGCGCGTCTCCCAGGTGCGGTTACGGTACCCGTTGCGCTGCGCCAGACGCTCGGAGCTCTTTTCGCCATAGGCGGCTCCGGTCAGCCCGGCGACCTCCATCTCCATCAATCGCTGGGCTGCAAAGCCGATCATCTCGCGCAGAAGATCCGCGTCCGGGGCCTTCTCCACGAGCGCGCGAAGGTTCATCATCTCGTCGGTCATCGGTGGTTCCTCGAATCAGGTTGGTGTCAGCAACCCGACCCTACCGAGCAATCGCCGGTGACCACCGCAAAGCCGCCCACCCGCTACGGCGCAATGGGGGAGCGCGCGGGCGGACGGCTTTGCTCTACCGAGTTACACCACGCCTGGGGACACGACCCTGCAGCATGCGGATTATCGTTTTATGGAACGCGGAGAGCTCACTTTTTCCGCGTCCAACCTTTCCGCAGGGATCCAGGCGGCTGACGTCTTAGCCGGTTTCATAATGCGCTATGTTCAAAGCATTATTGCCCAAGCCAAGATGCCTCCACCCGAAGCAATAAAAGCATTCGGATTGCTGCTGCTATTGGCGGAGCCTGAGCGGGGAACTGGACTCAACTTCGTTCTCGGTCGTCGCGATTTCAATCGTCTTGGCTTGCTGCAGGCATGACATCCGCCTACGTTCTGCGGTTGCCGTTCAAAGGTAGCATGCCGACGCTGTCGGTACCCAACACGCAAACTTGCTAGTCCGACTATCAGCGTGCGATGCAACGAGCCACGATTACCGAAACGTTGTCGCGTCCCCCCGCGTCAAGGGCCATCGCCACGAGATCGTCAGCCACGTATCCCCTAGTGACCACATCCGCAACAAACAAACGCTCGTCGACCTCATCTGTCAGACCGTCTGAGCAAAGAAGTAGCGTCCACGGAGCCGGACTACGCAGATGAAGCGTGTGGGGCTCAAGGCGGGTTCGCCGCAAAGCGCCTCCTCCGAGAGCCTGTGTTATCAGATGGCTGGAACGGCCGGTTATCTCGCCATCGGACAGGCTTGTTGTCCGAGAAGAGGCCGGCGAATCGTCCTTGCTCATCTGTCGGAGGTCACTGCTGCCCATCGAAAAGTAGATACGGCTATCGCCGACGTTCGAGAGTGTTAACGCATCCGGAGAGACCAGGGCCATCGCAAGCGTGCTCGCCATGTTGAAAAACGATGGATGCGAGCTCGCTTTTGCTCTCAAGTCTTCATCAACGCACATGATTGCTCTAGTCGCTGCATCGATGTCGCCTACAACCAGACTTGATCTCATCAGTGAGAGGCGCTCGGCAACTAGTCGGCTGGCAATTTCGCCAGCGCTATGACCACCAACGCCGTCAGCCACGGCAAGCAACACGTCCGCAAACGAGCTTCGCGTGATGCCATGGGAATCGGCATCACCGAGACCTACCCATTGTTCCACCAGTATCGCGTCCTCATTGGTCCGACGAGCCAAACCACGATTCGTGGCCGCGGTGACCTCTAAGATGTACCCAGACTGACCCACGTCACTTTTTCTTTCGAAGAAACACGGGACTGACATCCTTCAGGCCGGCCAAGGACGCTATCTCCCTGACCTGCTGGGGCACTCTCGTAACCACGGCAGCACGAGGGGTAAAGCATTTCTGGGGGGGTTCGTTCAAAAATGGGTGGTTGGAAACAATCGCCAAGTCGTCGTCCTTGATAAGAAAGAATAGCTCATTTTCATCCGGCGTGTGGGCGAGAGAAAACCCGACCCGTTGCTGGGCCTCGAGACATAGCTGCACAGCCGGCTCAAAAGCTCCGGCCTTTCCTTTCGGATTGACGTTCAGCTCGAGCGAAGTCTCGATGCGGATATTGACCCCATTTGACAATAGATCCGTGATCTTCTTTATAACACCTTTGGGAGCCGCTTTTGCGTCAACCGTTCTTGACGTTATCAAGAGTCGGCGTTCAGCCTTGTCCAGAGCCTCATCAAGAAGTTCTCTGAGCTCGTAGGGCGAGCCGAGTCGAAGACCTTGTCTGTCGAGTTTGAGTCTTAGCTCGGTTAGTCGTTGTTCAACTCGAGCTGGATCCGGCCAAGTTTGATCCTCCGGCTTGGGGCGCCTCTTTGGGCGCCCCATCTTCGCCAGAAGTACCGA
Source organism: Bradyrhizobium oligotrophicum (assembly GCF_051168495.1). Taxonomy (GTDB): domain Bacteria; phylum Pseudomonadota; class Alphaproteobacteria; order Rhizobiales; family Xanthobacteraceae; genus Bradyrhizobium; species Bradyrhizobium oligotrophicum_A. Next base: position 39,001 of record NZ_JBNPVB010000032.1, on the reverse strand, counting down.
ATACTCGTCCAGCGCCCCAGTGATTTCGCGCTGCAACTGGCTAACTGTTTGGCGGTCGGCAAGCGAATTCCATAGCGCACCGCCAAGGCGGTGGGAAATCGCCCCCATTGCGTCCATATAAGATTGTACCCTGATGAAGCCCGGCTTCTTCGCTCCGCCGTGCCGAGCGAAGAGCATTTCATGCTCTTGGCTGAGCGTATCGCCGATCGCGAACCCAACTTGATAGTCGTTGGATTCGATGCCCCGATAGACAAGTCCGACCGCCTGGCGAAATAGTGTTTGTCGTCGAACGATGCGTCTGATTGCGAGCAGCGTACGCTCGAACGGACGATCGGAGATACGACGTACTGCCGGAACCACTTGATTCAGAGCGATTTCCTCGACCGGCGGCGCGTCGACCGGATAGGGCCGTATCTGAAACGCCCGCATGTCGGAGAGTTCGGTCGCACGCAAAAGACTCTCCTTGCCCAATCGTATGGGGCGTCGTCGAAGACCGTCGTAGTCGAATACTAGGGTCTCGTCTCGATATACGCGAGTGCCTTGGGCCAGAAGCTCCTTTCCACGCTACGTTACGTTGTAGGTGCGATCGGCAGCATCGAGATCATCTTCTGATACTGCTACGAGCTCATCATACGCCAAAGTGTCCAAACCGTCGCGAACGACGACTTCTGAGAGGCCCAATAGACGCGATATTCCCTCCGCCTTCCGCTCGCCTGCTTCGATCGAGCGCAGCACGAACTCTTCGATGGTAGGCATTGATGTCTTCTGGAGCGTCACGGCCTCTACTGTGAGCCGAAACACGGGTAATCCGACTTCTGCAAAGTCCACCAGCTCAAAGCCGTCGCGCGTGTCGAATCGTCGAATCTTTGCCGCGGAAATCATGATCGCAGACTTCCGAGGTGGCAAACATTAGAGTGAGACTCCACCCATTCGATCACCGGACGAAAGGGATTGAAGCCCTTTGCAGTCCTGCAAAAATGATGATCTCCTATCAAAATCAACGCTGAACGGGCTCGGGATAGTGCGACGTTAAGGCGAGGCTTCTCCTTTAGGAACCGCAGTTTTCCTCGTCGGTTCGAAAGAGTGACCGAATAAATGCATACATCAGCCTGCTTGCCCTGGAACGCATCCACCGTATTGCAGACAATCTGCAGCGAGGGCCAATCGGAAGCGTTTCTCTCTGTCATTTCGGAGAGACGCTGCACCTGCGCGGCGTAGCCGGCGATCAGGGCCACATTAATTTGCTTTGCCTGACGTCTAGCTGCGCGCTCCAAGCGATCAAGAGTAGCGCGCGCCCATTCAACTTCCAGAAGATTTTCGAAAGTATTCCTAACCGGTCGCTCGAACCTTCGATGCTCTTTCGAGGTTGTGTACCAAGTGATTGAGGCCTCGATCTCCGGCGTCAGCTTCAGCCCATGCGACTTGATTGGGCTCTGTAGGGTGCCATCATAAAAGCAGTCGCTCACGAGGTTGCCGATCGGCTCAATCATACGGCGTTGGATCTTTAGCTCCGCACGACAGGCTTTCGGCAGTCCCTTTTCGGGCGCAATCATTCGATCGAGGACCGTTGCTCGAATTTCGCTCTTCTCGTCAAATTTTTCGATGAGTTCTTCTCCGAACTCCTCGAAGAAGGGTGGCAGTTGCTTCGGATCGCCTACAATGATCCAGCGATGGCTTCGCGATAGCGGCACAAGTATTTCGGTTGCGGTCGCTTTCGAGGCCTCATCGACGATACACAGGTCGAATTCGACGTTTTCGACGCCTCTGGTCCCCGCTATGCCAACGCACGTTGCGGCGAGAATTCGAGCAGAATTCATTACAGCCGCATTGAAGTCACCGCTGCGTCCCACCCGCAAGTACCAACTCTCGAGTAGTGCAAGACGTTCGCGGCAAAGCCGTACGTTTTCGTTACCGTCAAAGCACAGATCTTGCCACTGTTGTAATTCGCCGATGTCCGTCATGCGGGCAAGATCGGGTCCTAAATCCGGGCATTCCGATAGCTGGGATCTCACCTCTCTCTCTTGTCTCTTAATGGTCCGCAGAGTGTCCTTCAGCAGGGATATGCGGTTGCTGATCTCTGTTGTCGTGACCTCAAGCTCCTCGCTCTCGTCTGGCGACAGCGTTGGCTGGGCAAGCTGGCGCTCCGCGCTTTCGACGCCATCGACCTCTTGATCGATCAATCGTTCGGTTTCGTAGCGACGCCACAACAATTGTACCAGGCGCTCGACTCTTATCCCGAGCTCGACGGTTTGCCGATTTACACCGTTAGCAGCGGCCCACTCGGTCATATTGGCTTCAGCGAGCCTACGCACGCTCTCCGCCCAATCATTGACTTTTTGCTGGAGCAACAGCCGCTGTGAGGTGAGCGCTATTCTTGGATCATCGTTGCGACCAATGCGAATTATTGCGCTGCCCATTTCGGATCTCAGCTTCGTGATGCGCTCTATCGCCTCATCAAGCGCCGTATGTGTCTGGGAGGCGATCAAGATCCGATGTTTAGGAAAACGCTCGAGCCAGGCGGTTACAATCTCGGAAATCAGATCAGTTTTACCCGTTCCGGGCGGCCCTTCGATCGATAGCATCTCGGTCGTTCCCAGAGCCTGGCATATGACGCCAAGCTTCTCGCCGGAAAGGCCCAGACGTTTGATCTCCGCCCCCTCCAAGCGATCAGGTCCGCGCGCGCAGCTGGGGTCTAAAAGAATCTCCCGCAGACGCGGATTGGGAATTCGCCCATACATCACCGCGTCGAGCGCGGAGCCTTGATAACTCAGCGACGATTCGGCCGCCCGCGTATTGAGGAGAAGCTCACCCTTTCTGGGCAACGATTCGGGGTCGCCTCCGTCAACTCTCATTGCGATCTGATCGAGAGTCACGCGAGCAATGGTGCCGAACACGTGCCGACTCCCAACCCGAACGAACCTTTTCTGCCCAAGAATATCGGCGGATTGGGCGATATCAGCGGTGAACGTCACCGTGTCATTGTTTATCCGTCTGCTCACAAAAATGATGGCGCTAGACCGGTTGGCCTCAAGATCGTGACGGTCTCGAAGATAGCTTTTCCAGGCCCGGAATATGCGTTCGCTATTGATTGCTTTCCGTTCCTGAGCGCGTTTGGCGTCGTGACGTCGAATATCTTCGATCAGCTCGTCAAGGCTTTGGGCCGACGAGTCGGGATCAGGTGATTCCGAGAATGAAAATGATAGGCTCGGACGATAGGCTTGATCGCGAATTTCTCCGGCTTTCGCTGGATCCAGTTCATAGGCCGCGACTATTTCGAGCTTTTCACTAGCTCGGCCGCTTCTCACCGCTCGAAATCGCCATGATCCGCCGATTATGTCCAAGGCGTCGAGGGCAGGTTCGCCCTGAGGCGTCCGCTTCATCTCAATGACGCAAATGTCGGAGACTTCTTCCAGGATGAACTCCTCAACGGCATCGTGCGAAGTGAGCTCCAGCGCTGTCTGAAGTCGCGTCATACACGCGTCGGAAAGCTCAAGGTAGCAACGAAAACCAGCCGCATGTTCTCTGGCTCGCGCGTCTTCGACCTGTTTCAACCGAATCTGCAGAGTCCTTGCATCGATCGGACGCCGGCCTGGATCCTCAGACAAGGTATCTTCGATGAGCGGTCGAACCGAGTCAGGGAGGTTTGCCTCCTGGCAAGCGATCGTAAGGTCCGCATCAGATTCGAATCTTCGGCCAACGAGACAAAAGACCGCGATGGCGGCAAGCGAGTAACAATCTCGCGTACGGGTAAACGCACGATCGTCTGCCTCCTTGGGGCTAAATCCAGGAGTTCGCGCGTCAACCAAGGTCCGGCCTGCCTTGGGGAGCCAGGCGTATCGATCATCCAGCACCTTGGAAATTCCGTAGTCCGTAATTTTCGGAATGCCCTGAGCTGTAACGAGGATGTTCCGCGGATTGAGGTCGCGGTGCACGAGGTCGTGTGACATCTGCGCGTACTCGATCGCGCTAAGAAGGGGATGGCCGAGGTTTCTCAGAAAGGCATTCCAGCCGAGCGCTCCGTAACGGAGAATCCAGTCTTCGAGGTTGTCGTCGATCCACTCCATTGCCAGAAACCAATGGCCGGACGGGTCCCGATCCACAGTCAGCATGGTAACGATGTTAGGGTGCTTTAGCCGCTCCAGTGCGTTTACTTCCCGGTTGAAGGACGCGTTCGATCGCTCCTGGTCTGCGGTTTGCTTCATTCGCTTGATAGCGGCGAATTTGTTGGACTGAAGATCGACCGCTTTCTGAATTGTGCCCATTCCGCCCTCCTTGATTTCAGGGAGCAGAATGAATCGGTCGCAAAGTGGTCGCTGAAGCCCGGCGCCCTGTGATGGTGTAACGTCCGTCATGGAGGCCTGTTGCCAGACGCTTCGCCAAGCGAAGCGGATTGCCGAATTGGTTGTCGAACGAGAATGAGTGAATCTCTTTCAAAGCGCGCGTGTTTTCTATATTTATTCGACCATAAGTAGGGGGATTCTACTAGGCTATACCTTGCTTAAGGTTGCCTAGATGGGCGAAATCGTCGCCTTCAGCTGTGGAATTCTGCCCGTTTGGTGCATGTTCCCGTGACGAACGAGCGGAGAGAACGCAGTATGGCGCTGGTCCGTGTGCTTGAAATCGAGAACTTTCGGGCGGTGAAATCCCTTCGCTGGCTGCCTGGTCCCGGCATAAATTGTCTGGTCGGACCGGGCGACAGCGGCAAGTCGACGATCCTTGATGCAATCGATCTTTGCCTCGGTGCACGCCGATCGCTTTCGTTCACTGACGCGGATTTCCACGCCATCGATTTCCGCCGACCGATCCGCATTGCACTGGCTCTTGGTGACCTCGACGACCCTCTGAAAAATATCGATTCCTATGGCGACTTCCTCGTGGGCTTCGATGCGGACACCGGGCTCGTGGAGCCGGAACCCGGCGCCGGGCTCGAAACCGCCCTAACGCTCCAGCTCACGGTGCAGGACGACCTCGAACCAGAATGGACGCTTGTCTCGCCGCGTGCCCAGGCTGCAGGTCGGACACGTAATCTCAACTGGGCCGACCGCACGCGTATCGCTCCGGCGAGGCTTGGCGTCACCGGGGACATGCATCTGACTTGGCGGCGAGGATCCGTGCTGACAAAGCTCAGCGACGGCAAGGCAAACGCATCGAAGGAGCTGACGCGAGCAGCTCGCGAGATGCGCGACGCCTTCGACAAGAAAGAGCTCGAAGAGCTTGAGGAACCGCTCAAGATCGTTAAGGACGCTGCAGGTAATATGGGCGTACCGGTCGGAAAGGCTGTACAGGCGCTGATCGATGCCGGTTCTGTCACGTTCACCGGCGGCACGATCTCGCTGCATGACGATGACGGAGTGCCGTTGCGCGCTCTCGGACTTGGTTCTTCGCGGCTGCTGATCGCTGCCCTCCAGCGGAAGGCGGCCGAAAAGGCGACGACGTTTCTGATCGACGAGCTAGAATATGGGCTTGAGCCGCACCGGATCATCCGCCTGCTCGGTGCGCTGGGTGCCAAGGAAGACGTGCCGCCGCTGCAGGTCTTTGCAACGAGCCATTCACCAATTGCCGTCACCGAGCTGAGCGCACACCAGCTTCATATCGTCCGCAAGAACGACGAGCAGCATACGGTCCGTCGCGCGAGCGACGCCGGGGACGTACAGGGCACGATCCGGGCCCACGCCCATGCATTGCTCGCCTCGTCCATCGTGGTGTGCGAGGGTGGCAGCGAAATCGGCCTATTGCGCGGCCTAGATCAGCATTTCACCAGCCGTGGCGATAAATCGCTCGCAGCAAACGGCGCGGCCCTAGTCAACGGCAACGGCGACGAAACCTTCAACCGCGCGATCACTCTGCAGTCTCTGGGTTACCGGACGGCTATCCTGCGAGACAGCGACAAGCCCGCCCCAGCGAAGGAGGAAGCTACATTCATTGCGAGGGGCGGCAGCGTCTTTGCATGGGGCGGCGGGCGAGCACTGGAACAGGAATTGTTCGACGCGCTTCCGGACGGCCCCGCTGGCGATCTTCTGGATCTTGCCATTGAGGTGAAGGATCGCGCATTGATTGAAGCGCATATCAAGACGATTTCGAAGAACGCAATGAAACTCAAGGATCTGGAAACTGAGGCACTGATAGATGGCCTCAGCCCCGATACTCGCACGCTTCTTGGAAATGCAGCGGCGCGCTTTGGATGGCTAAAGACCATCAGCACGATGGAGACGGCGGGCCGGACTATAGTGGGCCCTGCCTATAGCGAGACTGACGACAGCCTCACCGACGTGATTGACGGCGTTCTGGACTGGGTCGAAGATGGCGGCCGCTGACATCGACCTGCGCACGATTGGGCGTGGACTGGTGATAGCGCCGGCCGGCTGCGGTAAAACCCAACTTATCACGGATGCTCTCGCGAGACATGACGGCTCAAAGCCTATCTTGGTGCTGACTCACACAAACGCTGGCGTCGCCGCACTACGCGGCCGCCTCGAAAAAGCGGGTGTAAAGCCGAGCGCTTACCGCGCAGCAACATTGGACGGCTTCGCCATCAGACTTATTTCGACATTTCCGCAGCGAGCGGGGCATGATCGGCGCATCGTCACCGGCGCCCGACCGAACTATGAGGCGATCCGTGACACGGCTACCCGTCTCGTCGCCGCCGGCCACCTCAATGACATTCTCGCGGCCAGTTTCGCGCAACTTTATGTAGATGAGTATCAGGACTGTTCGACCCGACAGCACGCACTGGTAACGTGGTTGGCTCAGAGTCTATCCACAGCCATCGTCGGGGATCCGTTTCAAGCCATCTTTGGATTCGGCGCCGATCAGTTGGCGGATTGGCAGACGGACGTACTAGGGTTCTTCCCAAAGGCGGGAGAACTTACCACGCCGTGGAGGTGGAACAACGCAGGCGCGCACGATCTGGGTCAGTGGTTGTTATCGATAAGACCCGACCTCGCAGCAGGGAAACCTATCGATCTTCGGACCGCACCGGGCAGTGTGCAGTGGGTTCAACTCGATGGCCGCCAGGACGATGCCTTGCGGCAGGCGGCGGCTTCGGTCGCCGCACCGGGCGACACGAAGGTTTTGATTATCGGCGACAGCACGGACCCTCGGGGACAACGTCGTTTCGCCCGGCAAGTCGAAGGAGCAGTCACCGTCGAGGCGGTGGACCTGCGCGACCTCACGGAGTTTGGCAGTGCCCTCGACCTTGCCAGATCAGACGCGCTCTCGGTCGTGGCCGGCTTCGCAGAAAACTTGATGAGCGCTTTTTCAGCAAGCGATCTGGTCAAGTCCGTTTCGACCGCACACGCCGGTAAACTCGGGCGGGCTCTCACGGCCATCGAGCAAGCGGCCTTAAGATTTGACAATTCGCGGTCGCTTGCAGATGTTGCGGATCTACTCACCACCATCAACCGCGCCGGCGGAGTTCGCTGCTACCGTCCTGCAGTTCTGGCAGCCGCACAGCGCGCTCTTCAACTTGCAACCTCACCGGAGGGACCATCGTTTCGAGAAGCGACTGTGACGATCCGAGAGTACTCGCGGCTCATCGGACGGCCGCTTGCGAAGCGTTCGGTCGGAAGCACCTTACTCCTGAAAGGTCTCGAAGCCGACATCTCGGTCGTCCTCAATGCCGGCGCTCTCAACGCGCGCAATCTCTACGTCGCGATGACTCGTGGATCGCGCCGAGTCTTGGTGTGCTCGCCGTCGCCAATCCTCAACCCTCCCTGGTAAATCGGGGCTACGGCGGTTCGACCCAAGACACTTGCGCCGCCGACATGTAGACGATCGCGCCCCGCTCGGCACCCGTGACACGCAGATAGTCGCGCAGTTGCGCCACATGCGCACTGTGTGTCGTCGCCGCGGGATTCACGTCTGACTTCCAGTCGACGACGAGTGTGATGCGCTCTCCCTCGATTGCGGCTGCATCTGCACGACCCGCAAGAAAACGCGGCGGATTTGCCGTCCAGAGCGAGACTTCGGGCACCAGTTTCGCGAGGAAGGGCGCGAGCTCAGGCAGGGCCAACGTGCTCAGCGCGGTCTCGGCCATCTCGATCGCGTCGGGCCTTGCGGCATCCGTCGGATCATCGGATTGCAGTTGAGCAAGCAGCTCGGTCGCGCGAAGGGTAGCCTCTTCACGAAATTGCTCAAGTTCCCCGGTGAGTAGCTCTTCCATAAGTTTGTGCAGGATCGTACCTCGGAGAGCGCCCGCTCCTACAATCCGCGCCGTCACGTCGGTCGCCGCATCGACTACGAATGCATCAACAAGGTCGGCGCTGCGATCAGCATCGCGGTCGCTCGGACGGTCCCATACGATAGGCGGTGAAGCGGCGTTTAGTCGCTGGCTTTCTGCAGAAAATACCGCCACTGTCTGATCATTGGCGATGGGTTGCGACGCGCTCATCACAGGCTCGGGCAACGCGTCAGCTCGAATCTCGGAAAGTCGCTTTTGCCCCAGATCCATTACCCGCGACCACGATCGCGAGGGAGCGCCAGGCAGATCAGGGATCACCAAGAGATCTCGGGCACGCGTTGTTGCGACATACCAGAGCCGCTCGCGCTGCCGCGCCTCGCGAAATTCCTCCTCTTCACGGGCGGTAGCCAGTTCAGGCGGCTCGATCCCTCCGACGATCCAGTGAATTGTATCGTCTGATTGCCTATAGACGAACTGATCCTGGGGCTTGAACTGCGTCGACGAGTTCACGGTGATGACCACGGGCCATTCCAGCCCCTTGGCGCTGTGCATGGTGACGATCTCCACCGAGTCCTCGGACGCGTCGACTCTCCCTTCCGGATGCCGGCGTTTGCTCTGCCATCCGCGCTGGAGATCGAGCGCGAACGCGCGCAGCCCGGCAACATTGTAGGGTCTGGCGAGTTCGACAATGGCATCAAGGTTGGCGAGCGCGCGCGCGTTGCGCTGGCCATGGCGAGCCGCCATGATCACTCTCAGGTTCAGGCGCTCGATTGCGAAAGCGACGAGCTGCATCGGCGTGAGTTCGGCGGCAAGGCGATGCAGTGCCTGGAGTTTCAACAAGACATCGTTTGCGATAGGGTTGACCACCTCTTCTGCTGAGGTCCGCAACTGGAAGCGCCGGCGCCCATCTTGGTCGGGTGCGAGAGCCGCCGTAATATCAAGAAGGTCTTCGTCGGTGAGTCCGACAACGGGACCTCGCATGAGCGCGCCGAACGCCAAAGTATCGAGTGGGTCCGCCAGCGCACGAACCAGGACGAGCACGTCCTGAAGCTCCTGGCGTCGGAAGAGCGCGTGACCTGCCTGGGAGGCGACCGCGATGCGTTGCGCTTCTAAGGCGCGTTCATAACGCCAGAGATCGGTGTGTGTAGGAGCAAGCAGCGCTATGTCGCCTGCGCGCAAATAGCGCTCAGTTCCATCCGGATGATGGATTTTCAGGGCGCCGATCAGGCGCGCGCACAGCTTGGCAACAGCTTCCGCCTCCGCTTCGCGCTGTTCCTCCGCGTTGGCATCACGTGGCACATCGATCGTCAGCTTCGCAGCCGCACTGATCGGCATTGGCGGCAGCGTAAGAGTCGGTGCGAGCGGGACGAAACCCGGTTGTCCCGCCTTTCCAAGAACGTCGCTGAACACGTGGTTTACGTGCGTGATGACATCCGGCCGGGATCTGAAATTCGCGGTGATAGAAAGTACGCAGCCATTGCCGGCCTTTCCAAGTACGGACTTCGCGAGGGCGTAAGACTCAATGTCAGCACCACGAAATCGATAGATCGCCTGTTTGGGATCTCCTACCAAAAAGAGCGCTCCAGGGCGCAATGTTGCGCTGCTCCAAGTCGCTGGCTGCGAACGCGCAGCGAGGCAGAAAACGATTTCCGCCTGCACGGGATCAGTATCCTGGAATTCATCGACCAGCAGGTAAGCATACCGGCCGGCGAGCCAAGCGCGAATATCGGGGTTCTCGCAAACAAGCGCTCGCGCCTGACGTAACAAGTCATCGAAATCGAGAACGGCCGCCTCTCGCTTGCGCCGGTCGTACGCCTCGATCACCCCGGTCAGATGCGCAGCCAATTCATGCGCCAGACCTTGCGCAATGCAGCCAATCAACGTTCGATACGCGGTGCGAACCGTCTCGAAGTGTTCGACCGCTTCATTTGCGCGACGCCGTCCATCCTTCTCGCCAAGACTCTGCTTCCAAGCGCGCATCCTGTCATAAGACAGCAAGTCGATGCTTCTTTGCCGCATCATACCGATACGGGGCGGCTGGGTCAGGCGCCACAACGCGGAAAAACCCGCAGTGGCGTGATCGCCTGCAAAAAACGCAGACAGGCGCTCAAGATCCGCGATGAGGCCTGCCGTCCACGGCTCTCCTGGTCCCGCGACATGCCAGCGGGCAAATGCAGAGACGACGTCTGCGAACGTTTTGTCCGGGCGAGTTGAGAAATCCGGCGCCGGCACGGTCGCGGTGCGATGCTCTCGCCGGAGGATGGCAAGTTCGCGGACCCGCTCGACCACCCCCAGCGGGTCATCCTTGGCAAGAACACCGATGGGACCGCCGTCTGCTTCGTCAGAGACCAGCATCTCCTTCAGCCAATTCGCGAGCACTTCGTCAAAGAGTGCATTGGCAATGATCGCGTCCACAACACGCGAACCGGGATCGAGGCCCACGTCTATCCCGTGCGAACGAAGAATTCCTTGGCAAAACCCGTGGATGGTCGTGGCGGTGATTTCTCCGATGCGTGGTGCTGCCTCATCAAGATGCGCCCGCTCTGCTGGGTCTAACGGTAGTGAGAGAATTCCGGCAAGTGCGGGCGGAGTCCTTCCGTGGCGAAGCTCCTCGACCGTCCAGCGTATCCGCGCCTCCAGCTCGCTCGCCGCCGGTTCGGTGAAGGTGATCGCTGCAATCTTTGAAGGATCAATCCCGCTCGCGATCATCATCGCGACGCGCGCGGCCATCAATGACGTCTTGCCAGTTCCAGCCGCGGCCTCGACCAGCATGTTGGTCTCAAAATCAGTGAGCGCGCGTCTGCGGGCATCGAGGTCAGGCACGCTCACGGGCTACTCCAAAGTTTGTCTAGCGCGCTGTTCACTCCAGCAAATAGGCGTCGCTTTACGCGACGGTAAGAATCGAGCTCGGCTGCCAGGGCGATAGCAAGCGGATCAAAGAATACAGGCGCAGGCCCTGGCGCAATCTGGCCATTGCGTTGCAGCTGAACGCCGGCCGCCGTGAATGCGACCGCCTGGTCAATCGCCTTCTCAAGTTCCTCGTTCGTAAGGCTTAAAGTCCGCGCCGGGTCGTGCTTTAGGTAAGTCAATTGCGAGCTCACGCTCCGAACATCAGCAAGGAGAGACCGCACGGCGAGGCCGTAGAAGACACGCTGGAGTTCTGCGCCACGATCGAACACGACTAACTTCTTCCGCTCGGGCGCCGTCCCAACTTTATAGTCCGTGACGACTGCCGCGCCGCGTGCCGCGTCTTCGTCAAGGCGATCAATTCGTCCACGGAAGACAATTCCGGTCTTTCCGATCTGGACCGGTGAGAGTGTGGTCCACGGATGAGGTCCGTCATTGGGCTCGCCAAACGAAAGCTCGGTCCAGCTCCTGCCGCGCGGCTCATCGATTGTATCTTTGAGTCCTCGCAGCGCTCGCTCGCGTGCCATCTCCACTGTATGACGCCAGAGAAGCCCCGGTGGAACGGCTCTGGTGATTAGCCATCTTTCGGTAAGAAGGGCGGCCTCTCGATCCAGGGCAACCTCAATCTCATCGATGTTTTTTGGCGTGCCATTCCGCAACACGCCCGCAATAAGAGCGTGAACGAGCTCGCCGAAGGCGCGATGGTTTAGAGCGAGGGGCTGAGGGTCTAGATTTGGCTCTCGCCAGTGAAGGGCGTACTCCCAGACGAACCCCAACGGATCGCATAGAAGGCGATGGAGAGAGGTCGTGGATTGGACTTCGGAAAGGGCATCGACAACGAGCGGGTGGTTGGCACGAACCTTCCCATCATGAGCCGTGTGTTGCTCACTATCCCACCATGCGCGCCAACACGCACGACTTGCACGCACTTGGGGATCTTTGCCGGCGTCGCCAGGTCTGGCGTACAGACGATCGCTTTCGCTGAAAGCATGCGGGGGTATCGCGCTTCGCCCGACGACACGTTCTGCTTTTCTCGGCCACAATGTGCTGGCTGCTTGTAGAGATCCAGTCGCACTCCGATGGGCGCGTGACAGCGAGTAGTTGGTCGATTGGCCGACAATGATGTCATGCGTCATCCGGTCAATTTCGGCTGCTTCAGCGGACGGAAGTCGTAATTGCCCAAGCAGATGTTGCGGTAGCAACGCGTTTTCGTTCGACCGCCTGGGCCACGCGTTCGCATCCAGCCCGACGAGGCGAACATATGCGCGCGGGGCCGCCGCCACGTGACGGGCGGGTCCCCACGCGATAGAATTTCCCGGCTCGCGTCCGTCGGCAACGCGAAGAGCCTGCAAGGAGAGCTCGATTGCCTGTGGGGGCGCCATGCGCAAAGCATCCCGCCACAGGCTCAGCGCCGGCCCATTCAAAAGACTGCGCCCTACTCTCTCTGCCGACGCAATCCCGCCGGCCAAGTCTTCGAGAATCGGCAACAATGTCCGTTCCGCAAGGTCACCATTTGCCCTTTCGTCTCGAGTTTGCTCCAGAACATGCCGCCAAAGGGTCGGACTGGTCAGCGCCGCGCTTCGCCGCAAGCCTTTAGCCCAGTCGCTGGGCACGTTTTCCTTGGCTGGGCTGCGCGGCAGCCGGGCAAACAGGAGCCTCACGCGTTCCTGAGACAGCCCGCGTAACAGGATGTCCGCGAGTGCAGCGCAGGCCTGCCCTTCACGGGTCGCTAGCGCCGGAATGCCGTGCGTGAAATGCACGGGCATACCTGCCTCGCGAGAGAGAACCAGAAACGCATCGTCCCAAGCCGACGGCGAGGCAGCCGAAATGGCGACCTCGTGGGGAGCGGCTTTTCCGTCCGCTACAAGCGCGCGCGCCCAACGCAATGATTCCCGCACTTCGTTTCGTGGATCGGCACAAAGGTCTGCGGAGCCAAGCAATGCTGTGCCGGATGGGCGCGTTTGGGTCTCCCCAGAGAACCAGTCGCGCCGACTATGCTGCGATGCAATCCATCGCACCGGCACGACATCGCAGAGCGCCTGAATGAGCGGATACCAAACGGTTTGGATATTGGCGACGTCTTGAATAGTGACGGCGCCGAGTACTTTTGGAGCGAAACGAAGTCGCGCCAGGGCAGCTTTGACCAAATCGGGAGGCGTCAGCATTCCAGACGGCAGTTCGTCTCGGACGCGGCGTTCGAGCAACACAAAGTCCCTAAGGCGGGCATTGTCGGGCAAAGAAGCCGGGGCCTCCATGTCCCACCAGTCCCGGAGCGCCGATAGCGCAGCCGCGGGCATCCCCGGCAGTTCGGAAACCTTGCCAATGTCCTCGTATCCGCCCGCCTCGAGCGCCTGCCTGATAGCCAGATACAGGACCTCGTGCGAGGCTGGCGACACGAAGCCGCCGGCAAGGCGTGCGGCGAGAAGCGGCAGCGTCAGGACCTGCCGACCCGTGGCCCCTTCGCGAGCCGCATCAAGGCGCCGCATTCGCAGCGCTAAAGGCCCATCGACGACTACACTATGGATTAGCATTTCGCGTCCTATCGCCGGACTGAAGGCAGCGATACCCCATCGCAGCCGAAATCGCGAATCTTAAGGGCGACGCAATTCCCGCCGTCTAACTCGTCGCTGCTATCGCGTCAGCCATCTCGTCGACGGTCTTCTTGAAGTGCGCCGGATCGTTCAGGGCGGCCTTCGCCGCTTCTGCCCATTCCGATCTTGTCAACATCCACCCGACCATCCTCCCGGCATCGATCCCGCGGTTTCGGGCGAGATAGGGTGACAATATCTTAGCCGGCACCGAGTCGCGCAGTAAGTCGGCGCTCTCTGGATGGATCATTTTAAACACGCGCCAAGCCCGGGAAACGGCAACCAGTTCTCCATTCTCTGCAAGCTTGGACAACAGTTCGAGGATTGGCCCAGGCGGTGTGATTTGTGTCTCCGAACCTTTGTCGACGACGGCTTCCGCTACACGCGTAGGCTGCTCAATTCCGGTTGCGGAGAGCGCCACGGAGAGCGCTTCCACTGCCTCGTCGCCTCCGACGCCAGCGAAATACTGTGCGCGGTCGGTGACCCCTCTGGCCGCGTGCGCAGCGACCTCGTCCTTGTCCGCCGGCAGTACCCGCAGGATGCCATCTTCGTATTCGAATATGCCGGCCACCACGAGGGAGGCGAAATCCTTCTCGAACCGAGGATGCTCCGCATCGACGCCGAAAAGATTTGCCGTGTCGCCGGAAACGACGAACGCTAAGGTGTCCGGCTCGAGCTGCGGGATCATTCTCTTGCTGCCTTTTCCTCCGAGCAAGAGAGAGACGACCATCGATTCCCGCAACCGCTGTCCCGGACCTGAGCCAGGGCGAAGCAGAGCGGACTTGCTTCGGTGAATGACAGACGACGAAAACACGTAGGGCACGACGGCGCGGTAGTAGTTGTGCGAGAGTCCGTCGCCAGCCGCTGTCTCCAGCTTCCCCTCATCCAACCAAAACAATGCGGGTATCCAGCACGGCTGGGGCAAAAACGCGATCAGCCTGCGGCGAAATGCGCGAGGATCAACGGGTCGGTCCGACCCTGCCAACGTTCTGCCGAGGTCGTGCCAATCTCGAAAGCCGCCTGCGATCGCGGCTTTCTGGCAGCGATTAAGCGGAAAAATGATCCCACTGTCGTCAAACAAAGCTTTGAGATTCTTGGCGAATTTCTTCGCGCCTTCAAGCGTCGAAAACATGCGAGCGTCCTTCATCTCGGCCGGATTAAGACGCGTTGCTCGTCTCATCGGCCGAATGAGGGGAATCGGTCGCGAGAGCCAAGTGAAGGAATAGTCGTTGGACCAAAAGTCCTTTGCCAAGGCAACGGCCTAGCCGACGAAGGCGGCATGAACCGAGTCTAGAGCCATTCGCCGATCTTTTCAAGAATTAGCGAAAATTGTACTCCGCTCTTTGCTCGTCCGGAATTCGATCGCGGGAAAGACCCACAATGCCTTCGACCTTGTCGCACGCTCCAGCGCCGCGGGATGCACGAACGGACACTAGAATTGTTCGGGGTCCGATTTGCGTTTAAGACGAACCATTTTCGGTCCGCTTGCAACTATGCTCAGCCTTCGCGCCATTTTTTAGCAGCGGAACGGGCGCTGCAACCTAATTTGGCGATGGGGTTGAAGAAGTCCCAAGGCTTGGACCAACTATACTCCAAACCCCTCGATTTTGCGACCAAAGCGCTTAGCACATTCACTTCAGAATGTGGATTTGCCAGATTGGCGACAGGCGAGTCCGCCAAGGACTGAGTCACCTCAGTAGCGATCATGAAGCGTGCGCCCTCGCGAATCGACATATTGCCACTTTTGCCAGTTGTATTTGGCCTTGGCGAAATCGAGGCGGCTGCGGCGATCGGCGTCTCCGCAAGCAAGTTCCGAGCACTCGTGAAAGAATCCCGGATGCCGCGCCCTCGACGAATTGACCGGCGATTTGTCTGGGACGTTGATGAGCTCCGCGCAGCGTTCAAGGCTCTTCCTCATGAAGGAGAGAGCGAGGGATCCGATACATGGGCGGACGTGGTGTAATCCGGTTGAAGTATGTTCACGCATTTCGTGATCGTCAGGGCCGCATGCGTTACTACTTCCGCCGCGATGGGAAGCGGACGCCTCTTCCCGGCTTGCCCGGCTCTGGTGAGTTTATGGACGCATACGCGGCGCTGTTGGCCAAAAGGCCGAAGGCTGCGGAGTTACGACGGGCAGCCGCTCCCAAGACCTTCGCCGCACTCGCGATCCTCTATTACGGTTCTCCTCAGTATCGATCGCTATCCACGTCCAGTCGCACTAACTATAGGCGAGTGATCGACGGCTTCCTTGAAGAGCACGGTCACCGGCGTGTCGATCAAATGACGCGAGAGCACGTCGACATCGTTATCGGCAAGATGGCTGACAGGCCTGGTGCTGGCATCATCTTACTGAAGCGCATCCGAACCCTGATCCGCTACGCTATAGCGCTGGGATGGACCCATCGAGATCCAACTGCCGGTGTGCGGGGCTACAAGTCGAAGGAAATCCATACCTGGAATGAAAGCGAGATAGCGGTCCTCGAGCGCCACTGGCCGGAAGGCACACGGGAGCGTCTGACGTTTGCGCTGCTGCTCTACACAGGACAGCGTGGGTCAGACGTTCATCGGATGACGTGGGCAGACATTTCGAGAGGTGCGATTCGCGTCGCGCAGCAGAAGACCGCCGCGAAGCTCACCATTCCGATCCACGAGGCATTGGAGCGCGTTCTTTCGACCGCGAACCGTAGCCACTCGACAATCCTGGCGACGGCCTATGGCGAGCAGTTCTCGGTGAAGGGCTTCGGCCAGATGATCTCGGCTGCCATCCGGGAAGCAGGGCTCCCCCAACGCTGCAAAGCCCATGGGCTCCGAAAAGCCGCCGCGCGGCGACTAGCCGAGGCCGGGTGCTCCGCGAGCGAGATCGCGGCGATTACTGGGCACAAGACTCTGGCAGAAGTCGAGCGCTATACGCGCGCGGCTGACCAGGAGCGGTTAGCGAGACAGGCGATCCAGCGGCAGTCCGAAAATGAAAGTGGCAAACCGCCAGTAGGCGAAGTGGCAAACTCCACCGATCAAGCCCTAGATATCAATAGCTTGGCCTGGAAAATGGCGCTCCCTAGGGAAGAAGGGAAAGGCAACAAAATCAGAGACTTGAGGAACCGTTTGGGGGAAAACGGCATCATTGCTCTGCAACGCCTTTTATGAGCAGGACCCAAACAACTGAACGAACTCAGCCGCAAAGGTAAGAGCGCCGGAGAGATGCGAACCGGTGAATTTGGCGAGCCGAGCGACCCTGACTCATTCTGGGGGCTCAAAATCCCGGGAACGCGACCTTCAGAAGTCTGCGATCTTCTTGGACTGATGCCGCGCGAAACGAGCGGGCTCGTAGGGCCTGGGATCGACGATCGGTTGGGCGGAGGTCACGAGATCGGCGATGAGATGACCGGCGCCGGGACCGATGCCGAAGCCATGGCCGCTGAAGCCGGCAGCGACCGTCAGGCCGGGCAGCGCGGCGAGCTCGCCGATGACGGGCACGCCGTCCGGTGTGGAATCGATATAGCTCGCCCAGGTCGCTGTGACCTGGCTCTGCTTCAACGCCGGCAGCAGCTCCAGCGTGCGCGCTTGGGTGAGGCGGATCGTCGCCGGATCAGGTTTCGGATCGAGGATGCGAGTGACCTCCATCGGAGTCGGCTCATCCAGCCGCCAGCGGCCAACCGTCTCGTGTCCGGAACGGAGGCCTTCGAGGCCGCCCGGCAGCAGGCTGCGCCAGCGCTTGGCGAACATCGGCAGGAAGTGCGCCGCGAACCGAAGCTGCTGCAACGTGGGATCGACGCGGCCGCGTCCGCTGATCGCGAGCGTATGGCCGCCGTCGCCCCGGCGGGTAATCGAGACGGCAGCCGTGTGCAGCGCCGGCGGCAGCGGCTCAGCCGGACGATTCTGGCGTGCTGTATTTTCGAAAGCCACGAGACCGTGACAGCCTGAATTTCGCGTACCGAAGCTTGCAGAACACCACTACGGGTCGCGTGGTGGGGAGCTATGGGAGAAATTGGAAAGATCCGTCAAAGGCGTCTTACTGGCGGCACTCCGGCTTTCTTCATCGTTTCGTGCGCTTGGCCGGACAGTGGTACGTGGAGGTCACACCAACCTATCATTTCACCTACAATGGAGAGGATACGGACGGTTTCGCCGGTGAGCGACTCAAGAAGATCAAAGAGATCGAAAACAACGCGGCGGTGATGGGACAATTCGTGATGTGGCGCGACTTCTTGATCACCTACCGGATTGGAGATTTGCTTGCGGAGCGTTACCCGTCCTGTCGTTTGTGGCCCTCGAGCCGCTAGAACTTGACGTCGGCGTGCCGGACGACCTCTGGAAGGCGCAAGAAGCCGACCCATCATCGCCCCTGTTGGAATATGCGCTCTCAGGTGAGACAGTCGAGGACAGGGGGCAATGAAACTTACACATCTCGGAGAGCCGCTGCTCGAGTTCGGCGGCGCCTTTCGTCATGTCGATATCAGATTTGGAATAATGGACTATGGTCCTTTCGACCTCGGAATGGACGCTGCGCCGACACGTATCAGGCTAGGCATCGTCGGCAGCGCTGAGACGGTGGAAGGGACCGCAAATGGATCGAGCGATGTAGCGAGGGTTTTCCCGCAAAGACGAGTCGCCAGCCCAACTTATTCCCCGCCTTCCCGGGCACGAGTTTCGAGACGACGTTTAGATGCGAGTTTCTAACGTCGGACGAACTGCACCGCATAATGCCGCCCCGCGAGATCGCTCGCCTGGTTGCCATACCGAGTCAGAGGGAAATGACCCAAGCGGTCGTGGAAGCGATCTCGAACGAGATCGGAGTGTTGTCCGAGCGCACCGTGAAACCGCATGTGGTTCTGGTGGCATTACCGATCGAGATTATCGAGCGTACCTACAATGCTCGTGACGTTGTTGGGGGCGAGGACGATGATGAGACGGAGGCCGGACCCGACCTGGATTTCCGGGGCCTGTTGAAGGTCGCCTGCATGCGGTTAAGACTTCCAATACAGTTACTTTGGCCGACAACGTTCGACCCAGCCTACAAGATTTCCCGTAAGCTCAAGGAGAGCAGCGAAAGACGGACGCAGGATCCGGCCACGATCGCGTGGAATTTGCTGACGGCTGCTTACTACAAAGCCGGATGGCTGCCTTGGCGTTTAGCGCGCGATGCGCAGCAACTAAGGACTTCCTACGTTGGGCTCAGCTTTCACCGCTCGGTGGATGGCGAGCAGGTGCACGAGCACAGCTCAAATGTTTGACGAGCGCGGGGAAGGCTTGATCCTACGCGGCGGCCGCATGGTCGAAAGCGATGAGGATCGCAAGCCACACTTGACTGCACAGGATGCGTACGACCTGTTGCGAAACTCACTCAAGGTGTTCAGGGATCGGCACGGGCACTGGCCCGCACGGGTGGCTTTGCACAAGACATCCAGATTCGATCGCAATGAGCTCGACGGTTTTCACAAGGCCATTGACGAGAGAGATATCGATTATGCGGATTTCATCTGGGTGCAGAAATCGTTGAACCGCCTGTATCGCCTGGGCATTTACCCCCCCGCACCGAGGTTCTTTCGCTGCGCTTCGACAAGGCCCAAGCTCTTCTCTACACACGCGGCAGTGTTGAGTTCTTTCGTACTTCTCCGGGAATGTACGTGCCGCGTCCGCTGATGCTGCGGTGCCAAGCACTGGGGCAGCAGCATCAACACGTTGCCGAAGAGATGCTCGCCCTTACTAAGATGAATTGGAATAACACGCAGTTTGATAATGGCCTACCGATAGCGATCGCTGCAGCCAGACATGTAGGTGAAGTGTTGAAGTATGTTCCGGAAGGCCAGGCAATCGCACCCCGATATAGTTTCTATATGTAATGCAACGCGAAATGGCCTAGCCGCCGGCGAATTCAGGCGCATAGCCAAACCAAGCATCGCTTGGGCCAGTGCAAGCTAGCGAAAGAAGAGTATGTGCGCACAGCGGCGCATCCACTCAGTATGGATTATGATTCCAGTGTTTGTCCTTAACCCAGTCGCCCTGCTGCTCAATATTGTTGTCTTTGAACGGAATACCATAATTCGGCTTGTATAAGCGCTCCGTACTAAAGATCGCGGTCAGCGGATTCTGTACCCGGAGCATTAGACCCTCCAAGGCTACATTCGTTCCCTGTTGCGTCTGCCAGACGTGTGTCGATTCATGCAGGAACCAGCCGCGGTTTTGTCTTATGGCGTAGTTGTCAGCTCCGCATATCGAGAAGTCCGGGCAATAGATCCTCTCGGGGAAATACATCTTCCCGTCAGGCGACATCGCCGTTTCCGAGAATTGAAACAACATATATCGACCTCGAACGACCCTGGCCTTGTCCATGTCCAGGTTGGAAATTTCATCGGCGCCAGCAATAAGGCGCCGTTCCCCAAAGGTCAGCGATCTTTCTCGACGCTCTGCATGCATTCGGGCGACCTCCGATACAACGCCTTGATAGGCTCCTGTAACAGCGCCATTCTCGAATTTATCGCCACTCAGTTCGGCCGCAGTGCCGCCCAATGCCGCTGACCCTGCTATCCGAGCCGCAGGACTCGAGTCGTATTGCGGAACTTGTTGGAGTGTCGCGGCACCGGCAGAGGTTATCAAACTGACTTTCGCCCCGGTCCAATAGTCGCCTCCGTTTGCTGCCGCCGATACACCACTAACATGGGCGGTCATTGCTGCTGCGGCGTAAGGGTTCAATGCCCCCGTCTGCACGCCGTAAGCAATTCCTCCCATCATCGCACCGACGACGGCTCCCTTAAAAGCGCCTGCCAAAATATCTTCTGTCGAACCTCCATAAAGGTAACTCGAGAGCGCGCCTTGAACCGCACCGGCAATGAGTCCCGCGGCGACAGGCCCCAGCGGAGACGCCACCACAGCGACTGCGATTGTCACGGTGATGATGAGGACCTCTCTCCAATGCTCCTTTACCCACTTGCCAACCTCCTGTGCAGAGCCGCCAATGATAAAGCCCGCAACAGCACCAGCTGGCCCGCCGACAAAGAAGCCGACAACTCCTCCAACAATTGCTCCTATCGGATCGAACCCCAAGCCAGTCGGATCGACGTATCGTAACGGATTCCGTCTTGCGTACTGATACCCGTTGGTGGTCTGCGAGTCGCCGAGCGACTGCGTTATCAGGTCGACGGATGTAAAGTTGGCCAGCGCGCTATCGAACACTCGGCCATTCATATGCACTAGTGAATAAGCATCTCGGTGTTCGTGGCCCGTGAAACCGCGATCCCACGTCTTTTCTAACTTTAATCCCGACCGGGTATCTCCCGTTGGATCATTGACATACGCTGTCCTCTTGCCCCACGGGTCATACCAATAGGAGGCGGCAACGCGTCCGGCTTCGTCACTGATTTTCAGAACCGAGCCGAGTTGATCCCGGTGCAAGTACCATACCTTGGTCGTCTCCAGTCGGCTCCACGGCGGCTTTACCGGCGATCCAGGACGAGTGTTTTCTTGGTCGAGTACATCAGCATACTCACTATTCAACTCTACAGCAGCAAAAACTCCTTCGCTGTTTGTCAAATAGTGCCTGTGTCTTGTAATGCGACCTCTCCTGGCCTCGGTAAGAGCGCCGGTAAACTGCGTAACGCGCTCATATGCCCCAACGTAAATAGTTTCCCTCGACTCTGGGCCGACTCGTTCGAATTGTCTGTAACGAGAGCCCGACGGCGAGTAATCAAATCTCACCCATCGAGCCTGGTCGGCAAAGATGGTTTTGAGACGATTGTCAGCGGTATACTCGAGTATCCCTGCCGGGCTTCGCACAAGGCTTCCATTTGCGTCATAACCGTAGCTCGTTCGCGTTCCAGCTAGCTGAGTGGCCTCGACAGCATGAAATGGCTTAGCATCTGTATCCTCGATAACTCGCGTTGCCGGGACAACTGATGGTACGTAGGAATAGTCGCCAATCCCCGATTTGAAGGTAAAGCGGCCGGATGCATCGAAAGCATATCGCTCGCGCGCTGCGTTGGACTTAGTCATGCTAGTGAGCCGGTCGAGAGCATCATACTCGAAGGTCTCAACGATCGGCTGACCTGTACGTAGCCCAATCTTTTCCTCTCGACGCGAGAGGTTTCCGACCAGATCAAATTGAAGGTTCAAATCAACGATAGTGTTGCCAGACTTCGTAGCCTGCAGTTGCTTCGGCCGACTTGTCTGGTCCTCAAACGTCCAAATTGTTTCGAAGCCGTTACCGTAGGTATCGCGCGCAACACGCCCATAGTGATCGATCTCGCTTACCTTCCAGTAGGCGGTGGCTTTGCGGCTATCACGGACTTCGGTCAGGTAACCCTTCGCATCATAAACGTTCTGGACGCCAAACCCATCGGGATAGAGCGTACGATTCACACGGCCTTGGCGATCGTACTCAGTCGACGTTGAGAACGTCTCGTTGTTCACCGTCACCGACCATGATGCCTTCCGGCCGAACTCGTCGTAAAAGGAGCTTTCTTTGTAACCGTCGGCGCCGGTGATCGATGCGACCATACCTATTCCGTGCGCTGCTGTGTCATATTCCCACCAACTCACGATGTCGTTTTGTGCCTTGCGCAGCGGCCGTCCAAGCAAGTCATACTCAACGGTAGTCACTTGGCGCTTCGCGTCGACCTGCCTGACAAGACGACCGAATGGATCGTAGCTGTACTGCCAATTGCCTGAATCAGGATCCGACGTTCCGACGCGTTGGCCGACGGCATCATAGGAATGCGATGTCACGGCTCCTCCAGGGCCGACAAAGCGAAGCAACCTATCGCCGGCATCATAGCTGTAGGTCATCTTGCCCTGCAGAGCGTCGGTGACGGCGACGGTCAATCGCCGCATATTTGACTCCGACGTCGTCTGACGTCCCAAAGGATCGGTGATAGTTACGATTGAGCCGCCGCCAGTTCTCGATCTAAAGGTCGTCTTTGTGGTTGCGCCGCTCGGCGTTGATGCTTCTTTGACGCGACCGAGCAGATCATACTGTGCCGTAGCCCAGAACATTGGCTTACCCCGCTCATAGGGCAGAGTCGTGCCGAGCGTCCGACCGAGGCTATCGTATTTAACATCGCGCTGGATCGGTCGCGTCGCAGACGCGTCAGACGTGTACCCGTCCGCAATCGTACGTAAAATCCTCCCCTTGCTATCCAAGATCTTAAATGATGCAGCAGTTCCCGACGACTGCGACTTAAGCACATACACCGCAGTGGCTAGCCCGCTGCGCGCTGCATTCGCATCCGGCAGATCCGACACCTTTAGAAAGGTAGTCGTTGTGGTCGTTCCCATCGGGGAGGTCTCGGAGACGAGCCGTCCGAAGGCGTCGTACTCGAACCTGGTCGTAAGTCCATTTGAGTTAGTGGTCGAGGTCTGTGCGCCAGTTGCTTCGTTGTAAGTTCGAGTTATCCGATGGCCTAGCGCATTAATGTCGGCCGCGGCAAATCGCCCGAGGGTATCGAACTCCTTTTGGCTTGTTCTTGGCTGTTCGCCAAATGCCGAGACTTGTGTCGCGACAACGTTTCCGTACGAATCTCTCTCGTATGTGCTTGTTACGGCTTTCTCCGGCACATCAGTATTCTTGGCTTCGTAGCGCAATAGGCCAGTCCGGCGGTCATATCCGAATGTGGCGGTCCGGGATTCTTGGCTGCGCGCAGGACTATCAGACGTGATCTGATCTCCGGTTTTGACCGACACTGCCTTTGTCAACCGTCCAAAAAACCAGCGGGCTTCGCTATCCTCACCATATTCGTTAGTAGTGCGAACGGAGGTGCCATCGCCCCGCTCGCTCAGGGTTTCCAGCGCATTCAGACGGCGCTGGAGGATGTCTCCCGGTTCGTCGAAACGGAACGTATCCGTCTGGCTGGTGAGTACTCCGCCGTCGAGTTCGAAGGTCACGGACGACGTCTTTGCCAGATGCAATTGCCGGATTGTATGCCGAGGCAACCCGTCGACGCCGCCTACCTCTCCTTCCCTCACCGCCCAAACGTTTGCCGTCTCTGAGAGCTTTCGAACAGATCCGAAAGCGGCATCAAGAACCGCGGGGCATAGATTGCTCCGAGAGGAGTCAAAAGGTCGCGTTCGATTGGATGGAGTTGTTGTTGCCTCATCGAAGTCCACGGGAATATGACACGCGGCCTCGCGAACCGGATTATTCCTCTGCTTGATGTCTTGCAGGAGTTCAACGCGCGTTACGATCCGACTATTCGGATCTTCGTTGAACGATTCACGCCAACCAAAACCAAGAGAGCGCATCGCAAGCGCATGCATGCGAAAGTCGCCGTAGCGATAAGAGAAGCCGATAGTTCGATCTGAAGATTCGGCAACGACTGCGCGGCGGACAACGTAAGTCGCTGGCACTGGGGTGATAATTGGATAGGGCTGGGGCGTGCCGGGGACGTACACAGAATTCCAGGGAACGACCGTCGTTACGTTTTCGCCAATACCGTCCGGATTTGCTTCCAGCATCGATTGATAAAACAAAGTTGTCTTGAGACCATAGCCGGCGTCGATGGAAGCCAAGACATCGGTGCGGCGTCCGGTGTTTAATAAAACCTTGTTTCTGGTTGCACCGGGAGAGTCCGCGGTAACATACGACTCGACGACATCCAGAATTCCGTTGCCGTCAACGTCCAACGCGCGGATGCCGAGGTCATTACCGTCCTGGTCTACGAAAGCCGGCAACACCTGGACAATCGCGCTATCTACACCAACCCAACCGGACCCGTTATTTACGAACAGTCCCGTTTGCTTCGACCCAGATATCTGCCGGGAGTAAAGTACGTCGAGTAGGCCGTCGCCGTTCATGTCGATAAGGCGAAGCCCCGAGTCTCCATCTCTATCTAGCAATGCATCCGTCGGGATTTTCCAATCACCGTTCAGAACGAAACCGCGCCCGGTGGACAAGAACGTCTCCGATTCGTTGGTCGCGCCTCTAAGTCTGGTAAATACTATGTCGGCTAGGCCATCGCCGTTGACATCTGCCCACTGGATAGATGCTCGGGAGTCGCGCGACCCTTCATCCAGGAAAAGACGGGTGCCGTTGGTATGATTTGGAAGCGAAATTGATCCGTCAATTCGCCAACCCGCTCCAGTATTGCGCCACACCTCGAAAATGTCTTTGGTCTGTGAATATGGATGCTTGGATCCTGCGACGATGTCTGGCAACCGATCTCCGTCCACATCGATGAGTTCGACTGAAAGTTCGCGGGTCCGGCTTCCTAAGTTTGCAAATTGACCGACAAAGGGAAGCGGCGGATCGTATTGCGGCGCCCGCGCCCATCCGCTACCCGTGTTAAGAAACGCTGATACCCGGAAAATTGAGCGATTTAGTTCGCAGATTTGGATTCCGTTCTCGTCACGGCAATTTTCGATCGGAGGAATCGGCGACGGTGCCGGAGGAATCATTCCAGCG
The DNA here is from genome assembly GCF_051168495.1 of Bradyrhizobium oligotrophicum. GTDB lineage: Bacteria > Pseudomonadota > Alphaproteobacteria > Rhizobiales > Xanthobacteraceae > Bradyrhizobium > Bradyrhizobium oligotrophicum_A. The sequence goes on along the minus strand of NZ_JBNPVB010000032.1, from coordinate 13,938 downwards.
ATTAGATCCACGCGTCCATCACCATCGAGGTCAACGAAGCGAACGCCGAGGTCCCCGATGTTCTCTTCGGCGAATGGTAACCCGTCTGGCGGCGTGAATGCGGACCCCTCTTGCTTGACCCACTTGCGATTGAATCGGACGTCGCGCGCGCTTACCTCCCCGCAGATGCTGGGGTCTTCGGTCGTATCCAGTTTGCATGGCTCATTGCGAAAATAGGCGCGAACGAGTTCCCCGCCTGCTTTGCGATAGCTGTATAGCATGTCGACAAAGCCATCACCGTCGACATCAACAAACTGAACGGGATTTCCTAGGATGTGATCAGAGGCAAATGGCAGCGGCGGTATAAATCCGGGAGCGGACAGCCAGCCCTTGCCGGTGTTGATAAAGGCTCCCTTTGCAAAAGGATCAGACGACGAATCGGCCGTCTCGCGATTGAAGACGATGTCCGGCAGCCCGTCAGCATTGAGATCGAGAATTCGGATACCACGATCTTGCTTATCGCGCCGGGAGAAGGGCACTTTCGGGCCGTAGTCGGGTATCTCTTCAAATCCCGAGGTCGTGCCCTTCCAGACTCGGCCAAGGCTCGCTCCCGAGCCGCCAGGCAAAACAATATCTGGCCGACTATCACCATCCAAGTCGCCGATGTAGGCAAAGAACGGCAACGCGTTCGGATCTAAGCTGCCTAGCGGAGGTGGCTCGAACGAGTTTTGCAGAGGAGCCCAGCCCGCTGCTGTTTGCGCGTAAGCCAGCTTGATGGGGGTCGATTGTGGGTCGATTTGGTGAGCTATAACGTCGAGCCGACCGTCTCCATTTACATCTGTAATCACCGGTTTGGCTGGTCGACCATTCTGATCGACCAAATCAAAGATTGGTGTTCTCGAAGAAACGTCCCAGCCACCGGCGTTGGGCTGAAGCGCGATGCGGAAACCACCGTTCTGTGCTGTGGCGGCAATCAAGCCAGCGCACGTGGTCCCAGGAAAATTGATGTCTTGTATGGCTTGAGGATCGGTAGAAGCAGGAATCTGCTGGGGACCAAATTTCTCATCAAGCTCTTCGTTCCATTTGGTACTCGAAAACCGGAAAACCCGCCATCGCGGCGCTCCTGCAGAAGCATCGACACCAACAAATTCCAGTTTTCCATCGCAGTCGACATCGATTAGCCGAGAGTAGGCATCAAGAGGCAGTGGAGGCTTCAGATCATTGACGGATTGCCATCCCGTTCCGGCATTTCTCAGGAAGCCTGATTGGCCGCCACTTTCGAAAAGCACGTCAGGACCAGCCGCTCCACTCAACCGCGCCGTCAGGATCTTTGCAATTCTCTTTCCTTCGCGACTTAGGTCGAACGGAAGAACGTAGCCGTCGGCTTTTGTCCATCCATTGGTGTCGGCGAGGTACGCGCTCCGGTCTGAAGAAGCGTCTTTCGGCTTGTGACTTTGAAGGAGGTCGGGCTTCGCATCTCCGTTTACGTCGAGCAGTAGAGCGCCAAGATCAGCGCCATCTGAATTCGTAAAGGGGAACGGCGGCTTAAATCCGGCTGGAGCATCGGCCCATGTGCCTGCATTATTTTGGTAGGCAAACGCCTCGTGTCGGCCGCCAATCTGCGCAGAGAAAAGAAGATCCGGCGTACGCAAAGCGGAGTCCGTGAAACGAGTGAATTTGTAAGCGCCGGCGAGTTGGTATCGGGTCGCGAAAGCCGTTCCAACCGGCAGAGCGAAAGATGGCTCCTTCCAACCGATGGCAGGCCCGGAATAGGTAAATCTCGTAGGCTCGATTGTGCTTCCGTCTGCACCAAACTGAGTGACTGAAGTTAAGACAAAGCGATTGGAGGTTGTTGGTCGATCCTCGTATTCCAAGAGATAGCGGGAGGCCTGCGACCAGTTGGCTACCGGCAAACCTGGATTTGAGGTCGCAAGCGAAGCGATCGATTTTAGGCGTGTCTTTCGTTTGTATACAAAACCGGCGACATAGCTCTCGATCAACCGCGGCGCAGCCTCATACTCAAAGGTGACCACTGCAAACGGATTGCGGTCGACGGTAAGGTCACCGGTCTCGGAAAGAGAACCGTGAGCTGTATAGTAGACTCGAGCGACATCATAATCGCCATCGCCCTGGTTGTACTCGAATTGGATGAAGTTGCCGGCCGTATCGATGATGCGGGAGGCAGCCAGCAGAAACGTCGGGCCACCTGGGAACATCACCCGGCTATTGTTTGTACCACCGGTCGCAAACGATGGAGTGTCCCCATCAAAAAGTATCGTTAGACCGCCCTTAGTCCTGACAACGAACCTGGAGGACGAAATATCTGTGCCAAGCTGAATAATTTGGCTTTGATCGTCAATTTCCTTTCTAAACTCAATCCTTCTGCCAGGTCCACTCCCCGTCTTTTTGATCGGAATGAGACGCTGCCCATCAAGATATAAAGCGTCATTGTCAGACAAATCGACGCCTTCGACGACGCCATCTACGAAGCGCGTCTTTGGCCCTCGCGCAATCGTCGAAATCCCAGTGACCGACCAACCTGCGCCAAGCGAACCCGCTGGCGCTTGACTGTCGTACGTCAGAGCCAGCTTTGGTTCTGTGCCAGCGGCTCCCGGAGCGACGCGGATCGGAATGGTGTAAGTCGACGTTCCAGAAAGGCTAACGTCAAATGATCCGCCAATCGTTCCAACAAGTCTCGCCGGCTGGGCACCCAGACCGGTTGGCAATACAATGGCAAGAGAAAAAGCAGCAAGTCTTCGAAATATGCGTCGAATAATCATGAACGCCCCCGTCCATTTAGGACGATGCTAGAGCGATTTATTGAATGACGCAATCAGGGGTCGTGACAATATTTTGACGGATGGCCAAGACGAGCGAGCCGGCCGGGTCGCCTTGAATACCTGCGGCCCAATGAAATGGGGTACCACCTTTCATCTTGGCAAAGCCGCCAAAACTATCGACGTTGCGCCCGCGCAACCTTTCTGGTCGTGTTCTCCATCGCCGCACAGCACCTCCAATCGTGTTTGGGACCGTCTGTGTAACGACAGCGCCTTATGGCTGTGTTCCAAACGCGACAGACGGCCGTTCGTGACGTCGGTTACTCGGCTATGATAACGTCCTACCGCATTTCGTAGTCGACGAGATCAAGCGTCCTCCCCGAGGCAAGCGATGAAGCGCCCGCGCCAACATGTGATGGAGGATGCATCCATCAAGTTGTTTCATGGTCTACTGCCGGACGAGTGGGTCATACGGCCGATCGCGAAGGACTATGGGGTCGACTTCGAGGTCGAACTCGTAGATCAGGAGATCGTGTCGGGCGATCGCATCTGGGTGCAGTTAAAGTCGACAGAAGAAGCCAAGAAGGCTGTGGCTCGTTGGCCAGTGGCCGATCGCTTCCCCGACGTTCCGTCAGACGGGAACGGAAACATTGCGGCGGAATGCATTCCCTATTCCATGGAAATGAAGGAGATTGACTATGCGCAGCGATGTCATTTTCCACTGCTACTGGACCTGGATTGGGTTCGCATTTGTGCCGTTTGCTACCGGCTGGATTATCTACTTGCGTGGCGGTCTCAGCGATCTGCCGCCGCCGCTTTGCGTGCTCATCTCTCGTGGATACGCGGGCTTGCTAATCAGCCTGGTGGCTGGCTGCGCTTTGATCTGGGTCCTCGCGCTCTATGATCACGTCACCGAACTTCGGACGCAAGTCGCTCAACGAGATCAAAGAGGTTCTCGATGAGCTGGACCTGCATCTCGGGATGGACCTGTCGCGTTGGCCCCTTGGCCCTGCGTCCACGGAGTAGACCCGAACGCCAGCCGACCTGAGCCAACGGACTTTCTCCGAATGGCCGTGAATCGCCTAAATCGCGGATACCTCATGGCAATCTGCTTGGGCAAGGCTGACCACATAGTCTGGGCATGCCGAACCGCGACATAGTCTACCTGGGCACCGCCGCGTACTTGTCCGGGATGAGTTCTAGACTGGCGTGGAGCGGGGGCTTGATGTCAAACATCTGAGCACCGTTCTGAAAATGGAAGACTCTTCGGACGCGGTAAGTCGACGGGTTCTGAGCCGCAACTTCGTACTGGGTACGCGACAACCAGAAGCGAGTCCGCGCGTGCCCGTTTGTGGTTTTGATCTCGAGGAGCCGCTCCTCGCCGTCCGATTCGAAGGTTCGCACGTCGTAGCCTCGATGGTCTTCACCGCGATCTGCAGGCCAATCCATTTCCTTTGCGAGATCACGCCGGCCAGCCCGGCAGAGTCGATCAAATTCGAACTTGAACACCATTTCCTCGCCGGCGCGCCCTAGGGAGCGGTTGAACTCGTCCCTCACTGCCGGGTCGTATTTCCGGACCAGGCGCTGCAGCGCCGGATGACGGTCCTGCAGGTCCGAATTGAGGAAGGCAGGTGGTGGGACCAACACAGGCGCTCCCGCCGGCGTAAAACGCGGCGCCACCGAGGTCGGGCCAGTAAGAACCTTCGGATGTCGCCCTAACTGGATCTCTACGGCCTCCACCAGAGAGTCCTGGTAATTATGGGCGGGCACCAGCCCAGAGACCCAGGCGATCCCAAGCTCGTCCAGGACCGCGGATACGTTTCGAAGTTTCCATTCGATCGATTTCTCGGATCGGCCCACGTCTGGCGCCAATCTACGGTATAATTCGGCCTTGTTGAGCTTCTCGCCGGCGCGCTCCTTCTCGAGAAGCACGAAGTAGTTTGCGACCACGATGGCAACCTGCTCGGCTGTCCAGTCAGTCCGCTTGGATCCCTGCGCCGAGCCTTTGGTATTCACCGATCGCTTCCCGTGCTCCGCTGGGATCCTACCATGGACCCATAGATCCGCAATTTCGCCAAGGCGCACCAAGCAGCTGTGCTTCTAAGTCCGCCTCAATGCGTTTCAACTTGCCCGAGAGAGGCCCGCCCCAAATCGTCAGCCCGCCCCAGGGTCAGCATCGCCAGATTCGAATCCCTGCTGCTCGCTAGCCGCACGGAACGAGGAGGCGAGCGGAAGGATTCTTGGTGATGGAGTGAATTTCGATGCTGACGATGTCATTCGGCCTGCAATATTTGAACGCCGATTGACAGCCATGCGTCATCCGATCCTACACGAAGTAGAGGGACCTGCGACTCTTCGGATTCGTAAGCGCAGGGATCTCTGGACGGACGCGGATGATGCAGACTGGGCGGAAATGGCGAACCCGCTCCGGGCAGAGTCTAAGAGCCCAGCCCTTAAGGCAGCCAACGGTCAGTTTCCAGGTGTCCATAAGGGAGCTCGGACCGGCTTGGGTGCCGGTGTGACCGATAGAGGTTGTGGCTTCTGAACAGGTCTCGACCTTGGCATGGGCACTGGCGTTGTAATAGCTGGCTCAAGCGGAATGGTTGATGTTATCTCGCGAGGCACCGATTTCCGCAATCGGATCTCTATGCGCCGGCGCTGCGGATCATCACGTGGAGCCCCTTCGATCGACAACGTCTCGTCCGTGTTGACCAATTGGGCGCCCGATAGTGGCAAGAGCTTGTAAGGCGCCAAGAGTTGGCTCTGTCGGAGCACGCTTACAACAGAAACCGCCCTCGCCAGCCCGAGGCCGGCGTTGTCGGCAGGAACCAACGTCGAAATGTTTGAGGTGCCTTTGAGGACGGAAGGGAGATCGCGGTCCAAATTCGTTGGCCGAACGCCAAGTGGCTGTTCGTCGGTGTGGCCAACGACTTCAATAACATCCACGTCGTACTTTTTGATGTATGCCAAGATCTCCTCAGGCGTTTTGCCGGTCAGCGCATCCATCAGTTTCTGTGAAAGCTCCGCGCTGCCGCTCTTGAATGAATAACCCGCTGCGTCACTCAGTGTAATGATCGGCGGCCACTGGTGGCCACTCGGCCCTGCTCCGGGAGTCTCGGCTGATCCACGTTCAAGTTTCTCCAGAATCGCGGTCGTCGAGGGTGGAGGCTGACCTGACTTTGACATCGCCCGATTAATTGCGTTGACTGTCTCGGCATTCTTGAGAGCCTTTTCGATATCTAAGCCGCTTGCTTTCAGCTTCTCCAGATCGGCGATCCGACTTCGAATCTCCTTGATCGATACCCCACTCCGCTCAAGATCGGCCATCGCCGTTTGGCTGTCGACCAGCTCCCGCCAATACTTATCGATCTCTGCGGGATCGGTCAGGCCCGAAACGTTCTTAAGCTTCTCCGAGACCGCTGTATTCTCCCGTAGCGCGGCCACCACGTCTCGATCACGCTGGTTCTGCGCGACTTGCCGCTGCAGCTGCTGCTCGGCAGCTAAGCGCTTGTCTTGTTCGCGCTTCAAGAAGGTGGCCATCGCGATGAGGAGACAGAATACCAACAGCAGCATAATTTCAGCCATCGTCAGTCCGAGCACAAGGCCCTGTCGATACGACGAGCGCTGCTGAATGATCTCTCCATCCATAGCCATGCTTGCAACCTTTCAGCGGCTAGGGCGCACGATTATTGGACCCCCAAGGTCCAGCGGGTGGGCGCGCAGCCTCTGCAGCCTGAACAGTCTGCACGAGGCGATCAATAGCGGCACCCATGGCCTGCGTTTGGCGGAGGCTCGAATCAATCGTCTTGGCTTGAACCTCGGCACTCTTACTGAATGAGTTGATTGCCTTTGTTAACCCGGAAATGACCGGCGCGAGCTTTATCTCAATGATCTGCTCAGGCATTTGCATCGATGCGAGCTTGGCCGCGAGGCCATCAATCGCCTTTACGATACTAGCCGTACTTCGCGAAAGCTGGTCGGACTCATTTACGAGGCGGGCCGAAGCCGTTTCGAGAGTATCGACAACCTTTTCGTTCAGGGCGTCGAGAGTTTTGCCAGACTTCTGGGAGGCTTCTTCCAGAGGTTTTCCGGCCGTTTGCGCGAACGTCCGGATCTCGGTCGCGAGCTTATCGCTCGCAGTGCCTAGCGCTTCGTTTATCTCGTCCAACGCCTCTGTAATCGACTGCTGAGTCATGCGTCGGAAGTACCCAAATTCCAAAACCGTGCTTTCAAGCTCACGCTTCACTTTTCGCGAAGCATCTGCCAACTCCAGTCGGGCGGTCGCTTCCACTTCAATCGGATCTCGCCGCATCTGATTGAAGAAGATACGGAGTGTGATGCCGGCGATCGTCGATGCGATGGCAATACCAAAGTTCTGAACGATCTGCTCGGCGGCCCCGTCAGCCCTGAATTGATAGAGCGAAACGGCAAGGCTCGTCAGCGTGAACAGGAACCCCATGTAATAGAGATTATCGCCCGACTGGTCGTCCCGCAGGCGAAAGAGCCGCGCAATTCCTAGGATGAGCGCGTATCCAATCATGATGAGAACTGGAACAGAGGTGACGTACAGCGCCGGCCAGCTATACATCTTGGAGATAGTAATATAGCCGCTACCCAGCGCCACCACCGAGAAGAATAGCAGGCCGTTGGCCAACCCTGGTGCAATTCGAAGGTTGTTTTGAACAGCCATGCCTAGGCTCCCTGCAGTCGTTTGACGTCAACTGAGGACGCGCCAATATCCTTCATCCATTGAATCCAGAACTCGGCGTGCTTGATGTCATTGAGCAGGGGCTGCCCCTTCGGCTGGCGCGTGACATACCGGATTGATACTGCGGCGCCATACAATTCGGTGCGATACTTCATGTAGGCTGGTGATTGTTTGTAGCGCTGGAACGTAAGATCACCGGCAGAAGGGTACTGGCTATAGTCTCGCGTGTACTCGATCATGTCGGAGATCACTATCAGAGCTTTCTTTGCGTTCTGATTGGCCGCACCCGAAAACTCATCAATGGCAATATCTTGGATCGCTGCCATGAGCGGTGAACTGGCAGCTTTGGCCGAGGCTATGCTGTTCTTCACTGCCTCAGATGCCGGCTTACGGAAGTTCTCTATCCAACGCAGCCGAGCAATTCTGGGATTATCGGTCCATTCGCTGAGGCCCGCACCGTCACCCGGATTGCACTTTGAAAACAACGAACGACTGCGGCCGCGTACGATATCGAGCACCCGGATATCAAGCCTGTAAAACGGAGGAAGAGTGGCGACTAGGTCGTCGAGGATCACTTGCACCTCCCGCCGCGTCGCCTCGGGCAAGTCGTCGGACGTATCGACCAAGACCACGTTGATACCGTGCGGACCATCAAGGGGGCACAGGCTTTGTGCATCGAGAGCGGGTCGCTTGGGTGTCGATAAATAGAAATAAGCTAGGGCAGCGACACATGCGACTGCGACCAAAATCAGCAAGATCCCCCCAATGCCGGCCCAACCGATGCCGGACGCTCTCTGCCGTTTGGGGCGCCTCTTAGCCACTCTTCTTCTCCGGCAGCAGCTCGTCGATCTCACGATATGTCTTTACGGCATCGTCGAAGGCCTCATGAATGCCTTTGATCTGCTGGTTTAGAAGCTCCTGGGTTTCGGCGATCATCTTCCGCAGGTGTTCCCTAGCCGTTGAATCCGGTTCACCGCCAGCGTAGATGATGCGCTCCATAGTATAGCTGCGCGAAAAGGTGCTCGGGGGCGGTGTAGAACGTGCCCGTCGGTTGGCTTCGCGATAGATCTCAAGCAAGGCACGGCCAGCTTGCTCTGTCTGGTTCTGGTGCTGAGTAAAGCGCTGGGCGAGGCGCCCCCTACCTTGAAGCAGCGAATCGTATTCCCCACGTCGAACGGAGAGGTCCCTCGCCGCATTGTTCATGGCGTCGGTGCAGTCCTCGCGAATGTCGCGTAGTCGATCGATTAATTCACTCCGGACACCCGAAAACTGCTTGCTCGCGTCTAGCCATCGACGTTCTAGGCCAGCATACCCCATGTAGGGGTCAAAGAACATCAAGCCGTCGGCCATCGCGACCAGAGAAAAAATAAAGCCGACGCTGAAGAATACCCACGAATTGATGTCGGTGAGCATATACGGTGCGGTTTGGAGACGGTGGAGCACCTCTTGGCCGACGTCGCCGCTGATCGTCGGTGGAATCTCGCGCAGGTGGGCAAGGGTCAAGTTCAGTACGACGGCAAAAGCAAGATAGCCGACACACGATAAGACGCCGAGCAGCTTCAGGAAGTAGCTTCGCTGGTTGACCAGACGGATGAGCACCATGCCGCAGAGGAAGCTCGCAAGGATGTTCAAGGCAGCGAATACCACCGCCTGGACCAACCCTCCTAGCAGACCGCCTATGTTTGCATTGGCAAGAAAGCTGCCGTTCACCACCACTTCGGAAACGAACAGGATTGCTAGGATGCCGATCTTCAGAATGACTTTCCCCGGGCTAGCTAGCCTGGCGGGCCGTTCTATCCGATGACGGGTGCGAAAGCGCTCCCGTTCGATTTCAGATTCATTGAGCCGACGCCGTAAGGCAAACAGCTCATCTCGGCCGACAGTCGCCTCGGCCCTGAAATCACCTACGGCCTCGGGTGCCGCCTGCTGAATAGTCGCGAAGCGCTCCTCGAAGCTGAGTGCCGTGACGCGTTCATCATAGGTGTGCAGGTGATCAAGGTATATCGAGTGGGAGTCCTGCTTGTGCCGCTCAATTCTTTCAATGATCTGATGCTCGATATCGTCGAGCGTCTGTACATCTGAAGCAGGATGGTTTTGCGCTCCCCGTTCTCTCCCGTGTTCGATGAGTTGGAGCTCATCGGCTATGCGGTCGACATTGAGATCGAGAAAGATGTTTGTCGCCGGCTGATAGTGATGAACGGGTTGGCTCAGGAGGCCCAAAATGCGTGTGAGCGCTGACTGACGTGTGCCGGTAGATTTCATAAGGATCTCAATCTGCATCTAGAGCTTGGACTTGCGACAGCCAGCGGCTTCAGCATCCGCTACCGAGCAAAACCAACGACGAGACGAGCTTCGATCCATCGACAGCCGATCGTAGAACCGTCCTCCGGGCACGTGATAGATGCATTCATGAGCACCTTTAAGATTGCCCTTGATGACACAAGCGGGCGAAGGCGGCTCGGCCACAGTAGCCGGCGCCATCAGTATCCGTTGCGCCTGCACGGGTACGGCGACCGCGCCAAGGATCACGGTATTGTTGCTGCGATGCCTCCACTCCCAGGGAGCTACAAAAGCGCCGCTCCAGAGGCCGCGCTTCTGTTCTCGGGCGAGATCTTCGTCCGCAACATAGACCGTCGAGTAGCGTCGAAACGCTAGCGCCCAGCCGTTTCTCACTAGCCAACGTGAGACATCCTGACCAGAAACTGTGCAGGACCCAAGATGCCGCCTATAGACGTCCTGGCCGGTCAGTTCGCAGTTCCAGGATTGCTCGCGCGCAAAGGCTCTCAGCTGTTCTCTGGCTACAATGCCGCAATCCCAAGCCTTACCACCCGCGTCCAGGCAAACCTGGTCCGTCTCAGGCGCGTCGATCCCAAGAAGTCGAATCTTGACGGTCCCCTCGTAAACGGTGTCCGCGTCAACAATTTGCGGAACTCCCTTTACCTCTCGCGCAGTTGCGGAAGAGAGAGCCAAAAAGCAGCATGAGATGACAACAGCAGCGCGCATACTGCACCGCACTCAAATCTGATGAAAAATCGATAGTTAACAGCCTATTACACTTTCTTCGCGAGGCCTAGGAAGGGACAATCTGTCGGACACGGTGCCCGCTGTCATAGTTAATTCGACTCATGTTCGGCTGCTGGACGAATGCTGCCCTGAGGCCGCCGGGAATAGAGCGTGGAGACCTAATCCCTCGACTGGCGCAGCGTTTCGTTGAGCTTTCTCCGTTCGCTCTCCCATCGCGTCTCCTCGGCCTCGATTCTTTTCTCCAGGTCAAACCGCTCGGCGTCGAGAGCTTCCCTTCGTTCTTCGTACTGCCGCTGTCCTGCCTCCAGCGCCGCCTGCGCCTTGACGATCAGCTCTTCACGTCTGGCCCGCTCTTTCTCCCGCGCTGCCTCTTGCCTGCGGCGCTCGGCCTCGCGTCTCTTCTGCTCGCGCTCGAACTCCACGGCGGCCTTGCGCTTGTCCTCCGCGCTGATCTCGGGTGCCGCTTTCCGTTTCGGTTCGAGACGGCGCCTTCTCTTCGCACCGCTGGAGTCATCATCTAAGTCTGGCATACCAGCTTGTTCTGCGAAGCGGCCGCTCGATCCGGCCGGGCGCTTCAGGACCACGCCCGGCTTTGCCATGGTGGCCGCGACCACGTCCGGATCTTCGGTCTCCTTGGCGACCCCCTGATGGAAAAGATTGCTGCCGGCGCCCCACGCTTCGAGCGCGGCCTTCATGGACGGCGCAGCGATCGCGAGATCGTAAAATCCGAGCGAGGTCTGATAGGTTTTCAGCTTACGTGACACGGGAGTTTACCTGCACGATCGTGAGACTTCAGCGTACCATGTGGCGTAAGGCGTGTTCTTCGCCATGTGGCGGTTGAAATCGGGCGAGCCGTCCGTCCACCAGACCGGCCCCCGCTCCCCCGGCGCTCTCTTGGCCTGGTCCACGGCGCGGTGTGCCGCGGCTACGTCCTTAGGGTCCTCCGCCATCTTGGCCGCTCGAACGGCGCGCCTGGCCAACATCAGCTGGCGCGTCAGATCGGAGCGCTCGGTCTCTCCGAGCCTCGGATCAGCCATTCGCCAAAGGCGCCCGCGGACCACGAAGTAGCGCCCGTCCGGAGTCACGGGATGCTTCAAGCGGATTTCCGCTGACGGCCGGCGGCTGGCTTTTTCGCCGGCGCCTCCTTGGCGGCAGCCTTCTTGCCGGCGATCGGCATCAGCATCTCCTTCTGGCCGGCAGCAGGTTTCTTCGGCTTCTTCGCGGGCTTGGCCGCCTCCGAAGGCTGCGCTTGCTGCCCGACCGAGCGGCGCAGCGCCTCCATCAGATCGACCACGTTCTCCCCCTTCGGCCGGGCCTTCGGGCGGATCGTCTTGCCCGCACGCTTCTGGTTGATCAGGTCGACCAGCGCGGTTTCATAGTGGTCCTCGAACTTCTCCGGCGTGAACGTCCCCGCCTTCTGGTTCACGATGTGCCGGGCGAGGTCGAGCATGTCCTTCGTGATCTTCACGTCCTGAATCTCTTCGAAATACTCCTGCTCCGACCGCACCTCATAAGGGTATCGCAGCAGAGTGCCGACCAGGCCCTTGTCCATCGGCTCCAGCGCGATGATGTGCTCGCGGTTCGTGAGCACGATCCGGCCAATCGCGACCTTGTTCATCTCACGGATGGTCTCACGGATCACCGCGAAGGCGTCATGGCCGACCTTGCCATCCGGGCGCAGATAGTAGGGGCGGATCAGGTAGCGCGGGTCGATGTCGGTCTTGTCGACGAACTCGTCGATCTCGATCGTGCGCGTGGACTCCAGGGCGATCTCCTCGAGCTCCTCCTTCGAGACCTCGATGTACTGGCCCTTCTCGAGCTCATAGCCCTTGACGATGTCCTCGTTGGGGACCTCCTCACTGGTGTCGGCATCGACCTTGACGTACTTGATCCGGTGACCCGTCGTCCGGTTTAGCTGGTTGAAGCTGATCTTCTCGGACTCGGACGTGGCCGGGTAGAGGGCCACCGGGCAGGTGACGAGCGACAGGCGCAGGAAGCCTTTCCAGTTGGCGCGCGGGGCCATGTACGCGGAACTCCGGTTTCAACGGTCCAGATTCAAGACGGATGACAACGCCGGGTTCCGACATGGCGGCTGATCAACATCGGGAGACCAAGTGATCCTCTTCGCACTGCCCTGAGAGGCTCGAGGTGGGCCGAAAATGGCCGTGAATCGCCCGACTCTCCGATACCTGGCGGTCATTTGCTTGGGTATGGTGGCGCGTCATGACTGCCGCGCCGCGATTCCACCGACACCATTTTGACGAGGCTGCCGACTTGGCGGCCATGGCAGATGCGCTCGCCCAATCGCCCGATTACCGGGTGCTGCGCAGGCTTGTCCCCCGAGCCCCCTCCCCTGCCGCCATCGGAGAGGAGGTCAGGACGGCCGTCCTGCTGGATACCGAAACTACCGGCCTCGACCACTCCCGGGACGAGATCATCGAACTCGGCATGCTGTCATTCGACTACACCCGGGAAGGTCGCATCGTCGGCGTCAGGAGCGTCTTCTCCGCCTTCCACGAACCCAGCCGCCCCATCTCCGCCGAGGTGACGGCGCTCACCGGCATCACCGACGAGATGGTCGCCGGACAGCGTATCGATCCGGACGCGGTATCGGCGTTCGTCGCCGGCGCGGCCATCGTCATCGCCCACAACGCGGCCTTCGACCGTCGGTTCGCCGAGCGCTACTGGCCGATTTTCGAGCGTAAGGCCTGGGGCTGCAGCGCGACCGAGGTCGACTGGCGCTCACACGGTTTCGCCGGCGCGCAGCTGGGATATCTTCTGCACGGCGCCGGATTCTTCCACCAGGCCCATCGCGCCGTTGACGACTGCCACGCTCTGCTCGAGGTCCTGGATTTCGTCCTGCCGACGACGGGGGCCCCGGCATTGGCTGCCCTCCTCCAGACCGCGCGCAAGCCGATCATGAGGGTGTGGGCAGAGCAGTCTCCCTTCGGCCTCAAGGATACCCTGAAGAAGCGCGGCTACCGGTGGGCCGACGGCACCGATGGCCGGCCGAAGTCCTGGTATATCGACATCCAGCAATCCGCCATCGAAGCCGAGATCGCCTTTCTCAGAGAGGAGGTCTATCTCTGCGACGTCGAACCCCGGCTGCAGCGCCTGACCGCGTTCGAACGATTTTCGAATCGTGGCTGAGAGGAACGGCGGCCGGTGGCCCGTCCAATGGGCGCAAAGAAACAGAGAACTGTCTTGGCAAAACAAAGAGCCTTCCAAGAGGGCAGAGAACTCGCACGAGAATACGAGGTGCAAGCAGGTCCTGATCACGCTTGGTCTTTTCAAGCGAGGGATTCAAGAGACTTTCGATATTCTACGCTTGAGCCCGCTGTACTACGATTGGTGCCACAGATGGCTTTGATTTAGTTCGCAGAAACTGCAAGCGCAGCACGCGCTCCGACCGAACGGCACGGTTGAACGCAAGCCATGTCAATGGCTTGC
>NZ_JBNPVB010000031.1:0-56231 GCF_051168495.1 Bradyrhizobium oligotrophicum | reverse complement strand
CGGCCTCATGGTTCTGAGGTTCGGGTTCCGAGATCGGCGCAGCAGGTTGGTCATCAGCGGCGTGTTCATGGAGAGGGACCGGCCCCGAAACCGGCGCGGCACATTGACTGTGAGCAGCGAGCTCGTGGAGAGAGGCAAACTCCCAAGCCGGCGCTGCACGTAGACCAGGAGCAGCGTGCTCATGGAGGGTCCGAGAGTTCGCCGTGCACACGATCCTCGTCCTGAGGAACCCGCCTCTTGGCGGGCGTCTCGAAGGACGGCCGCAGGTGATGCCGAACGTCACGCATCGCAATGGCGCTGCAGATCAAGTGTTCAGGTGACCCACTCGGCGCGAATGCCGCGCGGCGCCGCCGTTCTGCTCTCCGGCTCGCGCCAGGAGAACGTGAACAACCCTGTCGGCTCGACCTGTTCGAGCTCGGCGCGGACGATGTCGCGCGCGATCACGACGATGAAGGGCGATGGCGGCGTCGCGGCCGTCAGTTGCCGCGGCGGCGAGAACACCGTGCCGACGCTTTCCACCAGCAGCGGGCGCGGCGCCTCGTGCACCTTCACGAGCCCCTTGATGCGCAGCAGCCGCTCGCCGAGCCGGCCTGCCACATTGTCGAGCCAGCTGGCGAGATCAGCGTAAGCGATCTCAGACAGCGGACGGACGAGGCAGAGCGCGAGGCGCGGATGCGCCGCGGCCAGTTCGGGCGCGACCTCACGCAACGGCAGCGACGCCGTGAGCGGCGCGAAGGCGGCCGACACGACGGCCGCGCGATCGGCATCGGCAATCGCCTCAGCGACCGGATTGAGCTGCGCGATCGCAACCAGCGCTTCAGTCGACGCCTGCGGTGCGAGATCCGCTTTGGTCGCGATGATCCGATGTGCCGCCGCCCATTGCGCTGCGGCTTCCTCGAACGTCGCCACCGCAAGCCCGCGCGTGAGATCATAAGTCGCGATGACGGCGACGCGCATGCGATGCTCGGCCAAGGTCGCGAGCTGTCGCAGCACCGGGCCGGGCATCGACAGGCCCGATGTCTCCAGGATGATCCGGCGGAGCGGCGGCAGGCCGGCGGGACGCGGCGCCATGATCAGGCGGTCGATGGTGAAGGCGAGGTCGCTGCCGACCTGGCAGCAGACACAGCCGTTCGACAGCATCGCCATCGGCACATCGTCGCCGCTCTCGCGCAGCAGGACGCCATCGAGCCCGATCTCGCCGGCCTCGTTGACGATCACGGCGGTGTCGGACGCGGTCTCCGCACTTAACACATCGCGCAGCAGCGACGTCTTGCCCGAGCCGAGAAAGCCGGTGAGGACGAAAAAGTCGATGACATCGACGCTCATGGCGCCGCGGCATCCTTCGCGGCGTATTTCTCCGGCACGTCGCTCTCCCAGCTCGCCTTGACCAGCTCGCGCACGTCGGCGAGCAGTTCCCCGGTGTCGTAGATGATGCCGTCCTTGATCGTGTATTTCAGGCCGCGATGCCACTCGACCGCATTGGTCGCGTCGTTGAAGCGCATCGCGCCGGTGCCATAGAGCAGCTTGAAGTCGGTCAGCGGATTGTGGTCGTGCACCAGCATGTCAGCGCGCATGCCGACGTCGATGGTGCCTATCTCACCCTCGAGGCCGCACAGCGCCGCGCCCTGCGACGTTGCCGAGCGGATCACCTCAAGCGGATGGAAGCCGGCCTCCTGCAGCAGCTCGAGCTCGCGGACGTAGCCAAAGCCGAAGATCTGGTAGATGAAGCCAGAATCCGAGCCGGTGCAGACCCGGCCGCCGCGGTTCTTGTATTCGTTGATGAACGCCATCCAGAGCCGGTAATTCTCCTTCCACTCGATCTCGTTCTGAGTCGACCAGCGATACCAGTACGAGCCGTGGCCGCCACGCTGCGGCGTGAAATAGTCCCACATCGACTTCCAGGTGTATTCCTTGTGCCAATAGGCCTGGCGCGCCCGCATCAGATCACGGTTGGCGTCGTAGATCGTAAACGTCGGCACGAAGGTGAAGCCGATCTCCAAAAACTGCTCCAGCACCTCGTTCCACTTGGCCGAGCCCGGCTCGGCGCCCTGCTTGAACATCTGGCCGGAGACCGAGAAGCGGAAATATTCGTCGGTGTAATTGTAGTCGAGCGGGAAATTCTGGACGACGCGATCCTCGAACAGCGCCTCCGGCAGGCCGTAATAATGCTCCGCGCTGGTGAGGCCCCATTTCGCCGTCGTCAGCGCATTCATGCGCGACACCGCCATCTGGGCATGGTGACAGCCGGTGCGCAGCCCCAGCGTCTTGCATTCGTCGAGCGCGGCTTCCATGATCGCCGGCGGCGCGCCGAAGAACTTGATGCCGTCGGCACCGCGCTCCTTGACCTGACGCAGCCACTCTCGCCCCTGCTCCGGCGTGTAGATCGTCTTGACCATATCGTTGACGGCCGGGAAGTATGCATAGGCGAGCAGCCTTGGCGACGCGATGCTGTTGCTCTCGGCGCGCTGCTTCTGGTCGAGCATCCAGGACAAGCCGTTCATCGACCCCATCTCGCGCACCGTGGTGACGCCGTGCGCCAGCCAGAGCTTGTAGACGTAGTCGACCGGCGGAACCCAGCCATTGGCGGAGTGATAGGCGACGCCGGCATGGGCGTGGCAGTCGACGAAGCCCGGCGTCACCCATTTGCCGCGGCAGTCGATCTCGTGATCGGCGGGCTCGCCGGCATTGCCGGCATAGCCGTAGCCCACGACCTTCTTGATGCTGACGATGCGCCCCTGCTCGACGATGATGTCCACGGGTCCGATCGGCGGCGCGCCGGTGCCGTCGATCACGGTGGCGCCGCGCAGCGCCAGCCGCTTGAACGGCCCGATGCCGCGATCCCGCCTCGTCGCCTTCGGCACGATCGGCGCCGCACCCTTGTTGCGGATGAAGGCGAGCTCATCGCCCGGCAGCATCGTCGCTTGATCCGTCATTGCGATGTTCCTTGTTAGTCCAATGTGCAAGCCAAGAGCGCGGTAAGCTCCCTCTCCCCGTTCTTACGGGGAGACGGTTGGGGTGAGGGGCAGCCGCGCGGGGAGTGTATGTGGTGAGACCTGTACCCCCTCTCACCCGGATGGCATCTGACGATGCCATCCGACCTCTCCCCGCAAGCGGGGCGAGGTTCCACCGCGCGCGCTGTGAAGTCCTCGCGCCACACATTCTTCGCCCTACCCCGTCCTGTAGCGGCGCGCGAACGCGACGCTGCCGAACACCGTGAAGGCCATGGTCACCGCCAGCAGCATGAAGGCGAGCGCGGCACCCATCGGCCAGTTGTTGCCGCGCACGAACTGGTCATACACTGCAGGCGCCATCATCTTGAATCGCGGGCCGCCGAGAAGCACCGCCGTTGCATAGGTGTTCATGCACAAAACGAACACCAGGATCGATCCGGCGGCGACGCCCGGCACCGACAGCGGCAGGATCACCCGCCAGAACACGCGCGCGCCGGAGGCGCCGAGATTGGCGGCGGCATATTCCAGATCGCGCGGAATGCTCTCGATCACCGCCGACAGCGTCAGGATCATGTAGGGCAGCACCACGGCGATGATACCGATGATGACCGCCTTGGTCGTGTACATGATCTCCAGCGGCGCGAAGACCACGCCGAGCTTCATCAGAACCGTATTGACAAGCCCGTCGCGCGCGAACAACGCCATCCAGCCGGCCGAGCGCACGACGTTGCCGACCAGCAGCGGAAACAGGGTCGCGATCACGACGAGGCTCTTCCAGCGGCTCTCCATGCGGCCGAGCCAATACGCCGCCGGAAAGGCGAGGATCAGCGTCAGCACCGTGCACAGCAGCGCGATGCCGAGCGTCGCCAGGATGATCTGCTGATAATAGGGATCGGTCGCTGCCTTGATGTAATTGTCCGGCGACAGCGCCTGCATCATCAGCTGGGTCGGGCTGAACTGATTGAGCGAGATCCGGAACATCAGGATCATCGGCCCGATCAGCAGAGCCAGAACCAGCAGACAGGCAGGGACAACCAGCAGTGCCATCGTGATTTTCCCTAGGCCTTGAACTCCTTGTTCCAGAAGTCGAGCGTGCGCTGCGACCGTCCGGCGGCGTAGGCATAGTCCGGCTTCAACAGCCGCGCGCGCTCGGCCTCGGTGAGGCTGACCTGCTTGGCGAGATCCTCCGGCAGCACGGCGTCGGTGACGGTCGGGACATAGCCCATCTTGTCGGCGAAGCCACCTTGCGCCTTGGCATCCAGCATCGCGTCGAGATAGGCGAAGCCGCCGGCCTTGTTCTTGGCGTTCTTCGGCACCGAGGCCTGGAACACGACCGCCGGCGTGCCTTCCTTCGGCACAACATGGCCAAGCGGAATGCCCGACTTCTTCCACATGAAGCCGCGGGCCAGCCACATCGTGGTGATCCAGACCTCCTCCGACTTCAGCGCCGAAGCCAGCGCCTCGTTCGAGGGATAGATCTTCACGTCGAGCGAGCGCCAGTCCATCAGCTTCTTCTCCGCCGGATCGAGATTGCCGATGCCGCCGCCGCCGGCGAGCGCCGCGGCCAGCGTGTTGTTGGGATAGAGAATGTCGGACAGGCCGATGCGGCCGCGCCATTTCGGATCCCACAGGTCGGCGAAGGATTGCGGCGGCGTCTTCACCTGGTTGGTGTTGTAGAGGATCACCTGCGCGGAATAGATGTGCGGGATCGCGATCTCGCTCCTGAGCTCCGGAAACACCTTGTCGAGCCGCTTCACCTGCGCCGCGTCGACCTTCTCGAACACGTCGGACTGCGACACGATGTAGGCGTCGTTGTCGGACAGGCAGGACACGTCCATCGAGCCGCGGCGACTCTGCCGCTCGGCCAGCAGCTTGGTCTTGCGCGGATCGGCATTCGCGACATCCTGCACGATCTCATAACCCTTCGGCGCCATGAGCGGCTTGTCGATGATGTCGGACAGCAACTGGCCATAGTCGCCGCCCCAGGTGCCGACCACGAGCTGTCCGCCCTCGGCGCGGGCAGTGGGCACGCCGGAGGCCAGCGCGGCGACGCCGGCGCTGGCGGAGAGAAAATGACGTCGCGAAATCATGGGAAAAACCTCTCGCTTGGGATGATCAGGACAATGTTTGCGGCACGAGACGCGGGATCTTGCGGTCCCACTGCAGGGACACGGAATCGTTGGCCTTGAGGGCGGCCAGCGGCTCGCCGGCATCGGGAGTCGGCCTGACAGCTATCAGCGTCTCGTCGCCGATCGCCACCACATATTCGGTCTGCGCACCCATATAGGTGATCGCCTGGACGCGGCCACGCACCTCGCCCGACTCGCCCGGGACGATGGCAATGCGCTCCGGACGCAGCGCGAACGCATCGGCATCGGCGCGCTCCCCGCCGGCGACATCGACCGGCAACAGCAGACCACCGCCGGTGCGAAACTGGCCCGCATTCTCGCGCCGGCCAGCCAAAATGTTGCAGCGGCCGACGAAGTCGGCGACGAACGCATCATCAGGCGAATCATACAGCTGCTGCGGTGTGCCGATCTGGCGCACGCGGCCGCCCTCCATCACCACGAGACGGTCGGCCATGGTCAGCGCCTCCTCGCGGTCATGCGTCACCATCAAGGTCGTCAGGCCAAGCCGCTGCTGCAGGGCGCGGATCTCCAGCCGCACCTCGGCGCGCAGCTTGGCGTCGAGGTTCGACAGGGGCTCGTCGAGCAGGAAGATGCGCGGATTGATCACCAGCGCCCGCGCCAGCGCCACGCGCTGCTGCTGTCCGCCGGACAATTGCCGTGGCAGCCGGTCGGCAAGATGCGACAGCCGCACCAGCTTCAGCGCGTCGGCGACCTTCGCCTTGCGCTCGGCCGCGTTGAGGCCGCGCATCTCCAGGCCGAAACCGACATTGTCGGCCGCGCTCATGTGCGGAAACAGCGCGTAGGACTGGAACACCATGCCGGTCGACCGCTTGTAGGCCGGCAGATGCGTCACGTCCTCGCGGTCGAACAGCACGCGGCCGCTGGTTGGCGGCAGGAAGCCGGCGACCATGCGCAAGGTCGTCGTCTTGCCGCAGCCGGACGGGCCGAGCAGCGCGACCAGTTCGCCCTGATTCACCGCGAGATCCAGCCCCTCCACACCGACGGAGGCGCCGAAGCGCTTGGTCAGCTTCTCGATGATGAGCTGCGCCATCACACCACCCGCGACAGTTTGACGAAGCGGTCGGTCACGACCATCAGGATGCCGACCAGCGCGATCTGCACGGTGGCGACGGCGGCAAGCGTCGGATCGATGCGGAATTCGAGATAGTTCAGCATGGCAACAGGAAGTGTGATCCGTCCGGGTCCGACCAGCAGCATCGACAGGTCGAGATTCTCAAAGCTCTGGATGAAGGAGAACATGGCGGCTGCGACGATGCCGGAACGCATCATCGGCAAAGTGATGCGGCGGAACACCGTGAACGGGCTGGCGCCGAGATTGGCGGCAGCCTCCTCGGCGGCACGGTCGAGCCCCTGCAGGCTGGCGACGACGAGACGCACCGTCCAGGGAATGGCGAGCAGCACATGCGCGGCGACGAGGCCCTCCGTCGTCGCCTTGATGTCGCGGTCGAGCAGGTCCTCTGCCAGCACGTAGAACATGTAGAGACCGGAGCCGGCGACCACGCCGGGCACGGCGAGCGGCGCCAGCAGGAACGACGACAGCGCCTGACGGCCGCGGAACTCGCCGCGCACGATGGCGAGCGCCGCCGCGGTGCCGATGGGCACGCCGATCACGGTCGCCAGCAGCGCGACCTGCAAACTCGTCATCAGGCCGCGCAAGAATTCCGGCTTGCTCAGCGCGTTCGCGTACCATCTCAGCGACAGCCCCGGCGGCGGAAAGCTGACGATCTCCTGCGCGAAGAAGCTGGTCACCACGATCATCACGACAGGCGCGAAGATCACGGCGTAGGCTGTGACGATCAGTGTCCGCACTGCGTATTGGCCAAGTGATGGTTGTCCCGTAAAACGGAACAGCATTGCAGACACCTCAACAAACAGATGAGCACATTCGTGCCGCATCGTAGTCGGCAGCTCCGCTGCCGCCAAGCCTGAGGCATGAGTTATCGCAATGCACATTCGCATGGACCAAGCGCAGCGGGCGGCACCGCGATCCTGGCGCGTGACTCACCGTCTCTGCCATCTAGGCGCTAGCGCGGCCCGCGCCCACGGCATGCGCGCCAGCTTATTTCTGTATTTCAAAAAAACGGTCACATCGCCGACCCCACGCGACAGCTCGCCGCAGCGGCGCGGTTTTGGGCAAGGCCTGCTCATTTCTTACACCGGCCCGATCCAATATTTTGTGCGCCCACGGACAAGTCAGTCGTGCAAGGCCACACCTAAGCTTGCCTTCGAGCTTGGACCGGAACGACGGCACCCATGCACCGCCGGACCAACGCGACCCATCATCGTTCGAAGGAGCTGGCACCAATGCAGACGAAGCTATTCACTCGGGCGCGGCGCGCGTGGCTTGCCACGCTCGGCGTCATCCTTGCTGCGGGACTTCTCGCACCCATCGGCGCGCATGCGGCGACGCCCGCAGGCTGCGCGGCGCTGAAGGAAAAATATCCGGATTGGAAGGGCAAGACGCTCGTCAACGCCATCAACCCGCACACCCCCGGCTACGAATCGATCGACCCGAAGGATCCGAGCAAATATGTCGGCTTCGACATCGACCTCGGCGAGGCCATCGGCGACTGCCTCGGCTTCAAGCTGACCTACAAGGCGGTGACCTTCGCCGCGCTGCTGACGACGCTGGCGAGCGGCCAGGCCGACATCGTCATCTCCGACATCTACGCCACCAAGGAGCGCGCCAAGGCCGCCGACTTCATCACCTATTCCAAGGTGTTCGACGGCGTGCTGGTGCCCAAGGGCAACCCGAAGGGCATCACCGGCATCAACATGTCGATGTGCGGCGCGGCCGCAGCCGAGAACACCGGCTATGTCGAGGTGCCGCTGATCCAGGATCTCGCTCCGCAATGCAAGGCCGCCGGCAAGCCCGAGCCGACCCTGCAGCTCTATGACAACAACGCCAACTGCATCCAGGCGATCCTCGCCGGGCGCGCCGACACCTACGTCAACGACGTCAACACGGTCGACCAGGCGGTGAAGGCCTATCCGGACAAGCTGGAGAAGGCGATCGCCGTGACCATCCCCTACTCGGTCGGCATCGCCGTGCCGAAGGACAAGCCGAAATTCCGCGACGCCGTGCTCGCCGCGCTGATCGAGGTCCAGAAGGAAGGCATCCATCAGGAGCTGTTGAAGAAGTGGCAGCTCGATCCGGCGAACTTCAAGGAGCCGGACATTTTGACGGCGGACTAACTGGCAGCTTGCGGTTCGTGGCGACGGGCCCAAACGAAGCAGACGGTGTTGCCCCCTCTCTCCGTTCTTTACGGGGAGAGGGTTGGGGTGAGGGGCCGCCACGAGCACCGGACTCGCGGAGAGCCCCCTCACCCGGATTGCATCTTTCGATGCAATCCGACCTCTCCCCGCAAGCGGGGCGAGGTAAAGACCGCCGATGCCGCACGATGGGACTACGTAGGGTGGGCAAAGCGCAGCGTGCCCACCATCACTTTCCGGACGACCGCGGTGGGCACGGCGCTTCGCGCCTTTGCCCACCCTACGACACCACGGCACTCATCAGGCACTGATCATCGATGTCCCTCTTCCTGCACTATCTCAGCATGCCGTATTTGCTCATGGGCATCGAGCTCACGCTGCAGGTCACCGCGCTCGGACTGATCGGCGGACTGATCCTCGGCATCATTCTCGCCGGCATGCAGCTCAGCCGGTTCTGGCTGCTGGCGGCGATCGCGCGCGGCTACACCGTGATCTTCCGCGGCACGCCGCTGATCCTGCAGATGGTGTTCGCCTACGACGCGCTGCCGCATATCGGCATCAAGCTGCCGGCGGTGCTGGCGGCGGGCCTTGCGCTCGCCTGCAACGAGGCGCCGTTCATCGCCGAGATGCTGCGCTCGGGCGTGCTCGGCGTCGATCGCGGCCAGCTGCTGGCGGGCCAGGCGCTGGGCATGACACCCTCCGTGCTGATGCGCCGGATCATCGCGCCGCAGGCGATCCGCACCATGATCCCGGCCTTCGGCAACGAGGCGGTCAGCGCGTTGAAGAATTCCTCGCTCGCCTCGGTCATCGCCGTGCAGGAACTGACCCTGCGCTCGACTCAGCTGGCCTCCTCCACCTTCGACTTCTTCTCGATCTTCTTTGCCTCCGGCCTGATCTATCTCGTGCTGACCGGCGCGATCAGCGTCATCCAGCTGGCGCTGGAATGGCTGCTCGACCTCGACCGCACGGCGAAGCAGCGGAAGCTCGTAGACTATCTGCCGTGGCGACGCGTCGATCTGGCGACGAAGCTGGAGCTCGCAGCGAAGACGGCCCCTGCCATCGAGACTGCGCCGCCCGAACCCGCCGAACTGAAGGAGACGCCGCCACTGGCGCTCTCGATCGAAGACCGCGCCCGGCGCGCCGCCACCATCGCCCGCAACAACGTCGCGGTCGAGGTCAAGCACCTGCGCAAGGCCTATGACGGCAACAAAGTGCTCGACGGCCTCGATCTCACGGTGCGCATCGGCGAGGTGATCGCGCTGCTCGGCCCCTCCGGCTCCGGCAAGAGCACGCTGCTTCGCTGCATCAATCATCTGGAGAACTGGGATGCCGGCGAGATCAGCGTCGGCGGCCGCAAGCTCGGCTTCGACGAGCAGGGCCGCAAGCTGACGCCGCGTGCGATCGCCAATGAGCGCGCCAATGTCGGCGTCGGCATGGTGTTCCAGCAGTTCAACCTGTTCGGACATCTGACCGCGAAGGAGAATGTCGCAGGTCCCTTGCGCTGGGTGCACGGCCTCGGCCGCTTCGAGGCCGAGCGCCGCGCCGCCGAACTGCTGGAGCGCGTCGGCCTCTCCCACCGCGCCGATGCCCTGCCGCGGCATCTGTCCGGCGGCCAGCAGCAGCGCGTCGCCATCGCCCGCGCGCTGGCGCCGAATCCGAGCGTGCTGCTCCTGGACGAGCCGACCTCGGCGCTCGATCCCGAACTGGTCAACGAGGTGCTGGAGGTGATCCGCCGGCTGGCCATCGATGACGGCCTCACCATGATCATCTCGACGCATCAGGTCCGCTTTGCCGACGAGGTCGCCGACCGCGTCGCCTTCCTCAATGGCGGCGTGATCCTCGAAGAGGGACCGGCGCACGAGGTGCTGTCGAACCCGCGCCATCCCCTGACCGCGCGCTTCCTCTCGGTGATGGATGCCGAGCGGCCGAAGGACGCGGTGGCATGAGCTCATCCTTTACGTCAACGGCAACGATCTCGCGTCCAATCCAAGAGGCCCTCGCATGAAGCACCATCTGCTGCCGGTGTCCCCGAAGACCATCCATTGGGGCTATTTCTCCAAGGTGGTGACGCCCGCGCTCACCCTGCGCTCCGGCGACCGCGCCACGATCGAGACGCTGACGCACCACGCCAATGACGACTATGAGCGCATGATCAAGGACGATCCCGGCGCCGAGAGCGTATTCAAATGGACCAAGGAGCATAAGGCGGTCGCACGGCGCGGCTCCGGCCCGACCGAAGGCCCGTTCATCCGCGGCTCCGGCGAAGGCATCGGCGTGCATCTGCTGACCGGCCCGGTCGCGATCGAAGGCGCCGAGCCCGGCGACGTATTGGAGGTGCGCATCCTCGACATCAAGCCGCGGCCCAGCCAGTGCGGCTGCCACGCCGGCAAGTGCTTCGGCTCCAACGCCGCCGCCAATTGGGGCTTTCACTATCACGACCTGATCGAGGAGCCGAAGCCGCGCGAGGTCATCACCATCTTCGAGCTGGATACGTCCGGCGAGCCGTTCGCCAAAGCCGTCTACAACTACGTCTGGACGCCGCAGACCGACCCCGACGGCATCGTGCATCCGACCATCGACTATCCCGGCGTGCCGGTCGACCACGCGACGATCAAGAAGCGCGAGAACATCCTGCCCAACGTCAAGGTGCCGGCCCGGCTGCATTTCGGCACCATGGGGCTGGCGCCGTCCGAAGCCGACTACGTGTCGTCGATTCCGCCGAGTTACACCGGCGGCAACATCGACGACTGGCGCATCGGCAAGGGCGCGCGGATGTATTATCCGGTCGCCGTGCCCGGCGCGTATTTCTCGGTCGGCGATCCCCATGCCGCGCAGGGCGACAGCGAGCTCGGCGGCACCGCGATCGAGACCTCGCTGACCGGCGACTTCGAGTTCATCCTGCACAAGAAGAACGACCTCGGCGGCACCGCGCTCGAAGGCCTCACCCATCCGCTGCTGGAGACCGACCAGGCCTGGTCGGTCTATGGCTTCACCTATCCGAACTATCTCGCCGAGCTCGGCGCCAACGCCCAGACCGAAATCGCCAACCATTCCAGCCTCGACCGCGCCATGCGCGACGCCTTCCGAAAACTCCGCCGCTTCCTGATGACGGTGCATCATTTGAGCGAAGACGAGGCGATCTCGCTGCTGTCGGTCGGTGCGGACTTCGGCGTCACCCAGGTGGTGGACGCCAATTGGGGCGTCCACGGCACCATCCGCAAGAACGTGTTCCGGTGTGAGTGATCTTGTCTGCGCTCGGCCGCAGAAACGGCAAACCGTCAGGCTCATCTGGCACGGGGGTTGCTTCGAATTCCCCGACCCGGGGCGTGCCATGAGTTTCCGTCCGTTCACCAGCGAATCCTATGCCGAGGGCGAGCGTCCTGACGCGTGGCGCGACGTGCTGAACGCGGTCGGGCTGCAGCCGGCGGCGAAGTCACCGTTCTATGATGGCCACGCCACCGCTTCGCATCGCCATGCGCCGGGCATCGCGCTGTCGCGGCTGTCGGCCGGCTCGCAGGCCGTGGCTGCGGCGCCGCTGGCGCATGAGGATCTCCCGCTCGCCCTGCTCGCGATCGAGGACGGCGCGGTGCTGCGCAGCGGCGACGGCCATCGCATCGTCCCGTCGGGCCATCTGATGCTGCTGCCGCGCACGGCCGATTGGAGCATCGCGTTCCAGCGCGACCTGCGCATCATCGTGCTGTCGGTCACGTCAACAGCCCTCCACGGCCGCATCGGCGGCCGGCTGAAGCTTGCCAAACCGCAGGTGATCGCGCCGAGCGGACTGGCCGACGTCGTGTGCCGCACCATAGAGGCCACCGCACGGGCGCTGGAAACGCTGAGCGACGCCGAATGGAGCACGGTTGCGCAGAGCCTGGTCGATCTGCTGCTGACGCTCGCGCATCAGCAGGCCGCGCCGGTCTCGGAGACGGGCAGCAGCGCGACCCAAGCGGCGATCCTGCACCGGATCTGCCAGGCCATCGAACGCCGGCTCGATGACGCCGATCTCACGCCCGCAAGCGTCGCCCAGGCGGAGGGCATTTCCGAGCGTTACCTGCAAAAGCTGTTCGAAGGCACCGGCGACAATTTCAGCCATTATGTCCGCGAGCGCCGGCTGCAGAGGACCTGGACCGACCTCTCCAATCCGGCCGAAGCCCATCACTCGATCTCGGAGATCGCCTACCGCTGGGGTTTTGCGGATTCAGCGCATTTCAGCCGCAGCTTCCGCGCCCGCTTCGGCCTGTCGCCGCGCGA
The DNA here is from genome assembly GCF_051168495.1 of Bradyrhizobium oligotrophicum. Taxonomy (GTDB): domain Bacteria; phylum Pseudomonadota; class Alphaproteobacteria; order Rhizobiales; family Xanthobacteraceae; genus Bradyrhizobium; species Bradyrhizobium oligotrophicum_A. The sequence goes on along the minus strand of NZ_JBNPVB010000031.1, from coordinate 43,666 downwards.
GTTCCGGCAGCAGAAAGCCGAGCAGGCCGTGACCTCGACGGCTCCGCGCGGCCAGCGCGGCTGGCCGCAGGATGCGCTGGCGCTGCAGCGCGTCTGTCAGAGCCCGGCGGCAGCGAGGGGCGACGTCGCCCTGCCCGCACCGGCCAACGACCGGGATGCGCAACAGCGCCATCACCATCACCTCGCGGTGTCGGCCGAGCGCGTGCATTGGGGCTATTTCAGCCGCTCGCTGGCGCCGCAGCTGGAGATTTCCTCCGGCGATACGATCACCGTGGAAACCCTGACCCAGCATGCCTCCGATGATCCGGAGCTGATGATATCCGGCGACGACGGCGCGCTCAGCGTGTTCGGCTGGACGCGTGCGAAGAAGAACGTCGACCGCCGCGGTGCCGGCCCGATGGACGCCAGCGTGTTTGGCCGCGGCGCCGGCGAAGGCTTTGGCGTGCACATCTGCACCGGTCCCGTCGCGATCAAGGACGCCCAGCCCGGCGACGTGCTCGAGGTCCGCATCCTCGACATCGTGCCGCGGCCGAGCCGCAATCCCACACATGAAGGCCGCGTGTTCGGCTCCAGCGTCGCGGCGTGGTGGGGCTATCACTACAACGAGCTGATCGCCGCACCCGCCCCGCGCGAGGCGGTGACGATCTACGAGATCTTCGCCGAGGCGCCCGAGCCGCACGCGCGCGCACTCTATTCCTACCGCTGGGAGCCGCAGACCGATCCGGCCGGAATCGTGCACGCGACCTACGATTATCCCGGCGTGCCGGTGGCGCCCGGCAGCATCAAGCGCCGCCACGGCGTCCTCGACAACATCCGCATTCCCTTGCGGCCGCATTTCGGCGTCATCGCGGTCGCGCCGCGCGAGGCCGATTTCGTCGATTCGATCCCGCCGTCCTATTTCGGCGGCAATCTCGACAATTGGCGGCTCGGCAAGGGCTCTGCAGTGTATCTACCGGTCGCGGTGCCCGGCGCGTTGCTGTCGGTCGGCGATCCCCACGCCACGCAAGGCGACGGCGAACTCGGCGGCACCGCGATCGAATGCTCGATGACGGGCACATTCCAGTTGATCCTGCACAAGAAGAGCCAGCTTGCCGGACAACCGTTTGCCGATCTCACCTATCCGCTGATCGAGACCGCGACCGACTGGGTGCTGACCGGCTTCAGCCACCCGAACTATCTCGCCGAGTTCGGCGCGCAGGGCCAAAGCGAGGTCTACGCGACGTCCTCGCTCGACCTCGCGATGAAGGACGCATTCCGCAAGATGCGGCGCTTTCTCATGCACATCAAAGGCCTCAGCGAAGACGAGGCCGTCGCGCTGATGTCGGCGGCTGTCGACTTCGGCGTCACCCAAGTGGTCGACGGCAATTGGGGCGTCCACGCGATCCTGAGCAAGCGGCTGTTCGAGGATGCAAGCTGAATTCACCTCGAATCGCAGGGTGGGCAAAGGCGCGCCCGCAATGCCGCGACATCACACATGATTCATCCCGCGCCGTGCCCACCGCGGCTCACAATGGTGGGCACGCGTCGCCTGCGGCGCCGCTTTGCCCACGCTACTCATTCATTCACAGGAAGGACCCCAACATGCAGTTCCACATGATCTCCGGCGCGACCCGACCGGTGGCGCCGTTCAGTCACGCCGTGGAGACCGATGGCTTCGTGTTCGTCACGGGCCAAATGCCGGACTCCCCCGAAGCCCCGGGCGTGCTGCCGGACGGCATCGTGGCTCAGACGAAGGCGGTGATGCAGAACTTGAAGTACATCATCCAAGGTCTCAACCTTGGCCTTGAACATATTGTGATGTCTCGGATTTACCTGACCGAGTTCAAGCGGGATTACGCGGCAATGAATGAAACCTACCGTTCATTCTTCCCCGTCGACCGGCTGCCGGCCCGCACTTGCGTCGGCGTTACCGGCCTCGCCTATGACGCGCTGATCGAAATCGATCTGGTCTGCCGGAGACCATAGCGCGCCAATGGTAAATTTCTCCTCAACGCGGTGCCGCGTCATTCCCCATGGGCTGAGGAGCCCCACGCTGTTGCCGATTGTGTGTCGGCGCCGTCCGGTGTCAATTCGCCCGGCAATTGAGGCGGATCTACGGGGAGTGACATGTCGAACCAGTTTTCCAATCGCCAGGAGATCCGCAAGCCGGCGGTGACCAGCAAGGGCGGCATCGTCGCCGCGCAGTCGCGGCGCGCGGCCGAGATCGGCGCCGAGGTGCTGGCGGCCGGCGGCGACTGTATCGATGCCGTGATCGCGACCGGCTTTGCGCTCGGCGTGATCGAGCCGTGGATGAGCGGGCTCGGCGGCGGCGGCGCGATGGTGCTGTACCGCGCCAAGGAGAACCGCGTCGAGGTCATCGACTACGGCATGCGCGCTCCGGATAGCTTGCGCGTCGAGGACTATCCGCTGACCAATGACGGCAGCGTCGCGGCCGACATCTTCCCCTGGCCTCGCGTCAAGGACGACCGCAACCTGCACGGCCCTGGCGCGATCGCGGTGCCCGGCGTCGTCGCCGGCCTGGAGGCCGCGCATCGCCGCTACGCCCGGCTGCCGTGGCACGATGTCGTCGCGCCCAGCGTCAAGCTCGCCGCCGACGGCCTGCTGGTCGACTGGTGGACGACGGTGATGATCTCGAGTTGCGCCGCCGACCTGCGCCGCTATCCCGGCAGCGCCGCGGTCTATCTGAAGGACGGCCTGCCGCCGAACCCGCAATGGGGCGCCAAGGCGGTGGTGCGGCTGCCGCAGCAGCAGTTGAAGGCGACCTTGGCGCATCTCGCGCATGCGGGCGCGCGCGATTTCTATCAGGGCGACATCGCCCGCTCGCTGACCCGCGACATCCAGGCCGCCGGCGGCGCGCTCTCGGTCGAGGATCTCGCCGCGTTCGAGGCGCAGGTGCGCGATCCCCTGCGCATTCCCTATCGCGGCGGCACGGTGTTCGCGACGCCCGAACTCACCGCCGGCCCGACCTTGGCGCATGCGTTGCGGCTGATGCAGGCGAGCGTCGCCGCATCAGGCAAAGCGCCGGACGCAAGCGCCTTCATCGCCTATGCCGAGGCACTGCAATCCGCCTATCGCGAGCGCCTCAACGACATGGGCGATGCCGCGGGAAAACGGGCGATCGGCGCCGAATATCTCGCGCCCGCCTGCACCACGCATTATTCGGTCGTCGATCGCGACGGCAACATGGCCGCGGTCACGCAGACCCTGCTGTCGGGCTTCGGCTCCAAATTCCAGGCGCCGCAGAGCGGCATCATGATGAACAACGGCATCATGTGGTTCGACCCGACACCGGGCTCGACCAACTCGCTGGCGCCGGGCAAGCGTTGCCTCACCAACTACACGCCCGTGCTGGCGCAGGCAGCCGATGGCCGCCGCCTCGCGCTCGGCGCCTCCGGCGGCCGCCGCATCCTGCCCGCGGTGGCGCAGATGCTGTCATTCGTGATGGACTACGGCATGGACCTCGATGCCGCGATCCATCACCCCCGCATCGACGCCAGCGAGGGCGACATCGTCGGCGCGGATACGCGTCTGCCGTCGGACGTGATGGACGCGCTCGCCGTGAAGTTCGAGACCTTCCCGGCGCCGGTGCAGACCATGCCGATGAAGTTCGCCTGCCCCAGCGTCGTGATGCGCGAGGGCGACGTCAACAGCGGCGCGACCGAGATCTTCCATGCCTGGGGCGATGCGGTGGCGGAAAGGTGAACTCCGCCTTCGCCAACGAGGCCACCTGCCGTGCCGGCGCGCGGATTTTGCTCCTGCGGACGAGGCCCGCGCGCATCCCGACTAAGGCTGCACGCTCGCGCCCATCAGCCGCTCGGCGAGGAACGTGGTCAATTCGCCGACGGTCCGCGAATTGGTGCGGCCACCGCACGCATAGGCGAGCTCGACGGTCGGCAGGCGGGGCAGGCCGAGATCCTGCCGGATGACCCGCAGCGGCGGCTGCACCAACGCCCGCGCCAGAACCGTGATTCCCAATCCCTCGAGCGTTGCAGCCTTCAGGCATTCGAAGCTCGGACTGACGAAGCTGAGGTGCCAACGCCGGTCGTGTTGCTTCAGAGATGATACGGCGAAACGTCGATACGCGCAGCCGTCGGGAAAAAGGACGAGCGGGATCGACGCGTCATTGGGGGTGTAGTTCGGCCCGCTGACCCAGACCAATTGCTCCGTCAGAACGGAAGTGCCGTTGGTGGCCCCGGTTTCCTGCTTGAAGAATGCGAGGTCGAATTCGCCCCGCGCGCTCCGCTTCATCAGGCTTTCCGACTGGTTGGCGTCGACCTCGATACCCACCATCGGATTCTTTCTCTTGAACCGGGCGAGCCATGTCGTGAAATCGCGCCCGAAGAAATCGAGCGGCACGCCGAGCCGGACGAAGCCGACCAGGACGTCGTCGCACATCGAGGCGTAGGCTTCGTCGTTGAGCTGAAGGATGCGCCGCGCATATTGGACGAAGCGATCGCCCTCGATAGTGAGCTCCAGAACCCGGCCCTTCCGCCGCGTCAAGAGCGGCTTGCCCACCTGCATCTCCAGCTTGGTCATCTGCTGGCTGATCGTCGACTGCGATCGCCCCACGGCCTCTGCGGCTCGCGAGAAGCTCATCGTATCCGCAATCACGAGAAACGATCTCAGGCAGTCGATATCGAAATTCACGAGAATCTCCGCTATCGAAAAAGACGATACCGACATCGTCATAATTCACTTTGTCGGTTGCCCCCCTGTTCGTAAAGACCAGACTTGCGGCATTTGGCGCCAGAGGCCGCACCGGCAGTCCTGAGGCACGCGCGAAGTCCAGGTCGCAAGAAGCCCCTGTTCCACGGTCACCATCACTCCGGAAGGAGGACAATCCAGTGGCGATTACCACCGTCGTCTTCGACGCCTACGGCACACTCTACGACATTCAATCCGTTACATCGGTCACTGATCAGGCCTTCCCCGGCCATGGCGACATGATCACGCAAATCTGGCGAATGAAGCAGCTCGAATACACTTGGCTGCGTTCGCTGATGCGGCGCTACGAGGATTTCGAGGCGGTGACCCGCCAATCCCTCGTCTACACCTTGAGAATCCTCGGGCTTCGCTACGAAGAGGTTCTGTTCGAGAAGATCATGGACAAATATGTCCACCTCGATCCCTACCCGGACACGCTGCCCACCCTGGAGCAGCTCCAGGGCCGGACATTGGCGATCCTTTCGAACGGCGCCCCGTCGATGCTGAACACGTTGGTGCGCAACACCGGACTCGACCGCCTCCTCGACAAGACCATCAGCGTCGACGTCAAGAGGACATTCAAGCCGAGTCCGGACGCCTATGGCTTGATCGAAACCGAACTCGGCGCCGACCCTTCCGAAGTCCTGTTCGTCTCGTCAAACCCGTGGGACGCAATTGGTGCCAAGGCGGTCGGATTGACGGTCGCGTGGATCGAGCGGGTCACCCCCGAGGCAATGGCCATCGCCTGCGAAAACAGCGCCATTGTTCCCCCCCTGACAATGTTCAAGGCGATGCGGACGCAGATGGACGAGCTCGGGCTCGAACCGGACCACCGGATCCGGGGATTGTCGGCCTTGGTGGGGCTGCTTCCGCCCGTCGCCAAGTCGTAGCTCTCATCCGCGGTCGGTATGGGCTTCGTGTCTCGGGAGCGTCGGCGGCCTCATCGATAGCAAGCCTCCAGCGCCGCGGCTGCCCGGTACAGCGTCATCTCATCGAGGTGGCGCGCGATCAGCATCGCGCCGATCGGCCGGCCGTCCGATGTCTTGCCGACCGGGACGGAAATCGCGGGATGCCCCGTGAGGCAGGTCGGCGCGGTATTCCCCACCATTTCAAATGCGCGGCCGATGACCTCCTCTCGGGACGCTCCGGCGGGAGGCAGCCGCGTCGCAGCCATCGGCGTGGTCGGCATCAGAAGCAGATCGACTTGCCCGAGGGCGCGATCGTAGTCCGCGGTCAGCAACCGGTTGAGGTTCTGCGCCTTGCCGTAGTACCGGCCGCGGTTGCGCGACGACATGTAGTGGCCGGTCAGGATGCCGAGCTTCAATGTCTCGGACAACTCATCGGCCCGGTCCCGCCACTGTGCATGTGCATCCAGCAGGCTCTCGAGAAATACACCCTTCATGTTGGTGCCATAGGCGTTGCCGCGCATCATCAGGTCGGTGGCGCCTTCGAGAAAGATCGGCGTCCAGATCGCCGCGCCGGCGGCATGGAGCGGCACATGGACCTCGCGAATCTCGGCGCCCTTGGCTGCGAGACGGCCGGCCGCCTCTTGCACGCGATCGTCGACTTCCGTCTCGGCGCCGGCGGTGCCGAACCCCTCGGGCACCACGCCGATACGCAGGCCCGCAATGCCTTGCCCCAATCCCTGCGTATAAGGCTGCGCCGGCGCGCCGCGCTGCCGCGGATCGAGCCCATCGGGCCCTGCCATCACCTCGAGCATCAGCGCATTGTCGGCGACCGTGCGGGTGATCGGTCCGGCGTGGTCGACCGTCAGCTCGACGGCGAAGATGCCGGTATAGGGCACGAGGCCATGAGTCGGCTTCAGACCGACAGCGCCGCAATAGGAGGCGGGAATGCGGATCGATCCGCCCTGATCGCCTCCTGTGGCCATGTCGACGATGTCGGCCATGACCAATGCAGTGGATCCGGATGATGATCCGCCGGCGTTGTAGCCCGGCACGACCGGATTCTCGACGACGCCATTGGCGGAGGTGTGACTGCCGCCTGATGCACAGTAATATTCGCACACCGACTTGCCGAGAATCTCCGCGCCTTCGTCCAACAGGCGGGTGACGATGGTCGCGTCCATCTCAGGCACGTAGCCCTCGAGGATGGAAGCCCCGTTCATCATGGGAAGACCGGCGACGCACACATTGTCCTTGATGGCGACGCGCTTGCCCTTGAGCTTGCCGTGGGTGGCGCCATCGATACGAGCGGTGACCGCCCAGGCGCCAAATGGATTATTCTCCGGCCGCGGACGAACGCCCTGGGTCCGCGGATATTTGACCTCAGGCAGCGGCGCGACCATCTCGTCGACGAGATCGTAGGCGTCGAGCTGACCCTGCATCAACGCAAGGAACGACCGCGCATCGGCATCATCGAGATCGAGGCCGATCTCACGTGCAGCCTGCTGCAGCTCGGCCACACTCGGACGTCGGACTGGCATATCGATCACTCCCGAGCAAGGCGGGAGCTCCCGCCCAAAATGAAACATGCTGGATGAAATCAGCGTCCAACACCCGAGAAGACTAGCGACCCGGAACGGCGTTCCATAATGAGTTATGTCGATAGCAGTTATTGGCTGTGACGATTACGCCGCCTCGGCGCGAACGAAGCCCGTCCGGTCCCGCACATGACGGCGACCTCGTCAAGAATGGAGTCTGCGGGCTGTTCATTGCCGAAAAGCTCGGCGTATCGGCGCCGACGTTGGGCGAGCATATGCGCGTGCTGGTCGCGGCCGGCCTCGTCAAGGCCAGGCGGGTCAAGGGTTGGATCTTCTACAAGCGCGACCAGCAAGGCCTGAAGTCCGCGCGACGATTGCTCAACGACGCGCTGTAGGCATCGCGAGCGATGTGACGATCGCTCGCGATTGCGGCGGCCGGCAGCTATCCCACCAAAGCCTTCACCAACTCACCATCCGGATCCGCCAACTCGTCGATCACGTCGAAATGGTGCCGATCCGGCGCTTCGACATAGGCGGTGGAGGCACCGAGCCCGGTCCAGATGTTGGCGAGCAGCTGGGCCTGGCGGCGGAATTCGTTGCGCTCGGCGCCGCCGACCCAGGCGGTGACATCAACGCCATCGACGGGCGCCAGCAGCGCCGGGCTTTCCTTCGCAGCCGTGGCGTCGTCGATATGCAAGGTCTCGTTCATCGCCGTCCGCTGCAGCGGGCGCAAATCATGCAGGCCGGAGATCGAGACCACGCCGGTGATGCGCGCCTGCCGGTCGGCCGACAGCGGCGCGCCGCGGCAGATCATGCGGCTGACCAGATGGCCACCCGCGGAATGGCCGGTCAGCGCCACCGGGCCATCAACCTCGTCCATTGCGCGGGCGATCGCCTGCGCGACGTCGGCCGAGATGTCGGCGATGCCGACCTCTGGGCACAGCCGATAGGACGGCATCGCCACGGCGTGGCCGCGCGCGATCGGTCCCTTCGCAAGGTGCGACCAGAAGCTCTTGTCGAGCCGCATCCAGTAGCCGCCATGCACGAACACGACGAGCCCCTTTGGCCTGCCTTCGGGCAGGAACAGATCGAGGCGCTGGCGCTCATGCGCACCATAGGCGATGTCGAGCGTTGCGCGACCCCGCCCCGCCAGTTCGGCGCGATACGCTTCCGCGGGCGCGACCCACAAGCCGGGCCAACGATCGCCGCCGACGATGTTTGGGCCGTTGGCATAGGCGTTGTCCCAGTCCTTGACGGCGTAGAGCATGGAAAATCTCCTGATCGAATGAGTGCGTGCGCGAGCCTCACGGCCCAAGGGCTATCGCATATTACAAACTGAGTTTTTCGCGAGCCTGTCTCCACGTCGTCATGCCCGGGGTCCGTCCCGGGCATCCACGTCCTTCCCGGGTTACGGAACGACGTGGATGGCCGGGACGGAGCCCGGCCATGACTGCGGAGGGAGCCGAACTCGAACTTGGCATCATATGCAATCGCCCGCCTCACAGCCCGGTGCGCAGCTTCCAGAGTTCGGGGAACAGCACGATCTCCAGCATCTTGCGCAGATAGTTCACGCCTGATGTGCCGCCGGTGCCGGTCTTGAAGCCGATGATGCGCTCGACCGTGGTGACGTGGTTGAAGCGCCAACGGCGGAAATAGTCCTCGAAATCGACCAGCTTTTCGGCGAGCTCATACAGCTCCCAATGCCGCTGCGGATCGCGATACACGCTGATCCAGGCCGCCGCCACCTCCGGGCTCTCGCCGCGCGTGCCGCGCCAATCGGTGCGCTGTCCATCGGCACCGATGAAGAAGCCGCGCCGCGCCAGCAGCCGCAGGGCCTCGTCATAGAGGCTCGGCTTGGCAAGAATCGATTCCAGCTCTGCCGTCAGTTCGGGGTGATGCGCGTGCGGACGCAGCATCGCCAGGTTGCGGTTGCCGAGCAGGAATTCGATCGAGCGATACTGGAACGATTGGAAACCGGAGGACTCGCCGAGCTTGTCGCGGAACAGCGTGTATTCGCTCGGCGTCATCGTGCGCAGCACGTCCCAAGCGCCGTTGAGCTGCTCGAAGATGCGTGACACCCGCGCCAGCATCTTGAACGCGGGCTGCACGTCGTCGCGCGCGATCGCCGCCATCGCGGCCTTGATCTCGTGAATCGCGAGCTTCATCCACAGCTCGGACGTCTGGTGCTGGATGATGAACAGCATCTCGTCATGGGCCGAGGACAAGGGCGCCTGGGCGTCGAGCAGGCGGTCGAGCTTCAGGTAGTCGCCATAGGACATGCGCTCGCGGAAATTCATCTGCGCGCCGTCGGCGGCGGGATCGTAGGGCGCGTTGCTCACGTCACGAGTTCCTTCTGGCGATATTCGGGCCGATCCCACAGCCGCTCGGCGAGAACCTTCTCGAGAATGTCGACGGCGCCGCGCACCTCGGCCTCGCCGATATAGAGCGGCGTGAAGCCGAAGCGCAGCGCATCCGGGGCACGGAAATCGCCGATGACGCCGCGCGCGATCAGCGCCCGCATGATCGCATAGCCGTCGGGATGCCGGAACGACACCTGGCTGCCGCGTCGCGCGGGGTCACGCGGCGAGGCCAATGTCAGCGACGGGCAGCGTCGCTCGACCTCGGCGATGAACAGCTCTGACAGCGCGATCGACGCCGCGCGCACGTCCGGCATCGACACGCCGTCCCAGGCGTCGAGCGCCGCATCGAGGGCTGCGAGTGCGATGATCGGCGGCGTGCCGATCCGCATCCGCTCGATGCCGCCGCCCGGGCGATAGTCGAGATCGAAGGCGAACGGCGCCTCGTGGCCCATCCAGCCGGACAGCGCCGGCGGCGCGACGTCGGCATGGCGGGGCGCGACATAGATGAAGGCCGGCGCGCCGGGCCCGCCATTGAGATATTTGTAGGTGCAACCGACCGCGAAGTCGGCGTCGCTGCCTGCGAGATCGACCGGCACCGCGCCGGCGGAATGCGCGAGGTCCCACACCGCGAGCGCGCCGGCGGCATGCGCCTTGGCCGTCAGCGCCGTCATGTCGTGCATGCGGCCGGTGCGATAGTCCACCTCGGTCAACATCAGCACAGCAACGCTGTCATCGATCGCGGCCTCGACCGCCTCGGGCTCGACCACCTTCAAGGTGGCGCGGTCGCCGAGCATGCGGACCAGGCCCTGCGCCATGTAGAGATCGGACGGGAAGTTGCCGCTGTCGGACAGGATGACGCGGCGGTTCGGATTGAGCGAGAGTGCGGCCGCGAGCGCCTGATACACCTTGATCGAGAGCGTATCGCCCATCACGACCGTGCCGGGCGCAGCGCCGATCAGCCGCGCGATGCGATCGCCGACGCGGCGCGGCTGCACCATCCAGCCGGCGCTGTTCCAGCCGCGGATCAGTTCGCCGCCCCACTCCGCCGCGATCATGCTGCCGACGCGGGCGGGCACCGCCGACGGCAGCGCGCCGAGCGAATTGCCGTCGAGATAGATCACGCCTTCGGGGATGGTGAAGAGCGCTCGGGTCTTGGAAAAGTCGGTCATGCTGCTCCTGCTTCGGTCGCGGCCATGCATGCACGATTCGCGCCGGGCCATGCCAGATCAAGCGGGCGGCGGCGCGGCCGGCACCGCGCCGGATGCATGGCTCGGTCCTCGCGCGGGCTTGATGGCGCCGACACGGTCCGGACCGGGGATCGCCGCCAGTCTGCGACATTGGCGGGCCACGCCAGGCTTGTCACGCGCGCCGCGTGGCGCATGATACGACATCGCAATCCGCCGATGGAGGCCCGACGATGCGCAGTCTGGTGTCGCTCGCTTTGCTGTTGTCACTGCTGGCTTGCCCGGCCGGCGCGGCCGAGGAGGCCAGCGCGGCGCAGCGTGTCATCCGCGCCCAGGAGCAGGCTTTCGCCCACGATGACGGCGCGACCGCCTATGCCCAGGCGGCGCCGGAGATCCAGGCGCTGTTTCCCAGCGCCGAGATCTTCATGGCGATGGTCAGGAGCGGCTACCCGCCGGTCTATCGCCATCGCAGCTTCGAGTTCGGGCCGTCCCAGATTGAGAACGGCAGCATCGCGCAGCGTGTCCAGATCATCGATGCCGAGGGCGAGGCCTGGGAGGCGCTCTATACGCTGCAGGTCCAGCCCGACGGCAGCCTCAAGATCACCGGCTGCTCTCTGCTGAAAGCTGGTCAGGCGGTGTGAGTTTCAGCGCGTCGGCGTCGGCGGGCCGCCGTGCTGCTGGCGCCATTGCAGGAACTGGCGGAACAGCGCGCTGCGCTCGGCCGGATCGTTCGACAGCTGCCCGCCGCTCTGGCGCACGAAGCTCTCGAACTGCGCCTGCTGCACGTCGGCGACCTCGCGCCGCGGCACCATGTTGCGCGCGACCAGCCAGTCTTCCGCGGCCTTGAACCGCTTCCAGCCGGGAATGGCGGCGACGATACTCGATTCCGTCCATTTCGGATGCCGCGGCGGCTTCATGAACTCGTCGTAATTGGCGAAGAACGCGTCGACGAAGCGCGCCACCTTGCGATAGCGCTCGGTATTCTCGGGCCAGTTGTAGCTGACGAGCAGCATGCCGATCGCCACGGTCTCGATCGTCTCGCCGGGATTGAGCAGGTTCGGATAGTCGTCCGACGACAGCGTCGTCGGCAGATAGAGGTTCTGCAGCCGGCGATCGTAGGGAATCGTCACCAGATGCAGCGCGCGGTTGTCGTTGCGGATGGCGCGGGCGAGCTGGAACACCTTGCCGGTCGAGACGATGTAGGCGTCGGCCTCGCCGTCGACCAGCTTCTGGATCGACTTTGCATCGTCGGTCGCGTAATCGAACGTGGCCGTCAGGTTCAGCCGGTTGAAGATCACCCGCGCGGAATAGAAGCCGACATCGGTCGGCGCGATGATGCGCTTGCCGTTGAGATCGAAGATCGAGCGGATCGAGGACCGCGCGATGATGTGAATCTCGCTGTGATAGAGCCGCGCGATGTAGCGCAGTTGCGAGGTGATGTCCGGGATGCCGTATTGCAGACGGTAGAATTCGGGCACGTCGGCGGCGACCGCGCCCATGTCGATGCTCTTCAGGAACAGGATGTCGGAGACGTTGCGCACCGGGCCCTTGCCGAGCACGGGCAGCACGCGGATGTTCGACTGGTCGTCCAGCACGCGCGCCATGTCGGAACCGAACACCGAGGTGGCGCCGCCGGCCGGTGCGGTGATGATGGTGACCGTGCCTTCATTGACGTCGGTGGGGTTCGGCAGCCGCCACACATCGGGGCCGCTGCCGGGCGCCGGCGACAGCGACGCGGGCAGGCCGGCCGGACGCGGCGGCCCTGGTGCCGCGGCGCCCGGACGGACCGGTGCCGGTGCGACCGGCACGATGAGCGAGCGGGTCGCCGCGGGCCCCGCGGGCTGCTGGGGGATCAGCTGCGCGGACGCATGCCGGTTGCCAACACTGGCGACGATCGCAGCAATCATAAGTTGTAAAACGGCACGTGAAATAATGGACATAGCGCAACGGCCTCCTGCACCATCGCGATGCCGCCGCACTGATCACCACCAGGCAAGGAGCTTTCACCGCGACGACGGGCCTGTGTCAGGCCTGTCGATGGGTGATCGCGGCCTCAGCTGAGACCTCGCGACAAATCCACTTCGCGATGCAAAGCCCGCGAGCCCAACGGCCCTGCCCGGCTTCGATCGAGATCATAGTTGCGTGATCGGATTCGATGGATTTGGGGCGCCGGCCGGGATTTTGTATGACGAAGTGCATATAACCCTTAACGGGATACGACTGTGGCCGCCGCACAACGCTTTCCGGCTCAGGCCGCCAACCGGTGTTGCCGCCGCGCCAGCATCAGCAGCGTGACCACGATCGCGAGATTGAGCGCATTCCACGCGATGCCGTTGGCGAAGGCCGCGGCGTAGGAGCCGGTGGCGTCGAAGATCACGCCCGACACCCAGCCGCCGAACGACATGCCGAACACCGATGCGAAAATGATGATGCCGACGCGGGTGGCGGCCTCGCGCGCCGGCATCGCCTCGCGCACGATGATCGCATAGCTCGGCACGATGCCGCCCTGGAACAGGCCGAACATGCCGGAGATCAGATAGAGCGAGGTCAGGCCGTCGAAGAACAGATAGAACAAGAGCGCAAAGCCCTGTGCCAGCGAGCCGATCAAGAGCGTGCGCATGCCGCCGATGCGGTCGGCGAGGAACCCCGAGCCGACGCGGCTGACGATGCCGAGCGCCATCATCAAGGACAGCATCTGGGCGCCGACGGCGACGCCATAGCCGAGGTCGCCGCAATAGGCGACGATGTGGACCTGCGGCATCGCCATCGCCACACAGCAGGCGATCGCGGCGACGCTGAGCAGCACGGTCAGCGCATTGGTCGAGATCGGCAGGCTCAGCTGCGGCGGGGCCGCATGCGCATGGTCGTGCGCGCCGGCGCCGTCCATCCGCGCCCGCAGCACCAGCAGCAGCGCCGACATCGTCAGCGCGCAGAAGATGCCGAGCGCGACATGGGTGGCGCGCCAGCCGATCTGCTGCACGCCGTAGTTCACCAGCGGCGGCCACACCGTGCCGGCGACGTAGTTGCCCGAGGCGACGATGGTGACGGCAAGCCCGCGATAGCGCTCGAACCAGTGCGAGGCCTCCGCCATCAGCGGCGCGAAGGTCACGGACGAGCCGAGCCCGATCAGGAAATACACCGCCTGGAACTGCCACAGCGTCACCGAGGCGCCGGCGAGCAGATAGGCCGCAGCGGTCGTGGCAATGCTCAGCGCCATCGCGGTGACGATGCCGAACCGGTCGGTGATGCGGCCGACGATGACGCCGCCGAGGCCGAAGCCGAACATGGTCAGCGTGTAGGCCAGCGAGACCGCGCCGCGGCTCGCGCCGAACTCCGCCTGCACGGTCGGCAGCACAACGACCACCGTCCACATCCCGGCGCCGCCGACCGAGGCGATGACGAGTGCCAGCACCAGCCGCGCCCAGGCCTGGCGCGAGTCCGGTGTGAAGTGAGGCGCTTCCTCGAATCTTGTGTGGGGTCCGTGCACGATGGCCGCAACTTCGTTGCCCCATCGCATCCGGTCAAGCCACATTGCTGCGGCATTGGCCATGCAGAAGCAGTGCAACAGAGGTGGATCCCGCAACGAGGAAGGCCGTCGATTGGTTGCTCGTCATGCCCGGGCTCCGTCCCGGGCATCCACGTCTTTCCACACATTTCGAACGACGTGGATGGCCGGGACGGAGCCCGGCCATGACGGTGGAGAGAGCTGGCACGAACTGAGTCTGTATGCGATCGCACTGTCGCTTGCGGGAACGGATGTGTACCGAGCAAGCCCCACCGCTCCCCCTTTCAGCCAACCCTCTTTGCGGCGCGGCGCCTCCTGGGCTAGACTGCTCACCGAAACGGAGCGATTTGCGCGCGGATGTCGTTGGGATTGACACGGAGAATGCAGATTCTGGCGGGGCGGCTGCTCGTCCTCGCCTATCTGTTCTGCGTGCTCAGCCCGGGCGTGGCGCTCGCGTTCGCGAGCGGGGCGCTGCCGTGTCTCGATGAAGTCGCCGTCGCGGTCACGCACCATCACACCGCTCATCATGAGATGAGCGATGCGACGATGATGGCGCAGATGCATGCCGCTCACGCCGATCACCACGATGATCATCTCGCGGCTGCCGGCCTGCAGGTTCCAGAAGACCCTGCGCCCGCGCATCACGACCACGGCAAGCTGCCGGGTCCCTGCTGCGCGATGATGTGCGCCGTCGGCCTCACCGCCATGATGCCGGCGGTGACGCTGCCCTCCTCTCTCGCCACGGCCAGCGAAGCCGCGCGCGAAGCCAGCCTGCCCGGGCGCTCGCCGCCGCGGCTCGATCGTCCCCCCATCGTCCTGGCCTGAACGAACGACGCGGGATCGCGCGCGCGCGCGCGTCCTGTCGCGGATCATCGACAGACCCAAGGACATATCATGTTGTCGCAAGCCAAGGCGACGCCCGCAGCCGCATGTCCGGCGCGGCGCGGCCTGCCGTCTTCAATGCTGCTGCACGCGTCGGCGCTCCTCCTGACGCTGAGCGTCGGTGCCTGCCAGCCGCGCATGCTCGCGCTGACGAGCGCCGATCCGGCCGACCCTGCCGCCAGCATTGCGCCGGTGCGCGCCTCGGCGGTGACGGCGCCCTACACGTCGCTGCGCCCGGCCGCTCCCGCCGCATGGGGATCGCGTCGCGAGCCCGGCGCGGCGCGCGCCGAACCGAGCCGCTAGGAGCAGCCGCATGCCAGGCATGATCAGGTCGGCGGCGCTCGCCGCGGCACTCGCACTCGGCGGCTGCGCCGCGTTCTCGCCCGATGGCGGCATGGACGTAGTCGCCGACGTCACCGGGCGCAGCATCGGCAAGGACGTCGCATCCATTCGCAGCGCCGATGACGCCGAGCGCGTCCGCGGCGTCGTCAGCGGACTGCTGGCACGGCCGCTCTCGGCCGATGCCGCCGTCCAGCTTGCTCTGCTCAACAACAAGGGATTGCAGGCCGCCTATCATGAGCTCGCGCTCAGCGACGCCGACAGGGTCGAGGCCAGCCTGCCGCCGAACCCGACCTTCTCTTTGATGCGCATCAGCGGCGACGGTGCGCTGGAGGCCGAGCGCCAGGTTGCCGGCGACATCCTCGCGCTCGCCACTTTGCCGCTGCGCACGGAGATCGCGCGCGAGCGCTTCCTGAAGGCGCAGCTGAGGGCGGCGCTCGCCACCGTGCGGCTCGCCGCCGAGGTCCGGCGCGCTTATGTGCGCGCCGTCGCCGCCAACGAGCTGGTGGGTCTGCTGGCCGAGGCGCAAGCGGCCGCGGAGGCGACGGCGAAGCTCGCCCAGAAGCTCGGCGAGACCGGCGCGCTCAACCGGCTCGACCAGGCCCGCGAGCAGGTGTTTTATGCCGAGACCACCGCCGAGCTCGCGAGCGCCCGCCGCATGGCAGCAAGCGCGCGCGAACGGCTGATCCGGCTGATGGGCCTGTGGGGCGACGAGCTGAACTTCCGCCTGCCCGACCGCCTGCCCGCACTGCCGCGCCGGCCGTTGACACAGCCCTTCGTCGAGCGCGACGCCGTCGCGCACCGCATCGATCTGCAGATGGCGCGCCTGGAGCTAACCGCGCTCGCCACCGCTCTGCAGCTCACCGAGGCGACGCGCTTCGTCACCCTGCTCGACCTCGCCGGCATCGACCGCAAGACCGTCGAGCCCGACGGCCGCACCATCCGCGAGCGCGGCTTCGACGTCCAATTCCAGATCCCGATCTTCGACGGCGGCGAGGTCCGCATGCGCCAAGCACTCGAGAGCTACAACGTCGTCTTCAACCGCCTCACCGAGCGCGCCGTCACGGTCCGCTCCGAGGCGCGCGATGCCTATCGCAGCTATCGTGGGGCCTACGACATCGCCGGCCACTATGCCCGCGAGGTGCTGCCGCTGCGCCAGATCATCAGCGAGGAGATGCAACTGCGCTATTCCAGCATGCAGGTCGACATCTTCGCGCTGCTGGTCGAGGCGCGGCAGCGGCTCGCCTCGCGCCGCGCCGCGATCGATGCAAAACGCGACTTCTTCCTCACCGAGGCCGAGCTGTCGGCCGCCGTCAATGGCGGCGGCGGAGCGGCGGGTGAGGACAGCGTACAGCAGACCGCGAGCGCGCTCGCGCCCACCCATGACTGACGGGAGACGCCCAATGTTGTCACGCCGAACACTGCTCGGATCCGCGGCGCTCGCCGGCGCCTCCGCCGTCTCAGGCCGGGTGCAGGCCGCAGCCATTCCCGAGGCACCGACCATGGACAAGGCCGTGATGCAGCCGCCGCTGCATCCCGCGGCAGGACCGGACTATCAGCCCGTGGTGACGCTCAACGGCTGGTCGCTGCCGTTCCGCATGAACGGCGACTGGAAGGAATTCCATCTCGTCGCCGAGCCGGTCACGCGCGAGTTTGCACCTGGCATGAGCACGCATCTGTGGGGCTACAACGGCCAGTCGCCGGGCCCGACCATCGAGGCGGTCGAGGGCGACAAGGTCCGGATCTTCGTCACTAACAAATTGCCGGAATACACCACCGTGCACTGGCATGGCGTGATCCTGCCCTGCGGCATGGACGGCGTCGGCGGCCTGACCCAGCCGCACATCAAGCCCGGCAAGACCTTCGTCTACGAGTTCGAGATGAAGCACGCCGGCACCTTCATGTATCACCCGCATGCCGACGAGATGGTGCAGATGGCGATGGGCATGATGGGCATGATCGTCGTGCATCCGCGCGCGCCCGTGCCGCCGGTCGATCGCGACTACGTGTTCGTGATGTCGAGCTACCGCATCGAGCCCGGCAGCTATCTGCCGAAGGTCAACGAAATGACCGACTTCAACATGTGGACCTGGAACGCACGGGTGTTTCCCGGCATCGATTCCATGCCGGCGCGGCTTGGCGATCACGTCCGCATCCGCATCGGCAATCTCACCATGACCAACCACCCGATCCACCTCCACGGCCACAAGTTCAAGGTCACAGGTACCGACGGCGGCTGGATTCCGGACGTCGCGCAAATCCCGGAGACGACCACCGACGTCCCGGTCGGCGCGGTGCGGGTGCTCGATTTCATCGCCGACAATCCCGGCGACTGGGCGTTCCACTGCCACAAGTCACATCACACCATGAATGCAATGGGCCACGACATGCGCAACCTGATCGGCGTGTCGCGCCAGGAGCTGGCGCGCGCGGTGGGCAGACTTGCGCCCGACGGCATGGTGATGGGCCACATCGGCATGGCGATGGGCACCATGGAGATGCCGGCCCCCGACAACACGCTGCCGATGATGACGGGCACCGGACAGTTCGGCCCGATCGAGATGGGCGGCATGTTCACGACGGTGAAGGTGCGCGAAGGCCTCGCGCGCGACGACTATCGCGATCCCGGCCCCTATCAGTTTCCGCAAGGCAGCGTTGCCTACGAGGTCGCAAGCGCCCCCGAACCCGTCAGGCGCGAGGGGAGCGCGAGGACGCAGACCCGGACGCAACGCTGATGTTAGCCGCCCACGCACAACCCATCGTCGGGAGATTTGCAATGAAGACCCGCATCGTGGTCGGCGCGGCCCTAGCCGTCGCCCTGATCACATCCGTGCCCGTCCATGGCCACGAGCAACACCGTAGCCGCGGCTATGCCGCCGGCGAGCCCGGCGATGCCAACCAGCCGTCGCGCACCATCGAGGTGCTGCTGAGCGAGATGGAGTTCACGCCGGCGCGCATCGCCGTCAGCCGCGGCGAGCAGATCCGCTTCGTGCTGCGCAACACCGGCAAGGAGGATCACGAATTCCTGCTCGCCACGAAGAAGGAGAACCTGAAGCATGCCGCCGTCATGAAGAAGCACCCGCACATGGCGCACGACGAGCCGAACGGCGTGCGGCTCGGGCCGGGCAAGACCGCCGAGCTGGTGTGGCGCTTCACCAGGCCCGGGACCTTCGAATATTCCTGCCTGATCCCCAACCATCGCGAATACGGCATGACCGGCCACGTCACCGTCAAGTGACGGCGCGCTCCACCCACCAGACCGTAGGGCGGATCAGCGTCAGCGTGATCCGCCATCGCCACGGATCTCGGACCATCGGCGGATCACGCTGCGCTGATCCGCCCTACGCATCGGACCCAAGACCAGCAGGAGAGAACATGATGAAGATCTACACTCAGCTCACCACCGCCGCCGCCCTGGCTCTTGCGCTTCTTACCCCCGCCGTGGCCGCCGACACGATCAGCGGCGACGTCAAGAAGGTCGACGAGGCCAATGCCAAGATCACCCTGCATCACGGCCCCGCCAAGAGCCTCGGCATGGACGAGGCCATGACCATGGTCTACCGCGTCAAGGACGCCGCGCTGCTGAAGGGCCTCAAGCCCGGCGACAAGGTGAAGTTCGAAGCGGTCGAGGATGCCTCCGGCTACACGGTGACGAAGATCGAGAAGGGCAAGTAGGTCGCGCCGCCGCTCATCGCGCGAATGCCGCTACAATGTCGCCCGGCCGAGAATGCCCGCGATCCAATCGAGGAATACGCCGCGTCAGCTGCCGGTTGGCGGATACAGAACCCGTAGGGCGGATTAGCGTCAGCGTAGTCCGCCATTTCGACCGCGCACGCGGAAACCGCGGCGGATCACGCTGCGCTGATCCGCCCTACGGGAGAGCCTACAGCTTCGCCCGGGCGACAATATCGACGATCCAATCGAGGAACACGCGCAGCCGCAGGCTCAGCTGCCGGTTCTGCGGATACAGCGCGTGCAGCGGCGTCGGCGACGGCGGAGTGTCGCTGAGAATCTCCACCAGCGCACCGTCGGCCAGATCCGGCGCAAAGCGATAGCGCGGCGCCTGCACCAGCCCGAGCCCGAGCCGGGCGAGATCGGCCATCGTGTCGGAATTGTTGACCATGACCCGGCTCGGCAGCACGATGTGGCGCAGCACGCCGTCGCAGGTGAATTCGAGCGGCAGCACCTCGCCGGTTCGCGACGAGATGAAGCCGATCATGCGATGGCCGTCGAGCTCGTCGGGCTGCCGCGGCGTGCCGTAGTCGCGCAGATAGGCCGGACTGGCGACGGTGACCTCCTCGATGGTGCCGAGCCGGCGCTGGATCATGCCGCTCGCCTCGGGCTCGCCCGACCGGATCACGCAATCGACGCCCTCGCGCACGAGATCGACCAGGCGGTCGCCCTGGCCGATGCGCAGGTTCAACAGCGGATGCGCGGCGAGAAAGGCGGGCAGATGCGGCAGCAGGAAGGTCCGCGTCAGCAGCGGATGCGCGTCGATCCGCAGCAGGCCGCGCGGGCTCGCGTCGCGCAGCGCGGTTTCGGCTTCCTCGATCTCGTCGAGAATGCCGACACAGCGCCGGTAATAGTCCTCGCCGTCCAATGTCGGCGTGACGTGGCGCGTCGTGCGCTCGACCAGCCGGACGCCGAGCCGGCCTTCGAGATCCCGGAGCACCTCACTCGCGGTCGAGCGCGGCAGGCCGAGATCGGCGGCTGCGGCCGTAAAGCTTCGCCGCTCGACGAGGCGGACGAACAGGCGCATGGCATCGAAACGGTCCATCTCAGACTGTTCGCCCAGCCCGACATCTGATGTCAAGCCGCGGCAGATTATGCGGCCGGGACGATCAGCTATCTCCTCTCCCATCGAAACGAGGGAGACCGACCATGCCCGACATACCAGCGCCCGTCGCGATCATCACCGGAAGCTCGCGCGGGATCGGCGCGGCCATTGCCGAACGCCTGGCCGCACGCGGAGTAGCGATCATCGTCAATTATGCACAAGGCAGGGACGCCGCGGCACAGGTGGTGCAGCGGATCGAGGCCGCCGGCGGCCGGGCGCTGGCGGTCCAGGCCGACATTGCCGCTCCCGGCAGCGCCACGGCGCTGTTCGATGCCGCCCGGCAGGCGTTCGGCGGCGTGGACATCCTGGTCAACAATGCCGGGACCATGGCGCTCGGCCCGTTCGCGGAGTTGAGCGATGCCGACGTCGCGCGCCAGTTCGAGGTGAATGTCACGGGCGTCTTCCGGACCCTGCGCGAGGCCGCGCGCCGGCTCCGCGACGGCGGCCGCATCGTCAACTTCTCCTCCAGCGTGGTCGGGCTCTATCAGCCGCGTTACGGAGCCTATGCCGCGACCAAGGCGGCCACGGAAGCGATGACCCATGTCCTCGCCAAGGAACTGGCCATGCGCGGCATCACGGTCAACGCGGTGGCGCCCGGCCCCACCGAGACCGACATGTTCCTGAACGGCAAGACCGACGAGCAACTGCGCGCGATGGCCGCGATGAACCCGTTCGGTCGCTTCGGGCGCCCGCCCGAAATCGCCGACGTCGTCGCGTTCCTGGCAAGCCGAGAGGCGAGCTGGGTCAACGGCCAGATCCTGCGCGTCAATGGCGGCGTCGTCTGACGCCGCGCGCCTTTCCCCACAGCCGGCCGACGCCGGCACAACGACAAGGAGCCCACATGCCTTTCGCCAACATCAAGGTGCCGCAGGCCGCGCTGACCACGGCCCAGAAGAAGGAGATCGTGCATCGCGTGACCGCGATGTTCGTCGACTATTTCAGCGAGGCCGCCCGCCCCCACGCGATGGTCCTGATCGAGGAAGTGCCCGACGGCGGCTACGGCCGCGCCGACGAGGTGTTCGTGATCCCGGCCCCCTATCGCGCGCGGGAGTGAGCGCCGGGGTGTGGCCGCGCTCCCGGTGGCCAGATTTCCGGCCCTCGTGTTCGTGTCGCCCGCAGCAGGAAAGCCACACGACAGCGGCCGATCGCGCTACGCCGATCCGCCCCGCGCGAGCCGGCACATCTCTCTCCACCGTCATTCCGGGGCGCGCGCCCGGCGCGAGCCCGGAATCCATAGCCACGACTGTCCGTGACCAGCCGGGAAAAGCGCCACGCGACATTTCCCCGACAACAACGGCCTGTCGTTATGGATTCCGGGCTCATTCACGGGCGCAGAATGCGCCCGCGAATGCGCCGGAATGACGTGCTGACGGATCGCGCGCTGACCCAACAGCCAGACATGTTGGCGCGTCGATTCAGGGCCGGCGTTCGTCGCTACCATGGGCTGCGAGGGAAGCGCCGTCGCACAGACCATGCTACGCTCGGAGAATGGGTCTCATCCGAGCGGGACCTTCCGATCGGCACACTGAGAGCATCGAGAAGCCCTCCGGACTGAAGCTGAGGCGACCATGACGCGGAACTACATCGGCCTGATTCACAAGGACGCCGGCAGCCATTTCGGCGTCTCGTTTCCCGATCTTCCAGGCGTCGTGACCGCGGGCACCAGCCTGGACGACGCGCGGAACATGGCGGAGGAAGCGCTGGCTCTGCACATCGAAGGCCTCATCGAGGACGGCGAGGCCATTCCCGAGCCGTCGTCTCTGGAACAGATCATGGCGGATGCCGACAACCGCTCCGGCATTGCGGTTCTCGTGGCCGCAAAGGTCGATCAGCCGAAGTCGGTCCGCGTCAACGTCACGCTGCCGGAAGATGTGCTGGCGCAAATCGACCGCTACGCCGAGGCGCACGGCTTCACCAGGTCCGGGATGCTCGTCCAGGCCGCGAAGAAGCTGATGACCAACGAGGCCGCCTGACGCGGCACGGCGCTTCGGGTCTCCCGCAGTCGCGACGCCGACGAGCTTCCGCTTCATTTGTCGGTCCGTCGTCAGGCCGGCCTCTAAATCCTTCTGAGGAGATTCTCATGAGGCGGGTCGACAGCAGCAGATTTCGACGCATGACAACGCGGCACGGAAGATAGCGGCCCAAAATTCCCCTTTCATTTTTTCCGAAATCATGTATATCTCTCTCCGTCCTGCTTCCGCCGGAGGGGCGTGTCGCGACCGTCACGAGACGTGGGAGGTGGGATGCGATGGGTGCAGCGAATCGCAGCGTGGCTTCGTGCCGCGCGGACGAACGGTTCGTTGCGCACGGCGAAATCGTGCGGTCCTGATACCCCGACGCTGGTATCAACGCGGCGCAGTGCCAACGCATTGTGCTGGGGATGGTGGCCAACAAGCCCGGTGCACCAGGGAGACCACGTATAAGCCGTTCCAACCGTTGCGCGGGGAAGGCCGGGCGTTCTCGGCCAGACCTGTGGTGACTGCCGCCTGCTTATCTTCTGCAGGCGGGCCACGGGCGCGGCCGGCGCCCGGCCTTCCCTGCGCCCTCCACGTATTTCGAGGGCGGATCTGATGCACGGCTCGGGCGCGAGGCGCCGCGAGAGCGAGATCGTATGCCTGCTGCGTCCGTCGAGAACAAACATCGATCCGTGCAGTGCGCGCGCCTGCGATCCCCTTCCCGCGCTCTCCCCGACGGCCGCGTTAACCACTTGCTAACCATGGCCCGGGCAATCTTGCCGCGTCGCGTTGCGCGCGGCTGGCCGCCGGACAACCCGCTGGACACATCTGGGCGTTGCGCCGCCGGGCATGGCGGCGCGCTCGCCCGGTTGGCGGTTCCGGCGGCTCGCCGCGCGGACGCGGTGGCCGCTGTCCGACGCCACCGCCCGTCTCGTCCGCCCGGAGAATGAGCTCTTGAGCACCGTCGGTTCGCGCGCCTTCCAGAAGGCACGGCAGGAAAAGAAGCAGAAGAAGCTCGTCGAGGGGCAGTTGACGGCGGCCTACACGGCGTTTCGCGCCGGACGGCAGGCCGAGACGCAGGCGCTGTGCGCGAAGCTGCTGCAGGACGTGCCGGACTGTTTCGACGCCATGCATCTGCTCGGGGTGTCGCTGGTGTCGTCGGCGCGATTTGCCGAGGCCACGGCCTTCCTGGCCCAGGCCACGGCGCTGGAGCCCAATTCGGCGGACGCGCAATCCAATTACGGCTGGGCGCTGGTCAATTGCGAGCGCTACGAGGAGGCGCGCGGCGCGCTGGAGCGATCGCTGGCGCTGCGCCCGAATGCACCGATCACGCTGCGCAACCTGACGATCACCCTGCTGCGGCTGAAGCAAGGTGACGGCGCGCTCGCCTCCGCGACGCGCGCGCTCGAGCTGAAGCCCGACGACGTCGATTCCTGGTGCAACCGCAGCGTCGCCGAGCTGATGCTGCGGCGCTGGGACGCCGCCGCCGCCAGCGCCGAACGCGCGCTGACGTTCAATCCGACCCATTTCGAGGCCATGGTCAACAAGGGCCTCGCGCATCTCGAACTGCACCACTACGAGCTGGCGGAAGCGACCTTCAACGCGGCGCTCGCGGCACGGCCCCTCCATGCCGAGCTGCGGGCGCATCGCGGCCGGCTGTACATGCTGGCCGGGCGCACGGCGGAGGCCGAGGCCGATTTCGACGCCGCCGTGACGCTCGATCCGGCGCTTCAGGTCGGGTGGCAGGGCAAGGCGCAGATCTGCCTGATCAACGGCAACGTCGCCCAGGCGATGGCGGCCTGCAAGCGCGCGCTCGACACCAACCCGACCGCGCAGGTCGCGCTGACGCTGCTCGGCGCCTGCCTCGGGCGGCTCGGCGACGTCGCCGGCGCGATCGCGCAATTCGATCAGGCGCTGGCGGTACAGCCGGACTACGACGAGGCCATCACCAAGAAGATCTTCTATCTCGACTTCCTCTCCGGTGCCGATTTCGCCATCCAGCAGGCGGCGCGGCACTATTGGTGGGTGGCGGTTGGCTCGAAATTTCCCCGCCGCAAGCTGGCCCCGCGCTCGCTCGATCCCGACCGGCGCATGGTCGTCGGCTACGTCTCGGCCGACTTCCGCACGCACTCGGCCGCCTTCGCCTTCCTGCCGGTGCTGCGCGGGCACGACAAGACGCAGGTGCAGGTCAACTGCTACTCGACCTCGCCGCGGCACGACGATTTCACCGCAAGATTCCAGTCGGCCGCCGATGTCTGGGTCGAGGCCGCCAACCTCTCCGACGACGAACTCGCCGACCGCATCCAGGCCGACGGCGTCGACATCCTGGTCGATCTATCCGGCTACACCACGGGCATGCGCATGCCCGTGTTCGCGCGCAAGCCGGCGCCGATCCAGGTCACCGCCTGGGGCAGCGGCACCGGCACCGGCCTCGCCACGATGGACTACTTCTTCGCCGATCCGGTCACGGTGCCCGAAAGCGTCCGGCCGCTGTTCGCCGAGCGGGTCCACGACCTGCCGTCGGTGATCACGATCGATCCGCTGCTCGACATCGCGCCCTCCCCGCTGCCGATGCTGCAGAACGGCCATGTCAGCTTCGGCGTCTACAACCGCATCGACAAGATCTCGGACGAGGCGATCGCGCTGTGGGCGCGGCTGCTCGGCGAGGTGCCGGACGCCAAGCTGGTCATCAAGCATCTCGCGCTCAACGATCCCCTGGTGCGCGACGGCCTGATCGGCCGCTTCGTCAGCCGCGGCGTGGCGGAGCAGCGCCTCGTCTGCCTCGGGGCGAGCGAGCGCAGCGAGCACCTGCGGTCCTACGGGAACATCGACATCTCGCTCGATCCGTTCCCGCAGAACGGCGGCATCTCGACCTTCGAGTCGCTCTACATGGGCGTGCCTGTCGTCGCCAAGCTCGGCGCGGGTGCAGCCTCGCGCGCCGCCGGCGGCATCCTGACCGCGGCCGGCCTCGCCGACTGGGTCGCCGATGACGACGACGGCTACATCCGGATCGCCAAGACCTTCGCGGCACGGCCCGAGCTGCTGGCGAAGCTGCGCGGCGAACTGCCCGGCATGGTCGCGCGCTCCCCGGCCGGCGACGTCGCCAACTACACGCGCTGCGTCGAGGCCGCGTATCGTCAATTCTGGCAGGGTCATTGCGTCAAGGCGAACGCGTCGTCGCGGTGAGGTCCGCGCCGACATCGCGCCACGCCCCACAACCAAGAGGTGTATCAATTCTCGCCGGGTCGTTTCGACCGGGCGCAATATGATCAGGCCTTCGTCCCGACATCAAAGAGCTCGCCCTGCCCCGGATAGGGCGCAATCAACGATGCGGCTTTTTGGTGGCAACGCCCCGTCCGTACCCCCGCCTCGCCGCGACCAACCGGCGAGTAGTAGACTACCTTCGCCGGCCAGCGATAATGCGGCAGAAAAATCGCGGGGCACGCGATCGCTGAACCGCTGGGGACGGAGGAATCGGGGCATGCGGGTCGGGTTGTTGAGTTGCGTCGTTGCGGCCGTCACGGCTCTGGCGGCATCGCTGCTGCCGGCCACGGCACAGACTGCCAAGCCGAGATCGGCGACGGCGGCCGCCGCCGGCGAAGGCGGCAAGCTGCAGGAATCCAACGAATGGACGGTCGGCATCGCCGGCGGCCTGCTCGAAGGCACCAACATCCGCTTTGCCGCCGAGATGGCCAAGGTGCTCGACGACCGGCCGAACCTGCGCGTGCTGCCGATGGTGACCTATGGCGCGCTCGGCAACATCGAGGACCTGCTGTATCTGCGCGGCGTCGACGTCACCATCACCTCCGCCGACGTGCTCGACGAATTCGTCCGCAACGGCACGCTCGCCAACATCAAGAACCGCATCCGCTACATCTGCTCGTTCTACATCAACGAGATGCACGTCTACGTCCGCCCCGAGATCAGGACGCTCGAGGATCTCGCCGGCAAGAAGGTGAGTTTCAACACGGTGGGAAGTGCGGCGAACCTCACCGGCGGCATCGTGTTCGACCGGCTCAAGATCGGCGCGGAGAAGGTGTTCATCAACAATTCGGTGGCGCTCGAGAAGATGCGGAGCGGCGAGATCGCAGGCGTCGTGCACGTCACCGGCAAGCCGACCGATCTGTTCGCCAAGTTCAAGCCCGAGCCCGGCTTCCACTTCCTCCCCGTCCCGTTCGCGCGCAGCCTGCAGGACTACTACGTGCCGACCAAGCTGACGTCGCAGGACTATCCCAACCTGCTCAAGCCCGGCGAGACAGTCGAGACGATCGGCGTGCCGCAGGTGCTGGCGGTCTACAATTGGTCGCCGGAGACCGAGCGCTACCGCCGCGTCTCGCGGTTCGTGGAGTATCTGTTCAAGCGGTTCGACCAGTTCAAGCAGCCGCCGTTCCACCCGAAATGGAACGAGATCAACCTCGCCTCCTCGCTGCCCGGCTGGACCCGCTTCCGCGCCGCCGAGGAGTTGCTCGCGAGCACGCGCGCGCCGGAAGCCGACGTCGCGGTCAAGCAGCAGTTCGACCAGTGGATGAGTGCAAAGACCGTCCCCGGCGGCCGGCGCATGAGCGAGGACGAAACCAGGGTGCTGTTCGAGCAGTTTCGCGACTGGATGAAGCGGGATGGCGGCCAGCCGCCGCGATAGAACGAGCCCGGTCGGATTCGGATCGCGTCGACGGCCTTGAGCGGCTATTTCGAGCCGACCTGCCTGCGCAGCCAGGCGTCGACGATCGCGGTTGCGGGATGGCCAGGATCGCCGAGTTCGCGGTTGATCTCCATGTGGCCACGGAGGCCGGTGCCGCCGACGGCTTGGACTTCGGCCGGCGTCCCTGCCTGCATCAGGGCCGCGCCGAGCGCCTCGGACTGCGCCTTGCCGTCGGCGCGATCGACGTGGAGGATCAGGAACGCAGGCGCATTCGGCTTCGCGGCCTGCGAGATCGGCGACAGCGCGCGCTGGCGCACCGGGTCGGTGCCGAACGCCTGCAGATAGGTCTCGCGCATGAAGCGGCCGCTGTCGGCGATCTGACGCGCGACGTCGTAGCAGGCGCCATCCAGCGCGATGATGCCGCTGACGTCGCGCAGCGACAGCCCGGCCGTCGTCAGGTAGCGCGGATCGGTGCCGACCAGCGCGACGAGATGCGCGCCGGCGCTGTGGCCCATCAGGACGATGCGCGCGGGATCGACGCCGAGCCGCCCGGCATGGCCGCGCAGCCACGCGACGGCGGCGGCGACATCGGCCGCCTGCTGCTCCACGGTGGCCGCCGGCACCAGGCGATAGTCGATCGAGGCGAACGCATAGCCCTGCCCGACCAGATGCTCGACCTTCGTCGCCCCGGTCGCATTGCGCTTGTCGCCGCGCTTCCATCCGCCGCCATGCACGAACACGATGAGCGGCGCCGCCTTGCCGCCGCTCGCCCGCCAGAAGTCGAGCGTCTGCAACGGATCCGATCCATAGGGATATTCGGCATCCGCCTTGGGCGCGGCCCGCCCTTCCGCTCCGGTCCCCGCCATCCGCGCCTGCAGCCGCTCCAGCAGCGGCCCGGCGAACGCCGGCGACTGTGCGCCGGCCAGCAGGACCACCAGGCCGCAGGCGAGCCATTTTCGACACGTCCGGCGCATGGCTGAAGCTCCCCTCATGAAACGACGATCGCCGCCCTCGATGTCGTTGATGATAGGGAGGACGGCGCGGCGTTGCAGCAACGGTTACAAAATGTCACGGAGCGCGGCATCTCCGTCGAACTACGGCGACGGAGGAATGGCGGCGCGTCATGGCGCGCACGTGCCGTTCCGTCCTGTTTGCTGTCGTGGCTCAGCTGTTTCGTCGCAACGGCTCCGGCGTATCCGGCTGCGCCAGCGGATGCGCCTGCGCAAACGCCGGCAGCGCCATGGCGGCCTCGAAGATGCGCTTCACGGTTGGGGCCGACGCCAGATCGAGCCCCTTGTTGACGGCGAAGACGGCGTGGCCGACGAGACAGATATCCGCCATGGTCGGCGCGTCGCCATGCGCAAATCGGCCGGTGGAGGGATGACCCGCCACTTGCGCCTCGAACGCCGTCAGCGTCTCGGCCGCCCAGTGGCGCAGCCATGCGCCGCGCGCCGCATCGTCGACATGCAGCACCTCGGTGAGATAGCGCTGCACGCGCGGCGTCGTCAGCGGATGGACGTCACAGGCGATCATGGCCGCGAGCGCCCGCACCCGGGCACGGCCCTTCGCGTCGGCCGGCAGCAGCGCCGGCGTGGGGCAGGCCTCGTCGAGATAGTCGAGGATCGCGAGCGACTGCGTCAGCACCGTGCCGTCGTCGAGCACCAGCGCCGGCAGCGCCATCTGCGGGTTGAGCGCGGCATAGGCGCCGTCGAACTGCTGCCGGCGGTCGAGATCGACCGCGACCAGTTCGTAGGCGATGCCCTTCAGATTGAGCGCGATGCGCACGCGAAAGCTCGCGAGCGATTGCCAGCAGGAATAAAGTTTCATGGGAGCCCCCTCGACGCCCGAAGGTGCCTGCGGCGGCGATCGTGAGCAAGACCTGCTCCGCGCCCGGCGTGAAATCCTGGTCCGCGACGGAAGCGCTCTGCGGCACCTCGTGCTGACGTAGGCCGCGCTCCGGAGCGTCGCGAAAGGCCGGCCGGTCATTCGCCGTCACAACGCGCGCATCTACGGAATCGGATAGCCCTTCCACAGCCATTCCAGCGCGGATGGCAGCGTCTGCGCGATGGTCGGGCGGTCGACATGCTTGGCGTTGCGCGCGAACAGGAACTGGTAGTGATAGCCCTTCTCGGCGAGCACCTTGGCCATCAGCTCGGCCGACAGCGTCCAGTCATGCATGCCGTCGGGGATGGTCGGATTGGGATAGAACAGGTCCTGATCGCCCATCTCGAACCAATAGCGGATCGGCTTTGGCGACGCGCTCGGGATCAGCGGCGCGCCCGGCGGCTCCGACGGCACCAGCGCGCCGTCTTTCACGGTAAGATTCGGGCTGGCGGGTCCGGTCCATGGCGAATGGAATTCCCAGGCGCCGCCGCGCAAGCCGGGATTTTGCGGCCATTGCTGGTTCACCATGGTCGGCGAATAGGCCAGCACGCGGGAGTAGAGATCGGGATTGAACCACGCCATGATGAACGCCGCGGCGCCGCTGGAGCTCAGTCCCATGGTTGCGCGCCCCTCGGGATTCCGGGTCAGCCGGATGCCGACGCGGCTCTCGACCAGCGGCAACACTTCGCGCTGCACGAACTGCGAATAGGTCTCCGACACCGTGTCGTATTCCCGGCCGCGCTGCGCGCCCTGCGCATCCTGTCCGCCATTGCCGATCTGGATCGACAGCATCGGCGGCACGCGCCGCTCATGAATGAGATTGTCGAGGACGGTGTTCATGTCCTTCCAGGCCGCCGATCCGCCGTCGCCCAGCACGATGAAGGGCAGCTCGGCTCCCGGCGCGGTGTTGGCAGGCACATAGACGTCGATCTTGCGGGTCCAGGTGCCCGGATGACTGGTCGTGACGATCATGTTCGATGTGTCGCCCGGCACGGTCGTGGTGATCATGATCGACGAGTTGGTGCAGCCCGCGACGTCGTCGCGGATCAGGCCGGGATTGTAGATCACGCTGTCGCGCGACGACATCGTGAACGAGACGACGGTGCCCTTGGGCACGCCCTCCTTCGCGATCGTCTCGGGCGCGGGCGCGTGGGTCGGACCGATGATGAAATTCCCCTCCGCGCCCGCAGGCGGCAAGGTGCCGTCGGGCAGCTCGGTGGCGCGCGGATAGTTCGGGTTGTTCGGATCACGCGTGGGCGGCTTCGTCGAGAAGTCGAGCCCCGTGGTGTCGATGAAGAACGGCTTGTCCTTGTCGGTGGTGTTGGCGCCGGGCGGCACGGCCATGTTCTGGGTGACGCAGGGCGTCTGTGGCGTTTGTGCTTGCGGCGCCTGCCCTGGCGGCGTTTGCGCTTGGCTGACTGTCGCAAGCGAAGCCGCGGCGATCCATGTCGTCGCAAGGACGGTCAGGGCGCGTGTCATGTTTCTTCCCCGATGGCAGTCTTGTTACGAGCGAGCCTTGGTCGGGAGTATGGAAGGCGGTCGGCGAGCGGTCAATGCGGGGACGCGGGTTCCCGAGATGGAGGGCTCGCGGGCGTGTCGCAGTCCGCGACACCTACGCATCGCCCACGGTTAAGCGTTTGGGCAAAACCGCCGCTAGATCGGTCCACGGCTCCCGGCGTTCGACGTCAGGTGATCAGTTCACGTTCGACAGAAAGCCCGCGAGAATCGTCCGGCTCTGGCTGAGGGCCTCGATCCGTTGATCGATCAGCCCGACCTGCTGGGCGAGTATTCGTCGCAGATTGTCGCATGGCGTGAAAGCTGGCTGGTCGCTCTTCACGCAGGGCAGCAATTGCTGGATGGTGTCCAGCGTCATCCCGGCCGCGCCGAGCAATTTGATCCGCCGCACCGTTTCCTCCTCCGCCGGACCATAGTCGCGATAACCGGCCTCGGTCCGTACAGGCGCCAGCAATCCCTGGCCTTCGTAGTAACGCAGCATCCGGACGCTGACCCCCGTCCGTCGGGAGAGCTCGCCAATCTTCACCTGAAAACCTCTTGACCCTGACAGCGCTGTCAGACCTTACAGAGTCTGCTCATCCAGGTGAATGCCCTTGGGAAGGAGCAACCATGAAAGCCTATCATTTGAATGGCCATGCCGGCGCCGGTCGGCTGGTGCGGGCGGACGTCCGCAAGCCCGAACCCGGCCATGGCGAGGTCCGCATCCGCGTCGAGGCGGCGAGCCTCAACTACCGCGATCTCATGATCCTCGACCGCGCGGGCCAGGGCGGCTTCGACGGCCGCGTTCCGCTCTCCGACGGCGCAGGCGTCATTGATGCCGTGGGCCCCGATGTCGTCCGATGGCAGGTCGGCGACCGGGTCGCCGCGTCGTTCTTTCGCGATTGGATCTCGGGTCCGTTCAAGACCGACTACGTCGCGTCAGCGCTGGGCGGCAGCACGATGGATGGCATGCTGGCGGAGCATGTCGTGCTGCCGGCCACGGCAGTGGTCGCCGTGCCGGAGCACCTGACGTCGATCGAGGCCGCGACCCTGCCCTGCGCCGCCGTCACGGCCTGGCATGGCCTCGTCACGCGCGGCGGAATGAGCCAGGACGACACGCTGCTGGTGCAGGGCACCGGCGGCGTCGCGCTGTTCGGCCTCCAGTTCGCCACCGCGCTGGGCGCGCGTGCGATCGTGATCTCGTCCTCGGACGAGAAACTCGCCCGCGCCCGGGCGTTCGGGGCTGCGATCCTGATCAACTACCGCACCACGCCCGACTGGGACGTCGCCCTGATGACGGCGACCGGCGGCCGAGGCGCCAGTCACATCCTCGAACTCGGCGGCCCCGGCACCTACGACCGATCGATGCGATCGGTCGCCTCGGGTGGCAAGATCATTCAGATCGGCGTCCTGACCGGATTCGGCCCAAAACCCGACCTCGCACGACTGCAGTGGGAGAATGCCGACATCATCGGCGTCACCGTCGGATCGGTCGACCATTTCACCGCCATGAATCGTTTCCTGTCCGACCACGCGATCCACCCGATCATCGACCGAGTGTTCGGCTTCGACGAGGCTACCGAGGCGTATGCCCATCTCCGGTCCGGCTCGCATTTCGGCAAGGTCGTTGTGAGGCTATAAGCATAGGGGGCAGAGGCCGGCATCGTCATGCGGCGGATCGGCTAATCGCGGCCAACGCTGCCGATGCCGCCATCTCAGGACTGCCGCCGGCCTCGCGCATTTAGCAGCAGCTTCACCGCAATCCGATCACCCTGACTACGTGCACAGGTCAGCCGAAGGCTGATGCGAAGGATGATCTTCCGCGCGGGCTGTTTGATTCATACATTCGGCACGCGTGTGGCGGTTCTAGGTTTATGTGTCACGGTCCGATACTGTTACCTTACATGCCGCCGCTAGGCAGCACTGCGGACTGAAAAGATGCGCTAGCCGCCGCGGTCGTGATGCGGAGCTGGCTTATTACTAGCTCCGCTAGGTCGCGGAACCGTATAGCATCGTCATAGGTGAAAATCGTCTGAGGGCTGTGCAGAGCGGAATTTCCCAGAGAGCGAAGGTCATCAAGAATTGCCGATGTGTGATTATCGATCAGCTCGTTCTTTCGAAGCTCACGAACAACATAATTATACGGGCGCTTTTCTGCTTCCATCCCTACGCTTTTTGCGAACTCCCGGACGGTCTGCTCGACCTCAAGTCGATACTCGACAATGGCAGTACGCGGCGACAGCTTTGCGATCTGGTCGAATCTGCCTTCCTCTTCCGGCGTCGGAGGAGCCGCAGCTTCCGGCAGCGGTAAAGACTTGGCCTCTTTCTCGGCCTCATCCAGACGGAACGATGCCTCCCAATCTTTGTGCTTCACCCGCAGGTGCGGGAGCAATGCAGTCAGCCGGTTGCGGAAAATCCAGACACACATGACCAGCGCGGCCGGCCACGCCAACGACGCTATCGCTTTTATGATCTCGGCCGCGAATGCGTATCCGTTCATCTAATCATCCTTTGAGAAAAGATTGCTGCAATAACCGCATAGCGAACTGGATTCGTCGGAAACATTGTTGGGTGTCAGCGACACATGGCATCTGTCGCACTCTTCCAGCGACATGAAGCAGTTTGTGCACTGGTTCTCTTCGTTGAACATGACATACGTCTTGGTCGCGCATTCAGGGCACATGCCAAGGGGGTCCTCGGCGCCGTCTTTCGCGGCTGAATACCTTTCATATTCGAAATGTGCTTCCAGCGCGGTTTCCATCAGCGTGATCGCGTCGATCTTTTCACCACATCGCCGACACTGGGCGTCTGCAAAGCCAGATTCGCTTCTGGTTTGATCTAGGCGATAGACGAGATGCGAGCCGCACTTCGGGCATGGACGGGCAGCCTCGGACAACGCCTGCGACTGCCAATCAACGCCGTCGAACGTCTCCGTGCATTGTTTCAGTTCACGCTCATACAATGCCTTCACATCGAGCATAACCGTCCAACTGTCACCGAGGCACTCAAGAGGGTCCTCATCGATTTCCCTGAAGAGATCAACAACAACGGGAAACGCCTTTGCTATCGCTTCCCGGACCGTTTCGCGGTTGGCCTCTGTATAGAGATGCTCCATGTCGTTTCGGATGCGGCTTAGGTCGTTTAGCGAGGCTTGATCGATTTTGAGGCCGAAGTCCTTGAAGCGTTCGGCAATTCCATGGAAATCAACGGTCCTAGTTCCAGATACAAAGTTGATGCCACCATCCCCGTCGAGAACAGGTTTATAGGTTGCTCCCACCACATCCTTGGGGTTCGCGTTTGGAGCGGCACGAACCAGCACCTCTTTTGCAAGGAGCAGTACGCCCGCATAGAAATTCCTGACTGCCGACAACGGACGCCTTGCGTCATTCGCCTCGTAGTCCTCGATACCAAGCTGTATCGATTGGATGGCGTTGTCGAACAGGGTGTTCATTCGGGGACCTCGCCCTCTTTCGCTTTTGCTAGGTTCTCCCGATAGACCTTGGCCTTCTCTTCCAGTTCAGCCCTAATTTTTCTTGCTGCCGCGCCGCCGTCCATGACCTGCGCTATTTCGACGATGTCGTGCAGATTGAATACGACCACGGCCTCGCTTTTCGCCGTCCTTCCGGGCAGAGCCATAGAATGATCGTAGGTGGTCCCGTTCGAAAACATCCGGGATAGGCGAACGCTACCACCCTTGCGGTACACGGACAGCGAGACGACCTCTCCCTCCTGGTTAATGCCGAGGATGGAGCCGCTGTAGACCTCTGGTTTCGCTTTCGCCATGGAACCTCCCGCGATTTCTCTCTCTCCTTATGCGCGTTTCACTAGCCGCCGCAACCCGGAGACAACCCTAATTAGGCTGACCAAGTATGTCAGACTCCTGTTCCGTTCTTGCCGGTCTGTAATCGGGTGGTTCGGCACCGTCAGGCGCCTGCCGTGCTCTTAGGAAATCGGAGCTAGACATGCGCAAGTCGCACGGCGACAATCGAGGCGAGGCGAGTTGGGCTGCGTTGATCGGCACAACACGAGTTCAGATCTTGCCGAATTTCCTCTTTCATTTTTTCCGAAATCATGTATATCTCTCTCCGTCCTGCTTCCGCCGGAGGGGCGTGTCGCGACCGTCACGAGACGTGGGGAGTGGGATGCGATGGGCGCAGGGAATCGCAGCGTGGCTTCGGGCCGCGCGGACGAACGGTTCGTTGCGCACGGCGAAATCGTGCGGTCCTGACACCCCGACGCTGGTGTCCAGCGCAATGCGCGCAAGCGTGTTGTCGCCATGGTGGCCAACAAGCCCGGTGCACCAGGGAGACCACGTATAAGCCGTTCCAACCGTTGCGCAGGGAAGGCCGGGCGTGTTCGGCCAGACCTGTGGTACCTGCCGCCTGCATTTTTTTCGCAGGCGGGCCACGGGCGCGGCCAGCGCTCGGCCTTCCCTGCGCCCTCCACTATTTTGAGGGCGGACCTGATGCACAGCTCGGGCGCGACGCGCCGCGAGAGGGTGATCGCGCGCGCGACTGACACGCGCTCGAACGAAAGGCGGATCGATGCAGCGGTGCGCGTGCCACCCCCACCCCGCCCGGCGCTTGGCGCCGGTCGACCCTCCCCCCAAGGGCAGGGCGATCGCATATGATCATCAGAGTTTGGCGCTGGTCCATCTCCACAACGTCATGGCCGGGCTTGTCCCGGCCATCCACGTCGTTCGGCATCCTGAGAACCACGTGGATGCCCGGGACAAGCCCGGGCATGACGGAGAACATCATCGGCAGGATCCATCGCCGAGACAGGTCCGCATTTCCATCTGCGATCGCCCTGCCCGCAAAGGGGAGGGTGACGGCGCCGCGCCGCTCTTGCCTTGCCTCCTGTCTTGCCCCCTGCCCAGAGCGGCAGCGAATGAGCAAGCGGCGGCGCGATCTGCCTTCCGTCCCGGCTTCGTCGCCGACCCTATCGCCCGCCCCGCCCATCGGCTTGCCGAGCCGTCGCCCTGCCGTGCGTCAGGATCGCCGCTCGCCCCATTCCGCCCTCCTCGCAACCGTTTGTTAACCGCCGTTAACCGAACGCTAACCATACACCGGGCAAAAATTGCCGGGTTGGAAGTGAGTGTCGTGATCGAGTGCGGATGACGGAGGGAGACCTTTCCGTGGACGCCAGCGCGGTACCTCAGTTTCGGAACGGCGGCCCATCGGCCGCCGCGCAGTCGTTTGGGGCCGGCAAACGCGGCTCGCGGGAAGGGGCGAAAGCCATGGTCGACGTCACGGCGGGTCAGGGGGCCGGATCTCCGGCCGGCGGGTTCTCATTCGGCGACCTCAAGACGGCAGTGCTGCGCGGCGACATCGCGCTGGCGCTCGGCATCCTCACCATCCTGGTAGTGCTGATCCTGCCGCTGCCCTCGCTGGTGCTCGACCTGTTCCTG
Source organism: Bradyrhizobium oligotrophicum (assembly GCF_051168495.1). Lineage (GTDB taxonomy): Bacteria > Pseudomonadota > Alphaproteobacteria > Rhizobiales > Xanthobacteraceae > Bradyrhizobium > Bradyrhizobium oligotrophicum_A. The sequence continues at coordinate 8,030 of NZ_JBNPVB010000031.1, read as the reverse complement.
GCGATCTCGATCACGCTGTCGATCCTGATCCTGATGACCGCTCTGTTCATCCAGACACCGCTGGAATTCTCGTCCTTCCCGACCATCCTGCTGATCTCCACGATGCTGCGGCTGTCGCTCAACCTGGCCTCGACCCGGCTGATCCTGTCGCGCGGCCACGAGGGCACGGATGCCGCCGGCCACGTCATCGAGGCGTTCGGCAATTTCGTGATGAGCGGCAATTTCGTCATCGGCATCATCGTGTTCGCGATCCTGGTGACGGTGAACTTCGTGGTCATCACCAAGGGTTCGGGCCGCATCGCCGAGGTCGCGGCGCGCTTCCATCTGGACTCGATGCCCGGCAAGCAGATGGCGATCGACGCCGACCTCTCCGCCGGCCTGATCGACGAGAAGGTCGCCAAGATCAGGCGCAAGGAGCTGGAGGACGAGAGCGGCTTCTTCGGCGCCATGGACGGCGCCTCGAAATTCGTCCGCGGCGACGCGATCGCAGGCCTGCTCGTCGTCTTCATCAACATCATCGGCGGCATCATCATCGGCGTCGCCCAGCAGGGCCTGGGCTTCGCCGAGGCGGCCCGCTCCTACACCACCTTGACGGTCGGCGACGGCCTCGTCACCCAGGTGCCGGCGCTGATCGTCTCGACCGCCGCGGGCCTGCTGGTCTCCAAGGCCGGCGTCACCGGTGCCGCCGACAAGGCGCTGATCAAGCAGTTCTCAGGCTATCCGCAGGCGCTCGGCATGTCCGCCGCCGTGATGCTGGTGCTGGCGCTGCTGCCGGGCATTCCGACCCTCCCGTTTCTTGCGCTGGGCGGCGGCGCGGCCGCGCTCGCCTTCAAGGCGCGCAGGCAGAAGGACATCGCCAAGGCCGAGGAAGAAGCTGCCGCAGCCGCGCCCGCCGCAGCCGCCAGCGCCGCGGCCGCCGAGGAGCCGATCTCCAACGCGCTCAAGATCGACGATCTCAAGATCGAGCTCGGCTATGCGCTGCTGCCGCTGGTCAACGCCCCCGACGGCACCGACCGGCTGACCGACCAGATCAAGGCGCTCCGGCGGTCGCTGGCGATCGAGATGGGCTTCGTGATGCCGTCGGTGCGCATCCTCGACAACGTCCAACTCGAGGCCAACACCTACATCATCAAGATCAAGGAGGTCGACGCCGGCTCCGGCAAGATCTGGCCGAACCAGTTCATGGTCATGGACCCCGGCGGCAATCAGGTCGCGGTGCCCGGCATCCACACCACCGAACCCACCTTCGGCCTGCCCGCCACCTGGGTCGACGCCGGGCTGAAGGAGGAGGCCACGCTGAAGGGCTACACGGTGGTGGACGCGGCGACCGTGCTGTCGACGCATCTGACCGAATTGCTCAAGGCCAACATGAGCGACCTGCTGTCCTATGGCGAGGTGCAGAAGCTGCTGAAGGAGTTGCCGAAGGAGCAGAGCGAGCTGGTCAAGGACATCGTGCCGACCCAGGTCACGATCTCCGGCATCCAGCGCGTGCTGCAGTTGCTGTTGTCGGAGCGGATCTCGATCCGCGACCTCTCGACCATCCTCGAGGGCGTCGCGGACGCGCTCGCCTTCTCGCGCAATCCGGCCACCATCGTCGAGCACGTCCGCGCCCGCCTCGCCCGCCAGATCTGCGCCCAGAACACCTCGCCGATGGGCTATCTGCCGCTGATCGCGCTGTCGCCGAAATGGGAACAGGCGTTTGCGGAATCGCTGATCGGCCAGGGCGAGGACCGCAGCCTCGCGATGCAGCCGTCGCGGCTGTCGGAGTTCATGACCGCCACCCGCGACGCCTTCGAGCGCGCCGCGCGCGAGGGCGAGTCGCCGGTGCTGGTGACCTCGGCGGCGATCCGGCCGTTCGTGCGCTCGCTGGTCGAGCGCTTCCGCGCCCAGACCACGGTGCTGTCGCAGGCCGAGATCCATCCGCGAGCGCGGCTGAAGACGGTCGGGAGCGTGTGAGGGAGAGCCGTGCGGAACTTGCGAGTCAGTCTGAAGTTCTTGAATGGAGGCCGGCGTCGTCCGCCCGCCTTGCCGCTTTTACCGGCAATCGCGCCTATGCTTTACCGCCACAGGCAAACAATTTCTTAATTTTGCGTTAGGTGGTCGAATTTTCCGCCGCAGACCGAATTCTGCATTAAGCCGCTGATATAAAATGATAAATATCGATTTTGCCGGATCGCGATCGCGAAGCATCACGCCTTATCACACGCTTGTGATGCCATCTACGAAACAGAATCGCGGTTTCCTACGTTACTTAGCGCGAGACGATGAACCGGAACGAGCCCGGCTCACACGAATCAGCGAAGGACGGAAGACGGCAGGAGGCTTCCATGAACCACTCGATTTACAGCGCGGATCGGACAACCCACCTCAAGATCGTGGTGGTTGCGCTCGTGGCTGGCATCGCGGTGGCCGGTCTCGGCATCTCCGCCCGTGTCAATGCGGAGCCGAACTACGCGCAGACCGCAAAGGTCATCAAGGCCGGCAAGCCGGTGGCGGTGACGAGTTCGAACGCATCGCTGGTGCGCTGACAAGAATTCCCGGAATTCACGCGGTTCTCACAGCCCCCCACTGGCCGCGTGGATATGTAGTAGACCCAACCCCAAGTCGACTACCGAAAACGCCCGCTCCCCACGGGCGTTTTCTTTTTTTCCGTTTCGCTCAGCGCGTCGGCGGCACCGTCTCGATCAGCTTGCCGGTAAAAACGATCGGCCCGGTCGCCTGCCCGGTCGGCGAGCCGCCCTCCGGCTCGACGGTGACGGCGTAAGTGGCGCGGCTGACGGTATCGGCGTCATAGGCGGACAGGACGGGACGGCTGGTGAAATCGCTGCCGCCGATCACGCCGAGCGAGCGCGGCTTCTGCAGCGTGTCGGACACCAGCCACAGCTCGAAGCTCTTGCCGGGCTCGGGCGCGGCGCCGACGCGACGCACGGTGTAGCTCTTGCTGGCGGCATCGACCGTGAGAATGAAGGCGGGCGACGCCGCGTCCTTCTGCAGCAGCGCCACGAACTGCGCCGAGGGCTGTGGCGCGGCCGGCACCTTGACCTCGACGGTCTGGATCCGCGGCTTGGGCTGCAGCGGCGGCGGCAGCAGGTCTGGGCGATAGAGCTGGACGCCGACCAGCGCGAGCAGCACGGCGGCGATCGCGGTCATCGCGTTGGCGACCGTGCGCAACTGCCGGACTTTCGACGACAGCCGAACGACATTGGCGTCGTCGCTCGCGATCTCGCGTCCGCCGGACTCGCTACGCATCGGCGTGATGACCGGCGGTGTCTGGGCGGGGCCTTCGAACTCGTGCACTTCGACCGGCGGCGCTTCCACGCCGGGCGTCTCGACCTCACCGACGGCCATGGGCTGCGCGGCATCGGCCGCCACAGACGGAAGCGCAGCAACCGGCGGTTCAGGAGCAGCGTCGGGATCCGTGGGCTCGGCAACGGCTGCAACCTCGGACGGCGCGGCGGCCACATCCGGCTTGGTATTCAACCGCGTGATCTCGGCCTTGATCCGCTCCCACAATTCGGGGCGCGGCTCGACCAGCCCGACCATCTGGTTGAGCGGGCCGAGACGGAATTCCCAGGCCCGAACCAGCGCGGCAAAACCGGCGTCGACGGCCATCATGGTCTCGACCTGCGCACGCTCGGCGGCATCGAGCGTCCCGAGCGCATATTCCGCCGCCAGCGCGATATGGTCTTCGCTATACGCCATCACAGGTCCAGGTCACGTCACCCACAGGGTCGCTTGCCTCGGTCGAACCACACCTCATCCGAGACCGAGACATTGGCGGATGTCCATCATGCTCCGCCTCAGCCAGGTCTTCACCGTATTCACCGGCGCCTCGAACTTGGTCGCCAATTGCTCGCGGCTCCAGCCGTTATAGTAGGCAAGCAGCACGAGCTTCTGGCGGTCGGGCTCGAGCCGGCCGACGCACTCCAAAAGACGCTTGAGCTCCTCCGACATCTCGCGCCGCGCCAGCGGATCGGGCGTTTCGGCCGCGACCTCGAACGCCGAGGGCTCATCCTCCAGAGACAGCTCGCCGCGCTTGCGCACCACGTCGATGGCGCGGTTGCGGGCGATCGCCGCCATCCAGGTAATCGGCGAAGACACCGCCGGATCGAACTGCGCCGCGTTGTTCCAGACCTTCACATAGGTCTCCTGGACGACCTCCTCGGCGAGGTCCTGACGGTGCAAGATACGGAGCACGACGCCGTAGAGTTTCGCGCGCGTCGCCGCGTAGAGGCGCTCGAACGCGGCCTCGTCGCGGTTGGCGACCGCGGCAAGCAACCAGACCAGCTCTGCCGGCGTCAGCATTCAGCGTCCCCAGAAATCGCCCCACTCCCTCGTTCGCGCCCCTCCTCCCGTAGCACAGGTCGCGCGGTGCGCTCCACCCGGGCGGGCGTGACGAAAAACCCGGACCTCGCGGCCCGGGTTTTCGAAAAGCGTCAACCTTGGCGGTCCGGCTCAGGCGATGACGCCGAGCCGGGCCCGCATCAGGCCGATACTGTCCATGTCGGCCTGCTCGCGGGCGCTCTCCTCGGCCTTTTCGCGGGCCTGGTCACGCTCGTCGAGCAGCTCGACCTTCTTCATCTCCTCGAACGCCTCGGACAAGGCGGCCTTGGCGTCCTCGAGCTGGGCACGCAGCTCGTCGGCCGAGCGCGTCAGGTTTTCCCGGCGCTGGATCGCGGCCTTGGCATAGGTCGGGTAGGCAAAATGGGTCGGGTCGTTGATGCCGGCCCGCTCCTGCTCGGTCTGGATTTCCCGCTCGAGTTCGGCCGACATGCGCTGGAAGTCAGCGATCATGCCCTCGATCTGCGTCACCCGGCGGCGTTTCTCATCCACCTGAAATTTCTTCAGACGGATCAGCGTTTCGCGCGACTTCATCGACTCATACTCCCCAGAAGTCCCGTGGACGGCGCGGGACAGGGCCGGCCGCCCTTCCTGGGCTCGCCGACTAGGCTGATTACATGGAGGGGATGATTACCCGACAACGTTAGCTTTCCGTTTCCAAGCGTCCAAGGATCTGCTCCAGTTCCCGATACCCCTGGGCGAGGCCGCAGACCTCGTCCTTGCGCTGGCGCAGGAACGCCTCCAGCGGCTCGTGCAGCCGGATCGCCTCGTCGACCTCGGGGCTGGACCCGGCGCGATAGGCGCCGAGCCGGATCAGTTCCTCCATGTCGGCGTAGGTCGCCATCACCTGGCGCGCCCGCATGATGGTCGGCAGGAACACGGGATCGGCCGATTTCGGCATCGTCCGCGACACCGATTTGAGGATGTTGATCGCCGGATACCGCCCACGTTCGGCGATCGAACGCTGCATCACGACATGGCCGTCGAGAATGCCGCGCACCGCGTCCGCCACCGGCTCGTTGTGATCGTCGCCGTCGACCAGCACCGTAAAGATCCCGGTGATGCTGCCGTCGCCGCTGCCGGGCCCGGCGCGCTCCAGCAGCTTCGGCAGTTCGGTGAACACCGTCGGCGTGTAGCCCTTGGCGGTCGGCGGCTCGCCGGCCGACAGCCCGATCTCGCGCTGCGCCATCGCAAAGCGCGTGACCGAATCCATCAGGCACAGCACGTCCTTGCCCTCGTCGCGGAAGTACTCCGAGATCGCGAGCGTCAGATACGCCGCCTGCCGGCGCATCAGCGCCGGCTCGTCCGAGGTCGCGACCACGACCACCGAACGCGCGAGGCCCTCCTCGCCGAGATCGTCCTGCAGGAACTCCTGCACCTCGCGACCGCGCTCGCCGATCAGGCCGATCACCGAAATGTCCGCATCGACGTTGCGCGCGAGCATCGACAGCAGCACCGATTTGCCGACACCGGAACCGGCGAAGATGCCGAGTCGCTGGCCGCGACAACAGGTGAGAAACGTGTTCAACGAACGAACGCCGAGATCGAGCGGCGCGCCGACCCGCTTGCGCGAATGCGCCGGCGGCGGATTGTTCCGATAGGGAACCGGCGACACGCCCTGCGGCAGCGGTCCCTTGCCGTCGATCGGCTCGCCCATCGCATTGATGACGCGGCCGAGCCAGGCCGGCGACGGCCGCACCTGGTTCGCCGCGTTCGCGATCACCGCGCGGCAGCCGCGGCGCACGCCTTCCAGCCCGGCAAACGGCATCACCACCGCATTCTTGCCGGAGAAGCCGATCACTTCGGCGGGGATGACATTGTTGCCGGTCTCGATCACGATGCGCGCGCCGACCGACATCGCATGGATGGGCCCGGCGATCTCCACCATCAGCCCCTTCACACCGACGACACGGCCATAGGTGTTGACCGCGTCGATGTCGTTGATCTGTTCGGCGAGAGCCTTCATTGTCAGAGGGCCTTCATTGTGAAACGGCCTTCATCGCGAGAACGCCTTGCATTGCGACGGAGCGGTCATTGCGCCAGAGCCTTCATTGCGAAAACCTTAAGTAGGGGCAGATTCGCGCAGGCAGTTTAACTCTGTGTTTACTCGCATCATTAATCATTGCGTCATGGTCTGGAGTGACTGACGGAAGCGCCTTGCCCGCCCTCGAAAAGCGGTGAGATGCGAGAGTCGGTTAGGTCCTTCTCTTCACATGGAGCTTGAACGAGGACGGCTGAGAAAAACTGCTTCATCGCAACACCTTACGGCGATTCGACAAAAATTGCACGGATAGAGCTTGCGGAGGTGAATCAGGATTTGTTAACCATCTCTCGTCAGGATCCGAATCAGTTGTTCAAAGGCGTTTTGAGTGCCGCAATTGCGGCCGACCTGACGCCCGGAGCGGCGACTATGGGGAACTGGCATGCGCGTTTTGCTGATTGAGGATGACAGCGCCGTCGCGCAGTCGATCGAGCTGATGTTGAAGTCCGAAAGCTTCAACGTCTACACGACTGACCTCGGCGAGGAAGGCGTCGACCTCGGCAAGTTGTACGATTACGACATTATCCTGCTCGACCTCAACCTGCCCGACATGTCCGGTTACGACGTGCTCAAGCAGCTCCGCGTCTCGAAGATCAAGACGCCGATCCTCATTCTGTCCGGCCTCGCCGGCATCGAGGACAAGGTCAAGGGCCTCGGCTTCGGCGCCGACGACTACATGACCAAGCCGTTCCACAAGGACGAGCTGATCGCCCGCATCCACGCCATCGTGCGCCGTTCCAAGGGCCACGCGCAGTCGGTCATCCAGACCGGCGACCTCGTCGTCAACCTCGACACCAAGACGGTCGAAGTCGGCGGCCAGCGCGTGCATCTGACCGGCAAGGAATACCAGATGCTGGAGCTGCTCTCGCTCCGCAAGGGCACCACGCTCACCAAGGAGATGTTCCTCAACCATCTCTACGGCGGCATGGACGAGCCTGAGCTGAAGATCATCGACGTCTTCATCTGCAAGCTGCGCAAGAAGCTCGCCAACGCCTCCGAAGGCCGCAACTTCATCGAAACCGTCTGGGGCCGCGGCTACGTGCTGCGCGAGCCGCACGACATGGACGAACGCATCCCCGCCTGATCTTTCACTGGGTCTATAGGCGAGATTCACCGCTTGCCCCTCCCAGACTGGGCCCCGCCGCAAATGGCGGGGTTTTTGTTTGTGGGTGGTGGTTGCTGAGGCGAGTGCCAGCTTGGGGCCGATGGGCGTTGGACACGAGCTCCCTCGCAGCACCCCGCTGCGCTCCCCTCCCCCACGCCGCGCCTGCCCAGCTCAAACTGACGAACACTCCCTCGCCAGCCACCAGGCGAACGCAGGCGCGCCTCGCGCTTGAGCGCCATCGCCGCCATCAAGCTCTCCAAGAAACCGTCATCACACACCTTCGCGATCTCGCGGCGCCCAGCGCCCGAGCTATGTGCCATTCTCACCGCCCTCTTCCAAACTGAGGGCGCAGGGAAGGCCGGGCGCTGGCCGCGCCCGTGGCCCGCCTGCGGAAAAAAAACGCAGGCGGCAGGTACCACAGGTCTGGCCGAAAACGCCCGGCCCTCCCTGCGCGATGGCTTTACGAGTAGAGTCGAGGAAGGGCGCGGTGGCTTGGGCGATGCGGCAACGCCCCGTTTCCCTTCCCCGCTCATCGAACCGGAC
>NZ_JBNPVB010000030.1:0-65917 GCF_051168495.1 Bradyrhizobium oligotrophicum | reverse complement strand
CCGCCCCAAATCGAGCCGTTATTGATGATCGTGACAGGGTGCTGAGCATGGAATGCCGCTCCTCCGTCTCCTCCGGGACTCTCGGAGAAATTGCCGTCCACCGTCCCCCAGCATGATCCGCCCGCCCCTCCATTTCCCCCCGCCCCCGTGATGATGCCGTTATTGACGATCTGGAGAGTGCTGCCCGCGGGAAAGACGCCGGTGTCGAGCGCATAGGCGCCGGTCGAGGACGAGCCGATCACCACGCCGCTGGCGATCGTCACAACCCAGGAACTGGGCTGCCCGGCTGTGGCATAGCCATTGGCGACCAGATAGTTCCACAGATTGAGGTTGGCGGTGCTCGAGGCGATCGTCACCGATTGCGTGGCCGATCCGGTATCGCTGGCGGAATTGTTGCCAGTATTGCTCTCGCCGCCACCCGACACGATCGCCGTGTTGGTGATCGAGGCCGGCGCGTTCGCTGCCACGTTCACGGTGACCGTGACCGGCGGATAGGATGAGGAGCCCGCGAGCGGATCGCTGCGTGTGCAACTCAGACTCGACAGCGTGCACGACCAGCCACTGCCGCTGATGGCCGTGGCCGTCAGGCTCGCGGGAAGCTGATCGGCCACGCTCACCACGCCCGCTGACGGCCAGGTCGCGACATTGCTCACCACGATGGTGTAGGTGACGCCGACCTGACTCTGGCTGAGCCGGCCGGTATGCGACAGCGTCACGGTCAGGTCGGCAACGGGATCCTGCGGTGGAGCGGGAGGGCCTGACGATCCGGCTGCCGGCACCTGGCTCGTCACCGTTGCCGCCGTCAGCCGACCCAACAACCAGTTGGTCGTGTCGTTGATATAGGTGTTGGTCGTGGTCTTGATGAACCCGTCCCAGCTCGAAGACGTCACCTGGGTCGGATTGCCAAATGCGTCGAACTGATAGCCGGTGGTGACCGCCTGGATGGTGGAACCGTCCAGATCGTGTCCCGTCGCCACACTCTGCTGCACCGAGACCGTGTAAGGCGCCGCGCTCACGGCCGGCGCGCTGACAGCGGGGCTGCCAGCCGCATTGCTGAATAGGTAGCTGTTCAGTGTCTCCGACAACGTCTGGGAGCCCAGAACCTGGGTCTCCGACGCGACGAGCCCGATGAAGGGATAATCCTGGCGATAGTTCGTGGTTCGGACGATGTTGGTCTGAAGATCCGTCACGACGGTCTGTCGGAATGGCAGCAGACCGCGTCCGCTGATGTCGATGCGAGCCCCCGTATAGGCATAGGTCGAACTGGCATTGCCCCCCACGCCGTCCGAGACGTCCACCCGGGAGACCACGTTCATCGGTCCCTGCCAGTCCTGTAGCGGATAGACTGCACTCGTGTCCTTGGTGTAAACACTCCCATTCGTCAGCGGCGCATAGCTCACAGCCACCGTCCGCGTCAGCCCGTCGGTGACCTTGACCAGAAGATCGGACTGGCCGTTGCCGTCGGCAAAGACAAAGCCGGTCGCCGGCAGGCAGCTGCCGTCGCCGCCGCACGGCTTGACGCTCGTCAGCCGGCTGCGGCCCGTCACGGACCCTTGCTGGTAGCCGAGCTGATAGTCGGCCACCAGGTTGTTTCCTACGAAGGTCTTGATATTGGTCAGCCGCTGCGTGGTCTCGATCAGTGTACCGGCAAGATATTGCGGCCGCACGTCGGATCGCGCGCCATAGACGAACTGGACGGATGCGTAAGGGACAAGGCCGGCCGTGGCATTGCTGGTGTAGTCGATCCGCGACGGCAGCGCCTGGCTCAGATTGGCCTGCAGGGCATAGCTCACCGTTAGGCTATTGCCCTTGGTGTCCGAGACCTTGCCGAGCGCCCACACACGGGCCGTCGTGGCTCCCGACGTCAGCGGAATGAAGGCATCGGCCGTGTGGCCGAACTCCAGGATCTGGCCCGCCTTGGTCCGCACCTCAAACCACGCCGGACCATTCCCGGCCGTGCCGTGGGAGACGATCCGGCTGAAGCTCTCGATCTCCGTGCGATACTCGGTACCGTCGGCGCCATAGCTGCCATTGTTGATCGCAACCAGGCGCTGGCCATTGAAGCAGAAGCGATCGTTGCCGTCATACCCGAGGCTGCCATGGACACCGTCCTGGGCCAGCGTCTGCGGACAGCGGGTGATCGTCATCAACCCGCTCAGCGACCACCCCATGCCGACGAAGCCATTGCCGCTCTGGCTGCTGTAGGTCAGAGCCAGCTGGGGCTCGACACCGGCCGTCCCGGGCGGCACCGCGACCGGAATGGAGTAGACCGCCGCCCCCGTCGACGACACGCTGACACTGCCACGGATCGCCATCTGCGCCCTGGCATCGTCCAAAACGAGAGCGGCAAGCAGGGCCACTCCCCCGACTAGGCCGACCGCGAGGCCGCGCTTGGCGCCCCGAAGAAGAGGCACTGTCTTGGCCGTGCTCCAACGCCTCCCCATGTCGCGCGCTAGCATGGCCAGCCCGCCCCAAGAAATTCGCCCCATCTGTCCGCCCCCCCCGGGAAACATCAAGCCGTCGCTTGCGCCTGCCTCACATCGCACTCGGTGAGGCGATCCCAACCTGCCAGGTTCCTGCGCTCCCCATGTAGCAGACGAGATCTGTCAATCCGTCGCCATTGACGTCTCCAACCAAGCACTGATTGGCAATCGGCGTTGGCGGGTTGAGACCGCTGCTCCAGGATTGGGAGACAATGCCGGCCCCTGTCATGTATCCGACGCTCCAGCCACCTCCACTCCCAGTGTAGCATGCGATGTCCGTCAGGCCGTCCCCGTTGAAATCCCCCGTGATGCAGCGCTGACTGACTGCAGCAGTTGGCGCAACGTTGCTGCTCCAGAACTGCGAGCTCAAACTAGATCCGGACGACAGTCCCATAGCCCATACGCCATTGGAGCCAGTGTAGCAGGCGAGATCCATTCGCCCGTCGCCGTTGAAGTCTCCCGTCACACATTGTGCACCGATGGGCGCGTTGGGGCTGACCGAGGTGCTCCAGACCTGCGTAGAAAAACCGCCTCCGGTCGAAAGCGCGACGCTCCAGCTGCCGCTGCCGGAGTAGCAGACGAGATCGGTTCGGCCGTCGCCATTGAAGTCGCCCCCGAGACACAGCTGATTTGCCGCGCTCGAAGGCGCCAATCCGCTCGGCCAGAACTGGGTCGTAAATCCAGAGCCGTTCGCAAGCCACAAGGCCCAACTGCCGCCACTTCCAGTGTAGCAGGCGACATCCGCCCTACCATCGCCGTTAAAATCGCCCGGAATACAATTTGTGGAGAGCGGCGCCGCGATCGTGCTGCCTCCACCCCAGGACTGCGTCGAGAATGCCGATCCCGTCGAAAGACCAACAGACCACGTGGCGGAGCTGCTCGCGCTCAAACACGCGATATCCGTTCGGCCATCCGCATTAAAGTCGGCGGCCAGACATTGATCGGCAACCGAGCCACTTGGCGCAACGCCGCTGCTCCAAGTCTGCGACGTCACACTGGATCCCGTGGACAGAGCCAACACCCAATTGCCGTTGCTGCCGTAGCAAGCGACGTCCGTCACGCCATCGCCGTTGAAATCCCCGCCCAGGCATTGTCCGGTAATCGGGATATTGGGCGAGACCGCGCTGCTCCAAGACTGGGTACTCAAAGATTGGGCTTGCCCACCGGCACAACCAAGAACTAGACAGCCGCAGAGCAAGTGAAGCCATATTCGAACAACGAAATATTTGCGCTCGACAGGTCGAACTCTCACATTTGAAGGGACCCTGCCGCGCGGCGCAGGTCCAAACCAAATACTCGACAATATCATCTCACCCCGCCCGCGGGTTGCAGTTCCCTGCCTACGTGCCCGCCTCTACCCAAAAGTGACACCTTCATCTCAGAAGATGCCTCTACAATGCCATTGCTCGAAGCTCGCGCTGGTCAAAGCAACTTAGACGTCCGCCTCTGAAGAAGACGACAGCACCGGTCAGAGACTGAATCTCTTTTCGAAAAAATATTCTACTCAATGCTGCTTACAAAGGTTCGCGGCGACTTGGTCCACTGATCCGTCCGGCTGTCACAAATCCCCGAATTGAATGTAACGGACACGCTGGAGGTCGGGCCACGCCAGTGGAGGTGATCCAGCGCGTCCGCGAGAAGTTCTGCTGTCGCGCCTACCGAACAGTCACGCCGCACCGGCACACCGGCCGCCAGATATCGCGTGCACGCACGAGACAGCGACTGTTGGCGTACGTGCCTTCTGGTAAATATAGGCTTCACCTGCCGTCAACCGGCGGAGCACGCCCCCTGCGCGTGACGGCGAGACGCAAGGTCTCGACGCTCACCGACTGGGTCTCGCGCAGCAGTTGTAACCTTGATGTAGCCGGTGAAAACCTCACAGCGCACATACTCGCAGGTGGTCGCATTCGGGCCGACGACACAACGGCGCCAGTTCTGGCCAAGGGCAAGACGCGGGCGGGACGGCTATAGACCTGTGTCAGTGACAATTGTCCCTTCGCCAGGCACGAGCCGCATGCTGGCGTTCCTCGGCTGAACTTGCGCAGCTTGTCGCTACCGCAGCAAGGGCAACGAGCCTGCACAGAATGCACGACACACCCGCGCGGCACGTGCTCGGCAGAGGCCGATGGTTGAACGCCGCTACTTGAGCGATCGTAAACTTCATCGGCTCGGTCAGCAACGCCTGAGGCCGACTTCGGTTGCCAACAGGGCCTCCTTCCCCTGGGTGAGTGCGACTGGGCGGTGAGCACCAACACCTCCAACGTTGCCATACGCTGGGAGAACGACTCGGCCGTGATCATCACCGGAAGATGAAATCGCAGCTCCGGCGATCGACGATGATCGCCGAGCGCTCAACGAACAGCCTCCCCGCGCCAAGTGCGCGGCGGAGGCCGCCACTCGATGTCCTTGAGCAAAGTCAGCTGCCGCTTCGAGCGTGATCGGAATTCCAGCGTCTCGCTGGCGTTTGCCCGTTGAAGCGACGACTGGTCGTGGGGCGTCAACGAGGAAGTGGCGGAACACTTTGGTCTATTCTCTTTTGCGCTCGGTCTGCCTCAAACGCTCGCTTTCCTGTTGCGGTCCATAGCTCACGCACCGATAATCGCTGATTACCTTCGAGCATCTCGGCGATCCAGAACAATGCCCCCAAAATGGTCGACCGGTTACCGCCAGTCAGGTCCACGAGACCGGCCTTAATGACCAGACCACCCAGCTCGATGAGATGCCGCGTTCGCTTCCGGCGTTCGACCTGCCACGAGCGCATGTCAAAGCGTGCCTCTTCGGCTTGATGCCGATTGCGCGCCGCTCGGTTGCGCAGGAGGGCCGTCCAAGTTGCGGTCAACTGCTTCTGCATTTCGCCGCGTCCGGCTTTGAAAGAACGCGGCCCCGCGCCTAGCCCAAGCCTCCCTCTTTCCGGCCTCTTTCGTCTCTGCCAGCACGATCAGCCCGCCGGCCAGTTCTTCAGCGGAGAGAGTGTCGGCTCCAGTCGCGATGACCAACTCGCCGAGCTGGCGCACCTTGCGAGTTTTCAGCCCGCGTGCCTTGTCTTCGAGTGCCTTCAGGTCCGCGTCAAAGTCGCGTGGCTTGCGCATCGTCGTCTCCATGAGTTCGATGGAGAAATGATAGCCGGTGCCCAGCGCAATGCTGTAGGGTCGTCAGGACGGTTTGAGACGGGGTAGTCCCTCCCGAGATTTTTTCGAGGGAGGGCGCGCTTATACGTCGTTCCGACGTGCGATTCGCTGTGCCAGTGATTGGATCGCGATGGCGATCTATCATCTTCACGTCAAGGTCATTGGCCGCAAGGCCGGGAGCAGCGCGGTGGCTTCAGCCGCCTACCGCTCGGGCTCGCGGCTGCGCGACGAGCGGCTCGGCCGCGATCAGGATTTTTCTGGAAAGCGCGGCGTCGTCCATTCCGAGGTGATGCTGCCGGAGAATGCGCCGGAGGCGTGGAGCGACCGCGAGCGGCTCTGGAACGATGTCGAATCATTCGAAGTGCGCAAGGACGCCCAGTTGGCCCGGGAGATCGAGTTCGCCCTTCCGCGAGAACTGACTGAGGCGCAGGGCATCGAGCTGGCTCGGGACTTCGTTCAGAGCGAGTTCGTCCGTCGCGGCATGATCGCCGATCTCAATGTGCATTGGGACAGGGCCGAGGACGGCCTGCCCAAGCCGCACGCCCATGTCATGCTGACGATGCGCTCGGTCGATCAGAACGGCTTTGGCCAGAAGGTGCGAGAGTGGAACCGCACGGAGATGGTCGAGCGCTGGCGCGAACGCTGGGCGGAGCTTGCCAACGAGCGGCTGGCCGAGCTCGACATCGACGCCAGGATCGACCATCGCAGTCTGGAAGCCCAGGGCATTGCGCTGGAGCCGCAAAGCCAGATCGGCGCGCCCGCCAAACGGATCGAGGTCCGGGGCATCCCAGGCGAAGGCGGTGAGGCCGATCGGGCCGAGATGCACCGCGAAATCGCGCACGACAATGGCGCGCGGATCATCGCCGATCCTAACATTGGGCTGGACGCCATCACCCAGCAGCAATCGACCTTCACGCGCCGCGATCTCGCCAAGTTTGCGCACCGGCACAGTGACGGGCTCGACCAGTTCAAGGAAGTGCTGGGCGCAATGCAGGGAGCGCCCGATCTGGTCGACCTCGGCAAGGATCGGCGCGGCGAGGATCGGTTCACCACCCGCGGAATGATCGAAGCAGAACAGCGCCTGCACCGGGCCGCGGAACGGATGACGGAACGGGAGCGCCATGAGGTGCGCGACGATGAGCGCGAGGCTGCCGTGGCGCGTGCGGAAGCGCGCGGCCTGGTGCTGTCGTCCGAGCAGGCTGAGGCGCTGGCGCACGTCACAGATGGACGCGATCTCAGCGTCGTGGTCGGCCATGCCGGGACGGGAAAGAGCGCAATGCTGGGGGTGGCGCGGGAGGCGTGGGAAGCGGCAGGCTTCGAGGTCCGTGGTGTGGCGCTGTCCGGCATTGCTGCGGAAAATCTCGAGAGCGGATCGGGCATTACGTCGCGCACAATCGCCAGCCTGGAGCATGGCTGGGTACAGGGCCGTGATCTGCTCAAATCGAGCGACGTGCTTGTCATCGACGAGGCGGGGATGGTCGGCACGCGGCAGCTCGAGCGCGTGTTGTCCCATGCCGCCGAGGCTGGAGCCAAGGTGGTGCTGGTCGGTGATCCGCAACAGTTGCAGGCCATCGAGGCGGGCGCTGCGTTCCGCTCGATCCATGAGCGCCACGGGGGCGCCGAGATCGGTGAAGTGCGCCGTCAACGAGAGGACTGGCAGCGCCACGCAACACGCGATCTGGCGACTGGCAAAATGGGCCACGCGCTTGAGGCGTACCGCGCCCACGGCATGGTGCATGAGGCCGAGAGTCGCGACCAGGCGCGCGGCGATCTGATTGATCACTGGGATCGCGACCGGCAGTCATCACCGGATCGGAGCCGTATCATCCTGACCCACACGAACGACGAGGTCCGCATCTTGAACGAGGCAGCGCGCAAGCGGATGCGGGCAGCGGGCGATCTCGGCGACGAGGTGGAGGTGACGGTCGAGCGCGGCGCGAGAAACTTCGCCAGCGGGGATCGCATCATGTTCCTGCAGAACGAGCGCGGCCTTGGCGTCAAGAACGGCACGCTCGGGACCATCGAGCAGGTCAGCGCACAGTCCATAGCCGTGCAGACCGACGACGGCCGATCCGTGCGCTTCGACCTCAAGGATTACAACCGGATCGACCACGGTTACGCCGCGACGATCCACAAGGCGCAGGGCATGACGGTTGACCGGGTCCAAGTCCTAGCGACGCCGGGGATGGACGCCCACAGCAGCTATGTCGCCCTGTCACGGCACCGCGACGGCGTCGACCTGCATTATGGCCGCGACGATTTTGCCAACGCCGATCGGCTCACCCGCGCCCTGTCGCGCGACCGCGCCAAGGACATGGCCTCGGATTACGACCTTGCCGATCCGGTCCAGAGCTACGCCGAGCGCCGCGGGATCACGTTCCGCGAGCGCGTGGCCGAGATTGTGCGCAAGGTCGTGCCGGAGAAGCTGCGCGACATCTTCGACGGCCTACGCACTCCGGCTGATGTCGCCGGACCGGATAACGGACAGAGGCCGGAACGGGCAACGCCGGAAAGGGAAAACAGCGGTCCGGCAGCCGAGCGGAGCGGAGCCGAAGTCCCGGCAAGCAACGTGGCGCAAGATCCCGAAGCGGACGCACGTCGCATCCGGACCCGTGCGCTCGTTCGCCACGCCCGCGCGGTGGACGCGATCTTCGAGGCGCAGGAGACGGGCGGCAGAGCCAGTCCCGAGCAGGCGAAAGAGCTGCAGAAAGCCCGCCAAGCCTTCGAAGAGGTGCGCTCGTTTGGCTCGCACGATGCCGAAGCCGCCTACAAGAAGAACCCGGAGCTCGCCCGCGAAGCGGCGGACGGCCGGGTCAATCGTGCCATCCGCGCGCTTCAGCTCGAAACCGAACTCCGCAGTGATCCGGGCCGCCGCGCCGACCGCTTTGTTGAGCGATGGCGGGAACTCGACCAGACCAGCCAGCGCCTTTATCAGGCGGGTGACCTGTCCGGCTACAAGGCCGCGCGCTCGGCAATGGGCGACATGGCGAAAAGCCTCCAGCGCGACCCGCAACTGGAATCCATTTTAGCCAGTCGCAAGAACGATCTCGGCATCGCATTCGAATCAGGCCGCCGGCTTGGCCAGGATCTGGCCTTCGTCCATGGCATCGATCTCGGCAGAGGCCGAGGCCTTGGAATTTGACCCATCCCGTTTGCCGCCGGCTCTACGCCAAACATGGCAACGCGCGAACTCCTATTGTCCGCCTGCACATACTTGGCCTCTCTGGTCTCACAAGACGTCAGAACCAACCAGCGAAGAGCATCACGGCCATGCGCGAGCCAGACCGTATCATCAGGTTGAAAACCGTCCTTGCCAGGACCGGGCTGTCCCGATCCACCATCTACCGCAAGATCGCCGAGGGCACGTTCCCAGCCCAGCTCAAGATCAGCAGCAATGGCACGGGCTGGCATGAATCCGACATCAATCGCTGGGTTGCAGATCCAGTTGGCTGGCGTCAGGAAGGTGGGTTCAAGGAAAGTCGCTGAACCCATTGCGCGTCCTTCAACCAGTCGCAGGGCGCACATCCTGGCGCTCTCGCAACCTCGTTCGATATGCACCCTACTTTCAATCCCAGACCTTTTCCTGCGCGAATGTATCCGTAACAGCGAGCGCCTCTCTGCCCCTCTTCCGTTTCTGGAAAGCCCCCCATTGACTGTGCCGAGAGGATGCACAGTGCCGAAAGCTGAGACGGAACATTTTCGGAAGCGTTCGCCCCCGGCCGGAGCGGGCGATCATAGGGCTTCCGAGGAAGCTCTGTTGCGTCTCGGTCGCCTGATCGGAAGACAGATGGCCAGGGATGCGATCAAACCTCGGCCGCACGAGCATCCCGAAGAGGATAGCTCAGATTTATCAAGTCAACCCTGTACGAACTCCGTAAAAAGATAACCGACGCCGGCGCCAGCGCAGCTTCCCGGCGGAACTGCACGAGCGGCATCGCCTTGAGACGTTGACGAAGGCTGATCAACAGTCTCCGTTCAATTCGAATCCATCGGCGTGCACACAATCGCCGCGTTGATGCGCTATTTTGGGCGTTGATGGCGCTTGTTCTGGCGCGAACCGCATTGCCAGGGAAAAACTACGATGCGCGTTGCCCTCTATGCTCGATACTCGTCCGACAATCAACGCGACGCTTCGATTGAGGATCAATTCCGCATCTGCAAGGAGCGCGCTGCGCGAGAGAACTGGACGATCGTCGCGTGCTACAAGGACGCGGGCATCTCCGGCGCCAGCATGATCCTTCGCCCTGGCATCCAGGCATTACTCCAAGACGCGCAGAGCCGCGCATTTGATGTGGTGCTCGCCGAAGCACTTGACCGAGTCAGCCGCGATCAGGCGGACGTGGCAACCCTGTTCAAGCAATTGCGCTTTGCCGGCGTGCCGATTGTCACGCTGGCGGAGGGGGAAATCACCGAGCTTCATGTCGGCCTGAAGGGGACAATGAATGCGCTCTTCCTAAAGGATCTTGCCGCAAAGACACATCGCGGCCTTCGTGGACGGGTAGAGGGCGGTAAGTCTGGCGGAGGGCTGTGCTACGGTTACCGTGTGATCAAGAAGCTGGATGAACGAGGCGACCGCATCAGGGGCGACCGGGAGATCGATCCCGCTCAGGCCAACGTGATCCGGCGCATCTTTCGCGACTTTGTATCCGGCATGAGTCCACGCGCGATCGCGATAAAGCTCAACGCCGAAGGTATTGCAGGTCCTGAGACCAAGCTATGGAACGACACAACCATCCGTGGCCATCTCAAGCGCGGCACGGGGATCATCAATAACGAGCTCTACTTGGGCCGACTGATCTGGAATAAGCTGCGCTACGTCAAGGATCCATCGACCGGCAAACGCATCTCGCGTCTCAATCCAGAATCCGAGTGGATCGTGACCGACGTCCCACATCTCCGGATCGTCGACGACGAGCTGTGGCAGGCAGTGAAGGCCAAGCAGAAGGAGATTGCCGAAAAGTTCGTCAACGTCACGACAGCCGTTCGTGAGCACCACTCGAACAAGGGCATCAACAGTGCACGAAGACCAAAGTCACTGTTCTCGGGGCTGGTCTTCTGCGGTCGTTGCGACGGACCTTGTTCACTCCGCGGGGCTGATCGTTTCGTCTGCTCGGCTCATGTGAGCAATGGGTCCTGCACGAATGGCAGCACGCTGAAGCGGAGTGAACTCGAGCAGCGCGTTCTGGAGGGGCTGAAGGACCGGCTGCTGGCGCCGGACGTCGTTGCCGAAGCCATGCGCGCCTACGCCGAAGAGCTGAACCGGCTGAACCGTGAGCGACGCGCCAGCGGTGATGCCTGGCGCGCCGAACTGGCGAAGGTCGAAAAGCAGATCCAAGGAATCGTCGAAGCGGTCAAGGATGGGCTTTTCCAACGATCGATGATCGCAGCGATGGACACTCTTGAGGCTCGCAAGGATGAGCTCACGGCTCTACTCGCCGAAGCTCCGGCCGACATACCTGACATGCTGCCGAGCGCCTCGCAGCTTTACGCCAAGAAGGTCGCCCACCTCACCGAGGCCCTTAACCATCCGGAAGACCGCGCCGAAGCCGCCCAGGCTCTGCGTGGCCTGATCGACCGCATCGTGCTCCGGCCGGGCGACAAGCGGGGCCAGATCAACGCCACGCTTTATGGGGAACTCGGCACCGTATTCAGCTGGACAGTGGCTCAGAGGGACAAGGGAGCAAAAACCAAAACTCCCGCAGCCGAGTCGGCTGCGGGAGTGTCGGTCTCAGTGGTTGCGGGGATAGGATTTGAACCTATGACCTTCAGGTTATGAGCCTGACGAGCTACCGGGCTGCTCCACCCCGCGTTAACTTTTGCACAGCCTTCAGAGAAGTGCCGGGCGCTCCTGGCTGACGCTCAAGAGCGCCACCGATCACATCCCAATGACTTCCTGAGAAGAGGCTTCCTGAGAAGGCTTGAGCCCGGAGGCCGTGCCGGCCGTCGGGTGCGGGCGGTATGTACCAATGCAGGGCCGGTTTGGAAAGAGCTTTTCGGAAGTTTTTTTGCCTTATTGTGACAGCGGCCGCCACGCGCGTTACCATCGTGAAACTCTCGTCGATTCATACGCTTATAGACCAGGTTCAAGCTGCTGGCGGCGCCGCGGGAGGACTCGGCTGGCGAAGCGGGCGAGTTCCAGGTCGGCCCGCCGATCCGGTCTCGGCACCGCATGGCGAGCATGGACGGCGGCCCGGGCGACGCCCTCGGCGGCGATCTCCCGGGAAACGGTTGCCACGCACGCTTGCCAAGGGTTCCGCGACGCGGCAGCTTCGCGCGGCGAACCAGAACGATGGCCTGCCCCGCCGCAGGACACGCGAGGAGACATCCATGGATCAATCCCTGAAGAGCCCGCCACAGTCGGCGCTCGATGACGCCTTCCATGCCATGGTCGAGGCTTCGCGCAGCACGCCCCCGCCGTCGCTCGGCGCCCGGCTGGACGGCTTGAAGCGGCTGCGGGCGATGCTCGCCGACAATGAGAAGCGCCTGGAGCAGGCGATCTCGGCCGATTTCGGCCACCGCTGCGCAGTCGAGACCACGATCGCCGAAACGCTGTTCCTGCAGACCGAGATCAAGCATACGATCAAGATGCTGCCGCGCTGGATGGCGCCGCGGCGGATCGCGACCTCGCTGCAGTTCTTTCCGGCCCGTAACCGGCTGATCCCACAGCCGCTCGGCGTGGTCGGTATCATCGCGCCCTGGAACTATCCGCTGCAGCTGACCCTGGCGCCGGCGATCGGCGCGATAGCCGCGGGCAACCGCGTGCTGATCAAGCCGAGCGAGCTGACGCCGCGTTTCTCGGCGCTGCTGAAGGAGCTGATCGCGGCGAATTTCAACCCGAACGACCTCTCCGTCACCGGCATCGAGGATGGCATCGCGCAGGCCTTTGCAGGCCTGCCGTTCGATCATCTGGTATTCACCGGCTCGACCCGCGTCGGCCGCATCGTCGCGGAAGCGGCGGGGCGCAATCTGACGCCGGTCACGCTCGAGCTCGGCGGCAAGTCGCCGACCATCGTCGACAGCTCCGCCGACATCGACGAAGCCGCGGAGCGCATCGCCTATGCCAAGCTGTTGAACGCCGGCCAGACCTGCATCGCTCCGGACTACGTGTTCGTGCCCGAGGTCCAGCGCGATCAGTTCGCCGGCAGGCTCCACGGTCACATGATCAGGATGTTCGGCACCAATCCCGCCAATGGCGACTACACGTCGATCATCTCAGACCGGCATTACGCCCGGCTGGAAGAGAAGCTGCGCGATGCAATCGCGCGCGGCGCCAGGCCGCTGAGCACGACGAGCCCCGAGGATCCCGCCTGGAAGAAGCTGCGCAAATTCCCGCCGACGGTCGTGGTCGGCGCGACCGCCGACATGGCGATCATGCAGGAGGAGATTTTTGGTCCGCTGCTGCCCATCCTGACCTATCGCGACGCGGATGAAGTGATCCGCTACATCAACGCCCATGACCGACCGCTGGCGCTGTACTGGTTCGGCCGCGACGAGGCCGCGCGCGACAATGTGCTGGCGCGCACCGTCTCCGGCGGCGTCACGATCAACGACTGCCTGTTGCATTTCGCGCAGATGAGTCAGCCGATGGGCGGCGTCGGCGCCTCCGGCATCGGCCACTATCACGGCGAATGGGGCTTCAACAGCTTCAGCAAGCTGAAGCCGGTGTTCTATCGCTCGCCCTTCAACCGCATGAAGGATCTCTATCCGCCCTACGGCGCCAGCGTCGCCCGCATCATGAAACTGCTGCGGTTTCTGAGCTAGCTCCCCACCCGGTCATTCCGGGGCGCGCAGCGAACCCGGAATCCGGAGAGGATCGAGACTCAAACCTCAAGAGTCCGGGTTCGCCGCTGCGCGGCGCCCCGGAATGACGGCCAAACAAATCATAAATTTCATCAGGGAGAAGACACGCGTGACGGAGGTCGATTTCATCGTCGTGGGCGGCGGCAGCGGCGGAGCCACGGTTGCAGGCCGGTTGTCGGAAGACCCGGCGACCTCGGTGATGCTGCTCGATGCCGGCGGACGCAACGACAATTGGATCATCAAGACGCCCTACATGCTGTTCCTGATGGTGGCGGGTCCGGTCAACAACTGGTCGTTCACGACCGTGCCGCAGAAGGGGCTCAACGGCCGCACCGGCTATCAGCCGCGCGGCCGCGGGCTCGGCGGCTCCTCGGCGATCAACGCCATGGTCTACATCCGCGGCCACCGTGCCGACTACGACCAATGGGCCGCGCTCGGCAACAGCGGCTGGTCGTATGACGACGTGCTGCCTTATTTCAAGCGCGCCGAGAACAACTTCGACTTCAACGGCGAGTATCACGGCCAATCGGGACCGCTGCCCGTCAACCGGCTGCGCACCGGCAATCCCGTGCACGAGATCTTCCTGCAGGCGGCGCGCGAGGCGCAGTTTCCGATCCGCGACGACTTCAACGCCGAGACCCAGGAAGGCCTCGGCCTCTATCAGGTGACGCAGCAGAATGGCGAGCGCTGGAGCGCGGCGCGCGCCTACATCCAGCCGCATCTGGGCCACCGGCGCAATCTGCGGGTCGAGACCTCGGCGCATGCCTCGCTGATCCTGTTCGACGGCAAGCGCGCCGTTGGCGTGAAATATCGCCAGGGCAAGGAGGTCAAGGAGATCCGCTGTCGGCGCGAGGTGATCCTCGCCTCCGGCGCGTTCCAGACGCCGCAGCTCATGATGCTCTCAGGCGTCGGCGACGCCGCCGCGCTGGCCAGGCTCGGCATCGCCAGCACTCACCATCTGCCGGGCGTCGGCCAGAACCTGCAGGACCATCCGGACTTCATCTTCGCCTACACCTCCGACAACCCGAACTTCTCGTCGCTGTCACCAAAGGGCATCCGCAGACTGCTGGCCGGCATCGGTCAATACCGTCGCGAGCGGCGCGGCGTCCTGACCTCCAACTTCGCCGAATGCGGCGGCTTCCTGAAGTCGCGGCCCGACCGCGACATCCCCGACATCCAGCTGCATTTCGGCATGGCCGTCACCGACGATCACGGCCGCAAGCGCCACGGCAACGGCTTCTCCTGCCATTTCTGCCTGCTGCGGCCGAAGAGCCGCGGCACGGTGGCGCTGAAGAGCGCCGATCCGCTGGCAGCGCCGCTGATCGATCCGAACTTCCTCGGCGAGGAGGACGATGTCGAGACCATGGTCGCGGGCTACAAGACCACCCAGCGGCTGATGGAGACGCCGGCGATGCGCAGCCTGCAGACGCGTGACCTGTTCACGTCCGATGTCAGGACCGACGACGACATCCGCAGCCTGCTGCGCGCCCGCGTCGACACCGTCTATCACCCCGT
The DNA here is from genome assembly GCF_051168495.1 of Bradyrhizobium oligotrophicum. Classification (GTDB taxonomy): domain Bacteria; phylum Pseudomonadota; class Alphaproteobacteria; order Rhizobiales; family Xanthobacteraceae; genus Bradyrhizobium; species Bradyrhizobium oligotrophicum_A. The sequence goes on along the minus strand of NZ_JBNPVB010000030.1, from coordinate 50,991 downwards.
CGGCACCTGCAAGATGGGCACGAACGATCCGCTCGCGGTGGTCGATCCGAGCCTCAAGGTGCACGGCCTGTCCGGCCTGCGCGTGGTCGACGCCTCGATCATGCCGACCTTGATCGGCGGCAACACCAACGCGCCGACCATCATGATCGGCGAGAAGGCGGCCGACATGATCAAGGCGGAGCTGCGCTGATGGGTTGAGCATCAGCGCGGTGACGGATCACGTCAGCAGGAAGCCGCCGTCCACCGTCACCACGCTGCCGGTCATGTAGCGCGAGGCGTTCGACGCCAGCAGCAGGATGGCGCCGTCGAGATCGCTGTCGCGGCCGACCCGCCGCTGCGGAATGCGCTTGATCAGCTTCTCGCCCGCCGGCGTTGCCCAGACGTCGTGATTGATGTCGGTGTCGATATAGCCGGGCGCCAGCGCATTGACGCGGATGTCGTTGGCGGCGAGTTCGAGCGCCAGCGCCTTGGTGGTCTGTACCACGCCGGCCTTGGAGATCGCGTAAGGCGAGATGAACTTCACCACGCTGAAGCCGAGCACCGAGGCGATGTTGATGATGTTGCCGGGCGCTTTCCGCGCGATCATGCGGCGCGCGACTTCGGTCGCGGCGAAATAGGCGCCCTTCAGATTGGCGCCGATCACGGCGTCCCAATCCGCCTCGCTCTGCTCGACCGCGAGCTTCTCCACCGCGATGCCGGCATTGTTGATCAGCACGGTGACCGGCCCGAGCGCAGCCTCGGCGGCGTCCAATCCCCTCGCGATCGAGGCATTGCTGGTCACGTCCATCTCGACCGCGGCGGCGCGGCCGCCCTTGGCCTTGATCTCCTCCTCCAGCACCTTGAGTTTGCCGGTCTGGCGCGCGGCGAGGGCGACGGCCGCGCCATGGGCGGACAGTACGCGGGCGAATTGCCGGCCCAGTCCCTGGCTCGCGCCGGTGATCAGAATCACCTCCTGGCTGACGTCGAACAGGCCCGACATGACACCACCTTGCGTTTCCCTCGTGTGTTGCGGCGCATTGATACAGACGATTTGAAACAGCGCAAAGGCGAATTGTTTACGCCGCCGCCCTACAACCGAAACATATCAGCCATGAATACTTTCGACCTTGCCGCTTCCGCCGCCCTGATGATCGCCGTCTACAGCGGTTTTTCGACCGGGCTGCTGCGCAGCGCGATCACCATCCTCGCTTATCTGCTCGCGATGCCCCTGGCGATGGGCGCGGTCGCCGCCATGAGCCCGCAGCTGCAGGACGTGCACGGCACGCCGCTGGCGCAGAACTGGCTGCAGTTCTTCGCCGCGTTCGTGGTGATCGGCGTTGCGCTCGGCAAGGTCGGCCGCATCATGCTCGACGAGGCGATCGGTTCCGAGGCCGGTTTCGGCGACCGGCTCGGCGGCGCCCTGCTCGGCGCGATCAGGGTCGGCATGGTCGCGACCACGCTGGTGCTGGTGTTCGACAGGATCGTCCCGGCCGAGCGTCAGCCGCGTTTCCTCGAGGGATCGCGATTGCGGCCGTTGCTCTCGCTGGCGGGCGCAAGAGGCTTCCGCTCGTTGCCGCCGGAGGTCGCGAACCTGATCGACCGGCTCAAGCAGGAGCGGCACATCTGAGCGCGGAAGCCCTCCGCGAGCCATGCAATTCAGCACGGGCCGGCTGCCCTTATCAGCGGCCATCCGGTTGGATAGAATGGGCGCATCGTTCTTCCAGCCTCACTGACATATCGGAGTGATCAATCGTGGATCTCGGGATCAAGGGCCGCCGCGCCATCGTCTGCGCCTCCAGCAAGGGATTGGGCCGCGCCTGCGCCATCGCGCTTGCCAATGAGGGCGTGCATGTCACGATCACCGCACGCGGCGCCGAGGCGCTGGCCAAGACAGCAGCCGAAATCCGCGCCGCCAATCCCGGCGTCACCGTGACCGAGGTCGCCGGCGACATCACCACGCCGGAAGGCCGCGCCGCCGTGCTCGCCGCCTGTCCGGATCCGGACATTCTCGTGAACAATGCCGGCGGCCCGCCGCCGGGCGATTTCCGCAACTGGACCCGCGACGACTGGATCAAGGCGATCGACGCCAACATGCTGACGCCGATCGAGCTGATCAAGGCGACCGTCGACGGCATGATGGCGCGCAAGTTCGGCCGCATCGTCAACATCACCTCGGCCGCGGTGAAGGCGCCGATCGACATTCTCGGCCTGTCCAATGGCGCCCGCGCCGGCCTCACCGGCTTCGTCGCCGGCCTGTCGCGCAAGACCGTGATCAACAACGTGACCATCAATGCGCTGCTCCCCGGCCCGTTCGAGACCGACCGGCTGCTGTCGACGGCGAAAGGCGAAGCCGAGAAGCGCGGCGTCACGCCGGAGCAGATCCTGGCCGATCGCGCCAAGACCAACCCCGCCGGCCGCTTCGGCGATCCCGAAGAATTCGGCCTTGCCTGCGCGTTCCTGTGCGGCGCCAAGGCCGGCTTCATCACGGGGCAGAACATCCTGCTCGACGGCGGCGCGTTTCCGGGGACGCTGTAAGGCGCGTGTTCGAAGTCGGCTGGGCAAGATGCTCGGCGTCTCTTACCTCTCCCCGCCTGCGGGGAGAGGTCGAATTGCATCGAAGATGCAATCCGGGTGAGGGGGACTCTCCGCGCGTCTGGAGTGCGTGGAGAGTCCCCCTCACCCCCACCCTCTCCCCGCAAGCGGGGAGAGGGAGCTCACCGCCGCCGACGCGAGAGCTTGGCTCTAACGCGCGAAGGTTCAATCAGCGTTCTGCATACCCGAGCGCAGATCCCACTAAGCCAAAGACTACTGCTTCGTGACCTCGTCCTGGTCGCGCTCGCTCGGGCTCGATGAATCGGCCGTGATGCGCTCGCCGGTCCAGTCGATGCCGAAGGCATCGAGGCCCTCCGCGAGCAGGTCGCCGAGCATCGGCTCGCCCAGCAGATAGCGCGCGGTGTGGCGGTCGCGCTGGCCCGCGGCCTCGCGGCGCAGATCGTCCCACTCGTCGATATCGCCGTCGCCGCGGCCGAGCCGCATCAGGGCGACGAGGTCGGCCTGCTCGTCCTCGGACATCGCATTGATGAAGCCGGTGATCTCGCGCACGACCGGATCGTCGCCACCATCCTGTAGCACGTCGATCATGTCGTCATCGGCGCCGTTCGAGCCGGAGTCGGCATCCGTGACCTCCTCCTTGACGTCGAACTCGCGCGCCTTCTCGATCAGGAAGGCAACTTTTTCGGGCGAAATCGTCAGCTCTGGCATGACCGTCTCCTCATGGACTGTGGCCCCGACAACGCCCGGTCCGGAGAGTCGATCCATTGCACTGAAACACGCGACGCGGCATCGTCGCCGGCATAAAGACCAAGACGAGGAAATGCCCAATGCAATGGACGGTCGGCCGGGTCAGGATCACCAAATTCGTCGAGCTGGAGACCGTCGGCGGCACCCGCTTCATCCTGCCGCAGGCAACGCCGGAGGCGATCCGGGAGCTGTCCTGGCTCACGCCCGATTTCGCGACCGACGAAGGCCGGCTGAAGATGTCGATCCATACGCTGGTGCTGGAGACGCCGACCACGCGTCTCGTCGTCGATACTGGCCTCGGCAACGACAAGGAGGGCCGCAGCGTGCCGGTGTGGAACAACCGCACCACGCCGTTCCTGGAGATGATGAGCGCAGCCGGCTTTCCGCCTGACAGCATCGACATGGTGATCTGCACGCATCTCCATGTCGACCATGTCGGCTGGAATACGCGGCTGCTTGACGGCCATTGGGTCCCAACCTTCCCCAGCGCACGCTATGTCTTCGGCCGCGCCGAATATGAGCACTGGCGCGACCACAGCAGCACCGCCAACGAGACGGCGACCTTCGCCGATTCCGTGCAGCCGATCGTCGACGCTGGCAAGGCCGAGCTCGTGGCAAGCGATGCCGTGATCAGCGACGAGATCACGCTGATCCCGACACCCGGCCACAGCCCGGGTCATGTCAGCCTGCACATCCGCTCTGATGGTGCGGAGGCACTCCTGAGCGGAGACGTCGCGCATCACCCCTGCCAGATGGCGCATCTCGACTGGAGCTCGACTGCCGACTCCGATCCGGCGCAGGCAATCGCGACGCGGCAGGCGCTGTTCTCGCGCTTCGCCGACACCGGCACGCTGGTGATCGGCGGTCATTTCGACGCCGGCCACATCAGGCGCGACGGAGCGGCCTTCCGCTTTGAGGCAGTGCGGGGTCGCGGCAGCGCATAGCCCGAAAGGTTGAATTTCGCCCGGCCATGCTCCATGACAGGGCCCTGGAATACCAAGGCGTTGAGGGAGAGAAACCAATGAAGCTTGTTCGCTACGGCGAGAAGGGCGCGGAAAAGCCGGGCCTGATCGATCCATCCGGCCAGTTGCGCGACCTGTCGGCCCATGTGAAGGACCTCGATGGCGCCGCCTATGCGCCGGACTCCCTCAAGAAGCTCGCCGCGCTCGATCCGGCCTCCCTGCCCGCCGTCTCCGGCAAGCCGCGGCTCGGCGCCCCCGTCACCGGCATTTCGAAATTCGTGGCGATCGGCCTCAACTATTCCGATCACGCCAAGGAGACCGGCAACCCGATTCCGGCCGAGCCGATCTTCTTCCTGAAGGCCAATACCGCGTTGTGCGGCCCCTATGACCAGGTCGAGAAGCCGCGCGGCTCGACCAAGCTCGACTGGGAGGTCGAGATCGCCGCCATCATCGGCACCCGCGCGAAGTACGTGTCGGAGGCCGAGGCGCTGAACCACATCGCCGGCTACACGATCTGCAACGACGTCTCCGAGCGCAACTTCCAGATCGAGCGCTTGGGCCAGTGGACCAAGGGCAAGTCGCATGACACGTTCGGTCCCGTGGGTCCGTGGCTCGTCACCAAGGACGAGATCCCGGACGTGCAGAACCTGTCGATGTGGCTCGACGTCAATGGCCAGCGCCGCCAGACCGGCTCGACCGCGACGATGATCTTCACGATGGCGAAGTGCATCTCCTACGTCTCGCAGTTCATGACCCTGCTGCCGGGCGACATCGTCACCACCGGCACGCCTCCCGGCGTCGGCATGGGCATGAAGCCGCCGACCTTCCTCAACGTCGGCGACGTCGTCACCCTCGGCATCGAGCGCCTGGGCGAGCAGCGCCAGGAGATCGTCGAGGCTTGATGATCGAGACGTGAGGCGGTCCCACTCTTCAACGCCGTCATGCCCGGGCTTGGCCCGGGCATCCACGACTTGAACTGGTACCGATGAGAAAGACGTGGATGGCCGGGTCAAGCCCGGCCATGACGACGGAAAAAGCATTCCAGGAGCAGCACATGAAACTCACCTTCTCGCCCGCCTCGCCGTTCGCCCGCAAGGTGCGCATCGCCGCCATCGAGCTCGGGCTGATCGACAAGATCGAATTCGTGGCCGCCGCGGTGCTGCCGGGCCAGGCCAATGAGGAGTATTCGAAGATCACGCCGCTGAAGAAGCTGCCGGTGCTGATCCTCGACAATGGCGACGTGATCCTGGATTCCTACGTCATCGTCGAATATCTCGACGAGCTCGCCGGCGGCAACAAGCTCATTCCGGCAGCGGGACCGAGGCGCTGGCAGGTCAAGAGCGAGCATTCGATGCTGCAGGGCATGCTCGATTCCATGCTGCTGTGCCGCTACGAGGCGATGGTGCGGCCGGAGGGGGCGCGCTGGCAGGCCTGGTCCGACGATCATTGGAACAGAGCCTGGATGGGTATGGCCCGCTTCAATGCGCAGAGCGACCTGCTGACGCGGCCGTTCGACATCGTCTCGATCGGGCTGGTCTGCGTGCTCGGCTATGCCGATTTCCGCTTTGCCGATTGCGGCTGGCGCCAAGCGTTTCCGGCGCTCGACGCCTTCCAAAAGAAGATGCTGGAGCGGGAATCCGTGAAGATCTCGGTGCCGCCGGCGGCCTGATCATTACAACGGACATCATTCCAGGGGACAATGCCGTGGCTCTGACGTTTTCGGTTGCCGATCTCACGATCCATCGCATCATCGAGCAGGAAACCACCTTCCTGCCGGCGCACGAGATGTTTCCGGACCTGACGCCGGAGATGCTGGCCGCGGAGCGGGGCGCGTTGCGTGCCGGCAATGCGCTCGACGCGCAGGACACGCTGATCCTGTGCTTCCAGTCCTATGTGGTGAAGACGCCCGACCACACCATCCTGATCGACAGCTGCATCGGCAACGACAAGCCGCGCGCCCGCCCGGTCTGGAACATGAAGACCGACGACACCTACATGCGGGCGCTGGCATCCGCCGGAATCTCGGTCGACGACATCGACGTCGTGATGTGCACGCATCTGCACACCGATCACGTCGGCTGGAACGCGCGGCTCGACAACGGCCGCTGGGTGCCGACCTTCCCCAAGGCGCGCTACGTATTCGCGCAAGCCGAATACGACTACTGGGTCGCGCAGAACGCCAAGGCCGAGGTGCCCGCCTTCGCCGACAGCGTGCTGCCAGTGGTCGAGGCCCGGCGCGCCGACATCGTGAGGGATGACTTTTCGATCGGCGATCATGTCCGCCTGCTGCCGACGCCGGGACACACGCCCGGCCATGTCGCGGTCGCCGTCGGCAAGGGCAAGGACGACGCGGTGTTCGCCGGCGACCTGATTCACTCGCCGCTGCAGCTCGGGCTTCCCGAGCTGTCGCCGAAATTCGACGTCGACCCCGCTCAAGCCGCGCTCACCCGCCGCGCCTTCCTCGACCGCTATTGCGACACCGCGACGCTGTGCTGTGCAGCTCATTTCCCGTCGCCCACGGTCGGCCGCATCCGGCGCAAAGGCAGCGGCTTCGCCTGCGAGGGGATCTAATCCACCTCCTCGATCGGGTAGACGTCGATCGCCGGCTCCTCGTAGGGATGCGCGGCGCGGATCGCGGCCAGGACGGGTCGCAGCCGGTCGGCGGCACAGACGGTCTCGATGCGCTCCTCCTCGACCGCCTCGATCCGGCCAACCGCACCGATCGCAGGGTTGGCGCCGGCAAGCGGGCGGAACCGCCCGGTGCCAACCACAGTAAACGAACAGTAATCATAGTTGCCGATGCGCCCGGCGCCGGCCTCGCCCATGGCGCTGCGCACGGCCTCTCCGGCCGTGACAGGCACATAGACGACGATCTTGTAGGTCTTCATGCGCTGTTGCGTTTGGCTCGACTACACGCGCGTTACCATCGGAGCCGCGGCTGCGCAATTTTCGCGGCCTCAGCCGCGTCACAATCCCGTCAACGCCGGGCGGCGGGCTGATGACAGCCATTCCGAAACGCACCTTGTGCAATGCAGCAAGTCAGATACAGATCAGCGGTCACACCCTGACACTCCCAGACATCACGGAAGGCGCGCGCCTTGGCTGATACCAGTGCCGACACCATCGAGATCGTCCGCCACCGTCCGATGGGCTTCACGGAATTCGTGATCGTGATCGCGGCGATCATGGCGCTGAACCCTATCGCCATGGACATGATGCTGCCGGCGCTGCCGAACATCGGCTCGGCGTTCCACATCGACGTCGCCAACCGGGTGCAGGCGGTGCTGACGGCCTTCGTGATCGGCTTCGGCCTCGGCCAGTTCGCGATCGGCCCGCTGTCGGACAGTTTTGGGCGCCGCCCGGTGCTGCTCGGCGGCATGGTGCTTTATGTCATTGCCAGCCTGCTGGCGATCGCTGCGCCGTCGTTCGAGACGCTGCTGCTGGCGCGCGCCCTGGAAGGACTCGGCACCGCCGCGACCCGCGTGATCGCGACCTCGATCGTGCGCGACTGCTACGCCGGCCGCCGCATGGCGAGCGTGGTCTCGCTGGCGATGATGGTGTTCATCGCCGTTCCCGTGGTCGCGCCCGCCTTCGGCCAGGCCGTGATGCTGCTGACGCAATGGCGCGGCATCTTCGTCGTGCTGACGACCTACGGCATCATTGCGCTGCTGTGGACCGCGGAGCGACTACCCGAGACGCTGCCGGAAAACGAGCGCAAGCCGTTCTCGGTCGCCGCCATCAGCGCCGCCTTCCGCGCCACGCTGACCAACCGCCAGACGCTGGGCTATGCGCTCGCCGCCAGCGGCATTTTCGGCGCCGTGCTCGCCTATGTGCTGTCGTCGCAGCAGCTGTTCACCGGCGTCTATCATCTCGGCCACTACTTCCCGCTCGCCTTTGCGGCGATCGCGGTGACGATCGCGGTGGCCGGCTTCCTCAATGCCCGCCTCGTCGGCCGGCTCGGCATGCGCGTCATCTCGCATGGCGCACTGATCGGATGCGTGGTGATCGCACTGATCGACTTCTCCGCGGCGCGCCTCGACATGCTGCCGCTGTGGCTGTTCATGGCGCTGTCGGCGACGATGATGTTCTCGTTCGGCCTGATGTTCGCGAACTTCACCGCACTGGCGATGGAGCCGCAGCGCGCCAATGCCGGCACGGCCTCCTCGCTCTACGGCTCGATCACCACCCTGCTCGGCATGGCCGCCGGCGCCGTGGTCGGCCAGGCCTTCGACGGCACGCCGCTGCCGTTCGCGACCGGCTTCCTGGCCTGCGCCTCCGGCGCGCTGGTCATCGTGCTGATCACCGAGAAGGGCCGGCTGTTCCACGGGCACGGCAAGCCGGTCTAGATGCACGGGCCCTGCCCGCGTTGCGGACACAGCTTGAGCATGTTCGACAATGTCAGCAGCAGCCGCGCGCTGCGCGTCGAATTGTCGGGCGCGCGGTAGCCGAGCGGCACGGCGACGCCGACATTGGCGCGCCAATCGTTCGGGAAGGTGAAGCGCACGCCGGCTCCCGCCGAGGTCAGCGCCACCCCGTCGGACGGGCGAAAACCGTCGTTCCAGGCGAGCCCGGCATCGAAGAAACCGTAGAGCTGATAGCTCTTGAGATAGATCCTGTCCGGCGTCTGCTCGAAGCGAACCTCGAACGTGCCCGCGACGCCGTTGTCGCCGCTGATCTCGGCGCTGCCATAGCCGCGGCCATAGGACTGGCCGCCGAGATAGAATTGCTGCGAATTGTAGAGCGGCCCCGAGGCGAGTTGGCCGGCAGCGGCGAGTCTCAGCGACCACGACTCCGACAGGGTCTGGTCGCGCGCAAACCAGCCGTTGACGACGGAGAAGCTCGGCGACGCGCCGGCGCGCGAGGCCAGGGCATCGCCGGCCGGCGTGGCCCCGAGGGCGTTCAGCCCCTGCCTGTAGGCCAGCGTCAGATAGCTGTCGCCGCCGAGATCATCCTTCCAGCGATAGTCCGAGGTGAAGGTCAGCGTCCGGATGCGGTCGCGATACCAGATGCCGGCCAGATCGCGTTCGGTCACGTTGCTGAACGCGGCCGCGAGCGTCAGGTTCAGGGACGCGCGTTGCGACTGGACCGGTGCGATGCTGCCGCGCAACTCGAGCGTCTCGGTCACGGTGTTGTCGTTGAAGAGCCGCCTGACGTCGCCCGGCCGTACCTCGCTGTGCAATGCGGAGGCGCCGATGTGAGCCCCGTCGGTGCCGACCGGTACGTCGTAGGACAGCCGCCCGAACGCGAGCTGGCGCGGATCGCCTGATGTCGTCGACAAGTTGGCGGTCAGCGTGTCGCCCGGCCGCAGATAGGAGTTGAAGGCCGCCGTGGCGTAGCTCTGCCAGGGGCCGACCGTTGAGGAGCCCAGGTTGTCGACGCCCGTGAAACCGTAGACGTGCCAGGTCTTCAGCTCGAGCACGAGGCGGAAGCGGCCGGTGGTGCCGCCGATCTCCTCCAGCGCGGAATCGACCACGCGAACACCGCCGCGGCTGTTGATGAGGAGCAATTGCCGTTCGAGCGTCGCAAGGCGCGACGGCCGCTCCGCCAGCACGGGCCCGAACATCGGCCGGATGCCGAACTCCTCCGCGCCCTCCCCCTTCAGCCTCACCTCGGTGATACTGCCCTCGATGATCTGGATCTGCACCCGGCCGTTGCTGATGTCCTGCGGCGGGACGATCGCCCGCGTGAGATGAAAACCGGCGGTGCGATACTGATCGCCGATCGCGGTCGCGATGTCAGCGAGATCGGCCTGCGACACTGGCTTGCCCAGATAGGGCTGATAGGACGCAGCGAGTTGTTGGGGGGGCAGCACTGAAGCTCCCGTCAGGACGACGCCGCGCATGGTGAACAGAGGCTTGCGGTCACCGCCGCCCGTTTGCCTTTCGAAGTGCGGAGCCCGCGGCCGCGGCGGCGCCGGCTGGGCGGAGCGCGACTGCTGATCGAAATACCTCTCGGTCTGACGCGGATCGAAGCCCGGCTGGCTGACCTGCTGCGCATGGGCGGCGCCGGCGGACCAGATCGCCGCCACGCAGATCGACGTCATCCACGCAGTTCGCCGAAAGGAGCACGATGCGCGGCGTGCAGGCATACCGGTGTGCCGGCCCGCAGGACTTCCTACTCCCTCGACACAACAACTACACATGCTCCATTCTTAGTTTGTTAGGGTCAATGAAGCGTAAATGCGCGAAGAAAACGCCGCTGCAACCCCTAAGGGTCTCTTGAAACATTTTGATTAGTTTGGCGGGTCGGACAACGACGCGAGTAGTACGATCATGTCATCAAAGCGCCTCCTGATACCGGCACTCATCGCTGCGTGTTGTCTCGGCGCAACCTCCGCAATCGCAGCGGACGGCGAGCCATGGCTGGTGAGCAAATCGTCCGGCGATGTCTGGGTCACGAGCCGAGGCGCACAACAAGTGTCGCTGGGCCGCGAGGATGCGCTGAAGCCAGGCGACATGATCCGCACCGGTCCGAACGGGCGCGTGCAGCTGACGCGCGGCGCCGAGACCATCGTGATCGCACCGAACTCGGAAGTCGGCCTGCCCGCTGCGGCGAAGGACGGCATGGCGACCACGATCCTGCAGCGCGCCGGTTCGATCCTGCTCGATGTCGAGAAGCGCAACGTCCAGCATTTCGAGGTCGAGACGCCCTATCTCGCCGCCGTCGTGAAAGGCACGCAGTTCAGCGTCACCATCAGCGGCCGCAGCACCAAGGTCGATGTCAGCCGCGGCCAGGTGCAGGTCTCGGACTTCAAGACCGGGCAGATCGCCCAGGTCATGCCCGGCCAGGCCGCGACCACCTTCAACGCCGGCCGATCCGGCCTCAGCCTGTCGGGCACAGGCAGCTTCAGCCCGATCGAGCAGGGTCGTCCGCGCACGCCGTCAATCGATCGCGTTCCGGTGCCGCGCGACGGCCTGCATGCGCCGCGCGAGGCCAAGGGCAGCGTGATCCACGCACTCAACGCCAGTGGCGGCACGGTCCGCCCGGGTGCACCGGCCCCTGCGCCACGACAGGCCGTAACCACGACCGCCGGAGCCAGGCCGAACGTCGTGCGGATTTCGACCTCGATCGGTGAGGTCAATCTCAACATCCAGAAGGCGACGCGCGGCCTCGCTCATGACGCCCACAGCGGCACCAGCAGCAAGGCACGCGCCACCGCCTGGAGTGATCCGCGGGGCAGCAACGGCAACAGCACGGCCGGTTCGGCGGCCAGCGGCACGTCCGGCCCCTCGCCGGTGGCCGCCGCCGTGACCGCCGCGGTCGGCTCACCGAGCGCATCGGCCAGCAGCACCAGTTCGAACGGCAATGCCGGCACCAGCCACGCCGCATCCGGCGGCAATGGTGGCAATGGTGGCAATGGTGGCAGCGACAAGAGCAACGGCAATAGTGGTAGCGGCAACAGCGGCAGGAGCAACAGCGGCGGCGACGACGACCATGGCAGCGGCCGCGGTCGCGGCCATGCCTACGGCCACACCAAGAACTGACGCGATGCCTCCCACGCCACCGGATGCGATCGGACTCATGCCAAGGCGGCCGTCAGGGCGAACGAACGCGCTGCAGATGGGGACACACACGTGAGACGGATCGTGGGCACGGGGCGTCAGACCGGTCCGTGAATTCGGGAGGGGGCATGGTCAGGCGGTTCACGCCGCATTTTCTGGTCGTCGTTGCGCTGCTGACAGTCGGCCTGTCCGGCGGCTCCGAGCTGCTGAGCAACACGCTCGCCGATCTGCGCCTTCGTCTTGACCAACGTCCCGCCAGCGGCGAGATCGCAGTCGTGGCGATCGACCCGCGCTCGATCGAGGCCATTGGCGTCTGGCCGTGGCCGCGCACGATTCACGCGCAGCTGCTGCAACGATTGCAGCGCGCCGGTGCGCGCGACGTCGCCTTCGACGTCGATTTCAGCGCGCCGTCCGATGCGGCCGCCGACCAGGCCTTCCTGAACGCGCTCGAGAACGCCAAGGGCTCGGTCGCGCTGCCGGCCTTCAAACAGCTCAACGTGACGGGAAAGGAAACCGCCGTTCACGTCAACCGGCCGCTGCCGCAATTCGAACGGCTGGCATGGTCGGCCCTGGTGAACATCGAGGTGGCACGGGACGGCCGCGTCAGACACTACGATTTCGGCGGCTCTACCGAGAATGGCCGCGAGACGACATTCCTGCAATCGATGGGCGCGTTCCTCGGCGGCAGCGACGCGGTCAAGAGCAGCTCGTTTCTGATCGATTACGGCATCGATCCATCGTCGCTCCCGAAGGTGTCTTATGTCGACGTGCTGCGCGGCGACGCGGCGGCGTTGGCGCGGCTCGAGAACAAGCGAGTGATCGTCGGCGCAACCGCCATCGAGCTCGGCGACTATTACAGCGTGCCGAACGGCCGCGTCCTGCCCGGCGTCGTGCTGCAGGCACTGGCGGCCGAATCCATCCTTCAGCATCGCACCCTGCTCAAGACCACGACCGCGGCCACGGTGGCCGGCCTGCTGCTGATCATCGTGATCATGCTGGCGAGTTGGGGGCGCCTCTCGGCGGCCCGGCGCGGCCTGCTGATCGCATGTCTCGGCATCGGCATCGAGGCGGTCGCGCTGCTGCTGCATCATCGCCATGCCCTGGTGCTCGACACCGCGCTGCTGCAGATCGCGCTCATCGCCTATCTCACGGCGACCGCACTCGACGAGATCGACTTCCGCGGTCTGCTGCGCAACGTCGCCGAGAGCCGCTTCGAGCGGATCGCGATGTCGATCGGCGACGGACTGGTATGCACCGATCAGGACAAGCGGATCACGGTGTGGAATCCGGGCGCCGTCGCGATCTTCGGCTACGGCGCCGACGAGGTCATCGGTCAGCCCTTCTCGCGACTGCGCGCCGATGATGGCGGGACCGACGATCTGTTCCGGCAGCAGGAGGCGGTGTTGCCGGCACCCCTGCTGCCGGGCGGAGCCACGCTCGAGTTCGACGGCCGCCGCAAGGACGGCGAGGTGTTTCCGGTCGAGGCCAGCTTCTCCGCCTGGCACGGCGCCGATGGCCTGCAATATGGCGTGATCCTGCGCGACATCTCGGTGCGCAAGCGCGAGGCCGAGCGCATCCGTTACCTGGCCGAGCACGACACGCTCACCACTCTGATCAACCGCAACACGTTCCAGTCCGAACTCGTTGAGATGATCGAGACCGCCGATGCCGCATCCGACCGCGTGGTGCTGCTGGTGATCGGGCTCGATGCCTTCCAGCACATCAACGACCTGCTCGGCCATGCCTTCGGCGACAACGTCCTGCGCGCCGCGGCCGAGCGGCTTCGCGGCAAGATCGGGATCAGGGGCCGCGTGGCGCGGCTCAGCGGCGACGAGTTTGCGATCGCACTTCCATGTTCCGCCGTCAGCGGCACGGTGGCCCAATTCGCCGAGCATCTCGCGCAGCTGTTCGAGGTGCCGCTGGACGTCGGCACGCGGCAGCAGCGCATCAAGGTCAGCCTCGGCGTCGCGGTTCATCCGGAAGGCGGACAGACGGCGGGCGAGTTGCTCAGCAACGCCCATCTCGCGCTCTGTCGCGCCAAGACGGAGCGACGGGGCGGCCATGTGATGTTCGAGCCGGCGATCCGCCATGAGCTCGAACGGCGGCTGACGCTCGAGGCCGAGCTCGCGCGCGCCGTCGAGCGGGGGGAGTTCGAGCTGTTCTACCAGCCGCAAGTGGAGCTGTTGAGCAGCCGCGTGATCGGCGCCGAAGCGCTGATCCGCTGGCACCATCCGGCGCGCGGCCTCCTGCCTCCCAGCGATTTCATGTCCGTCGTCAACATCTCGCCCTTGTCCGAAGCCGTCGCGGCCTGGGTGATGACGTCGGCCTGCCGGCAGGCGCGGCACTGGCAGCTCGCCGGCCACGCGATCCGCGTCGGCGTCAACCTGTCGCCGTCACAGTTCCAGTCGGGCGATCTCGCAGCCTTCGTCGGCAAGCTGCTCATGGCGACGGGGCTGTCGCCCGGACTGCTCGAACTTGAAGTCACCGAGGACATCCTGCTGCACGACGAGCCCGGCGTGCTGGAGACCTTCAACCGGCTGCAGGCGCTCGGCGTCAGCCTGGTGTTCGACGATTTCGGCACCGGCTATGCGAGCCTCAGCTATCTCAAGAAGTTTCCGCTCGACGGTCTCAAGATCGACCGCTCCTTCGTCCGCGATGTATTGACCCAGGCCGACGACGCCGCCATCGCCGGCTCGACGGTGAGCCTCAGCAAGCAGCTCGATCTCTCGGTGATCGCCGAAGGCATCGAGAACCAGGCGACCGCCGAATTTCTGCTGCGGCTGGGCTGCGAGCATGGCCAGGGCTATCATTTCGGCAAGCCGATGCCGGTTGCGGAATTCGAGCAGCGTTTCCTGGCGATGGACAGTACCGCGCGGCAGGCCGGCGCGGCGTGATGTGAGCCGAAGCCAAGCTCATCGCACGGCGTCGCGCCGGTCGCAGCTCGGCCTCACACCTCACCCGCGGCCCTTCTTCCCGCCCTTGCCTTCGTTCTCCAACGCCTTGCGCACGGCCTTGAACTCGTCGAGCGCCGACGGATCGACGCGCGGGAAATGCAGGTCGAGGCTTTCGAGCGCGGCGACGATGGTCGAGCCGATCACGACGCGGGCGAACCATTTGTGGTCGGCCGGCACGACGTACCACGGCGCAAACGGCGTCGAGGTGTGGCGCACGATGTCCTGATAGACCGCCTGGTAGCGATGCCATCTGGCGCGTTCGGTGACGTCGCCCATCGAGAACTTCCAGTTCTTCGCCGGCTCCTCCAGCCGGTCGAGGAAGCGCTCACGCTGCTCCTCCTTGGAGATGTTGAGGAAGAACTTCAGAATCACGGTGCCGTTGCGGGTGAGGTAGCGCTCGAAAGCGGAGATGTCCTCGAAGCGCTCGTGCCAGATGTTCTTGGTGACGAGCTTGGGCGGCAGCTTCTCGGCTTTGAGAATCTCCGGATGCACGCGCGTGACCAGGCATTCCTCATAGTAGGAGCGGTTGAAGATGCCGATGCGGCCGCGCTCGGGCAGCGCGATGGCGCTGCGCCACATGAAGTCGTGATCCAGCTCCTTCGAGGTCGGCTGCTTGAACGAGGTCACTTCGCAGCCCTGCGGATTGACGCCCTCGAAGATGCTCTTGATGGCGCTGTCCTTGCCCGAGGCATCCATGCCCTGCAGCAGCACCAGCACCGACCAGCGGTCCTGCGCGTACAGCTTCTCCTGGAAGTCGGAAAGCCGCTTGCGGTTCTGCTCGATGATCGCCTCGCCCTCGTCCTTGTCGAGGCCGCCCTTCACCTTGGTCTTGTGCGACTTGAGGTGAAACTTGTGCCCGCCATCGACGCGGAACGGCGTGATGAAGCGATCGAGCTCGGTCGCAGGCGTGCGCGTTGTCTTGCTCATGAGGACGGCTCTCCGGCGCTGAACTGGGTTTCGAGGAAGGCGGTCACGAAACGCGGCATGGCCGCGGTCAGATCGCTCCTGCTTCGAACCAGCCGGACGCCTGCGAGTTCCGGCTCGTCCTGGGCGGCGAGATTGGCCTCGATGCGGCGCTGCAGGACTTCGCCGGTCTCGGCGGCGTCGAGCATGCGCATCAGCGCAACCGACGCGCCGGTCACAACGCAGTCCCAATGCGCCGACGCGCGATAGTCCGCCGGTGTCAGCCCGGTCTCCTCCTCGACCTCGCGCGCGACGTTGGCGGCGAGATCGAGCGTGTGACCGCTGACATCGGCAAGATCCGGCGTGCCGGCCGGAAAGTAGAGCCGGCCGGCATTGGCCGTATGCGCGCCCATCTCGCCGAGAACGAAAGCGCCGTCCGCAGCGCGCAGCGCACCCATGCCGAAACCGTTGAACACCGCACGATCGGGATAGCCCCAGTCCCGCCACGCCAGCAGGCTGGCGAAATCCGTCTCGAAATAGCTGGCCGAGAACTGCCCGTTGTCGAAGCGGGCGTTGCGCCCAAGCAGAATGCGCCCGTTCCACAGGCCGGGCTTGTCGTGCTGCTGCGCGGCGAAATGCGCCGCGATCTCGTCGCGGCGCTGGTTCGCGAACGGCCAGTCCCAGCGCTCGACCTCCAGGTCGAGCGTGGTGACGCGGTGGATGACGACGTCCGTCATCCCCTACTTCGTGCTCGTGCCGGTGGTGCCCTTCGCCTGCTCGACGAACTTATTTGTGAAGGTCTTGCTGACGTCGATATTGGCTTTGGCGACTTCAGGCGAGCCGGTCGAGAATACGGCCAGCACGGCGTCGGCGCCCTTCGGGTCCATCTTGCCGGTCTGCGAGTACATCGGGATCGTGTTCTTCAGCGCCGCGAGATAGAGCGCCTTGTCCTTGCCGACGAGTTCCTCCGGCATCTTGGCCATGATCTCTTCCGGCGTATGCGAATGGATCCAGGCCAGCGTGGCCACGATCGCATTGGTCAGAGCCTGCGTCTCCTTCTCGTGGCCAGCGATCCAGGCCACCGTCGAATACAGCGCGCCGCCGGGATATTCGCCGCCGAACACCTCCAGCGTGTCGTGCTGGGTGCGGGTGTCGCTCAGGATCTTCAGGTCCGGATGCTTGCCCTGCAGCACGGTTACCGCGGGGTCGAGCATCACGGCGGCGTCGATCTGGCCCTGCTCCATGGCCGCGACCGCGGTGGCGCCGAGACCGACACCGATCACGGCCGTGCCGGTGGGATCGAGACCGTTCTTCTTCAGCATGTATTTCAGGAAGAAGTCGGTGGAGGAACCCGGCGCGCTCACACCGACCTTCTTGCCGGCAAGATCCTTGATCGAGCTGATCTCCTTGTTGTGCGACGGCGCGACCACCAGCACGAGCCCGGGATAGCGGTCATAGACGACGAAGGACTGCATCTCCTGCTTCTTGGCGGCGAGATTGACGCAATGATCGAAATAGCCGGAGACGACGTCGGCGCTGCCGCCGAGCACGGCCTTCAGCGCATCCGAACCGCCCTTGAGGTCGACCAGCTCGACCTCGAGCCCGGCCTTCTCATATTCGCCGAGTTGCTTGGCCAGCACCGTCGGCAGATAGCACAGGCAGGCGCCGCCGCCGATCGCGATCGTTACCTTGGTTGCGGCGCTCGCCAGTCCCGTGCTCATCGTCAGCGCCAGCAGCGCGCCGGTCACCCGGCCCAACATCTTGTTCATTGATTTCCTCCGTTCCGATTGCCGATCAGATTAAGCCCGCGCGGCTTGCCTGAGAAGGCCGCTCCATTATCCGCTGTCGTCCCTGCGAACGCAGGGACCCATACCGCGTGATCTCGCGGCGAGAAAACACTGGACGTCCCGCGTGCCACAAACTGCTGCCGGTGGTTATGGGTCCCTGCGTTCGCAGGGACGACAGCGGTGTTCGTCGAAGCATCGCGCCCATCATCATCACCGGCCCTCCGCCGCATCCGGTCGCCACACCAGCAGCCTGCGCTCCACCAGCGTCACGCAGACGTCGATCAGGATGACGAAGGCCGACAGCACGAACATGCCGGCGAACACGCCGGCGACGTCGAACACGCCCTCGGCCTGCTGGATCAGGTAGCCGAGGCCGGCCGCGGACCCGAGATATTCGCCGACGACGGCGCCGACCACCGCGAAGCCGACTGACGTGTGCAGCGACGAGAACATCCACGACAGCGCCGACGGCCAGTAGACATGGCGCATCAATTGCCGCTCGCTCATCCCCAGCATGCGCGCGTTGTCGCGCACCACGGTCGAGACCTCCTTGACGCCCTGATAGACGTTGAAGAACACGATGAAGAACACCAAGGTCACGCCGAGCGCGACCTTGGACCAGATGCCGAGCCCGAGCCACAGCGTGAAAATCGGCGCCAGCACCACGCGCGGCAGCGCGTTGGCCATCTTGACGTAGGGGTCGAACACGGCCGCGACCAGCGGCTTGCGCGCGAACCAGAAGCCGACCAGCACGCCGCCGAGCGAGCCGATCGCAAACGCCAGGATCGATTCCCACAATGTGATCGCAAGATGCTTCCAGATCGCGCCGGTCGAAAACCATTTGACGACCTGAGCTGAGACGTCGACGGGGTTGGAGAAGAAGAACGGCGGCAGCAGAATGCGCCCGAACACCGGCACCGTGGCAAGGAACTGCCATGATGCAATCACGACGATCGCGACCAGCAGTTGCAGCGCGAGCAGACCGAGACGCGACATCACACCGCCTCCGCCTGCTTGTAGGTCTTCTCGACCTCCGACTTCAGCGTCTGCCAGATCTCGCGATGCAGCTCGTGGAACTCGTGTTTCATGCGCACCTCGAAGATGTCGCGTGGGCGCGGCAGGGTGACGCGCCAGTCGCCGATGATGCGCGAAGCGGGGCCTGCCGACATGATGACGACGCGGTCGGCGAGCGCGATCGCCTCTTCCAGATCATGGGTGACGAACAACACCGCCTTACGGTCGGCATTCCAGAGATCGAGCAGCAGATTGCCCATGATCTGCCGCGTCTGCGCATCGAGCGGCCCGAACGGCTCGTCCATCAGGATGATGCGGGGATTGCGGATCAGGACCTGCGCGAGGCCGACGCGCTTGCGCTGGCCGCCCGACAGCATGTGCGGATAGCGGTTGCCGAACGCGCCGAGGCCGACCGAGGTCAGCCATTGCTGGGCCTTGGCCGACGCCTCTTGCGATGGCGTGCCGGCGACCTCCAGCCCGATCGCGACGTTCTCGAGCGCCGTCTTCCACGGAAACAGCGCATCGGCCTGGAACAAGTACCCCGCGTCGCGATTGAGGCCCGCCAGCGGCTGGCCGAAGATGCGCACGCTGCCGGCCGCCGGCTTCAGCAGGCCGGCCGCGACGTTGAGAAGCGTAGATTTGCCGCAGCCGGTCGGGCCGACAATGGCGACGAACTCGCCGTCGGCGACGGCGAGATCCGCCGTCTCGACGGCAGTGTAGGTGCGTCCGCCGGCGAGACGGAATGCAACCGTGGTCCCGTCCAGCGAAACCGCGGTAGCCATAGGCATCGTCACGTCCAAGTTCCTCCCCGAAATGGCCGGGACGGCTTAGCCGCTTGCGCGGCGAAGTTCAACGCAGGCGCCGGACGTGCTAGGTCAGTCCAAGCCGAGGTCTCCCGCCCCGAAACGCCGCATGCCGCGCACGCCCCTCATCGCCTATGACCACGTTCGCAAGAGCTTCCCCGGCCCGGCGGGCGCCGTGGCCGCGGTGGACGACGTTGCGCTGGAGATTGCCGAGGGTGAGTTCCTGGCCATTGTCGGCGGCTCCGGCTCGGGCAAGACCACCTTGCTGCGGCTTACCAATCGCCTGATCGAATTGGACAGCGGCACGATCCGCATCGCCGGCGAGGACATCAGCGGCCTCGAGCCGGTCGGCCTGCGCCGCCGCATCGGCAACGTGTTCCAGAACGGCGCGCTGTTTCCGCACATGACGGTGGCCGCCAATATCGGCATCACCCCGCGGCTGCTGGGCACGCCGGCCGACGAGATCGCCGCCCGCGTCGACGAGCTGCTCGACCTCGTCCAGCTCGACCGCAAGGCGCATCGCGACCGCCTGCCCGACGAACTCTCCGGCGGTCAGCGCCAGCGCGTCGGCGTCGCCCGCGCGCTCGCCGCCCGGCCTGCCATCGTGCTGATGGACGAGCCGTTCGGCGCGCTCGATCCGCTGACGCGCGATGCGCTCGGCGGCGACTACCGGGCTTTGCATGACAGGCTCGCGCTGACTACCATCATGATCACGCACGACATCACCGAAGCGCTGCTGCTCGCCGACCGGATCGCGGTGATGCGCAGCGGACGCCTGGTCGAGGTCGGCACGCCGGCTCTGCTCGCAGCGAGTCGCGAGCCCTATGTGACGGAATTGATGAGCACGCCGCGCCGGCAGGCCGCGCGGCTGAAGGCGCTGCTGCCCGAGAGTGGCGCCGCATGAGCACACTGTCGGATCCACGCTTCGCCGAGGCGCTTTCACATCTCGCCGACTATCTCGGCAGCCATCTGCGCGTCAGCATCGCAGCGCTCGCGCTCGGCCTTGCCGTCAGCTTCCCGCTGGCGCTGCTCGCGCGCAACCGCCCCCCGCTGCGCAATCTTCTGCTCGGCCTCGCCAGCGTGGTGCAGACCGTGCCGGGACTGGCGCTGCTCGCGCTGTTCTATCCGCTGCTGCTGGCGCTCGCCGCCGTAAGCCTGCGCTGGTTCGGACTGTCGTTCTCCGCGTTCGGCTTTCTGCCGGCGGTGCTGGCGCTGGCGCTGTATTCGATGCTGCCGGTGCTGCGCAACACCATCACCGGGCTCAACGGTGTCGATGCCGGCCTGATCGAAGCCGCGAAAGGCGTCGGCATGACCGAGCGCCAGGCGCTGACGATGGTCGAGCTGCCGCTGGCGCTGCCCGTCATCATGGCCGGCATCCGCACCGCTGCGGTGTGGGTGATCGGCACTGCGACCCTGTCGACGCCGATCGGGCAGACCTCGCTCGGCAACTACATCTTTGCGGGGCTGCAGACGCAGAACTGGGTGCTGGTCGTGTTCGGCTGCGTTGCCGCCGCGGTGCTGGCGCTCGCGGTCGATCAACTGCTGGCGCTGATCGAGAATGGGCTGCGCGCGCGCAGCCGCGCCCGTGTCGGGTTGGGGACGGCGACCATCGCGCTGATGGTGGGCGTCAGCCTCCTGCCCTCGCTCGCCAACAGCGCCGCGCGTTACACGATCGGCGCCAAGACCTTCACCGAGCAATATGTGCTGTCCGCGCTGCTGAGCGAGCGGCTGCAGGCCGCCGGCCTCTCCGCGGCCTCGCGCGCCGGCCTCGGCTCCAGCGTGATCTACGAGGCGCTCAAGAGCGGCGACATCGACGTCTATATTGATTATTCCGGCACATTGTGGGCCAACCAGTTTCACCACACCGAACAGCTGCCGCGCGACGCGCTGCTCGCGGCACTGAAGGCCGATCTCGCCAAGGACAAGGTGACCCTGCTCGGCGAGCTCGGTTTCGAGAACGCCTACGCGCTGGTGATGCCGCGCAAGAAGGCCGAGGCGCTCGGCATCCGCTCGATCGAAGATCTCGCACGACACACCTCGACGATGTCGATTGCCGGCGACTACGAGTTCTTCTCGCGCCCGGAATGGGCGGCCTTGCGCGATGCCTACGGCCTTGCCTTCCGCGTGCAGCGCCAGATGCAGCCGGATTTCATGTATGCCGCGGTGGCCTCGGGCGAGGTCGACGTCATCGCCGGCTACACCAGCGACGGGCTGATCGCGAAATACGATCTCGTCGTGCTCGACGATCCCAAGCAGGCGATCCCGCCCTACGACGCGATCCTGCTGCTGGCGCCGAAGCGCAGTGACGACCGCGCGCTGCAGGATGCCTTGCGCCCCCTGCTCGGCCGCATCGACATCGCGACCATGCAGCAGGCCAATCTGCGGGCCTCGGGCAACGACGCGGAGTCCTCGCCGCAGGCGGTGGCGCGCTGGCTGTGGGAAAAGATACGGAAATAGAGCCTCGCTTTGCGATCTCTCCAAGATCGCCCTGGACATCACGCGCCGATATATTCAGTTAAACTTATCAGATTGACTTTATAAACCACCTGCCTTAGCTTTGCGGCATGAACCGAAAGCCGCCGCGGAAAGTCGCCCCGTCCGATGCCCATGCCCTGGCTGGCGAGCTGCGGGCGTTCGCCGGGAAGCTGAAGCGCCGGCTGCGCGAACAGGCTGCCGACGCGGGCGATCTGACGCCGTCACAGGTGTCCGTGCTGCTTCGCCTCGAGAAAGACGGGCCTGCGACGGCCTCGCACCTCGCGCGGATCGAGGGGATGCGGCCGCAATCCATGGGGCCGATCATCGCGGCGCTGGAAAGCGCGGGCCTGGTGCGCGGATCCCCGGATCCCAGCGACGGCCGGCAGACCATCCTTTCGCTGACGGCGGCGTGCCGCGTGCGGATCGACGAAGGGCGCGCCGCGCGGCAGGACTGGCTGTCGCGTACCATCGCGGCGCGGCTCTCACCGGCAGAGCAACAGCAGCTCGGTTCGGCCATGGGTCTGCTCAAGCGGCTGGTCGACGATTGACGCGTCACGGCCGCGCGAACGCGCCCCATGCAAAAGGAGATGATCGATGGCGCTCACGCAGCTCGATCCGAACACCGCGCTCATCGTCGTCGACCTGCAGAAAGGCGTCGTCGGCGCATCCCTGCTGCATCCGATCGGCGAGATCGTCGCACGCGCGTCCGCCTTGGCGGAACGTTTCCGCGCGCTCAGGCTTCCGGTCGTGCTGGTCAACGTGGCCGGCACCGCGCCGGGGCGAACCGAGCGGCCGCCACGCCACACCACGCCGTTCCCTGCCGACTGGATCGAACTCATCGCCGAGTTGAAACCGCAGCCGACCGATATCGTGGTGACCAAGCGGACCTGGGGCGCCTTCGCCAGCACCGATCTGGAAGCCCAATTGAAGGCGCGCGAGGTGACGCAGGTGGTCGTTGCCGGCGTGGCCACCGGCACCGGCGTCGAGTCCACGGCGCGGCAGGCCTATGAGCAGGGCTTCAACGTCACGCTCGCCGTCGACGCCATGACCGACACGCGCCCCGAGGCGCATCAGTACAGCATCGCCCAGGTCTTTCCGCGACTGGGCGAGACCGGCACGTCCGCGGACATCATCAGATTGCTCGATGCGAGGAAATCCTGACATGGGCTGGCTCGATCTTGTTTGCTATTTCTTCGGCGGCGCTTTCCTGGCCAACGCCGTTCCGCATGTCGTCGCCGGCCTGATGGGTCAGCCGTTCCAGAGCCCGTTCGCGAAACCGTCGGGACGCGGCCTCTCCTCGTCGACGGTGAACGTGCTCTGGGGCCTGTTCAACGTCGCCGTCGGCTATGTGCTCGTCTGCCGCGTCGGCGATTTCGAACTCAGGAATACGAGCGACGTCGTGGCCCTCGGCCTCGGCTCGCTCGCCATCGGCCTGATGCTCGCCCGACACTTCGGCGCACTCCATGGCGGCGACCTGCGGGAGCGGTCATGACGGGCACGGCGCCGGGCATGTTCCGGTCGCTGTACAAGTTCAACTACCGGATCTGGGCGGCCGGCGCGTTCGTCTCCAATATCGGCACCTGGATGCAACGCACCGCCCAGACCTGGCTGGTGCTGATCCAGCTCACGTCGCACAACGCCTCCGCCGTCGGCCTGGTGATGGCGCTGCAATACGGGCCGCAGTTGCTGCTGTTGCCTCTGACCGGCTACGTGGCCGACCATTTCAATCAGCGACGGGTCTTGATGGCCACCCAGGCGACGATGGGCGCGTTCGCGCTGATACTCGGCCTTCTCACCGTCAGCGGCGTCGTCCAGCTCTGGCAGGTCGACATCTTCGCCTTCCTGTTCGGCTGCGCGGCGGCCTTCGATGCCCCGGTGCGCCAGACCTTCGTCGCCGAGCTGGTCGGGAACGACGATCTACCCAACGCGATCGCGCTCAACTCGACATCGTTCAACGCCGCGCGGATGATCGGGCCTGCCATCGCCGGCATGGTGATCGCCGCCTTCGGCACCGGCTGGGCGTTCCTGATCAATGGCGCGTCTTTCATGGCCGTGCTGGCGTCGTTGTGCCTGCTGCGCATCGCCGATCTGCGTCCGAACCCGCGGGCGCAGCACGTCAAGGGCGACGTCCTGGCGAGCGTCACCGCCGGCTTTCACTATGCATGGTCGCATCCGGAGCTTCGGGCCACTCTGATCATGCTCGCTTTGATCGGAACGTTCGGGCTCAATTTCCAGATCTTCGTCTCGACCATGGCGATCAAGGTCTTCCACAGCGACGCACGCGGCTACGGCCTGTTGTCCTCGATCATGGCCGTCGGCACTGTCGCGGGCGCCCTGTTCAACGCCAGCCAGCACAGGCCGAGATTTGGCGCGCTGCTCGCGGGCGCCAGCCTGTTCGGATTAGGCTGCACGCTGGCCGCGCTCGCCCCGACCATCTGGCTGTTCGGCGCCGCGCTCGTCGTCATCGGCGTCGCTGCGCTGATGTTCACCAACCCCACCAACAGCCTGATGCAGCTCGCGACCGAGCCCTCCATGCGCGGCCGGGTGATGGCGCTGCGCGTCGGCGTCGCACTCGGCGGCACGCCGATTGGCGCGCCGATCGTGGGCTGGGTGGCCGACGGTTTCGGCCCGCGCTGGGCGCTCGGCGTCGGCGCGGCGTCAGGTCTCGCCGCGGCGCTCGTTGCAATCGCAGCGATGCGAGCGCCGCGGCAAGCGTAGTTTCACATCCCCGGTTCGATCGGCTTCTCGACCGCGCCGCCATTGTCGGCCCAGTCCTTAAAGCCGCCGACGTTGAACACCTTGTCGTAGCCGAGATCCTTCAGCGTCTTGCCGGACAGCGCTGCGCGACCGCCGGAGGCGCAATACAGGATGACGCTCTTGTCCTTGGCGAAAGTCTTGTCGTGATAGGGCGAGTCAGGGTCCGCGCGGAATTCGAGCATGCCGCGCGAGACGTGCACGGCGCCTTCGATCTTGCCGCTCTTCTCGACCTCCGGCGCATCGCGCACGTCGAGCACGAGCGTGTTGCCCTTGGCGATCATCGCCTGCGCCTCGGCCGGCGAGATCTTCGGCACCACGGCGTTGGCGGCTTCCAGCATCTGCTTGACGGATGTCGGCATCGATTGGCCTCCCGAAAGTTGAGACGGCAGCGGTAGCGAGCCTGGAGCTGCCTCACAACCCCCGATCGGAGGAGCGAGGCTTTGCGCCACAGCCGCTTGCAGCGATAATCGTCCACATAATGGACGATACTCTCAGAAAATTACAATTATATGGACATGACAAGGGCAATGCATCATCTTTAGGGCATGTTTGCCGCCCCCCCATCCTCCCCCGCCGTTCGCGACCGCCCCGTCGAAACGATGCTGGCCGAGAGCGCCGGTGATGCTGCCTTTGCGACGACGCTGGCCAAGGGCCTGCTCGTGCTGGAGGCGTTCGGGACGGGATCACCTCTGCTCGGCAACATGGACATTTCGGTGCGTACCGGCATGCCGCGGCCGACCGTTGCCCGGCTGACCCATACACTCACCGAGCTCGGCTACCTCTCCTTCGACGAGGGCCTTGCGAAATATCGCCTCGGCGTCCGGGCGTTGCGGATGGCGCATCCGCTGCTCGCCGACATGCCGTTTCGCCAGATCGCGCGGCCGCTGATGCAGGACTTCGCCGCGAGCGTGCGCGGGACGGTCTCGATCGGTCTGCTCGACGGCAGCGCCGTGATCTATGTCGAGACGGCGCGCTCCGGCGACGTCGGGCCGCATGTTCCCGACATCGGCATGCCGATCACCGTGGTCGCGACCGCGATGGGCCGCGCGGCGGCTGCAATCCTGCCGCCCGCCGAGGCCGCACGTTTCGACGCAGGGCTGGCGGCCGGCGATGCCGAGCAATGGAGCAGGTTTGGGGAGAATTATTTCGGCGGTATCGCGCAATGTGCCGATCGCGGCTTCTGCACCTGCGCCGGCGAATACATGCCCGCGATCCATGCGGTGGCTGCGCCGCTGCATTACGTGGCCAACTCCGGCCGCGCCTTCGCGATCAATTGCGGCATTCCCGCCTTCCGGCTGCAGCCGGGCCAGCTCGAGGCCGAGATCGGCCCGCGCATCAAGGCGCTTGCAGCCGGCATCCGCGCGCTCATCGGCGAGGCGGAGCCCGAGATCATCAGCCGCGCGCCACGGCCGGCACCCGCCGCCGAACGCGGCTGAGACAGGTACGACATGGCCGGGCCGCTCCAGGGTTTGCAGGTTCTCGACATCGCGACGATCATCGCTGCACCCTTGGCGGCGACGCTGCTCGCCGACTACGGCGCCGATGTGCTCAAGATCGAGATGCCGGGCCATGGTGACGGCGTCCGCACCTTTCCACCGTTCAAGGACGGCAAGCCGCTGTGGTGGAAGACCGCCAACCGCAACAAGAGCTTCGCCACGCTCGACCTGCGCACGCCGGACGGGCTGGCGCTGTTCAAGCGGCTGCTGCCGCGCTTCGACGTGCTGATCGAGAATTTCCGTCCCGGCACACTCGATCGCTGGGGACTGTCGAAGGAGGTGCTGTGGTCGATCCAGCCACGCCTCGTCATCCTGCGCGCCACCGCCTTCGGCCAAAACGGGCCCTACAAGGACCGGCCGGGCTTTGCCCGCATCTTCGAAGCGATGGGCGGGCTCACCTACATCACCGGCGAGGCCGCGGGCGAGCCGACCCATCCGGGCTATCCGATCGGCGACGCCATCGGCGGCGCGTTCGGCGCACTCGGCGTGCTGGCGGCGCTGTGGAAGCGGGCACGCGATCCCGACGCGCCGGGCGAAGAGATCGATCTGGCGCTGACAGAAGCGGTGTTCCGGCTGCTCGACGTGCTGCCGGTCGAGCACGACCAGCTCGGTTTCAGCCGCAGCCGCATCGGCAATGCCAACGGTTACTCGGCGCCGGCCGCGGTCTACCGCACCCGTGACGACCGCTGGGTGACGCTGGCCGGCTCGACCAACGTGCTCTACGCCGCCAATTGCCGCGCCATCGATCGTCCTGATCTGATCGACGATCCGCGCTTCGCCGACAACGCGTCCCGCGTGACGCATGCCGCGGAGCTGAACGCGATCTTCGCCGCCTGGTGCGCCGCGCACGACCTGGAGCACGTCCTCGCCCGCTTCACCGCGGCGAAGGGAACGATCGCGCCGATCTACGCGATCGACCAGATCGCAGCCGATCCGCAGGCGATCGCGCGCGAGATGATCACGCGCGTGCCCGATCGCGACTTCGGCTCGGTCGCGATGTCGAACGTCGTGCCGCGCTTCGGTAAGGATCCTGCGGCGCTGCGCCACGCCGCCGGCGACATCGGCCAAGACAACCGCGACGTCTACCAGGGCTGGCTCGGACTGTCCGACGAGGAGATGGACGATCTCGCCCGCAGGAAAGTGATCTGAAGGCGGCAGAGAAGCAACGACCACAAGGCGCCAGAAGAACGCGCCGGACAATGCAGACAGAGGACGCTGCAGCCAGGGAGAAACGTGATGAGACCACCGACGATGACGCGCCGGGCCCTGCTCGGCGCCGGCGCCGCGCTGGCGCTGGGCCACGCCCATCGTGCGCAGGCGCAGGACGACTGGCCGACCCGCATGGTGCGACTGATCTGTCCCTACGGCGCCGGCGGCGCCAGCGACATCTCGCTGCGCCTCCTGGCCACCGAGTTCGAGCATCATCTCGGCCAGCAGTTCATCATCGAGAACAAGCCGGGCGCCGGCAGCCGCATCGCCAACGATCTCGTCGCCCGCGCCGCCCCCGACGGCTACACCCTGCTCTACGCTGCCGCCCCCTACGTCACCGCCGAGGCCCTGTTCGGCAAGCTGACCTACGATCCGGCGAAGGACCTGCGCCCCGTCGCAGGCACCGTCGTGGCGCCGATCTTCCTGATGATCAGCGCCAGCGCGCCGTTCAAGACGCTGGCCGAGCTGATCGCCTACGGCAAATCCAGGCCCGAAGGCCTGACCTTCGCCTCGCCCGGCGCCGGCTCGCAGCCGCATCTCGCCGCCGAGCTGCTGTTCCGCGATGCAAAGGTCACCGGCCTCAACATTCCCTTCCGCGGCGATTCGATGGCCTACACCGAGCTGCTCGCCGGCCGCGTCGATGCGACGCTGACCGCGCTCAGCACGGCGCTGCCCTATATCCAAGCCGGACAGTTCCGCGTGCTCGGCGTCGCCGCCACCGCACCGAGCGCGATCTATCCGCAGGCGCCGACCTTGCGCGACCAGGGCCTGCCGAACGTGGTTGCGTCCGGCTGGTACGGCTTCATGGCACCGGGCGCGACGCCGCAGCCGATCGTCGACCGGCTGTCGCGCGAAATCCTCGCCGACCTGGCCGCGCCGGACGTGAAGCAGAAGCTGCTCGCCCAGGGGCTCGACGCCCAGCCGCGCGACGCCGCCGCGTTCGGCGAGTTCATCGCCGACGAAACCCGGAAGTGGAGCGCGGTCATCCGCGACGCCGCCATCAAGGCCGAATGAGTTTCACAAATGAAATTAGGGAACGACGTCATGAGGAATGGGATTATTGTGGCCGCGCTCACGCTGTTGTCGCTCGCGTGCACTGCGCCGGCGCTTGCCGCCGAGAAGAAGTACGACACCGGCGCCAGCGACAGCGAGATCAAGGTCGGGCAGACCGTGCCGCTGAGCGGCCCGGCCTCAGCCTATGCCACCATCGGCAAGGCGCAGTCCGCCTACATGAAGATGGTCAACGACCAGGGCGGCGTGAACGGGCGCAAGATCAACCTGATCCAGTATGACGATGCCTACTCGCCGCCGAAGACGGTCGAACAGGTGCGCAAGCTGGTCGAGAGCGACGAGGTGCTGCTGACGTTCCAGATCATCGGCACCGCGCCGAACGTCGCCGTGCAGAAATACCTCAACAACAAGAAGGTGCCGCAACTGTTCGCGGCCACCGGCGCCTCGCGCTTCACCGATCCCAAGCAATTTCCTTGGACCATGGGCTTCAATCCGAGCTACGTCGTCGAAGGCCGCATCTACGGCCAGTACATTCTCAAGACTTATCCCGACGCCAGGATCGGCGTGCTCTACCAGAACGATGATCTCGGCCGCGACTATCTCGCCGGCATCAAGGCGGGGCTGGGTGACAAGGCCGCCAAGATGATCGTCGCCGAGACGTCCTACGAGATCACCGAGCCGACGATCGATTCGCAGATCCTGAAGCTGAAGGACGCCGGCGCCGATTTGCTGTTCAGCGCCTCGACGCCCAAGCAGGCGGCGCAGGCGATCAGGAAGGTCGCCGAGCTCGGCTGGAAGCCGGTTCACATCGTCGACATCAACGCCAATTCGATGGGCGCGACCTTGAAGCCGGCCGGGCCCGAGAACGCCAAGGGCCTGATCAGCGTCGGCTATGTCAAGGACCCGCTCGAGGAGAGCTTCAAGAGCGACCCCGGCGTGCAGCGCTATCTCGCCTTCATGGAGAAGTATTATCCCGACGGCGACAAGGGCTCGAACTTCAACGTCTATGGCTACATCACCGCCGAGCTGCTGGTGCAGGTGCTGAAGCAGTGCGGCGACGAGCTGACGCGGGACAACGTGCTGAAGCAGGCCACCCATCTCGACCATGTCGAGCTCGGCATGCTGCTGCCGGGCATCAGCATCACGACCTCGCCGACCGACTATCGCGTCAACAAGCAGTTGCAGATGATCCAGTTCGACGGCGCCCACTGGCAGAACATCGGCGGCATCGTCACCGATTCCGCTGCGGAGTAGCTGCGGCCCGGATGATCACGCCGGCCGGTCACAGCCCCCGGATCAGGTCGGCGTCGATCAGCATGCGGTTGAAGCGGCGCGCCTCGGCGCCGTCGCCGCAGGTGTAGAACACGCCCTTGCAGCGCAGCATGATGTCCTTCTGCTCGGCAAAGGACGGATCGAGCGGAATGCCGGCGGCCTCCAAGGTGACCAGCGGCAGATAGGCGGCGTCGATCCTGTCCATTACGACGTCGCTGCGGCGCGGCTCGAAATTGACCGCATCGATGGCGTAATAGGTCGCGTAGTAACGCGGATCGTAGCTCTCCAGCCTCTCGCCGATGCCGGCCTCGTCGAGCTTGGGATCGAGGATGTGCGGCGAGAACTCCGGCTGGTGATCGCCATAGCGCACGATCAGGAACGGCTGGTCGCCGAAGCGCTTTTTCAGGCTCGCCACGAAACGCTGATAGTCCGACGCGCTCATCGCCTGCCGGCGCAGATATTCGTCGATCGCCGGCACATTGCCCGGCGCGCGCCAGGACGGCGTCAGATCGGGCCGGAACGTGGTCTCCCACGGGAAATGATTGGCGGCGAGATAGACGAACATGAACAGCGGCTTGCCGTGCTGCCGCTGCTGCATCAGGTCGAGCGCCGCGTCATAGAAGAAGCCGTCGGGCTCGACGCCCTTGGCGCCGAGATCGCGTGCGTCGAGGAAGCGGTCGACGCCCACCGTGGTCTGGAAGCTGCGCGCGCTCATGAAGGCGCCGTGCGCCGGGTACAAAGAGACCGTCTCGTAGCCGCATTGGCGCAGCGCCAGCGGCAGGCCTCGCTCGACACGGCCGGAGGCGATCCGGGTCACGAAATAGGCGAAGCGGCCGAACGAGCGCGACGACAGGCCGGCGAGCACGTTGTATTCGGTGAACCAGCTCGGCCCGCCATTGCTCTCGGCCATGAACCGGCGCGCCTTGCCGTCGAAGGACTGGAAGTGGCCGCCATAGCCCGCGGGCACCTTGATGCCGGGGGCCGAGCGGATGTCGAAGCTGGATTCGTCGTGGATCAGCACGATGTTCGGGCGCCGCCCGGCGGGATGGCACGAATCCGGGATCGCAGCGGCCAGCTTGCGATCGGCGGTGGCGTCGGATTCCATGAAGCCGTTGGCGAGGAAATCCGACACCGCGGTGACGCCGGAGCGCGCGAACTTCGACAGGTAGCCGTCGTCGTAATAGCCGCGCCAGGCCTCGTCGCGCCAGTTGAGCGAATACAGCGTCAGCGCCGCCAGGCAGGCGAGCTTGCCGGCCAGCGCCGGCAGCCGCGCGATCCGGTACGGATCGGCCCACCACAGCAGTCCCATCAGCGGCAGCACCACCGCCGCCGCCACCAGCACCGACAGCTTGAGGTTCGGAAAGATCGTGAACAGAAACGCCGCGCTGTCGTGGTCGATCAGCATCACGTCGACGAAGTTCGCGGTCATCTGGACCACGGCGTGCTTGAGCTGCGACAGCAGCACCAGCACCACGACCATGGTCAGCGCCAGCGCGCCGGACACTGCGGGCCGCCGCAGCAGCACCAGCCAGAAGCCGTTCAGGATGCCCCAGGCCAGCACAAAGCCGAGCCGGGAGCCAAAATCGGTCTCGGTGTGCAGCATCAAGGCCAGCGCGGCGACGTGCGGGGCAGCCACGGCCGACATCCGCACGACGGCCGACCGTGTCGCGTTCGCCGCGGCGAGCGTCGTGATCGGTTCGTGGTTCGGGGTCAGTGACATGCGGCGGTCGAAGGCGTCCTTCGCCGGCGCATGCCGGCAGATCAAGAACGCTCTATCCTGTCATGTGACCGTAGTGAAATCGTCACAAATGACAACAGTCCGGATTTGCCCGGAGCGAGCGGTCTCCTCTCGCGTCTCAGCAGCGATGCGATGACCGCCGACATTGCTGCGATCGTGGGCCGACGTTCACCAGCCGCCGGTGCGGCCGCACCGCGCCGCGCCATCCGAGGTGCCGCACGGCCGGATGTCCTGAACCTCGGAGCCGGCCACATGCGGTGGACGAAGAGCCAGCCGGCCAGGACCGCCCCGCCGAACGGCAGCAGCGGAAGCAGCAGGTTCGAACCCCGGCCACGATCCACGACCGCGAACCGCGACGCCTCATCGCTGCGATAGAGCACCGTCACCCGGTCGCCGACACGGTAGCGCGGCGAACTGCCGCCGAAATCCTCGAAACGCAGCCGCGCACCGGACGCGGTCGTGAACTCGATCACGGGGTAATAGATCGGCTCCCGGTCACGATCGCCGGCATCGACCCGGATCGCGATCACCTGGCCGCCGGTCCGCCATCCCGCCAATTCCAGCCGGCAGACGTACCACGCCATGACGATCGTCGCGACGAGCAGAACGGCCGCTGCGATGGCGGCCAACAATGCCAGCACACGCGCCGCGTGCCGGCGGGACGCCTTCGCCACGGCGGCCCTGACCAGCAGGGCGATCTGGTCGTGAGCAGGCCCGTCGAAGAATTGATGATCGAACATATCGATGCGCTCCGCGGAAAGCCGCATCGAAAAAACCAAACATGGGCAAAATACGACACGCGAATCCCCTGCAACCATCGATCGCGCGCGCCACCGATCCGATAGTCGCGTGAAGTCCGCGGCTTACGCGTCATGCAATGGCCGCGTCCAAATTTGCGATCATCACATTTGACGGCGGGTGTCGCACCGCGCCCACACACGCCTTAGGAGTCGTCCGAGGTGATGTGTTGCGTCTGCCGTGCGGGCATTGCCGAGTCGGCGGTGTCCTGATCCTCGACCAGATGAAACGCCCGCCCCAGCCGGCGCTGCACGCTCATCACGGCGCGGTCGATGTCGCTGATCAGGCTGTCGCCGAGGATGACGTGCGGGATCTGCCAGTTGCGGCCGCTGCGCACGTCGAGTCCCTGGACGGCGGGCACGCGCGCCGTGTCGCATCCCGGCTGTTCGCGGATCGCGTCCTCCACCAGGCGGGTGAGCTCCGCCTGGGTCTTGCCGATCGTCACCACCGCCGGCATCAGGCCTTCGTCACCGGCATCAGGCCGAGCCGCTTGGCGATGATGCGGTCGACCGTCCGTTTCGGAAGCACGCGCACGATCCATTGCTGCAGAGCATCGGGAGCGATCTCGTAGCGCACTTTGGGCGTCGGCGCGGTCAGGGCCTCGACCACGCGTTCGCCGATGGTCTCGGCCGGCAATCCCGTCTTGCCGAGCTTCAGCATGAAGTTGCGCACTCTCTGCAGCGCCGGAAAGAATGGCGAGGCCTGATACGGCGACAGGTCGACCTCCTCCGCCTTGGCCCAGATCGGCGTCTTCACCGCCCCCGGTGCAATGATGATGACGTCGATGCCGAACAGCATCAATTCGCGGCGCAGGCTCTCGGACAGCCCCTCGACCGCATGCTTGGAGGTCGAATAGGGCGCCAGCAGCGGATTGCCGTTGCGGCCCGCGACCGAGCTGATCATCACGATCCGCCCGCGCGCGCCGGTCATCGCGGGATCGGCGCCGAGCAGCGGCGCAAACGCCTGGGTGGCGATGACCGGGCCGATCACGTTGACCTCGATCTGATGGCGAAACTGATCGATCGGCAGCTCCGTCACGGGACCGGCGACCGCGATGCCGGCATTGTTGACGAGCCCGGCGAGCGCTTCGCCGTCGAGCGCCGCCCGCACCTCCTGCGCCGCAGCCTTCACCGCCGCCTCGTCGGTGACATCGAACAGCAGCGGCGTGAAGCCGGCGCCGAACTCGCTGCGCAGCCGCTCCGCGTCCTCAGGCTTGCGAACGCTCCCGAACACGCGGAAGCCGCGTGCGAGCAGCAGCTTCGAACAGGCGTGACCAATGCCGGTGGATGCCCCGGTGATGACGACGGATTTCATGGCGGCCTCAGATGGTTGCGAACCGATTATCGCACGGGATGCGGCATCATGCTGACGCTGTTTTGCAACGCCGGATCGTGCCCGGAGCTTCGTCGATCGAAGCTCCGCAGACAACGCCGGATCCGGCACGGCCGGGGCAAAACGGGCCATGTCAAGAATGTGATTTAAAATTCGATCCTTGAGGGGATGACAGCTGACGTGAAATCGATGGCGGCGATGAAACCGGATGAAGGAAGGCCAATGACCTCATGGGATCATTAACCTTTCGGTCTCTCACGCTGGCCGCGCGACGTCCGCGCGAGGGTAGAACGGCCCGATCGATCGAGTGTCTCTGCGGCGCAGGTCGAGCGCCGCTTTCAGTCTTCTGCAAGCGCTACACGCTTCGTCTTAATTTTCCGTATCCGTGTTTCCCCGGAGTACTACGTTCCGCTGCCCTAACACATTGTTATCGCCCGTGCCGAAGACTGGGGCCGCCGAGAGCCCTGCAGCGGACCAGAAGCGCATGCTGCCGCTCCCGGATATCCGGACCAGACGAGCGCCAACGTGCACCAGCCAGAACAGCTTCCGCCTTCAGAACACTCGATCATCAGCGAACTCGAAGAGGCCGTCCGCGGCGGCTCTTCCGAGAAGCGCGTCAACACCCTGCGCCAGGTCACCAACCTGTTCCTGCATGACGGCGAACGCCTCAGCGAGGATCAGATCAAGGTGTTCGACAACGTGCTCTGCATGCTGGTCGCCCGGGTCGAGACCCGTGCCCGCGCCGAGCTCAGCAAGCATCTCGCGCCGGTCGACTACGCTCCCGTAGACGTCATCCAGCAACTGGCCCGCGACGACGAGATCTCGGTCGCCGGGAACGTGCTGATGCACTCGACCCGGCTCAGCGAGCATACGCTGGTCGAGGTCGCGACGACCAAGGGCCAGGACCACCTGATGGCGATCTCCAGCCGCCCACATCTGACCGAAGCGGTGACCGACATCATCGTCGACCGCGGCGAACGCCGGGTCATCCGCAAGCTCGCCAACAACCAGACCGCCCGCTTCTCCGAGACCGGCTATTCGGGCATGATGGCGCATGCCGAGGACGACGACGAGCTGACCGAGATCATCGGGCTGCGGGTCGACCTCCCCAACAAGCACTTGCGCGACCTCTTGCGCCGCGCCACCGACGCCGTGCGCAACAAGCTGACCGCCTCGGCGCCGCCTGCGCTGCAGCAGGAGATCAAGAAAGTCCTCAAGGCGATCGCCGACGTCGCACGCAGCGACGGCGGCCTGATCGGCCGCGACTTCACCCTGGCCGAAGAGGCCGTCAAGCGCATGAAGGGGCTGAACGAGCTCAACGATTCTGCGCTTGCCTTCTTCGCCGAGACCCGCCGCTTCGGCGAGGTCGCCGCCGCGCTCGGCCTGCTCAACAACGTCCCGACCGAAATGATGGCCAAGGTGCTGGAAGGGCCGCGCACCGACATCGTGCTGATCCCCTGCCGCGCCGCCGGGCTGACCTGGGCGGTGGTGGCCAAGATTCTGACCCACCGCCCGATCAAGCACGCCATCGACAGCGATACCTTGAAGCTCGCCGAGCGCGACTACGGCCGGCTGTCCCTCGAGACCGCCCAGCGCACCTTGCGGTTCTGGATGGTGCACAACAAGGTCGAGAAGTGAGCGGGAGTCGCTTCCGCCTCGCTGCCGGCCACGAATGCCTCTCGCTCGCTTCAAACCTTTCCCCGCCTGCGGGGAGAGAGAGCGCAGCGTTTTGGCTGATTGAGGCAATCTCTTTCGGGCATGGGCGGTGCAAACCTCTCCCCGCTCTTTGCGGGGAGAGGTCGGATTGCGCAGCAATCCGGGGGGCATGGCACTGACGGAGCCCGATCGGAGCTCTATCGGACTCATGAGTCGGCGCCTCGTAGCTGCACTGCCCGTGCCGCTGCCCCTCACCCCCGCCCTCTCAGCGCGAGCGGAGCTCGTCGCGACCCCGTAAGAACGGGGAGAGGGAGCAGACCGTCAATGCGGCCATGGCGCGGACGATCGCGCGCTGAAGAGCAACACCGCATCCATCAAAGCTACAAGTCCCGCCGCTCCAGCGCCGCGAGCAGCACGGCGAGTTCATCCGCCGCCTTCTGCACGACGGGCTGGCTGGTCCACGCCGGCAGCCGGTCGCGCGCCTTCGGCGGCGTCCCGTCCACCCGGACGAGGTTCTCGACCTCGTTGGGATCGCGCTTGAGATCATACATCTCCCATTGCTGGGCTGCCTTGCCGGAGGGATCGAAATAGCGCGACAGCTTGTAGTCCTGGGTCCGCACGCAACGGACGTGATTGGGCTGCCGCACCGGTCCCGGCGCAAGCGTCCTGACCGGACCCTTGCCATGATGGCCCTCGCGCACCGCGGCGACGGTCTTGTTGTAGAGCTCGAACTCCGCCAGCGACTGCCGGTTATGGGCGTTGTTCTCCGGCGGCAGCGGCTCGGTGATCTCGTCGTCGGTGATAAACAGCACGCCCTGGCGCGGCTTGCCGTCGGGCTCGATCACGATATCGGTCTCGCCGCGCAGCAGCGGGCTGAGATCGACGCCGCGCAGCGCCGGCACCGGCCGGCTCTCGGACAGTTTTCGCGCGATGTCCTCGCGTTCCCCGGCCGAGACTCCGGCGAGTCCGAGCACGGTCGGCAGCATGTCGATATGGCTCGTCAGGGCGTCGCTCGCCCGCAGCTTCTTGTCGTGGCGGTGGGGCGGAAACTGCACGACCACCGGCACGTGCAGCGCCTCCTGGTAGGCGGCGTGCCACTTCTCCATCATCATGCCGTGGGCGGCGGCGTATTCGCCATGGTCGCTGAGGAAGACGACGATGGTGTTGGACGCCTGCCCCGTCTCCTCCAAGGTCTGCAGCACTTGGTCGATGTGGGAATCCACCACCGCATGCAGCCAGGCATAGAGCTGGATGAACTTGCGGCAGGCCTCGTCGGGATGGTCGGTGAGCTGGAACGGGATCGAACTGCGCAGCGCGAGATCCACGGCGGCATTGGAGTCGCCCTTGTCCTTGCCGGACAGCGCGTTGTAGCCGGTCTTCGCCGCCAGCGCCAAACCCATCTTGTAGGCGTAGTCGTGCTGGCACGACGGCTTGCCGTCGAGCGCTTCGTTCATGGTCGGCGGCGCGTTGGCGCTGCCTTGCGGAAAGTCAAGCGGGTTGAGCGGGACCACCGCCGTGCCGGCCGTCGGCGGCGGCGTGCCCTGCCCTTCGCGCGGCACGGTGAGCGGCCCGAACACCGACTGCTGCTTGCCCACTTGATCGGGCGTCGGCAGCGCCTGGCTGATCACGGCAGGATAGGTCGCGATGTCGTGCGGATTGACGAAGGACGCGACCGCGAACCACGGCTTGACGTCGGACGGATCGGGCGCCGCCGCATCCGGATCGCGCGCATCGGCCTCGGCGACGACGCGGTTGTAGTTGAGCGCCAGCGCCTGGCGACGGATGAAGGCGCACACCGCATCGGTGAAGCCGGCGTCGCGATAGAGGCCGAGATTGTTGGTCTGCGCGCCATGCGGCTCGGGATAGGACTGCTCCCAATTGTCGAAGCCGTAGCGCTTCAGCGAATGGTCCGGCGGATTGCTGACGTGCCATTTGCCGAAATAATGCGTGGCGTAGCCGGCCTCGCGCATCCAGCTGCCGAGGGTGGGGATGCCGTCGGCGGCGAGCCAGGGGAAGTTCGGCGAATCACCGTTCTTGAACAGGCCGTCGGTCTGGGTGACGCCGGTCCTGGTGCCGTACTGCCCGGTGTAGATGGTGGCGCGGCTCGGCGTGCAGGCGCTGGCGGCGATGGTATGGTTGCGCAGCAGCACCGCGTTGCGGCGCAGCCGCAGCAGGCCCGGAAAGAATTTCGCATAGGGATTGTCGGCGCCGATGTCCTCGCTGAAGCCGAGGATGCGCTTCAGCGGCTCGGCGAAGCCGTGGTCGGCGCCGTAGGAGAAGCGCGGGAAGCGATACTGATCGCAGGTGACGAGCAGGATGTTCGGACGGCTCATGACAGGCTCCAATGGACGGTCCCCGGGAGGACACCCGGGGACGACGCGTTCTCTCCCACGCAGCCAAGGGGAGAGATATGAAGCCGATCACAATCTCAGGTAGTTTTCCATTGTGGAAATTTGGGCGGATGCTCCGGCCGTCGCGCAATCCGCATCGATTGGATTGATCAGTGGTTTGATTTCGTCGGCGATTGACTCCGCCGCGCACCGGCTTCTACGGTGATCGCGACGGTGCCCCTGACAGGGGCTCAAAAGGGAATGCGGTGCCGGACGCGTCTCGCAAGCGACGTGATCGAAGGCCGCAGCTGCCCCCGCAACTGTAAGCGGCGAATCTCGCGTCACAGGCCACTGGGAGACTCGGTCCCGGGAAGGCGACGTTGAGGTGATGACCCGCGAGCCAGGAGACCTGCCGTCAGCCGTGGTCACACGCGAGGATGCCGGTCGGGGCGTTATTGGCATCGTTTTCAGGCAGGTCTGCAAAGGCCGGCATGAGACCTCGTTCGCGGTGACGTGCCACTGACGTCATGCCGAGGTCACTCGTGTCTTCCGTTTGCCATGCCCGGCGCCATCGCGCCGTTTCGTCGTTCTGCGTTCTCACGTCATTCGTGCTGCTCGGTGCTGTCCCGACAGCTGCACAGCAATCCGCCTCGCCGAATCTGCTGCCGCCGGTCGAGGTCGACCCGCCGCGCAAGCCGGCCTCCGCCAGGCCGGCAGTGCCCGGCAGATCTCAGACGCGCGCCACCGGGCAGCCACCTCTTCAGCAGCCTGCCAAGCCGGCGGCACCGGGCAGCGGCCCTGTCGCCGTGAGCCCCACCGGCGTTGCCACGCCGGTCGCCCATGTCGCGAATGCGATCACGGTCGTGACCGACAAGGACATCGCCACGCAGCAGGCGCGCACCGTGCCGGACATCCTCAGCACCGTCCCTGGATTGAACGTTGTGCAGGCCGGTGGTCCCGGTGGGCAGACCAACGTCTTCATGCGCGGCACCAATGCCAACCATACCAAGCTGATCATCGACGGCATCGATGTCGGCGACGTCACCAACAGCAACGGCGCGTTCGACTTCGCCCATCTGCTGGCCGCCGACATCCAGCAGTTCGAAGTGCTGCGCGGGCCCCAGAGCGGGCTTTACGGCTCCGACGCGATCGGAGGCGTCATCTCCGTGATCACGCGCAAGGGCGACGGCCCGGCGCGGGCGACCGCCGCGGTCGAGAGCGGATCGTTCAAGACGTTCAACCAGAGCGCCGGACTGAGCGGCTCGCAGGACAATTTCAACTACGCGGTCAACGTCGCGCATCTGCATGCCGGCGACGTGCCGGTGACGCCGTGGCAGCTGCTGCCCCCGGGGCAGAAGGCGATCGGCAACGCCTACGACAACGTCACCGCCTCGACCAAGCTCGGCGTCGACCTCAACGAAGCCTGGACGCTGAATTCGGTGGTCCGCTACACCGACGCGACGCTGCTGTTCACCGGCGACAGCGGTTTTCCCAGCATACCCGACGCCACCCAGAGCAACCACACTGTTCACCAGCTGGCGACGCGCCAGGAAGCGGTCTGGTCGCTGCTCGACGGCCGCATCAGGAACTATTTCGGCGTCAACTATGTGAACGACTGGTCGTCGGATCTGACGGCCGGCAATCCGATCGCCACCGTCGCGACCGGCGAGCGCATCAAATATGATTGGCACGCGGTGACCGAGCTGGCGCCGCACAACAATCTCGTCGTCGGCCTGGAGCAGCAGAGCGAGCGGCTGAAGACCGCGGACCTCACGGCCGAGAATGGCAACAAGGCCGGCTTCATCGAGCTGCAAACCGAGTTCGCCAAACGCTGGTTCGTGGTCGCGAGCCTGCGCAACGACGTCAAGGACCGGTTTGGCGGGCACGCAACCTACCGAGTCGCACCGGCAGTCATTTTGCCTGTCACGGAGACGAAGCTGAAGGCGAGCTACGGCACCGGCTTCAAGGCGCCGACCTTGAGCCAGCTGCACCAGGATTTTCCGGCGTTCAACTTCTTCGCCAATCCGAACCTGAAGCCGGAGGAGAGCACCGGCTGGGATGCCGGCTTCGAGCAGCCGCTGTTCGCCGATCGCGTCCGCTTCGGCACGACCTATTTCCACAACAGCATCACCAACCTGATCAACTACGACACGGCCTTCACGTCCTACGCCAATGTCGGCCTCGCCACGACCGAGGGCACCGAGAGCTTCGTGGCCGCCAGGCTCACCGACCGGATCTCGCTGCGCGCCGATTATACGTTCACGCGCGCGGTCGATGCGGCGACCGGCCAGCAGCTGCGGCGGCGACCGAGGGAGAAATGGAGCGCGACCGCCACCTGGCTGCCGACCGATGCACTGACCCTGTCGGCCACCGTGCTGCGCGTTGGCGATTGGCTCGACGTCAGCCGCGACGGCATGACGACCGGGATCATCGCCCCCGGCACCACGGTCGTGAACCTGCGCGGCGACTACGCGCTGTCGGACCAGGTCAAGCTGTTCGGCCGGATCGATAATCTGTTCAACCGCCACGATCAGAACCCGACCGGGTTCCTGGCGCCTGGCCTCGGCGTGTTCGGCGGCATCGGGGTGGCGACCTCCGGGCTGCAGTGACGCAAACCTTTCGAAGCGGCTGTCAGCCGCTTCAAAACTGGACTACAATTCCACCAACAGGAGATGTTCCATGGCTCTCGACATTCTCGCTCCCGCCCGTTCCGAGGCCCGCCTCGCGCCGGTTTCGCAGCGCCACGCCGCCGCGTTCTGCTTCGTGCTGCTGACGAGCGCCTGTGCGCTGGCGAGCTTCGTGTTCGCCTGTGCCACGCCGTTTGCGGCGTTCGCGGTGATCGCCACCGTCCTGCTGCCGCTGCGCGCGGCGCTGCCGGTGATGCTCGGCGCCTTCATGGTCAATCAGGGCATCGGCTTCGGCGCCCTGCACTATCCGGTCGACGCCACCACGCTCGCCTGGGGTGCAGTGATCGGCGCCGCGGCGCTCGTGGCCACCGTCGTGGCACGTGTCGCCCTGGGAGCTCTGCGCTCCAGCCCAGCCCCACTGGCTTTTGCCGCCGCCCTGCTCGGCGCCTACGCAGCCTATGAGCTGGTGCTGCTCGCCGCGACGCCTGCACTCGGCGGCGCCGCGAGCTTCACGCTGCCGATCGTCGCCCGCCTCGGACTGACCAGCGCCGCCTGGCTGGTCGGCCTCGTCGCCGTTTGCGAGATCGTTCGCCTGCTGAGCCCGCACGCCTCGCGCCGCACGGTGGCCTGACCGGACCAGCTTCAGCGAGGGAGAGGACAGTCGTGTCCTCGTCCTCCGCTGTCGTCCCCGCGAACGCGGGGACCCATACCGCGTGATGTGAGCTGGCGGAAACAGGTCCTGAGTCACCACCGTTCGTCACCACGAACGACGCGGTTACGGGTCCCGCATTTGCAAGGACGGCAGCGTTGTTTGTCGCAAGCAGCCGGTCTGAACCACGCCGTTTGCTATCGCCGTCAACAAAAAGCCTCCGTCCAACAAGGACGGAGGCTTTCGATTGAGCTCAAGGTCAAGACCGCACGACAGGCAGTCTCGACCAGCACTCTCGATCGATCAGTTCTTCGACTTGTCGACCAGGGCGCCCTTCTTGATCCAGGGCATCATGTCGCGCAGGCGGGCGCCGACCTCCTCGATCGGGTGCTGGGCAAGCTTGGCGCGGGTCGCCTTGAACGAGGACTGGTTGACCTTGTTCTCGAGCATCCAGTCGCGGGCGAACTTGCCGGACTGGATGTCGTCGAGCACGCGCTTCATCTCCGCCTTGGTCGCCGGCGTCACGATGCGCGGGCCGATTTCCGGAGCGGACGGTGCGGCCTTGGCCCTTCGGCCCATCACTCTTGAAGGAACCCGGCTATTCTCCTTGCTACCCCTGGACGAAAACTCCCTTGATCCTTGTTAGGTTCGCGCCCTTCTTTGTCCGAGATAGCCGCATTTTCTTCAGCTCATCGACCTTCCTGACGTGTGTCCCTCCGCAAGGGATCACCACGTCCTCCCAGGTCCAGTAGAACACCTCATCTGAAACCTCGGACGGCACCATCTCCATCACACCACCGCGAGATATGAGCCCGTTCGCGACCTCCTCGATCTTTTGAACAACATCGGCTTTGATGTCACCTGCAAAATCGAACCGCCAAGCGTCTTCCGCAATATGGCAGCCTTTGACATAGAGAGGGTCTTCCGGTGTGCTCACCACCGTCTTCGCAGCCTGAAAGAGAAAATGAGCCGCACTGTGACTTCGCATCAGATTGCGCCGACGCGTTTGATCGACGCGAAGAAGCACCTCTTCGCCGACTGCGAACCCGGCCGGCCCCGCCAACTGATGCACAACCGTCGTATCGATCTTGATTGCAGGAATTTCGACACGTGTGCCCCGAGCCGTCAAGAGTCGGCCACCTTGATCCTGCACGTCACTCACACGAATGTCGTTGATATATCCGGTGTCGAACTCCTGGCCGCCCGACTCCGCGTAGAACACCGTTCTATCGAGAACGACATACTCGTTCTGCACTTCCAGGACCTTCGCTCGGCACTCGACCAAATCGACGTCCCGATGAAACAGCTTCTCGGTTTTGGCCGGATTGAGGAGCTTTAATCGTTCGAACGCCATCGCTTGCTCCAGGGTTTTAACCACAAATCGAAATCTCTAGCGGTGCGATACCCTTGCTCTGTTGCGCGCTCCTGTGCGCCCAAACGCCCAGAAGATATTCAATACCCTCGCTGCCAACCTCCAGCTGATCGAGATCGACCAAATCTTTGTCAGATCGCTTGATCGCCTCTGACGCATCCTTGGCAAAATCCTGATCGCGGAACTGAAATCTCGCGCGCCTCCCGCACGCGGCGATCGTGCCGCCGACGTCGTAGGACTGTCCGGTCTCATCAAACGAGAGCATCACCGTGTTCAAATTAAGCATGCCGTGGCCTTCCGTTATGGGCATCCATACATAGTCGGCCCGTAGCACCACCGTCAGGGTCCACCGGTCTCGATGTTCGCCCGAGAATGATTCATCGACCGGCAATCGTTGCAGATCCACAATTCTCGCCTTGAACGATGCGCCCAGATGCAACAGAGATATGTTTCGTCCGATCGCCCGCCATGACTGTGAGAGTTCGTGCGAGGCGATGTTCAAGATCGTTCCGCATCTTACCACCATGCTTTCCCGGCAGATCAACGTGCCCGAGACATGCTCCACAGGCTCCGCTATCGAGATTGCCCCGAGGTCACCCGCGTGCAGCTCTTCCACGCCGGGATGGAGTTCCGGCGACT
This sequence comes from Bradyrhizobium oligotrophicum, assembly GCF_051168495.1. GTDB lineage: Bacteria > Pseudomonadota > Alphaproteobacteria > Rhizobiales > Xanthobacteraceae > Bradyrhizobium > Bradyrhizobium oligotrophicum_A. Next base: position 8,426 of record NZ_JBNPVB010000030.1, on the reverse strand, counting down.
CCGCAAGCTTTTTGATCCTGGCGCTGATTCCGCTCGGGCTCGACCGTTGATATATCACGATCGTCTCGGCAACTCTGATGCCACCCGACATCACCTTGCCGAGAATCCGATGGCCAACCCCTCGATCCTCCTGCGCCCGGCTTCCGACAAAAACAAACGGCATGGTCCCGGACAGCTGTTCAGGAGCTTTGATCAACTTCTGCGATAGCTTTTCAGCGACATCGAACAGGCAGGGACGACTGCTTTCACGTCGCCCCTTGATGTTCAAGTCGACGCGATTGCGAACATCTATCGAGATCGGGACGACGTCCTCGATCTTGAAGATCTCCGAAGCTAAGAGCGAGAAGTCGTCCAGCCGCTTCGTATCCCACTCCGTGTTGTCCATCTTCGTCAGCGCAATGACCAACGGGGCACCGGGCCTGATGATCGACCATGAAAGCACATGCGATAATGAACTGCTCAGGGCAGTTTTTGGATTATCAGCAGCCATGATTTCGAAGATTTGCGCGGCTTCGACGCAATAGATGCCGGCATCCGAGAACAAAATACCGCTATACCTCTGGTTGGCGCCATGCTCGGCACCAGGCGTATCGAGCGTATGGAAGGTCACGTTGGCACGATGCAATATCTCAAACCGGCTGACGTGTAGCCGCTTCGATGTCCCCTGCTTCAGGCGGCCCGTTCGACGGCGCTCGTCGTTGGATATGTCGACCAGGTACGCAAGAGCTTGGGCCTCATCGAAATTCTGCTCGAGCTCCGCGCGGACCTTCCTGATCTGCGCCTCCGCTACCCTCGGTTGCGATTGATAGTACAGATAGCCGGCCAAGGTCGATTTACCCGAGTGGGCCGGCCCAAACAGAACGATTTTGACATCCGAGGGGGTCATGTTGCACACCCCGTACTTTCGATTACCGCGGTCGTGAGCTCTTCCGATTCCAATTCGACATGCTGACCATCGTCGAACGCCAGAATCAGGCGTACATTTTGTTCCAAATGATCTGGCTCGACGTCGTCCCCGCGCAATTCCGGCGGCTGCACCTGTTGTTCATCATGTATCCCGGGCTGACGAATGCGCGATACAGCCACCCGCAACAGCCTGTCGGATACGACTTCGCACTGCATGTGCCAGTTCGCACTATCCTTCCCTACAGACGCGACCTCGGTGACGGCGGTACAGTCGGCAGGCGCGCCCCGGGGCACCCGCCCGGTCGGCCACCGACATATCTGCATCGAGACGTCCGCCTCTGACAACCCCTTGCCATGGATCGCGAAGGTGCCTGGGCTATCCGGCACGACTCCATAGATCCTCCTGGCGCGCGCGTTCGGGCCTGCACCGCGGTCAACCTGGATCATTGCAACCAGGCTCAGACGCGTATCTGCCGCGATATTGCGTCCCACCACGATCACGCCGGCGTTCACCACGACGTTATCGCCTATGACGACAGGACCGAATATCTTGACGTTGCCTGCCACCTTGACGCCATGACCCAATGTCGGATGCCGTTTTTTTTGCTCGCTGTGACTGATCGCCAATGCGCCAAGGACGACATTGTTCAGAATTGTGACATCGTCTCCAATTTCACAAGTTTCTCCGACAACGGTATTGAAGCCATGGTCTACCACGAATCGGCGGCCGATGCTTGCACCCGGATGTATTTCTACCCCACTTCGCACCTTGGCCCGCTCCGACACATATCGCGGCAGTATACGCGCGGACTCGTCGCCCAGGTTTTGGTCTTGCCAGATAGCGCGTGCGATCCGGTAGGCCGCGACCGCGCGAAACGCCACGCAGGCCTGATGCACCAACTCGTAAGACCCATGGGCTGCGGGATCAATCGAAATGTAACGAGTGAGATCCTCCTGAATCTGCGGCGTCGCCTCACTCACCCAACTCATGAGCATATCGTCCGTTGCCAGCACGGAAGACATCTTTTCTCTGACGTCGCTTACAATGTCTTCAATTGCACTTCTGAGTTGCTCGGCTTGAAATTGATCAAACGCTGCAGGTAGCATCGCTATCTCCGCATCGACGGAAAGCGTCGGCGGCATAGGCCTCGCCGCCGTCATAGGCCAAAATGACAATTGGTCCGCTGCCCCTCGTCCTCAGGGATTTCGCGGCAGCAAACGCCAACCCCGTAGTTCTTCCAGCAAATATCCCCGCCGTCGCAAACAGCTCGGCGCAGGCGGTCAAAGCGTCGGCGTGTTCGATCGTGATGAAGTCGTCCAATTTCGGTCGCGTGAAAAACGGCGGCGTCAACCCGACGGCAGCGCCTTCGAACGGATGATCGACAAACGTCTGCGTCTTGAAATCGCAGCCTTTGGGCTGGACGACGACAACCCTGACTTTGGAGAATGTCCGTCGAAATATGCGCTCATACGCACAAAGACTTGCTCCGCTGCCGACACACTTGACGAGAGAGATGGTCTCCTCCGGCGAAACGCCGCACTCAATCAACTGACTGACGTACTCGGATGCCCCCTCTTCATGCGCCTCGATGCAGGCTTGATTGTTGAACTGGTCCGTGAAAAATGGAACAAGGCCCATATGACGATAGCTCGCCATATGCAGGTCGATGATTTCCTTGTTGCTGCAACCGCTTGCCATTTCTTTGCGACCGATCAGATCGGCACCGAGCTGCGCCAGGAGATATCTTCGATAGGCGCTGAACGCGGGCCTGACGACGAGCTTGACCGGGTATCCGCAAGGTACTGCGTATGTCGCGAGACCGAGGCCGAAATTTCCTCCGCTCTTTTCGATGATCAGATGCTTGCCGTCACGCTTGAGAGCCCCCTCGGCTTCTGCCGCGGCGATAACGCGCCTTGCGGCCCTTGCTTTATGGCTACCTCCCAACTGAAGGTGTTCTAACTTGATGAATGTCTCGTCAGGAAGAAGTTTGATGGGAGTGCGCGCGACGTTCATGGGATTCCCCCAATCCACAGAGCGTTCCCGCGGAAGTCAAAAGCCCTGATTGGGAAATATATTATTCAGACGAATATCGAACTCGAACAATATCGAATTCGAACGGTAAGTATCGGACTCGACGGTATCGCACTATCAGAGGGCGCGTGGTGCAGGGCGACGGCGTGTCTGCTTCGCGACGGGCCGGATCGACTACAAGATTAATGTACAATGCTTTGGAATATCGCGCAAGTTGTAATTTCAGTTGCGCTAAGATTTGAATGGCACATCTGCGCTCCGATGCTGCGTCCTGGCGCAATATGCCGAGATCCACGTCGCAAATACACCGGTTGAATTTAGCCGGGTGAAACTAGCGCAAACTCGCCGCTTACATTCCCAAATGACGCGCGCAGCTCCCAGCTGTTCCAGGTCAACGGCTGCTAGCCCGACTTGGTCGACGACGCGGCAATCAACTGTCTGTTGCCGTGCGAGATCGCGGTATGGCCGCGATCTCGCACGGCAAGACCTTGGATCAGGCCTCAGTTCTTGCTCTTGTCGACCAGCGCGCCCTTCTTGATCCAGGGCATCATGTCGCGCAGGCGGGCGCCGACCTCCTCGATCGGGTGCTGGGCAAGCTTGGCGCGGGTCGCCTTGAACGAGGTCTGGTTGACCTTGTTCTCCAGCATCCAGTCGCGGGCGAACTTGCCGGACTGGATGTCGTCGAGCACGCGCTTCATCTCCGCCTTGGTCGCCGGCGTCACGATGCGCGGGCCGGTGACGTACTCGCCGTACTCGGCGGTGTTGGAGATCGAGTAGTTCATGTTGGCGATGCCGCCTTCATAGATCAGGTCGACGATCAGCTTGACCTCGTGGAGACACTCGAAATAGGCCATCTCCGGCGCGTAGCCGGCCTCGGTCAGCGTCTCGTAGCCGGCCTTGATCAGTTCGACCAGGCCGCCGCACAGCACCGCCTGCTCGCCGAACAGATCGGTCTCGCACTCTTCCTTGAAGGTGGTCTCGATGATGCCGGCGCGGCCGCCGCCGATCGCCGATGCATAGGACAGGCCGAGGTCATGGGCGTTGCCCGAGGAGTCCTTGGCGATCGCGATCAGACAGGGCACGCCGCCGCCGCGCTGGTACTCGGAGCGGACGGTGTGGCCGGGGCCCTTCGGCGCGATCATCAGCACATCGAGGTCGGCGCGCGGGTCGAGCAGGTTGAAGTGGACGTTGAGGCCGTGCGCGAAGACGAGCGCGGCGCCCTGCTTCATGTTGTCGTGCAGATGCTCGCGGTAGATGTCGCCCTGCAGCTCGTCCGGGGTCAGCATCATGACGAGGTCGGCCCATTTGGCGGCCTCGGCGACTTCCATCACCTTGAAGCCGGCAGCTTCCGCCTTCTTGGCCGAGCTTGATCCCTTGCGCAGCGCGATCGCGACGTCCTTGACGCCGGAATCCTTCAGGTTCAGCGCGTGGGCATGGCCCTGGCTGCCGTAGCCGACGATGACGACCTTCTTGCCCTTGATCAGGTTCAGATCGGCGTCGCGATCGTAGTAGACACGCATTGTCGTTTCCTCTTTGAGATGCCGGAATTGGCTGGACAATCAGAAGCTTGGGTGCCGCATCGACGGCCGGGCCCGAACGAAATCCGGCCCGTGTCTAGAGCATTTTGGGCAGAGTTGGAAACCCCGATCTCGCATGGCGCGCATCCCCTCATGCGTCCGTGAACACGGGATAGAGCGATGCCAGCAACAGCACCGCCATCAGGATGTTGAAGGCCCGTACTGCGCCTTCCGAACTCAGCAGCGGCCGCAGCGCCGTGCCGAACAGGGTCCAGGTGATGGTCGAGCCGACCGCCATCACGAAGCTGATCGCGACCTGCAGCGCGACGTTGGCCGGAAAGCTCGCGATCGCCGCATAGGCGGTGATGGTGCTGAGCACCATCACCCAGCCCTTGGCGTTCACCCATTGGAACAGCACCGCGCCCCAGAACGACATCGGGCCGCGCCCGCGGCTCTCCTCGGGCTTGGTCGCGCCCGACATGGCAATCGCGACGGCCAGATAGATCAGATAGGCGGCGCCGAGATATTTCAGAACCTGCTGCAGCACCGGATAGTTGATGAACACGGTGGCCAGCCCGAAGCCGACCGCGCCGACCATGAAGGCGAAGCCGAAGCTGACGCCCATGATGTGCGGCACGGTGCGGCGGAAGCCGTAGGTCACGCCCGACGACAGCAGCATGATGTTGTTCGGCCCCGGCGTGAACGCCATCACGAAGGCGAAGGTGACGAAGGCGATGAGGAGCTGCTGGGACATTAGTGGACACCCATGGCAAGCCCGCAGTGACTCGCGGTCACCTGCACATGACGGCCGCGCCTGTCGCGGCGCGGGCAGTGCAACCTCGCCCCGCTTGCGGGGAGAGGTCGGATTGCATCGCGAGATGCAATCCGGTTGAGGGGGGCTCTCCGCACGGTCGGTGGACGCGGCTGCCCCTCACCCCAACCCTCTCCCCGTAAGAACGGGGAGAGGGGGCGCACCGGCTGCTGCGCGGCAGCGTGCGCCACCAACAAACACTTCATCTTTCAGCCCTGCCCTGCCGGCTTCTGCAGCACATAGGTCGCATGCATCGGCGCGTGGTAGTCGGCGGAGACCGTGACGAAGCCGACCTCCGTCAGCATGCGCTCCATCACCCAGGCGAAGGTCGAGTTCTCGTCGCGCATGTGGGTAATGACGCTATCGCGGGAGAAGTCGTGGTTCTTGATGTTGAAATCGGCCCACTGCTCGACCGAGCGCTCGGCGCCGTCGGGCATGCTGACATAGACGATGTCGCGCAGGAAGAACTGTGCGCCCGGCTTCAGCGCCGCGAAGATGCGCGACAGCGCCACCGCCTTCCAGAAGTCCGGCAGATGATGCAGCGTGAACTCGCTGGCGATCAGGTCATAGGTGGCGGGCGCGGAGGCGAACGACAGCAGGCCGGCCGATTGCGTGCGCACCGCGGTGCGGCGATCGCGGGTGTACAATTTGGTCAGCGCCAGCATGGCCGGCGAAATGTCGATGGCGTCGACGACGGCCCCCAGCAGCGCGGCCTCCGTCGCCAGCACGCCATTGCCGCAGCCGATGTCGGCCACCCGCCAGCCGGGCTTGACGCCCAGCATCTTCAGCGCGGCGCGCGCGCGCTCGTCGGCATCATCGCCCGAGCCGTAGATCGAGGCCACGGCGTGGTCGAGCCCGATCCGGTTGCGTTCGTTGTAGTACCAGTCGCGCGCCAGCATGGCTCACATCCCTTCCGGTCCCCGCCCGATCGCTGCGATGCCGGTCCGGGCGACCTCCACCAGGCCGAGCGGTCGCATCAGATCGACAAATTGCGTGATCTTGTCGGTGTCGCCTGTGATCTCGAACACAAAGCTTTCCGTCGTGGCGTCGATGACGCGGGCGCGGAACGCATCCGCCAGCCGCAGCGCCTCGACACGCGGCTCGCCGGTGCTGCGCACCTTGACCATCGCGAGTTCGCGCTCGATCGCCCGTTTCGTCAGCGTCATGTCGACGACGCGGTAGACCGGGATCATGCGGTCGAGCTGATGCTTGATCTGCTGGATCACCATCGGCGTGCCGGTCGTGACGATGGTGATGCGCGAGAGATGCTTCTGGCTCTCGGTCTCGGAGACGGTGAGGCTCTCGATGTTGTAGCCGCGCCCCGAGAACAGGCCGATGACGCGCGCGAGCACGCCGGGCTCGTTCTGCACCAGCACTGAGAGCGTGTGCGTCTCGTTGGGATCGTGACGCTCTTCCATGAAATAGGCTGACGCTGGCTGGTTCATTGGTGTCCCCGTTGTAGTTCAGCCGTCATCGCCGGGCTTGTCCCGGCCATCCACGTCGAGCGTCGCGCCCGCGGCTCGTGGATGCCCGGGCCTTCGCCGCGCCGAAGCGGCTTCGGCCGCGCAGGCGGGTCAAGCCCGGGCATGACGGCGGTGTGTGTGGCAAGCGGAGCGCTCATTATGCGGCTCCGGCTTCGGCATGAGCAGCCGCCGGCATCACCCAGCGCCTGAACAGGTCGAGATCGATGTTGCCGCCGGTGAGCACCAGGCCGACGCGCTTGCCGGCGAGCTTGTGCTTGTCCTGCAGCGCAGCTGCGAGCGACGCCGCGCCGGCACCTTCGGCGAGATTGTGCGTATCGGTCCAGAAGATACGGATCGCCTCGGCGATCTCGGCGTCGCTGACCTGGACGATGCGCGAGGCGCCTTTCAGAATGATCGCCAGCGCATCCGCATCCGGGCTGCGGGTGGCGAGCCCGTCGGCGTTGGTGTCGGCGCTGTTGGTCGTCACGACGGTGCGGGCCGCGAACGACAGCGCATAGGACGGCGCCTCTGTCGACTGCACGCCGACGATCTCCGTCTTCAGCCCGAGCAGGTCGCGCGCCAGGATGCAGCCGCAGATGCCGGAGCCCTGCCCGATCGAGACATAGAGCACGTCGAGATCGGGCACCGCGCGAAACAGCTCCAGCGCATAGGTGGCCACGCCGCGCACGATATCCGGATGGAACGACGGCACCATGCGCAAGGACTCGCGCGCGGTGTGCCGGCCGGCCTCCTCGCGCGCCTCCTGGAAGTCGCTGCCGTGCTCGATCAGTTGGGCGCCGAACGCCGCCATCGCGCGGTTCTTTTCGACCGAATTGCCCTGGGGCACGTAGATCGTCACCGGCAGGCCGTTGCGGCGGCCGGCAAACGCGATGCTCTGGTCATGATTGCCGCGCGTCGCGGTGATCAGCCCACGGACATCCGGCTGCGCACGCTTCAGCTGATCGACATAGACCAGCCCGCCACGCACCTTGAAGGCGCCGGCCGGCGTGTGGTTCTCGTGCTTGACGACGACATGTGTCCCCAGCCGCTGCGCCAGCAGCGGCCACGCATGCGCCGGCGTCGCCGGCACGGCGGCGCCGACGATGGCATGGGCGGCTTCGAGCTCAGCGAGCGTGAACATGGGACTGCTCATTTGTTGTTCGCCGATAGCCGCGAACGCCGCTGCGCTCCCTCTCCCCGTTCTTACGGGGAGAGGGCTGGGGTGAGGGGCAGCCACACGCACCGGCCGTGCGGGGAGCCCCCCTCACCCGGATTGCATCTGACGATGCAATCCGAGCTCTCAGCGCGAGCGAAGCTCGTCGCGCCCCCGCAGGCGGGGAGAGGTGAAGAGCGCCGCTGCCGCACCACCGTGTCATGCCCGCGAAAGCGGGCATCCTGTACGCCGCGGCCGTCGTGAGACCCACAATGGCCGCAGCGTACTGGATCGCCCGGTCAAGCCGGGCGATGACAGCTGAGTGTGTCGGGCGCGCTGAGCTCACGATCAGTCCTCACACCAGCGCCTTGCCGCCGGCGAACGCCGCGGCCGGATCGGACGCTTCGGCCGGCAGGATCATCTCGTTGTGCGCCTTGCCCGATGGGATCATCGGGAAGCAGTTCTCCAGCGCCGCGACGCGGCAGTCGAACAGCACCGGCTTCCTGACCGAGATCATCTCCTTGATCGCGCCGTCGAGATCGCC
>NZ_JBNPVB010000029.1:0-76731 GCF_051168495.1 Bradyrhizobium oligotrophicum | reverse complement strand
TTGACAGCGAATCACACCGGTCATCCCCTGGCAAACCCGAAATCTTTGAGAAAGATTCACACCCTCTCAGGGTGAGGCTTTGGAGTCAGCACAAGGCGACAGAAGCAGAGATCGAAGTAGAAGCACCTCTTATCAAGGGGGCACAATCGGCCTCGATCGTGCCCACGATGCGTCACAGCCGAGGCCGTCATTGATCCAGATCAAACGGCTCGAAAAATGCTCGGCAGACCCCGATCAAATGCTTGATGTTCCTCGATTTGATCCAGATCAAACGGCCGCATGCGGACCGCAGCATGGCCCAGACACGTCCATATTGGCCGTCAAAAAGCGCCACATCTCGTCGGCAGATTCCGCGCTACAGCATGCGCTGATGACGCGAACTAACAGGCCTGGCGGACCAGCAAGCCGACCTGACACGTCACACCAGCGCGCCCGTGCCGAGTCACCAGCGTCCTGGAAAGCAATGCGAAACAACAGCGCTCAACGTTCGTTCCAAGATCATGCTTCGCAACGAGAGGTACGGCCACTGGCCCATGTGGCCGTGAAGGTGGCTCCCGCCAGGTATCAGCCGGCCGCGCAGCCCGGCAGCCGCAGCACCGGACGCGCGGAACGGCGGTTCTGGCTGACGATGCAGACGGTCATGCTGGTCGTCGGCGTGCTGCTGGTGAATCTGCTGCTGTTCTTTCCTCCCCTCGGCATCGCTCTGATGTGGAATCTCTTGATTCCGATCGCGCCGGCGCTGGTGACGATCTCGCCGGGCCTGTGGCGCAACATCTGTCCCATGGCAACTTTTCATCTGCTGCCGAACAAGATGGGCATCTCGCAGAACATCAGGATGCCGGAATGGGGCGCGGCGACGCTCGCGGTGATCAGCGTGACGCTGCTGTTCATCGTCGTACCGATGCGGCGCATCGGGCTGAATGTCGACGGCCCGCTGACGGCTGTCATGCTGCTGTCGGCTGCGTTCATGGCGTTCGCGATGGGCTCGGTATTCGAGATGCGCTCGGGCTGGTGCACCTCGCTGTGCCCGATCCACCCCGTCGAGCGACTCTACGGCACCAACCCGGCGCTGACCTTCAAGAACGCCCGCTGCAACATCTGCGAGGCCTGCAGCAATCCGTGCCCGGACTCGACGCCGGAGCTGACGCCGACCCAGGGCGTGCCGACCAAGGTGCAGCAGTTCCTCGGCAACTTCCTGATCGGCAGCTTCCCGGGCTTCGTCTGGGGCTGGTTCCAGGTGCCGGACTATCCGCCGCAACTGGTCGATCAAGCCGCCATCATCACCGCCTATGCCTGGCCGTTCGGCGCCGCCATCATCAGCTACGTCATCTTCAAGATCGGCGAGCACGTGCTGCGCTACAAGCCGGCCTCGCGCACACGGATGCACCGCATCTTCGCGGCCACCGCGATCAGCACCTACTACTGGTATCGCCTGCCCGGCCCGGCGTCGCTGCTGCCGGACTGGTTTCCGCTGGTCTCGCATCTCGTCACGACGCCGTTCTTCTTCTGGTTCCTGGTGCTGCGCTCGCCCAAGGTGAGCTGGCTGAAGCGGCCGGTGATGGCCTCGAACTACTGGTCGAGCCGGTTCGAGACCGCGGCCAACAAGAACCTGATCCGCGTCTCACCCGGCAAGGCGTGATCGCGCGGCGTCATTCAAATCACCACAGTCAATAGCGTCGTCGAGCGAGGAGTTGATCATGTCGAACTTCAGGACCGTCACCGTCAAGGGCCGCCAGTTCCGCGTCCGCGCGGGTGACGTGCTGCTCGATGGCGCGCTGGCCAACGGCGTCGAGATTCCGTTCGACTGCCGCGCCGGCACCTGCGGCACGTGCATGGTTCACGTCGCCAAGGGCCAGACCGTGTGCGGCGAGACGCATACGCAGGGCATGATCTACGCCTGCCAGGCGCGCGTCGTCTCCGACCTCGACGTCGATGTCGAGGACGTGCCGGAGATCGACATCAGCAAGGCGCGACTGGTCGGCCTGCGCGAGGTCGCGCCCGACATCATGGAGCTGATGATCGCGCCGGAGAAGAGCATCAGCTATCTGCCGGGCCAGTACTTCAAGTTCACCTTCGCCGGCTATCCGGCGCGCGCCTACAGCCCGACGGCGTCGTTCGACGGCCGGATCGGCGGCCGCGTCATCCATCTCAACATCAAGAAGGTGCGCGGCGGCCGCGTCACGCAGGCGCTCGGCAGCGGCATCCGTCCCGGCCATCGGCTGCGCATCCAGGGGCCGTACGGGCACGCCTTCCTGCGGCCTGGCGGCACCGGCCGCCTCGTCCTCGCCGGCAGCGGCACCGGCTTCGCGCCGATCTGGGCGATCGCGGCGATGGCGTTGCGTGAGCAGCGCAGCCGGCCGATGGTGATCATCGCCGGCGCCAAGAAGCTGCCGCAGCTCTACATGACGCCTATCCTGGCGCAGCTCGCGCGGCTGCCCAACGTCACAATCATCCCGACGGTCGAGGAAGGCCCGATCGATCATCCCTCGATCCGCACCGGGCGCATCGAGCCGCACATGCCGACCTTGACGGCCTCCGACGTCGTCTATGCCTGCGGCTCGCCGCGCATGGTCACCGCGCTCGCCGGCATGGTCGATAAGGCCGGTGCGACGTTCTACGCCGACCCGTTCGACCCCGCCCCGCCGGAAGCGCCGTCCGGCCTGATCGGCCGCATCAAGACGCTGGTGGCGCGTCGGGCGCCGGAGCCGGAGCCAAGCCGCGACAGCGGCAAGGGCCGCGACGCTGCGCTCGATCCGTTCGAACGGGCACTGTCGCTGGTGCCGAAGGATCCGATCGACGACGATCTGGGCCATCGCCGCCCCGAACCGCGCCGCAGCACGGCCGCCGAACGCGACCACGCACTGTCGCTGGTGCGCGAACGCGCTCTCGGCGATGCCGCGCAATTGCAGGAGCGGCCCCGCCGCGCTGCGGGGCAGATGGCGTCGGGGCATGTGTGAGGGCCGACGCTGCCAGCCCCAATCTCGCCGTCGCTCCGGGAGTGACGCAGACCATATGCGCAGCACGGGAAGTGCGCTCCCTCGCCCCGCTTGCGGGGAGAGGGTCGGGGTGAGGGGGACTCTCCACGAGTTCGGTGCGTGGAGAGTCCCCCCCACCCGGATTGCATCTGACGATGCAATCCGGCCTCTCCCCGCAAGCGGGGAGAGGCTAGGCCCCACCGAACCTCAGATCAGCTTGCGCCGTGCCAGGCTCCGCATCAGCGCACCGACGCCGAACGTCCAGGGCTCGCATTCGTCGCTGTTGCGCATGCGGTTGACGAGGCGGCCGAGTTGCGGGGCTGAGATGGTGACGATGTCGTCGCGCTTGTGGGTGAACCCCTGCCCTGGCGCGTCGCGATCCTTCACCGGCGCGAACATCGTGCCGAGGAACAACGCAAAGCCGTCGGGATATTGATGCACGGCGCCGATGGTCTGGGCGACGAGATCGGTCGGATCGCGGCTGATCTTGCTGATCGAGGAATGGCCGTCGAGCACGAAGCCGTCGCTGCCGGTCACGTTCAGCGCGACCTCCATCCTGCGGACGTCGTCGAGCGAAAAACTCTTGTCGAACAGGCGGAGCAACGGACCGATCGCGCAGGAGGCGTTGTTGTCCTTGGCCTTGGACAGCAAGAGCGCCGAGCGTCCCTCGAAGTCGCGCAGGTTGACGTCGTTGCCGAGCATCGCGCCGACGATCCTGCCGCGGCTCGACACCGCCAGCACGACCTCCGGCTCCGGATTGTTCCAGGTCGATTTCGGATGCAGCCCGGCATCCATGCCGGTCCCGACCGACGACAAGGTCGGCGCCTTGGTGAAGACCTCGGCGTCGGGGCCGATGCCGACCTCGAGGTATTGGCTCCACGCGTTCTGCTCGATCAGCACCTGCTTGAGGTGCATCGCCTGCTCCGAGCCCGGCTTGAGCTTGGAGAAGTCGTCGCCGACCAGGCGCACCACCTCCGTCCGGATCGCGTCGGCGGAGGCCGGATTGCCGCGCGCGCGCTCCTCGATGACGCGCTCCAGCATCGAGATCGCGAAAGTGACGCCGGCGGCCTTCAACACCTGCAGATCGACCGGCGCCAGCAGCCAGGGTTTTGCGGGATCGCGGCGGTCCGGCGGCGCGTTGGCGAGGATGTCGGCGAGAGCGCCGATGCGCTGCCCGCTCATGCCGCGCAGCGCGGTGGCCGGATCATCGTGCTCGCACAGCGCGCTGACGGTCGGGAATGCCGAGGTGACGTCGTAGACGCCGTCGTCGCGTACGGCGACCACCGACGGGCCGTCGACATCAGGCCGCCAGACCCGGCCGACCAGCGTGCCGCTTGTGCCATCGTCGGGCAGGACAGTCTCGGGTGTCAGATTGATCATGGCGGCGCGCTCCCCATTGTTCTTGTTGCTCGGGGAACAGGTAGCATCGGCGGGAGCCAACTCCAAGCCACACGCGCGGTCATTCCGGGGCGAGGCCGCGAGACCTCGAACCCGGAATCCCGATGAGAGATGTAGCGCAAGACAAGCTCGAGATTCCGAGTTCGGGGCCTGCGGCCCCGCCCCGGAATGACAGCCTGGAGCTTCAGGGGTTCGGCGAGCTCTCGCCGGCGACCTGCAGCAGTTGCGAGCGGCGGACGCGCTCGCGATGGGCGGTGTAGAGGCCGCTGGAGACGATGAAGGCGGCGCCGACGATGGTCCAGATGTCAGGCACCTCGCCGAACACCAGGAAGCCGAGGATGCTGACCCATAGCAGTTGGGTGTAGGAGAACGGCGCCAGCACCGAGGCATCCGCATAGCGGAACGCCAGCACCACGATCCACTGCCCCATGGTCGAGGCGACGCCGACCAGCACGCCGAAGCCGATGTCCTGCCAGGACGGCGCGGTCCAGACGAACGGCACCATCGCCGTGAGCACGCAGACGCCGGCGATCGAGGAATAGGTCATGATCGTGATGGCGTGCTCGCGGCCGCTCATCATCCGCGTCATGATCAGGGTGCAGGCCCAGGCGAAGGCCGAGGCGATCGGGAACAGCGCGGCGAGATGAAACGCGCCGGTGCCGGGCCGGAGAATGACCAGCACCCCGCATAGGCCGACCGCGGTCGCGATCCAGCGGCGCAGGCCGACCTTCTCGCTGAGGAACACGATCGACAGCGCGGTGACGAACAGCGGCGCGACGAAGCCGGTGGCGGAGGCTTCCGCAATCGGAAGATAGCGCAGGCCGGAGATGAACAGCAGCGACGAGCCGAGCAGCGCGATGCCGCGCAACAATTGGAACGTCGGCCGCTCCGTGCGCATCGCAAACAGCGGCGAGCCCGGGATCATCGCCGGCACCATGATCAGCGAGAACACGACGAAGCGGATCCAGGTGATCTCGATCGAGGGCAGCGTCTTCGACAGATATTTCGCGGTGACGTCCGAGGTGCCGAGGAACACCGTCGACAGCAGGATCAGCGCGATGCCGCGGAACGGCCGGTCGGCGCGCGCGGGCGCGCGCTTGCGCTGAGCCGGCGGTTTCTCCAGCACGGACGTCGGAACATCGTCGAGGCGCGCGGCGGCAGCCGCACTCGGAGGCGGGGTCACGGTCGAACTCGGGAGCTAGACGGGACGAATCGGTGAGCGGCGACAAAACGCCAATCGCAGGCTTGCGACAACCCATCGAAAGCGGGCAGCCGATATGCGCTGCTCACGCGCCGCAGTAGCAAACTTCCGTAATACTCCGTGATGCTGCACTACAGCATCGGCAGTCCCCGAGGCTTCGGCCCGCGCGGAAAGGCGCGGTCGATCGCAGCGATCTCGGCGGCGGTCAGTTCGATGTCGCCGGCGGCCGCATTCTGCTCGGCATGCTCCGGGCGCGACGCCTTGGGGATCGCCAGCAGCGATGAGGCGCGGGTCAGGAAGGCGAGCGCGATCTGGCGCGGCGTCGCCTCGTGCTGCTGCGCGATCCGCTGCAGCACCTCGCCCCCCGGACTGCGCGGTTCGGGAAAATCGTCATGGCCGAACGGCGAATAGGCGACGACGGCAACGCCGTGCTGGCCGCACCACGGGATGACCGCGTGCTCGATGGCGCGCTCCTGCAGATGATAGAGCACCTGGTTGCAGGCGATCTTGCCCTCGCCCGCGACGTCCAGCAGTTCGTCGAGATCGTCGACGTCAAAATTGCTGACGCCCCAGGACGCGATCTTGCCGGCGGCCTTCAGTTCCTCGAACGCCGCGACCGTCTCCGCCAGGGGATGCGAGCCCGGCCAGTGCAAGAGATAGCAGTCGAGCCGGTCGGTCTTCAGCCGCTTCAGCGAGCGCTCGCAGGCGGTGATGGTGCCCTTGCGCGACGCGTTGCTGGGCAGCACCTTGGAGACCAGGAACACCTGGTCGCGCCGCCCGGCGATCGCCTCGGCGATGACCAGCTCGGCATCGCCATACATCTCTGCGGTGTCGATGTGGCTCATGCCGCGATCGAGGCCGCGCTGCAACGTCGTGCTGGCGCGCTTGCGGTCGGCATGGTCGAGATACCAGGTGCCCTGCCCGATCACGGAAACGCCGGCCCCGCCGGTTCCGAATGTCTTGTGTTTCATGGACGCGAGCATAGAGGATGCGGTGCGCGACGTCGATCACCGCAAGCCGTCATTGCGAGCGCAGCGAAGCAATCCAGGGTGGTGGGCGGGACTCTGGATTGCTTCGCTGCGCTCGCAATGACGAGGGCTGCGCCCTCGTCTAAGGTCGAATTGGCTAGCTCGCCACCTTCACCGAAGCCTCAGCCTGTACCGGCGTCTGCGCGATCAGCCGCTTCATCTCCGGGATGCAGGAGCCGCAATTGGTGCCGGCCTTGAGCTGCGCACCGATCGCGGCGGGCGTGCGGGCGCCGGCGGCGATGGCCTCGCAGATGGTGTCGCGGCCGACGCCGAAGCAGGCGCAGACGACCGGGCCGCCGCCGACACCATCGGGCGCACGGCCGGACAGCAACGTGCGGCGCTGATCGTCGTCGAGACGGTCGGCGGCGAACATCGTCTTCACGACGTTCCAGTCGCCGGCATCATGGCCCGGTCCGACGAACAGGCAGGTCGCGATGTGATCTCCTTCGAACGACGCGGCGCGATAGACGCCGCCGCCGACATCCGTGTAATCGGCGACGTCGTCGGTGGCGCGGGCCTTGAACCAGGCCGGCCAGCGCAGGAGGTCGCCATTGTCGGCGAACAGATAGCCGAAGCCGCCCGGCACCGTCGCGCGCACCCACCACAAATGGGAGGGCAGCGCGAGTTCGCTCCGCGCAAGGATGAAGCCGCGGAACACGTATTCGTAAGGGCTGATCGCGGCCGGCGTCGCCTTGGCCTCGGGCTGACCGGAGAACGGATCGGTGTGCGCGGCGACCAGTGCGCCGACGCGGCCATGGGAGGAATTGGTCGCGTTCCAATGGATCGGCGCGAACAGCATGCCGCGCTGCTGACGCTCGCTGACGACGACCTGGAGGATGCACTGGCCGTGCTCGGTCGTGACCTTGGCGAAGCCGTCATGCATCAGGCCGTATTTCAGAGCGTCATCCGGATGCACCTCGACGAACGGTTCGGGCAGATGGGCACCGAGCCGCGGGCTGAGGCCGGTGCGCGTCATCGTGTGCCACTGGTCGCGGATGCGCCCGGTGTTGAGACGCAAGGGACGCGCCGCATTGGTCTCGCTGCGCAGCGCCGGCACCTCGGGGGCGACGAAGCGCGCCTTGCGGTCGTTGGTGTAGAAGGCGCCGTCGGCGAAGAAGCGCGGCTCGGGCGGCTTGCCCGCGCGCACCGGCCACTGCACCGGCGCCATGGTGTCGTATTCGTCGTCGCTGAGCGTCGCCAGCGCGCCGATGTCGAAATCGCGGGCACCGTCGTTCTCGAACGCCGACAGCGCCGCATGCTCGCGGAATACGTCGGCGGCGGAGGTGTAGTTGAAAGCGCTGGCGTGGCCGAGCCGCTTGCCGACCTCGCTCACGATCCACCAATCGGGCCTCGCCTCGCCGGCCGGCGCCAGGAAGGCGCGCTGGCGCGAGATGCGCCGCTCGGAATTGGTGACGGTGCCGGACTTCTCGCCCCAGGCCTGCGCCGGCAGCAGCACGTGCACGCCGGAATCGACGGTGTCGTTGGAGCGGACGTTCTCGGAGACGACCAGCAGTTCGAGCTTCTTCAGCGCTGATCGGACCAGATCGGCGTCCGGCAGCGACACCGCCGGATTGGTGCCGATCACCCACAGCGCCTTGATCTCGCCGCGCGCGATCGCCTCGAACATCGCGACCGCCTTCAGCCCCTCATGGGTGGCGATGCCCGTGGCCTTCCAGAAGCGGCGGACGCGATCGATGTCCGGCGGCGTGAAACCCATATGGGCGGCGAGCTGATTGGCGAGGCCGCCGACCTCGCGGCCGCCCATCGCATTGGGTTGCCCGGTCAGCGAGAACGGCCCCACGCCCGGCTTGCCGATGCGCGCCGTGGCGAGATGGCAGTTCAGGATCGCGTTGACCTTGTCGGTGCCCTGCGCCGACTGGTTGACGCCCTGCGAATAGAGGGTGACGACCTTCGGCGTGTCGCGGAACAGCTTGAAGAAGGCTGCGACGTCGGCCTCCGACAGGCCGGTCGCGAGCGCCGTCGCCCCGGCGCTGCCGGCGAGGCTGCGCGCGCGCGCCAAGGTCTCGTCGAAGCACGAGGTATGACGCATGATGTAGTCGTGATCGAGCGCACCGCTGTCGGCAAGATGCACCAGCAGGCCGGAGAACAGCGCCGCGTCGGTGCCGGGCTTCAATCCCAGGAACAGATCGGCTTCTTCAGCCGTGTCGGTGCGGCGCGGATCGATGACGACGAATTTGGCGCCGCGGCCCTGCTTGTTGGCGAGCATGCGCTGGTACAGCACCGGGTGGCACCAGGCGGCGTTGCTGCCGACGAAGACGAGCAGGTCGGCCTTATCGAGATCCTCATAGGTGCCGGGCACGGTGTCGGCGCCGAAGGCGCGGCGATGGCCGGCAACCGAGGACGCCATGCACAGCCGCGAATTGGTGTCGACATTGGCCGATCCGAGAAAGCCCTTCATCAGCTTGTTGGCGACGTAATAGTCCTCGGTCAGCATCTGGCCGGAGAGATAGAAAGCCACCGCATCCTCGCCGTCGCGCGCGACGATGTGCTTGAGGCGGCTCGCGACGTGATCGAGCGCATCGCTCCACGCCACCCGCTCCATGCCGCCCTTGCAGCGGATCATCGGATGGAGCAGCCGGCTCTCCAGCCCGAGCGTCTCACCCAGCGCCGACCCCTTCGAGCAGAGACGGCCGAGATTGGCCGGATGCACCGGATCGCCCGAGATCGCGGCGCCGCCGCGACCATCGGGCGTCGCCAGCACGCCGCAACCGACGCCACAGTAAGGACAGGCGGTGCGCACCGTGCGCAGCTTCGGATCGACTGTCGTCATCCTGCGAGGCCCCTTCTCACGCTGCCTGCGGTCGCGTACCCGCGCGGCCGAACATCATCGCCGTCCGGATCGATGCGACCGACTCGCGATTGCGAATCAGATCGCGGTACCACAGCGCATCCCTGGTCTCGCCGATCAGCACGGCGCCGGTGAGGCGTCCCTCGGCGATGACGAGCTTCTTGTAGATGCCGCGCCTGGCATCGTTCAGCACGATCGCCTCGCTGCCCTCGGCCCCCATGAAGTCGCCGGCCGAGAATACCGACACGCCTGACACTTTCAGATTGGTCGCCACCACGCTGCCACCATAGGCCGCCTTGCGGCCGGCGAGATGCCGCGCCAGCACCCGGGCCTGCTCATAGGCCGGCTCGACCAGGCCATAGCAGGTGCCGCAATGCTCGGCGCATTCGCCGAGCGCGAAGATGCCGGGTGCCGAGGTCTGCATGGCGTCATCGACGACGATGCCGCGATTGACCGCGAGCCCGGCTTCCTTGGCGAGCGCGACATTGGGCCGGATGCCGGCCGCGAAGATCACCGCATCCGCCGTGATCCGCCGTCCGTCGGCCAGTTCGACGCTTTCGACGCAGCCCTCGCCATGGATGACGGCCGTGCTGGCCTCGAGCAGAACCTCGATGCCCTTGCGCTCGACCAGCGTCTTCAGCAGCGCGGCCGCGGGCGCATCGAGTTGCCGCTCCATCAGCCGGTCCATGAGATGCAGCAGCGTCACCTTGGCGCCGGCACGCGCCAGGCCATAGGCGGCTTCCAGCCCGAGCAGGCCGCCGCCGACGACCACCACCTTCACTTTCTTCGCCGCCAGCGCCAGCAGCACGTCGGTGTCGCGGCTGTCGCGGAACGTGTGCACGCCCGCCAGATCGGCGCCCGGCACGGGCAGGCGCAGCGGCAATGAGCCGGTGGCAAGGACCAGGCGCGAGAACGCCACGTTCTCACCGTTCTCGATCTGCAGTTCGCGGCGGCCGACGTCGATGGCGGTCGCGCGTGCGCCGTACTTCAACGTCACGCCGCGCTCGCGCCACCAGGACGCCGGCTTGAGCTCGATCTCGTGTGACGCGGCCTCGCCCGCCAGCACCGACGACAGCAGCACGCGGTTGTAGGCCAGCCGCGGCTCGTCGCCGATGACGGCGATCGCGTAGCGGCCGAGCGCGGTCTGCGACAGATCTTCGACCAGCTTGGCCGCGGCCATGCCATTGCCGACGATGACGAGCGGTTCACTCAACGATGCTACTCCGCAGCCTGCGCCTTGCCATAGGCTTCCGCAATCATGTAGCCGGACAGCGTGCCGTAGGCCGCAGTCCAGGCCTCGGCGACCTCGGGCGACCAGGCCTCGCCGAGCCCTCTTTCCAGGGTCCACAGCAGCGCGGAGCCAACCACCGGATAGTGCTCCGGCTTGGCCCCGTAGTCGACGTGACGCTTCGCCAGCGCGCTCGCCGCCGGCAGGATCGCCGGCAAGTTCGTCAGCCCATTCACGACGACCGCCAAGGTCGCCATCAGCTTCTTGCGCTGCTGGGTGAGGTCGTCGGGAAACATCGCGCGCACCTGCGGCGCGACCTCGAACAGACGATCGTAAAAGATGATCGCGGCCTGATCGGAGATCGGCGCGACCTTGGCAAAGCTCTCTTGAACCAATGCGATCTGAGACGGCGTCATGGGAAATCCTTTGATGAAACGAGAACCCGTTAGTCGCCGGAGGCGGAGCGCGGTTCGATCCGCTCTCCGCCTTCGATATGTCAGGCCGCCTCGACGAAGCGGTGCCGCTCGTAGAGGAATTCGAGCACGCGCTGGCGGCATTTCACGTAGGTCGTGTTGGTCGCGAGTTCGAGCCGCTTGCGCGGGCGCGGCAGCGCGACCTCGAGCACCTCGCCGATATGCGCGCTCGGGCCGTTGGTCATCATCACGATGCGGTCCGACAGCAGAACGGCCTCGTCGACGTCGTGGGTGATCATCAGGATGGTGTTGCCGAGCTTCTGATGCAGCGCCATCACCGAGTCCTGCAGATGCGCCCGCGTCAGCGCGTCGAGTGCGCCGAACGGCTCGTCGAGCAGCAGCACCTTCGGCTCCATGGCGAGCGCGCGCGCAATGCCGACGCGCTGCTTCATGCCGCCCGAGATTTCGTTCGGGCGCTTGTCCTTGGCATGGGCCATCTGCACGAGGTTGAGATTGTGCAGCGTCCAGGCGTCGCGCTCAGGCCGGGTCTTGGTCTTGCCGAACACCTTGTCGACGCCGAGGCGCACGTTCTCGTAGACCGTGAGCCAAGGAAGGAGGCTGTGGTTCTGGAACACCACGGCGCGGTCGGGTCCGGGCGAGTTGACCTCACGCTCCTCCAGCAGCACGCCGCCTGATGTCGCCGTGGTGAGGCCGGCGACGATGTTGAGCATCGTCGACTTGCCGCAGCCGGAATGGCCGATGATCGAGACGTACTCGCCCTTCTCGATCGTCAGGTTGATGTCCTTGAGCACCTCGGTCGTCGCAGCGCCACGGGTGAAGGTCTTGTCGACGTGGTCGAGCTTCAGATAGGCCATGATCTGTTCCTCTCAGTTCGTCGCGGTGCCGCGGGTGACGATCTTGCCGGCCACCGCAATCAGTCGGTCGAGCACGAACCCGATGATTCCGACATAAAGCAGCGCCAGGATGATCTCGCTGATATGCGAGGAATTCCACGCATCCCAGATGAAGAAGCCGATGCCGACGCCGCCGATCAGCATCTCGGCCGCGACGATGGCGAGCCAGGACAGGCCGATGCCGATGCGCAGGCCGGTGAAGATGTAGGGCGCCGCCGCCGGGATCATGATCTTGGCGAAGAACTCCAGCGGATTGAGCTGCACCACGGCGGCGACGTTGCGATAGTCCTGCGGAATGTTGCGAATGCCGACCGCAGTGTTGATGATGATCGGCCAGATCGAGGTGATGAAGATGACGAAGATCGCCGAGGGCTGGCCGTCGCGAAACGCGGCCAGCGACAGCGGCAGCCAGGCAAGCGGCGGGATCGTGCGCAGCACCTGGAAGATCGGGTCGAGACCGCGCATCGCCCAGACCGACTGTCCGACCAGGGTGCCGAGCGCGACGCCGACGATCGCCGCGAGCGAATAGCCGAGCGCGACACGCTGCAGGCTGGCCGAGATGTGCCAGAACAATCCCTTGTCGATGCCGCCATTGTCGAAGAACGGATCGAAGATCAGCTCGCGGGTGTCATTGAAGACACGTGACGGCGGCGGCAGCGCCGATCCAGCACGGCGGCAGAGCAATTCCCAGATCAGCAGAGCGAGCGCGAGTACGATCAGCGGCGGCACGACGCGCACCGCGGCCTCGCTGGCCATCTTCACATAACGCTCGGATTTGGGCGGCTGCTTCGGCGTCATCGTCACGACGGATGCGGAGGCAGACGGCGACGTAGTCGGCACGATCTTGGGCGCGTTATCATTGATCAACGCTGGCATGGACATCGGAAACCTTTCTCCGTGCAATGAGAGGGGCTGCGCGCTGTTCGCGCGCGGCTGAAAGTCCTGATCAGGCGTCGATGCGCTTGATCGAAAGCGACTTCAGATAGGCGGCCGGATCTTCCGGATCGAACACCTTGCCGTCGAAGAAGGTCTCCTTGCCGCGCGAGGTTGAGGTCGGGATATCCGCCGCCGCAACGCCAAGCTCCTTGGCTGCATCGCGCCACAGGTCCTCGCGATTGACCTTGGCGATCAGCGACTTGGCATCGAAGCCCGCTTCGTACTTGCCCCAGCGGATGTCCTCGGTGATGAACCAGAGATCATGGCTCTTGAACGGGTAGGAAGCCTGGTCCTTCCAGAAGCGCATCTGCTGCGGGCTGTTCTCGACGACGCGGCCGGTGCCGTAGTCGAACTTGCCCTTCATGCGGTCGGCGACGTCCTCGACGGGAACGTTGATCCACTGCCGCTTGGCGCAGATCGCGGCGATCTCGTCGCGGTTCTCCATCTTTTCGCAGTACTGCTGGGCCTCCATCACTGCCATCAGCAACGCCTTGGCCGCACGCGGATATTTGTCGACATAGGCGGCGCGCAGGGCGAATGACTTCTCCGGGTGCTTATCCCAGAGTTCGCCAGTGGTGAGCGCCGTATAGCCGATCTGCTGATGGATCAGCTGCAGATTCCATGGCTCGCAGACGCAGAAGCAGTCCATGGTGCCGACCTTCATGTTGGCCACCATCTGCGCGGGCGGCACCACGATGGTCTCGATGTCCTTATCCGGATCGATGCCACCAGCGGCGAGCCAGTAGCGGATCCACAGATCGTGGGTGCCGCCCGGGAAGGTCATCGCCGCCTTGATGGCCTTGCCGGAGGCCTTCTTCTTTTCCAACGCGACCTTGAAGGGCGCGGTATCCAGGCCAACCTTGAGGTCGGCATATTCCTTGCCAACGGAGATGCACTGGCCGTTCAAGTTGAGGCGCGCCAGGATGTACATCGGCGTCGGCTGGTTGTTCTGTGTCACCTTGCCGGACGAGATCAGGTAGGGCATCGGCGTCAGAATGTGGGCACCATCGATGCCATTGCCTTCCGAGCCGAGCACGAGATTGTCCCGCGTGGTGCCCCACGACGCCTGCTTCTGCACCTCGACGTCGGGCATGCCGTATTTGGCGAAGATGCCCTTCTCCTTGGCCACGAACAGCGGCGATGCGTCGGTCAGCGCGATGAAGCCGAGCTTCGCAGCCTTGACCTCCGGGCCCGCACCTTGGGCGAAAGCACCGGCAGGAAAGCTCAATTTTGCGGCCGCGAGCAGCGCTGCGGTGCCGGCACCGGCCTTCAGGAGCTGGCGGCGGCTGAGGCCATTGCGGCGAGCAGGATGGGCGGTCTTCGTCATGAGTGCAGTCGTCCTTTTCGAAAAGCGCTCGATGGTGGAATGGCCCGCCCGTCATTCGCCGTTCGATCGCGCACAGGGGCGCGTCCCGAGGGGAGCCTCGGAAGGGGCAGCGTCAGATGTCGGATGGGGGGTTTGCGCAGACGGCATCGATGGCGTCGGAACCATCTATTCAAGCTTCGTGCCAAGGACCGGACGATCCGGAAGCCTCGAATAATCAATCGTCTAGGCAAATCGACCGGTCGCCTTGAACGACGACGGCCGCACGCAAATTTTGCGATTCGCCCACTTCCTGTGCGTTGCACAAGAAGTGGGCGACGTCGTTTCGCCCTACTCCGCTGCCGCGGTCGCGGCCTTTGCCAGCATCGGCGTGGGGGCCACGCCGGCACCGGGCTTGATGCGGAATTCGTAGCTCATCAGGTGCCACGGACCCGCGGCGAGCTTGCCGTCCGGCATGACAGGATCGGTGCGCGGCTCGACCTGCGCGATCAGTTCATCCTTGACGCCGAACACCACGTCACTGTCGAGATGGGCGTCGCCACCGATGAAGACGTGGGTGATCAGCGGCTCATGGTCCTTGGCGTCGACCAGGAAATGCACATGGGCCGGCCGCATCGGATGGCGCCCGGTGCTCACGATCATCTGCCCGACCGGCCCATCGGTCGGGATCGGATAGCTGCAGGGCAGGATGGTGCGGAAGAAGAAGCGGCCGTCGGCGTCGGTGATGAAGCGCGCCCGCGACGACGGGCCGTCGCTCGCGTAGGACGGCCGCTGCGAATCGTAGAAACCTTCGTCATCGGCATGCCAGACGTCGACCGCGGCGCCGGCCAGCGGCGCGCCCGACAGATCGGTCACGCGCCCCTGCACGAACATCTTCTCGCCCTTGAGATGCGCCGAGATGTCGGCGCCATGTGGCGTCACCGCGTGCTCGCCGACATAGAACGGACCGAGCACGGTCGTCTCCGTCGCCCCGGCCCTGTCACGGTGATTGATGGCGTCGACCAGCATCGACACGCCGAGCACGTCGGACAACAGGATGAACTCCTGCCGGCTCGCGGTGCAGGTCTGCCCGGTCCGGGTGAGGAAGTCGACGGCAGCAGCCCATTCGTCGAAGGTGAGGCTGGTTCGCCGCACATAGTCGTGCAGCGACTTGACGAGCTCCTGCAGCAGGAACTTGGCGCGCGCATCGGGCGTGCCGTCGAAGCTGGCGACGACGGCATCCGTGAGTTCGGCTTCATTGAATTGTGTCATGGCCAATCCTCCGGCGGCAAAGGGTACACGACGCATCCCTTGCCTGCCATTGGAAGTGGGGCGTTTTTCGGCTATCACCCAGCACAAATGTCCGTGCCCGCATGATCCTCACGCCGGACGCCAGAAACCACATCACAGCGGAGACGTCCGATGCTCGCCCCGACCCCCGCCTCGCCCGAAACCGTCGGCATGTCGAAAGCCGCGCTCGCGCGCATCGATGCGCATCTGCAGCAGCGCTACATCGACGCCGGGCGCTTTCCGGGCACACAATTGATGATCTATCGCCGCGGCAAGATCGTGCATGCGAGCTCGCTCGGCCATGCCGACGTCGAGCGCAAGGTGCCGGTCAGCGACGACACGATCTATCGCATCTATTCGATGACCAAGCCGATCACCTCGGTCGCCTTCATGATGCTGGTCGAGGAAGGCAAGGTCGCGCTCGACGAACCGGTCGCGAAATACATTCCCGAATGGAAGAACCTCGGCGTGTTTGTCGCAGGCACCGCGCCGGCCTTCATCAGCCGGCCGTCGGCGCGGCCGATGCTGATTGTCGATCTGCTGCGCCACACCTCGGGCCTGACCTACGGCTTCCAGCAGCGCTCCAACGTCGATGCCGCCTATCGCGACGCCAAGATCGGCGCGGTCGAGAAGGCCGGCACGCTGCAGTCGATGATCGACGATCTCAGCCGGATTCCGCTTGAGTTCTCGCCGGGCGAGGCCTGGAACTACTCGGTCTCCACCGACGTGGTCGGCTATCTCGTCGGCAAGATCGCCGACAAGCCGTTCGAGCAGGTCCTGAAGGAGCGCATCTTCGATCCGCTCGGCATGACCGACACCGACTTTCATGTCCCGGCGGCGAAGGCGCACCGGCTGGCGGCGTGCTACTCGGCCGACCCCGGCGGCGCCCTGTCGTTCCACGCCGCCGACCGCAAGGGCGGCCTGACCTTGCAGGACGATCCCGCCACCAGCTCGTTCCTGAGCCCGCCCGACTTCATCTCCGGCGGCGGCGGCCTGTGCTCGACCACGGCCGACTACCTGACGTTCTGCCGCGCGCTGATCAATGGCGGCGAGCTCGGCGGCGTCAGGCTGCTCGGACCGAAGACCTTGAAGCTGATGACGTCAAACCATCTGCCCGGCGGCGTCGACCTGCCGGCACTGTCGCGGTCGATGTTCGCGGAAGCCGCCTACAACGGCATCGGTTTCGGCCTCGGCTTCTCGGTGACGATGGATCCGGCCAAGACGCTGATTGCCGGCACCGCCGGCGAATATGCCTGGGGCGGCGCGGCCTCCACGTCGTTCTGGATCGATCCCGCCGAAGAGCTGATCACGATCTTCATGACGCAGGTGCTGCCGTCGAGCGCCTATCCGATCCGCCGCGAGCTGCGCAGCATGGTGTATGCGGCGATTGCCGAGAGCAACGTCTAGAGGCAGGCTGTGGCGGCAAAGCCTCCGCGGGAACCCGGACCGCGCTGTGCTTCGCGCTTGGCGCGCACGCGGCGCTCTCCTATGTTGACGGCGATGTGAACGGCTGCGACCGTCAAGTCCTTGCGGACGCAGCCGGTCCAGCCTGATATCCGATCGCCGCAGACGGTCTCCTCCGCGCCCAATTGGCTGAGTCGATTCAACCGGCACGGGCACGTCGATCAAGAACGCCATCAATGGGGCCTCCGTGCCGAAGCTTTCCCTGCCCGTCCGGCTTGCTCTTCTGGTCGCAGGGACCACGCTGCCGCTCATCCTGTTCGCGGGCGGCATCGTCTTCCACAACTACATGCAGGACCGCAGCGCGGCGCGGCAGCGCGTGCTCGACACGGTGCGCAGCATCCGCCTGACACTCGATGCCGAGATGCAGCGCATGACCGGGGGCATCCAGGTCCTGGCGCTGACCGATGCGTTGAAGACCGGCGACTTCGACCGCTTCCGCCCGATCGCGATGGGCTTCCTCGAACAATACGGCAAGAACGGAACCATCCTGGTCGCCGACCGGCAGGGACATCAGTTGTTTTCGTCGGCGGCGACGGACACCGCCAACCTGCCCCTGCGCAGCAACCGCGAGATCACCGAGCGCGTCTTCGAGACGCGGCAGCCGCAATATTCCGACCTGTTCTACGGCATCGTGAAGAAGAGCCTGATCGTCACCGTCGAAGTGCCGGTGTTTCGCGACGGCGAGGTCGTCTACGACATCTCGTTCAGCCCGCCGATCGAGATATTCCAGTCTATCCTCGAGAAGCAGCGGCCGGGCGACGATTGGGCGCTGTCCCTGCTCGACCGCAAGGCCATCGTGTTCGCACGGGCGCCCAATCCGGCCGAGACGATCGGCAAGCAGGCGTCATCGTCGGTCTATGACCGCATGCTCAGTGAGCACGAGGCGACGCTGTCCAGCCTGTCGCTCGAAGGCGTGCCGCTGTTGTCGAGTTTTACTCATTCCCGTCTGACCGGATGGATCATCGGTGCCGGCATCACCGAGGACTCGCTGGTCGCGCCGCTGTGGCGCAACCTCGCCATCACCAGCCTGATCGGCGGCATCCTGCTGGCGATCGGTCTCGCCTTCGCCGTGCGCATGGCCACGGCGATCGCGCGCGCCGAGACGCTGCACGACCTGCTGATCGAAGAGCTCAACCACCGCGTCAAGAACACGCTGGCCATTCTGCAGGCCATCGCGGTGCAGACCTTCCGCAGCGCCAGCCGCCAGGAGCGCGAAAAGTTCGAAGGCCGGCTCGGCGCGCTGGCCGAGGCGCACAACCTGCTCAGCAAGGAGAAATGGCAGGGCTCCGAGCTCGACGACGTCATCGGGCGCGTGCTCAAGCCCTACCAGCTGAACAATCCCGAGCGCATCCGGATTTCCGGCCCGAAGGCCGCGCTGTCGCCGCGACTGGCCGTCGTGCTGTCGATGATCGTGCACGAGATCGCGACCAACGCGGCCAAGTATGGCGCACTCTCCAATGACAGCGGCATGGTCGATCTGTCCTGGGAGCTCAGCCAGGCGGATCCGGCCAAGAAGCTGCCGGGCCGTCTCCGGCTGGTCTGGCGGGAAACCGGCGGCCCGGTCGTGTCGGCGCCGATCCAGCGCGGCTTCGGCTCACGCCTGATCGAGCGCAGCGCGCGCGATCAGCTCGGCGGCGAGGCCACCGTCGACTTCCTGCCACCCGGCGTGGTCTACACCATCATCTGCAAGCTCGACGACTGAAGCCGCGCGTCAGCCGAACTTCTGCAGCGCCGGGAAGGTCTCGAGCAGCCAGATGCTGAAGGTCGATACCGCGCCGGTGAGAAAGCCGATGCCGGTCGCGATCATCAACACGCCCATGGCGCGCTCGACGTTCACGAGGTGGCCGCGCATCCGCATGAACAACGCCGAAAACTGCTCGATCATGAAGGCCGCGACCAGAAACGGAATGCCGAGGCCGGCGGAATAGATGGCGAGCAGCCCGGCGCCGCTGGCGACGGTGGATTCTGCAGCCGCGATCGACAGGATCGCGGCCAGGATCGGGCCGATGCAGGGCGTCCAGCCGAACGCAAAGGCAAGCCCCATGACATAGGCGCCCCACAGGCCGACCGGCTTCGGGATCGGCAGCCGTCCCTCGCGCATCAGGAATGCGATCCGCGTCAGGCCGAGGAAATGAAGGCCCATCACGATGATCACGATGCCGGCAAGGATCGACAATTGCTCGGACCAGGCTCGGATCAGACCGCCGATCAGGGACGCGCTCGCCCCCAGCATTACGAACACGGTGGAGAAGCCCAGCACGAACAGCGCGGCCGAGATCATCACGGCGCGGCGTGATGCGGACGGCGCCTCCTCACTCTCGATATGCTCGATCGTCGCGCCGGTGAGATACACCAGATAGGGTGGAACCAGCGGAAGGACACACGGCGACAGGAAACTGACCAGGCCGGCGATGAACGCCGCCGGAATCGATACGTTCTGGATCATGCGAGTCCCGCGATACACCCCATGAGCGGCGTCCTGACGCCGGGGCACGATGCTTCATGCCGCCGATACGGGGAATACGCAACAGAGGCGCCGAAGTTACGGCCGATGCCGACGGTCGCAGACCGCCATGATCGAGAGGACAAGGCCCGAGAACGCGAGCTTGTGACGAGACCTTATGACAGGAGACTAGGGCGAGCCGCTCTTGGACCAGCCCCTGTTGCGCGAACGATCCGCCCTCGGCCACCCCTCGGGCCCATGATCAGCGCGATGCCGCGGTCATCCTTGGCGTGCGATCTCGCTGTTCACGTCGAGCGCGATGGACCCGCGGCGCATATCACGCGCGATCACGGCATATCACGAATGCATCAAATGCACTGTTGTGCACATAGCGAACCGTGCTATTTCACTACCCGGAGTAGCGGCTGGCGATGTTGCCCCGGCTGCGGCTTCGCATCGCGCAATTTGTCTGGGTTGTCAGATTGAACCATCTCATCGCAAAGCGACTTCAAGTCGTCTTCGCTCAAACGGTTCAGCTTCATGCGCAGATCGAGGATCGCTACCGAAATCAAATGCGCCGATTCGCGATTGCCGGTCGCGACGAGCGTCGCGCGGCATTGCTCCAACGTTGCAAGCACGGCAAACATCTGGTCGTCTGAATTGGCCACGGTCATCGTTCCGTTCTAGCGTGCGGCGAGATGGAGCGGAGCAAGTCCCGACTCGCGGATGGCTTTCAAATACGTCATCTGTTGCTCCTCTGCGCGCTTCTCATCCAACTCCATCGCGCCCTGCGCCCGAAGTTGTCGTCGGCCCGCCCTGGCCCGCCTCCGTATCGATAAGTCCCCGTGCGAAGCCGCACGATCGAACACCTGCATTCGATGAGTCAGCGCCAGCGTCCATTCACCAAGATAGCATGACCCATGGCCATCTTCGAATACCAATTCACCGTGTTCCGGGCAAAAACCGTCGATGTTCGGCCCGATTCGCGCTAAGCGTGTCCTCGGCCTATATCGTGTGTATCCCTGCGGGTCCGTAGGCGGTAAGGCGATGCTGCAAGGCTGTGAAGCCGAAAGACTCATCTCGAGCGTCAATGTCTCAACCAATCCCATGGCATCAGTTGTGCCATATTCCGTAGTTTATCGGTTTCACTCTAGCAGGCGGAGAGAGCTTGTATGCGCGTTGTGGCGGAACGGGGCGTTCCTCAGAAGGAACGCCAGGAGCTAAATGCCCCCCATGCGACATTGGCTCCGGCCGTGCATGGAGACTCGTCTGCCGCGGCAGGGACGAGCGGCGAGCAGGTACGCGAGGGTGGCGACGAGGCCACTGCAGCGATGCCGCCCAGCAAGGCGGCCGCGCGTTCCGCGGCCAGCCGTGCCGCCGGCGGCAAGGCTGCCCTCAGCAACAAGGCGGCCGTGAGCAAATCGGCGCTGGCAAGTCTGACGGACTGGGACGCCGCGCGGATCTTCCTCGAGGTCGTCAGGGCCGGCAGCTTTCGTTCGGCAGCAGAACGTCTCACGCTCTCGATCAATGCCGTGCGGCGACGCATCGATGATTTCGAACGGCAGATCGGCGCGACCCTGTTCACGCGCGACGTTCACGGCGCGCGCCTGACCGACGAGGGCGCGTTGGTGGTCTCGGCAGTCGAGCGCATGGAAGCCGCCTCGTTCGAGCTGCTGCGTGCGGGCGATGGTCTCGCCGGCGCTGCGTCCGGCGAAGTCCGCGTCGCGGTGACCGAGGGCCTCGGCACCTTCTGGCTCGCGCCACGGCTGGTCGAGTTTCAGCAGAGTTTTCCGAACGTGATGGTCGACCTGTACTGCGCGATGCGCTCGGCCGACGTGTCGCGTCACGAGGCCGACGTCGCCATCCATCTGTCGCGGCCGGCGGCGCTCGACGTCAAGCTGGTCCGGCTCGGCCGCATGCACCTGATGTGCTTTGCGAGCGAGAAATATCTGGAAATGTATGGTGTTCCAAAGACGATTGACGAGCTGGCGAAACACCGGCTGGTTCTGCAAGTCGCGGATGAAGCCGCAGCCAATGCCGCTTTCGCCACCATTTTTCCCGGTTTCGAGCAGCGGGACCTGATCGCAATGACGACCAACGTCTCCAGTGCCAATTACTGGGCCGTCGCCCACGGCGCTGGTATTGGGGTATTCCCAACCTATGCGAGCGCGCTTGGTGGGAAAATTATACCTCTGGAGGTTGATCTGAAATGGTCTTACGATATTTGGCTGTCATACCACGCCACGACAGGTCGCATCCCTAGGGTGCGGCACATGATCGACTGGCTGGTGGAGGCTTTTAACCCTGGCAAATACCCGTGGTTTAAGGACGAATTCATCCATCCACAGCAACTTAAAACAGTATATATGGGTGAACCCCTGACCCATCTCTTCGGGGGATTTCCGATGGAAGGACGGTAAGACCAGTATGAATAAATCAGCGGCAAAGAAGATGAAGCAGCGCAGTGCCGGCAAACCCGACATTGAGCTTGGCAAGCGCATTCGCCTGCGGCGGGTGGAGCAGAAGATCTCGCAGGCGGAGCTTGGTGAAAAGCTCGGCGTGAGCTTCCAGCAGGTCCAGAAGTACGAGAAGGGTGTCAATCGTGTCGGCGCTGCGCGTCTGCAGCAGATCGCCACCGCGCTCGACGTGCCCGTGACGTTCTTCTACGACGGCGACAACAAGGCCCGTGAGGTCGAGAGCCTACTGTTCCTGGACAGCGCCTTCAGCCTGCGGTTGCTACGTGCCTACAGCAAGATCAAGGACCAGACGGTTCAACGTCAGCTGGTGTCCTTGATGGAGTCGATCGCAGCGAACGAGGAATAGTCGAGGCTGTCTGATCATTCAGACAAGCCACCTCGTGATGGGTATGGGCCATCGTCGCTCGAGGGCGCAACTTGGGGGCGCCAGGCGCTCAGCCGGCTCGGGCGAGTCCGCGGTTTCGGCCCTGCGGGCCGAACGATCGATATGGCCGGTCATCCGGCCCCTCTCGTCCGCCCAGCAATGGCTGCGCGGTACGAGGATTCGTCACCTCTCGCGACCTCATTTGCCGTCATAGGAAGTGGCGGCATGCCGTCGTTTTCGCCCGGCGCGCCTGGCAGGCGCCCGTCCGGACGCTCGTGTTTCAAACCGCGTCTTCCGCCGTTGCAGGCATCCAGCCGTCGCCGCGGTGCCTCCGAACCACTTGGCTTCGTTACCCCTGATACGGCAGGCCTCGACTGCGTTGATCCGGCTTGGCCGCTGATCCGGCGTTGACGTCGCATCGGGCGCGGTGGACGATGGGTCGCCTGCCCTGCCCCGCCGTCCGGATTTGTAACCAGCATGCGTGAAGCTCCCACCGCCTTCGCCGATGGCAAGATCCTCATGACCATCGATGATCGGGTCGGGATCATCACCTTCAACAATCCCGACAAGCGCAATGCGATGTC
Source organism: Bradyrhizobium oligotrophicum (assembly GCF_051168495.1). GTDB lineage: Bacteria > Pseudomonadota > Alphaproteobacteria > Rhizobiales > Xanthobacteraceae > Bradyrhizobium > Bradyrhizobium oligotrophicum_A. The sequence continues at coordinate 53,904 of NZ_JBNPVB010000029.1, read as the reverse complement.
GCTGGAAATGTGGGAGGGCCTCGGTCAGGCGCTCACCGCCCTGCGTGACGATGCCGAGATCCGCGTCGTGGTGCTGACCGGGGCGGGCGACAAGGCTTTCGTGTCCGGCGCCGACATCAGCCAGTTCGAGCAGAGCCGCAACAACGCCGAGGCCTCCGAAGCCTACGCGCAGCGGAGCGCCGCCCAGCGGGCGCTGCTCGCGACCTACCCCAAGCCGACCATCGCCTGCATCCGCGGCTTCTGCCTCGGCGGCGGCCTGCAGATCGCGATGCTCGCCGACATGCGCTTTGCGGCCGAGGACTGCCAGTTCGGCATTCCCGCCACCAAGCTCGGCATCGCCTATGGCCATGAGGGCCTGCGCCACCTGGTGTCGCTGGTCGGCCCGTCGCAGGCCCGGCTCCTGCTCTACACCGGGACGCGGATCGATGCCCATGAGGCGCTGCGGATCGGCCTGGTCGACCGGATGATGGCCAATGACGACCTGATGCCGGCCACGCTGGACACCGCCCGCACGATCGCCGGCAACGCCCCGCTGGCGGTCCAGGCCGCCAAGATCACGATCGCCGAAGTGCTGAAGGACGAGAGCCGCCGCGACATGGCTGCGATCAAGCGGATCCGCGACACCTGCATGGATTCGGAGGATTTCCGTGAGGGCCGCCGCGCCTTCATGGACAAACGCGAGCCGGTGTTCAAGGGACGCTAGAGCGCCGCGAGCACCGCTTGGGTCACCTCGGCGGTGCCGGCGCTGCCGCCGAACTCGAACGGCTTGAGACCTGCGGCATAGACCTTGTCGACCGCCTGCTCGATCCGCTGGGCGGCCTCGGCGGCGCCCTCGATGCCGCGGGTGTCTGCCAGCCAGTCCAGCATCATCGCCGCCGACAGGATCATCGCGGTCGGGTTGGCCTTGCCCTGCCCCATGATGTCGGGCGCGGTGCCGTGGCAGGGCTGAAACACCGCATGCGTATCACCGATGTCGGCCGACGGCGCCATGCCCATGCCGCCGACGAGGCCCGCAGCGAGATCGGACAGGATGTCGCCGAACATGTTTTCGGTGACCAGCACGTCGAAGTCCCACGGCCGCTTCACGAGCATGAGGGCACAGGCGTCGATGTAGAGGCGATCCGTCGTCACATCTGGATGAAGCTGAGCAACCTCGTCGAAGATCTTGCGGAAGTAGGCGAAGGCCTTGAAGACGTTGGCCTTGTCGACGCAGGCTAAAGTGCCGGAGCGGCCGCGCGCCTTGCGCCGCGCCGCGACCTTGAAGGAGAAGTTGAAGAGTCGCTCCGAGGTCTTGCGGGTGATGACGAGGGTCTCGCGCGCCTCTTCATGTGTCACCACACCTTTGCCCATCGAGGCGAACAGGCCTTCGGTCGACTCGCGAATGACGACGAAGTCGATGCCTTTGCTGTCGGCGCCGACGATCGGGCTCGGCACGCCCGGGATCAGCCGCGCCGGCCGCACGCCGGCATAGAGGTCGAAGTGAAAGCGCAGCTCGATCTGCGGCGCGATCTCGGTGTCGTCGGGATAGCGCACCGACGGCAGGCCGCAGGCGCCGAGCAGCATGGCGTCCGCCCCCTCGCACAGCCGGAGCGTGGTGTCGGCGATGGAGACGCCAGTCGCGAGATAATTGTTCGCGCCGGCCTGGGCCTCGGTGAAACGCAGCGACAGGCCGGCCTTGGCCTCGACCTTGCGCAACACTTCAAGCGCAGGCGCCATGACTTCCGGTCCGATGCCGTCGCCGGGGAGGACTGCGATGTGGAGTGCATTGGTCGAGGGCATGGGACGCTTTCGAAGACAGGGATGCAAGACACCGTCTTGCCCGGGCTCGCCCCGGACATCCACGACTTTCGAGCGATGCGACACCAAAGACGTGGATGGCCGGGTCAAGCCCGGCCATGATGGGTACAGAGCAAGGACTACGGCGTCAGCACCGCGCGACCGACCAGCTGGCCTTTCTGCAGCTCGCGCAGCGCATCGTTGGCCTTGGCGAGCGGCATCGGGGTCACCGGGATCGGCGCGATGTGCTTGGTGCGGACGAGGTCGAGCAGCTCCTTCGTCTCGCGCAGATTGCCGACATAGCTGCCCTGGATCGTGACCGCCTTGATCGGGATGAGCGGCAGGGCCCACGGCGAGCCGCCGCCGAACAGGCCGACCATGACGAGCTTGCCGCCCTTGGTCAGGCAGTCGAAGCCGAGCTGGGCGGTGGCGGCATTGCCGACCAGGTCGATCACGGCCCGGATCGGCTCGCCTGCCGCCTTGTTCAGCTGCTCCAGCGCGTCCGGCGCCTTGCCATCGACCGCCGCCAGCGCGCCGGCGGCCAAGGCCGCCTCGCGCTTGCGCGCATCGATGTCGACGACGATCGCGCCCTTGCCGCCCATCGCCTTCAACAGCGACAGCGCCATCAGCCCGAGGCCGCCGGCGCCGAAGATCACGATCGGCGTATCGAAATCCTTCTCGACCTTCTTGAGCGCGCTGTAGGTGGTGACCCCCGAGCAGGCATAGGGCGCGGTCGTGACCGGATCGAGCCCCTCGAGGTCGATCAGATGGCGCGGATGCGGCACGGTCATGTGATCCGCATAGCCGCCGTCGCAATAGACGCCGAGCGAGGCCGGCTTCAGGCACATGTTCTCGTCACCGGCGAGACACGTCGCGCATGTGCCGCAGCCGATCCAGGGATAGACCAGCGCGACGTCGCCGACCTTCAGTCCGCCCTTCTCGGCTTCGGTGACATCAGGCCCGAACGCCACGATCTCACCGGCGCTCTCATGCCCCATGGTCCGCGGCAGCGACACGCCGCGATCCCTGAGCGACAGCGGCTTGCGGCCGTGGCCGAGATCATAGCCGCCCTCCCAGATGTGCAGGTCGCTGTGACAGACGCCGGCGGCCTTGACCTTGATCAGCACCTGCTTGCCGAACGGCTGCGGCGTCGGCTCGTCGACCTCGGTCAGCGGCGCATTGAAATCGGTGACCTTGAAGCTCTTCATGCTCTCACTCCCGTGGTCCGGTCGACTGGCAGGACCGGACGGCGCATGACGGGACGAGCGGCCACGGCTTGCGCAGGGCAAGCGTGCCTCGACATCTCCTCCCGGCAGGAGCGCGTCCGGCGGATCCGGACTGTTCTTGCGATGCCGGGAACATTGGCTGGAAACGGGCGCAGCAGCAAGGCCGCCCGCCCCGCTCGCGATCATGGCTGCCCTGCAGCCTTTTGCCTCACCGCACTCAGTGTTTGCCGGGCGCGATCACTCCCGCCTCGCGCAGGATGTCCGCCGTGTGCTCGCCCAGGCTTGCTGCCCGCGGACCCGCCGCGACCCGCGCCTCCGACATCCGGAACGGCAGGTTGACGACCTTGAAGCTGCCGGCCGCATCCTCGACATCGGCCAGCGCTCCGCGATGCGCGATCTGCGGATCGGCCAGCGCTTCGGCGACGCTGCGATAGGCCGAGCTCGGCACCCCGCCCGCATTCAAGCGGTCCAGGCATTCGGCGACGCTGAGCCGTCCCGACCACGCCTCGACGCCATCCATCAGCGCGCCCCAGTTTGCCCGCCGGTCGGAATATTTCGCAAACCTGGGATCATCGACCCAATCGGCTTGGCCGATCACGGACATCAGGTTCTGGAACGTCTTCTCGCTGGCGATGGCGATCATCACATAGCCGTCGCGACACGCCGCCGGACCGAAGGTCGGCCGCGACGGCTGCGCCACGGTAAATTGCGACCATTGGACCTCGTTCAAGGTCAGGCTCAGCATCGATTCCAGCATCGAGCAGTCGATGTGCTGGCCGCGCCCGCTGCGCTCGCGCTGGTACAGGGCCGATGCGATGGCGCCGAAGGCGTAGGTGCCGGTCACCACGTCGGCATGATAGATGCCGCAATAGTCCGGCCGGCTGCGCCCCGGCTGATAGGAGAGATGCGCCATGTCGTAGCCGGAGGCGGCATGGATCACCGGGGCGTAGGCGGGAAGTTCCGCCGACGGCCCGGTCTGGCCATAGCCCGAGATCGAGCAGTAGATCAGCCGCGGGTTGAGCGCGCTCAGAGCCGCAAAGTCGAGGCCGAGCCGTTGCATCACGCCGGGCCTGAAATTTTCGACCAGGACATCGGCCGCTGCAACCAGCCGGCGCACCGCGCCGACCCCGTCGGGCGACTTGAGATCGAGCACGACGCTCTTCTTGCCGACGTTGAGCTGGCCGAAAGCCGTGGAGCAGCCATGACGGACCGGGGGCCGGGTGCGCATGGTTTCACCTTCGACTGACTCGATCTTGATCACTTCCGCCCCCATATCTGCGAGCATGCGTGCACAGTGCGGACCGGCGATCGTGGTGGAGAAATCCAGGACGCGCAGCCCCGCGAAGCATCCTGTCAAACGGCTCTCATCGTTCCCAGCTAGACTCAAGAGCGCAACTCCCTCGTGGCGTTTCTCTGTTTTCCGCAGACCGAAGCCGGCCATGTCCACTTCGTCTTCGCGATTAACGAAGCGTAAGCCATCGGGCGCGGCGCGCTGGGAGTCTAGATCGAACCATTCGATGTCGAAAGCGTTTGGCCAATCGCCGTGAAGCGGCACCGCTTTCTTTCATGACTGAATTTGGACCTTTTCTTGCATAGGGCGAACATGGGGCTTGATCGAGGACATCTCTTGCGGGTTCTGTTCGTTACAACCGAAATGGACGACTTCGTCCGGGTAGGCGGACTGGCGGCCGTTTCAGCCGCACTTCCCAGAGCACTGCGCTCACACACCGACGTCAGGATCATGTTGCCCGGCTACCGGGACGTGGTCGAACAACTCACCCATATCGAGATCGTCGGCCAATGCCCCGCGCTGGCAGAGATGCCGGCATGCGCACTCGGCCGATCGTCGACGCGCGACGGCCTGCCGGTCTATGTCCTGCTCTGCGACGAGCTCTACGACCGGCCGGGCAACCCTTACGGCGACGAGAGCGGCCAGGACTGGGCGGACAACGACATCCGCTTCGGCCGGCTCGCTGCGGCTGCGGCCGAACTCGCCGCAGGCACCCTGGACAAGAACTGGGCAGCGGATCTCGTGCACGCCAATGACTGGCAGGCGGCGCTGGTTCCGGCCTATCTGGCCTGGCGCGGGGTCGACGTGCCGTCGATCCTCACCATCCACAATCTGGCCTATCAGGGCCTGTTCCCGCGCGATTCCCTGCGCCGGATCGGCGCACCGGAATCCTCGTTCCACATCGACGGGCTAGAGTTCTACGACAAGCTCTCGTTCCTCAAAGGCGGGCTGATCTATGCGTCGCATCTGACCACCGTCAGCTCGACCTACGCCAGGGAGATCACCACCTCCGAGCTTGGCTGCGGCCTCGAGGGCCTGTTGCGTCAGCGCTCCAATGCGCATGAGCTGACCGGCATCCTCAACGGCATCGACGAGAGCTGGGACCCGCGCTACTGCCAGCAATTGGCGCAGCCCTTCGCCGCCGGTGACTGGCAAGGCAAGAAGGCCAATGCCGATTACGTCCGCAAGCAGTTCGGGCTGGCGGTCTCGCGCGGCCCGATGTTCGGTATCGTTGCGCGACTGGTGCACCAGAAGGGCATCGATCTCGTGCTGGAAGCCGCCGACGAGATCGTCGGCGCCGGCGGGCAGATCGTCGTCACCGGCACCGGCGAGCCTTCGATCGAGCGCGCGCTGATGGAGGCCCATCGCCGCCGGCCGGACGCCATCGGGGTCGCAATCGGCTTCAACGATGCGCAGGCGCGGCGCATCTTCGCCGGCAGCGACTTTACCCTGATGCCGTCGCGCTTCGAGCCGTGTGGGCTGAGCCAGATGTATGCGCAGCGCTTCGGCTCGCTGCCGATCGGCCACCAGACCGGCGGCTTGGCCGAGACCATCACCGACGGCGAGACTGGCTTCCTGTTCGAGAAGCCGTCGGCGGAATCGTTTCTCGGCGGCGTCAAGCGCGCCTTCTCCGCCTTCACCAGCACCGAACGGCTGAACGCGATGCGCCTGTCGGCGATGGGGCGCTCGTTCAGCTGGGACCTGTCGGCCGCCTGCTACAACGCGCTGTACCGGAGAATGCTGACGTCGTAGCTCGCATATGTGGCGACATGCGGGGAACGCGACGCCTCCCCCCCGGATGTCGCTGCGCTCATCGGGGCCACGTCGACACGAGAAAAGCCCGGACAATGTCCGGGCTTTTTCGTCGACGCCTCGAGCCGAGACCACTTACGCCGCGCGCACCGCTTCGAGAAAATGGCCGACCTCGCGCTTGAGACGGTGGGAGTCGCCGGCGATTCCTGCGTCGCGGCCTGCCCCCCAAGATCTGCTGCGAGATTTCTTCGGCGACCGTCGCCCATGTACGCAGCCGCCTCCGACAGGTCGGCCACCTAGTCACTGGTCATCGACTCCGACGGCGGCTCATGCAGCACCACGCCGGACAGCGGATCGAACGTACCGGTCCAGGGCATCCGCTCCAGCACCGATCGCGTGTGCTGATAGCCGGCATTCCAACGTGCAGAAATACCTCTCGCGCTGAAGTCGATGTCCTTGGTATGACTCTCGCGATCGAGTTGCGGCGCCAGCAGTTGGACGACATGCATCCGCGTCTGGCAGCCGTAGCTGACGAGATCGCGAACGGCAGGATCATTCCGAACCGAGTCCGGCAGGTACGCGGCGAGCTGGTTGATGACGTGACGCAGCCGGTGCGTCTGCTGCTGGCGGGCAGTATGGCTCGCGATCCGGCTCGCATACTGCACGTCCTTGTGCCGGTTGAGCACCTCCGCCATCGTGGTTGGCTCCGCGCCTTGCGGATTCCACAGATTGACCGCGAAGATCACGGCGTCCTTGCGCGGGTTGTCGTCGAACACCACCTCGGTCGGCGTATTCGAGAGGATGCCGCCATCCCAATACAATTCGCCGTCGATGCGGACCGCCGGAAATGCCGGCGGCAGCGCGCCGGAGGCGAGGATGTGACGCACGTCGAGCGTGCCGTCGCGGCTGTCGAAATAATGCATTCGGCTGGTGCGGACATGCGCGGCGCCGACGGTCAGCCGCAGCCCGCCATTGTTCACGAGATCGAAATCGACCAGCTGCTGCAGGGTGTCGCGCAAGGGAGCGGTCGCGTAGTAGCCCGCCTGTTCGGCACCGAGCGGATAGGATTCGCCGGCATGCGCCAGCGCGTTGGGGCGAAAGAAGCCGGGAACGCCTTGTGTCACGGTCGTCCAATACGACAAGCGCTCGTTGAGATCGGGAAACGCCGTCCGCACCGTCCAGGCGGGCTGGCGGTGCATGCGCTTCCAGAACTCCCGAAGCCGCGCGATCCGTTCCTGCACGGGGCTACCGGCGATCAGGCTTGCATTGATCGCACCGATCGACGTGCCGATGACCCAGTCAGGCTCCAGACCAACCTCGTGCAGCGCCTGATAGACGCCGGCCTGGTAGGATCCGAGCGCACCGCCGCCCTGCAGCACCAGCACCACCTGTCCGGGGATCTTGCTGCGATCGATCGTCGTGCGTGCCGCGCCGCCGGCCTCGGTCATGTCTGCGCTCCGTCCACGTGCCGTATTGGTCCATTCGCCAATCCTACGACAGTGTTACGCCATCCTGCCATCGATGTTGCGACACCAGCGCGCCATGGGCGGAGCGCATGGCTGCGACGGCCGGCGCGACCTCCCGATCAGTGAATCCAGGAGCCGGCCCGCGGGTCGCAGCTAACAGCACCGCGCGCCATCAGTTGGGGATGTCCGGTCGTGTTTCGAAAGGCCAGGCGCTCAGGACCGGCTCGGCGCCACCTCGGGCTGAGCCGGCGGCACCGCCTCGTCGTCATCGGCGATGGCGCGCCAGGCCGCACCTTCGAGATCCTCGTACTGACCGCTCTTCAGCGACCAGAGGAAGCCGACCAGGCCGGCAAGGCCGAGCGCCAGCGCCAGCGGCACCAGAATGATCATCACTTCCATGACGAGGCCTCCCCGGCGACCTTGCGGGCGCGCAGCGCATTCAGCATCACCAGAATCGACGAGCCCGACATCGCGGCCGCCGCGATCAACGGGGTGACGACGCCGCTGATCGCCAGGGGCACCGCGAGGACATTGTAGCCGACCGCGAGCCACAGGTTCTGGCGCATCAGATGCAGCGCCTTGCGCGCGTAGTCGATCGCGGCCAGCACCGGCGTCAGGGGACGGCCGAGGAAGACGAGATCGGCGGTGGCCTGGCTCAGATGCGCAGCCGAGATCGGCGACATCGAGACATGGGCGGCGGCGAGCGACGGCGCATCGTTCATGCCGTCCCCGACCATCATCACCTTGACGCCGGCACGCTTCAGCTCCTCGATGCGCGCGATCTTGTCGGCCGGCGTGACGCCGGCACGCCATTCGCCGATGCCGAGCGACTTGGCGGCGGCGGCCACCGCGGCTTCGCGATCACCCGAGAGAATTTCGACCTTGATGCCGCGCCGCTGCAGACCGGCAATGATGGTCGCGGCGTCCGGGCGCAGGCCCTGGCGCACGGAGAAGAGGAAGGCTTCGTTGCCGCGCCGGAAGGCAACGATCGAGGCCTCGGGATCGACGTTGCTGTTCTGCGCAACCAGCGCCTCGGCGCCGCAGAAGGACGGCCGGCCCAATCGGATCTCCACGCCGCCGACGACGGCGCGAACACCCTGCCCCGGCTCCTCCGTCGCCCCCATCAGCGGCGAACGCGCCCTGGCGGCCTGCGCCACCGCGGCTGCCACCGGATGATGGCTCGACAGCGCGAGCTGCCCGGCCAATGCGAATACATCGGCCGGAATATCCGCGGCGTTGACGACCTCCAGCTCCGGAAGCGTCAAGGTGCCGGTCTTGTCGAAGATGACGTGATCGGCTTCGGCGAGGCGCTCGATCGCGTCGCCGGCATTGAGCAGCACGCCGGATTTGAACATCGCGCCCGACGCCACGGTCTGCACCGTGGGGATCGCGAGACCGAGCGCGCAGGGACAGGTGATGATCAGCACCGCGATGCCGGTCACGATCGCATCGTGCCAGCTCGCGCCGGCCAGCACCCAGCCGAGCACGGTGAGCGCCGCTGTCGCATGTACTACCGGCGCATACAGCCGCGAGGCACGGTCGGCGAGGCGCATGTAGCGCGAGCGCGCCTGCAGCGCGTTGTCGAGCAGGCGCGTGATCTCGGCGAGCAGCGTGCCTTCCGCCGCGGCCGAGACTCGAACCCGCAGCGTGCCGGAAATGTTGAGCGAGCCGGCATAGACGGCGGTGCCCTGCTCGGCCGGCACGTACAGCGTCTCGCCGGTGATCAGGCTCTGGTCGATCTCGGAACGGCCCTCGACCACGACGCCGTCGACCGCGCAGCGCTCGCCGGGCCGCAGCAGCACGAGATCGCCGGCGCGGACGGCCGCGACCGGCACCTCGGAGATCTCGTCGGCGCCGATAAACTTGGTCGCGGTCTCCGCCTTCAGCGCGGCGAGATTGCCGGCCACCGCCCGCGTCCGCCGCCGCATGTTCTGGTCGAGATAGCGGCCGACCAGGAGGAAGGTCAGCAGCATGATCGCCGCGTCGAAATAAGCATGCTCGGCATGATGGAAGGTCTCGACGACGGACATGCCGAGCGCCAGGATCACGCCGATGCAGATCGGCACGTCCATGTTGACGTTGCCGTTGCTGATCGCCCGCCACGCGGAGCGGAAGAACGGCTGGCCGGCATAGGCCGCCGCCGGCAGCGCGATGACCGCCGACAGCCAGTGGAAGAAGTCGCGCTGCTCCGGCAGCATGTCGCTGACGTTGCCGGACCAGACCGGGATCGACAGCATCATCACGTTCATGGTGGCGAACGCCGCGACACCGAGGCAGCGCAGCAGGAAGCGAGATTCCTCGGCCTCGGTGGCCTCCGCGCTCGCCTTCTCGAACGGATAGGCCTTGTAGCCGAGCTCGGCGAGGCGATCGATGAATTTGGCCGGATCGAGCGTGCCCTGTTTCCATTCCAGCGCGACGCGGCGATCGGTGAGATTGACGCGCGCCAGCGTCACGTCGGGCAGCGCCGACAGGCCGCGCTCGATCTTGGCCATGCAGCCGGCGCAGCTGACGCCTTCGACCGCGAGGTCGATATGCTTCAGCCCCGCCCCGAGATCCTTGACGTAGTGGGAGAAGTCGCGCGTCACATGCATGGTCGCAATTCCCTTAGTTCAGCAGCACGCGATTTTTGGACATGAACATGCGCCGGCCGCTGGAGTCGCCTTCGAGCACGAGGTCCCACTGACCGGGCGCGATCGCTTCTGCCGTGCCGCGATAGATGCCGCTGCCGACCTCGGCGAGGGCGACGTCCTGATCGGCGCGCTTGTCGGCGGGACGCTCGAGCCGGCCCTGGAAGGTCAGGCCCGACACCGGATTGCCGCTCGCGTCGCGCGCATTGACCTGCAGGATCGCGGCGCCGCCCGCGGCGCGTTCGATATGCGCTTCGACCTGCCAGCGCCGCTCGTCCTGGGCGCGCGCGGCCGCGATTTCCTTCTCGTAGGCGAGGCTGGCGCTATACGGACTGTCGACCTCGGTGCCCGGCAGGGTCGAGATCGCCATCTTCATCATGTAGGCGTTGACGCCGATCACGGTGCCGAAGAAGGCGAGGAGCATCGCCAGCACCATGCCTCCGGTCAGCGGCTTGGATCGTTCGGAACGGCTGGCCATGGCAAACTCCTTGGGATCTCACGGGCTGACGAAGTTGTCGGTGGCCGACGCGACGACGCCGAGGCCGATGTCGGTAACGAAGAACTTCACCGGGATCGACTTCGCAGGATTGCTCTCCTCGGGCGCGGTCACGAGCAGGCGCAGTTCCTCGGTCTGGTCGCGGCCGATCACGATCATCGGCCGGTCGGGCGTCACCGAGTCCGCGCCGACGACATGGACGGTCGCGTTCACCGGCCCCTCGATGTCGATGGCGATGACGCGGTCGAAGCCGTGCTTGTTGAGCACGCGCACCGTATAGGCATTGCGGATCGAGCCATCGGACAGCTTGATCGCGATCGGATTGCGATCATGCAGCACGTTGACGTCGAGCAGCGACCGGGTGGCCAGCTTGTAGACCATCGCGCCGCCGACCACCGCGATGATCGCGGCGTAGGTGACCGTGCGCGCACGCACGAGCTTGTAGATCGGCGCCTTGCCGTCCTGGCGGCGATGGATGTTGATGTCGTTGTCATAGCCGATCAGCCGCGTCGGGCGGCCGATCTTGGTCATGACCGTGTCGCAGGCGTCGATGCACAGGCCGCATTGGATGCAATCCATCTGCGATCCGTCGCGGATGTCGATGCCGGTCGGGCACACGGCCACGCATTGCTTGCAATCGATGCAGTCGCCGGCCGGCTGGCCGAGCGCACGCAGTTCGGCGGCCTTCTTGACCGACATGCGGTTCTCGCCGCGATCGTAGCGGTAGGTGACGTTGAGCGCCCATTCGTCGGTCAGCGCCGCCTGGATGCGCGGCCACGGGCACATGTAGACGCAGACCTGTTCGCGCATGAAGCCGGCCAGCGTATAGGTGGTTGCGGTCAGGATCGCGATCCAGATGTAGGCCAGCATCGGCCCCTGGAAGGTGACGAGCTCCTTGACCAGGGTCGGCGCGTCGCTGAAATACAGCACCCAGGCGCCGCCGGTCCACCAGGCGATCATCAGCCAGATCGAGTGCTTGAGCACGAGTTCGGAGATCCGCTCCAGCTTCATCGGGTCGCTGGAAGCGTCCTTCTTCATGCGCTCGCGCCGGTCGCCCTCGATCAGGCGCTCCACGGCGTAGAACAGGTCGGTCCAGACCGTCTGCGGACAGAGATAGCCGCACCAGATGCGACCGCCGATCGCGTTCATCAGGAACAGGCCGATGGCGGCGATGATCAAGAGGCCGGTGAAATAATACACCTCCTGCGGCCACAGCTCGATGAAGAAAAAATAGAAGCGGTGGTTGGGGAAGTCGATCAGCACCGCCTGGTCGGGCGCGCCCAGACCGCGATTCCAGCGCACGAACGGCAGGAAGTAGTAGACGCCCAGGCAGAAGCCCATCAGGCCCCATTTGATACGGCGGAAGGTGCCCGAAACGCTCTGCGGATAGACCTTCTTCGTGGGCGCGTACAGCGGACCGTAGTCGTCCACCGGCTGCAGAACTTGCGGCTGCGCCTCTTGAGGCTTCAGGTCGTCGGGTTTTACCGTAAGGTTCATGGCTGGGGTCTTCTCGCAGTTGCGGCCGAAGGTATGCCCACCTCCGGCCGCTCAGTTGATCCAGCTCAATTGGAAGGAAAGTTCCGTTGGATTTCCGTTACTTTCCCCCGCCCAGCGAGTGGACATAGACCGCCATCGCCTTGATCGTGGTCGGGTCGAGACGGCCTTCCCAGGCCGGCATGACACCGGCGCGACCATTGGTGATGGTCTCGATCAGGGTCGCCTCGTCCGAGCCGTACAGCCAGATCTTGTCGGTCAGGTTCGGCGCGCCGACCTCCGGATTGCCCTTGGCGTTGTCGCCATGGCAGGCGGCGCAGTTCTCGGCGAACACCTTGGCACCGGCCTTGGCGTCGTAGCCGGGCCGGGTCGGCAGGCCCGCCAGCTCGCGGACGTAGTTGGCGACCGTGACGATCTCCGCCGGCTTCAGGACACCGTCCTTGCCGAAGGCGAGCATCTGGCCTTCCCGGGTCTTGGGATGACCCGAACGGACGCCGTACAGCAGGGTCTGCTGGATCTGCTCCAGCGAGCCGCCCCACAGCCAGTCGTCGTCGTTCAGGTTCGGGAAGCCCTTGGCGCCGGCCGCACCCGTGCCGTGGCAGGCGGCGCAGTTGTCACCGAACACGGTCTTGCCCTTGGCGCGCGCCAAGGCGAGCATGGCCGGATCCTTCTCGATGTCGGCGAGCGAGGCGGTGGCCAGCGCCGCCATCTTGGCGCCGCGGATCTTCTCGAGATTGGCGAGCTCGACCGCCACGTCCGCGCGGGACGAGTAGCCGAACAGGCCCGCGGTGTTGCTGGAGATGGTCGGCCAGGCCGGATACACGATCCAATAGCCGATCGCCCAGACGATGGTGATGTAGAAGGTGATCACCCACCACCGCGGCAGCGGGGTGTTGAGCTCCTTGATGCCGTCCCAGGCATGGCCCGTCGTGGCCGTGCCCGTGACGCTGTCGACTTCGTTATGGTCAGCCATGATGAATTACTCCTCGCGCAACGGCATGCTCGCCGCTTCGTCGAAAGCGGCCTTGTTGCGAGGCCAGAGGGCGTAGGTCACGATCGCGATGAAGATCGCGACGAAGATCGGTGTCCACAGCGTCGTCACGAGGGACGACGCGATGTTTTCGACTGCAATGATGGGCTTCATGATGCTCGCCTCTCGATCTCAGCGCAGATTGGCTTTTTCGTTGTAGATCTTGAAGTCGACCAAGGTGCCGAGCATCTGCAGGTACGCCACCAGGGCATCCATTTCGGTCGGTGCGCCCGCCTTGCCGTCGAAGTTGCGCACCACCGCCTTCGGATAGCGCTTGGTGAGCGCCTCCGCGCCGGCGCCGTCCGGATCGACCTGGGCCTTGAGGTCGGCGGCCGCATTGGCGATCTGGTCGTCGGTGTAGGGCACGCCCACCGCCCGCAACGTCTTCAGGTGATCGGCGACGTTGTCGGCGCTGAGCTCGGTCTCCTTCAGGAAGGGATAGCCGGGCATGACCGATTGCGGAACGATGGCGCGCGGGTTCGCCAGATGGGTGACGTGCCAATCGTCGGAGTACTTGTTGCCGACGCGGGCAAGGTCCGGACCCGTGCGTTTGGAGCCCCATTGGAACGGGTGGTCGTACATGCTCTCCGCGGCGAGCGAGAAGTGGCCGTAACGCTCCACTTCGTCGCGCAGCGGACGAACCATCTGCGAGTGGCAGAGATAGCAACCCTCGCGGACATAGATGTTGCGGCCGGCGAGTTCGAGCGGCGTATACGGACGCACGCCGTCGACCGCCTCGATCGTGCTCTTCAGGTAGAAGAGCGGAGTGATCTCGACGAGGCCGCCGATCGCGATCACCAGCAGGATGCCGATGACCAGGATGATCGAGTTCTTCTCGAAGACTTGGTGTCGTTGCCAGAATGACATGGTTGGATACCTCACTCCGCCGGCTGAAGGGCGACGGGCGACTGAACTTCCGCCTCACCGACACGGACCGTCATCCAGAGATTGTAGGCCATGATGAGTGAGCCGATCAGGAACAGCGCGCCACCGGCGGCACGGATGATGTAGAAGGGATGCATCGCCTCGACGGTCTCGATGAACGAGTATTCGAGGAAGCCGAGCGCCGTGTAGGACCGCCACATCAGGCCCTGCAGGATGCCCGAGACCCACATCGCGGAGATGTAGAGCACGATGCCGAGCGTGGCCGTCCAGAAGTGCCAGTTCACGAGCTTGAGGCTGTAGAGACCCTTGCGGTTCCAGATCCAAGGCACGAGGCAGTACAGCGCGCCGAAGGACACGAAGCCGACCCAGCCGAGCGCACCGGAGTGCACGTGACCGATGGTCCAGTCGGTGTAGTGGCTGAGCGAGTTGACCACCTTGATCGACATCATCGGACCTTCGAAGGTCGACATGCCGTAGAAGGCGACCGAGACGACCAGCATGCGCAGCACGGGATCGGTCCGCAGCTTGTCCCAGGCACCGGACAAGGTCATCAGGCCGTTGATCATGCCGCCCCAGGAGGGCATCCACAGCATGATCGAGAAGGTCATGCCGAGCGTCTGCGTCCAGTCCGGCAGCGCCGTGTAGTGCAGATGGTGCGGGCCGGCCCAGATGTAGAGGAAGATCAGCGCCCAGAAGTGGATGATCGACAGCCGGTAGGAATAGACCGGCCGCTCCGCCCGCTTCGGAATGAAGTAGTACATGATGGCGAGGAAGCCGGCGGTCAGGAAGAAGCCCACCGCGTTGTGGCCGTACCACCACTGGAACATCGCATCCTGCACGCCGCCCCAGGCGATATAGGACTTGGAGCCGAAGAACGACACCGGCAGCGCCGGGTTGTTGCCGAGATGCAGCACCGCGATCGTGACGATGAAGGCGAGGTAGAACCAGTTCGCCACGAAGATGTGCGGCTCCTTGCGCTTGATGACCGTCACCAGGAAGACCAGCAGATAGGTCACCCAGACGATCGTCAGCCACAGGTCGGAGTACCATTCGGGTTCGGCATATTCCTTGCCCTCGGTGACGCCGAGCAGATAGCCCGTGCCCGCGATCAGGATGAAGAAGTTGTAGCCGATCACCACGAACCAGGGCGCGAGATCGCCGGCGAGCCGCACGCGGCAGGTCCGCTGCACGACGTAGAACGACGTCGCCAGCAGCACGTTGCCGCCGAAGGCGAAGATCACCGCCGAGGTGTGCAGCGGCCGCAGGCGGCCGAAACTGGTCCAGGGCAGATCGAAGTTCAGCGCCGGCCACGCCAGTTGCGAGGCGATGATGAGGCCGACGGCGAAGCCGGCGATGCCCCAGAACATCGCCATGAACGAGGCGAACTTGATCGGGCCGAGATTGTAGTTCGGCCGGCCGTTGATCTCCTGCGCCGGCAGCTGGCCGCGCTCGAAATAGCGGTTGAGGATGAAGAAGACGGACGCCGCGCTGGCGGCAGCCGCGAGCGAGGCGTGGAACGCGAAGGCCGTATCCAGTGCCTTCGCCGCGGCGAAGACGCACAGGAAGGCGGTAACGGCGAAAATGAGCGACAAGCCGCTCTCGCCGATGGTCATGGATTTTGTTGTTGAGGACGCGCTCATGCGGAATCTCGCTGAAAGAACACGAGACCAGCAACCACAATCGTTCACACGTGGAATTGATCGAAATCAACCTTGCGACCGGTTCGCTGGTAAAGAGCCCGACTGTTGCAGCACTGAACGACCACGGGCGGCGGCAGCCAGACGCACGAACGCATCATCCCGCAGGCGCCATGGGCGCCTGCGGGATGATGGTCTTAGACGTTCGTATCAGGCGCGGAAGGATCGGCGGCCGATCAGTCCTTGGCGGCCGCTGCGAGCGCGCGCACGATGTCCTCGCGGGCGATGATACCAACCAGCCGGTTGTCGCCGTCGGTCACGGGCAGGCTGCGGATGCGGTGCTCGACCATCAGCTGCAGCACGCGCGTCAGCTTGGTATCCGGCCTGACATAGATGAACTCGGACGTCATCACGTCGGCGACGGTCCGGTTCATCAGGTCGGCGTAGCGCGGCAGCATCTGATTGGGCGTGAACGCGAAGCATTTCAGCACGTCGAACTTGGTGACGATGCCGATCACCTCGTCGTTCTCGACGACGGGGTAGGTGTTGAAATCGTCGCGGTCGAACATGTCGCCGAGCTCGCGAATCGAGGTCTCGCGGGTCACGGTCGTGATGGTCCGCGTCATGTAGTTGCCGGCGGTTTCCTCGAGAAATCTGTACAAGGCGGCAATCCTGTTCTCGGATGAAGCAATTGAAGTTCAGTGCGACAGCAGCACGCAACGTTCCGTGCGCGTCAAGAGATGCTCGGTGACGCCGCCGAGCACGAGCTCGCGGAATCGCGAATGGCCATAGGCGCCGGCGATCACGAGACCCGCCTTCAACTCGGCGGCGACGGCGTCGAGCTTGGCGGCGACGTTGCGCCCCTGCCCTGGCTCCTCGACCCGCGCCGATGCCGCGATCCCGTGACGGCCGAGCCACGCGACCACGTCATCGAGACGCGCCTCGCAGGCATCGTAGTCCGAGGTGTCTTCCGGGATCTCGGCGACGACGACCTCGCTCGCCTTGGCGAGCAGCGGCAAGGCATCTGTGATCGCCCGGCGCGCCTCCGGAGTTTCCTTCCAGGCCACCAGCACGGTCCCGAGATCGATCAGGCCGGCATTGTCCGGCACCACCAGAAGCGGACGTCCGGCCTGCATGACGAGATCCCGGGGATTGGCGGTCGCGAACGCATCGGACATGCCGGGATGCACGGCGCCCGTGACGAGGATGTCGGCGGCGTGGGCCTGCGCCAGGACATAGCGGGCGGGAAAATCCAGCGCGCTGCGCCAGCTCAGCGGCGCCGCGCGGCCGCCGACGACCGAGCGGAATTGCCGTTCGAGTTCGGCCAGCCGGTTCTGCAGCGCGGCCTCGCCCTGGTCGATCAGGTCCTGGGCCTGCTCGCCGGTCGTGAAATAGAGCGGCGGGCTGAATTCCGCAGCTGCCACGCCGATCATGCCGGCGCCGAATCGGGCCGCGAGATCGCTCGCGACCTCGAGACGGGCCTCATTCGGCTGGTTGAGCGCAAGGCTCACCATGACAGTCGCGAACGTCATCCGTCTCTCCAAACATTGCTTCCATGCAGCTCTTAGAGGTGAAATCGCCCCCCGTGATGAGATAGATCAATATGTGGCGGTGGAACCGCGGACGGGAGGGGGCGATGGAACCCGGCCGACCCTCGGAAAGCCTTGAATTGTCGAACCAAAAGGTTAGTCAGGGCCGGTTGCAGCCGCACAATCTGGTATAGGCTGCCGCAGGACTCGGCCGATCACGGCAACAGGGCTCTTGGCAACAGGGCTTGGCAACACGGCTTTTGGCAACGCGCCTCTTGGCGACAACGGCTGGCATAACGGCGAATCGATCGAAGGCTCTCAAGTGCGCGGCGTCACCCAACCCTTTCCCGACGCATCCGTCCGCCCCGAAGATGCCCAGCCGCTGGGCTTCGGGGCCTGGGATCTCGATCTTGCCTCGGGCGAGTTCTACTGGTCGGCGACCACACGGACGCTGTTTGGTGTCGAGGCCGATCAGCCGGTGAGCTACGGCTCGTTCCTGTCGCTGCTCGCCAGCCAGGATCGCGCACCGGTCGAAGCGGCGATCGCGCATTCGCGCCACCAGGGCACCGGGTTCGACATGTCGTTCAAGGTGCCGAACGGCGGCCACTGGATCCGCGTGCTCGCCGGCGTCGTTCCCGGCGAGGATGGGCAGCCGCGGCATTTGCGCGGCATCGCCCTCGACATCGATCAGGAGAAGCGGCTGGAAGAGGCGCTGCGCCTGCGCGAGCAGCATTTCCGCTCGATCCTGGACACCGTGCCGGACGCAATGATCGTGATCGACGGCAACGGCATCATCCAGTTCTTCAGCGCCGCGGCCGAGCGCATGTTCGGCTACTCCGAGGACGAGGCCGTGGGTCTCGACGTCAGCGAACTGATGCCGGAGCCGGACCGTTCGCGCCATGCCGCCTACCTCACTCGCTACCATGCCACCCGCGAGCGCCACATCATCGGCATCGGCCGCATCGTGACCGGACGGCGCCGCGATGGCGCGACGTTCCCGATGCACCTGTCGATCGGTGAGATGCAGTCCGGCGGCAAGCCGTATTTCACGGGCTTCGCCCACGACCTCACCGAGCACCAGCAGACCCAGACGCGCTTACGCGAATTGCAGTCGGAGCTGGTCCATGTCTCGCGCCTCAGTGCCATGGGCGAGATGGCCTCGGCGCTGGCGCACGAGCTGAACCAGCCTCTCGCGGCGATCAGCAACTACATGAAGGGCTCGCGCCGGCTGCTGGCCGGCAGCAGCGATCCGAACACGAGCAAGATCGAGAGCGCGATGGACCGCGCCGCCGAGCAGGCGATTCGCGCCGGCCAGATCATCCGCCGTCTGCGCGATTTCGTCTCGCGGGGCGAATCGGAGAAGCGGGTCGAGAGCCTCTCGAAGCTGATCGAGGAAGCCGGCGCGCTCGGCCTTGCCGGCGCCCGCGAGCAGAACGTCCAGTTGCGCTTCCAGCTCAACCCGGAGGCCGATCTGGTGCTGGCGGATCGCGTCCAGATCCAGCAGGTGCTGGTGAACCTGTTCCGCAACGCGCTCGAGGCGATGTCACATTCCCCGCGTCGCGAACTCGCGGCGATCAACCGCAGGGTCAGCAACGACTTGATCGAAGTCGCGGTGTCCGATACCGGAACGGGGTTTCACGACGACGTCATGCCCAACCTCTTCAAGACCTTCTTCACCACCAAGGACACCGGAATGGGAGTCGGCCTCTCGATCAGCCGTTCCATCATCGAGGCGCACGGCGGACGCATGTGGGCCGAGAACAACGAGGCGGGCGGCGCGACCTTCCGCTTCACCCTGCCCGCCGCTCCAACCAGGGTTGAGCATGATGGCTGAACCGGCCAAGGTCTATGTGATCGACGACGACGAGGCGATGCGGGATTCGCTCAACTTCCTGCTCGATTCCTCAGGCTTCGACGTCACGCTGTTCGAGAACGCGCAAGCCTTCCTCGACCGGCTGCCGACGCTGGCCTTCGGCTGCGTCGTCTCGGACGTCAGGATGCCCGGCATCGACGGCATCGAGTTGCTCAAGCGCATGAAGGCGACCGGCAGCAGCTTTCCCATCCTGGTGATGACCGGCCACGGCGACGTGCCGCTCGCGGTCGAAGCCATGAAACTCGGCGCCGTCGACTTCCTGGAAAAGCCGTTCGAGGACGAGCGCCTCGTCGCCATGATCGAGACGGCGATCCGCCAGGCGGAGCCGGCTGCGAAGACCGAATCGATCACGCAGGACATTCTCGTCCGCATCGCCAGCCTCAGCCCGCGGGAGCGCCAGGTGATGGATGGATTGATGGCCGGCCTCTCCAACAAGCTGATCGCGCGCGAATACGACATCAGCCCGCGCACCATCGAGGTCTACAGGGCGAACGTGATGACCAAGATGGGCGCGAACAGCCTCTCCGAGCTGGTGCGGCTGGCGATGCGCGCCGGCGCGTTGAAGGATTGAGCTAGATCAAGCTGCCTTGACAGAATCGAGTGTTATGTTGTGCCTCGGTTCAACATCACATTCCCGCGGCACGTGCGATGTCGGTTCACACCAAACCTACGGTCTACGTAGCCGATGACGATGCTGACGTCCTCGGCTCGCTCCGCTTCCTGCTGGAAGCCGACGGCTTCGACGTCCGCACGTTTCGCAGCGGCACGGCGCTGCTCAAGGCTTCGGATCATGCGCCCGTCGACTGCTTCGTCGTCGACTACAAGATGCCGGAGTTGAACGGCGTCGAACTCGCCGAGCGGCTGCGCAAGCAGGGCGCGACTGCGCCGGTCGTGCTGATCACCGGCCATTACGACGACCGTCTGGCGGCGCGCGCGGCCGCCGTCGGCATCCGGGATTTCCTGCTCAAGCCGCTGCTCGACGACAACCTGGTGAAACGGATTCGCAAAGCGATCGCCAACGACCATTCGGCTACCGTCGGCCGCGCCTGCTGACCGCCGGCCTACGTATATCTACGTAAGGGAACCCCCTTAAGATATCGCGCGAAATGTCCTTAACGGGAGCCGCCGTGTACCACATCGCCATCCGCCGCAAGGAGATGGTCATGCTCAATCAGTCGGTCGCCAATTCGGTCGTCACCACCAATATTCCCCACATTGCTCCGTCTCCTGCCGCCAATCCATTTGCCGAGATCACCGGCCATGTCGGACTGATCGCCACCGAGTTCTCCTACAAGAAAGACGAGGAGATCTATGGCGAGGACGAGCCTGCCGAATACGTCTACCAGGTGATTTCCGGAGCCGTTCGCAGCTACAAGCTACTGTCCGACGGCCGCCGTCAGATCGGCGCCTTCCATCTTCCCGGCGACGTGTTCGGTCTCGAATTCGGTCCCACCCACCGTCTCGCCGCCGAGGCGATCATCGACACCACGGTGCGCCTCGTGAAGCGCCGCAGCCTCGAACAGGCGGCCGCCACCGACGTCGCCGTCGCCCGCAAGCTCTGGACCATGACCGCGGGCGACCTGCGCCATGCCGAAGACCACATGCTGCTGCTGGGCCGCAAGACCGCGATGGAGCGGGTCGCGACCTTCCTGCTCGAAATGGACCGCCGCCTCGCCGTCGCCGGCATGATGGCGCTGCCGATGTGCCGTCGCGACATCGGCGATTATCTCGGCCTGACCCTGGAGACCGTGTCGCGCGCGCTGTCGCAGCTGCACAGCCAGGGCGTTCTCGGCTTCTCCGGTGCGCGCCAGATCGTGCTGCGCAACCGTCAGCGCCTGCGCAGCATGGACGCCTGATCTCCGACGCTACTCTGCCGGCTTGCGCTCACGCTGCTGTCCGGTCTCGGGCATCAGCAGCGCGATCAGTACAAGGCCTGTCAGCGCCACGCCCGACAGGCCCGTAAAGGCAGTGACGCTGCCGTATTTGTCGGTGACGAAGCCGGCAATGATGGTGGACAACGATGCTCCGATCCCGGACGCCGTCCCGACGATTCCCTGCGCCAGACTGAAATGGCCACTGCCGAAGGCGACGTCGGCCACCGTCAGCGGAATCATCACGGCGAACACAGCGGCAGTGACCCCGTCGAAGATCTGCACCGCCACGAGCACGACAGGATCGTGCACGACGGCAAACAGCACGCCGCGGATCGCCAGCGCACCAAATCCCAGCATCAGCAGCGGCCGGCGGCCCCATCGTTGCGCCACCGCGCCGACCGACGGCGAGGTCAATGCCACGATCGCCTGGGGCACGACGATGCAGAACGCGATCAGCATCGGCGCCCACTCGCTCGATTTGGTCGTCACCACGCCGGCCATCAGCGGCAGCATCGCCGCATTGGCGAGCTGCAGCAGGAACACGCCGAGCGCGAACACCAGCAACGCGCGCTGGCGCAGCAGACCCAGCAGATTCGAGAGCCGCGCGACCTCCCTGTCCTCCCGGTCGGCCCGGCCATGCGCACGCGCGATGTCGATCTCGCGTTCGCGGATGCGCGATAGCGCGATCAGGGTCGGAAACGCTAGAATGAAGGTGACCAGAAACACCGCGCGGCTGGACAGCAGATAGCCGCATGTGCCCATCACCGCCGCCGCCACGCCATTGCCGAGCGAGGCAAACCGCGCGTTGCGGCCGAGCCGCTCCGCCATGCCGCGCGGTCCGACCAGGCCGAGGCTGATCGCGGCGATGGCCGGTCCGAGGACGCAGCTCGCCGCCGCATGCAGGGTCGCAGCGCCGGCCACCACGGGAAAGATCGGCCACAGCGCGTAGGCGAGCGCGCAGCAGCCGATCGCAGCGATCGCAAGGCCCGCCACCCGCCGCTCTGATTTTGCGGCATCGATGATCGCGCCGCCCGGCATCTGCCCGATCAGGCCGACGACGCCGCCGATCGACAGCACCAGCCCGATCTGCGCCTGCGTCCATTTCTGCGTCGTCAGGTACACCGCGATGAACGGACCAAACCCGGTCTGTACGTCGGCGAGAAAGAAGATGAACCAGTCGAGACCGCGCAGGCTCTGCCGCGACGGCGACGGCTTTGCCGTCTCTCCGGAGCCCTGTCCAGGTTCCGGCCCTGGCCGAGGCCGCACGCCGCCATCGGCCTCGCTGCTGTAGCGAGGCTGCCGGTCCCGTGGTGCGGACGGCCGCGCAATCGGCATGGCTTCAATGTCTCAACTTGCATCGGGCGCGGGACGCGGATGTCGGGTTGACGGGTCCGGGCGCGCTCACCGGACCGATGGGCTCAGGCACTCTTTCAATGATCGAAAATCCAGGGCGACAGCCTGCCGGCGGCGCCGAGGACGACGACAGGCTTGTCCTCCTTGAATTCGGGCGCGGCCTTCACCTGCTCCTTGGTGAGGTCCAGCGAGACCTGATCCTTCTTGTCGGCGAGGTGCTTGAAATCCAGCGCGGTCCAGTCGACCACGATCTTGCGGCTGCCGACGCCGAGGAAGCCGCCGAAATCGATCACCGCGGCGCGGACCGTGCCGTTGAGATCGACGATGACGTCGACGATCTGTCCCATGTCCTCGCCGGTCGAGCTGCGCACGTCGCGGCCAAGCACGCCATGCGCATCGCGTGCACCGAGGACCGTTACCGAGGCCGGCGGCGGCGGCTCCTTCGCGGGCCCTGCGGCGTCCTTGGCGGGCGGCGCCGGCGAGGCCTGCTGCGCGTGCCCCTCATTGGCATGGAGACCCGCGAGCAGCGGCAACATCGCGAGACCGATGCGCGCCCATCGGCTGATGCGCTGCGTCGGCCCCGTCATTGCGCCAGCACCAGCGAAACCTGGATCTGACCGCGCCGCCGCAGCACCTCCATCGAGATGTCCTCGCCGTGGCGGCGAACGCGCAGATCGATCGTCGAGTTGCCGAGCCTGAGATCGCGCAGCACCACCCAATCCAGAAAGTCCGGCAGTCGCGGATTGCGCAGCCGGATCTCGCCGCGCGCGGCGTCGAACTCGAGCCCCAGAGCAGCTTCGAGCAGCGTGAAAGGCGTCGCGCTCGCCCAGGCCTGCGGCGCGCAGGCCACCGGATAGAGCGTCGGCCCGCGATGCTTCTCGCGTCGGAAACCGCAGAACAGTTCCGGCAGCCGGCGCAGATCCATGTAGGACGCGGCCTCGAACAGGCCCTTGAACACCTGCTCCACCGCATGCTTCAGCCCATAGCGCGACAGGCCGAGCGCGATCAGCGCGTTGTCGTGCGGCCAGATCGAGCCGTCGTGATAGGACATCGGGTTGTAGCGCGCCTCGCCATAGGCGACGGTGCGGATGCCCCAGCCCGAGAAGAAATGCGGCCGCAGCAGATCGGCCGCCACCCTGCGGGCGCGGTCCTCACGCACCATGCCGCTGAACAGCAATTGGCCGGCATTCGAGGTGCGCACCCGGCAGGGCTTCTTGTCGCCGTCGAGTGCGAGCGCGTAGGTGTTGAGATCCTCGCACCAGAAGGCGTCCTCGAATCGTTCGGCCAGCCGCGCCGCTTCCGCTTCGAGCCAATCGGCCATCGTCGCCTTGCCGATCCGGCGCGCACAGCGGGCCGCCAGCCGCTTGCCGGCGTAGACGTAGCCCTGCACCTCGGCGAGCGCGATGTTGCCTTCTGCGAGACGCCCGTCGGCGTGGAAGACCGCATCGTAGGAATCCTTCCAGCCCTGGTTGGCGAGCCCCTGCTCGGAGGCCCGTTGATATTCGACGAAGCCGTCGCCATCGGGATCGCCCGGCCCGTCGATCCAGCTCAGCGCCAGCTCGATCGCCGGCCACAGTTCCAGCAAGGTCTCGATGTCACCGGTGCGCTCGATGTAGAGCCCGGCCAGCAACACGAACAGCGGCGTCGAATCGACGCTGCCGTAGTAGCAAGCGAACGGCACCTCGCGCAGCGCCGCCATCTCGCCGCCGCGCATCTCGTGCAGGATCTTGCCGGGCTCGGCATCCGCGAGCGGATCGGTCTGCCGCGCCTGATGCACGGCGAGCCGTCGCAGCACGCCGCGAGCGATGCGCGGATCGACCCACAGCATCTGCAGTGCCGTGATCAGGCCGTCGCGGCCGAACGTCGTCGAGTACCAGGGAATGCCGGCGTAGGGGTAACGTCCCTCCGGCGTGTCCGTCATCAGGATGTTGAGGTCGGCCGCCGCCTGGCACAGCACCTCGTTGAGGATGTCGTTGGAGGTCTCGATGCTGGCGCCGCCGACGGTGCAGCGGCGCATCTCGCGGCGGTGGGCGAGCAGGCTGCGGAAGAAGCGCCGGGGCCGCTCGCCGGCCTTGGCGTTGCACATCACGGCCACGAACAGCGAGGCGGATTGCTGCGGCGCGAGGTCGAAATGATAGGTCGCGACGCTGGCGGTGAGGTTGGTCGGGCGCGGATCGAAGGTCACGTCGGTGGTGCGCAGGACATTGTCGAGCCCGCGATAGTTGAGCACGACCTCGCTCGGATCGACCAGCCGGCTCGAACCGATGCCGCGCCGGGACCGTACGGAGCCGCGCACTTCGAACAGGTCGGCAAAATCATTGTCGAACGTCAGCTTGAGGTCGAAGCTGGCGTTGCGATCGCCATGGTTCTGCAGCCCGATGCGCTGGTAGGCGGTGCCGTGCCAGAGAAAGATCGTGCGCACGATGTGCAGCATGTCCTTCGGCAGCACCAGCCGGCCGTCGCTGTAGATGTCGGGATTGGTGAGATCCACGGTCAGCGCCGAGTTGTCGTCACGCAGGCTGGAGCCCAGCAGCAGCGGCTGAACGTCGTCCAGCGTCAATTCGAGCCGTGCGAGATAGCGCGTATCGGCATTGAACAGGCCATCCGGACCGCCGGCCGAGGCGCCGATGTCGCCATGGCCGTCGAGGACGATGAAGGTGTCGTCGTGTTTGAGCGATCGCCGAGGACGGGCCGCCGGCCCCGTCATGGGAATGTAGAACGGCTGCTCGGCAGGCTCGTCCATCCGGGGGATCGATGACAGCGTGGTTGCGGCTTCGGCGGACATGTTGACCTCGTGCAAAGTTGAAGTGCCCACACAACCGAGAGTGCACGTTCTCGACGCGACCCGGCGCAACGATCAGGCGGCAAATTTGGCGAGCCGGTTCATTTCCTGGGTGACGAGTTCCCGGTAAGGGCCCTGGCCCTGCATGAGCCGGTCAGGCGCGCCGTCCTCGATGATCCGGCCCGACCTGAGCACCACCACCCGGTCGAAATTGCGCAACGTCGTGAGACGATGCGCGATCGCGATCACGGTACGCCCGCGCATCAGCCGACTCAATGCCTCGCGGATCGCCTCCTCCGATTCGCTATCGAGCGCGGCGGTCGCCTCGTCCAGCAGCAGGATCGGCGCATCCTTGAGGAAGGCGCGCGCGATCGCGATGCGCTGGCGCTGGCCGCCGGAGAGCTTCACGCCGCGGTCGCCGACCATCGTCTGGAGCCCCTCGGGCAGCGTTTCGACGAAATCGCAGCGCGCCGCGATCGCGGCCCGCAGCACCTCGTCGTCGGTCGCGCTCGGCCGGCCGTAACGGATGTTCTCCAGGATGGAACGATGGAACAGCGAGATGTCCTGCGGCACGACGGAGATCGCCTCGCGCAGGCTCTGCTGGGTGACCCTGGCGATGTCCTGGCCGTCGATCGTGATGCTGCCCTGTTGCGGGTCGTAGAACCGCTGCAGCAGAGTGAACAGGCTGGATTTGCCGCCGCCGGACTGCCCGACCAGGCCGACGCGCTGGCCCGGCTGCAGGCGCAGCGTGAAATTCTCGAACAATTTGTGCCCGCCCGGATAGTGGAAGGCGATGTCGTTGAATGCAATCGCGGCACCGCTCTTGACCAGCGGCTCGGCTTCGGGGTGATCACGCAGTTCGTGCGGCTGCAACAGGGTCGCGATCGCCTCGCTCATTCGCGCGATGTGCTGGGTCACGTCGACCAGAGCAACGGCCAGATCGCGCGTCGCGTTGAGAATGCACAGGCCGAGCGTACAGACCAGCACGACGTCGCCCGTCGTTGCCCCGCCGCGCTGCCAGAGCGAGATCGCCCAGGCCATCAGCGCCACCGTCAGCACGATCGTCACCGTCGCATGGAGAATGCGCAGCTTTTCGAGATAGCGCAGGCTGCGCCCGCGAGCCTCCAGCTCCTTGTTCACAGTCGCATCGAACCGGTCGTGCTCGTGGCGCAGGCCGCAGAAGGCGCGGACCAGCGGCATGTTCGAAATGACGTCGACGATCTCGCCGTCGACCATCGCCGCCTTGTCGGCGAAGTCGTCGTGCAGCGGCTTGCCGGCCGCGGCCAGGCGGAACATCGCCAGCACCATCATCGCTGCGATCAGGAGCAGTGCAATGGCCATCGGGCCGCTGACGGTGCCGATCAGGCAGATCGCCGCCACCGTGGCGAGGCAAGGCGGCAGCACGTTCCAGACGAACATGTTCTCGACGGTGAACACGGCGTTGGAGGTCGCCGTGATGCGGCTCGACAGCATGCCCGGCAAGCGGTCGCCGAAGTAGCTCGGCGAATGTCCGGTGAGATGGCGGAACATGTCGCGCCGGAGATCCCCGGTGACGCGCACGAAGGTGAAGCTCGCGATCCAGCTGGCGACGCGCCACAGCACGTTGTCGGTCGCGATCAGCGCCATCAGCAGCACGAACGCGGCCCACACCTTTCCGCCTCCCGCAGGTCCTGCGGAAAGGCTGTCGACGAGCGCCTTAACGCCATATTGCGTGCCCACCGAACAGGCGACGGCACCGATGACGGACATCAGAATGACGAGATGGGCCACTGGGCGTTCGCGCAGATAGCGCATCACGAAGGGAAAGGGCCGGTGGGCATAACCTGAAAGCTGATCCATGGACTGTCCGTGAGAGAGATTTTGCGTTCTTGCTGCTGAAGTGGCGATGGCTCGACCGGAACCGATCAGAGTCGACGTGTCATCTCAGTTCCCGCAGCATCGCCGTCGCGGCGTCAGCGTGTGTCGACATTCACTGCACTCACAGGGTTTGGAAGCACCAGATGGCATCAATGAGACGTCGCGTGGAACGATGTCTCGACGAACGTGGCTTGGAAGAAAGTGTCTCGGATCAAGGAACTTCGCAAATGCGAGAACGTTCCCGTCTGGCTATCGCCGGATCGCGGAGGAGCCCCTCCCTCTTTCACATATAGGAGACGATGAGATGCGCATCGCGCAGGTTGCTCCGTTGACGGAAGCCGTGCCTCCCAAGCTCTACGGCGGCACCGAGCGAGTGGTCCATTGGTTGACCGAAGAGCTCGTTGCCCTCGGCCATGACGTGACGCTGTTTGCGAGCGGCGATTCCCAGACGACGGCCACACTCTGTCCGACATGGCCAAGGGCATTGCGACTCGACGGCTCGGTGCGCGACCCGAATGCCCTGCATATGGTGATGCTGGAGAACGTCCGGCAGCAATGTGACGATGAAGCGTTCGACGTCCTTCATTTTCACCTCGACTACTATCCGTTCTCGCTGTTCCATCGCCAGCCGACGCCCTTTCTGACGACTTTGCATGGCAGACTCGATCTTCCCGAGCATCAGCCGGTGTTCTCGGTCTTCAAGGATGTTCCGGTCGTTTCGATCTCGGATGCGCAACGCCGGCCGGTTCCAAATGCGAATTGGATCAGCACCATTCTCCACGGCCTTCCCGAGAAGCTGCTGACGCCGAAGCCGGTGACACCGAGCTATCTCGCGGTGCTCGGACGGATCGCACCCGAGAAGGGCGTCGATCGCGCGATCAAGATCGCGATGCGTTGTGGCATCCCGCTCAAGATCGCCGCCAAGGTCGACCGGGCGGACCAGGACTATTACGACCAGAAGATCCATCCGCTGATCCACGGCAATCCGCTGGTCGAGTACATCGGCGAGATCGGCGACCATGAGAAGCCAGACTTGCTCTCCGGTGCGCTCGGCCTGCTGTTGCCGATCGACTGGCCGGAGCCGTTCGGTCTCGTCATGATCGAAGCGATGGCGTGCGGGACGCCCGTCATCGCCTACAACCGCGGCTCGGTGCCCGAAGTGATCGACGACGGCGTCACCGGCTTCATCGTCGAGGACGAACTCAGTGCCGTCTCCGCCGTCAGCCGCCTGTCCGATCTCAGCCGCGGTCGCGTGCGCGAGCAGTTCGAGCGTCGCTTCACCGCACGTCGCATGGCGCTCGACTACGTCGCAGCCTATCGCCGGCTGATCGAGAAGGCCGAGCCACGCATCAGGCTGGTCAGCAGCGCCGAGTAGTTCATCGCAGCAGGCCGGACAAGCATCCGGCCTGCTTCGTCCATCAGATGACCGCGGCGCGCTTCGGCTCGACGATCTCGAACATCCGCGGGAATTCGTCCATCAGCGACATTAGCTCGGCGAGCCGCATCGGGTTGCCGACGAAACTGATCTTTGCGGCGGCGACCGCTTCCGGAAACGTCGTCGCCTTGGCGATGACCTCGTCGAGCGTCGATCGTGCCAAGGTGAAGCCGGCATCCGCGGTCGACGCCTGCACGCCGACCGCATAGGTCAACGCGCAATTCTGCAAGGTGAGCACGAAGCGCTCGCCGGTGTCGGTAAATGTCCAGTTCAGCACGATGTGCCTGCCCTCCGCCTTGGGGCCGTTCAGGCGCACCCCGAGCACGTCCCACAATTGCTCCGTGCGCAGCGCCGCCAAGGTTTCGCGCGGCATCGCAGGGCGCGCCGGGATTTCGGGCATGCCGTGGCGCAGCTCCTGCGCGCCGAACAGATAGGCGTTGCGCCAGGTTGCGCTTTCGGCGGCGAAGCCGAGCTGCTCCAGCGTATCGGCGAGCAGCGCGCGCGCATCGAGATTGTCCGGCTCCGCGAACACGAGGTGACCCACGGCCTGCGCGACGAAGCGGAATTCGCCTTTCGCAAAGTCCGCGCGCGCCCGCGACAGCAGGGTCTGGGCACCGCCCATGTACTCGACATATTTCCGGCCGGCCTCGACCGGCGGCAAGGGATCGAGATTGACCGGGTTGGCGTCGTACCAGCCGAGATATTTCTGATAGATCGCCTTCACGTTGTGCCGGATGTGGCCGTAATAGCCGCGCGCATGCCATGCGCCGTCGAGGCTTTTCGGCAGCGTGATCTGCTCGGCGATCTCGCTCGCGGTCAGCCCGTGGTTCATCAGACGCAAGGTCTGGTCATGCGCGAATTTGTAGAGATCGCGCTGCTCGCGGATCATTGTGTCGACGCGACTCGCGCCCCACACTGGCCAATGATGCTGGCCGCACATCACCTCGGCCTTGCCGCCCCATAATTGCAGGGCTTCGCCGAGATATTTCGACCAGGCCAGCGCGTCGCGCACGTCGGCGCCGCGGAACGGCAGCAAATTGTGGAAGTTGTGCGTGCAGTTCTCGGCGAGGTTCAACAGCCGGTAGCGCGGCACGAAGAAATGCATCTCCGCCGGCGCCTCGCTGTTCGGCGCCATCTGGAATTCGAAGCTCACGCCGTCGATCGTCCTGGTGTCGCCGGTCGCCATGATCAGGTCGGTCGGCCGCAGCAGCGCCACGCCGCCGGCGGCCATGGTCTTGCCGAGGCCGCAATCGACATGGCCCTTGGGCCCCTTCGCGAGCAGCGGCCCGAACTGATACTGCGCCCGGCGCAGCATCGCAGGACCGGCGATGATGTTCTCGGAGACGGCATGCTCCATGAACAGGTTGGGCGCGATCAGCGGCACGCCGCCGCTGCTGAGGGCGTCCTCGTCGACCACCCCACGCGCCCCGCCCCAATGATCGGTATGGGTGTGCGTGAAGATGACGGCGGTGACCGGCCTGTTGCCGCGATGCTGATAATAGAGATCGAGCGCGGCCCGCGCGCCCTCGATCGAGGTCAGCGTATCCACGACGATGACGCCGGTGTCGCCCTCGATCAGGGTCATGTTGGCAATGTCGAGCCCGCGCACCTGGTAGACACCGGGCACGACCTCGAACAGGCCGTGATGCATGTTGAGCTTCGCCTGCCGCCACAGACTCGGATTGACGGTGGGCGGCGCCTCCTCGGCCTCGAGAAAGGCGTAGGGCTCCAGGCTCCAGACCGTGCGGCCCTGCGCCGTCGCCACCTTGGCCTGATCGATGCTGCCGAGAAAGCCGCGCGCCGCGTCGTCGAAATCGGTCATGTCGGCAAACGGCAAAGATCCGAGCAGGGCTTGCTGCGCCGCGATCATGGCCTCGCTGGCATCCTTCGGCTCCTTGGAGCTGTTACCGCTGACCGGCGCGTTCATGGCTGCTTCCTCCCGCATTAGCCGGAGCGATGCTAATGCGCGGGATCGTGGAGCGCAAATCGCCTGTCGGCGGCGCGTGCTCACAGCACCTGATCGACGGCCTCGTCGATCGCGGCATAGACCGCGTCGAGATCGTCCGGCGTCACGCAATACGGCGGCATGACGTAGATCGTATGGCCGAGCGGACGCAACAGCACGTCACTGTCGCGAAAGAAGGCGTGCAGCTTCGGCCCGACCTCGGCGAGGTAGCCGGGCTCATCCGCGTGGAGATCCAGCGCGGTGATGGTGCCGCAGCGCCTGATGTCGGAGAACCGCTCGTCGTAGCGAAAGCGCGCCAGGCAGCGCGCCTGCGATTCGGCGACCGCGGCGATCCGCGACCGCGTCTCCGGCCGACGCCACAGCTCGAGATTGGCGGCGGCCGCCGCGCAGGCGATCGGATTGGCCGTATAGGAGCTGGAATGAAAGAACGTCCGCGCGCGGTCGGTCGAACGATGCGCCTCGAAGATGGCGGCACTGCACAGCGTCACCGCGAGCGGCATCGCGCCGCCGGTGAGGCCCTTCGCACAGCAGGCGATGTCGGGCGCGATGTCCGCCTGCTCGCAGGCGAACAGCGTGCCGGTGCGGCCCCAGCCCGTCATCACCTCGTCGGCAATGAACAGCACGCCGGACGCCCGGCAAATCCGGTGCATCTCGCGCAGCACCGCAGGCGGATACATCAGCATGCCGCCGGCGCCGAGCACCAGCGGCTCGACGATGAAGGCGGCGGGCCGGTCGCGCTGGCAGATCGCGGCCAAGGCGTCGAGGCTGGCCTGCTCCCGGCCCGGCGCCGGAAACGGGACGACGGCGACGTCGAACAGCAGCGGCTTATAGGCGGCGTTGAACACGCCGCGCGCACCGACCGACATCGCGCCGATCGTGTCGCCGTGATAGGAATGCTGCATCACCACGATGCGCGTGCGCGGCGCGCCGATGTTGCGGAAATAGCCGAGCGCCATCTTCAGCGCGACCTCGACGCTGGTGGCGCCGCTGTCCGAGAAGAACACATGGGCGAGGCTCGGCGGCGCCAGCGCGAGCAACTCTTTGGCGACCTGCTCGGCCGGCTCATGGGTATGGCCGGCGAAGATGACCTGATCCAGCCGCTCCGCCTGCGCCTGGATGGCGCGCACGATGTGCGGATGACAATGGCCGTGCGTCACCACCCACCAGGAGGCGATGGCGTCGATGATGCGGCGGCCGTCGCGCGCATGGAGATAGGCGCCCTCGCCGCTGACGATCGGCGTCATCTCCGGCTGCAGCGCATGCTGCGTGAACGGGTGCCAGATCGGCGAGGCCGTGGTGCCTGTCATGGTTCGAAATCCGCACGCCTGAATTCGGTTGCGAAGGCCTGCTGCAGCGATGTCGCGGTGAGCGGCGCGAGCCAGGGCAGCCGGCCGAGGCGCTTCACCTCGCCGAGACGGCAGATCGTCGCCTCGCTGTCGGGAT
This sequence comes from Bradyrhizobium oligotrophicum, assembly GCF_051168495.1. Lineage (GTDB taxonomy): Bacteria > Pseudomonadota > Alphaproteobacteria > Rhizobiales > Xanthobacteraceae > Bradyrhizobium > Bradyrhizobium oligotrophicum_A. Next base: position 22,112 of record NZ_JBNPVB010000029.1, on the reverse strand, counting down.
GGGCGTTGCCGATGAAGGCGATGCCGAGCACGTCGATGCCGCGGCTGCGCAGCGCCGCCAGCGACAGCAGCGAATGGTTGATGGTGCCGAGGCTGGTGCGCGCGCAGAGCACCACGGGAAAGCGCCAGCGCGCAAAGACGTCGAGATGGAGCGTGTCGTCGTCGAGCGGCACCATGACGCCGCCGGCGCCCTCGATCACGACGGGCCTGCCGCCGGTGTCGGGAGGATCCAGCCGGAGCGTATCGATCTGGATGCCTGCGAGGCGCGCGGCGCGATGCGGCGAGGCCGGCTCAGCCAGCCGATAGCGCTCGGGGATCACGCTGCTGTCGCTGAGTTCGGCGAGCCGTTGCACGCGCTGCGAATCGGTCTCCTCCTCCAGCCCGGCCTGGACCGGCTTCCAGTAGCAGGCGCCGAGCAGCGCCGTGAGGCCGGCCGCGAACACGGTCTTGCCAATGCCGGTATCGGTCCCCGTGACTACGATGCGCTGCGCCATCGCGGCTCCTCATCGAGCTCGGCGAGCGCATCGAGCAGCGCCGTGATCGCGGCCTCGTCGACATTCAGGGTCAGCGATAGCCGGAGCCGCGCCGTGCCGGCGGGCACCGTCGGCGGCCGGATGCCGCGGATGTCGAAACCGCGCTGCTGTAAGGCGCTCGCGAGGTGCATCGCGCGCGCATTGTCGCCGACGATGTAGGGAATGATCTGCGACGACGACCAATTCTTGCCGAACCGTGCGACGATCTCGCGATGCGCAAAGGCCACGAGTTGCGTGAGCCTTTGTTGCCGCTCCGGCTCGTCCTGCAGGATCGCGAGCGCTTCGCTGACCGCCACCGCCATCAGCGGCGACGGCGCCGTCGCAAAGATGAAGGGACGGCAGCGGTTGATCAGCACCTCGCGCAGCACGCGGCTCGCCGTGACCAGCGCGCCGGCCGCGCCCAGCGCCTTGCCGCAGGTATGGACGATGACGATGCTGTCGCGGCCTTCGTAAGCCGCGGCAAGGCCGCGGCCCTGCATGCCATACACGCCGGTCGCATGCGCCTCGTCGATCAGCAGGAAGGCATCATGGCGGTCGGCGACAGCGATCAATTCATCCAGCGGCGCGATGTCGCCGTCCATGCTGTAGAGGCTTTCGACGACGATCCAGGGCCGGCCGACACCGCCGTCCCTGCGCCACGCCAGGATCCGGTCCTCGGCCGCTTCAGGATCGTTGTGCGCGAACTGACATGTCTCGGCCCGGCCGGCGCGCGCGCCCTCATGGGTGCTGGCGTGCACGAGCGCATCGAGCACGAGCAGATCGTCGCGCTGGGGCAGCGTCGTCAGCACGGCGAAGTTGGCCATGTAGCCCGAGCCGAAGAACAGCGCGCTATCGGCGCCGAAGAAGCGCGCCGCCTCGGCCTCCAGCCGTTCGTGCTCCTCGCAATTGCCGCGCAGCAGCCGCGAGCCGCCGGCGCCGACCGGCGTGCCCGCCTCCATCGCCGCCGCGACCGCGCGCTTGATGCGCGGGGCCTGCGCCAGGCCCAGATAGTCGTTGGAGGAGAAATCGAGACCGGACCTCGGACTGAGACGCCGCAGCCGGTCATCGGCTGCGAGACTCTGTAAGCCGTTGGCGTAGCCTGCGAGACGATTGGCGGACGCTTGCATGGATCACTTCCGTTGTCGGTGAACGCATCAATGACGGTGGCGCGGTATCACGACAGCGCCAAGGGTCGCTGCGAAGCCGCCATGAGCACGCTGCTCACGGTCAATGTGCAGCGCAAGTCTCGGTGCCAAAACCTCATGGTGAGGAGCGTCGCGCCGAGCTGATCTTGATTGTGAGCGGTGGCCATGCGCGGCGCGTCTCGAACCATGAGGCCTCGCCCTTCGAGACGCCCGCCCTTCGGCGGGCTCCTCAGGGTGAGGAGCGCCGTAGACGCGTCTCACCATGAGGCCCCGGCGCACTTTCGTGTCATTCCACGAATGAGCCATGGCTCGGTTCGGTCGCAGCAGCCGGTGCCTCCGACCGCGCAACCAACGACGACGTCATGCCGAGCCGTGCCAGCAGATCGGCGTCGCGGTCGGCTTGCGGATTGGCTGTCGTCAGCAGCACGTCGCCGATGAAGATCGAATTGGCGCCGGCGAGCAGGCACAGGCTCTGCAATTCGTCGCTCATATATTGCCGGCCGGCAGACAGCCGCACGACGCTCCTGGGCATCATCATCCTGGCCACCGCGATCAGCCGCACCAGCGCGATTCCGTCGGGCCGCGCGGCCGTGGCGTTGACCGGCACGCCCTGGACCTCGTTCCACATGTTGACCGGCACGCTATCGGGATGCTCGGCGAGATTGGCCAGCAGCACCAACATGCCGAGCCGGTCGTCGACCTCCTCGCCCATGCCGATGATGCCGCCGCAGCACACCTTGATGCCGGCGTCGCGGACATGCGCGAGCGTGTCGATGCGATCCTGCAGAGTGCGGGTGGTGATGATGCGGTCGTAGAATTCCGGCGAGGTGTCGACATTGTGGTTGTAGAAATCGAGCCCGGCCTCCTTGAGCCGCTGCGCCTGCGGCGGCGTCAGCATGCCCAGGGTGACGCAGGTTTCCATCCCCAGATCCTTCACCGCGCTGACCATGTCGCAGACCTGGTCGAGGTCGCGGTCCTTGGGACTGCGCCAGGCTGCGGCCATGCAGAAGCGCTCGGCACCCGCTTCCTTCGCGCGCCGCGCCGTCGCGACCACCGCGTCGCGCTCCATCAGCTTGGTCGCCTTCAGCCCGCTGTCCCAATGCGCGCTCTGCGAGCAATAGCCGCAATCCTCCGGGCAGCCGCCGGTCTTGATGCTGAGCAGGCTCGCGGTCTCCAGCCGGGTCGGATCGAAATGCCGGCGGTGCACCGTCTGGGCAGCGAACATCAGCTCGGGGAATGGTAGCGCGTACAGCGCATCGGCCTGGTCCCGGGTCCAATCATGGCGGACGGTGCCGCCCTCCCCGACGAGGTCCAAAGACGCGCTTCTCACATCCACCATGCTCTTACTCCAAGCAAATTATAGATTATCATAGATATTATCTATGATAGTGCTGCATTCGAGCACCGTAGACAATCGCAGCTTGGGCTGCATCGGTTTTTTCGATAGATAATCTATGGATATGCAGGACGAAAATCTCACCACCGCCCAGCGGATCGCCGAGGCGATCACCGAACGCATCGTCAGCGGCGCGCTGCCGCCGGACGCCCCGCTGCGGCAGGACCACGTCGCGCGCGAGTTCGGCTCCAGCCACGTGCCGGTGCGTGAAGCCTTCCGGCAGCTCGAGGCGCTCTATCTCGTGGTCGCCGCGCCGCGGCGCGGCGTGCGGGTGGCGCCGCTCGATGCGAAGTCGACCAAGGAGATCGTCGAGATGCGGGTCGCGCTCGAAGTGATCGCGCTGCGCAACGCCGCGCCGCGCTACACGCCGACGCATCTCGCCGCGATCGAGCTGGCGCTGATCGAGGCCGACAATGCCGAGACGATCTCGGAGTTCGAGACCGCCAACCGCGCCTTTCACCGCGCGCTGGTCACGCCTTGCGCGATGCCGCGGCTGCTGGCGAGCCTCGACGGCCTGCGCCTCGCCAACTCACGCCTCGTGCTCGCGATGGCGCGCAACGCCGGCTGGCGCCCGCGCACCAACCAGGATCACCGCCTGATCCTGCAGGCGTTGCGCGAGCGGCAGATCGGCCACGCCTGCGATCTGCTGACGCGGCACAACCAGACCATCGAGCGGCTGGCGCGGCCGGGCGGCGCGTAGCTTTGCACAGAAACTCCGTCACGCTCGCCTCCAACGTCCCGATCAGATCGACACGGACATGGAGACCGCTATTGTCATTGTCCGTGAAGGCGAAGGCGACCTTCCAGTACGCGGTGACGTCTCCGGCTTCGGATCAAAATGCGAAGCACTCGTCCCCAACAAGTCTGGTCCGCCGACCTGAGGGAGCAGACCTCAACGCAAGGGCACGCCACCTCTCAATGCGGCCAGGAGCAGATGAAGCCTCGCTGGTAGCGGCGCATGGGACGGGCTATCATCGCCTCGTTATGACCCGGCCCGTTTGCAGCATCCGTTCTGGACTTGTGATCGTCGAAGGGATCATGGGGTCCGGCAAGTCGACGACTGTACGGCGACTTGCCGATAGATTGAATGGATCCGGCATCACCGCCCTCGGCATCACCGAGGGCGTCAATCCACATCCTATCCGCTTCGATTGGGACGAACCGTGGGCTGACATGCCGGCGATACAACTGGCGCAGTCAGCCGCCGTACATTGGCGAACCTACGTCAATTTGGCCACAATGTCAGAGCGCATCACGGTTGTCGATGGACAACTTTTCCATGGCAACCTGACGGCACTGTTTCTGCTTGATGCCGACACTGCCCTGATGCGTGGCTACGTTCATGAGGTGGTAACTGCCATCGAGCCACTACGTCCCTTGCTCATCTATTTCAATCAAGATGACGTTGAACGGGCGATCCGAACGGTTGCTGCCGAGCGCGGGGATGCATGGGTGACATATCAAGTCGACTGGAAACTATCATCGCCCTATGCCGTCAGGCACGGCCTGGTTGGCCTTGACGGGCTCATCGAGCTGTACCGGAATTATCGCAAGCTCACCGACCTGCTTTACGCAGAGCTGGATATCCCGAAGATCAGCATCGAGAACTCGAGAAGGGAATGGTCGAAATACGAGGCGACCATCGATACCATTCTGATGTACCCACCCGGAGTTGCCGAGGCTGCGAATCTGGATTGATCACCGGTTTCTTGATTCTCCGGAAAACGCGCTGGGAAGTCAGGTCCGCTGCGGGCCCACAACCGGGTTTAGACCGTAACGTCCGCCCAGGTCACAGCAGATGCAAGAGGGGCGATGGCACCAGCATAGCCTCTCACCCCCCTGGGCCGTCCTTCAGGATGTAGCCCATCAGGTCGTCGACATTGTGCTCCAGATCGCGGATGATGTTCTTGACGACATCGCCGATCGAGATCACGCCCACGACCTTGCCCGCATCAAGCACAGGCAGATGGCGAAAGCCGCGCTGGGACATCATGGCCATGCAGCCGTCCAGCGGATGGTCCAGCCTGACCGTCACCGGGTTGGCCGTCATCACCTGGGCCACAGGCGTCTGCTTCGCGTCGAGTCCGGGCAGCAGCACCTTGATGGCGCAGTCGCCCTGGGTCACGATGCCGACCAGCACGTCGTCGTCGATGACCAGCACCGACCGGACCCGGTTGTCGCGCATCTGGCGCAACGCTTCCACGACCATGTCGCGGGAACGAACATGGATAAGGGCCCCACTCTTCTGGGCCAGAGCGATTCTGACTGTGCTCATCGATCTCCCTCGCGCTCCCTGGTCTGTTTCGCCTTGATGGTCTGCATTGGAGGATAGTCGAAATCCGTTGCCTCGGCAGCACCGCTTCGATGCCGAACTGCGCGAACGGCAGATCGGCCATGCCTGCGAGCTGCTGACACGGCACAACCAGACGATCGAGCGCCTGGCGCGGCCGGCCACAGAGCCGTTCTACACGAATGGACCGCAGATGCTGCTGGCTGCCGCGACGTGACGTGACGTTGATTGACGGCCGGCTGCCCGGATAGCTGCCGACATGATGCGCCAAAGATTTTGCCGGCTTCAGGCCCACGAAGCGGAAGTGTCGCGCCCTGACTTAGGCGCTGAGCTTCAGCCCTGCGCGCAGCAGCGCCTCGCACATCTTCTCGCGATATGACGGCGCAAAGCACCACATTTTGTAGTAGGCGTCGGCCTCGCGGACCGTGAATCCGGGCCTCATCCTCAGCAGAGTTGCGACGTGCTCCTTTGCCTCCTGGACCCGGTCCAGGTAGGGCAACGTATAGGCCATGTGCAGATGGCTGATCCAGAGCTGCTCGACATAGGATTGGCGGAACGCCTTGAAGGCCGTCGCATGGTCGTCGTGGGCGAAGGCGCGCTTTGCGCTCGCCCACCACCACCAGCGCGGCGTACTGGGCGCCGTCAGCGCAATTCCCCGCTCGGCAAGCGCGACACCCTCGTCCCAGAACCCTGCATAGGCCATGAGGTTACCCAGCGGGCCGAGGTTCTGCGGATCGTTGGGATTGAGCTCGATCGCGCGCATCGTCTCGATGCGAAGCAGGTCCGGCTGGCGGGCCATCCAGGCGGCACGCGCGACCAACCCACGAACGAAAGCATCGTTCGGTGCGATTTCGACAGCGCGGTTTGCCGCTTCGACCGCCTTGTCCGCGAGGTCGAGGCGATCCTCGACGCTGCCGACTTCGCCAGTCGGCGATGGAAAGCCCCAGGTCCTCTGACTGTTGAACACCAGGACCAGCGCCGCCCAGGCTGCGGCGTTCCGCGGCTGCGCGCGCGTCAAGCGCTCGAGGCACTCGCGCGCCTTCGCGACCGGCTCCAGGACGGTCGCATCTGTCGGAATCCCGATCACACCCTGGACGATGCACTCGTAAGGCGTCAGCTCCGGGCCCGGCTTGTTCTGGATCCGTCTATATTCGGCAGCACCGATCGCGCCCCAATAGCTGCCGATCATGGCGCTCGCCTGGCCGGCGATCTCGTCTTGCATGGCGAGGAGATTGGAGGCGGTCACGCTGGCTCTGAACGTCTTGCTCCAGACCTGCGTGCCGGTCCGTGCATCGGACAGCAGGATCTCGATGCGGGCGAACTCGCCGTCTGGCCGCAGATTGCCTTCGACGAGGTAGTCCACGCCGAGCGAACGACCAAAGTCGTTCGCGCTCTCGAATCGATCCTTGTGGGATTTCGTCAGGCTCCGGGTGAGCACGCGCAATTCGCCGAAGCGGCCGAGCGCGGAAATGATTTGCCGGGTCAGGCCGTCGGCCAATGCATCGAGGCCATCGCCATCATGGTCCGTTTCGAACGGCCACACCGCGACGGTTGGACCGAGGGAACGATCTGGCGGGACCTGCAATGACGTGTGTTCGGGCAGCGACATCATATAGCCGCGCCGGGGAACGGTCCGAAGGAGCTCGCGCCCGGGGGAGCCAAGCGCACGACGGATTTCGGAGATGCACTGGGTGAGAGAGTCTTCGGTGACCGTCAGGCCAGGCCAATTGGCCGCTAGGAGTTCGTCCTTCGAGACGACCTGCCCCGGGTTCGTCGCCAGATGTCGTAGCACGTTGAACGATTGATGGCGCAGATCAATGCGCCCGCCGTGGGCATCGCGCAATTCGTGTCGGCGCAAATCGAGCGTCAACGCGGCAATCTGGATCTGCTCCAGGCCGTGCAGATCGCTGGGTCCGACATCTTTGAGACGGATGTTCACGACAGGCCCGGGGATCGCGGATGATCGCTCGTTCCACCTAATTTGCACCGGCGGCCTCCCGCTGGCAAGGCGATACCGCGACGCCGGCGATCACGATTTCAGAACTATTTCAGACCGCTTCAGCCGGATTTCAGGACGGCCCGCCGTCCGCTGCCTAGGAATCGGCCGTCCATGATCGCGAGAGCAGCGCTCGCTCATGCGGGCTGGGAGAACGCAAATCAATCAGGGAGCTCATGATGGTTGGATGGGTTGTTCTGGTCACGGGTGGCCAGGCGGGGATCGGACGCGCGACCGCCATCGCCTTTGCGAGGCAAGGCGCCATTGTGGTCGTCGCAGGGCGGCGTGAGGAGGCCGGCGTTGAGCTCGTCAAGGACCTTCGCGCGTTTGGCTCGAACGCTGAGTTCATCAAGGCGGATGTCCGCCGCGAAGATGACGTTCGCCTGATGATCGACAGGACGGTCGCGCGATTTGGGCGCCTCGACGTCGCCGTCAACAATGCAGGCACGGAAGGCACGCCGGGTCCGGTGGCGGAGCAGACGCCGGCAAGCTACGCGGCCGTATTCGACACCAACGTCCTCGGCGTGCTGCTCTGCATGAAGCACGAGCTGCGCGTGATGCAGGCGCAGGGCTTCGGCAACGTCGTCAACATCTCGTCGACCATGGGCAGTCGCGGCGCGGCCAACGCGTCGCTCTACGTCGCAAGCAAGCATGCCGTCGAGGGCCTGACCAAATCCGCCGCCTTGGAAGCCGCTGCGTTCGGCGTTCGCGTCAATGCCATCGCGCCGGGCCCGATCGAAACCGCAATGCTCGATCGTTTCGCCGGCTCCGGCGAGCGCAAGGCAGGGATGCTTGCGGGGATTCCGCTTCGGCGATCCGGCAAGCCCGAAGAGCTGGCCGACGCGATCCTGTTCGTCGCCTCCGACAAGGCCTCCTTCATCACCGGCCAGATCATCGGCGTCAACGGCGGCAGGACCGCCAGCTAATTTCAACCGGGACCAGGACCTTACCATGACGAACTACACCCATGACACCGTGTCGACTCAATTCGTCGAGGCCAACGGCATCCGCTTCGCCTATCGCCGCTTCGGCAAGCCGGGCAGCGTGCCGATCGTCATGAACATCCATTTCCGGGGTACCATGGACCATTGGGATCCGGCCGTGACCGACGGGTTGGCATTGCAGCGCGAAGTCATCCTGTTCGACAACGCAGGCATCGGCGCCAGCTCGGGCGTGACGCCTGCGAACATTCCGGGCATGGCGACCGACGCCATCACCTTCATGACGGCGCTCGGGGTCGGCAAGGCCGACCTCCTCGGGTATTCGATCGGCGGCAAGGTCGCCCAGGAGATCGCCGTGCAGGCGCCCGATCTGGTACGCAAGTTGGTCCTCGTGGGCACCGGGCCGCGCGGCGCCGACACCGCGGCAAGCAGATCCGCCGAGATCTTCTCTGCCACCTACGATCCGCCCGAACATCTCTGGATCGCCGCGCATTTCCTGCCCAATGCCGCTGGCCGCGAGGCTGGGCTGAAGTACCTCGAACGAAAGTTCCGCCGCAGGGATCGCAGCCCGGAAGTCAGCGAGGCGTCCGCCGCTGCGCAATACGCGGCGATCGTCAAGTCGAACGAGAAGAGCGATGGCGTGTGGGACTACCTGGCGACCATTCATCATCCGGTGCTCGTGGTCGACGGAAGTAACGACCGGATCATCCCCACGGTCAACGGATTCATCCTGCAACAGCATCTGCCAAACGCGCAGCTCATCATCTATCCGGACTCCAGCCACGGGCCGTTCTACCAGTATCCGGATCTCTTCCTGGCTCACACCAACCTGTTCCTCGATGGTGAGTGCCGCACTTGAAAATCCGGGAACTGGCGCCGCCGTCGCAAGCACACGACGCTCTTCATCGACGCCTGGGCCTCGGAACGTCCGAACCGAGTGGCAACTTTCAATTCGCCGCAGCCTCCTGTCCTCATCACCGCAAGGAATTCTGATATGTCAAAGAAGCTCCAAGGCAAGACTGCGCTCGTCACGGGCGCCTCCCGCGGCATCGGTGCCGCCATCGCCAAACGGCTCGCTGCCGAAGGCGCCAGGGTCGCGATCACCTATGCGAGGGGCGCGGATGCCGCGGCTTCGGTCGTCAAGACGATCGAGAGCGCGGGCGGCAAGGCCATCGCGATTCAGGCGGACGCCACCGACGCAAGCGCCGTTCAGGCGGCGGTGGACAGGATCGTGAGCACGTTCGGAAAGCTCGACGTGTTGGTGAACAATGCCGGCACGGCGATCCCGAAGAAGTTCGAGGAGACGACGCTGGAAGAGTTCGACCAAGTGATCAACCTCAACATCCGCAGCGTCTTCGTCACGACGCAGACTGCGTTGAAGCAGATGAACGATGGTGGCCGGATCATCTCCATCGGCTCCTGCGTCGGCGAACGCATGATGACGCCGGGACTGGTACCGTACTCGGCGACCAAGAGCGCGATCCGGATGTTCACGCAGGGCTTGTCGCGAGAAGTCGGAGATCGCGGCATCACCGTGAACAACGTGCAGCCGGGGCCGATCGATACCGATCTGAACCCAGCCTCCGGAGATTGGGCTACTCCGCAGAAGGCCGTCACGGCTCTCAATCGCTACGGCAAGGTAGAGGAAGTGGCCGCGCTGGTCGCATTCGTCGCCAGCGACGAGTCGTCCTACATGACCGGGGCGAACTTGACCGTCGACGGCGGGACCAATGCCTGACTGATCGGCACGCGTAAGGCCCCAGTGGGGTAGCGCGGGGCGCGCGCTGACGGCCGCCCGTCAGGTGGTTGTCTCCATGACAAGACCTTGGCAACGGCGCCTCTGGCGCCTTCCTCGACGCTCATGCCTGCAGCCGCGCGGCGATTGCCGCCGCGGCCTCGGCGGTGCCGAGCGGGCCGCCGATGTCCCGCGTGGACTCGCCCTTCCCGATGGCGTCCGCAACGGCGGTCTCGATGGCGGCAGCCGCCGCGACGAAGCGCGGCTGCTGCGTGCGCGTGCCGTGCCAGTCCAAGAGCAGCGCCGCCGACAGGATCAGCGACACCGGATTGGCGATGCCGCGTCCGGCGATGTCAGGCGCCGAGCCGTGCGCAGCCTGCGCCATCGCATGGTCAGCGCCCATGTTGAGCGCGCCGCCGAGCCCGAGGCTGCCCGACAGCTCCGCGGTGAGATCGGAAAGGATGTCGCCGAACATGTTGGTGGCGACCATCACGTCGAAACGGCCGGGCTCGCGCACCACATGCGCCATGGCGGCATCGACCAGCACCTCGTCGACCGCGAGCTCCGGATAGCGCGCTGCGGTGGCCGTGCAGACGTCGAGAAACATGCCGTCGCCCATCCTCAGCACATTGGCCTTGTGCACGATGGTCAGGTGCCTGCGCCGCTTCATCGCGAGCCGGCATGCGACCTCGGCGATACGCTCGCAGCATTGCCGCGTGATCCGCCGCATCGAGATCACGACATCGGGGGTCACGCGCAGCTCGGCATTGCCCTCCTCCATGTTGCGGTCGGCATAGAAGCCCTCGGTGTTCTCGCGCACGACGACGAGATCGAATTCGCCGACCCGGCTGGTCCGTCCCGGATAAACGCGGGCCGGGCGGATGTTGGCGAACAGATCCAGGCTCTTGCGGAAATACCGCGACGGATTGATCTCGCCGCGCGCCTCGTCCTTGAAGTCGAAGGTCGCGGTCGGCCCGAGGATCAGGCCGTCGGCGGCCTTGACGCGATCGAGCAGATCGGGCCGCACGGTGGTGCCGAACTGCTGAAGGCTCGCGTGACCAACGGCATGCTCGTCGAGCACCAGGCCGAGCTGGAACTGCTCGGAGGCGGCGCGCAACACCTGCGATGTCGCGGTCGTGATCTCCGGTCCGATGCCGTCCCCCGGCAGAACGACGATATGCATGGCGGCTCCCTCATCTCGCGGCGCGACGGTGCCAGTTTCAGCATGACGGCCCCGGCGCTGTCACCCCGGTTGTTGCGCCTTGCCGCCCGCCCGCGCATACGGCCATGCGCGCGCGACGGCTGGGGCCCTCGCCCGCTGCCGTGTACATGCTGATCGGACGCGCCCGCGAACCGAAGGCCCCCGAAAGGTCCCCATGTCCAACCGCCACCACGCGACCAAGCATGCCGGCGCCGGCTTTGCCGATGGACTGCCCCCGGGCCAGCGGCCCTGGGCGATCGCGGCGATCTTCACGGCGCTGTCGATGGCCTCGCTCGACGTCGCCATCGCCAACATCGCGCTGCCGTCGATCTCGGCCGATCTCCACGTCTCCCCCGCCGAAGTGGTCTGGGTCGTCAACATCTATCAGATCGCCCTCGTCGCGACCCTGCTGCCGCTGGGCGCGCTCGGCGAAATCGTCGGCCACCAGCGCATCTATCTCGGCGGCCTCTTGCTGTTCACCTTGGCCTCGGTCGGCTGCGCGCTGGCATGGTCGCTGCCAACCCTGGTGATCGCGCGTGCGCTGCAAGGCCTCGGCGCCAGCGGCATCATGAGCGTCAACACCGCGCTGGTGCGCTACGTCTATCCCGGCAGGATGCTCGGCCGCGGCCTCGGCCACAACGCGCTGGTGGTCGGCATCTCCTTCACCCTGGGCCCGACCATTGCGTCCGCCATTCTCTCGCTCGGCTCCTGGCCGTGGCTGTTCGCGATCAACCTGCCGTTCGGCCTGATCGCGATCGCGATCGGCCTGAAGATGCTGCCATCAACGCCGCGCGCCGACCACGGCTTCGACTTCCTCGGTGCCGGGCTCGCCGCGCTGTGTCTCGGCCTGTTCATCACCGGCATCGGCAGCGCCGCGCATGGCGCGACGCCGGTGATGGTCGCGGCGGAACTCGTCGGCGCGCTCGTGCTCGGCATCATCCTGGCCCGCCGCCAGGCCGATCATCCGGCGCCGATGCTGCCGATCGATTTGTTCCGCCGCGGCGTGTTCGCGCTGTCGGCCGCGACCGCGGTATGCTCGTTCTCGGTGCAGGGCCTCGGCTTCGTCTCGCTGCCGTTCTACTTCGAGGACATTCTGCAGCGCTCACAGGTCGAGACCGGCTTCTTCATGACGCCCTGGCCGCTCGCGGTCACCATCATGGCGCCGATCGCCGGCCGGCTGTCGGACCGCTTTCCCGCCGGCCTGCTCGGCGGCATTGGCCTCGTGATGCTCGGAACCGGCATGGCGCTGCTCGCCATGCTGCCGGAGAACCCGAGCGTTCCCAACATCGTCTGGCGCATGCTGATCTGCGGCATCGGGTTCGGCTTCTTCCAGGCGCCGAATATGAAGGCCATCATGTCAAGCGCCCCGCCGCATCGCAGCGGCGGCGCCAGCGGCATCGTCGCCACCGCGCGGCTGACCGGCCAGACCACGGGCGCGGCACTGGCGGCGCTGTGCTTCAGCCTCGCCGGCCGCGAGGGCGCGACCGTGGCGCTGGCGCTGGGTGCCGGCTTCGCCGCGCTCGGCAGCATCATGAGCTTCCTGCGGCTGGCGGTTGCAACTCCGCGCGGCCAGTGAGCCCGACTACAAACAACCCCAGCCTTCACAAATCTTCCGCGCCGCAAACGCATAATCTTGATTTGAAGGATGCAATCGTTCGCGCCACAGTGCGTTCGGTTCAACTGGCGAGTTGAACGAAAGGGATGTGCGATGGCAAACCTGACGATTAACGGCAAATCCTATAATCTCGACGTCGAAGCCGATACGCCGCTACTGTGGGCGATCCGCGAAAACGCCGGATTGACCGGCACCAAATATGGCTGCGGCATCGCACAATGCGGCGCCTGCACCGTGCATCTCGACGGAACCGCGGTTCGCTCCTGCGGCATCACCGTGTCCGAGGCCGCGGGCAAGCAGATCACCACCATTGAAGGTCTCGCGAGCGACGGCGGCCTGCACAAGGTGCAGCAGGCGTGGCTCGAGAACGACGTTCCGCAATGCGGCTACTGCCAGAGCGGCATGATCATGGCCGTCGCGGCGCTGCTCAAGGACAATCCGAAACCGAGCGACCAGGACATCAACGACGCCATCACCAACATCTGCCGCTGTGGAACCTTCGCGCAGGTGCGCGAGGCGATCCACGCCGCCGCCAACGCCTGAGGAGGACGGTATGAACCAGCACGTCACGCCGTGCCTCAACCGTCGCGCCTTCGTGATCGGCACCGCCGCGCTCGGCGGCGGCCTCGCGCTCGGCCTCGATCTCCCCTTCGGCGGCCCGCAGGTGGTGCGCGCCGCGGACGGCTCACCGGAGGTCAACGCCTGGGTCGTGATCCGCCCGGATGACACCGTGGTGATCCGCATCGCCCGCTCGGAGATGGGCCAGGGCTCGCTCACCGGTCTCGCCCAGCTCGTCGCCGAGGAGCTCGCCTGCGACTGGAGCAAGGTCACGACCGAATATCCGACACCCGGCCAGAACGTCGCCCGCAAGCGGGTGTGGGGCGATTTCTCCACCGGCGGCAGTCGCGGCATCCGCTCGTCGCAGGACTACGTCCGCAAAGGCGGCGCCGCTGCGCGCATGATGCTGATCCAGGCCGCCGCCGATCAGTGGAAGGTGCCGGTGGCTGAATGCACCGCCGCCAACAGCATCATCACCCACAAGGCCTCGGACCGCACGACGACCTACGGCAAGGTGGCGGAAGCCGCCGCCAAACTGACGCCGCCGGCCGACGTCAAGCTGAAGGACCCGAAGGACTGGACCCTGATCGGCAAGGGCGTGAAGCGGCTCGACACCGCCGACAAGGTCAACGGCGCGATGATCTACGGCGCCGACGTCACACTGCCGAACATGCTCAACGCCGCTATCAAGGACTGCCCGGTCACCGGTGGCAAGCTGAAGAGTTATGACGAAGCCAAAATCGCCGGCATGAAGGGCGTCAAGAAGGTGGTCGCCATCGACGGCACCGCGGTCGCCGTCGTCGCCGACACCTGGTGGCACGCCAAGACCGCGCTCGATGCGCTGCCGATCGTGTGGGACGAAGGCCCGAACGCCAAGGTCTCGTCGGACTCGATCGGCAAATGGCTGGCCGAAGGGCTCGAGTCAGGCCCCGCCTTCGTCGGCAACGAGAACGGCGATGCCAAGGCGGCGCTGGCGAGCGCCGTGAAGACAGTCGAGGCGGTCTACAACTATCCCTACCAGAACCACGCCACCATGGAGCCGATGAACGCGACCGCGGTTTACACCGCCGATCGCTGCGAGGTGTGGTGCGGCACGCAGAACGGCGAGGCGGCGTTCGCCGCGGTGCTGGAAGCCTCGGGCCTGCCGGCCGACAAATGCGAAGTGCACAAGCTGATCCTCGGCGGCGGTTTTGGCCGGCGCGGGCAAACTGATTACGTCCGCCAGGCGGTGAAGATCGCCAAGGAGCTGCCGGGCACGCCGGTCAAGCTGATCTGGTCGCGCGAGGAGGACATGACGCATGGCCGCTACCATCCGATCACGCAATGCAAGCTGACCGGCGGCTTCGACGCCGACAACAACCTGACCGCGCTGCACATGCGCATTTCCGGCCAGTCGATCCTGTTCAGCCTGCGGCCCGACGCGCTGGTCAACGGCAAGGACCCCGCGACCTTCCAGGGGCTCGGCGCGACCGGCGAGGCGACGATCGGCTACTCCGTGCCGAACCTGCTGATCGAGCACGCGATGCGCAACCCGCACATCAATCCGGGCTTCTGGCGCGGCGTCAACGTGAACCAGAACGCGATCTATCTCGAATGCTTCATGGATGAACTCGCGAGCGCTGCCGGCCAGGATCCGCTGGAATTCCGCCGACGGCTGATGGCCGATCATCCAAAGCATCTCGCGGTGCTCAACGCCGTGGCCGATAAGATCGGCTGGGGCTCCGCACCGCCCGAGGGCGTATATCGCGGCCTCGCTCAGCTTCACGGCTACGGCAGCTACGTCGCCGGCGCCGCCGAGATCTCGGTGATCGACGGCACCAAGATCAAGATCCACCGCATCGTCGCCTCGACCGATCCGGGCTATGTCGTCAACCCGGCGCAGGTCGAGCGGCAGATCGCCGGCTCGTTCGTCTATGGCCTGTCGGCGCTGTTCTATGGCGGCTGCACCGTCAAGGACGGCCGCATCGAGCAGACCAATTTCGACAGCTACAATTCGATGCGCATCGCCGAGATGCCCAAGGTGGAAGCGATCATGGTCCCGAGCGGCGGGTTCTGGGGCGGCGTCGGCGAACCGACCATCGGCGTCGCCGCGCCCGCGGTGCTGAATGCGTATTTCGCCGCCACCGGCAAACGCATCCGCTCGGTGCCGCTGCGCGACCAGAACATCACCTTCGCATGATCAGCGCGGCGGCGGCCGTTGGGACCAATGGCCGCCGCCGTGCTATTGCAAGACCATGACGATGTCCCGGCCGCGCACGCGCAGAGAGGTCGGCGGCCTGATCGCGGCGAGCGCAGCCCTGATCGCCGCCCCCGCCGTGCTGCGCGCACAAACGACGGCGCGCGTGATCGTGATCGGCGGCGGTTTTGGTGGCGCGAGTTGCGCCCGCGCGTTGCGCCAGGCCGATGACAGGCTCGACGTCACGCTGGTGGAGGCGAACAAGCTCTTCACGGCGTGCCCCCTCAGCAACGAGGTGATCGCCGGCCTGCGCGACATCGGCGCCCAGCAATTCGGCTACGACAGGATCGCGGCCGAAGGCGTGCGCGTGGTCCTGCAGGCAGCGACGGCCATCGACACGGCGGTGCACAAGGTCACGCTTGCCGACGGCACCACGCTCGCCTACGACCGCCTCGTGCTCGCGCCCGGCATCGACATCGATTTCACCGCGCTGCAGGGTTACGACGAGGCCGCATCGACCCTGATGCCGCATGCCTATCAGGCCGGCCCACAGACGCTGCTGTTGCGGAAGCAGATCGAGGCGATGCCAGACGGCGGCACGGTCGCGATCGCGGTCCCCGCCAATCCCTCGCGCTGCCCGCCCGCGCCTTACGAGCGCGCCAGCCTGATCGCGCATCATCTGAAGACGCACAAGCCGAAGTCGAAGGTGCTGATCCTCGACGCCAAGGACACTTTCTCGCAGCAGAAGCTGTTCGAACAGGCGTGGGCGCAGCTCTATGACGGCATGATCGAGCGCATTCCGCTGTCGCAGGGCGGCCGCGTGACCGGCGTCGACGTGGCGAGCCGCACCGTGATCACCGAGTTCGGCAACTACAATCCCGATGTCGCCAACATCATCCCGCCGCAGAAGGCCGGTCGCATCGCATCGCTCGCCGGCGCCACCGACCGCACCGGCTGGTGCCCGATCGATGCCGCGACCTTTGCTTCGAAGCTCGTCTCCGACGTTCACGTGATCGGCGACGCCTGTCTTGGCGGCGGTATTCCGAAATCGGCCGGTGCGGCGCAGGCGCAGGGCAAGGCCTGCGCGGCCGTGATCGCGCGCGATCTCACCGGCCGGCAATCCGAGCCGCCGCCGCTGACGGGCGTCTGCTACAGCATCGTCGCGCCGGACTACGCGTTCTCGCTCTCCGGTGTCTATCAGCCGAAGGGCGACCTGTTCGCCGAAATGGAGGGCGGCCGGACCAGTCCCATCGATGCACCGCGCTCGACACGCGCGACCGAAGCCGAAGCCGCCACGGCCTGGTTCAAGGCGCTGACCGATGACGCCTTCGGCTAGCCGGCTCATTGCCATGCTCATCACCGCCCTGCCCGCCATCGCCGCGGCGCAGACGCTTACGCCATATAAGGTCACCAGCGACGGCATCGCCGACTCGCTCACCGGCCAGCCCGGCGACGCCACGCGCGGCCGGGCAATGGTGCTCGCGCGCAGCTCGACCTGCATCCTCTGTCACTCCGGCCCGTTTCCGGAAGCGCGCTTCCAGGGCGACCTCGCGCCGAGCCTCGCCGGTGCCGGCAGCCGCTCCACGACCGCACAGCTCCGGCTGCGGCTGGTCGATGCCAGCCGCGTCAATGCCGAGACGATCATGCCGTCCTACTATCGCATCGAAGGCCTGACGCGCGTCGGCGCCGCCTGGCGCGACAAGCCGATCCTGTCGGCGGAGCAGATCGAAGACATCGTCGCCTATCTCGCGACGTTGCGCGAGTGAGCCCATATGGACAGCATGTTCGCACCCTCCCACCTCTCGCGCCGCCACCTGCTGCAGCTGGCGGGCACGCTCGCTGGCGCGCTGCCGCTGATTACCGTCCGGCCGGCGCAGGCCACGCCGGCAATGCTGGCCTCGGCCATCCGCAACCTCGTCGGCGAGGCCCATGTCAACGTCGGCAAGGTCCGGCTCGACATCCCGCCGCTGGTCGAGAACGGCAACACCGTGCCGATGACGGTCAGCGTCGATCACCCGATGACACCTGAGAGCTACGTCAAGAGCATCCACGTCTTCAACGAGAAGAACCCGCAACCCAACGTCGCCAACTTCCATCTGACGCCGAGTGCCGGCCGCGCCCAGGTCACGACCCGCATTCGGCTCGCCGACACCCAGAAGGTGGTCGCGATTGCAAGGCTGTCGGACGGCTCGTTCTGGTCCGTCAGCGTCGACGTCATCGTGACGCTCGCCGCCTGCACCGAGGAGATGCCGTGATGCCCGCAGCCCTGGTCAACGTGCCGCCCAAGGCCAAACGCGGCACGGTCATCGAGATCAAGACGCTGATGAGCCACGTGATGGAGCCGGGCTACCGCCACACCGCGGCCGGTGAGGTCGTGCCACGCGACATCATCACCGGCTTCACCTGCAAGTTCAACGGCACCGAAATCTTTCGCGCCGATCTCTATCCGGCCATCGCCGCCAATCCCTTCCTGTCGTTCTTCACCACCGCCAGCGAGAGCGGCAAATTCGAATTCGAGTGGATCGGCGATAACGGCTTCGTCGCCACCGCGTCGGCGGCGATCACGGTCGAATGACGCCGCGCGCCCTTCTCGTTGTGACTCTGCTCGGCGCAGCGCTGCCCGTGCTCGCCGGCGAAATCGCGCCCTCCGAGCGCCGCTCCGGCTACGACTTCATGTCGCCGGACACCAGGGCGATGCAGGACGACGACACCGCCAATCCCGCGATGCTCTCGGTGCTCGACGGCGAGACGCTATGGACGACGAAGGCAGGCGCCGCGAACAAGTCCTGCAGCGATTGTCATGGCGAGGTCGACGTCAGCATGAGAGGCACGGCCGCACGCTTCCCGGCCTTCAATGCCGCCAGCGCCGCGCCGGTCGATCTCGGCCAGCGCGTCAATCTCTGCCGCACGCAGCATCAGCAGGCCGCCGCGTTCGCGCCGGAGAGCCGCGAGCTGCTCGCGCTGACGGCGCTGATCGCAAAGCAGTCGCGCGGCCTGCCGATCACGGCCGGCGACGACCCCCGACTCCAGCCGTTCGTCGCGCGCGGCCATCAGCTGTTCTTCGAGCGCCAGGGCCAGCTCAATCTCGCCTGCACCAATTGCCACGACGACAATTGGGACAAGCATCTCGCCGGCTCATCGATCACGCAGGGACAGGCGACCGGCTATCCGATTTACCGGCTGGAATGGCAGGGCATGGGCTCGCTGCAGCGCCGCCTCCGCGGCTGTATGACCGGCGTCCGCGCGCAGGCGTTCGACTTCGACGCTGCGGACATGATCGCGCTGGAACTCTATCTGATGTCACGGGCGCACGGAATGCCGTTGGACGCGCCGGCGGTGCGGCCGTGAGTCCGGCTCCACGATGCGAGTCTTGGCGCTCGTCGATCGTGATCTCCGAGCCTCATCCTCTTGCGTCATTGCGAGCGAAGCGAAGCAATCCAGTGTCCCGTGTGGGGCCCTGGATTGCTTCGTCGCTTCGCTCCTCGCAATGACCGTGTCGAGCGTATCTCAGGTCCGTCAACTACTCCGCGGGCGCCGCGTGCATGTCGGCATGCGGCACGTAGCTCTGGGACATGCCGAGCCGCCCCAGCGCGAACAAGCCGCCGGCCACCACGACATAGGCCAGAGCCACCGCGGGCGTGATGCCGATGCCGACGGCCTCGCCGTGCATGAAGCCGAAGAAGGTCATGACGGCCCCCGCCAGAGCAAACGCCGCCGCCTTGGTGAAGTCACGCTCGATCACGAACACGCCGATCGCGCCGAGCACGAGGCCGGCGAGGATCGAGCCGCCGCCCATCACCTCCAACCCATGATACAGCACACCCTGCTGCGGGAGTGCGGCGATCGCAGCCGTCTTGACCGCGTCGACCTTGTCGGCGGCGAGACCGCCGACGCTCTGCGCCGCCGTCACGGTCGAGGCCAGCATGGTGTCGATCTGCAGCTTGGCCCAGGCCGCCAGATGCGGCGTGAAGGCGAGCACGATCGCCGGCGCATGCTTGACCGGCGTGGTCTGGAACGCCTGCGCGCCGATCAGCATGCCGATGTAGAGCAGGATCGGCGAGATCGCGACCACCGGCACCAGCGCCAGCAGCACCGAGATGATGCCGAGCCAGGACAGCACGATCACCATCAGGCCTGTCGCAGCGGAGTAGCCGATGCGCCCGCCCATCGCCTTCCAGCCGGGATGGCCGATATAGACCGCGTTGATGAAGGGGTTGCCCATCATGCAGCCGATCAGGCTGACGATGCCGTCGGCGGTCAGCACGCGTGTGGTCGGGTACTCATCTCCGGCAGCTTCCGCGCTCTCGACATTGTCCATGGCCTCGACGAGGTCGTAGATGCCGAACGGAATCGCGGTCACCAGGATGATGCCGAGATATTCGAAACCGGAGAACACCGTGCCGAAGGCCGGCAGCGGCACCGAGAATCCGAAGCTCGCGAAGGCATCACCCACGCCCTTGACGCTGAGGCCACCGAGCCCAAGGCCGAACAGGTTCGAGCCCCACGCAATGATCATGCCGACCGCGATCGCTACGAGTCCGGCCGGCAGGCCCTTCGGATATTTCACGCCGCCGAACCAGCTGACCAGGATGATCGCGAAGCACACCAGACCGATCTGCGGCGTCATGTACATCTCGAGCGCCGGCCGCATCGAGATGAAGGTGACGGACACGCCGGCCAAGGTGCCGAGCAGCGCGGCGCGCGGCGTGATCTTGCGGATATAGGGCGCGATGAAGCCGCCGATCATCAGGATGAAGCTCTGGAAGAACACCCAGACCAGGCCGGCCGACCAGCCTTTCAACGGATCGCCGGTCTTCAAGGTGATCGGCAGCATGATCACGAAGGTGACGATGAACATGTGCGGCACGCTGACGCCCGAGGGCAGCGCGCAGACGTCGGTGCGTCCGGTCTTCTGCGCCAGGCGATAGGCGAGGAAGGCGTAGTAGAACGTCGACAGGCACATCATCAGGCCGAGCGCCGGCAGGATGCGGCCGAACACCAGGCTGTCGGGCATCTTCAGCACGAAGCGCAGCAGCCCGGTGAGGACGAGCATGTTAACGAGGATGTTGGTGCCGAAACCGAAGAACGCGTTCCAGTCTCCCGGTGTCCAGAGCGCCGGTTTGAAATCTGGTTTGACCGAGCTTGCCGTCCCGCTTCCGCTCATCGCCTTGCTCCCCTGTTGAATTGACGCGATCAGGTCTCCGAACTCGTCTGTTTCAGCACTTGGCTTTCAACACTTGGCTCTCAACGCATGGCTCTCAGTGCATGGCTCTCAGTGCATGACTCTCAGTGCATGGCTTGCAGAACCGCGGCCGACTCGGCGACCCAGCCGAAGATGCCGCCCTGGGCCTTGATCATCTTCAGGCCCATCTCGTGGAATTCCGGGAAGTAGGATGCGCAGCCGTCGGAGATGACGACGCAGCGATAGCCGCGGTCATTGGCCTCGCGCACGGTGGTGTTGACGCAGACCTCGGTGGTGACGCCGCACACCAGCAGGTTTTCGATGCCGTGGTGTTCCAGCACGTCACTCAGCTCCGTGGCATAGAACGCACCCTTGCCCGGCTTGTCGATCACGACCTCGCCGTCGATCGGATAGAGCGCGGGAATGATGTCGTGCCCGGCCTCGCCGCGAATGAGAATCCGCCCCATCGGGCCGGGATCGCCGATGCGCAGAGACGGCGCGCCGCGCTCGACCTTGGCCGGCGGCGCGTCGGACAGATCCGGCTCGTGGCCTTCGCGCGTATGGATCACCAGCATGCCCGTCTTGCGCGCCGCCGCCAGCACGCTGCCGATCGGCTCGACCGCGCGGGCGAGTTGCGAGACGTCGTTGCCGAGCGTCTCGCCGAAGCCGCCGGGCTCCATGAAGTCGCGCTGCATGTCGATGATGACGAGCGCGGTCCTGGACAGATCGAGCGTGATCGGCTCCGGCTCGGCGCGCACGGTCGCGCTTGCCTTTGCAGGTGAGTTCGCCAGTGAGTTCGCCATGGCCGCCTGCCTCCCCGCGAGAATGCGTCGCAAGAGGCAAAGCAAGCGCTATGCCATTGTGTACAATTGGGCAGAGGCCGACGGCGGTCACGAAGCACGAACTAATTCAATAGGTTGATCAGGCCGCCGAAGTTGCCCGCTTGCTGAGCAGGCTCCTTCAACGGGAAACTCAGCCCATTTCATGAGCGATCATTGCATGCAACGATCACCCCGATGCAACTCTGTGCGGCAAGAAACAGACTGAGTTGGACTTCGTACGGCGCCGGAGGCACGACCACCGATCGCGCCTATTAAACGGTGTCGTCCCGGGCTTGACCTGGGACCCATAGCCACCGGCCGTAATTTGGCGCACAGACGTTGACCAGATCGCTCTGACCACTCCCGCCGCGGAGTATGGAGCCCGGGACGACGGCGGAGGATAACCGCCTCACCTTCTGATAAAAATAATTCTATTGCGTTTTTTCTGAAATCATGATCTTCTCTGCGCATCCCGCCTCACCGCAGAGGGGCGTAGCGCGCGATCGTCACGACACGCGAGGTGGGGATGCGATGGCCGCGGTCTG
>NZ_JBNPVB010000028.1:0-81220 GCF_051168495.1 Bradyrhizobium oligotrophicum | reverse complement strand
AGCGAGTTGCGCGCGCGCCAGGTGGCGATCTGCTGCCACCACGGCTTGATGTCGGGCTTCTTCGCCTCGGCCTTGAACACCTGCAGGATGTCGGCGAGCACGTCGCCGCAATCGCCGATGATCGGCACGTCGACGCGGATGTTCTTGTTGATCGAGGACGGATCGATGTCGATGTGGATCTTCTTCGAGTTCGGCGAGAACGCGTCGGTGCGGCCGGTGATGCGGTCGTCGAAGCGCGCGCCGACGCACAGCATGACGTCGCAATCATGCATCGTCATGTTGGCCTCGTAGGTGCCGTGCATGCCGAGCATGCCGAGCCAGTTGGTGCCCGACGCCGGATAGGCGCCCAGCCCCATCAAAGTCGAGGTGATCGGAAAGCCCGTGACCTCGACCAGCTCACGCAGCAGCTTCGAGGCCCCCGGGCCCGCATTGATGACGCCGCCGCCGGAATAGATCACCGGCCGCTTGGCAGAGGCCAGCAGCGCCACGGCCTTGCGGATCTGCATCGCATCGCCCTTGACGCGCGGCGCGTAGGAGATGTGCACGTCGGACTTGCGCGGCGGATGATAGGTGCCGACCGCGAACTGCACGTCCTTCGGCACGTCGACGACGACCGGGCCCGGACGGCCGGTGGTCGCGACGTAGAACGCCTCGTGCAGCACTTTTGCGAGATCGTTGACATTGCGCACCAGCCAATTGTGCTTGGTGCAGGGCCGGGTGATGCCGACCGTGTCGCACTCCTGGAACGCGTCGTTGCCGATCAGATGCGTCGGCACCTGGCCGGTGATGCAGACCAGCGGGATCGAATCCATCAGCGCGTCCGCCAGCGGCGTCACCATGTTGGTGGCGCCGGGGCCCGAGGTCACCAGCACGACGCCGGGCTTGCCGGTCGAGCGCGCATAGCCTTCGGCAGCATGGCCGGCGCCCTGCTCGTGGCGGACCAGGATGTGCTGGACGTCGCTCTGCTGGAAGATCTCGTCATAGATCGGAAGCACCGCGCCGCCGGGATAGCCGAAGAGGTGCTGCACGCCGTGGTCGATGAGCGCGCGCACGATCATCGCGGCGCCGGTCATCTGGTTCGGATCGTGGCTCTTGTCGGTCATGGCAGGCTCCGGATCGCTGCTCTCAGCGGCTTGTCGTCTTGGTCGGTCGCTTGGTTCAGGGGTCGTCTCGGTCAGGGTCGCTTCGAGCGGGTCGTTGGCGTCCAGGCAATAAAAAAGGGCCCTGGAAGGCCCTGCGCACCGCTCGGATCATGGATGGCCGCTAGCCATCCCCGGCGATGCGCCTGGCTACGACTACGATAAGAATGGCAGCAATATTGTTGCGCATGACGCCCAGCGAGCTTCCCAAAGGTTGCGCGAACATAACCACGGATGCCCCGATGTCAAGGCAAAGCGGGTTCGCCAGCGCGATTTTGTCAGGTTAACGCGGAATTCGCCGTTCGGCGAGCGGTAATTTGAGCCCCGCCGCCGTCATCGCGAGCGAAGCGAAGCAATCCAGGGCTAATCCAAGACTCTGGATCGCGTTGTCGCTGCGCTCCTCGGGATGGCGATCAGACGGACACCACCCACGCCCGCGCCGCGTCCGGCGCCAGCCATTCGAATTCCGGCAGCTGGTGCCGGAACCAGGTGAATTGCCGTTTGGCATAATGGCGGGTGTCGGCCTTGCCGATCGTGGCGGCCTCGTCCCGCGAGATCTCCCCCCGGAGATGACGGATCAGCGCCGGCACGCCATGCGCCTTCATCGCCGGCAGCAGCGGATCGAGCCCGCGGGCGGCGAGCCGCGCCACCTCCTCCAGCGCGCCACCGTCGAGCATGACATCGAAGCGCGCATCGATCCGCGCATACAGCGTCTCGCGCTCGGGCGCGATGAACAGCGCGCGGGTCCCACCTGCCGGCAGCAGCGGCGGGGTGGTGTCGGCATGCCAGTCGGCCAATGGCCGACCTGTCGCCTCGATCACCTCCAGCGCGCGGGCGATGCGGGTGCGGTCGCGGACGTTCAACCGCGCGCCCGCGGCCGGGTCGCGCCGCGACAGCTCGGCATGTAGTGCTTCGACACCGTCGCGCGCGAGCCGCAGGCGCACCCCCTCGCGGACCGCCTCGGCGACCTGCGGCACCGCCGACAATCCCCGTGTCAGCGCCTTGAAATACAGCCCGGTACCGCCGACGAAGATCGGCAGCCACCCGGCGCGCTGCGCCTCGGCAAGAACGTCCGCCGCGTCACGAACGTAGTGGCCTACCGAATAATTCACGCCAGCATCGACATGGCCGTAGAGCCGATGCGGCACATCGGCCTCTTCCTCCGCCGTCGGCCGCGCCGTCAGCACCCTGAGGTCGCGATAGACCTGCATGGAATCGGCATTGATGACGACCCCGCTCGCTTTTTGCGCAAGTTCCAATGCGAGCGCCGACTTGCCGCTGGCGGTCGGCCCTGCGATAAGCACCGCTTTGTTGTCGCTTAGCGAAGTCACCTGATGTCTCTCGTCGCCACCTTCATCTGCAATCCTGCCGATCCCGCACTCGATACCACGATCGTGGAGGCCTTCCTGGCCGTGCTGCCATCGCCGGGCACGCCACGCTGGCTGTTCGACGAGGTCGCCATCGACATCCCGTTCGCGCATGACGGCGAAGTCCACAAGCTCGAGGCCCGCTTGCGCGACCTGCGCGGCGACATGCCGATCGACATCGTCGTGCAGGCGGAAGCCTTCCGGCGCAAGAAGCTTTTTCTCGCCGACATGGATTCAACCATGATCGGCCAGGAATGCATCGACGAGCTCGCCGATTTCGCCGGGCTGAAGCCGCATGTCGCCGCCATCACCGAGCGGGCGATGCGTGGCGAGATCGCGTTCGAGCCGGCCTTGCGCGAACGTGTCGCATTGCTCAAGGACCTGCCGGTGAGCGTGGTCGACGAAGTCATTGCCAAGCGCATCAAGCTGACGCCGGGCGGCCGCCATCTGGTGATGACGATGCGCGCCAACGGCGCCTACACCTGCCTGATCTCCGGCGGCTTCACGCTGTTCACCAGCCAGATCGCGGCCAAGATCGGCTTCGAGGAAAACCGCGCCAACGAGCTCGTGGTCGCCGACGGCAAATTCACCGGCGAGGTGCGCGAGCCGATCATCGGCCGCGACGCCAAGCTCGCCACCCTGGTCGAGCTGCGCGAATCGTTCGATCTCGACGAAATCGACACGCTGGCGGTCGGCGACGGCGCCAACGATCTCGGCATGATCGAGGCCGCCGGCCTCGGCGTCGCCTATCGCGCCAAGCCCGCCGTCTCGGCTGCGGCCGCGGCCCGCATCGATCACAGCGACCTCACCGCGCTGCTCTATGCGCAGGGCTACACGCGCGATCAGTTCGTCGACTGACAACTCTGCAGCCGCACCGCGGCGCGCAGGGTTTTGCTAGCGGCTGCGCGATACGACGCCCTCTCGCTCGTCGGCGCTGGAGGATCGCAATCGCGCTCCTGTCGCGACGACACGCAAGATTCGCGACGAGGCGACGCACGATCAGTCCATCGGGATTTTGTTTCAATCCAGCACGTTGCCACGCAACTCCATTCCAAACTCATTCAAGATCGCAAATGACACCATTCGATCGGTGCATGAAGGGGCCGCACGGCGCACCGATTTTCGACCGCATCACCAATCCATGAATTGAAATCTCATGCTGCACTGCATATAAACCTCAGCACGCTAGGGAGTGTCCAAGGAAACGAAAACGGTTGCA
This sequence comes from Bradyrhizobium oligotrophicum, assembly GCF_051168495.1. GTDB lineage: Bacteria > Pseudomonadota > Alphaproteobacteria > Rhizobiales > Xanthobacteraceae > Bradyrhizobium > Bradyrhizobium oligotrophicum_A. The sequence goes on along the minus strand of NZ_JBNPVB010000028.1, from coordinate 77,495 downwards.
CGTGATGCAATCGATCATCGTCACAGAAGGACCTTCCGATGACCATCAAGCACATCATTCCAGGCTCTCTCGTTGCCCTCGCGCTGCTGGGCGGCGCTGCCGTCGCGGCCGAACTGCCGAGCTACGAGATCAGCGCACTGCCGGCGACCCCGCATCAGCTCTCCGTCGTCGGCGCTTCCGCCGCCGAGGAGCAGGCCCCCGTCGCCGATCTGACCCGCGCCGGCATGCCCGCCACGGCTCATCAGCTCGCCGTGCTGACCGCCCACCGCCGCAGCGCCGCGCTCGCCGTCCCGACCACCGTCGGCAGCGCGCGCAACTAAGCGACCTAGGTCGCACACCTCACTGCTGCTTCTCACCGCCGGCTCGCATGGCCGTCGATGAGGGCAGCAGCAGGAATGCGGATACACAGCAGCGGCGCAAGCCAGCACCGCCAGCGCAAATATCCATCAGTAGCCGTCGATCTCGTCGTATCGGCCGATCACGGCGCCAGCGCCACCCCGGCCCCCGTCAGTCGCGGATGCGCAAGGGCTGCTCTGCATCCCCACCGCGCTCATTGCGACCATCGCGAGCCATAATTGCAGCCCGGCATCCGCCACCGTCAGCATGCCGTGGAAGATGCGTTCCTGCCGGCCATGATGGCCAGCGCCATGGTGAAATACCGGCGCCATCCCAATTGGACGACCAGCTTGCCAGCGCGCGGCGGCACGACAAGCATCGGCACTATCGGCCAGCCAGCCCCGTAGCAGTTCCTCAGTTGGCTGCGACACGTTCGTTCCTTGCTGGATCACCTCGCTGACGACGGCGCTCTGTGTCCTGCTGGCCGCGCTGCTCCACGGTCAAAATGCATCACGCGTGGTCGCCACGTGTCATTTGCGAGCGAGAGATTTGCGAGTAAGCCCCGGCGGGAAATAAAGCGACGAAGTTCGAACTTTTTCGACTGTCGGCGCATCTGCCACCCCATGAAACATCAAGCTGATATCCGGCCGAGCGATGCTGAACTGGCTGTTGCGGCGCGTGGGGGCGATTGTGCCTGCCTCGGGGTGCTGTTGGAACGCCATCGCGCGCGGCTTTACGCAGCGGCGCTCGGCGTGCTCGGCTACGGTCCGCAAGCCGAGGATGCCGTCCACGACGCGTTTCTCATCGCGCTGAGGCATATCGGGGATCTCAAGGAACCTCAGGCCGTCGTCGGCTGGCTCCTTAGCATACTCCACCGCTGCTGCCTTCAGCAGCTACGCCGAAGACGGCGCGAGGTGCTGACCGCCGAAGTGCCTGATCGTCCCGACGACGGGCCAAGCATCGAGGAGCGGCTGGAGAAGGTCGCGCTGCGCGAATGGGTCTGGAACGCTTTGGGCAAGCTTCCCGAATCACAGCAGGCCACTGCCGTGCTGCGCTATTTCGGCAGCTATCACTCTTATGAGGAACTGGCTGCCATCCTGGCGGTCCCCATCGGAACCGTCCGCAGCCGACTGTCCGAAGCCAAGCGCAAACTGGCCGAAATGCTGCTCGAGACGGCAGGCGGCGTCGATCCCGACGCCGCCTCGCAGTCACGACAGCACCACAGGTTCTACGACGAGGTCTTTCGTAGTTTCAGCCGCCCGGGAGAGTACGACCGCCATCTCAGCCATTTCGCGGAGGATCTCCACCTCGTCCGTGGAGGCGACAGGGCGGTGTTCGGGCGCTCGTTCCTCACCCAGGAAATCCGCGATGATCACGAAGCTGGCGTTCTCATCGAACCACAGCGCATCTTCGGCACCGGCAATATCAGCGTGATCGAAGGACGGTTTTGCAATCCGCCGGAGGATCCGTTCCATTGCCCGCCGGGTGTCGCCTTCGTGGTTGTCCGCCGATCCGGTCAAGCCAAGCGCCTGCATATCCATCTTTCGCCGCGCTCGCCCAGAATCGACGACGACTGATCGAACTTTCTCTCTCGCTCGCGGCTCCTTACAGCGCACGACCAGCAAATGGCGGGCACACTGGCACCATCGAGGAGAGATCATGTTCAACTTTGCAGTCTATGAGTTCATTTCCAGCGCGCACCGCAGTGTGCTCAGGTCATGCCGCTCACGCCGCATTTTCACACGCGCCGCCGCTTCGGCGGTCGTCTATGCGGTGCTGTTGTTATCGGGCCTCACCGTGGCCGGTCGGGCAGAGGTCGAAGCGACCTACAAGGACGTCGAGCAGACTCTCGGCAAGGTGCCTGGCTTTCTTCGCCGCGTTCCGAAAGCCGCGCTGCCGGGCGCCTGGGCCGAGGTGAAAGCGCTACAATTTTCAAACGAAACCGTCCTGCCCCCAAAAGTGAAGGCTTTGATCTCGCTGGCCGTCTCCGCCCAAATCCCCTGTCAGCACTGCATCTGGGAAGACACGGAGAGTGCGAAGCAGGCGGGCGCCACGCAGGAGGAGATCGGGGAGGCTGTCGCGATCGCCGCGCTGGCTCGGCACTGGAGCACGATGTTCAACGGTCTGCAGGTCGATTTCGAGACCTTCAAGAAAGAGCTCGGCGACGCGCCGGCAGCCCCGCCTGCCAAATAAGCGGGCGCCATCGAAACCTGGCGAAACCGGAATGCGGACGGCAAACGCTGCCGTCCGCATTCACCATGGCGGCCGGCCCGTGCTGGCGTATCGGCGGCCCGGCTGCGCGGATGTCGGAAGGCAAGCGAAGCACGGACCACGACGCGGGGAGACTTTCGTTCCCGGGATGCCGAACGACGTGGATGGCCGGACCCACCTCCAGCTTGGATCGTCGGATGCAACAGCCTCCGAACGGGATGGGCGTTGCCGCACCGTCTTCTGAAAAAAATAATTCGCTTGCTATTTTTCGGAAATCATGGTCATCTCCGCGCATCCCGCCTCACCGCAGAGGGGCGTTGCGCGCGATCGTCACGACACGCGAGGTGGGGATGCGATGGCCGCGAGAGATCGCAGCGTCTTCTCACGAGGGCGCGGACGAACGATCGCTTGCGGACGTGAAGTCGCAGCGTCCTGATACCCCGACGCTGGTATCACCCGCGCAATGCGCAAGCATTGTCGCGGCATGGTGGCCAACAAGCCCGGCGCACCAGGGAGACTGCGTATAAGCGTGAAGACCGTCGCGCAGGGAATGCCGGATGATCGGCTTTGCCTGTGGTACCTGCCGCCTGCATTTTTTGAGCAGGCGGGCCATGGGTGAGGCCTTCACCCGGCATTCCCTGCGCCCTCTGCACTGTTTGCGAGGGACGAATGATCGCAGACCTCGGGCGACATCGCCGCGAGAATGCGATCTCATGTCGTCCGACTGACTGGCTCGCTTGCGCTGTTTGAGATGTGAATCGGATGTTTCCCCATCGTCGTCCCGGACAAGCCGTGAGCCGGGACGACAGCGGAGCTTATGGCTGCCGTAGCTTGTCGCTGCCGTAGGGTAGGCAAAGCGGCCGCCGGCAGGCGGCAGCGTGCCCACCGTCCTGCCGCGCGACCGGAGCCTGATGGTGGGCACGGCGCACGAGAGAACGTCGTACCAAGCGTAGATCACGGCGCGCCTTTGCCCATCCTACGCATTACGCACCGCGCCCAGCGATGAGGAGTCGTCGACTCCCTGCCCTACTGCAAACTCAGCGCGACGAAGCGCAGCTCGCCGTCGGCGTTGGAGACCAGCAGCAGCACCGACTTCTTGCCGTCCTTCTTGAGCTGGTCGACGCGCTTCTTGATGTCGAGCCCGGAGCTCACCGCCTCCTGCGCGACCTCGACGATGACGTCGCCGGCCGACAGCCGCTTCTCGGCGGCGTCGGAGGACTGGTCGACACCGGTGACGACGACGCCCTTGACGCTGTCCTTGATCTTGTAGCGGGTGCGCAGGTCCTTCGACAGCGCGGCGAGATCGAGCCCGAGCGCCTTCTGGGTCACGGGCTTCTCGGCGGGCTCGTCCTTCTTGATCGCCGCCTGCTGCACCTTCTCATTGTCCTCGAGCCGGCCGAGCTTGACCTTGAGCGTCTGCTCCTGGCCCTTGCGGATGACGATGACGTCGACCTCCTTGCCGACGGCGGTGTCGGCGACGATGCGCGACAGATCCTTCGGCTCCTTGATGTCGTGACCGTCGAACTTGACGACGACGTCGCCCGGCTCGATGCCGGCGGGCTTGGCGGGGCCCTTGTCGTCGACGCCGGCCACCAGCGCGCCGCGCGCCGGCTTGATGTTCAGGCTCTCGGCGATCTCGTCGGTGACGCCCTGGATGCGCACCCCGAGCCAGCCGCGGCGCAGCTCGCCGAACTGGCGCAGCTGATCGACGACGCCGGCGACCGTCTTCGACGGCACCGCGAAGCCGATGCCGATCGAGCCGCCGGACGGCGAGATGATCAGCGTGTTGACGCCGATGACCTCGCCGTCGAGGTTGAACAGCGGGCCGCCGGAATTGCCGCGGTTGATCGAGGCGTCGGTCTGGATGTAGCTGTCATAGGGCCCCGACGAGATGTCGCGGTTCTTCGCCGAGACGATGCCGGCCGTGACGGTGCCGCCGAGGCTGAACGGATTGCCGATCGCGACCACCCACTCGCCGAGCCGCAGCTTGTCGGAATCGCCGAACTTCACCACCGTGAGCTGCCGCGGCGGCTTGAACTTGAGCACCGCGAGGTCGGTCTTCTTGTCGACGCCGACCAGCTCGGCCTTGATCTTGGTGCCGTCGTTGAGGATCACGTTGATCTCGTCGGCGTCGGCAATGACGTGGTTGTTGGTGACGACGATGCCGCTGTCGTCGATGATGAAGCCGGACCCCAGCGAGTTGGTGCGACGCGGCGAGTTATCGCCGCCCCGGCCGCCCGGACCGCCGCGGCGGTTCTTGAAGAAGTCGTCGAAGAATTCCTCGAACGGCGAGCCCGGCGGCACCTGTGGATTGGCGTTGCGGCCCTCGGAGGAGCCGCCCTTGGCCTCGACGGTCTGCGACGTCGAGATGTTGACGACGGCGTCGATGACCCGCTCGGCGACGTCGGCGATCCCCTCGGGGCCCCGTGCCGAGGCCGGTGCCGGCGCAAGCGCCCCGGCCACGGCAAAGACCGCGGCAGTCAGGACGGGACGCAGGCGACGGCTGAAAGCAAGGGTTGCGGTCATCGGGCGGATCTCCAGAAAACTCGGAAAATTCAATCGTTACAGTGCGCCGGAACCGGTCGTGGACGCAAGCGCGCCGGATCGGACCGCCGAATTCATCATTGAGGGCGACCTAATACGGCAAAATGGCGCAGCCATCGCCTCACAATGGCGTTGGCGAGGGCGCGGAGAGCTCAGATCGGGCGCCGGATCACCCAGATCAGGACCAGGCCAGCCACCGCGGAGCCGATGCCGACGGCGCGCAGCACGTTGTCGGGCGTGGTCATCGCGGTCTTCATGGCTCGCCGCATCCACTCCGGACTGGCCGCGAACATCAAGCCTTCGAGCACGAACAGGATACCTAATCCGATGAGGAAATCGGAAAACGCAATGGACCTCATCGGACCCGGACCTCCCGCTGGATCTTATTGATAGGCAGCGGGGCGAAGCAACGGCTTCGCCCCGTCGGTGTCAACTCTTATTCGCCGGGATCAACCGCCCCCGGTGACATCAGGGCTTGGCGGCCTGCGCCGCGGCTGCCGTGGCGTTGGCCGCAGCCGACGGGGTTTCCACGCCGGTCTTGCCCGAGGGGTTGGCAAAGTAGCGGAAGAACTCCGAATCCGGCCGCAGCAGGAAGCGGGTCTCGCCGGCCTTCAGGCCGGTCTCATACGCCGACATCGAGCGGTAGAAGGCGAAGAAGTCCGGGTCCTTGCCGTAGGCCTCGGCGAACAGCCGGTTGCGCTCGGCATCGCCGGAGCCGCGGGTCTGCTCGGCCTGCGAGTTCGCCTCGGCCACGATCACGGTGGCCTCGCGATCGGCCTTCGACTTGATCTCCTGCGCCTTCTGGCCACCGAGCGCCCGGAATTCGGCGGCTTCGCGCTGCCGCTCACTGTTCATCCGGTCGTAGACCGCCTGGCTGTTGGCCTCCGGCAGGTCGGCGCGCCGGATGCGGACGTCGACCACCTGAATGCCATAGGCATCGGCCTCGCGATCGAGCTGGTCGCGGATCTTGCGCATCAAGGTCTCACGCTCGTCGCGCACCACCTGGGTGAAGGTGACCTCGCCGAGCACGCGACGCAGCGCGGCGTTGAGCAGGGTGCCGAGCTGGACGTTGGCGTTCTGGATCGTGCCGGCCCGCTGGTAGAACTGCAGCGCGTTCTTGATCCTGTAGCGGGCGAAGGCGTCGACCACGAGCCGCTTCTGATCGAAGGCGATGACTTCCTGCGAGGGGTTCTCGAGGTCGAGGATGCGCTTGTCGATCGAGATCACGTTGTCGATGAACGGCGCCTTGAGGTTCAGGCCGGGCTCGGTGACGACGTCGACCGGCTTGCCGAACCGCATCACCAGCGCCTGCTCGGTCTGCTGCACGGTGAACAGCGAGCTGTAGCCGATGACGACCAGCACGAGCACTGTGATCAGCGCGACGATGCCTGTGACGGGAGACCTCATCGGACGCCTCCCTGCTGAGCGGCCGGCGCCTGGCGGCGCGGCGCGAGATCGCCGAGCGGCAGCAGCGGCACGGGGCCGCCGTTGGGACCGCCGTCGAGCACGAGCTTCTCGGAGCCCGAGAGCACGCGCTCCATCGTTTCGAGATAGATGCGTTCGCGGGTCACGTCGGGCGCCTTCTTGTACTCGTCATAGACCTTCAGGAAGCGCGCGCTCTGGCCCTTGGCCTCGGCGATCGCCTGTTCCTTGTAGCCTTCGGCGACCTGCAGGATCTGCGCAGCGCGACCGCGGGCATCGGGAACGATCTTGTTGGCGTAGGTCTGGGCCTCGTTCTGCGCCTTCTCCAGATCGGCTCGCGCCGCCTGCACGTCGCGGAATGCCGCGATCACCTGCGCCGGAGGGTCGACCTTCTGCATCTGCACATTGTCGACCTGGATGCCAGAGCCATAAGTATCGAGCGTCTTCTGCATCAGCTCCAGCACGCTCTGCTCGATCTGGGTGCGGGCGCCGGTCAGCACCGGCTGAATGTTGGACCGACCGATCACCTCGCGCATCGCGCTTTCGGCGACCGCCTTCACGGTGCCCTCGGGATTCTGGATGTTGAACAGGAAGTCGGCGGCGCCCTTCGGCTTGATGCGCCACAGCACGGTGACGTCGACGTCGACGATGTTCTCGTCGCCGGTCAGCATCAGGCTCTCCTCGGGGACGTCGCGACCGCCGCCGCGGGTGCGCCGGCCGGGATCGTCATTGGCGGTGAAGCCGATCGAGATCGAATTGACGCGCAGCGCCTTGGGCAGCAGCACGGTCTCGATCGGATAGGGCAGATGGTAGCGCAGGCCGGGCTGCTCATCGCGGACATATTTGCCGAAGCGCAGCACGACGCCGAGCTCTTCGGACTGCACGCGGTAGAAGCCGGACAACAGCCAGATCGCGATCGCGCCGAGCACGATGAGGAGGACACCGGCGGTGCCGAAGCCGCCGCCCGGCACGAACTGCTGCAGACGGTCCTGGCCGCGCCGCAGAAGATCTTCCAGGTCGGGCGGCCTTGGACCGACCGGTTGCGGTCCCGAGCCCCAGGGCCCCTTGGGACCCTGACCCCACGGGCCTCCGCCCTGATTCTTCCACGCCATCGATCGATCTCCTCCGAGAGGCTTTTCGTGCACAAATGCCGGCCCCGACGGTGGCCGGGTTATAAGGGACGGCCCCGCCCCTTACAACGTAGGGCTCCAGCTAAGCCCGAACCGGGTTTTGTCAATGTAAACAGGGCCGGAAGCGCCGGTTTGCCGCGGCCCCAAGACCACCACGCGGCTAAACAACGCGACTTCATCATTAACGGATGGTCTTGCGCGGACAGCCGCCCCGGCCCGCCGGCGCGGCTGTCACCGTTTCCGGCGATAGGTCACGTAGGAGAATTCAGCCTGATCGTCAGGCCCCGAGGCATGGCGCGTGCGCGCCACCTCCTCCCATTGCTCCGGGTCGATCGCCGGAAACAGGGTATCGCCCGGCGGGCGCGTATGGACCTCGGTGATCTCCAGCCGGTCGGCGAACGGCATCGTCGCTGCGTAGATCTCGGCGCCGCCGACGATGGCGATCTCCGCGGCCGAACGCCGCAGCGCATCACCACGCGCGATGCCGAGCGCGTCGGGGATGGCACGGGTCACGATCGCGCCCGGCGCGCGAAACTGTTCATCGCGGGTGACGACGATGTTGGTGCGGCCCGGCAACGGCCGGCGCGGAAACGACATGAAGGTCTTGCGGCCCATCACGATCGGCCGCCCCATGGTCATCGCCTTGAAGCGCTGCATGTCGCTCTTCTGCCGCCACGGGATCGCGCCGGCAGCGCCGATCACGCCGTTCTCGGCGATCGCCACGATCAGCACGATCTCGATCATGGCGCCTTCTCCGCAAGCTGCGCCAGCGCCGCGCCCGTCACCTTGCACAGGGTCCAGTCGTCCATCAGTTCGGCGCCGAGCGATTTGTAGAAGGTGATCGACGGCGCATTCCAGTCGAGCACCGACCATTGCAGCCGCGCCCAGCCCTTGTCGACGCAGGTCGCGGCGAGATGGCCGAGCAAGGCCTGGCCGATGCCGTTGCGGCGGAACGCCGGCCGCACGAACAGGTCCTCGAGATAGATGCCAGGCTTGCCGGCGAAGGTGGAGAAGTTGACGAACCAGACCGCAAAGCCCGCGACCTCCCCGTTCCACTCCGCGAGGTCGCAGAACAGCGTGGGATGCTCGCAGAACAGAACACCGGCGATGTCGGCCTCGGTGGCCACGACCTCGTGCGCGAGCTTCTCGTAGTCGGCGAGTTCGCTGATCAGCGCGAACACGACGCCGATATCGTCTGGTCGGGCGCGACGGATCGACAGCATGCGCTAGACCGCGACCTCGGCCTTGATGTGCGGATGCGGGTCGTAGCCGGCCAGCGCGAAATCCTCGTAGCGGAAGCTGAAGATGTCCTTGACGTCCGGATTGAGCGTCATCGTCGGCAGCGGACGGGGGCTGCGGGTCAGTTGCAGCCGCGCCTGCTCGATGTGGTTGGAATAGAGATGCACGTCGCCGAAGGAGTGCACGAATTCGCCGGGCTTGAGGCCCGTCACCTGCGCCACCATCATCGTCAGCAGCGCATAGGAGGCGATGTTGAAGGGCACGCCGAGGAAGACATCCGCCGAGCGCTGATAGAGCTGGCAGGACAGCTTGCCGTTCACGACGTAGAACTGGAACAGGCAGTGGCATGGCGGCAGCGCCATCTTCTCGACGTCGGCCGGATTCCAAGCGGTGACGATCAGACGACGCGAGTCCGGATTGCGCTTGATCATGTCGACCACATTGGCGATCTGGTCGATATGACCGCCGTCCGGCGTCGGCCAGGAGCGCCACTGATAGCCGTAGACCGGGCCGAGATCGCCATTGGCGTCGGCCCACTCGTCCCAGATAGTGACGCCGTTGTCGCGCAGATAGCCGACGTTGGTGTCGCCCTTCAGGAACCACAGCAGCTCGTGCACGATCGCCTTCAGCGGCAGCCGCTTGGTGGTCACGAGCGGAAACCCGGCCGCGAGGTTGAAGCGCATCTGGTGGCCGAACACCGACAGCGTGCCGGTGCCGGTACGGTCGTGCTTTTCCGCGCCGTCGGACAGGATGCGTTCGAGCAGGTCGTGATACTGGTGCATGGTTCGCGCTGGCGCCTTTCGGGAGAGGGACGCGAATTTAGCGGCGGGATCCGCCCGCCCCTAGCCCTCGACTCGGTCCGTTCCGCGATTATACCCCGAAAAATGCTGTCGGCGCCCGAAATGACGAGCGCGGAACCGCACGTTCCGCGCCCCGCGGGAGATCAGCGGCCTGGCTCGCCGCTCGATGACGGCTGCGGCGTGCCGACGCAGGTCAGCCTTCGCTTTCCACGAAGACCTCGTCGCGTTTGCGGCGCAGCGTCGGCAGCACCGCCAGCACCAGGAGGAACGCAGCGATCGCGAGCAGCACGGCCGACAGCGGCCGGCTCAGGAACACCGACCAGTCGCCGCGCGAGATCAGAAGCGCCCGGCGCAGATTCTCCTCCATCAGCGGCCCCAGCACCATGCCGAGCAGCAGCGGCGCCGGCTCGAAATCGTGCTTGATCAGCCAGTAGCCGACCAGGCCGAACGCGCCCGCCAGGACGACGTCGACCGGCGAATTGTTCACCGAATAGATGCCGATCGCGCAGAAGATGACGATCGACGGGAACATCAGCCGATAGGGCACGCGGAGCAATCGCACCCAGATGCCGACCAGCGGCAGGTTGATGATGATCAGCATCAGGTTGCCGATCCACATCGAGGCGATCATGCCCCAGACCAGATCGGGTTGCTTCTGCATCACCTGCGGCCCCGGCACGATGCCGTGAATGGTCATCGCGCCGACCATCAGCGCCATGACCGCGTTCGGCGGAATACCCAGCGTCAGGAGCGGAATGAAGGAGGTCTGCGCCGCGGCGTTATTGGCGCTCTCGGGCGCCGCGACGCCCTCGATCGCACCACGGCCGAACCGCGACGGATCTTTCGCGATCTTCTTCTCCAGCGTGTAGGCCGCGAACGAGGCGATCACCGCGCCGCCGCCCGGCAGGATGCCGAGGATCGAGCCGAGCGCGGTGCCGCGCAGGATCGCCGGCGCGGAATCCTTCAGATCCTTCCTGGTCGGCATCAGGCCGGTGATCTTCTTCTGCACGAGGTCGCGGTCCATCTCGGCGCCGGCATCGAGATTGCGGATGATCTCGGCAAAGCCGAACACGCCCATCGCGACGGTGGCGAAGCCGAGGCCGTCGGCGAGCTCGGGAATGTTGAAGGCCATGCGCGACACGCCGGTCTCGATGTCCGAGCCGACCATCGACAGCAACAGGCCGAGCACGATCATCGCGATCGCCTTCAGCACCGAGCCCTTCGCCAGCACGACCGCGAAGATCAGGCCGAGCACCATCAGCGAGAAATATTCGGCCGGGCCGAACGCCAGCGCGAGCTTGGTCAGCGGCGCACCGAGGATCGCGATCAGGACCGTGGCGACGCAGCCGGCGAAGAACGAGCCGATCGCGGCAATCGCCAGCGCCGGGCCAGCGCGTCCCTGCTTTGCCATCTGGAAGCCGTCGAGCGCCGTCACCACCGACGTCGCCTCGCCGGGAATGTTGACCAGGATCGACGTGGTCGAGCCGCCATATTGTGCGCCGTAATAGATGCCGGCCAGCATGATCAGCGCGCCGACCGGCGGCAGGCCGAAGGTGATCGGCAGCAGCATCGCGACCGTGGCGATGGTCCCGATGCCCGGGAGAACGCCGACCAGCGTGCCGACCAGCGCGCCGATCAGGCACATCAACAGATTGATCGGGGAAAGAGCGACGACGAAACCATGGGCGAGATTTGCAAACAGATCCATCACGCCCTCACGGCAGAAGAAAACGCGGCATCAGCGGCATCGGCAATCCCAGCACGTAGGGGAATAGCAGCGCGCAGCCTCCCGTCAGGCAGAGGCCGACGATCAGGGCCTCCCGCCAGCGCGTCTCGGGACTGCCGATCGCCGCGATCAGGAAGCTCGCAAGCCCCGCGACCAGCAGTCCGAGCGGACGAATGGAGACGGCGAAGGTCAGAATCGCGAGCGAAACGAACAGAGGTCCGCGCCAGTGATAGGTCGCAAGCTGCGCGCCCTCATTCACGACGCCGATCACGGCCACCGCGGCCCCGAGCCCGAGCAGCAGCAGTCCGAACATTCGCGGCGCAGTTCCCGCCCCGAACGAGAAGCCGCGCATGCCCTGCAGATCGCTGGAGGCCCACAGCGCGAACAGCGCGATCGCCATCAGCACGACGCCGCCGAAATAATCCTGCGGCGCGCGCGGGCGCACCATGAACGTGAACAGAGCGACTGCGATCAGCGGATAGGTGTAGATCAGCGCCAGCAGAACGTCGGAGGACAGCGATGTCTTGCCGCCGGCCGCATATTGCTGCACCAGGCTCGGGATCGCGACCGACAAGGCCGATGCATGTCCCAGCACCACCTGCAGCGGACCGCGCCCGGAGACTGGCGCCACCAGACCTGCCAAGGCGATCAGCAGTTCCACGAGTTGCGGCACAAAGGCAAGGACCAGAATGATCGATGCGCCGGTGACGCCGCGTGCAGCCGGTCCATCGACCGTCCCGCCCGACAGCTGGCCCGTGGTCTCGGCCATGTCCTCGCCCTCCCCGCCCGGCCTTGATGGCCGGCACTATTTTCGTTCGGCGGCCTCAGATGATCCGGACCGCCTGATCGTTTTGCCTACCGGCTTTCCCTAGAGAAGGCCAGCGAAACCAAGGCAGCCGCCTGCGGCCAAAAGCCAAAGCGGATTGAGCCGCGTCGTCGATGCGATGACGGCGGCGCTCGCGCTCAGCGCCAAGGCCGGCCATGTCTGGTCCGAGGCCTGAGCGAGAATCAGCGCGCTCGCGCCCATCAAACCGATCGAGAGCGGGACCAACGCCGACTGCAGAATCGCAGGCCAGCGTGCGCCGCGAACATTCGACAACCAGCGACTGACGAAATAAGCAAGCGCGGCCGTCGGACCGCACATCGCGATCGTTGCAATTGCGGCGCCCGCCAGCCCTGCGACGGAATAGCCGATCAGGGTGACGATCAGAACGTTGGGCCCCGGGGACAATTGCGATATCGCGAAAACGTCTGCGAACTGCTTGTCGGTCATCCAGTGCCGGACATCAACCGCGATCCGATGCATCTCCGGAAGCGCGGCGTTGGCACCGCCGACCGCAAAGAACGAGATCAGCGCAAAGGTCACGAACAGCTGGGCCAGCGGATTGTCATCGCCACTCATCGCAGCCACCGCATCTTGGCGTAGGTCGCCACGAGACTGATCGGCACGGCGACCAGCAACACCAGCGGAAGCGGCAGCCGCGCCAGCCCGATCGCTGCGAACGCAGCAGCCGTGACCAGAAGGCCGAGCAGGTCGCGCTTCTTCAGCAGCGGCGACATCATGCGGAAAACCGCCGACGCCAGCAGACCGACGGCCACACAGGCGATCCCCGCGAGCGCCCTGCGCAGGGCATCGACCTGCCCGAAATGGCCGTAGATGGCCGCTAATCCCGTCACCACGAGCATCGGTGGGCCCAGCAGCCCGGCGAATGCGGCAAGCCCTCCCGCAATGCCGTGCAGCCGGGAGCCGAACACCAGCGACAGGTTCACGATGTTGGGCCCCGGGAGGAAGTGGCAGAGCGCGAAGGTCTCGTTGAACTCCTCCGCCGTCATCCAGCGGTGCTCGTCGACGATCGCGCGGCGGGCGAACACCAGCACGCCGCCGAAGCCCGACAGAGACATTTTCGCAAATGCGAAAAAAAGCGCGCTGAGGCTCGGCGGTTCTTTGACGATATCGGCCGCGGTCGAGGCAACCGGCGCAGTTTCGGACGGCATCCGACACTCTAGGAGGACGAAATCGCCGCTGCCAAGACCGATCGGAGAGGTTCCCGGCAGCCGCCCACATTTTTGTCGCGGAGCGCGGCGTCTTGACCCTGTGCATCGGCCGGCCGGGAGCGTATATAGCGGGGGCCGGCTTGCCGGCTATGGAAATAAATCGCCGTCGAAATAAACCATTCGGACCCGGGGGCGGTACCCGGCGCCTCCACCAAAACCCGTTTTCGAGACCTGCTCGGGGTCTTTAAGGCGGGTTTTGGCGGGGGCGAAATAGGATCGACGAGGGCGTAAAGGGCGAGCTTTTTCCCGGTATTGTTCCGCCGTTATCGGGCTACTGCAATAGTTGCCAACGACAACTTTGCTCCGGTTGCTCAGGCTGCGTAACGCGGTTTGAAAGACCAACTTAAAGTCCTAACGGGTTAAGCTCCGTTAGGCGGGGTTCGGAGGCACCTGGCAACAGAAGCCTCCACTTTCACCGGCCTTCCGACTTTCATCAGACGTCCTCCTGCGTCTCCTCCGCCACTCTCCCCAACTTTTTGACAGCCTTCCCGTTCATTCCTTCGTCGATCGGACTTCCGCCGGCTCTCGTACGCTCCCATATCGTTTGGCGAACCGCTTGGCTGCTGACCTCGGCGCTGAGGCGGGGTACGATGTGGCGAATACGAGTCGGAACGCTGCTGCCGGGCGCGGCGGTGCGACACGGGCGGGGCGCAGCCCTCACGATACAGGACCGATCATGGCGACGGATCATATTCGATACGATGTGCTGGCACGCGACGCGCTGCGCGGGGTGCTCCGCCGGGTGCTGAGCGACGCCGCCGTCCATGGCCTGCCCGGCGAGCATCATTTCTTCATCACCTTCGTGTCCAGGGCCGAAGGGGTGAAGCTGTCGCCGCGGCTGCTGGCGCAATATCCGGAGGAGATGACGATCATCCTGCAACACCAGTTCTGGGATCTGGTGGTGAACGAGGATCGGTTCGAGGTCGGACTGTCGTTCGGCGGCGTCCCGGAACGGCTGATCGTGCCGTTCCACGCCATCAAGAGCTTCTTCGATCCATCGGTTCAGTTCGGCTTGCAGTTCGAGCCATCCGAGGCGATCGCCGAAACGCCGCAGAGCCCGAAGCTTCCCGCTGCTCCGGCCCCGGCGGCGGTTGCCGCGCCGCTGCCTGCACCGGCCGCTGATTCGAGTGGCGACAAACCGGCCGCTCCCGCAACGCCGGGCGAAGGTGCCGAAGTCGTCCGTCTCGACCGCTTCCGCAAGAAGTAGGCGAATTCGCCGCGCGCGGAACGGCCGCTGAGCCCCTAGATTGATTGCATGCTTGAACCGGACGATCCCGGTTCGCGACCAATCACGGGCATGTGTCATGACAAAATCAGCGAGTTCATCATCGTCCGGGCCGACACGGACCGAGACCGACAGTTTCGGTCCGATCGAGGTCGCCGCCGATCGCTATTGGGGCGCGCAGACCGAGCGCAGCAGGCATAATTTTCGCATTGGCCATGACCGGATGCCGACGGGCCTCGTCCACGCACTTGCGCTGGTGAAGCTCGCGGCGGCGAAGACCAATGGCGAACTCGGACTGCTCGAGCGGCACATGGCCGAGGCCATCATGCGGGCTGCGCAGGAGATCATCGACGGCAAGCTCGACGATCATTTCCCGCTCGTCGTCTGGCAGACCGGCTCAGGCACCCAGACCAACATGAACCTCAACGAGGTGATCGCCAATCGCGCCAGCGAGATGCTCGGCGGCGAACGCGGGACCAAGAAGCCCGTGCACCCCAACGATCACGTCAACATGAGCCAGTCGTCCAACGACTCCTTCCCGACCGCCATGCACATCGCGGCGGCGCGGGCGATTTCCGCCGATCTGCTGCCGGCCTTGTCGGAGTTGCTCGCCGCGCTGCGAGCCAAGCAGCAGGCGTTCGCCGACATCGTCAAGATCGGCCGCACTCACACCCAGGACGCCACCCCGCTCACCCTCGGTCAGGAATTCTCGGGCTATGCCGCGCAGGTCGAGAACGCGATCACCAGGATCGAGACGGCCGCACGCGACCTGTTGCCGCTCGCCCAGGGCGGCACCGCCGTCGGCACCGGCCTGAACGCCGATCCCAGGTTCGCCGCCCTGTTCGCCCGGCATGTCGCCGACATCACCGGACTTCCGTTCACCAGCGCCGCGAACAAGTTCGAAGCCCTGGCTTCGAACGACGCCTATGTCTACGTGCACGGCGCGCTCAATGCGGCCGCGACCGGCCTGTTCAAGATCGCCAATGACATCCGCCTTCTGGGATCGGGGCCACGCTCGGGGCTCGGCGAACTGATTCTGCCCGAGAACGAGCCGGGCTCGTCGATCATGCCGGGCAAGGTGAACCCGACGCAGTGCGAAGCACTGACCATGGTGTGCTGCCAGGTGTTCGGCAATCACACCGCGATGACCGTGGCCGGCAGCCAGGGCCATTTCGAATTGAACGTCTACAAGCCATTGCTCTCACATTGCATGATGCAGTCCATACAATTACTAGGCGACGCCGTGCGTTCATTCAGCGAACATTGCGTGACCGGAATTCGGGCCGACGAAAAGCGGATTCGCGAGCTGATGGAGCGTTCTCTGATGCTGGTGACGGCGCTCGCGCCGAAGATCGGCTACGACAACGCCGCCAAAGTCGCGAAGACGGCGCATCAGCGCGGCACGACGCTCAAAGAGGAAGCTTTGCGGCTCGGCTTCGTGTCCGAGGACGAATTCGACCGCCTCGTGCAACCTCAGAGGATGACGCGGCCCGGCAGGCCGTAGCGGTAGTCCCGTAGTACTACGGGGGGTGATGCAATTCACGCCGTTAACCCCTAAAGGATACTCTCGACTACAAGTTCTGCTGCGATTGGTGATTACCAAACCCGCTCGCAACGACGCCAATGGCCACCGAACTATCAGGGAGCGATGACGTGATTGTCTGGAAAATGCCTGGGCTCATCCGCGCAATGCGCATGCTCTCCCGCGACGTTCGATGTCTTAGATGATTGGAGCAAGCATGGGAGACGTCATCAACTTGAAGCGTTTCAGAAAGCGCGTTGAGCGCGATCAGGCAGCCAAGGTCGCCGAAAGCAACCGCGCTCGCCATGGCAGGACGAAGTCCGAACGCGCGACTGACGCACAACGCGACAAACGCGCGAACGATCTACTCGATCAACATCGTATCAATGGCGAGGACGCGTGATGAAGTCGCCCGTCGTAAAACGTTCAATCGTGGTCGCAGGTCACAAGACCAGTGTCAGCCTCGAAGAGGCCTTCTGGAACGGCATGAAGGAGATATCAGGTCTCCGTAACATGACCCTGTCCGAACTGGTCGGAGAGATCGACAACAATCGCCAGCAGGGCAACCTGTCCTCGGCGATCCGGTTGTTCGTGCTCGACCACTTCAAGAGCCGCGCCACGGCATCGGCCTCCCCGGCGATCGAGCCGAAGGGGGCGGTGGACAGCCGGCACTCGGCGGCCGCAGTGGCTCCTTGAGGCAGATCAGAGGCCAGCCCGCCCGGCCTGTTTAAAATCGCTCTAAGAAGCCGCGGCATTTCGCATGCCGCGCTTGACCTCTTGGCACGCGATTGAAAATACAGGCTATGAGCGAAATCTGCGATACACGGCCGCCTCTGCCGCTTGGTCTGGCCCGGCGTGGCTATACGGGAACGATCCAGCATCTTTCGGCTGGCGGCACGGCGTCGTCGCTGACGGACGTCGAGCTGGAGAGCCGGCTGATCGAACTGGGCTTCGTCGAAGGGGCCCGGGTCGAGATTCTGCATGAAGGGATCGTCGGACGAGACCCGATTGCCGTCCGTGTCGACAACATCACCGTCGCGGTCCGCCGGCGCGAGGCCATGGCCGTCATCGTGGCATAAGCCGCGGAAAGCGTCGTCATGGAAAGCCCCTTGCTGCATCTGGCCCTGGTGGGTACGCCCAACAGCGGCAAGACCTCGCTGTTCAACGCGCTGACGGGAAGCCGCCAGAAGGTCGCGAACTATCCTGGAGTCACCGTCGAGCGCAAAGAGGGCGCATTCGTGACCCCACAGGGCCGCCAGGTTTCGCTGGTCGACCTTCCCGGCACCTATTCGCTGCGCGGCCGCAGCCCGGACGAGGAAATCACCCGCGATTTCGTGCTGGGACGCGCCACCGGCGAGGTCCTGCCCGATCTGGTGCTGTGCGTCGCCGATTCCACCAACCTCCGGCTGACGATCCGGCTCCTGCTCGAACTCAAGAGCACGGGCCGGCCGCTCGCGCTCGTGCTCAACATGTTCGACATCGCCAAGCGGCGCGGCGTGACGGTCGACGTCGCGGCCCTGTCCGAGGCGCTGGGCGTGCCGGTGGTGACCTCGATTGCCGTGCGCAAGGGCGGCACCGACGACCTGCTGCGGCTGACCGACGAGCTGCTGGCCCGCGCGACCGCGGCCACCGGCGAGCGCGCCAACACTTGGCGCCCCCTCACCGTCCCGGAACTGCGCGCCACCCAGCGGGAGGCCGACCGCATCATCGCCGCTTCCGTCAGCCTGCCCGAGCGTCCCGACACCTGGACGGCCCGGATCGATTCCGTCGCGCTGCATCCGGTCGGCGGCCTGCTGATCCTGTTCACCATCCTGTTCGTCATGTTCCAGGCGGTCTTCGCCTGGGCGCAGCCGCTGATGCAGGTGCTGTCGGCGGCGTTCGATGCGCTCGGCCAGGTCGTGCACGACCAGCTGCCCGAAGGCCTGCTGCAGAGCTTCCTGCAGAACGGGGTGATCTCCGGCGTCGGCAGCGTGATCGTCTTCCTGCCGCAGATCATCATCATCTTCCTGTTCATCCTGCTGCTGGAAGATTTCGGCTACATGGCGCGCGCGGCGTTCCTGATGGACCGCATCATGGGCGGCGCCGGGCTGCATGGCCGCGCCTTCATCCCGCTGCTCTCCAGCTTCGCCTGCGCCATCCCCGGCATCATGGCGACGCGCGTGATCGACAACCGGCGCGACCGGCTCACCACGATCCTGATCGCGCCCCTGATGACCTGCTCGGCGCGGATCCCGGTCTATACGCTGATCATCTCGGCCTTCATTCCGCCGGCCAAGGTGTGGGGCCTGATCAACCTGCAGGGCCTCGTGATGTTCGGGCTCTATGCAGCCGGAATCACCAGCGCGCTGCTGGTGTCGTTCCTGGTCAAGTTCTTCCTGATGCGCGACTACCAGCCGGCGCCGTTCATGCTCGAGCTGCCGGACTACAAGATGCCGCGGCTGCGCGGCATCGCGATCGGCGTCTATACCCGCGCCAAGATGTTCCTGCAGCGTGCCGGCACCACGATCTTCGCGATGATGGTGCTGATCTGGTTCCTGGCCTCGTTCCCGCAGCCTCCGGACGGCGCCACCGAGCCCGCGATCAATTACAGCCTGGCGGCGATGATCGGCCAGGCGCTTGCGCCCCTGCTCACCCCCGTCGGCTTCAACTGGCAGATCGCAGTGGCACTGGTGCCGGGAATGGCGGCACGCGAGGTCGCGGTGGCCGCGCTCGGCACCGTCTACGCGATCGAAGGCGGCAAGGAGGCGGCCGAGCAGATCGGCCAGGTGCTGGCGAGCAAATGGAGCCTCGCCACGGCGCTCGCGCTGCTCGCCTGGTACATCTTCGCCCCGCAATGCGCCTCGACGCTGGCGGTGATCCGCCGCGAGACCGGCAGCTGGCGCTGGATGGCCGTGACGTTCTTCTACATGTTTGCGCTCGCCTATGCCGCGGCGTTCGCGACCTATCACGTCGCGGTGGCGATGGGCGCGGGCTGAACTCCGCGCCCGCCCGGCGTCAGCGTTGAGCGTCGACGTGCAGCGCGAAGCCGCGCGCGTCAGGCGCGCCGAGTTCGGTCCGCAACTGCATCGACGGGATCAGATAGTCGCCGTGGTTCTGCCGGCGGTACGGGATCGGCTGATCCGCGAACAGCGTGCGCATTCGCCTGCGCAGCCGCTCGGCAATCTCGGCAAAGCCGGCTTCATCGATCCGGCTTGCCTTGTGCGCCACGAAGGCCGGCAGCACGTCGAAACCGGGGTAGAACAGGATGCCGTGGTTGATCGGAAACAGCAGGTCGTCGATCGGCCCATTGATGCCGCGCTCCGAATAGTGCTCCTCCCAGCCGCCCGTCGTGACCATCAGCATCGCGCGCTTGCCGGCGAACACGCCCTCGCCATAGCGATTGCCCCAGCGCTTGTCGCTGTGCTCGCCGACGCCATAGGTGAAGCCGTAGGAATAGACCCGGTCGACCCAGCCCTTGAGGATCGCCGGCATCGTGAACCACCACAGCGGAAACTGCAGGATGACCGCGTCGGCCCAGAGCAGCTTGTCCTGCTCGGCCTTGACGTCCTCGGTGAGGCTACGGGTCTTGAACGCCTCCCCGGACGCCGCGGCGACGTTCAGCCGGGCATCCGGCGGCAGCTGCGGGAAATCGGCGCGGTCGGCGGCCGACTTCCAGCCCATCGCATAGAGATCTGAAACCCTGACCTCGTGGCCTTGGGCCTTGAGCTCGGCGACCGCGACATCGCGAAGGGCGCCATTGAGGGAGCGAGGTTCAGGGTGGGCGAAAACGAGCAGGACATTCATGGTCTCGATCCTTTGCTGGAACCGGCCAAGAGATAGACGCCCCGCCATTCATCCACTATACGGCAAGGATCGATAAGATTATGCCGGTTTATGGATAAATCGGACGTCAGCCTCATCAGCATGCGCAGCTTCGTCCGGGTGGCGGAGCGCGGCAGCCTGTCGGCGGTGGCGCGCGAGCTGGGGATTGGCCAGTCCACCGTCTCACGTCACCTGCAGGAGCTGGAAGAGTCCGTCGGCGTGCCGCTGCTCAGCCGAACGACGCGGCGCGTGACCCTGACCGACGAGGGCAGCCGCTATTACGCCAACTGCGTCCAGATCCTGCGGCTGATCGAGCAGGCCGGCGACGAGGCGCGCGGCACAAGAGGCGCCGCCGCCGGCTCGATCCGCATCTCCTGCACGGCGGCGTTCGGCATCCTGCATATCAGCCGTCTCGTCTTCGCCTTCCAGGACCGCTATCCGAAAATAGCCATCGATCTCAATCTAACCGACGAACGCGTCGACCTCGTACGCGAAGGTGTCGACATCGCGCTGCGTCTGGCGCCGCTCACCGACAGCTCTCTGAAGCTGCGTGCGCTCGGCCACTCGCACCGGCTGCTGGTCGCGTCCCCCGACTACCTCAAAAGGCGCGGCACGCCGCTCACGCCGCAGGACCTGATCGGGCATGACGGCATCCGCATGACCAATGTCGCCGGCAGCGAGACACTGGTGGTGGTGGGACCCGACGGAGAACGCCATGAGGTGCCGTTCAGAGGCAGCTTTCGCACCAATCACGGACTTGGGGTTCGAGAGGCGGTGCTGTCGGGACGCGGAATCGGCGGGAGCCATGCCTGGCTGGTCGACGACCTCATTGCGGCCGGCAGGCTGACGGTTCTGATGCCCGACCACCATCTGACATCGACTCCCCTCAACATGCTGATCGTGCCGGAGCGCGCAGGCATTGCGCGGGTGCGGCTGCTGATCGACTATCTGGCGGAAGAGATCGCTCGCTTGCCGGGTATTCGGCCCGAGCCATGAGCTACAGCCGCGGCATCGTCTCCGGCCGCACCTCGCGGGCCTGGGCGGCCAGCCGGATCGCGGCATTGGCCGCGCCAAAACCCTGGTAGTTGCGGCGCTGCACGATCTCGAAGAAGAAGCGCTCCTCGAAGATGTGGGTGTAGACCTGGAAGAATTCGGCGTCGCCATCGCGGTCGTACAGGATCTCGTTGGCGCGGAGCGCTGCGATCGTTTCGGCAGGGAGATCGTACTTGGCTTCGAGATCGTCGTAGTAGTTGTCGGGAATGTCGAGGAAGCTGGCGCCGCGGGCGCGCATCTCGGCCACCGCCGCGAAGATGTCGTCGCAGGAGAACGCGATGTGCTGGACGCCCGAGCCGAAGAACTCGGAAATGAAGCGCGACGACAGCGTGCGGGTTGCCGCGGAGCCGTTGAGGATGAAGCGCAGACTGCGATCACCATTGACGATCGCCTGGCTCTGCACGAGGCCCCTGGGGTCGGCGATCTCCATCTGCGGCAGACGGGAGAAGTCGATGAGCCCCGAGTAGAACAGCAGCCAGGACAGCATCTCCTCATGCGGCATCGACTGCGCGATGTGGTCGACGGCCGTGAGGCGATCCGTGCCCTCGTCGCTGGCAACCGCTTCGAAATCGACATCCCAGTGTCGGCCATGTGTGTCCAGGAAGTACAAAAGACTGCCGCCGACGCCGTGGATCGCCGGGATCTCCAGCTCGCCTGGTCCGACCGGCTGCACGAAGGTGCGCGTCTTCAAGGATTGCGCCCGCGCCATCGCACGATCCGCACTGTCGACATCGAGCGCGATGGCGCAGACGCCGGCACCATGGGTCACGTAATGCGAATGCGCGAAGCTCGCCGGCTCGCAGTTGATCACGAGCTCGATCGCGCCTTGCGACCAGCGCTGCACCGCCTTGCTGCGATGCCGCCCGGTGTTGCGGAAGCCGAGCTGGCCGAACAGCGTCGCCAGAGATTCCGCCTTGTCCTCGCTGACAGCGAATTCCACGAAGCCGATGCCGCGGCTTTCGACACGAGGAGCAAAGCGCTGATCCGGCGACGCCGGCATCTTGCCAGCGAGGTCATCCTGCAACAGCAGCAGCGAGCGCATGCCGTCGAGCGCCGTGCGCGGCGCCGAGCCGGCGCGGAACTGGTCGTTGAAGATTTCGAGCGACAGCGGCCCCGTATAGCCGGTCGCGGCAACAGCCTCCATGAACTCCCCGACCGGCAGATCGCCCTGCCCCGGAAAGCTGCGGAAATGCCGGCTCCAGGACAGCACGTCCAGTTCGAGCTTGGGCGCGTCGGCCAGTTGCACCAGGAAGATCTTGTCGGCGGGAATGGAGCGGATCGCGTTGGTGGGCAGCGCAGGCGCGAGCGCGTGGAAGCTGTCGAGGATCACGCCGATCGCCTTGTGATCGGCGCGGCGCACGATCTCCCAGGCATCGCGATAGTCGTGGACGTGGCGGCCCCAGGCCAGCGCCTCGTAGCCGACACGCAGGCCGCGCTTCGCGGCGCGCTCGCCGAGCTCGTGGAAATCGGCGGCGGCGCGATCGATGCCGCCGAGCGAGAGCGGGGACACGCTGCTGCAGATCAGCATCAGGTCGGTGCCCAGCTCCTGCATCAGGTCGAACTTGCGCTCGGCGCGGATGAAGTTGCGGGCCCGCTCCGGCTCCGGCATGCCCTCGAAATCGCGGAACGGCTGATAGGCCGATATCGACAGCCCGAGGTCGCGGCACATCTGCCCGATCTCACGGGGTCGCGCGCCGAACGCGACCAGATCGTTCTCGAAGATCTCGACGGTCTCGAAGCCCGCGGCGGCAATCGCCTTGAGCTTCTCGTCGAGGGCGCCTGAGATGGAGACCGTTGCGATCGAGCGCTTGTTCATGCCGCTGTCTCCTCCATCGCGCCGCCCAGGAACAGCTGGCCGATGCGCGGATCGGCGAGCACGCGATCGGCCTTGTCAATGATGCGGGTGCGCCCGAGCTCCAGCACGATGCCGTAGTCGGAGATCTCCAGCGCCGAGCGCGCGTTCTGCTCGATCAAGAGCACCGAGACGCCACGATCGCGCAGCTGCTTCAACATGTCGAAGGTCTGCTGCACCATCAGCGGCGACAGCCCGATCGACGGCTCGTCGATCAGCACCAGCTGCGGCTCGAGCAGCAGGCCGCGCGCGATCTCGAGCTGCTTCTGCTCGCCGCCCGACAAGGTCGAGGCCTGCCGGTCCGCCTTCTTGCGCAGCACCGGAAACACGTCGAGCGCCGCCTCGACGCGGGCTGTGAGATCAAAGTCGCGGGCAGCCGCGACGCCGCCGAGCTCGATGTTGTGACGCACCGACAGCTCGCCGAAGATGTTGCGGCCTTGCGGGATGTAGCAAATGCCGGCGCCGAGCAGCGCGCGCTGGCTCAAGCCGGTGACGTCGCGACCTTTGAAGATGACCTTGCCCTCGCGGAGATTGAGCAGGCCGAAGATCGCCTTGAACACCGTCGACTTGCCGGCGCCGTTCGGACCGATGACGGTGGTGATCGATCCCTTCGGCACCGAAAACGTCGTGCCGTTGAGGATCGTCATCTTGCCGTAGCCGCCGACGAGGTGCTGGACGTCGAGAATGGGATCGCTCATCGCCGGCTCCCTCAATGTCCGAGATAGGCTTCGATCACGGCCGGATTGGCCCTGATCTCGTCCGGCTTGCCGATCGCAAGCACCTTGCCTTCCGCCATCACCATCACGCGCGAGCACAGCGACATCACGAACTCCATGTTGTGCTCGATCACGACGAAGGTGGCGCGGCGCTCGCGATTGATCGCGATCAGCCGCTCCTTGAGATCGCCGAGCATGGTCGGGTTGACGCCGCCGGCGGGCTCGTCGAGCAGCACCAGCCGCGGGCCGCCCATGAAGGCCATTGCGGCATCGAGCAGCTTCTGCTGGCCGTAGGACAGGCCGCCTGCTGGCTCGTTGGCGAGATGCTCCAGCTTGAAGAAGCCGATCATCTGATCGGCCGTCGTGGTGAGGCCTGCATCCGACGGGCCGAACAGGCGCGACAGCATGCTGCCGCGATGCTCCTGGCCGGCGAGAATGAGATTGTCGCGCACCGACAGCTTTGGGAACACCTGCAGCAGTTGGAAGGTGCGGCTGACGCCGAGGCGGTTCAGGTCCGACGGACGCTGCCCGGTGACGAGCTTGCCGTCGACCCTGACCTCGCCTGCGCTCGGCGCCAGCTGGCCAAGGATGCAGTTGAACAGCGTCGACTTGCCGCAGCCATTGGGGCCGATCAGGCCGAGGATCTCGCCCTCCTGCACGTCGAAGCTGACGCCATCGACGGCGGTGATGCCGCCGAAGCTCTTCTTGACGTCGCGAACGTCGAGAACTGCGCTCATTGCGCGACCTCCAGCTTGGACTGGGCCGCGGCCCGCAGCGCCGAGGCCGCCTTGGTTCGCCGCTCGCCGAGGTAGCGGTCGAGAATGCCGAGGATGCCGCTCGGCGAATAGATCAGCAGCACGATGACGGCAGCCGCATAGAGCATCAGGTAATAGCCCTCGGCAAAGCGCAGCCATTCCGGCAGCAGCACCGCGATCATGGCGCCGAGGAACGGCCCGAGCATGAAGCCGGAGCCGCCGACGATCACCATCATCAGAAGGTCGAGCGAGAGCTGCAGGCTGAACGGCACGGGATCGACATATTGCGTCAGCGGCGCATACAACACGCCGGCAATGCCGCCGAGCACGGAGCCGATCGCGAACGCCATCAGCGTGTAGCGTCGGGTGTCGATGCCGAGCGACTGCGCCCGGATCGGATTTTCGCGCAGCGCCATGAAGGCGCGGCCCCAGGGCGAACGGATCAGCCACCACATCGCAAGTGTCACAAGCCCGAGCGAGCCGAGGCACAGATAGTAGAACGGCAGCGGCCGGCGGGTCGGGAAGCCGAACACCTCGGGGCGCGGAATGTTGCTGATGCCATAGATGCCGTTGGTGAGCCAGCTCTCGTTGCGGAACACCAGGAACATCAGCGTGGAGAACGCCAGCGTGACGAAGGCGAGATAATGGTGCTGCACGCGCAGCGCCGGATAGCCCAAGAGCCAGCCGACGATGAAGCAGACCACGATGACGAGGCCCAGCGCTGCGATCAGCGGCCAGCCATGCGTGGTCAGGATCGCGGCACCATAGGCGCCGATACCGACGAAGGCGCCCTGCGCCAGCGACACCTGCCCGGCATAGCCGAGCGTGAGGTTGAGACCCATGGCCGCGATGGTCATGACCGCCCACTGGCTCAGGATGTAAAGGCCATAGCGATTGAAGTTCATCGGGATGATGATCAGGCCGGCGATGACGACGACGGCCAGCGCGGCGAGGAGCAGTCTGCTGTGCTTGCTCATACCGTGCGCTCCTCGGCCCGTCCGAGCAGGCCCTGCGGCCGGAACAGGATCATCAGGATCAGCAGCAGCATCGGCACGGCGGCGCGATACTGGGTGGAGACATAGGCCGCCGCGAGATTGTCGACGACGCCGATCAGCAGGCCGCCCGCGATGGCGCCGCGCACCTGGTTGAAGCCGCCGACGATGGCGGCGATGAAAGCCGCCTGTCCGAGTACCTCGCCGCTGGAGAATTTGGCCAGATAGATCGGCGTGATCAGCAGCGAGGCCAGCGCCACCAGCACGGCGTTGATCAGGAAGGTCAGCAGGATCATGCGCTCGACGGGGACGCCGATGATGCGCGCCACCGTCGGGTTCTGCGCCGCGGCCTGCATCTGATGGCCCACCGAGGTGCGGTTCAGCAGCGTGGTCAGGCCGACGACGGCCAGGATTGCGACGGCGAGGACGCCGAGGCTCTGCAGCGAGATAGCCCGGCCGAGAATCGAGATGTCACCGGCCGGCACGATCGACGGAAACGGCGAGGCCTCGGCGCTGAAGAACTGCTTCACCGCCTCCTTGATCCCGATCGCCAGCGCCATGGTGGCGATTGCGAGCGGCAGCACGCCGTGCCGCAACATCGGATCGACCAGCAGCATCTTGAAGCCGAGACCAAGCAGCAGCGCCGACAGGACGATGCCGACGAGAACCGCGAGCCAAAACGGTGCGCCGAGATGCATCACCGCGAGCATCAGGAAGGCCGGCAGCATCACGAACTCGCCCTGGGCGAAGTTGATGGTCTGCGAGGTCTGCCACAGCAAGGTGAAGCCGACGGCAACGAGCGCGTAGATGGCGCCGGTGGCGAGTCCCGCCACGATCAGGTCGAGCAGATTGGACATCGTTTCCCCGTGATCCTTGGGTGACGGCGGCAGGCATCCCGACCAGCGCCGCCGATCGACCGTGTCCTTAGTTGAGCTTCGGCAGCACCTGCTTCACGACCTGCTTGCCTTCGACGACTTCGACCAGGAAGCCCTGGCGATCGATATCGCCGTTCTGATCGAAGGTCACATCCATCAGGATGTTCGGCTCGGCCGAGGTCTTGATGGTCAGACCGTGCAGGGTGTCGGCGAACGCCTTGGAGTCGACCTTGCCCATCTTCTCGGTCGTGGCCTTGACCATGTAGATCGCAAGATAGCCCTTCAGGCCGTTGTGGTCGGGCACGTAGTTGTACTTCTTCACGAAGCGGTCGCGGAACGCCTTGATCGCCTCGACCGGCGCATCCGTGGTCAGGCCGACATGGCCACGGGCGCCGTTAGCGGCATCACCGGCGAGCTCGATCACCTTCTGACCGACCAGCGTGGTCTCGCCGATCAGCGGCGCAGTCACGCCCTGGCGCTTGATCTCCTTGAGGATGCGCGCGCTCTCCTCCTCGTTGACGTAGATGAAGACCGCGTCCGGAGCCGCCGCCTTGATCTTGCTGACGTCGGCGGCGAAGTCGGCCTGGCCGGCTTCGGTCGACAGGTCGGCCGCAACCTTGATGCCGAGGCGGTTGAATTCCTTGGTGATGACGTCACGTCCGCCGCGGCCGAAGTCGTTGTTGACCCAGACCACGGCCACCGATTTTGCCTTGATCTCGTCGTTGATGTACTTCGCGACCTTCGGCATCGACGACTGCTGGCCGAACGAGGTGCGGAACAGGAACTTGTTGCCGCCCTGAGTCAGTTCGGCCGCCTCGCCGCCCATGATCTGGGTGATGCCGGCTTCGGCCGCGAGCGGCGCCGTCACCTTCACCGAGCCGGAATAGCCGGGCCCCAGCAGCACATAGGGCTCGGCGTCGAGCGCCTTCTGCACCTGGGCCCGCGCAACGCCGGGGTTCGACTGCGAGTCGGCGTGGCTGACCTCGATCTTGCGTCCGAGGATGCCGCCCTTGGCGTTGATCTCCTCGACGGCGAGGTCGATGCCGTTCTTCCAATTGTTGCCGACGGTGGCGCCACCGCCGGACAACTCGGCGACGTTGGCGATCTTGATCGGGGCGCCGGACTGCGCGTAGGCGGCTCCGGACAGCAGCACGGCCGAGCACAGGCCAGCCAGGATGATCGATCTCACGTTGTTTCCTCCTCTGGTTCTAACGCTTGTTTGCGTTTCTTGCTTGAACGACTTGGTCCGGCGCGGATTGGCCGGTTGCTCAGGCGGCGTCAACCGCCGGATATCTGTCCGCCATGTGGTTGTCGAAGGCCGCACCCATGGCCTCCGTCGACGGCGCGAGGCCGGTGAACAGTTCGAACGCGTCGGCTGCCTGATGGATCGCGAGCTCACGCCCGAGCAGCACTTGCGCCCCCTTGGCCTTGGCGGCTTTCAGGAGCGGCGTCCACAGCGGCGAATAGACGGCGTCGGCGACCCAGAGATCGGCGCGCAGCAAGTGATCGGGCACCGGCGTGTTGCGGTTCGGCAGCATGCCGATCGGCGTGCCGTTGACGACGCCCACCGCATCCCGCAGCGCCTCGTCGACGCTGTCGACAACGACCGCGGCCGCCTTGCCGGCCGGCAGCAGGCTCGCCAGCTTCTCGGCCCGCGCGCGCTCGGTGTCGTAGATGCGCAAGCCCGCGACGTCGAGGTTCGCAAGTGCGAAGGCAATCGCCTTGCCGACCCCGCCGGCGCCGATCAGCGCCACGGTGCCGCGATGGGTCTGGCTGACCAGCGACGCCACCGCGCGCTCGAAGCCGGTGGTATCGGTGTTGTGGCCGATCAGCCGGCCGTCGCGGACGACGACGGTATTGACGGCCCCCATCGCCGCCGCCTTCGGCGCCAATTCGTCGAGCAGTTCGACGACGGCTTCCTTGTAGGGGTAGGTCACGTTGACGCCGGCAAAGCCCATCTGACGCACGCCTTCCAGCAGCATCTTGAGGCCTGCGCGGTCAGCGCCGGCGACCTCGATCAGCTGGTAGTGGCAGCGCACGCCGAGGGCCGCTGCGGCATGCTCGTGCATTGCGGGAGACGCCGAATGCGCGATCGGCGCACCGATCAAGCCGGTCAGGAATTTGCGGGCTTTGAGTGCGGAAAGATCGGCCACGTTCGTTGCAATCTCTGCTGCTGCCTCGCGCGATCGCCGCACGAGCGCTGAATCTCGCCGCGGACGATAGCGCGTCCCGCGACTAACACAATTACCCAATTATCCGCCAAACCTAACATCATGTTATTTTTTGCCGATCGCGGCTTTCGCGGACTTTGCCGCCTGGCGGCGCCCCGGCTCGAGCGCGCGCATCTCGGCGCGCAGGCCGTCGATGAAATGCTCGGCATAGAGCGACAGCGGCGTGCCCCGCTTGACCGCGACATAGGTGTCGAACCGCGTCGGCTCCGCGATCTTTAGCAGCTCGATGCCGGGATAGCCGCCATGCGCGACCGTGAACTGGTCGATCACGGCGATGCCGAGCCCAGCCTTCACCAGCGCGCACACAGTCGTGCCGAAGCGCGCCTTGATCGAGATGTTGTAGCTGAGTTTGTTGCGCGCGAAGATCTCCGCCATGATCCGGCCGTAGGGATCGTTGGGATCGATACCGATCAGCGGATAGCGCGTCATCTCGGCGGCGGACACCTGCTTGCGGCCGGCAAGCTCATGGCCGTCGGGCACGATGCAGAACAGCTCGCCCGAGGCCAGCGGCAGGAATTCGAGGCCGGAATGATCGAGCCGGTAGCTCATCGCCACGCACTCGCCCTTGCCCAGCATCAGATAGTCGATCGCCTCCTCGATCTTGAGGATGTTGATGTCGATGCCGAGATCGGGATAGCGGCGGCGGACGCGCTCGATCGCGCGCGGCACCATCACCTGGGAAATGCTGGGCACCGAGCCGATGCGCAACTCGGACAGCGCGCCGCGGCCGATGCTGGAGATGATGTAGCTGAGATCGTCGACCTTCTCGTAGACGCTGTTGATCTGCTCGAAGATGCTCTGCGCCTCGGGGGTCGGGAAGTAGCGGCCGTTCTGGCGCTGGAAGAAGCGGATGCCGAGCGAGCGCTCGGTGTATTTCACGAGACGGCTGACGCCCGGCGCCGAAACCTTCAACAGCCGCGCGGCGCCGTTGATGGTGCCGGTCACCATGACCGCGCGGATGACCTCGACCTGGCGCAACGTCATCATCGGCGCGGCCCCTCCCCGACGCGCCCCCTGATCACGGGCTGCCCGGCGGCGTCAGCACGACCGGCGGGCGCGGCACGGGCCGGGGGCGCGGCTGCGCGGCGCCGGGCGCGGGCCTGATCTCGACCGGCGGCGGCAGCGGGGCGAGTTGCGACTGGCTCGCCGCCACCGGCGGAGCCGAAGCCGGCGCAGTCGCGGCGGGCGCCGACAACGGCGCCGACAGCGGCGGAACGGCCGCGCGCGGACCGCCGAGCTTGGTGCGCGGATCGCGTCGCGGGTCGCGTCCCGGCAACGGCACTTCCGGCGCAACCACATTGGCATCGGGCCCGCCCGGCAGCGACGCCGTCGACGACGGATAGGTCGGCGGCGCCTCGCCGCGCGCGATCGCATCGAGACGGCGGGTCTCGCGGTCGATCGCCCGGACCGCGAGCCAGGACGACAGCGACGTCACGTCGACCACCCGCGTCAGCGTGTCGGGCGTGCCCATCACGAACAGCTGCACCTCGGGGCGGCTGTTGGCGTTGCCGACCGTATTCGAACTCAGGCTGGCGCGGATGTCGGCCTGATCCGCGGGAATGTCGAAGCCGCCGGAGACGATCGCGCGCGCCCCCTGGGCTTCGAGCGGAGTGGCGCCGACGCGCACGCGGCCATCACGGATGATGAAGGGGACCTGCGCGGACGCAACCGACAAGGTCCCCGACGCGAGCGCCGGCTCGACCACCTGCCGCAGCTTGCCGTCATCGCCCACCTGCCCCGCATCGGCGGCGCGCAACGCCACCTCGAACGCACGCGGGTCGAGGTTGGCGATCGATGCATTGTCGAGCGTCACGGTACCGTTGCCCGAGAGCGCGTTGACCAGTCCTTGCACGCTGCGGCCTTCGGCAGCCAGCGTCATCTGCGCCGAGACCTTGGCCGCCGGCATCTTCAGATTGCGGTAGCGCAGCGCATTGCCGTCGATACCGGCGAGTTCCACGCGTCCGTTCAGGACGAGCCCGTTGGCGTTGGGCCGCGCTTCGACGGTGGCGGTCACGTCGCCGCCGCCGAGTTTGCCCTTCAGATTCTCGATCGTCAGCGACTGGCCGTCGCTCTTGATGGCGCCGCCCAGGGGGCGCAGCTCCGTGCCGTTGATGACGGCGCCGCTGAGCGCCTGGAACGAGACGAGGCCGCGCCAGCCCTTCAACAGACCGGCGCCCAGCGGCTCGGCCTGCTCACGCCCCGCGGCGCCGACCAGCACCGAAAACACCTGCGGCACATTGATCGCGTCCAGCCCGAGCTCGCCATCGATCTGCTTGTCGTCGTCCAGGTTCGCGGCAAGCCGGCCGCGCAGCCGCGAGCCGCCGACCGTGCTGTCGATGTCGTCGAGCGTCACCCTGCTGCCGGACAGTCCGAGCCGGCCGAACAGGCGGATGTTCTGGATGGCCGGATCCTGCGGCTTCAATCCGGCCAGCGGCGCCAGATTGGCGACGCGCAGGCGCAGATTGACGTTCGCCTTGGCGGCATCGCCCCAGGGCTCGACGGTGCCCTGGGCATCGCCGTCGAGGCCGATGCCGGAGAGTTTGGCATTCACCCGCAGCGGTGCCCGCCAGCTGCCGGTGACGCTCGACTGAAACTCGGCCGGCCCATTGCCGACGGCCACGACACGATCGAGCCCGAGCAGCGCCAGAACGGCACTGCCCTGCTCCGAGGACAACCGGCTCTCGACCCCCAGCTCCGTCCGATCGATCGCGTCGACCTCGAAGCTGCGCAGCGCGGCCGCCGACGGTTTCGCCGTCAGCGTCGCCGAGCCCTTCAGCTGCGGCGCATCGAGATCGAGCACGGCCTTGGCCTGGCTGCGGTCGGCATTGCCCGGATCCTTGACGAGATCGACCGTGAGCTTCAGCCGGGCCGCGCCGGCAGGCGTGCCCAGTCCATCGAAGCGCGCTGCGATCTGCGGCGCGAAGGGCTGCAGCAGCGCCGTGATCTCCTTCAGCGAGCCGGCCATCGACGTCATGGAGAGCCGCCCCGTCGCGTCCGCGCGGTCGAAGCGGCCGGAGCCCTCGCTGGTCACGCCGCCGCTCTGGCCGAACTTGAGCTGCTCGATCGCGACGGTCTTCGGATCATAGGAAAACCGCGCGGTGAGCGGGCGCAGCTCCTGGCCGCTGAGCTTGGCGCGGCCGACGTCCAGCGACACGCTCGCCTCGGCCGGCCACTCGCCGGTGACACCGACCAGCGAGCGCGTCACCGCCATGGCGGCGTCGAGATCGAGCCGGTCGCCCTTCAGGACAGCTTCGAACCGCGAGCCGGCGCCGCCCGGCCGATTGATGAGCGCGACGCGTCCGTCGACGGAGCCGCCATCGATGTCGGCCTTGAGGCTGTCGATCGCGACCCGCTCCGGCGCCACGTTGAGGTCGCCGCGCAGCCGCAGCGGGCGCTGGGTGCGATAGCTGGTGTCGCTGCGGCCCTGCAGCCAGGCCACCAGAGAATCCGGCTCGGACGAGTCGAGATCGAGCGCGCCGGTGAAGCCTGACGTCACCGAGGTCGAGATGCCGATGGTGCGGAAGGTCAGGCGGGTCGAGCCCGGCGCGCGCAGATCGACCTTCTCCAGGCTCCACGCCGTCGGCTCATTGTGAAGATCCGCGGTGAAGTTCTGCACCGGGCGGCCGGAGAGCATGATCTGCTCGGTCGAGAACTGGACGTTGGCCGGCATCGGCAGGGTCGGCAGTTGTGCGATCCAGTTGCGCAACGCCGGAAGCACCAGCGCCGGCGCGATCGACCGCCGATCCTTCACCTCGTCGCCACCAGCCAGGAGCTTGTCGGCATCGAGCTGGCGCGCCGACAGCGACGCTTTCAAGGTTGGCGCGGCGCCGAAGCGGATGTCGCCGCCGCCGGCAAATTTCAGCGCGCGATCCTCCTGGCCGAACGTCACCTCGATCTGGTCGAGCTTGGCGGAGGCCTGGTCGCCAACGATCTTGGTGGCGATCCGCCACGGCGTGGCGGCGGCCTGAGTCGGCGCACCATTCCTGGCCTGCTGCGCCGGCGCCTGCTTCGCAACAGGCTCCTTGGCGGCCTGGTCCTTGGCGGGCCTGGCCTTGTCGGCGCCCTGCTCGTTCGGCGGCGACGACAGCGTCAGCGCGCCCTCGAAGCGCGGCGAACGGTTGGGGAAGCTGATCAGGCCTTCGACATCGGCCACGACCGGACGCTCGCCCGGATCGATGTTGAGGTGAACGCGCAGACCGTTGGAATCCTTGTCCTGGCTCGACGACAGCCGGAACGGATAGCGGCCGCCGCGGATCGAGACCGCGCCGTCGCCGCGCAGCGATCCGGCCAGCGAACGGACGTCGCCGGAGAACACGATGTCGGTCAGTTCGAGCGTCGACCGGCTGGCGGCGTCATGCAGCGCCACACGGCCGGTCAGGTTGAAGCGGTCGATCGACAGGGCGGCGAGATTGAACCGGCCGGAGGCGGCCGGCAGGTCGACCTGGCCCTTGGCGTCGAGCCCGAGATCGGCGGCCATGCCGCCGATGGTGAGCTCGTTGGCCTTCCACTCCCCGCGCATCAGGTCGCCCAGGCTGAACTCGACGTCGAGCCGGTCGGCGCGCAGCTTGCCGAGATGGTTGGCGCCGCCGAACGCGACCTGGCGCAGCCGCAGGGTCGGCGTCGGCAACAGCCGTGCGTCCAGCGCACCGGCGACCCGCACGGGCACGCCGATGACCTTGCTCGCCTCGGCCTCGAACTGCGGCCGGAACTGGTTCCAGTCGACGAAGTACGGGCCGATCAGCGCAGCTAGGAGCGCAAGGATGAAGGCAATCGCCAAGCCGAGCAGGGTCGTCTGCACGGGGTCTCCCTCAAAGGACAACGCTCCGGCGTCCCAACCTGTCCACCAATGCGGCTACAGCCCCACGGGCATCGATACCGGAGCGCTGCATCATATAGGATTAAGTATGGCGAAGTCACAGCGCTGTCGGTCTTTCCGAGGGCGTTGCACAACTCCGTTAACGAAGATGGTTACCAACTGGCCGGCAGCCGCTTGAGGCCGCGCAGCACGAAGGTCGGCCGCCATTCCGGGTTGTCCGCATCATCCAGCTTCAATTCCGGCAGGCGCCGCAGCAGGGTTCCGATCGCGATTTCGGCCTCGATCCGGGCGAGCTGCGCGCCCAGGCAATGGTGGATGCCGCCGCCGAACGACAGCGGCTTCACGTTCGGCCTGGTGATATCGAGCTTTTCCGGATCGTCGGGATAGACCGCCGGATCGCGGTTGGCCGAGCCCAGCAGGCACAGCACGGTCTCGCCCTTTGGAATCCGGCGGCCGCCGAGATCCTCGATGTCCTCGAGCGCGACCCTGCCCGTCAGCTGGACGGAGGAATCGTAGCGCAGGAACTCCTCGATCGCATTGGTGATCAGCTCGGGCCGCGCTTTCAACAGCGCAAGCTGGTCCGGATTGCGGTGCAGCGCCAAGAGGCCGTTGCCGATCAGGTTGACGGTGGTCTCGTGCCCCGCTCCGAACAGCAGGATGATGTTGGCGGTGAGCTCGTCATGGCTGAGCTTGGCGCCGTCCTCTTCCGCCTGCAGCAACTGCGTCGTCAGGTCGTCGCCGGGATGTTTGCGGCGCAGCTCGAACAGATGCTGGAAATAGGCCCTGGACACCGCATTGCCGGCATTGCCCTCGGCGATCTCGGCCTTGGACAGCGGCACCGGCTCGAGCAGCCGGCCGCCCTCGCGCGAGCTCTTGTAGAACGCCTCGCGATGCTCCTCGGGAATGCCGAGCATGTCGCAGATCACGGTGACGGGCAGCTTGAACGCAAAATCCTCGATCAGGTCCATGCGGCCACGGGGGATCACCTCGTCGAGCGTACGGTCGACGATCTCCTGAATACGCGGCCGCATGTCCTCGACCCGCCGCGCCGTGAACGCCTTCACGACCAGGCCGCGCAGCCGCGTGTGATCCGGCGGATCCTGCTGCAGCATCCAACGGCTCATGCTCTGGAACACCGGCTCCTTCATGATGTCCGGCCCGTAGCGGCGGATCGAGCGGTCGACGAAATCCTTGCCGAACCGCTTGTCGCGCAGCACGAGGCTGGATTCCGCATGGCGGCTGGCGAGGAACGAGCCGAACGGCGTGACGTGCATCGGATCGTCGTCGCGCAACTTCCGATAGAAGGGATAGGGATCGCGGATGAACTCCGGCGACAGCGGATTGAACAGCGGCGCGGCCTTGGCGGCCTGGACATGCTCGTTCATGGGGTTCCTCTCCCGTTATCCGCCAATTCAGTCACGTCCGCGGCCCTCTGGCAAGCCGGCCGGATTACACATCATGCCGCAGCGGCCGTCTTCAATCTGTGCAACTGGCCGGCCACGACGCGGACCCGCCGCGGCGCGGCGATCCAGATCGCGGCGGCCGAGATGAAAGCGCCGGCGAAGGCGATGAGGAAGCCGGGCGTGTAGCTCAGGGTGTAATCATACAGCACGCCGGTCACCCATGGGCCCGCGGCACCGCCGCACAGCCCGATCATCATCAGCGTTCCGAAGATGCTGCCGAACTGCGCGCCCTGGAAGATTTCGAGCACCACCGCGCCCATCACCGAGGTGATGCCGTAGCCGAGCGCGCCTTGCGTCGCGACCATCACATAGATCAGCAGCAGCGACGGTGTGGCCTTCAGCGCGATCAGCGCCGCGAAGCAGATCGCGAAGCCGAGGCAACCGAGGCCCCACACCGCCTCGCGGCCGAGCCGGTCCGACAGATGGCCGAGCGCGATCTGTCCGGGAATGCCGAGCAGGCTGACGGCGCCGAGCGCCCACACCGCGACGTTGGAGCTGAAGCCGATCTCGAGCAGGTACTTGGTCTGGTGCACCTGCACTGCGTACCAGACATAGAGGCCGAAGAAATAGCCGAGCGCGAGCCACCAGAACCGGCTCGTGCGCAGCGCGCGCGCCAGTGTCCAGTCGATGCCGGCCCAGGCGGCATCGACGACGTTGGAAACGGGCTTGGCTGCCGTCGCGAGCGGCGCGGCGTCACCATCGGGCCGTAGACCGAGGTCCTCGGGCTTCCTGCGCAGCAGCAGATTGATCGGCGCGAGCACGACCAGCACGACGATGCCCATGGCGGTACAGGCGGTGCGCCAGTTGGTCTGCGCGATCATGTGCTGCACCCAGGGCAGCAGCGTCATCGAGCCGATGCCGACGCCGGCGAACGCGATGCCGATGGCAAGGCCGCGGCGGCGGATGAACCAGTTCGGCAGGAACAGCGACTGCCCGGAATAGCCGAGACAGACGCTGCCGGCGCCGACCATCACGCCGATCGTGACGTAGAGGTGCCAGGGCTGCGTCGTCTGCGGCGCCAGCAGCAGGCCGCCGGCCATCAGCGCGACGCCGATCTCCATCACCGCCCGCGGGCCGCTGCGGTCCATCAGCCGTCCGATCAGCGGACTGACGATGCCGGAGACGACGAAGCCGAACGAGAAGGCGCCGGCGGTGACGCCGCGGTCCCAGCCGAATTCGGCGATGATCGGCGGATAGAAAAGCGAGAACGCGGTGCGCGCATTGACGCCGATCGCCATCGTCACGAAGGTCACGGCGACGATGATCCAGCCATAATAGAACGGCAGGCGCATTGTTGTTCTCACTCCCCGGTGCATCCTTCGCATCATCTGCGCGCGAACGGGTCAAGCAGTTTCTGCGCAGGACACGGTGATGTCAGTTACCTCCGAGGTCATGTGTGCGGTGCACCGCATGCTCTCTCCGGCGTCGTCCCGGCGAAAGCCGGGACCCATACCGCGTGATTTCGCGAGGAACGTAGCTGCCAGTTGCGCGTCCCACGACCGCCGGTGGTTATGGGTCCCGGCTCAAGGCCGGGACGACACCGAATGCGTGGCGCGCCTTGTCGATCATGACTGCACGCTCCTCGCGGCGCCATTGGCGTCCGAGCTGTGCTCATCATTCGCCCTCATCAAACAGAAGGGCGCAGGGAAGGCCGGGCGCTGGCCGCGCCCGTGGCCCGCCTGCTCAAAAAAATGCAGGCGGCAGGTACCACAGGTTCAGCCGAGATCGCCCGGCCCTCCCTGCGCGATGGTCTTCACGCTTATATGCAGGCTTCCTGGCGCTCGGCTTGTTGGCCGCCATGCGCGACAACGCGTTTCACGCGCTGCGCGGTGATACCAGCGTCGAGGTATCAGAACCCTGCAACTTCACGTCCACGAGAGCATCGTTCGTCCGCACATCCGAAGGACATGCTGCGACCCCTCGCGGCCACCGCTCCCCGCCTCGCGTGTCGTGACGATCGCGCGCAACGCCCCTCCGAAGTGAGACGGGATGCGGGAGAAGATCGCGGTGATTTGCCCGACGACACAAGCGAAATCAGCTGCGACATAGTAACCCGACGGGCTAACAACAAACCCATCGCATATGGTGAGGACGGGCGACAGCGACGCCCACGCCTGCTGATGAGTTGCTCGTCATGCCCGGGCTTGTCCCGGGCATCCACGTCCTTCCGAGAATGCCGGGCTGCGTGGATGGCCGGGACAGGCCCGGCCATGACGGAGTGAACGGAGAGGCTAAAGACCAATCAGTCAGATCCGATTGCTCAAGGAAGCAACGGAGCTAGATCACCGCCGCCGAACGGATTAGTTCATCGGCTTCACGCCGCAGCCTTCGCCGCATCGGCGCCATGGAACGCGTACACGTCCATGCGAAGCACGCCATAATTGGCGCTGTTGTGCAGACGCTCGACGCGGGCGCCCTCGCCGGCGGCGCCGAGCGCTGCGAACAGCGGCAGGAAGTGCTCGTCGGTCGGATGGTTGTCGCGGGCATGCGGGGCGAGACGGCGGTAATCGACGAGATCGTCGACGCGGCCTTCGATCGCGGCCCTATGCACCCAGTCGGCGAAGTCGACCACCCAGGACGGCGCGGGATCGTCGATGTCGAGCCTCCGCTTGCGGAACTCGCCGAGATTATGCGTGAAGCTGCCGCTGCCGATGATCAGCACGCCCTCGTCGCGCAACGGCGCCATCGCGCGGCCGAGCGCGAGGTGATGCGCGGGTCCCTGCTCGGTCTGGATCGAGAGCTGCAGCACGGGAATGTCGGCTTGCGGATACATCAGCAGCAGCGGCACCCAGGCGCCGTGATCCAGGCCGCGCTCGCGGTCGACGCCGACGGGAAGGCCCGCCGCCTGCAGCCGCGCGGCCACGGCCAGCGCGAGATCGGGCGCGCCCGGTGCGGGATAGCGGAGCTGATAGAGCTCGCGCGGAAAGCCGAAGAAGTCGTAGATCGTCTCGTTGGCAGCGACCGCATTCACGGCGGGAATGTCGGTCTCCCAATGCGCCGAGATCACGAGGATGGCCTTCGGCCGCGGCAGGCTGTGGCCGAGACCGACGAGGAAGTCATGCGCCGCCGAGGCCGTGAGCGGCAGCATCGGCGAGCCGTGCGACAGGAAGATGCTGGGCAGGGTCATGTCATCTCTCCTCGTTCGATTGGTATCTCAGGTCGCGCGCCAACCACAACTGTCGTCCCGGCCTTGAGCCGGGACCCATACCGCGTGATCGAGGTTTGAGGCAGGCCGAGCGTCGACCACGTGCTCAACTCAGTCCTGCCTGTGGTTATGGATCCCCGCGTTCGCGGGGATGACACTGAGGGTGTGGCGACAGTCGGCCCAGCTCACAAGGACGTCAATGCGCGCTGCGGAGCTGGGCGCCGGCAAGGCTGGTGCGGAGGCCGCCGAGGGCGTAGGCGCCGTCGCCGAGCAGGGCCTGGATCACCAGGGTCACCGCCCAGAACGCCGGATACTCCCAGCCGCCCTTCGGATTGCTGAAGAAGAAGCCGGCGGAGCCATGCACGGTGAAGATGGCGCCGAGCAGGATCGGCACTGCCGCGAGCGCGACCCAGCGGGTGTAGATGCCGAGGATCAGCGCGATGCCGGCGAGGATCTCGGCCGTGATGACGAGATAGGCGAGTTCGGGCGGCAGGCCGATGCTGCCGAAGAACTTTGCGGTGCCGGCCGGGCTGAACACGAACAGCTTGAGGCCGGCATGGGCCAGGAATAGGCCGCCGAGGGTGAGGCGAAGCAGCAGGGCGGCGTAGGGTGCAGTGCGCGAATCGATCATCTCGGGCTCCCAATGGATAGCGCCGAGACATAGATCATTCCCTGGGAGACGATAATCCGGCCACCAGGAAAGATAGCTCACACCCATAGGGTGAAATTGTGGTTCGGAATCGACGTACCCGCCCGTGCACCTGCGCAACGCGAATGCCGCGCACGTGCGTCCGCCGATGCAAGACGCCGGCATGCTTCCGGAAACCCGGTGACACATGCCGGCGCTGCTCATCAGAACCGGTAGCTCGCGCCAACGCGGAGCAGGTGGAGTTCGTTCTTGAAGTCGGCACGGTTGCCGTCGCGATTGAACAGCGTCACGTTGCCGTAATCGGTGTAGACATATTCACCACGTCCGACCCAATTGTTGGTGAAGGCGTATTCCACACCGACACCGGTCGTGAGGCCGGCCTTCACTTGATCCTCCCAGACCACCTGCTCGCCGGCATTGCGGCCCTTCTGGATATTGTTGGTCAAGTTGGCAATACCGACACCGAGCGTGCCGAAGACCAGCAGGCGGTCGAACGCATAGCCGACGCGCGCGCGCACCGAGCCGAACATGCCGTACTTGGCGTAGGACGAATCGTTGTCGAAGATGTCGTTGCTCTGCGACGCGGTCGACTTGCCGAGATCGACCTCGGCGCCGACCACGAAGCGATTGGCGAACTGATAGTTGTAGCCGCCATAGAGGCCGAAGGCCACGCCATCAGCGCCCTCCTCGGCATGACCGTGATTGTTGTTGCGATAGAAGTCGACGGTCCACAGCCCGTGCGCACCACCGGCAAACGCGCCTGCGTAGAAGCCGGTCCAATTGTAGTACGGTGCATCGTAGACTGCTACGGGCCGCTGGCCCCTGAAATCTCCTGCCTGCGCGGCCGTGCCGGCAAGCAGGACCCCACAGGCGGCAACAACGAGATTGTATACTGCTTTCATCAACTCATCCTCACAAACTCAGTACATCTGGAAGCGAGCACGTCCCCCAGAGGCGCTCGAGCGGGCGGAAACTGAAAACGAAGTCGGGCACCAAGTTGACCCGCTTTGGGTGAGGACGTGATCAAATGCGGCATTGTTCGGGACCGCACTGTGACGCGGCAACTGATACCGGCGAGAACCCGAATTTGTTGCGACATCTTTTCACACGCAGTGCGATGACCCGAAGGCGGCGTGATTGATTCGACCATCTTTATGACGGAGCCCGCGCCTGCCCTCAGGTCCGTCAGAGTGACGATTTCCTGTCTCTCGCGAGTCTGCTAGCGAGATACCTCACACCCCGCGAGTGAGGCTGAATGCTGGACCGTCTGACTGGACTGGAAGTGATGTCGCGGATCGCCAGTTCTGGCAGCCTGTCGGCGGCCGCACGTGCGCTCGGCATGTCGCCGACCATGGTCACGAAACATCTGGCAGCGCTCGAGACGCGGCTCGGCACCCGGCTCTTCCATCGGACCACGCGCCGGCTGACGATCACCGAGGCCGGCCGCCGCTACCTCGAAATCGCCGAGCGCGTGCTCGGCGATTTCGAGGCGGCCGAGAGCGCGATCGCGGCCGATCGCGTCGAGCCGCGCGGGCTGCTGCGGCTCAACGTTCCGCTCGCCTTCGGCACCCGCCAGATCGCACCGCTGCTGGCCCGGTTCGCCGCGCTCCATCCCGGGGTCAGTGTCGAACTCGGCCTCAACGACCGGCTGGTCGACCTGATCGAGGAAGGCTGGGATCTGGCGATCCGAATCGGCACGCTCAAGGACTCGACCTTGGTGGCGCGGCGGCTGGCGCCGTGCCGGATGATGATTTGCGCCGCGCCGTCCTATCTCGCCGCCAAGGGCACGCCGCGCAGCACGGCCGATCTCGCCGGCCATAACTGTCTCGGCTACACGCTCGCGGCCGCGGGACCATCGCGCTGGCGGATGGGCGGCAAGGCGGCGGTCGACGTGACCGTGAGCGGCAACCTGCGCGCCAACAATGGCGATGCGCTGCTCGCCGCGGCGTTGGCCGGACAAGGGATGATCTACCAGCCGACCTTCATCGTCGGCGACGAGGTCCGCGCCGGACGGCTGGTGCCGGTGACGCTCGACGTTCCGCCGTCGGACCTGCTGGCGGTTCATGCCGTCTACCTGCCGGACCGCAGGCCGTCGGCCAAGGTGCGCGCCTTCATCGATTTTCTTGGCGACGCCTTTGCGCCGGAGCCACCCTGGGATCGCGACCTTGCGTGAGCAGACGACCCGGCGCATGTCGTGGACCCGGAGACATCGGCATGACAGATGAACCACGCGACGACCATGACCATCACTGGCCGATGTTTCGCTCGCTGCAGGACTTGCGGCTGAGCGCCCTGCCAGCCGATCTCGCCGCCGGGCTGACACTCGCCGCCATCGCCATTCCCGAGCAGATGGCCACGTCAAAGCTCGGCGGCTTCACGCCGGAGACCGGGTTCTTCGCCTTCATCGCGGGCTCCCTCGGCTTCGCGCTGTTCGGCGCCAACCGTTTCCTGTCGTGCGGCGCCGATTCCACCATCACGCCGATCTTTGCCGGCGGGCTGGCGCTGTTCGCCGCCAGCGGCACGCCGGAGTATGGCAACATGGCTGCGGCGCTGGCGCTCTTGGTCGGGGTGATGCTGGTGCTGGCCGGCGGCTTCAAGCTGGGCGGCATCGCCAATTTGCTGTCGGTGCCGGTCACGGTCGGCTTCCTGGCCGGCATCGCCGTACACATCATCGTCTCGCAATTGCCCGGCGTGCTCGGTCTGCCCGCACCGAGCGGGCCGACGCTGGCGCGGATCGTGGCCCTGGCGGGAGAGCTCGGCAGAACCAATGGCAACACGCTCGTCATCGGCGTCGGCGTGCTCGCGACCGTCATGATCTGCGAGAAGATCAGCGCCCGCATTCCCGGTGCGCTGATTGCGCTCGGCGCCGCGACCCTGTTCGTGCTCGCGGCCGGATTGGAGACGCGGGGCG
This sequence comes from Bradyrhizobium oligotrophicum, assembly GCF_051168495.1. Lineage (GTDB taxonomy): Bacteria > Pseudomonadota > Alphaproteobacteria > Rhizobiales > Xanthobacteraceae > Bradyrhizobium > Bradyrhizobium oligotrophicum_A. The sequence continues at coordinate 36,026 of NZ_JBNPVB010000028.1, read as the reverse complement.
TGCCGGTGATCGGCAGCATTTCCGGCGCCGTTCCGATGCCGTCGGTGCCGCTGATCGGGCCGGAGCAGTGGGCGAAGCTGGTGCCGCTCGCGTTCCTGATCGCCGTCATCGTGATGATGCAGACCTCGGCCACGACGCGCTCGTTCCCGTCCGATCCCGATCGTCCGGCCGATGTCGATCGCGACTTTCTCGGCGCCGGCGCCGGCAGCGTGCTGGCCGGACTGTTCGGCGCATTCCCGGTCAATGCGAGCCCGCCGCGCACCGGCATCGTGGTCGAGACCGGCGGCCGCTCGCAACTCTCAGGCCTGCTCGCGGCGGTGATCGTGCTGCTGCTCCTGCTGTTCGGCGGCCGGCTGCTGGCGCACGTGCCGGAGGCCGCGCTCGGCGGCGTGCTGCTGTTCGTCGCGACGCGCATCATCCGCGCGGGGCAGATCGCCAGCGTCTATCGGCAGTCCAAGGGCGAGTTCCTGCTGATCCTGGCGACGGCGGCGGCGATCGTCGCTCTGCCGATCGAGCAGGGCGTGGCGCTCGGCATTTCGCTCTCCCTGCTGCACGGCATCTGGAGCACGACACGGGCCCATCTCATCGCCTTCGAGCGCGTGCCGGACACGACCATCTGGTGGCCGGCGCATCCGCAGATCAAGGGCGAAAAACTGTCCGACGTCGCCGTGGTCGGCTTCCAGGCGCCGCTCAGCTTCCTCAACGCCGCGACGTTCCGCGCCGACCTCGAGCACATGCTGCGGAGCCGCAAGCCCCGGCTCGTCGTGTTCGAGGCGAGCGCGATCGTCGAGGTCGACTTCACCGCCGCGCAGGCGCTGCGCGACGTCATCCGCACCTGCAACGACACCGGGACGATCTTCGCCGTGGCGCGGCTGGAATCGCTGCGGGCGCAGCAGGCCTTCGAACGCTTCGGCCTCTACGACCTGCTGCCGCGGGACCGCGTGTTCCACAGCGTCGATCTCGCACTGCAAAAGCTGCAGGGCGATCGACTGAAGACGCGCGCGTGAGCCTGCCGGGGGCTGCCGCCCGCGGCCGCGGCTTCACGTGGCTCTTCGCATGCGGACGCGTGATACAAATCGTTACGGAGCGCTGCCTTGCGCGACATATCCCGGCAAACTTCGGCGACGACAAGGCGAACCTTCATGACGCCAGGCCCGTCGGCCGCGGCACCGGATAAGGATCATCGTCGATGCGCAAGCTGCTCCCATTGCTGTTCACCGTTGTCTCGATCGCGAGCGCGCACGCGCAGGACACCGGCGCGGTGCGCCAGGCCTGCGGCAGCGAGGTCCGCACCCTCTGTTCCGGAATCATGCCCGGCGGCGGCCGCATCAAGCAGTGCATGATCGAGAAGTTCGACAAGCTCTCGGACGGCTGCAGGACGGCGCTGAAGGACGCGAAGGCGCAGCAGGCCGGCAAATGATGCCGCCTCCGGTCCAATGCAGGCAGGACTTCAGCCTGCATTCATGTTCAATGCAGCAAATATACTGTCAGCGAAGGACGATGGTGAATAGGCTCTCGTGAGCGGCGGCAGCGATGCGTCACGGCATCGGCAACCCTGCACGGCACGATCTGCTCCGCCGCTGATGCCCTATGGTAATGGGGAGAGGTTTCGCGACGTCGAAAAAACTGCGAAACCAAACCACGTCCGACGACGTCTAACGACTGGACTGATTCGAAATCAACGAGAGGACCGCACTGCATGCGCAATCTGTTCACCTCCGCCCTGCTCGCCGCGACCGTCATGGTCGGTGCATCGGCCGCCCAGGCCTTCACGCTGCCGGCCCAGCCCGCCGCTCCGGACAGCAACGTCGAGCGCGTCGCCGGTGGCTGCGGTCCCGGCTGGTTCCCCGACCGTTGGGGTCGCTGCCGCCCGGCACCGCGCCCCTATTATGGTTATGGCGGCTACGGCCCGCGCACCTGCTGGGTGCGACCGACACCGTGGGGACCGCGCCGCGTCTGCCGCTGATCCATCCATCTGACGACAGAAGCGCCGCCGCGTGCCAAACGCGGCGGCGCTTTCTGTTTGGGGCTTGGCCATCTCTCGTGTGCGAGCCGAGCTATCACGACGAGACCGCTGCGCGGCGACAGCACGGAACCAACAAAACCGATCAGTTCGCCGGGATGATCTTGCCGGGGTTGAAGATGTTCTGCGGATCGAGCGCGGCCTTCACCGCGCGCATCGCGTCCAGCGCCTCCTGGCCGAGTTCCGACTTGAGGTACTTCTGCTTGCCCTGGCCGATGCCGTGCTCGCCGGTGCAGGTGCCGCCCATGGCCTGGGCGCGCTCGACCAAGCGATGCATGAACTCCTCGCCGCGCGCCATCTCGTCGGCATCGTCGACGTCGCACATCAGCGAGCAGTGGAAATTGCCGTCGCCGACATGGCCGACGATCGGCGAGGTCAGGCGCAGACGCACGAGATCCTCCTCGGTCTCGGTCACGCAATCGGCGAGACGCGAGATCGGCACGCAGACGTCGGTCGCGACCACGCCGACGCCGGGCCGGATCGCCTTGACGGACCAGTAGGCGTCGTGCCGCGCCTGCCACAGCTTGGTGCGGTCCTCGGGCTTGGTGGTCCAGGCGAAGTCGCCGCCGCCGCATTCGGCCGCGATCTCGGCGAAGTTCTTCGACTGTTCGGCGACGTCGGCCTCGCTGCCGTGAAACTCCAGGAGCAGCAGCGGCGTCTCCGGCAGCGTCAGCTTCGAATAGGCGTTGCACGCCTTCACTTGCGCTGCGTTGAGCAGCTCGATGCGCGCGACGGGAATGCCGGTCTGGATCGCGAGGATCGTCGCCTGGCAGGCGCCGCGCACGGTCTCGAACGAGCATGACGCCGCCGCGATGGTCTCGGGGATGCCGCGCAGGCGGATGGTCATCTCGCAGATGATGCCGAGCGTGCCCTCGGCGCCGATGAACAGATGCGTCAGGTCGTAGCCGGCGGCAGATTTCTTGGCGCGGGTGCCGGTCTTGATGATCTCGCCATCGCCGCGCACGACCTTCAGCGCCAGCACGTTCTCGCGGATGGTGCCGTAGCGCACCGCGTTGGTGCCGGAGGCGCGCGTCGAGGCCATGCCGCCGAGGGACGCGTCGGCGCCGGGATCGATCGGGAAGAACAGGCCCTGGTCGCGCAGATATTCGTTCAGCGCCTTGCGGGTGACGCCGGGCTGGATCACGCAGTCGAGGTCCTCGGCATGCACCTCCAGCACCTTGTTCATGTCGCGCATGTCGATGCAGATGCCGCCCGCCGGCGCATTGACCTGGCCCTCCAGCGAGGTACCGGTGCCGAACGGAATGATCGGCACGCCGTGGGCAGCGCAGATGCGAACGACGTCCTGGATGTCGGCAGTCTCCTGCGCCAGTACCACACCATCCGGCGGCTGCGTCGGCAGCCAGGTCGTGGTATGGCCATGCTGCTCGCGCACGGCCTGCGAGGTGATGAGCTTGTTGCCGAAGCGGGCCGCGAGCGCGTCGAGCGCGCTTTTCAGCGCCTCCGGCGCAGGCCGCTTCAGGTCATGATGGGGGATCGTCGTCGCCACTTTGTCCTCCGCGAGTTGGGCGGACCGTGGCAAAGGACGCCACAGGGGTCAAGGGAGCAAACGGAAGAGCCGATGAGCGATAATGCAGTGCCCACGCCGGCCGCGAACGGGCCGTTCCTGTCACAGGTCATGCAGATCGAGCCGCAATGGATCGACTATAACGGCCATCTCAACATGGCCTATTACAACGTGATGTTCGACCGCGCGATCGACCAGATCTGGGCCGAACTCGGCATCGGGCCGGCCTATATGCAGGAGCGCCAGGGCTCGACCTTCACCGCCGAATGCCACGTGCGCTATTTGCGCGAGATTCATCTCGGCGATCCCGTCCGGGTCGCGGTCTGGCTGATCGCCGCCGATGAGAAGCGGCTGCACACCTTCGAGGAGCTGCGCCATGCGGAAGAAGGCTGGGTCTCCGCCACCTCCGAGAACATGTCGGTGCACATCGACATGACCAGGCGCAAGGTCGCGCCGTTCCCACCGGACATCCAGGCCAACATCAGCCGCGTGCTGCAGGCCCATGCGGCGCTGCCGCGTCCCGACGGGCTCGGCCGCGCCATCGGCATGCCGAAGAGATGACGTGATCGGCCGCTGCTACGCCGGCAGCCCGGCGTCGGACAAGCCTTCGAACACCCGGGTCGAATAGGTATCCGGCAGCGGCGGCATGCCGCGCTGGACCTCGGCCAGGGTCAGGTCCGGATAGCCGGCGCGCAACTCCCGCAGGCTGCGCAGGGCCTCGGACCGCTCGCCCGCCAGCACATGCGACGGGCACATGGTCCGGTGCACCCACAGCGATGAGGGGTGCTGGCGCAGGCCGCGCTGCTGCCAGCGCGCTGCCTCCGCGTAGGTCCCGGCGGCGAAATGCGCGCAGCCGATTCCGACGAAGGCATTGAAGGCGAGCGGGTCCTGCGGCGCGAGGTCCAGCGCAATCCGAAAGCGCTCGATCGCCGACGCGGCATCACCACGATAGACATCGAGCCAGCCGCTGCGACTCCAGGCCCAGGCGGCGCCGCCATCCAGCGCGAGCGCCCGGCCCACCACCTGCTCGGCCTCGGCGAGCTCATCCAGCAAGGTCAGCGCATTGCCGAGCACGCAGAGCACGGTCGCATCCGCAAGCTCGGTCGGCACGCGCAGCGCCAGGGCGCGGCCAAGCTGACGGTCCGGGCCGGGTGCGGTGCCGAAATGATAGACCACGCGCTGGCCGTAGGCCCAGGCGGCAAGCGCGGTGGCCAGAGCGTGATCGGGATCGCTGGCGATCGCCTGATGCAGCAGCTCGAGCGCGCGGCGGTTGCCGTCGGCGTCGAGCGACAGCACGCCGGGCATGGCGCGCAGCGCGAGATCCTGCGCGGTCAAATGCTCATCCGGCTTGCGCAACGCCCGATCGATCTCGGCGCGGCGCAGGCTGGGGAGCAGCGACGCCGCCACCCGGGCGGCCAGCCGTTCATGACTTTCGGCCTCCCCGTGCAGCATGACCTCGCCGCGATGCGCCCATATCAGCGCGCCGCTGTCGTCGTCGATCAATTGCAGCAGCAGCCGTGACGCGCCGTCGCGACCGCGAAGCGACCCGTTCATGCGGTAGCGCGCCGCGTCCGGTCGGGTCGTCACCGCCAGGCCCGCACGGGTCAGCGCCAGCGTGAGCTCGGCCGCGAGGTCGTCTGCCAGTTCGCGCGCGCTTGGATCGGCCGCAATCGTCGCGAAGGCGACGGTCGGCCGATCACGCACGGGCGCAATGGTGGTGCGGGATGCCGCGAGCTGCGCCATCAACACCGCCTGCCGTTTCAACGTCTCCGACGGCGTCTCGCCGTGATAGCGACGGTAGCCCGCGGCGAAGCGGCCGTAATGCGGGAAGCCGCAGCGCAGCGCGACGTCCATCACCCTCTCGCCGCTGCGGCCTTGCAGCAGCTCGACGCGGGCGCGCGCGTAGCCGATCTCCTGCAGCACCGCTTGCGGCGATCTGCCGATCGACCTGAGGAAATGGCGCTGCAAGGTCCGCCCGGAGACGCCGGCCAGCTTCGCCAGATCGCCCAGCGTCCAGCGCCGTCCGAGGTCGTCATGCATTGCCTCGAGCGCGCGGCGCACGCTGCGCGGCAAGGGCTGCCGCGCAGCCTGGGGAACGAGATCTCTGTCCATCATGCGACGATGTCCAATTGCCAATGGGTCACCGGCGACGCCGGAAAAGTTCACGATACGGATGGCCGTGTCGCGATCTGGATAGCGCGGCCCGCGGCCTGCCGGGTACGTCTCGCGCACCGTACGCGCATCTGTGCCGCATTCTCCGGAGGAGACCATCATGACCGCATCACCTGCAATTCAGACCGGCGTGACCGCAGAACCGGATTTCGCCGCGCTGAAGGCACGCCAGCATGGCGCGTGGTCGGCCGGCGACTACGCCATCGTCGGCACCACGCTGCAGATCGTCGGCGAGGGCCTCTGCGAGGCGCTCGACATCCGCGCCGGCCAGAAGGTGCTCGATGTCGCCGCCGGCAATGGCAACGTCACGCTGGCTGCGGCGCGGCGCTGGTGCGACGTCGTCTCGACCGACTACGTGCCCGCTTTGCTCGACCGTGGCCGCCAACGTGCCACCGCCGATGGCCTCTCCGTTCAGTTCAAGGAGGCCGACGCGGAGGCGCTCCCGTTCGGTGATGGCACGTTCGACGTCGTGGTCTCGACGTTCGGCGTGATGTTCACGCCCCAACAGGAGCGCGCCGCCGCCGAACTCGCGCGGGTGTGTCGCAGCGGCGGCAAGATCGGGCTGGCCAATTGGACGCCTGACGGCTTCATCGGCCAGCTGTTCAAGACCCTCGGCAAATATCTGCCGCCTCCGGCCGGCGCCAAATCACCGGCCCTGTGGGGCACCGAAGCACGCATCCGCGAGATGTTCGCCGATGCCGCCGACATCCGCTGCGATCGGCGTCATTTCACGATGCGTTACCGCTCACCGGAGCATTTCGTCGACGTGTTCAAGACCTACTATGGCCCCGTGCTCAAGGCCTTCGCTGCGCTCGATGGCGGCCGGCAGGCCGAGCTCGAACGCGACATGCTGGCGCTGATCGGGGCGCTCAATCGCGCCGAGGACGGCACGATGGTGGTGCCGTCGGACTATCTCGAGGTGGTCGTCACCAAACGCTGAGACGATCAGCTCTGCGTCACCCACTCGGGCAGGCGGTCGAACCAGGGCTGCGCCTGTTCGAGCTGGCGGGCGAGCTGCAACAGCCGGGCCTCGTCGCCGAGGCGGCCAACAAACTGGACGCCGAGCGGCAGGCCGTCGGCGGTCCAATGCAGCGGCACGCTCATCGCCGGCGTGCCGGTGAGATTGGCCGCTTGCGTGAACGGGACGTATTGCAGGCTGTCGCGGGCGATCTTCTCGATCATGCCGTCGAGCAGCCCCCAGCGCGCCAGCAGTCCGAGCAGGCCAGCGCGGTCGAGCATGTCGAGCAGCGTCTGTTCGGCCGTGGTCGGATCGCCCTGACCATGCCGAATCGGCGGGTGCGCGAGCGTCGGCGTCAGCAGCAGGTCGTAGCGGGCATGGAAGCGTGCCAGCGCGCGGGCAAAGCCGTTCCATTTCAGGAGCTGCGTCGTCAGCGCACCGGCCGAGATCGCCCCGCCCAGCGTCGCCAGCACCCGGGTCAGGAGTTCGAACTCCTCGCGCTTCGCGCCCTTGGCGCGCGCCTCGGTCACGAGGGCTGCGACCTGGCCGAAATAGATGTGCAGGAACGAGGTCGCGAGCGCGGCGCCGTCGATGTCGGGCGCCGCCTCCTCGACCTCGTGACCGAGCCCCTGCAGCAGCTTCACCGCGTTCTCGACCGCCAGCTTCGCCTCGGCGTGCACCTCGGTGCCGATCGGCGAGGCCGTCGTGACACCGATGCGCAGGCGCGGCGGATCGCGCTTCACCGCATTGGCGAACACCACGCCCGGCTCGTCGACAAGGAACGGATCACCGGGCTCGGCGCCCGCGATGATATCGAGCGCCAGCGCGGTATCGCGCACGCTGCGCGAGATCACGCCCTCGCAGGAGGCACCGAACCAATATTCGCCGAAGCCCGGCCCCGACGATACCAGCCCGCGCGACGGCTTCAGCCCGAACAGGCCGCAGCAGGCGGCGGGAATGCGGATCGAGCCGCCGCCATCATTGCCGGCGGCCATCGGCACGACGCCGGCGGCCACCGCCGCCGCGGCGCCGCCGCTGGAGCCGCCCGGCGTATGCGCCGCATTCCAGGGATTGCTGACGCGGCCGAAGGCACGCGAGTCCGAGACGCCCTTGAGCGCGAGCTCCGGCAGGTTGGTCTTGCCGAAGATAACGAGGCCCGCCTCGAGATATCGTCGGACGACATGGGCATGTTCGGCCGCGACGTTGCCCGCCAATGCCTTGCTGCCATAGGCTGTCGGCAGACCGGCATAGTCCTGCGCGCAGTCCTTGATGAGAAACGGTACCCCGGTGAAGGGGCCGGCTCCCAGCCGTGCCAGCTGTGCGCGGGCCTCGCGCTCCATCAACGTACTCATTGCATTTGTCGTGGGCTGAGTACGCTCGCTCTGTTTCAACGCAAGCTGCAGGAGCTCGGCAGCGGTCGTTTCGCCACGAGCAATCGCTTCCGCGAGCGCAACGGTATCGCGCTGCATATATTCGAAGGCGTTCACGTCTCGTCCTCACATGACACACGAACCAAGCGCGTTCTCATCGTAGCCGATTCTTGCGCGAAAGATGGCAAACTCGCAGCAAATTCGGCGGCATTGCGGCGTCACGACGGCCGGTCCGGCCACAATATGACCGCCGTCAGCTCATTCGGCGAATTGAGCGACTTTCTGCGTCAGGATTCGCGCCAATTTGATTCAGATCATTCTTACGCGCATGGACCACCCACTACGCTGCTCGTCGTTGTGTGCATCGAGTAGTGAGTACAACGATGGGACGACTCGCGAGCCTGCTCAAGATACCGCAAGCCTCCCGTGAGGAGACGTCCATCGTGGCCGCGACCACAGCCGACTACTTCATTCTGCTGTCGCGCGCGATGGAAGGGCTATCAGATCCGAGCGCCGAAAGTCGCGCTGAGGTCTACAAATCGGCACGCCATGCCCTGGTGACCCAGCTCGAGGGGATGGATCCTCCCGTCTCGCGATCGCGCCTGAGGGCTGAACAGCGCGCCCTGGAAGATGCGGTCGAGACGATCGAGACTCGGGCTCTCACCACGCAGCCGGACGCCGCCGAAGATCCCATGGCGCCGGCACAGGAAAACCCGCCCATTCCGTTCTCGGCCCTTTTTGCCGCCATTTCCGATCGTTCCGTTTCAACAACCGAAGATGATGATGCCATGGCCCAGAGTCCGTTCCAGTCCAAGTTTTCGCCCCGCGCCGTCGAGGAAAAGCCGATGTCACGACTCGATGAAATCAACCGTGTTCTGCGCAAGCTGCAAAGCGACTCCTTTGGCGTCGAAGCGTGCGCCTTGATCTCGGAAGACGGGCTGATGATTGCAAGCGTGCTGTCGGCCGACATGGAGGAGACGCGGGTGGCGGGCATGACCGCGACGCTGCTGTCGCTCGGCGGCCGCGCTGCGACGGAGCTCGGCCGGAGTCATCTGCAGGAAGTCATCATCCGCGGCGAGTCCGGTTACGCCGTGCTGGTCAGCGCCGGCCGCGGCGCGCTGCTCCTCGCGCTCACCAATGAGAACAGCAAGCTCGGACTCACATTCTTCGACATGCGCGAGGCGGTCCGGTCGCTGCAGAAGGTTCTGTAGCGGCGTCCTAGCAATGAGCCGAACGCGCTTCGATCGCGCAGCGCCGGCGGGAGTATTTTCATGGCCAATACCGTCCTCTATGACGACGGCGTTCACAAGAACATCCTGCTGGAGGATTTCGGCGCCGGCGACCTCGCGGTGCAGGCGAACCAGCACCTGATCATCCATGACCGCGTCGGCATGCTGCTCGATCCCGGCGGGCACAAGGTCTATTCCAAGGTGCTGGGCGAGACGTTCAGCGAGCTCGCGGGCGGCCGGCTGAAATATTTGTTCCTGTCGCATCAGGACCCCGACATCGTCGCGGCCATCAACGGCTGGCTGATGACCACCGATGCCGACGCCTACATCTCGGAGCTGTGGACCCGCTTCGTGCCGCATTTCGGCTTCGACCACATCGTCGCCGACCGGCTGAAGCCGATTCCGGACCAGGGCATGGTGTTCGATCTCGCCGGCAGCCAGCTCTACGCGCTGCCGGCGCACTTCCTGCACAGCGAAGGCAATTTCCAGCTCTACGATCCGATTTCGAAGATCCTCTACAGCGGCGACCTCGGCGCCTCGATCGGCATCGACTACACGGTGGTGCGCGACTTCAAGGCACATACGCGCTTCATGGAAGGCTTTCACCGGCGCTACATGGTGTCGAACCGCGTCATGAAGGCCTGGGCGCAGATGGTGCGGCCGCTCGACATCGAGATCATCGCCCCGCAGCACGGCGCCTTGTTTCCGGATGCGGCAATGTCGCGCCAGTTCATAGACTGGTGCGCCGGCCTCGAATGCGGCATCGATCTGATCACGCCGATGTACAAGGTCCCCACGGCCTGACATGCTCGCGCCCTCCCCCGGTTTCAACTCATCGCCGCGGCGATCGGCAATGCCGCCGGCCGGACTTCGGATCGATTCCTGCATCGTCGCCGGCGAGGAAGCGCCCGCCTGGCTCGCAGCGGCGTTCGCGATTGCCGGGACGCTGATCGCCATGATGTCCGCAGCGCTCTGGCAGCAGAGCGTCGCGCGTCCACCGCAGGCCCAAGCGCCGGTCGCCTTCGCCGCAGCCCCGCCCGAGCCCGCACGGGAGGCGAGCACGGCCGACGCCGCGCCCCGGCGACCGGAGGCGCCGTCGCCGGAGCCGGCCCCGACGATGGCCGCCCCCAGGCCTGTAATAGCCGCCGTCGCTGCGGAGCCGCCCGCTCCGCCGAGCGCTGCGGTCCTGCCTCCAGTGGCACAAGCGGCGACTTCCACCGCGCGCGCTGCCGAGCGCGGCGATCCGGCACCCGCCTGCTTCGGCCCTTTGAGCATCCTGTTCGAGCGTGGCAGTGCGCGGCCTAATCCTGCCGACATCAAGCGCTCGCTCGCCGTTCTTCAGCGCTGGCTGGCGCAACATCGCGGCGCGACCATCATCATCGAGGGCCACACCGATGCCACCGGCGGCGAGGAGTTGAACGTGCTGCTCAGCTATTCGCGCGCCAAGGCCGTCGCGGCGCTGCTCAAGCAGGAAGGGATCGCGACCGACCGGATGTCGGTACGCGCCGCGGGATCCGGCGAGGCGCGCGGCAACGCGGACGCCGCCGCTGGCGAACGCAGCGCGCTGCTGCGCATCGCCGGCGTCGACGATTGCAATCAACTCACAGCGACGAAGCGACCATGACGATCTATGCCATCGTGAGCGGCCTCGGCGCCGCCATCCTCCTGCTGACGGCAGGCTATCTGTTCGGCGCCCGGCAGGGCGCGCAGGCGCGCGACCTGTTGCGGCGGCAGGTGCAGATGCAGGCCGCCAGCCTCGACCAATTGCAGGAGCACGGCAGTCACGACGCGTCCGAGCGGGAGACGAGCCTGCGCAACGCCATCCAGGACGTGCTGGCACCGCTGGTCGAACGCGAGCGCATCTCGCTCGACCTCGCGCAACTGGCGAGCAGCCCCGGGCGACGGCGCGAACTGGTGCCGCTGCTCGACAGGATCGCCGAGGTCGGCCGCTTCGAGACCGTGCTCCTGACCAACGAGGAAGGTCTGCCGCTCGCCGCCAATACGACCGCCCATCACACCGAGCGGCTTGCTGCAGCGGCGACGCGGCTCGCGCTGGTGGCGGAGAAGATCGCCGACGAGAACCACATCGCGCCACTGTCGGTCATGCTGCGCGACTCGTCGGAAGCGACGACGCTGTGCCGCATTTTCCGGGTGCAGGATCAGACGCTGACGCTCACCGCGCTTTCCAGCGATGCCCGGCTCGCCTCGGTGGCGCTCGATCCCGCGCTCGCCAAGGTTCAGGTGGCGCTGACGGCGCCGGCCTGATCAGGCCGCTGCAAAACGCAAAGAGCGCAGAACCTCATGAGAGGTCCTGCGCCCTTCGCCGTCCTCATTGTCAGGGGATGAGGCCGACTACACGCGGGTGCGGCCGCGGGCGAGGCCCACGACGGCCGACACCAGGAACAGCACGATGGCGATGAAGAAGATGATCTTGGCGATCTCGATGGAGGCACCGGCGACGCCGCCGAAGCCGAGGATGCCGGCGATCAATGCGATGACCAGGAAGGTGACGACCCAGCTCAACATGACACGACCTCTGTCTCTCGATTGCGGTTCAATGCGACGCTGATCTTGCGCCGTTGCCAGGACAATCGGGGCCGGGAACAAAGGTTCCGGCCGTTCGCGCCGCTAAAAATTCGCGATTCGCCGGAACAATTGCGCATCCGGACGGCCACGACGCCGGCTACCGACCCGATTTAGGGCTGTAAAACGCCTCGGACGGCCCCATATAGCCGTCAATCCCTGCTATGAGGGCTCCTTCCTGCAGACCCTTTGATGTCGTCGTATGATGCCATCACAGGGACGAGACTGATTCGCCGATGACCGAGCCCAACCGCGTGAGCCCTTTTCCTGTGCCTGACCACCAGCCGGTCGCGGGCGGCATCGCCGCGCGCGCGCGTGCCGCAGCCAGCGGCGGCGCACGCTATCTGGCCGGCCTCAATCCGGAGCAGCGCGACGCGGTCGAGACCCTCGATGGTCCGGTGCTGGTGCTGGCTGGCGCGGGCACCGGCAAGACCCGCGTGCTGACCACGCGCATCGCGCACATTCTCAGCCAGGGCCGCGCCCGGCCGAGCGAAATCCTGTCGGTGACCTTCACCAACAAGGCCGCGCGCGAGATGAAGACGCGGCTCGCCGAGATGCTCGGCCAGGCGGTCGAAGGCATGCCGTGGCTCGGCACCTTCCACTCGATCTCCGGCCGCATCCTGCGCAGCCATGCCGAGCTGGTGCAGCTCAAGTCGAATTTCACGGTGCTCGATGTCGACGATCAGATCAGGCTGTTGAAGCAGCTGCTGCAGGCCGAGAACATCGACGACAAGCGCTGGCCGGCGCGCATGCTGGCCGGCCTGATCGACGGCTGGAAGAATCGCGGCTTGGCGCCGTCGCAGGTGCCGTCGGGCGAGGCCGCCGTGTTCGGCAACGGCAAGGGCGGCAAGCTCTATGCGAGCTATCAGGAGCGGCTGAAGATCCTCAACGCCGCCGATTTCGGCGACCTGCTGCTCGAGAGCATCCGGCTGTTCCGCGAGAATCCGGACGTACTGCGGCAGTACCAGAGCCGCTTCAAGTTCATCCTGGTCGACGAATACCAGGACACCAACGTCGCGCAATATCTGTGGCTGCGGCTGCTGTCGCAGGCGCCGTCGTCGTCCTCCACCTCTCCCCGCTTGCGGGGAGAGGTCGGATTGCGAAGCAATCCGGGTGAGGGGGACTCTCCAACAGCGGAGCTCGCGGAGAGTCCCCCTCACCCCGACCCTCTCCCCGCAAGCGGGGAGAGGGAGAAGAACGCACCCAAGAACATCTGCTGCGTCGGCGACGACGACCAGTCGATCTATGGCTGGCGCGGCGCCGAGGTCGACAACATCCTGCGCTTCGAGCACGATTTTCCCGGCGCCAAGGTGATCCGGCTGGAGCGCAACTACCGCTCGACCGGACACATCCTCGCCGCCGCCTCGCATCTGATCACGCACAATGAAGGCCGGCTCGGCAAGACGCTGCGCACCGAGGACGTCGCGGGCGAGAAGGTCACCGTCACCGGGGCGTGGGATTCGGAGGAGGAGGCGCGCGGCATCGGCGAGGAGATCGAGGAGCTGCAGCGCAAGGGCGAGCATCTCAACGACATCGCGATCCTGGTGCGCGCCTCCTACCAGATGCGCGAGTTCGAAGACCGCTTCGTCACCCTCGGCCTGCCCTATCGCGTCATCGGCGGTCCCCGATTTTACGAGCGCGCCGAGATCCGCGATGCGCTCGCTTATCTGCGCGTCATCAACTCGCCGGCCGACGACCTCGCCTTCGAGCGCATCGTCAACGTGCCGAAGCGCGGGCTTGGTGACGCCACCGTGCAGATGCTGCACGACCATGCCCGCAAGCGCCGCATCCCGCTGTTCGAGGCGGCGCGTGCCGTGGTCGAGACCGACGAGTTGAAGCCGAAGGCGCGCGGCTCGCTGCGCGGGCTGATCCTGCAGTTCGAGCGCTGGCGCGCCCAGCGCGAGGTGACGCCGCACACCGAGCTCGCCGAGATCGTGCTCGACGAGAGCGGCTACACCGAGATGTGGCAGAAGGACCGCTCGGCCGATGCGGCCGGGCGCCTCGACAATCTGAAAGAGCTGATCCGCTCGATGGAGGAGTTCGAGAACCTGCACGGCTTCCTCGAACACATCTCGCTGGTGATGGATCGCGAGGGCGCCGCCGATGAGGAGGCGGTGTCGCTGATGACGCTGCACTCCGCCAAGGGCCTGGAATTCGACAACGTCTTCCTGCCGGGCTGGGAGGAAGGGCTGTTTCCGAGCCAGCGCACGCTCGACGAACAGGGCCGCGCCGGCCTCGAAGAAGAGCGCCGCCTGGCCCATGTCGGCCTGACGCGCGCGCGCCGTCGCGCCAAACTCTATTTCGCCACCAACCGCCGCATCCATGGCACCTGGACCACGACGATCCCGTCGCGCTTCCTCGACGAACTGCCGGCCGCGAGCGTCGAGATCACCGAGTCCAAGGGCGGCTCGGGCTGGGGCGGCGCCGGCAGCTATGGCCCCTCGCGCTTCGACAATGTCGAATCGTTCGGATCGAGCTATTCCACGCCGGGCTGGCAGCGCGCGCAGGCACGGCGCCCCGGCGCAAGCGGCTCGTCGGGGGGCGGCTTCAAGGAAGAGCAGTCGCCGTTCTCCGGGCGTGATCCGTTCGGCGGTACTTTCGGCCGCAACAAGCGCGGGCCGCTGACGATCGAGGGCGAACTGGTGGCGAAATCCACCGGCACCACGTCGGAATTCGCGCCCCGCGATCGCGTGTTTCACCAGAAGTTCGGCTATGGCAACGTCATCAAGGTCGATGGCAACAAGCTGACCATCGCGTTCGACAAGGCCGGCGAAAAGCACGTCGTCGACAGCTTCGTGCAGCGGGCGTGACCCGACGGCTGCGGCGGGCCTGCCCCCGCCCGGCGGCAAGCGGATCAAGGCAATCGAACTTCACACTTCGCCTTCGTTAGGCCTTGACCATGGCAGTGCGCATCGTATGAGATGCAATCATGGTCCGGGGATACATTCTGTTGAGTGTCGTGGTTGCGCTCGGTGTTCCGTCGTTTGCGGCGGCGCAGACGATGAGCTTTGGCGAGTCCGCAGGGACGATCGCGGCGAGTTGCGGCGCCGACATCACCGCCAATTGCCGCGGCGTCAATCTCGATTCCAACCGCCTCAAGGAATGCCTGTCGCGCAACCAGGACGTGGTCTCCGCGCCGTGCAAGGCGACCTATTTCAAGGCGTTCGAGGCGATCCAGAAGCGCATCGCCGCCCGTGTCACGGTGGCCAACGCCTGCCAGCGTGAGATCGTCAAGCTGTGCGGCGGCTCGACCAAGGAAACCAGCAAATCGATTCCGTGCCTGGTGACCGCGAACGGTGTCAATGCACGTTGCCAGCAGGCGCTGGGCGAGGCGGGGTATCGCTGATGCGGCGGATGGCGACATCTCTGCTCGCACTGATCGCCGCTTCGGTGGCGAGCGCACCTGCACGCGCGCAGGAGGTGACGCGCGAGGACATCGTGCGCCAGCTCGCCCGCTTCGAAAACGCCGCCGCGCTCGACCTGCCGGCGCTCAAGCAGCAGACCCAGGAACGCTCCAAGATTCGCAGCCGCAACGAACCGCCGGCCTCGAAGCGGACGCCGATCGCGCCGGAGCTGATGACGCTGCCGACCTTCAACGTCGACATCCAGTTCGACCAGGATACGCCGATCGTGCGTCCGGAATCCTACCAGACCGTCGGGCGGATCGCCGATGCGATGGTGTATTCCGACCTGCTGCCCTACACGTTCCTGATCGTTGGCCACGTCGAAGCCAACGGCAAGCGCGAGTCCAACGTCATCCTGAGCCAGCGCCGCGCCGACGCGATCCGCGACATCCTCGCGAACACCTTCAAGATCTCGGTCAAGCGCCTGCAATCCATAGGACTCGGCGAGGAGCAGCTGCTCGATCCGTCCAAGCCGACCGCGCCGGTCAATCAGCAGATCCAGATCATGACGGTCGCGAAGGCCGCCGAAGAGGTCGCAGCACCGCCCCCGGCACCTGCTGCGGCAGCGCCCGGCAAGCAGGCCCCGCGCAAGCATCGCAAGTGATGCCATCGCGCCCTGCGCGAAGGCCATGAACCCCAGGCGGTCGCGGCGCGACTTCCTATCATGGGATATTGTGCCGGTAAGCGCGGCCCGTCGGCGCGAATGGAACCCGTTGTTGGATCGCGTCACGGCTGCGTTGGGCGGATGGAAGGGCCGCGATTGCCGGTTTGTCGATGCAGCCGCTTGATGGTATAGCCCCATGTTTACGGCCGTCGATTGAGCGGTGGTCGATCTCAGTGACGAGTGAGCCAGCCATGAACGCCATGTTCCGACGCCAGATGATCGACTACGTCGAATATCATCGCGATCCGCGCAACGGCCTGATGCACGTGCTCGGGATCATCCTGCTGTTCCTGGGCGCGGTGCTCCCCTTGAGCTTGTGGCATTTCGACGCGTTCGGTATCCGCATCAGCCTTGGCGCCGTTCTGGCGCTGCCGGTGCTGATCTACTGGCTGCTGCTCGACGCCGCACTCGGCGCCGGCATTCTCGCCTTTGCCGTTCTCTTCCTTTCTGTGGCCATGATGATTGCCGATCACGTCCACGGATTTGCCCTCTGGGCCCTGTGTGCCGCGCTCGTGATCCTCGGTCTGGTGTCGCAGGCCGTCGGCCACAAGCTGTTCGAGCGCAACAACCCGTCTCTGCTGGATCATCCGGCGCATCTCTTTCTTGGACCGATGTTCGTGATGGCGAAATTGTACGTGGCGCTGGGATTTACGCCTTCGGTGGCTGATCTCGTCACGCCCGGCGGGTCGCCGGCTCGGCTCGCATCGGACCACCTTCAAGGCGATCAGCACTCGCGTCCCTAATGAAAGTCCTCGTCACCGGCGGCAGCGGATTTATCGGACATCACCTCGTCTCTGCGCTCGCAACGCGGGGCGCCGAGGTGCGTGTGCTCGACATCCGCTGTCCGACGCACATGATCGCCGAGGTGGAGTACATCGAAGGCTCGGTGCTCGATGCGGGCCTGGTGAGGCAGGCGGTCGCCGGCGTCGATCAGGTCTATCACCTGGCCGGACTGCCGGGCATGTGGATGCCGGACCGCGAGGATTTCTACCGCGTCAACTGCAGCGGCACTGAAACGGTGCTGGCGGCGGCGCGCGCCGGCCGGGTCCGCCGCTTCCTGCACTGTTCGACCGAATCCATCCTGTTCGACTATCCGGGCTCGACCGGCGCGGCATCGGCGCCGACCGCGCCGCCGGCCGACGCCATGCCGGGCGCCTATACCCGCTCCAAGGCGCTGGCCGAGCAACGCGCCATGGCTGCGGCCGCGGACGGGTTCCCCGTCGTGGTGGGCACGCCGACGATGCCGATCGGACCACATGACAGCAACCTGACACCGCCGTCGGCGATGCTGCGTCACTTCCTGGACAGCCGGGTCCAGCTCTATCTCGATTTCATCGTCAATCTGGTCGACGTCCGCGACGTCGCCACCGGCCTGATCCTGGCCATGGAGCGCGGCAAGGTCGGAGGCCGCTACGTGTTCGGCGGCGAGAGCCTGCGGCTCGGCCGCATCCTGGACCTGATGGCGGCGATCAGCGGCCGCAAGCATGTGGCGATCTCGGTGCCCGGCCGGTTCGCCGAACTGTCCGCGGGGATGCTGGAATTCGTCTCCGATCACCTCACCAAGCGCTGCCCATCCGGCACCGCCGAGGGCGTGCGGATCGCCCGGTCGGCCTCGGACCTGTCGATCGACCGGGCCAAGCGCGAGCTTGGCTATGTACCGCGCCCGATCGAGCCGACCCTGCGCGAGACCATCGCCTTCCTGCTCGATACCGAGCAGGGCAAGCGGCTCGACGAGAAACAACACCCTTTTCGCACCGCGGCCGAATAGCTAAGAGCAGCCGGTCCCACGTCTCATAACGGTGCCAAGACATGTCCGGTGATGCCAACCCCGTCTCGTCGTTTGCGTTCAACGGGTGGACCACCACCTGGCCCACCTCGCTGCTCGCCATCATCTGGCTGATCTGGCTCGCGAGCTGGGTCGGGGCCTCGTTCTGGTCGGGGCGGACCCGCAAGCATGTGACCGTGATCAAGACCAGCCGCTATCACGCGCTGATCGTGCTCGGCGGTATCCTGTTCACGCCCTGGACCTCGCGCCTGCTCGGCGAGAGACCGTTCTGGAACCCGGGCGAGACCGGCGTCTATCTGCTGACCGTGGTGACCCTGGCCGGAATCGCCTTCACCTGGTGGGCGCGCATCCATCTCGGCCGCTTCTGGTCGAACGCGATCACCCACAAGGAAGGCCACAAGGTCATCGATACCGGTCCCTATGGCATGGTCCGCCATCCGATCTACACCGGCCTGATCCTCGGCATGCTCGCGACCGGTCTTGCTGTGGGCACCATCAGCGCCGTGCTCGGCGCGATCCTGATCTCGCTCGGCATGACCTGGAAGGCCAAGATGGAAGAGGGCTTCCTCGGCCAGGAGCTCGGCCCTGACTACGTCACCTACTGCCGGCGCGTGCCGATGATCATTCCGTTCCTGCCGCCGGGCTGACCGCAGAGCGCTCAGCGCCGGACGGCCACTTCCGGCTGCGGCGGACTGGCGGCCTGCGGCAGCAGATGCCGCGGCAGGATGATGCGCTGGCCCGGCACCAGCGGCTGGGCGGCGAGGCCGCGGTTGGACTGCTGCAGCGCCCAGAGCGGAACGCGGTAATTGGCGGCGATCTGGTCCAGGGTCTCGCCCGGCCGCACCGCCAGCGCGGTGCCGCTGTCCCACAGCTCCACCGACGCCGTCGGCGGCACCAGATAGCGCAGCGGCACCGGGTCGGCCTCGGCGGTGGCCGAGGTCTGCGAGAGCTGGCTGATCATCGCCACCAGCTGGGCATGCACGTCCTCCATCTTGTCGATGTTGATGTGCGTGACCTCGTCATGATCCTTCATGTCGAAGCTGGCGTAATGGCCGCGGAAGCCCGGCTCCGGCTTGACGTCGCCGCCGCCGAGAATGTTGTCCGACAGGAACAGGTTGATGAAGCGCTGCACGTTCGGCGGCACGCTCTTGGTCGCATGGGCCGGGTCGATGGTGACGACGAGGCTGACCGGAATGTTCTGCTCCTGCAGCGCGATCGCGATGCGGACGCCGCACAGCCCGCCCATCGAATGGCCGATCAGCACGATCGGCCCCGGCTCCTGGCGGTAGTTCTTGGCCACCTGGAGCTCGATCAGGTCGCACAGCGTGAATTCATAGACATTGGCCCGATAACCGGCCTGCTCGATCTTCTCGGCCAGGCGGTCCATGCCGGTGGAGAACAGCGGCCCGAGCGCGCCGCGGAACAGGTAGACCCGCGGCGGCGGCAGCGGCTGGGGCGCCTCGGCGGGTGGGGTGGGCGCCGAACGGATGGCCGCGGGCGCCGGCTGCGTGGCGGCCTTGGCAGATCGGGTGGGCGCGGTGGCCGACGCGGCTCCGGCGGTCTGCGGGAGGGTGGACGCGGCGAGCCCCACGATCAGCAGCGCGGGCAGCCAGCGGCCGGCCGCGAGCTCAGCTGCAGCCTGGGCTGCACGGCGGCAGCCCTTCGCGATTCGCGACACGCCGGTCATCCGCGCTCCCGGGACAGCTCAGAACTTTGATCGAGCAGGGTCATGTCACCCTGCCATACCGCTTGTCGTTGCCGAATGGGAGCATTTTGGGGCATGCCGGACGGGCCGCCGCCGGCTTAGCGGTATCCGGTAGCCGCAGGCTGCGGGGCGGCCATACGGGTCGGCGGCGCCGCCGGCCGGCCCTTGCCGCCGAACACGACCGCGTCGATCGCGCCGATCACCTTCTGCTGCATGACCTGGTTCTTCTCGATGGTGACGTGACCGACGCCGGGAACCGACTGGACGTCGACATTCTCGAGCTTGCCGCGGAAACCATCGGCGCGGCGGACCGGCTCGCCGGCGCCGCTGGCGATGTAGAAATTGATGTAGCGCTCGGCGTTGCCGCCGACCAGCTTGGTCTTGAACACGGAATCCAGGCCGATCGCGAGCTTCACCGGCACGCCGAGCTGGCCGAGCTTGTTGATCATGTCCGGCAGCGCGGTCGCGCCGGAGGAATGGCCGACCAGGATGATGGTCTTGACGCGGCCGGCGCGATAAGCGGCCGCCGCTTCGTCAGCCAGCGACGACCAGGACACGAAGTTGGCGACCGTGTTCGGGATGCCCTGCGAATCGAGCTTGGCGGCGATGTCGTCGAGCCCGAGCGAGAAAATGTTGAGGACGCCGCGCAACAGGTAGACATGCGTCGTGCCGGCCGCGCTGGCAGCGGCCTGGCTCGGCGCGGCGCGAACCGATGCGGTCCCGAGCGGTAGCGCCAGCGCGAGCGCCAACGCGGCCATGCCAAACCAGCGCGCCGAAAGGCTGCGTCTTGCAAGGGTTCGAACGGTACTGGCGCGCGGCGTCATCGGTCCTTCTCCACCGTGGAACTGTCGAGACGGCGCGAACCGTACCCGAGGCGCTCGCAGACGCAACATCGTCAGGCGTCGCGGGGCGCGTTCATCGCTCAGACGTGACCGCGCGGCCACACTTGCCCAATTCGGCCGCAAAAAAACCCGACGAGCGACACGATCGACCGCCGCCGCTGTGATTGCGGGAGAGCATCGACGTCCCTATCTGTGCGCTTCGCCCTGCCCCGCGGAGACCGACCGCGCAGTTTCCCGAATCGCATCGAATCCGTCGAATGTCTCCCGTCATTTCCGTCACCGGCCTCTCGAAGACCTATCCTTCGGGCTTCACCTCGCTCAACAATATCGATCTCGCCATCGAGCCCGGCGAGATCTTCGCGCTGCTCGGCCCCAATGGCGCCGGCAAGACCACGCTGATCAGCATCGTCTGCGGCATCGTCAACGCCTCCGCAGGCAAGGTCGCGGTCGGCGGCCATGATATCGATGGCGACTATCGCGCGGCGCGGGCGATGATCGGGCTGGTGCCGCAGGAGCTGCACACCGATTCGTTCGAGAGCGTGTGGGCGACCGTGAGCTTCAGCCGCGGCCTGTTCGGCAAGCCGAAGAACCCGGCCCTGATCGAGAAGATCCTCAAGGACCTGTCGCTCTGGGACAAGAAGGACGCCAAGATCATGACGCTGTCCGGCGGCATGAAGCGCCGGGTCATGATCGCCAAGGCGCTGTCGCACGAGCCGCGGGTGCTGTTCCTGGACGAGCCGACGGCCGGCGTCGACGTCGAGCTGCGCAAGGGGATGTGGGACGTCGTGCGCGAACTCAAGGCCGCCGGCGTCACCATCATTCTCACCACGCATTACATCGAGGAAGCCGAGGAGATGGCCGACCGCGTCGGTGTCATCAACAAGGGCGAGATCGTGCTGGTGGAGGACAAGGCCAAGCTGATGGCCAAGCTCGGCCGCAAGCGGCTGAGCCTGCATCTGCAGCACCGGATCGACGCCATTCCCGAGGCGCTGGCGCCCTATCATCTGACGCTGTCGGACGACGGCTGGCGGCTCGCCTACGACTACGACACCAAGGGCGAGCGCACCGGCATCACCAGCCTGCTCAGCGATCTCAGGGCCGCGGGCATCCGCTTCGCCGATCTCGAAACCAAACAATCATCGCTGGAAGACATCTTCGTGAGCCTGGTGCGGTAATGAATTTTCGCGCGGTCGCCGCAATCTACAAGTTCGAGATGTCGCGCACCTGGCGCACGCTGCTGCAGAGCATCGTGTCGCCGGTGGTGTCGACCTCGCTCTATTTCGTGGTGTTCGGTGCTGCGATCGGCTCGCGCATCAGCGAGGTCCAGGGCGTCAGTTACGGCACCTTCATCGTGCCGGGACTGGTGATGCTGTCGGTGCTGACGCAGAGCATCGCCAACGCCTCGTTCGGGATCTACTTCCCGAAATTCATCGGCACGATCTACGAGATCCTGTCGGCGCCGATCTCGCCCATCGAGATCGTGCTCGGCTATGTCGGCGCGGCCGCCACCAAATCGATCATTCTCGGGTTGATCATCCTGGCCACGGCCGGGCTGTTCGTGCCGCTGCACATCCAGCATCCGGTGTGGATGCTGACGTTCCTGGTGCTCACCGCCGTCACCTTCAGCCTGTTCGGCTTCATCATCGGCATCTGGGCCGACGGTTTCGAGAAGCTGCAGATGATTCCGATGCTGGTGGTGACGCCGCTGACGTTTCTCGGCGGCAGCTTCTACTCGGTCAACATGCTGCCGCCGGCCTGGCACACGATCGCGCTGCTCAACCCGGTCGTCTATCTGATCTCCGGCTTCCGCTGGAGCTTCTACGAGATCGCCGACGTCAGGGTGGAAATCAGCGTCGCGATGACGCTGGCGTTCCTGGTGATCTGCATGGCCATCATCTGGTGGATCTTCAAGACCGGCTACCGGCTCAAGCGCTGAGCCGGCGCCGCCTCAAATCCAGGTTCGGCTCAGCGGTAGCAGCGAAAGTGGCCATAGCCGTCGCGATAGCCGCGGCAGTGATAATGGCGGTGATAATACGACCGGTGCGGAATACCGAGAACACCCTCGACGCCACCGACCACTCCGCCGACTCCCGCGCCGACGGCGCCGCCAACGACACCGCCCACCGGTCCTGCGATCCTGTTGCCTTCGTGGGCCCCTTCATGAGCGCCGCGGATGATGCCCTGGGCATGAGCGAACTGCGGCAGCGCCAGCCATGCCAGCGCAAGGGTGAGAAGCGCGAGCGCGGCGAGCGCATAGGTCAGCTTCTGCGGAGCGCGATCGTCGAGCACCGCCGTCTTCGCCTTCATCGTCAACATTTTGAATCCTGGGAACCGCATGGAAGGAATGGTTGAAACGCAGATGCGGCGAAAAAGTTGCACGGCGGTGTCGAATGGGCGGATTAGAGAGGTCCTAAACACCGGCCCGACACGCGATTGTCGCTCGCGAGAATGTCAGCCAGATGAACGTGCGGGAGACTATGCGCGAAATGCGCACGCCATTAAGGTTGAGGGCGCCCTTGGCTGGAACAAAGCCCCGATTTCCGACATAGTGCAGGCCGTGACGATGATGCGCGGCGTTTTCAACGTACCCGTTCTGAGGCCTCGCCACGTCGAGAGCCTGGAGGCCAGAGGTTACATGCGTACCACTTTATTTGCACTTGCAGGTCTCATGCTGCTGTCGGGCACGCCGGCTCTGGCGAAAATCGACATCACCGTCGATAAGAACAACCAGATCATGACCGTCGCGGTCGATGGCGTGGAGCGCTATCGCTGGCCGGTGTCGAGCGGCATCCCCTCGCGCGAGACCCCGAGCGGCACCTTCCGGGCCTTCCGCATGGAAGCCGATCACTTTTCCAAGGAATTCGACGACGCGCCGATGCCGCACTCGATCTTCTTCACCAAGGTCGGGCACGCCATTCACGGCACCGACTCGGAGGGCCGGCTCGGCATGCCCGCCTCCCATGGCTGCGTCCGGTTGTCGAAAGCCAATGCCGCCACGCTCTACGCGCTTGTGGAGAAGGACGGCGTGCTCAACACCACGGTGACCCTGACAGGATCGGCCGAGGTCGCGCTGGCGCGCAATCCACGTCGCGGCACTGCCGTGGCACGCCGCGAGATTCAGCAGCCGCAATATGAGGACAATGGCGAGCCGGTCGTGCTGACGCCGCAGCCGCAATTGCTGCCCGGCCGCCCGGTCGTTCCGCAGGCGCGCGCGGACGACGGCTACATCTATCCGGCCGACGGCACCGACAATGGCGTGCGCTATCCGGCGCCGCGCGGCACCGCCCGCCGCGTCTACGACGCCCAGGCCTATCCGCAGCAGCAGCCGTCGTATGATTACGACAACGGCAATCCGAGCTACGCGCAGCCGCGCTACTACCAGCCGCGGCCCTATCAGCCGCGCGGCTTCTACACCTACCAGAACTGATCCCGGCCGAGCGGTGGGGCCGGGCCCGCTTTGCGGCATCCGGCTCCACCCAGCCATCCGCATTCATTCGGCGCTGACGCGTTCCAGCGCGGCCGGCGTGGATCCGGCAGCGGCCTGCCCGCGGACCGCCGGCGCATGCTTGCGGCGCTGCACGAAATACTGGTCGGCGAGCACACCGATCAGGATCACGGTCCCCATCACGGCGAAGTTCAGCGAGCTCGGAATGCCGAGCAGGTTGACCAGGTTCTGCAGCACCTGCAGCAGGATCGTCCCCAGCACGACGCCGATGACCGAGCCTTCCCCACCGCGCAGCGAGCAGCCGCCGAGCACGGCCGCGGCGATCGCGTAGAGCTCATAGAACGAGCCGTGCACCGCCGGCGAAATCGAGCGGGTGTACATCGCGATCAGCACCGCGGACAGCGCGGTCAGCCCGCCGCAGATCACGTAGGCCGCGATCACCACGCGATCGGAACGGATGCCGGAGTAGCGCGCCGCCTCCTCGTTCTTGCCGACCGCGTAGAGATAGCGGCCGAACACCGAACGATGCAGCACCACCCATGCAATGGCCGTGACGATGGCGAGCGCCACCACGCTGTGCGGCAACGGAAAGCCGAGCACGTTGGTGCGGCCGGCGGTCAGCCATTCGAGCATCGGAAAGCTCGCGCCGAACCCGAACCCGGCGGTGGCATCCTCCGTGTAGTAGCGCGCCGCGCCGCGATAGATCAGAAGCCCGCAGAGCGTGACCACGAAGGGCTGGATCTTCATCTTGGTGACGAGCGTGCCGTGCGCGGCCCCGATCGCAAGTCCACCGGCAAAGATGAGCCCGAGGGCCAGGATCCAGTCGACGTCATGGTTGACGATCAGGTCGATGAACAGCACGCCCAGCAGCGCGATCACCGAGC
Source organism: Bradyrhizobium oligotrophicum (assembly GCF_051168495.1). Taxonomy (GTDB): domain Bacteria; phylum Pseudomonadota; class Alphaproteobacteria; order Rhizobiales; family Xanthobacteraceae; genus Bradyrhizobium; species Bradyrhizobium oligotrophicum_A. The sequence goes on along the minus strand of NZ_JBNPVB010000028.1, from coordinate 11,436 downwards.
CGACCGACAGCTCGATACCGCCGATGATGATGACGCAGGCCTCCGCAATGGAGAAGATGCCGAACATCCCGATCTGGTTGGCGGTGTTGGACAGATTGCCGGCGTACAGGAAGCGCGGGTTGATCAGGGTGACGACCGCGCCGACCACGAGGATCAGGACCAGCAGGCTCAGATCTTTCTTACGCACGGTCCCTCACCTCGATCGTTTCGCCAACGGCAAGCTTCAGCACATGGTGCTCGCTGAACTCGCTGCGCGTCAGAAAGCCCGAAATCGCGCCCTCGTGCATCACCGCAATCCGGTCGCTCACCCCGATCACCTCCTCCATGTCGCTCGAGATCATCAGGATGGCGACGCCGGCATCGGTCAGCCGGCGCAGCATCTCGTAGATCTCCTGCTTCGCTCCGACATCGACGCCACGGGTCGGCTCGTCGAAGATCAGGACCTTCGGCCGCATCGACAGCCATTTGGCGAGCACGACCTTCTGCTGATTGCCGCCAGACAGCGCCGCCGCCGGGGTCGCGACGTCGGGCGCGCGGATCTTGAGCTGCTCGCGCAGGCCGTTCGCGTTCGAAGTCTCGCGCTCTGTGTCCACCAGGAACCAGCGCAAATAGGACGCAAGGTCGGGCAGCGAGATGTTCTCGGCGATCGAGAGGTCGAGCAGCAGGCCGCACGCCTTGCGGTCCTCCGGGATCAGGTAGACGCCATGCGCGATCGCCGCGCGCGGCGTGGAAATGCGGATCGGCTCGCCCTCGAGCCTGATGCCGCCGCCCTGCAATGGATCGACACCGAAAATGGCGCGCGCCAGTTCGGTGCGTCCCGAGCCGACGAGGCCCGCAAGCCCGAGGATTTCGCCGCGGCGGACCTGCAGGCTGACGGCCCGCTCCGGATAGGTCTGGGTGACGGCGTCGACGATGTCGAGCACCGTGTCGCCCGGAGGCGCCGCCGGCGGCACGTAGAGCGATTTGAGATCGCGCCCGATCATCAGCCGGATCATCGCCGCCGGCGTGAGCTCGGAGCGCGCCAGCGCGCCGACCATGCGTCCGTCGCGCAGCACCATCGCGCGGTCGGCGCATTGCTGCGCCTCGTTCAGCCGATGCGTGATGAAGATGACGCTGACGCCCTCGGCCTTCAGGCCGGCGATGACCTGCATCAGCCGGTCCGTCTCGGTCAAGGTCAGGCTGGAGGTCGGCTCATCCATGATGACGAGACGAGCATCGAGCGACAACGCCTTGATGATCTCGACCAGCTGGCGCTGCGCCAGCGACAGCGAGGCCAACGGCGCATCGGCGGCAAAATCCGCCCCCAGGCGTTCGAGCAGCGGCCGCACCTTGGCGTGCAGCCGCTTGCGATCGATCAGCTTCAACGGGCCGCCATAGACCGGCTCGCGGCCGATGAAGACATTGGCGGCGACATCAAGATTGTCGAACAAATTGAGTTCCTGGTGAACGAAGGCGATTCCGGCCTTGATCGCATCCGTGACGCTCAACGCCGGACGTTCGGCCCCATCGACCCGGATCAGACCGCCGCTCGGCGCGACGACGCCGCCGAGCACGCGCATCAAGGTCGACTTTCCGGCACCATTCTCGCCGACAAGCGCGATCACTTCACCGGGCGCCACGGCAAAGCTGACGTGGTCGAGCGCGACCACGCCGGGATAGATCTTGCTGATGTCGACCAGTTCGAGAAACGGCTCTGCCATGGGGGGCTTGCATTCAGACCGACGTCGCCAGCGTGACGGGACCAATCGCAAAGCCAACCGGCGGGATGAGACCATCCGCCGGTTGGGCTGCTTTCGACGGCCGGACTGCAGGCAGTGCCGGCACTCCCTTACATCTTCTACTTCTGCAACATCTGCTTCATCTGGGCCATGAAGTCCCCGACATTCGATTTGTCGATGACCTTGCCGGGCACGATGATGATGCCGTTGGCGGGAATTCCGGACTTGTCGCCTTCGATGGCCTTCGCCATCAGCTTCATGCCCTGATAGCCCCACTCGAACGGCTGCTGCACCACGGTGCCGACGATGCTGCCCTCGTTGACGCCGCCGAGCGTGATCGGATCCTCGTCAAAGCCGATGATCTTGATCTTGTCGAGCTTGCCCGCCTCCTTCAGCACCTCGTAGATGCGCGGGGTATTGTAGGAATAGAAGCCGACCAGGCAGCTGACATCGGGCATCTTGGCCAGGATGTCCTCGACGTTGCGCTTGGCACGGGTCTGATCGATCTCGTCGCCGCGGACGTCGACCAGCTCGATCTTGGAGCCCTTGATGGTCTCCTTCACGCCTTCGATGCGCTCGCGCGCATTGTCGGCGCCGGGCAGACCGACGAAGCCAACGCATTTGCCACCGTTCGGCAGCGCCTTGAGCATCAGCTTACCGGCATCCTTGCCGAGCTCGGTGTTGGAGGAGCCGATATAGGCGATGCGCTTCGATTGCGGCGCGTCGCTGTCGGTGGTGAAGAGCACCGTCTGCGCGGCGACCTTGTTGAGGTGCTCGGTCTGGTTCTTCGGATCGACGGCGCTCACCATGATTCCGGCAGCCCCGGCCGCGACGAGATCATCGAGCATCCGCTGCTGCACGGCGGCTGCGGCCTGCTCGGGATATTTGAGCTGCAGATTATAGTTGGGAAGTTCGCCCTGCGCCTTCTTGAGCCCGGCCTCGGCGATCTTCCAGAAATCGGACGCGCCGTTGACCACGAAGGCAAGTACCTTCTTGTCCGCGGCTCCCGCCGAGCCGACACCGAGCGCCATCGACAACAAGGCAGACGCACCGGCAATCCAAAGACGCTTCATCGAACCCCTCCCATGTGAAGCCGGCTTGCTTTCATGCAGCCGGCATTTTTGTGGTCACGACAGATACGCTCGACAGACATCTCTTGCCCGAAGGAGCCGCTGCGGCCCAGACGAGACAACACGCATGGTTGAGTCCTGACAGCGCCGAGTGAGTTTCGCTCTGCTCGGCGCGATCGGACCGGCCCCTCGCCGCTCGGATGTCGTCTGAAGTTGGCTAGTGAAATTGACTACTGAAGTTGGCTAGACGTGCGCGCCCCAAACGCAGCCCGCCTGACGAAGGTTGGCCCGGGCCTCGAATGAGGGGCGCACCTCAAGGTAGCATGGTCATCTCAGGCGTGCAACAGATGCCCGTGCATAAAGCAAGAAACACCGCTGTTTTGCGATGCAGTACGTCTGATGATGGACGGCGTCCGTGGGGTTGCCTTGCGGCATTGCAACCGACGTCCAGCTCCAGCCGAGGCACGCACCTCTCAATCGGTCGCGCGAGATTCCACGATGACGCGGTCGACGCCGGAGCGCGCGAACCGCGCGTCGCCCGCTATTCGCCGTCGCGCAGCCGCCGATACACCGCGCCGAGAATGTTCGAATAGTCGTCGGTCCAGACCCGCTCGCCGTCGGTCGGCTCGGTCTCCGTCCATTTGTCCGAGGCCGCCAGCTTGCCGACATCCGCCTCCTCGCGCGCGCTGATGACGACGTCGGTGGAGAAGATGTACTCGTCGTCGCGGCCGGAGTCCTCGTTGTAGACCCAGCTCTTCAGGTCGTTGGCATCGGCGATGCCGACGACGACGCTCTCGAGCTCCAGGTGACGGTTGGAGACGTGCATCACCACCGCGCCCTGCGGCGCCAGCTTGGCCTTGTAGATCGCCATCGCCTCCTCGGTTGCCAGATGGATCGGGATCGCATCGGACGAATAGGCATCGACGATGATGAGGTCGTAAGCCCCGTCCGGCTCCTTGGCGAAGGTCAGCCGGGCGTCGCCGATCACGGGCTTGAAGTCGGGCGCGCAGTTCCTGATGTAGCTGAAATATTTCGGATCGCTGGCGGTATCGACCATGGTCTGGTCGATCTCGAAATAGTTCCAGCTCTCGCCGGGCTCGGCGGCGCAGGTGAGCGTGCCGGCGCCGACGCCGATGACGGCGACCTTCAACGGCGCGCCCTTGCGCTCGCGGATCGCGCTGATCGCACGGCCGATGCCGCCGTCCTTGTGATAGTAGGTGATCGGCTCGGGACGGCCCGTCGCCTTGGAGCCGTCGGCATTGAGATATTTCTGCGCGCCGTGGATGGTCGTGCCGTGCATCAACACGTGGTAATGGCCATCGGACGTCACCACGATCTTGTGCACGCCGAAGAAGCTGCGCACCGTTTCGACGCGGCCGTCGTCGGCCGGATAGGCGCGGATCAGCACCAGCGCGAGTGCCGCGGTCGCAAACACCTTCCAACGGCCGGCGTTGAGCAGCAGCGCGATCAGTGCCGCCAGCGCGCCCACTGCGCCCGCAACATAGACGCGGTGCTCCTCCAGATAGGTCGTGACCTTGCCGGTCATCGCGGCCGGCACCAGCAGCGCGAGCGCGATCGCAGCCAGCGCGATCCAGTACCAGCGCGTGAGCTTCGGCAGCCGCTCGCCGGCCGCCGGGCGGCACAGCGCGGCCAGCGCCAGCAGGATCGGGTATTCGGCGACCCACGAGAAGGTGTAGGGCGCGATCAGCCCCGCGAACAGGCCGCCGACCATGCCGCCGAACGACAGCGCGACGTAGAAGCCGGTGAGATATTTTGCGGCCGGACGCGTGCGTGCGAGCTCGCCATGGCAGGCCATCGCGATCACGAAGAAGCAGAGCTGGTGGCCGCCGAGCGTCAACGCGAGGTTCTGCTCGCCGCCGAAGGCGAGCAGCATGACGACGCCGGCGATCGCGAGCGGCTGCAGCGCCAGCATCCATTTGTGCGGCAGCAGCGGCCGCGATTGGAACACCAGCACCCAGGTCAACAGATAGAGCGACAGCGGCAGCACCCACAGCAAGGGCGCCGCCGCGACGTCGGTCGAGATGTGCGCGGTCACCGCGATCAGCAGGCCCGAAGGCACGGCGGCGAGGAAGATCCAGCGCAGGCGCAGCAGCCAGCGCGGCGCCGGCGCGGCGCTGTCATCGCCGTGCAGCAGGCTCGCAACGGTGACCGGCGAACGCAGCAGCAGCACGCCACAGCCGGCGATCAACGCGATCAGCACGGCGTAGCCACCGGTCCAGATCAGGTTCTGCGTGCGCAGGCTGAAGATCGGCTCGATCAGCAGCGGATAGGACAGCAGCGCCAGAAAGCTGCCGATGTTCGACGACGCATAGAGGAAGTACGGATCGGGGCCGGCCGGATGACCGGTGCGAACAAACCAAGCCTGCAACAGCGGATTGTTGGCGGCGAGCGCGAAGAACGGCAAGCCGATCGACACGGTGAACAGGCCGAGCAGCCACAGCCCATAGCCCGAATTCGGCGGATCACCCCAATGACCCGCGATCGACAGCGGCAGCGTCAGGATGGCGAAGCCGAGCAACAGCAGATGGATCGCGATCGGAAGCACCCGGCTGGGCAGCTGGGTGAGGAAATGCGCATAGGCATAGCCCGCCAGCAGCAGTGTCTGGAAGAACACCATCGCCACCGACCAGACTGCCGGAGAGCCGCCGAGCCGCGGCAGCACCATCTTGGTGAACAGCGGCTGCACCGAGAACAGCAGCAGCGCGCTGACGAAGATCGCGGCGGTGTAGACGACGAGCACCAGCCGGTTGCGTGCGGCGGAAGGCTGAGCGACGGCGACGGACGAGGCGATTGAGGTCATGGCAACTCCAGCGGCGGCCGGCGTCAGGTCCGAGGGCCAGACCGCGGCGTGCAGACGACACATAGCGGATCGAAGGGCGGTATGGCGAGCAGCCGTGGCAAAACCGAGTTTTCCTTGACGCGGCGCCGCTCCGGGGCGACAGCACCAGTCGAGGTTCCCGAACGACGGCACCTGCGGTCATTAATCAGGGCTTTTTGAAGCGGACATGAACGAGACCGACGCGATCATCATCGGCGCGGGCCATAACGGCCTGACCTGTGCGGCCTATCTCGCGATGGCCGGCCTGCGCGTGCATGTGGTCGAACGCCGCAAGGTGGTGGGCGGCGCCGCCGTCACCGAGGAGTTTCACCCCGGCTTCCGCAACTCCGTCGCGTCCTACACGGTGAGCCTGCTCAATCCGCGCGTCATCTCCGACCTCCGGCTGCACGACCACGGGCTCGAGATCGTCGAGCGCCGTGCGCAGAATTTTCTGCCGTCCCCCGATGGCCGCTATCTGCTGACCGGCGAGGGCCGCACGAAGGCCTCGGTGGCGCGGCTGAGCCCCGGGGATGCCGATGCGATCGGCCCGTTCTCGGCGCGGCTCGAGGCGATCGCGGACGTGCTGCGCAGCCTGGTGCTGCGGGCGCCGCCGAACCTGGTGGCCCAATTCGGCTTGCCCGCGATCCGCGAGGCGTTCAACGCGCTCGGCACCGCCAACACGCTGCGCGCGCTGTCCTTGGAGCAGCAGCGCGACCTGCTGGATCTGTTCACGCGCTCGGCCGGCGAGATGCTCGACGAGATCTTCGAGACCGACCTGGTGAAGGCGCTGTTCGGCTTCGACGCCATCGTCGGCAACTATGCCAGCCCCTACGCGGCCGGGTCGGCCTATGTGATGCTGCATCATGCCTTCGGCGAGGTGAACGGCAAGAAGGGCGTCTGGGGCCACGCCATCGGCGGCATGGGCGCAATCACGCAGGCCATGGCGCGCGCGCTGAAGGAGCTGGGAACACTGGTCCAGTTGGACTGCGGCGTCCGCGAGGTGATCGTCGAGCGCGATCGCGCCGTCGGCGTCGTGCTGGAGGACGGCCGCGCCATCCGCGCCCGTTACGTCGTCGCCAACGTCAATCCGAAACTGCTCTATACGCGGCTGGTGCCGGGAGGCGCCCTGCCCGCGCCGTTCCTGAGCCGGATACGAAACTGGCGCAACGGCTCCGGAACGTTCCGCATGAACGTGGCGCTGAGCCGCCTGCCCTCGTTCAGCGCCCTGCCCGGCGACGGCGACCATCTTTCAGCCGGCATCATCCTGGCGCCCAGCCTCGGCTACATGGACCAGGCCTATCTCGATGCTCGCGCGCAGGGCTGGAGCCGCGATCCGGTTGTCGAACTGCTGATCCCATCCACGCTCGACGCCACGCTGGCGCCCGCGGGGCAGCATGTTGCCAGCCTGTTCTGCCAGCATGTCGCGCCGGAGCTGCCGGACGGCCGCTCCTGGGACGATCATCGCGACGAGGTGGCCGACCTCATGATCGCGACCGTCGATCGCTATGCGCCTGGCTTTGCGGCCAGCGTGATCGGCCGGCAGGTCTTGTCGCCGCTGGATCTGGAACGCCAGTTCGGGCTGCTCGGCGGCGACATCTTCCACGGCGCATTGACTTTGAACCAGCTGTTCTCGGCCCGGCCGATGCTGGGTCATGCCGACTATCGTTCGCCTCTGAAGGGTCTCTACCATTGCGGATCGGGCAGTCATCCCGGCGGCGGCGTCACCGGCGCACCCGGCCACAATGCGGCCCGGGCGATTCTGGCCGACCACCGCGCCCCGTTCGGCTGAGGACGGACGGTGGAAAGGCCTGCGAGCAAGCCTGTGGAAAAGCTGTGGACCTGAGGCGATCGACCATGGGGAAAAAGCGCCCCGAAGGCTGTGCAATACCTGCGGGAATCGCGGGAGCCAGGCTGTGGAAATCCGCCCTCAGAAACGAAAAACCGGGCACCAGGGCCCGGTCCGTCGAGAGCGCCGTATCGCTTGAGACGTCACTTCAACGACGTGTTGATGGAGTCGAACTTGCTGCTGAGCGAGGAGCCCAGCCCGTTCACCGCTGCGATGATCGCCAGGGAAATGCCGGCTGCGATCAGACCGTATTCGATGGCGGTCGCGCCGGATTCGTCACGCAAGAACTTCGAGAGAAGGGTTTTCATCTGTACCTCGTTTCCCAACCGGGAACCGAGGGCAGCCGGTTCCCAACGCGGGAACCCTAGCTCAGGAGAACCTAAAGTTGAGATAATGAGCCCGGCTCAAGTCGCGGCGTATTTTGCAGCAATTGCCGGACGTATTTTAGACGAGTGATCCCCACACCCAAATACAATCAATGGCTGCGCAAAAACGGGGCAGATTCGCGCCAAGGAGCTTGCACTGGCGGTCAGATTGCTTAACCACGCCATCGAAATCAGCCCGGACCCAACCAGATGACATCATCCACGACGCCTGCGACCCACAAAGCCAGCTTCACGGTCGCGGACGAGGCGGCCGCGCGGCCGGCGGTGGATATCCTGACCGAGGTGTTCTTCGAGGGCGATGCAGCCGTTGCCGCCTTCGAGCGGCCGGACGGGCGCTGGGACGTCACGGTTCATTTCGCCGATCCGCCCGACCAGGCGCTGGTGCGTGAGCTCGTCGGCGGGGCGGCTGGCGCCGATGTGGCCCAGAACCTGACGTTCGAGGCGGTCGAAGCCAAGGACTGGGTCAAGGCCAGCCTGGACGACCTCGTCCCGGTACCGGCCGGCCGCTTCATGGTTCATGGCGCCCACGACCGTGAGCGCGTGCCCGGCAACAAGCTCGGGATCGAGATCGAGGCGGCGCTCGCCTTCGGCACCGGCCATCACGGCACCACCCGCGGCTGCCTGCTGCTGCTCGACCATGTCCTGAAGAGCCGCTCGCCACGGCGCGTGCTGGACCTCGGCACCGGCACCGGCGTGCTCGCCATCGCCGCGGCCAAGGCGACCCACCGTTCCGTGCTGGCCAGCGACATCGATGCGCCGTCCGTCAAGGTCGCGCGGGACAATGCCCGGCTCAACGGCGCGGGACCCCTGGTCCAGGTGATCCGCGCCACGGGCTTTGCCGCGCAGGAATTTGCCGAAGGCGGCCCGTTCGACCTGGTGCTGGCCAACATCCTGGCCAATCCGCTGCGGCAGCTGGCCGCGCCGATGCAGCGCCATCTGGCACCCGGCGCTTTCGTCATCCTGTCCGGCCTGCTGACGCCGCAATCACGCGCGGTTGTCGCCGCCTATCGGGCGCGCGGCGTGGTTCCAGTCCGGCATCTGAGAATCGAAGGATGGAGCAGCCTGCTGTTGCAGAGGCGGCTGTGAACGAGGATCAGGTGACGTCTCGCCCGTTAAGTCTTCTACGTTTTCGGCTGGCTCTGCTGGGAGGCGGATTCGGACTGATCACGCGGCGCACGTCGCAATCGCGGTTCGACGAGACGGTTGACGAGATCGGCCAGCGCACTGCGCGGCTTCTCGACGGGTGCTGGAGCCGGTGCGCGTGGCGTCGGCGCCGACAGTTTCTCGAAGGTAAAAGCAGGCATCGCGCACCCCCTCGCCATTGAGTTGAGGCACTCCCCGGATTTGGCGACCGTGGTTGATCTTTACGATCGTGGTCGCAACATCCAAACGTTTCCTCGCGACATCTCTTGCGGATGACCGGCGTGCGACAGCAAATCTTTTTGCACAAGCGAATGCAAGGAGATTCTTCGTGCACTGCACCGTCAACTGGATGAGTATCTGTCGCAGACGAGACTCACCGCCTAAAGTATGAGACCGATGTTCGAAGCTCTGTTCCAGACGTTCGAAGAACCCGAAACCGGTGTGGCGCTCACGGCGCGGCTTGCCGCTCTGCGCGAGGAGCTGGCAAGCGCCAAGCTCACCGGCTTCATCGTGCCGCGCGCCGACCAGCAGCAGAACGAATATGTGCCGCCGTCGGAGGAGAGGCTGGCATGGCTGACCGGCTTCACCGGCTCGGCCGGCCTTGCGATCGTGCTGCCGCAACAAGCCGCGATCTTCGTCGACGGCCGCTACACCCTGCAGGCCAGCAAGCAGGTCGACGGCAAGGCGTGGACGGTGGAATCGCTGATCGAGCCGCCGCCCGAGAGCTGGCTGACCGGCCATCTGCAGCGCGGCGACCGCGTCGGCTTCGATCCGTGGCTGCATACGACAGCCGCCGCCGAGCGCTTCGCGGCCGCCTGCGCCAAGGCCGGCGCCGAACTCGTGCCGGTCGAGACCAATCCGATCGACAGCATCTGGAGTGAGCGCCCGCTGCCGCCGCTCGGCGCGGTGTCCGTTCACGGCGCGGGATTGTCAGGCGAGGTCGAGGCCGAGAAGCTCGCACGCATCCGCAAGGAGATCGAACGGCTCGGCGTCGAGTCGCTGGTGCTGTCGGATTCCCACAACGTCGCCTGGACCTTCAACATCCGCGGCAGCGACGTCTCCCACACGCCGCTGCCGCTGTCCTACGCGCTGGTGCCGAAGACGGGGCGCCCCACCATCTTCATCGATTCCCGCAAGCTCTCGAACCTGACGCGCGATCATCTCGAACAGAGCGCCGAGGTGGCCGAGCCGGACATGCTGTCGCCGCGCCTGACGGAGCTCGCGCAAACCGGAGCAGCCATCGCGCTCGACAGCGCCACCGCCGCGGACGCGCTGACGCGGCTGATCCAGGGGGCCGGCGGCAAGGCGGTGCGCGGCGCCGATCCGGTCAGCCTGCTCAAGGCAGCCAAGAACGCCGTCGAGATCGAGGGCACGCGGCGCGCGCACCGGCGCGACGCCATAGCCCTGGCGCGCTTTCTGGCCTGGATCGATCGCGAGGCGCCGAAGGGCTCCCTGACGGAGATCGACGCCGTCGAGGCGCTGGAGAGTTTTCGCCGCGACACCGGCGCGCTCAAGGACGTCTCGTTTCCGACCATCTCCGGCACCGGTCCCAACGGCGCCATCGTGCATTATCGCGTCACCCGCAAGAGCAACCGCCGCATCATGCCCGGTGATCTCCTGCTGATCGATTCCGGCGCGCAGTACGAGGACGGCACCACCGACGTCACGCGCACGATCGCGGTGGGCACGCCGACCGAGGAGATGCGCGACCGCTTCACCCGCGTGCTGCGCGGGCATCTCGCGATCGCCCGCGCGGCCTTCCCGGACGGCGCCACCGGCGCCCAGCTCGACACCCTGGCGCGGCAGTTCCTGTGGCAGGCGGGCATCGATTTCGAGCACGGCACCGGCCACGGCGTCGGCAGCTATCTGTCGGTGCACGAGGGTCCGGCGCGGATCTCCAAGCTCGGCACCACGCCGCTGAAGCGCGGCATGATCCTGTCCAACGAGCCCGGCTACTACAAGACCGACGCGTTCGGAATCCGCATCGAGAATCTCGAGCTGGTCGTGCCCAGGGATATCCCCGGCGCCGAAAAGCCGATGAACGGGTTCGAGGCGCTGACGCTGGCGCCGATCGATCGCCGGCTGATCGACGTGGCGATGCTCAGCGCCGAGGAGCGGGCCTGGCTCGACGCCTATCATGCCCGCGTCAGGGACATTGTTCGCGCGTCGCTCGACGAGGCCGACCAGCACTGGCTCGACCAGGCAACCGCGCCGCTGTAGCGGACTGGGCCGAGCCGTAGGGTGGGCAAAGCGACGCCGAAAGTCGTCGCGTGCCCACCGCGCATCAGCGCATTCCACTGCGCGACGGTGGGCACGGCGCCACCGCGACCTCGCATGGGGAGACAGCACGGCCGCACCTTTGGTAGAGTCGAGGAGAGGCGCGGTGACTTGAGGCCAGCGGCCATCGTTCCGTTTCCTCTCCCCGCTCATCGAA
>NZ_JBNPVB010000027.1:0-81857 GCF_051168495.1 Bradyrhizobium oligotrophicum | reverse complement strand
AAACCAACCGCCCCTCGAAAAAACAACCCTATCAAACGAGACTTGACTCACAAGACCCCATATGAGGGTGGGCAAAGCGCCGCCAACGGCGGCGCGTGCCCACCATCCAACCGCGGCTTTAGAAACATGGTGGGCACGTCACGACGCTACGCGTCGCGCCTTTGTCCACCCTACGAGATGCCCGCCGCGCCGAGCCCGCCATCACCCGAGCGATGTATCTTCTCTCGCGTCGTTCCGGGGTGCGCTCGCAATGATGTGGTGAGAGCTAGCCCGCATGAGCGAAGCGACATGCGGGACGATCTTCCAGGGCATCGCTGCGCTCACCCGGGCTACGGTCGGCTTCCGGTAAATTCCGTTTTTCAGATTTATATTGACGAATATCAGAAGACGTGCTCTACTCCACACATCCCGCCTCATCGGAAGGGGCGTTGCGCGCGATCGTCACGACACGCGAGGCGGGGAGCGATGGCCGCGAGGGAGCCGCAGCGTGTCCGAGAGGGCGCGCGGACGAACGGCTCGGCGCGGACGTGAAGTCGCAGCGTGCTGGCACCCCGATGCTGGTGTCACGTTCGCGACGGCGCTTGCGCGCCGCGCGGGCAATGGTGGCCAGAAAGCCCGGCGCACCAGGCAGACTGCGTATAAGCGTGAAGACCGTCGCGCAGGGAAGGCCGGGCGTTCTCGGCTGCACCTGTGGTACCTGCCGCCTGCATTTTTTTCGCAGGCGGGCCGCAGGCGTCAGCCGACGCCTGGCCTTCCCTGCGCCCTCTGATTTGATGAGGGCGAACGAGACCAGCATGACCCGGGCAGTGTCTGTCGCGGGGCTGTGATGTCATGCGTAGTTCGATATGAGCACGATCGCTCGTCATCACCGGTGTCGTCCCGGGCTTGACCCGGGACCCATATCCACAGGGAGACGTTGTCGCGCACGCTGGTCGACCATCGCGCTTAACAACATTGGCCGGTGGGTATGGGTCCCGGGTCAAGCCCGGGACGACGGCGGAGTGAAGGGCGAGACCATGCTTCATCTCCACCCCGCGGAATATTTTCCGCGCTTGCCAACCCTCATGCAACGGTCCAAAAAATCTCCAACCATTCGGGACGAAACGACAGGAAGCGGAGACGGAATTGACCATCAAGGGCAAGGCCTACATTGCCGGGATCTACGAGCATCCCACCCGGCACGCACCGGACAAATCCACCGCGCAGCTGCATGCCGAGGTCGCCAAGGGCGCGCTGGAGGATGCGGGTCTCAGCGCGAAGGATGTCGACGGCTATTTCTGCGCGGGCGATGCGCCGGGCGGTGCGTGGCCGATGGTCGATTATCTTGGTCTCAAGGTGCGGCACATCGACTCCACCGAAACCGGCGGCTGCTCCTATCTCATTCATGTCGGACACGCCGCCGAGGCGATCGCTGCCGGCAAGTGCTCGATCGCGCTGATCACGCTGGCGGGAAAACCGCGGACCGGGCCGATGCCGCCGCGGGCCGCCGGCGCCGAGGCTGATTTCGAGGCGGCCTATGGTGCGACGACGCATAATGCCTATGGCATGTGCGCGATGCGGCACATGTACGACTACGGCACCACGTCTGAGCAGCTGGCCTGGATCAAGGTCGCGGCGTCGCACCATGCGCAATACAATCCGCATGCGATGCTCAAGGAGGTCGTCACGGTCGAGGACGTCTTGAACTCGCCGATGATCTCCGATCCCTTGCATCGCTTGGATTGCTGCGTCGTCACCGACGGCGGCGGCGCGCTGATCGTGACCACGCCGGAGATCGCCAAGAGCCTGAAGAAGCCGCTGGTGCGGCTGATCGGTCACGGCGAGGCGATGAAGGGGCCGCGCGGCGGCAAGGACCTCGACCTCACTTACTCCGCCGGCGTGTGGTCCGGCCCGCGCGCCTTCGAGGAAGCGGGAATCACGCCTGGGGACATCAAATACGCCTCGATCTATGACAGCTTCACCATCACGGTGCTGATGCAGCTCGAGGACCTCGGTTTCTGCAGGAAGGGCGAGGGCGGCAAGTTCGTCGCCGACGGCAACCTCATCTCCGGCGTCGGCAAGCTGCCGTTCAACACCGATGGCGGCGGCCTGTGCAGCAACCATCCGGTCAACCGCGGCGGTATGACCAAGGTGATCGAGGCCGTGCGCCAGCTGCGCGGCGAGGCCCATCCCAAGGTGCAGGTGCCGAATTGCGATCTCGCGATCGCCCATGGCACCGGCGGCCTCTTGGGCGTGCGCCACGCCGCCTCGACCTGCATTCTGGAGCGCGTCTGATGTCTGAAGCAAAGAAGCTGCCGGCCCCCGTCACCAATCCCGAGACCAAGCCGTTCTGGGACGCCGCCGCCGAAGGCAAGTTCCTGATCAAGCGCTGCACCGCCTGCGGCGAAGCGCATTACTTTCCGCGTTCGATCTGTCCGTTCTGCTTCTCGGACCAGACGGTGTGGGAGCAGAGCGCGGGCGAGGGCGAGATCTACACCTTCTCGATCATGCGGAAGTCGCCGACCGGACCGTACGCGATCGGCTACGTCACCTTGAAGGAGGGGCCGTCCTTGCAGACCAATTTCGTCGACTGCGATTTCGATGCGTTGAAGATCGGCCAGAAGGTGAAGGTGGTGTTCAAGCCGACAGACGGCGCCCCGCTGCCGTTCTTCACGCCGGTGTAGGTGAGGATGAATACTGTCTCCCAGCGTCATTGCGAGGAGCGAAGCGACGAAGCAATCCAGAGTCGCGGGCGTAACTCTGGATTGCCCTCGCCGTCGCTGTTCGGGTTATGGACAAGTCGCTTCGCTCGCAACGACGAGTCGGATTGATCGTGGCTGCCGCCACGCGAACAGTGCACCCTCTCCCCTTGTGGGAGAGGGTGGCGAGATCGAGCGAAGCGAGATTGAGCCGGGTGAGGGGTCTCTCTCCGCACGAGCGGTGCCGCTGTGGAGGCAACCCCTCACCCGAGTGAGGCTGGGGCTGGCAGTTGTGTAGCCCTCTCCCACAAGGGGAGAGGGCGCAGTCATTGGCACAGGAGAAGTGCGTAGGGTGGGCAAAGGCGCAGAGCGCCGTGCCCACCATTCTACCAAGAGAAAGGCGGTGGGCACGCTGCGCTTTGCCCACCCGACAACGAACAAGGTCCGGGGAAGCGACATGCCGATCAATTACGATGAGCTGATGGCGATGAAGGTGATCGGGCAGGCTTATGCCTACACCGATCGCGAGGTGATGTTGTACGCCTATGGCATCGGCATGGGCGCGGATCCGATGGATGAGAAGGAGCTCGCCTTCGTCAACGAGGCGACCGCCGAGCCGCGGCCGCTGAAGGTGGTGCCGACCTTCGCCTCCGTCGCCGCGTGGGGCGCAGGCCCCGGCGACATGAAGCTGAACCGCGTGCTGGTGGTCGACGGCGAGCGCGACATCACGTTCCACAAGCCGCTCGCTGTGGCGGCGAAGATCACCGCCGACTCCTCGGTGCTCGCGGTGTCCGACAAGGGCAAGGACAAGGGCGCCGTCATCCGCCATCAGACCATTCTGCGCGATGAGGGCGGCGCGCCGCTGGCGACGCTGGTGGCCTCGCGCTTCGCCCGTGGCGATGGCGGCTTCGGCGGCCCCGCGGGCGGCATTCCCGAGCCTCATCCAGTGCCGTCGCGCGCGCCGGATCGCAGCGTCGACATCGCGACGCGGCCTGACCAGGCGCTGATCTACCGCCTGTGCGGCGATCGCAACCCGCTGCACAGCGATCCAGAGTTCGCCCGCCGCGCCGGATTTCCGCGGCCGATCCTGCACGGCATGTGCACCTACGGCCTGACCTGCCGCGCCGTGCTGCAGACCTACGCCGACTACGATGCCTCAGCATTCCGCCAGCACGCCGTGCGGTTCTCCTCGCCGGTGTTTCCCGGCGAGACCGTGACCGTCGACCTCTGGAAGGACGGCGACGTGATCTCGTTCGAGGCGCGGGTGAAAGCGCGCAACGTCACCGTGATCAAGAACGGCAAGACGGTGCTGAGTTAGGAAGGCGCGGACCGTGGTCTCCCTCTCCCCGTTCTTCACGGGGAGAGGGTGGGGTGAGGGGCAGCCACAACCACCGGACTCGCGGAGAGTCCCCCTCACCCGGATCGCATCTTGCGATGCGATCCGACCTCTCCCCGCACGCGGGGAGAGGTGCAGAAGCGGCACGATCGCCGCAACGATAAAGCGAGGAGGAGACACCCATGGGACTGCTCGACGGCAAGGTGGCGCTGATCACCGGCGCAGGCGGCGGTCTCGGTGAGGCCTATGCGAAACTATTCGCGCGCGAGGGCGCCGCCGTCGTCGTCAACGATCTCGGCGGGCCGCGCGACGGCTCGGGCTCGGATCTATCGATGGCCGAGCAGGTGGTCGCCGCGATCACCGCCGTGGGCGGCCGTGCGGTGGCCAACGGCGCCGATATCTCCACCATGGCCGGCGGCCAGTCGGTGTTCGACGATGCCATCCGTCATTTCGGCCGCGCCGATATCCTGGTCAACAATGCCGGCATCCTCCGCGACCAGACGTTTGCGAAGTCCAGCGAGGCCGACTGGGACAAGGTGATCCAGGTGCATCTCAAAGGCACCTTCTGCTGCACGCTCCCCGTGTTCAGGTGGATGCGCGACAATGGCGGCGGCGTCATCGTCAACACCTCCTCGACCTCGGGCCTGATCGGCAATTTCGGCCAGTCCAACTACGGTGCGGCCAAGGGCGGTATCTGGGGCCTCTCGAACGTCCTGGCCATTGAGGGCCGCAAATACAATATCCGGGTTTGGACCCTGGCGCCCGGCGCGCTGACCCGCATGACCGCGGACCTGCCGCGCTACAAGGAGAATCCGGGTGCGGCGCTGACGCCGGAGAGCATCGCACCCGCTGTGCTGTACATGGTCAGCCACCTCTCGGGCGACCAGACCGGCAAGGTGCTCGGCGTTTCCGCAGCGCGAGGGGTGCGTGAGTTGCGTATGATGGAAATGGACGGCTGGACGCCGCCATCCTCGGCCTGGGGGCCTGAGGAGATCGCCGAACATGCAGAGGAGATATTCTTTTCGGAGGCCGAGATTCGAAAGTCCGCCCGGCGGTTTTAATGTATGTCTGCGGTCATTTCGCGCCAGCGCCTGACGGGCGGCGCGGAACGACGGCAGAGAGATTGGAGACGAATGATGAAACTCACCCCTGCGGCCAAAGGCACCTTCGCGATCGCGCCGACGCCGTTCCATGATGACGGCCGCATCGACGAGGCCTCGATCGACCGCCTGGTCGATTTCTATGCCGAGGCGGGCTGTGACGGCATCACGGTGCTGGGCATCATGGGGGAGGCGCCGAAGCTGGATGCGGCGGAATCGGCCGAGGTCGCGATCCGCTTCGTCAAGCGTGCGAAGACCATGCAGATCATCGTCGGCGTGTCCTCGCCCGGCTTTGCGACCATGCGTGCGCTGGCCCGTGCCACGATGGATGCGGGCGCCGCCGGCGTCATGATCGCGCCGCCGCCGTCGCTCCGCACCGACGACCAGATCACGGGCTATTTCAAGCAGGCGCAGGAGGCGATCGGCGAGGACATTCCCTGGGTGCTGCAGGACTATCCGCTGACCCAGCAGGTCATCTTCACGCCCGCCGTGATCCGCAAGATCGTCATGGACAGCGCGTCCTGCGTGATGCTCAAGCACGAGGACTGGCCGGGCCTGGAGAAGATCTCCGCTCTGCGTGCGTTCCAAAAGGACGGCTCGCTGCGGCCGCTGTCGATCCTGTGCGGCAATGGTGGCCTGTTCCTGGATTTCGAGATGGACCGCGGCGCCGACGGCGCGATGACCGGCTACGCCTTCCCGGAAATGCTGGTCGACGTCGTCAAGCTGTCGCAGGCCGGCAAGCGCGACGCCGCGCACGACCTGTTCGACGCCCATCTGCCGCTGGTCCGCTACGAGCAGCAGCCCGGCGCCGGCCTCGCCGTGCGCAAATACGTGCTGCAGAAGCGCGGCGCGATCGCCTCCAGCGCCCAGCGCAAGCCTGCCTCCGGCATCAGTGCCACGGCCAAGTCCGAGGTCGACTATCTGCTGTCGCGCGTCGCGCGCTACGACGCCCGCGCCAATCTGCAACCCCGAGCCAGCGCTGCGGAGTAACCATGGCCGACGCTGCCGCCGTCCGTCCCGCCTCGACCGTGCTGCTGCTGCGCGACAGCGCGGCAGCACACGAGATCGAGGTGTTCATGATGGTGCGCCACCATCAGATCGAGTTCAACTCGGGCGCCCTGGTGTTTCCAGGCGGCAGCGTCGACAAGGGTGACCGGGAAATTGCCGGGATGCCCGAACTCTATTCCGGCGGCGACGGTGTGGAAGCCGAGGCGCTCGGCTTCCGCATCGCCGGCATCCGCGAGACCTTCGAGGAGAGCGGCATCCTGCTGGCGCGGCCGCGCAGCTCGGATGCGATGATCGATGTCGCCGCGGCCCGCGAGATCGAAGCCGCGCATCGCCTGGCGCTGTGCGAGGGCAAGGCGAGCTTTCTCGAGGTGCTCGAGACGCATGGCCTCGTGCTGGCGCTGGATGCGCTCGTGCCTTACGCGCACTGGATCACGCCGGAGGGGATGCCGAAGCGGTTCGACACCTGGTTTTTCCTGGCGGCGGCGCCGCCGGACCAGCTCGGCGCCCACGACGGCCGGGAGTCGACCGATTCCGTGTGGGTGTCGCCCCACGAGGCGCTCGCGGGCGGTGAGGACGGCCGCTTCAAGCTGCCATTCCCGACCACCCGTAACCTGATCCGGCTCGGCAAGCAGACCGCAGTGTCCGAGGCGCTTGCGGCGGCGCGGGACATGGCCATCGTGACGGTCATGCCCGTGATGACCAAGACGGCCGATGGTGGCCGCCAGCTGCGCATTCCGCGCGAAGCCGGCTATGATGGCGAGGTGTTCGAGTTCAGTGCGGCCGGTTAACCGCACAGGCCATTTTTCGTGCTGCTGACGGTGCGGGAACGCCGTTCGTTTCCGATATGTTCTTTTGGCCGCGCTGCGGCTCGTATATAGTGCGGTTCCGACCATCGGATCCCATGAGTAAACACGCTGATTTCGGTCTTGCCTGCGATCGCCTCCGATCCATGACGATCGGACGGATGATCTTTGGCAGCTTTTTGCTGCTGCTCGCCGTGATCACCGCGACCAGCATGGCGAGCGTGATCGCCATCCGCCACATCGACTCGACCTTTGCGGAGCTGCAGCGTCTGCAGGGCGTCGGCGACCTCGCCGAGGAGATCGATCAGCGCATGAACGAGCTGCGGCTCGCGGCGCGCGACTTCGTCACTGATCCCGGGTCGCGCTCCGACCGCGTCATGGAGGCGGCGACCGAGCTCAGCGCGCTTCTCAAGAAGACGCGCCTGCAGCTGGCACCGGAGCAACAGGCGACGATCGACGGCGTCTCGCAGCGGCTTGCCAACTACCGGGAGGGCATCGACCGGATCAGCGCGTTGATCGCGCAGCGCGCCGAGTTGCTGTCGGGATTGCCGGCCGCACGCGAAGGCTTCGAGGAAGCGATCGCGGGCGTGACCGAGCGCGGTACGGCGCGGGCGTTGTTCCGGGTGCAGAACCAGATCGGCGCGGCGCTGCTGGCGCGCGACCCGGCCGGCGCCGAGCAGGCGGCCCGCAGCATGCGCGCGATGCCGATCGAGGACCGCGCGCTGCGCGCCGCGGCGGACCGCTATGCCGAGACCATCATCGCCATTGCCGGTACCGAGGACGAGATCGCACGGCTCGACAAGGAGGTGCTGGGCATCGAGGGCCGGCTGATCGGGCGCGTCACCGAGCTGTTGCGCGCGCTGAGCGACAGCCAGGGCAAGGTGCTGTCGCGCGACTTCGCCCGCACCTTGGCCGAGACCAAATGGCAGAGCATCATCTTCGGCACGGCGGGCGTGCTGATCGGTATCTTCGCCGCATGGTTCGTGGTCCGTCGCACGGTGAAGCCGCTCGCCTCGATCGCGCGCTCGATCCGGGCGCTGGCGGGGGGCGAGAAGGCGACCTCGATCCCGCAGACGGACGTCCAGAACGAGATCGGCGACATCGCACGCGCCGCCGAAGTGTTCCGACAGACGCTGCAGGATGCCGACGCGGCGCGCGAAGCGGCGGTGCGCGCGCTCGCCGAGCAGCGGCTGGCCGAGGAGAGCTATCGCAAGCTGTTCGAGGCCTCGATCGACGGCATCTACGTGACGACGCCGAGCGGTCTCGTGCTCAACGCCAACCCGGCGCTGGCGCGCATCATGGGCTACGAGTCGCCGAGCGACCTGATCCAGGGCGTCAACGACATCGCCGATACGATCTATGTCCACCCGTTGGCGCGGGAGCGCTACCAGCGGCTGATGCGGCGCGACGGCATGGTGCGCGAGTTCGAATACCAGGTGCGCCGGCGCAACGGCGAGATCCGCTGGCTCTCGGACAGCGCCACGGTGGTGCGCGACGAGAGCGGCGAGGTGGTGCGCTACGAAGGTGTCGTTCGCGACATCACCGATCAGAGGCGCGCGGAAGACGCGATCGCCGAAGGTCGCAGGCTGCTGCAGCAGGTCATCGATACCGTGCCGGCGGTGATCAACGTCAAGGACCGCGAGCTGCGCTACGTCCTGATGAACCGCTACATGGCCGGCATCTTCAACGTCGAGCCGGAGGATGCGCTCGGACGCACCACGGCCGAATTGATGGTGCGCTATGGCGCCAGCAAGACCGACTCGAACGACAAGCGCGTGCTCGCGACCAAGGCCGGCCTCGGCTTCTACGAAGAGGAGTACCTCGATTCCTATTGCGTGATGCGGCAGTGGCTGGTGAACAAGCTGCCGCTGCTGGACGCCGACGGCGAGGTCGACAAGATCGTCACGGTGGCGCTCGACATCGGCGAGCGCAAGAAGAGCGAACTCGAGATGCGCAAGGCCAAGGAGGCCGCCGAGACGGCGCTGCGAAACCTGCGCGAGACCCAGGCCTCGCTGATCGAGGCGGAAAAGCTTGCCGCACTTGGACGCATGGTCGCGGGCGTCGCCCACGAGGTCAACAATCCCGTCGGCATCAGCCTGACCGTGGCCTCCGCGCTCGAGCGCAAGACCGAGCGCTTCAGCGAAGCGGTGACGCGTGGCGAGCTCCGGCGCTCCAGCCTGAATGAGTTCATCGAGACGAGCCGCAATGCCGCCGCGCAGCTCGTCGCCAATCTCAACCGTGCGGCCGAACTGATCCAGTCGTTCAAGCAGGTCGCGGCAGACCGCAACTACTCCGACCAGCGCACGTTCGATCTGGCCGATCTCACCGAGCAGGTCGTGATGAGTCTGCGCCCGGGCGTGCGTCGACAGAACCTGACGATCAATGTCGATTGCCAGCCCGATCTGGTGATGAACAGCTATCCCGGCCCCTATGGTCAGGTGCTGACCAATCTGATCCTCAATGCCGTCGCCCATGCGTTTCCGGACGGCAGGAGCGGCGTGATCGAGATCCGGGCGCGCGAGTCCGGGCGCGACAATGTCGAGATCGTGTTTTCCGACAATGGCTGCGGCATGTCGCTCGACGTCCGCCGCCGCGCCTTCGATCCGTTCTTCACGACGCGCCGCGACCAGGGCGGCACCGGCCTCGGCCTGCACATCGTCTACAGCATCGTCACCAACCGGCTCGGGGGCCGGCTCGATCTCGACTCCGAGCCCGGTGCCGGCACGCGCATCCAGATCATCTTGCCGAGGACCGCACCGCTGGAACAAGCGGCCGAGTAGGGGACGATCCGCCACACGCGCGCGGGATGTTTCACAACTACGTTAGATTCCGGATTGACTCTCACGAAGCCGCGATCGAATCGGATTTTGGCCCGGTAGATGCATTACCATCGGCGCACCCTGGGGTGGTGCAGGAGCCAGATGGACCAGATGGAAATGAGCAAATGGATCGTGTCCGGCGGCCATGAGCCGCATCGCGCTGATATCAGCAACACGGGTTCGAGGCGACAGGAGAGCGGACGCTGGAAGCCGCCCATCCAGGTCACCGGCGCGGCGCTGCTGATCGCGCTCGCCGCCCCGCCGTCACTGGCACGCGATCGCGGCCAGTACGCAAACTCCTCGCCGGAGATGAAGGCGTGGTTCGACGGGTTGCGCAGCGGCAAGGGCCCGTGCTGCTCCGATGCCGACGGCAGTGCGGTCAGCGACGTCGATTGGGAGAGCAGAGGCGGTCACTACCGCGTCCGCATCGAAGGCGAGTGGCTCGACGTCCCCGACGACGCGGTCATCACCGAGCCCAATCGCGTCGGCCGCACGATGGTGTGGCCGATGCACGGCTATCAGGGCCTCTCGATCCGCTGCTTCATGCCTGGCAGCATGACTTAGGCGGCGCGGCCGTTCAGGCGTATTTCTTGTCGCGCTCCAGCAGCTCGATGGAAATACCCTCCGGACCGCGGATGAAGCAGATGCGAACACCGGGGCGGATCGTGGTCGGCTCGGTCGTGAAGGTGACGCCCTTGGCCTTGAGCTCGGCGGCGACAGTGTCGATATCCTTCACGGCGAGGCCGAAATGATCGAGGCCCTGGTGTGGCGTCACGGGCGGCGCGTCGACCCCGTCGCCCGGCTCGACCTTGGCGATGAACACGCTCGCGCCGCCAAGCTTGACGTCGATGCGACCAGGATTGCGGACGATCTCTCCGCCGAGAACGTCATGCAGCCAGTTGGCGGTCGCTTCCGGGTCCGGACTGCGCAGATGGATGTGGTCCCACGTGACATTCAACATCGTCGAGATCTTTCGGAAAGTGAACCGCCTGCCGAGTGGCGGCGATTCTGGTGCGTCGGCAACGAGGCACATGTTTACCGGCTCGTCGCCGTCGGTGCCAGTCCGGCCCGTCAAACGGTATCCGGGCCTGCCCTCCAATTGTCGGCTTTGCCTGCAACCCTATCGATGTTTGCCGATTGACGTTTCCAGATGCCCAGCCGGACAGCCGATGGTGCAGACATGAGCGCGGGTCTCTCTCATTTGCCGAGCCGCAAGCTCGGTGCTGCGGCTTCGCCGGCCGTGCGCCGGCGTGCGGATGCGCAAATTCCGTTGGGCACCGCCCTGATGGGCCTCGCGGCGTTCGCGCTCATCATGTTCGGTGCCGTCGCTTGGCTGATCATGTCGTCGGAGGATGGCGAGACGGTCGACGGCGGCGGTCTTGCGCGGCTCGTGCCGGACACGTCGGGCGTACCGTATGCGGGCGATGAGGATGCGACCGAGCCCGCGCGCGGATTCTCGTCCGTGGTGCCCGGTGCGTCCAGCAGTTCCGACGCGCATGTGGCTGGGTCATCGACGCCGAGCCCGGTGCCCCGCCTCATGGACGCCAACGCGAGCCTCCCCCCGGCCAGCCCGCCTGTATCATCGGCAGCTTTGGACCCGGCAATTCTGTCCGGCCTGCGCATCAGTTCCCAGTCCTGGCGGCGCGGTGGTCTCGGATCGAAGGCTCTGGTTACCTTCACGCTGCGAAACACCAATACGTTCGCAATCAAGGACATCGAGATCAACTGCGCCTTCAGCCGGCGTGACGGCAGTCATGTCACGGATCGCCGGCGCGTGATCCAGGAAGAGGTTCGGTCGCGGAGCCGCAGGACCTTCGCCTCAGTCCACGTCGGATTTGTCAACGTTAACGTCAGCACCGCGAAATGCACGCTGGTTGCAGCGACGAAAATCTAATTATGTCGCGCTAGTTTCCGGCCATCGTTGAACCTGACCGGTCGGCCCGGGAACATAGTGTCATGATCCTCGTTATGAGGATGGTCGGCTCCCGGTGGGCTGACGGAGCGGTGAATTATGCCTATCTTGCGCTACTTTCTGTTTGTTGGCGGTACCTTGTTCGCGCTCCTGGTCCTGGCGGACGCTGTGCTTCCCAGCGTACCGCTGCCGGCAAGCTTGACGTCCGCATCCGATCTGCCGCCGGTGCGCATCCGGTCGGCCCGGCAGTGGCCGGAGCGGATCGTGATGGACACATCGGTGGCGACGCCGGCTCCCGCAAAGCTGGCGAAGGTGGAGCAGGCTGCGCCGGCCGCGACCGCGCAGCCCGCGAAGAGCAATCCGCGCGACGCTTTGGCCCAGATGCACGTCGGCGACGCCAAGTCACAGTCGGCCGCCGCCACGGTCCCCGCAGGGCCCCGCCTCGCGGCGAAGACGGCGGAGACTACGACCAAGTCAGCGGATACCAAGTCAGCAGACACCAAAAAGCGCAAGACCGCGAAGGCGGCCCATCCCGGCAAGCCGATGGTTCTGGTCGCGCAGCAGCCTCACTACGGCCCGTGGGTTTCGACCTGGTAGATTCGGTCCTGATCGCTGGTGTCTCGACCTTCAATCGCGCGCGGCAGCACCGTTTTGGATGCCGCCAGACTGCCTTGATCTTGCGCAAAGTGCGCCCCCTCCGGAGCGCCTAGCGTCACCTTGATGGGACGAGGGCGCGTTGGCCCTCGGACCCAGGGAGACTGCTACATGACCACCCCCCCGCCCAACCTCTCGATCTCGCCGGAGAAGGTCGCCTTCGTCGTAACGAAGGTTCATCAATATGAGATGGAAGCCTCCGAACCGGAGCTGCTCACCGATCTCACCGATGATGATTCGGCCCCGGGAACGAGTGGACGCGGCGTCAATACCGATCGATCCGAACTCGTTAGTTTCATCAGAGGTCTGAACGTCGACGAACAGATCGACTTGGTCGCATTGATGTGGCTGGGCCGGGGTGACGGCTCGCTCGAGAACTGGGACGAACTCCGCGCGCAGGCCGCACAGGCGCACAACAACCGCACGGCAAACTATCTTATGGAAACGCCGATGCTCGGTGATTATCTGGAGGAGGCTCTGTCGGAATTCGGTCTCTCCTTGGAAGATTTTGAAGAAAGCCTCTAGCGCGAACCGGCGTTGCGAGCCCTGCGACGATCGGCACCCACGCACTGGAAGGCCAAAGTGGAGCGTTCCGCATTGATGGCGGAGGCTCGAATCCGACCCTGCCTCGGGTCACGAAGCGATGATGGAGTAGGCTCATGGACAAAATGAAGGTCGGAACCGGCGACTGGGTCGTCGTTTGCGATGGCCGCAAAGCGCTGATCCTCGAGAACATCGGCGACAGCATGTTTCCGAACCTGCACACCAAGGAGGTGCATGAGCATGAGAATGAGCGCACGAGCTCTCAGGGATCGGATGCGCCGGGATCGGTGCAGCAGTCGTTCGGCCACGCGCGCAGCGCGGTCGAGCAGACGGATTGGCACGATCAGGCCGAGCGGGCCTTCCTCAGGCAGATCGCCGATCGCCTACATCACGCCGTTCTGTCGGGCGAGACCAAGGCCTTGACCATGGTGGCGTCGCCGCGTGCGCTCGGAATGATCCGCGCTGACTATTCCGACGCCGTGCGCAAGGTCCTGCATGGCGAGATCCACAAGGATCTGGTCAAGCTGCCGGTCTACGAAATCGAGAAGCAACTGCTGGCCTGAGCCGACTGCCAGGCGCGACAGCGGCGGCACGACGTCAGCGATCTCGCTCGCAGCCACTCCGCCGGCTGCAGCGAGATCAATGCGTGCCTTGAAGCGACGATGTGGTGTCCGGGACCGTCGGCACCAGGCTGGCGTCGCGGTGCACGGCGCCTTTTTCGACGATCTCATAGCCGCAATCCTCAAGCCAGGCGATGAGACGGTCCGCCATGGCGTAGTCCCAGGTGGGGTAGGAGCGGGCGATGACTTGGCGTGGTGTGAGCTTGCGAGACATGCGTTATCCTTGCTTCCCGATCTCGTGACCGTCGATGTCGCTCGGTGTTGTTGAACGCCGACACCGTCGGCCGGTTCCTGGTCGTTGCGCGTCCGCAATGTGGCAGTCTCTGGGGGCGCGACCGGCGCCGCTGGTCAGCAGGCATTGCTCGCTTGCGGCCGCAACTCCTCAGCCGAAAGCGCTGCGGCGCCGTGCTCATGCCGCTTCTCGACGATTTCGTATCCGCAGTGATCGAGCCATGCGATGAGCCGGTCGGCCATGGCGTGGTCCCAGCTGGGGTACGATCTGGCGATGACTTCGCGTGCCGTGAATTTTCGCGCCATGGTTTTGACCTGTCTCACGCTTCGCCCCTATCCGCCCGAAGCTGTCGCCGCTTCGTGGTGGAAATCAGTTCTTGTTGTTACGTCTGACGCGAAGAGATGACTTTTACCTTTCCTCTGTGTCCAGGCGTTCGCCGTCGTTTCCGAATATGGTAAAAACCGTTTCGCCGCGGTACCCGACCATTTCTATGGTCGGCTGTGGCGCAATCGTGCATGGAGCAAGGCCGGCTTGTGATCTGAGCGCGGTGTATTGTCACAGGCCCGGGCGCAGGCGGTGTTCAGCTATGGCAAGACCCCGGCAGCATCGTTGCAGCGGGCTGAAGCGCCGCTTGCGCGAACGAACGCCCCTGGAACGCAGTGAGACGTTCGCAGTTTTCAGCTGGGGCTTTCAGCGGCCATGCCGACGTCCGGTTGCTGGGCCTGGGTGCAAATGGAGCGGAGCAATGAGGCTGGTCTATCTGGTCGTGCTGGCTGCCGGCCTGTCGTCGTCGGCAGGGATCGCGGTCGCCAACGAGTCCTGCGGTCCTGGATGCCATGTCGCTCCCAATGGCGGCTGTGTCGTGAATGGCTGGGAGGTGGGCGCTCCGGTGTGGAACGAGTGTCCCGCAGGCGCGCGGCCGAGGCCGCCATGCGGCGCAGCATTCAAATGGAGCCGGACCTCCAGGGCCTGCATCATCAAGTGACTTCGGCGCGTGGGGGACCATTCGGTCAGAGCCCTTCCCCGAGCTGCTGTTGCGCAGAGCGGCGACGGTCATTCGCCGGTTCAGTCGCGATCCGAATTCAGACCTCGGCCAAAGGTGACGCCTTCTGCGCCAAGGTCTCGATGTCCAGCGAGAACAGACGCTGATCATCTGCATTTTCCGAATGAGCCAGCACCTGCTCGAACAGCGCAATGACAGCGGTCGTTCGGGCTTGCTCGTCGGTATCATCGAAGCTCGTGGCCGCGAGGACCGAGCCGTCGAATTCGCAGGTCGCCTTGATCTGAACTATCACCGTTGCATCCCATGCCGTGTGGTCGGATGCCGCAAAGACTGGCGGCAATCTTCTTAAATTCACACAAAATGCTCCGAATAAACTGCCGGTAGTTTTGCACCTGCCGTGCCGCTTGGCGAAATCCTTCGTCAGTTCGCCTTGGCAGGGATCACCTCGCGCGGTGCGCTGGTGCCGAACGCGCGCCGGATCCACGCGCGCGAGGGCGCCTCGATGAGCATGTAGGTGACCCATGCGGCTGCCGTCGCGATCGCAACGAACAGGGCGAGCCGAAGCACGAACTCGACGGCTCCGGGCTGATCGGGCTTGCCGATCATCGCGAGCCGGATCAGGAACGGATGCAGCAGATAGATCGAATAGCTGCACTCACCGCCGATGACGACGGCGCGGGACGACAGCCAGCTCGCATGGCCGTAGCGGCTGGCGGCGATGCAGAGGATCGAGAACGCCGTGATCTCGATCAGTCGCACGGTGAGCTCGATCGAGAACGACCAGCCGGGCAGGCGTGGCTGCATGAACAGCAGCACCGGGGCGCAGGCCAGGCCCGCGAGCGATAGCCAGAACAGCGCCGTCACCCGATAGCGCTCCGTGCGACCGGGCTGGGCGCGCGCACGGTTCTGGTAGATCATGGCTGCAAGGCATCCGGCCAGGAATTGTGCCAAGTGCAGATAGGGGGCGTAATAAGTGAGCCACTGCATCCCATCGTGCTGGAGGCTCGGCACTGCAGCGCGCAGCACGGCGTCGCCGAACGTGAAGAAAGCAGCGATCGTCAGCGCAAAAACGAGGATGTTGGCGGCCGCGAGCCAGATCATCGTCGACAGTCGGACGATGCCGGTCAGCAGGATGCAGACGAACGGAAACAGCAGGTAGAAGAACAATTCGACGCTGATTGACCAGAGGTGCTGGAGTTGCGGAACGACGGCGACCAGCATGGTGCCGTCCTGAACGGGAAACCAGGCCTGCGTCATCGTCAGGATGAAGCCGAGTGACGGCGCCGAGAGCCCCCGAGCGATCATCAGGTAGGTGACGATCGCCAGCGCGACTACGGCGTACATTGGGTAGAGCCGGGCGAACCGCGCAATCACGAATTCCCGAACGGCGCCTCCGAGGTTTTGCGCCTGGAAGCGTCCGGCATAGTTGAGCCACAGGACGAAGCCGCTGAGCACGAAGAACATGGTCATGCCGATGCTGCTGACCTGCGCGATCAGGTCCGCAAGCCAGCCATGCCCCAATGACGGCGCGCCGTGACCGAGGACCACGGTCGCGGCAGCGACGAAACGCATGCCGGTCAGGGAGCCGATGAAACGTTGATCATTCACGTTGAGACGTCGTCCTGGCGTTGTCGGAGCCGGGTCTGGTTGCTGTGCCGGCCTTGTCGGTGTTGTAAGATCGGTGGTCGACCCAGGCAATCCCGTGGCGACGCTGGCTTGATGTCGAAGCGCTGCAGAGCGGACACGCCGGGCGATTCTCGGCACTCGTCGCCGACCCTACTTGGCCCTCAGAAGCCCGGCACGCTCGGAGCGAACCGGGATGCCACAAGATATTTTAACCTGAGTGGCTGACCGGAGGGCGGGGTGGGCCCGGGGAGCCCTGCGTCCCCCAGTGAACGGCGGCATGGCATCGGACCAGCGACAAATCGGCGGTGAGATGCGTCTCGATCGACGATCTCGCAAACCAGTTCGATCCCTGGGGGTCGCGCACCCGGATCAATGAGGTGGCAGCGGCACGCGTCCGCGCTGGCCGTGATCGGGCCGACAGCAGCACGATCACGGCACATCACGCGGGCTTATCCGAGTGTCGGTGCCTCCGCTGTCATTCCCGACGTCTTCACTACTCACGGCCGTCGCCGTCGGCTCGCACTGACAGACCTGTGGCTGCTTCGTGAAGCAGCGGCGAATCCGACGCGCCCGATCAATCGGGCGTCCCGGCAAAGTTGGCGATCGGGCGCGGCCATTCGCTTGGCAATGAGTGGCCGTGGTGTGGCGGCAGGCTTGCAGTTCGTTTCTGAGTCTCTCGCCAGCGTCATTTTTGTTTCGTTGGTTTCGCGGCCGCCCGGTGCGGGGCGCCCGCTCGTTCAAGCTGCAACTCGGTCCGACTGGGTCGAAAGCTTGAGAGGTACCCAATGTGCAACGTCGACAACACTCGGTTTCGAGCATCGTTCTCCCGCCTCATCGCGCCTATCGTGCTGCTCGCCATGTGTTGGATCCTGCTGCTGCCCGCGTCGGGCGCAAACTCGGGTCGCTCATCAAGGGCCGGCACCGCAGGTCATCAGACGTTGTCGATCAATATCGGAAAATCGGTCGTGATCGACCTGCCGCGTGACTTCAAGGATGTGCTGATCGCCGATCCCAAGATCGCCAATGCGGTCATTCGCACGACGCAGCGGGTCTACATCATCGGCAGTGCGGTGGGGGAGACCAACATCGTGTTCTTCGATCAGACCGGCGAGCCGATCGCAGGGTATGACGTCGCGGTCAAGCGCGACTTCAGCGGCATTCGAGCGACCCTCAAGCAAACGCTGCCGCAGGCCAGCATCCAGGTCGATAGTGCCGGCGACGGCGTGATCCTGACCGGAACGACGGCCACCGCGATGGAAGCCCAGCAGGCTCGCGACGTTGCCGCAACTCTCGTCGGCAGCGCCGACAAGGTGGTCAATTCCATCGTCGTGCGCGAGCGCGATCAGGTCATGTTGAAGGTGACGGTCGCGGAAGTGTCGCGCTCCATCATCAAGCAGCTCGGGGTGGATCTCAGTTCCACGATGAGCGCCGGGACGACCACCGTCAGCCTCACGAACTCGAACCCGTTCACGGCCTACGGTCAGAACCTCGTCGACGGCAACAGCGTCAGCGCCACGTTCGGGGGCACGACGGCGACCCTCAGAGCGATGGAGAGGGCCAACATCATGCGCACCCTGGCCGAGCCGACGCTGACGGCGATCTCGGGTGAGTCGGCGACCTTCATCTCTGGCGGCGAATTCCCGGTCCCGGCCGGCTATTCCTGCGATCCCTCGACGCATGTCTGCACGACCCAGATCAGTTTCAAGAAATTCGGGCTGTCGCTGAATTTCTCGCCCGTCGTTCTTTCGGAGGGCCGGATCAGCCTTCATCTGTTGACCGAGGTCTCCGAACTCTCCAATGAGCACTCGATCACGCTGTCTCAGGCGGTCAGCTCGACCACGACGAATTCGCTGACCGTTCCATCGATCAAGACACGCCGCGCCGAGAGCACCCTGGAGATTCCGTCGGGTGGTTCGATGGTGATCGCGGGCCTCATTCAGGATCAGACCAAGCGCGCCGTGAGTGGCTTGCCTGGGCTGACGCAACTGCCAGTGCTCGGCGCGCTGTTTCGCAGCCAGGATTTCGTCAACGACCAGACCGAGCTGATGGTGCTGGTGACGCCCTACATCGTGCGCGCCGTCGCGCCGAGGGAGTTGTCCCGACCGGACGATGGCTTCGTGAGTGCGAGCGACCCGCAAGCAAACCTGCTCGGCGCCATCAACCGTATCTATGGCGGGCCGGATCGAAAGGATTCCAAGCCCGCTCTCAACGGCAATTTCGGCTTCATCATCGATTGACGTGTTGCCTCGTCAGAGAAGAGCGGGTCAGCCGCCGTAACTTCGGACCAGACTGCCGGCGATGAGCGACCAGCCGTCCACGAGGACGAAGAAGATCAACTTGAACGGCAGCGATATGCCGGTCGGTGGGAGCATCATCATGCCCATCGACATCAGGACCGATGCGACCACGAGATCGATGATCAGGAAGGGGAGAAACAACAGGAAGCCGATCTCGAAAGCGCGCGTCAATTCGGAGATCATGAATGCGGGAACCAGCACTCGCAGCGAGAGATCGTCGGGCCTCGCCGGAGAGGGGGCGCCGGACAGGTCCAGGAACATCCTGAGCTCCTTTTCGTGGACGTTCTTCTGCATGAAGCCGCGCAGTGGGTCGGCCGCTCGTTGAAGCGCATCTTCCAGTGCGATCTGATCATCGATGAACGGTCGGATGCCGTCGTCATAGGACCGCTGCAGCACGGGGGCCATGACGAAGCCGGTGAGAAACACAGCCAGCGCAATCATCACCATGTTTGGCGGTGCGGTCGCCGTGCCCATTGCTGTCCGCAGCAGCGATAGAACGACGGCGATCCGGGTGAACGACGTCATCATGATCAGCACCGACGGTGCGACCGATAGCACTGTCAGAAGCGCGATCAGCTGAATCGCGCGTTCGGTCATGCCGCCGTTGCCGGGACCCAACGTCAACCGGATGTCCTGAGCAGCCGCTGGTCCCATCGATCCGCCTAGCCAAATCAAGGCACCAATCAAGACCGCGGTAGCCAGGACAAAGGCAAATAGCGGGCTGGTCGGAGTGACTCTCGCGGTCGTTGCCGCAAGCGAATTTCGAGCATGCGACCGCGAGACATCAGTGA
This sequence comes from Bradyrhizobium oligotrophicum, assembly GCF_051168495.1. Classification (GTDB taxonomy): domain Bacteria; phylum Pseudomonadota; class Alphaproteobacteria; order Rhizobiales; family Xanthobacteraceae; genus Bradyrhizobium; species Bradyrhizobium oligotrophicum_A. Next base: position 62,435 of record NZ_JBNPVB010000027.1, on the reverse strand, counting down.
GCGGGCAGGGGCGAGCACCGGACTGCTCGGGGAGATTACGTTCGAGATTGCCGGGATCGGGCGCCGCATGGGACATTTGGCCGAAAATCTCTCCTGGACCAACGACGCCCATCGGTAGCACGGCCGTCGTCGCCGACTGGCAAGCAACAGATTGCGAGATGCAAACATACATCTCCATTTGTGTCCGGGTGGCTGGCTCGAGGATGCGGACAGATATCGGACCGGCCGGTACGGAAAGCCGTTTGGCTGCTCAGAAATTGACCTGGTGCCCGCCCTTGAGAGCAAGCCGCCCGAGCCTCGTCCGGAGTGGCAACGTCGAAGCTCAGCTCCGACAGGAGCCTCCGGATCTTCGCCACCTGATCGGCATTCGACTTGGCGAGCTCCCCGGGGCCGAGATTGAGACTGTCCTCGAGGCCGACGCGGACGTTGCCGCCGATCAGCGCATTGTGCACGCACATCGGCATCTGGTGCCGGCCGGCTGCGAGCACCGACCATTCGAAGTCATCGCCGAACAACCGCTGCGCCGTGCGCACCATCAGCAGAAGATTGTCGACCTCGGCGCCGACGCCGCCGAGAATGCCGAGGATGAACTGCAGGAACAGCGGTCCCTCGTACAGCTTCTGGTCGAGCATGTAGGCGAGGTTGTAGATGTGGCCGAGGTCGTAGCACTCGAACTCGAAGCGCACACCGTGACCTTGGCCGAGCCGCTTCATGATGGCTTCGATGTTGTGGAACGAGTTTTCGAAATAGGAGCTCTTGCCGCCTTCCAGGAACGGCCTCTCCCAATCGAAGCGATAGTCGTTGATGCGGCGGGCGCCGGCGAACAGCCCGTTGTTGATGCTGCCCATGTTCAGCGACGTCATCTCGGGGCTGGCGCGCTCCGCCGCAGCGAGCCGCTGGTCGAGACTCATGCCCGGGCCGCCGCCGGTCGTGATGTTGAGCACCGCATCGGTCTGCTGCTTGATGCGCGGCAGGAACTGCATGAAGACGTCCGGGTCGCCGGTCGGCCGGCCGTCCTTCGGATCGCGCGCATGCAGATGAATGATCGAGGCACCGGCCTCGGCCGCCGCCACCGACTCCTTCACGATCTCGTCCGGTGTGATCGGCAGATACGGCGACATCGACGGGGTGTGCAACGATCCGGTGATCGCGCAGGTGATGATCACGCTCTTGCGTGCCATGAGATCCTCCTTCAGGACGGGCAAACAGTGATTATGAGGCCGGCTTGGAGGCGGGCTTGCCGGTCTTGATTGCGGCGCTGCGACCTGAACCGGGACGTGCCGGTGCAACGCGTGGCACGTCGCTGAACGGCGCGTCGGAGGCGAGCAGGATGTCTGCGGTGCGCTGCAAGTGAGCCGCCAATGCCGCGCTGGCGCGCTCGGCATCGCGGGCGAGGGTGAGATCGAAAATCTCCTGATGCTCGTCGTCGACGTTGCGCGTGATCCGCGTATACGGCAGCAGCATGCGGCGATAGCGCTCCGCTTGCAGGAACAGCTGGTCGCGCAATCGCAGCCACCAGACGCTGTCGCAGGCCGCAATGAGTTCGTCGTGGAAACGCGAATGCAGTCGCGTCCAGTCGGGATTGAACGTCTCGGAGCTCACCAGGTGCGGCGTGCGCGACAGTTGATGCCAGGTGTCGAGCAGGCGTCCTTCCCATTCCAGATTGCCGCGCAGGATCGAGGAACGCAGGCATCTCGTCTCGATATCGATGCGGACCTGCGTGAGGTCGATGAGATCGCTCGCCGAGATCGGTGCGACCGAAAAGCCGCGCTGCGGCTCTGCCACCACCAGCCGATCCGAGGTCAGCCGCGACAGGGCCTCGCGGACGGCGCTCAGGCTGACTTCGAATCGCCCGGCGAGCTGGTCGATCGGCAGCTTGGAGCCGGGCGCGTGAACGCCGTCGAGCAATTCGCGCTTCAGGTCCTCGTAGGTTTGGGTGGTGCGGCTTGCTGATACCATCTGGATTCTCCTTGCGACGACACCTACCAGTAAAAATCGATCATAGCAATAAAATCGATTTTACTTGCGAAGTCGATTCCGTTGCCGTAGGCTTCACCAAAAGGGAGGACGAGATGCGATTTCGCGCGATTGAAGCCGACGGACATGAAGGGCTGGCAGGCAGCCGCGACGGCCGGACGTGGCGGGTGCTCTTTCAGGGGGACGCGGGCTTTCCCGGCCTGCCGGACGACTTCATCCGGAAGGGCGCTGAAGGGATCGAGGCGGCAGCAGCCGCGCTCGACCAGGGCGCTGCGGTGCCAGATGTCGAGCGCCTCACGTGCCTCCCGCCATTCCGCCGCGCCGGAAAGATCCTCTGCGTCGGCCTGAACTTCGCCGCCCATGTCAAGGAATCCGGCATGGCGACACCGGACTATCCGACGGTGTTCGCGCGGTTCAACACGGGTCTCGTCGGTCACGGCCGGCCGCTGATCCGTCCGCGCTCCTCCGATCAGTTCGACTACGAGTCGGAGTTGGCCTTCATCATCGGCCGCCGCGCCCGGCATGTCGGTGAGGAGGCTGCGCTCGACCGCGTCGCGGGCTATTCGATCTTCAATGATGGCTCGATCCGGGATGTCCAGCTCAGGACCCCGCAATGGACCGTCGGCAAGAATTTCGACGGGACGGGCGGTTTCGGACCCGATTTCGTCACGGCGGACGAATTGCCGCCGGGGTGCGAAGGGCTTCGCATGCAGGGCCGCCACAACGGCGCCGTCGTGCAGGACACGTCGCTGTCGGACATGATCTTCGGCGTGAAGCGGCTGGTCGCTATTCTCTCGGCGACGATGACGCTCGAGCCCGGCGACGTCATCGCAACCGGAACGCCCTCGGGGGTCGGACTGAGTTTCAAGCCACCGCGCTTCCTGAAGCCCGGTGATACGTTCGAAATCGAGATCGAGAAGATCGGAGTGTTGCGCAATCCGGTGATCGCGGACGCCTGACCGCGGCAGCGAGCGGCACAACCATAACAAACATCTCCAGGGAGGACACGTTGAGTTATGATTCAGCAGATGGGGCATGTGGTCATCTCGTCGCCCGATCCTCTGGCGGCGGCGAACGACCTTCAGGAAACGGTCGGCCTGCGCATCACCGAGCAGGACGGCGAGGCGGTCTATCTCTCCAGCAACGACCGTCATCACGAGGTGACCTACGTGCCCGGCAGCGGCAAGGCCGTTGTGCTCGGCCTCGAGGCCGTCTCCGCAGAGGCGGTGGACGACGTCTATCACCGGGCCAAGTCCGACGGCCTGGAGATCCTCTCCGACAAGCCGTTCGGCAAGCACTATGCGCGCGCCGTGACCATCGTCGCGCCCGGCGGCGCCGTGTTCGAGATCCATACGCCGATCGCGCGCAGCCAGGCGGCTCGCTACAACGGTGTCGGCGTGCGGCCACGCCGCATCGAGCACATCAACGCGTTCTCACCCGATACCGGTGCGTTCGGCGCCTTCTGCGAAAATACGCTCGGCATGAAGCTGTCCGATCGAACTGCCGACGATGGCTTCCGCTGGTATCGTGCCGCTGACGGCTATCACCACACCATCGCCATGGGGCCGGGGCCGAGCGCACTGCATCACTACGCCTTCGACCACCATTGCCTGGAAGACCTTTCGCGGATCGCCGACAATCTGTCGCTCAGGGATCGCGCGCTGGTGTGGGGGCCGGGACGCCACGGCGCGGGCAGCAACATCTTCACCTACTACGCCGATCCGCACGGTTGTCTGGTCGAGAACTCGATCGAGTTGGCGCGCATCGATTGCGACGCCACCTACGAGCCGCGGAGCTGGGACATCACTGAAGGCCTCAACGGGCGCTGGATCAACCTGTGGGGCACGCCGCCGACGCAGGGCTTCCTCGTGCCGGGCATTCAATTCGGCCGTTGAGCGCGCCAAGGTTCTCGCATCGAGCAAGGCTCTCGCAAGAAGAGCCGCGTGAGCCTGACAGAATGAGGAGGAGCCCAGATGCAGTCGTTCGACGTCGTCATTATCGGCTTTGGGCCGACCGGGAAGCTGCTGGCTCGCCAGCTCAGTGATTTCGGACACAGCGTCGCCATCGTCGAGCGCTGGCCGGCGGCCTATCCGTTGCCACGGGCCATCGGTTATGACCACGAAATCAGGCGGATGTTTCATGCGCTCGGTCTCGGGCCCGCGGTCGACGCGATCTCGCGGCCGATGCACCATTATGTCCAGTACAACGCGGACTGGAAGGTCCTGATCGAGTTCGACGAGAGCAGGCCGTCGATCTCGGGCGGCCGCAACGGCTATCTGTTCAATCAGCCGGAACTGGAGCGCATCCTCGAGCGTGACCTCGAAGGGCGTCCCGGCGTCACGCCGTTTCTCAGTCACGAGGCGCTTGGCGTGACGGACGCGCCGGCAGGCGTCGAGGTTCGCGTCGCGCCGTTCGACACGACGGCCCGTCGCCCCGACCTTGCCCGTACCGAGACGCTTGCTGCGCGCTATGTCGTCGGATGCGACGGTGCCAACAGCCTCGTCCGCAAGGCGATCGGCTCGGAGCAGATCGACCATGGCTTCGACGCGCAATGGCTCGTCGTCGACGTCTTGCCGCACGATCTTTCCAATCTGCCGGTTCCCGATGCGGCGCAATGGTGCAATCCGGAGCGGCCCACCACCATCGTGCCGAGCGGCGTCTCCAACCGGCGCTGGGAGTTCATGATCAAGCCCGGCGAGTGCGCCGACGACTTTGCCTGCGCGGAAATGGCGTGGCGCTTGTTGTCACCGTGGATGAAGCCTGGCGAAGGCACGCTGGTGCGCCACGCCGTCTATCGCTTCCGTTCACTGCTGGCCTGTGGCTGGCGTCGAGGGCGGCTGCTGATTGCCGGCGACGCTGCGCATTTGATGCCGCCGTTCATGGGGCAGGGCATGTGCTCCGGGCTGCGCGACGCCTGGAATCTCGGTTGGAAGCTCGACCGCGTGCTCACCGGCGCGTCCCCGGACCGGCTGCTGGATGACTACGAGGCGGAGCGTGGACCTCATGTCGACAGCATCATCAAGCTCTCGATGGAGATGGGCAAGGTCGTCTGCGTGCCCGATGCCGAGGCTGCGAAGGCCCGCGACGACGCCTTCTTCAGCAGGCAGCTTCCGCCACCGCCGGTCTTTCCTGCATTGGCTGGAGGGCTCGTTGCGGACGTCCCAGCCGCGGGCCCGCTGCTGCCGCATGATGAGCTGGAACGTGAGGGCCGGTCCGACCGGCTGGACACGTTGACCGGGCGCAGCTTCTCACTGCTCATCGAAACCGATGCACTGGATGAGCTGAGTGCGCGATCGCGCGCGCTGATCGAGGCGCTCGACATCGCCGTCGTGCCGATCGGGCTCCGCGGCTATCGCGATCTCGACGGGCGTCTTGGCGAATTCCTGGCTGCACATCGGATCCGCGCCGTGATCGCGCGGCCCGACTTCTACGCTTTCGGTGGCGTCCGAAGTCCAGGCGAGATCGAGCGGCTGCTGCGCGACCTTTCTGAGAGGCTGGCGGCTGGGACGTCGACCAGATGCCACGATGAACCGGCGCAGGTGCGAACCTAGGAAATCGAATGGGAGGTGAACATGTCGCTGGTCAACTCGTGGAGTTCGAAGCTGTCTCTCGTGACGGGGCACATGGCTGGAATGATCGACCAGCCGGCGCTGCCGATCTGGGTCGGCACCCTGATCGCGTCCTATGCGTTCGCTCCGGCCCAGGCCGGTGGGCTGGCGACGCTGTTTCTTCTGGGCGTCGTGATCTCGAGCGTGGTGCTGTCGCCGTTCTTTCATCGCCTTCCCGGCCGCTGGGTGCCGTCGCTCGGCTTCGGTGTCAGTGCGCTGTCGTTCTGCGCCATGACCTGGGTCAACGACTTCGTTTCGTTCGCGATCGGCCATTTGGTCGCCGGCTTCGCGACGGGGCTTGCGCTCTCGTTCATCCACGGCACCATGGGCCGAACAGCAAACCCGCACCGCATCTTTGCCATGGGCGGCGTCGGGCTCGGTGTTTTCGCCGTGTTCTTCCTGGGCGGAGCGCCGGCGTTGATCGCCGAATTCGGGCCGCCGACGATCTTTCGGATCTTCGCGTTCATCATGGCCATCGCCTGCATGGTGACCGCGCTGCTCTTCCCGTCGGTGTCGGCCAATGAGGACGTGGTCAAGGACAGCGCCGGGTTCTCGCGGCCAGTGTGGCTTTGCATGATCGGCATCATGGCAATGGCGCTGGTGCAGGCCATGATCTTCTCGTTTCTGGAGCGGATGGGCGCCGAGCGAGGTCTCTCGGTCGGACAGATCCAGGGCGTGTTCGTCGTCATGGGTTTGTTGGCGATGCTGCCCACGCTGCTGGCCGCGCTGTTGGAGAAGCGCCTCTCACCGATCACGGTCGGCATCGCCGGCGCGCTGGCCCAGGGCCTCATCGCGCTGCTGATCTCGTGCACGACCGGCTTCTGGCCCTATGCGGCCGTGATCGGTTTCCCCTTCGTGATGCTGTTCACCCACACCTTCATCTTCGGCCATCTGGCGCGGATCGAGCCGACCGGCCGGGCGGTTGCCGCGACTCCGGCCATGGTCATGTCGGGCTCGGCCGTCGCACCGCTGCTCGGAGGCGTGCTGGTACAGGTGCTCGGCTATCCCGCGCTCGGGATCACGGCCGTCGTGCTCGACCTCGCTGCCCTCGCGTTCTTTGCCACATCCCGCAAGCCGCTTCCGCAGGCCGCAGCGATCATGCCGTCGGGCGTGGCGAATTGACCCTGTGATGCGGACCAGCCCGGCTGGTGCGCATCCGTGCCATTGACCTGAAATCGGGATGGGCAACGGCGGTGAGGACGGCCTGGCGCGCTCGGAGAGATTCGAACTCCCGACCCTCGGAATCGAAATCCGATGCTCTATCCAGCTGAGCTACGAGCGCGTGGTGACGGACGCGGGCGTCCGTACGAATCCGGATACCAGACTTGGACCGGCAAGGCCAGCCTCCGCAGGCGCGTCACCCGTCCACTCCATGCGAATCCCGGATGGACGGCGGCGGCGTCAGAAGCAGGGATGCCGGCGCCGGTCCTGGCCGATATAGGCGGCCGAGCTCTGGTAACAGTGGTTGGTCGCGGGGCCGTCATAGAACGCAAAGGTGCCGGGAAGCGGGCCGGGGCCGTAATTGTGCAGGAAGCTGATCGCGTACGGCAGGCCGTGGTGGTGGCGGTGATGCCGATGGTGGCTGCGCGCCTCCGACGCCGCCGGAACCAGGGCTGACGCGGCCACGATCAAGGCAGCAGCTGATGATGCGAGTGATGCGAGCTTGCTCATGTCATTTCTCCGGAAACCGCGCCAAGGCAGTCCATTGGGCCGACAATCTAACGCCGACGGGTCGCAAAGGGTGCGCGAAAGCGGCCGTCGCGTCAAAATTTTGGCCTTTTCCGCATGCTTAACGAATCCGTGACAAGGTTCCGGCACATGCCGCCGGGCTGAAGGGCCTTGCCGCGCCTCCGCCCAGATGAGATCGGGTTCCCCAGTCCGACCGATGAGCCGCCTGATCCCATGCGTCGTGCTCTCCCTGGTTGCCGCGGCGCCGGCGCGGGCGGATCTGCACATCACGCGCGATCATGGCGGCTACATCGAAGACTACAAGGCCAGGTACCGGCATATCCGGGATACGCGGCAGCGGGTGATCATCGACGGCATCTGCAACTCGGCCTGCACGCTGGTGTTCGGCATCGTGCCGATCAACAAGATCTGCGTCACTCCAAAGGCCAGCCTCGGCTTTCACCAGGCCTATTACGACAAGGCCTTCACCTTCGGCATCAAGGTCACCAGCTTCGAAGGCACATCCGAGCTGATGTCGTACTACCCGGACACGGTGAAGGATTGGATCCGGCGCAATGGCGGGCTCACCACCGAGATGAAGCGGATCAAGAACGGCATCGATCTCTGGAAGATCGTCGATCCCTGTCCCGATTCCTGGTGAGCGGAGCGTCGCGCTCGTCCCATCTTTCCCGCATGCGGCTCTCCCGCATTGCGGCGACAAGCCCCGGCCTTCGTCGCGGTTGCGAACGAGCAACGAAACAATCCAGCGCCAGATCGTCCCCACTACCGGGCACTGGATTGTTTCGCCGAGACCGTCAGCGACAGTGATTTTCTGCCTTGGGCCTCGAACCAGGCAGGTTCAGCGCTTGGCCTTCTTCGTCTTCTTGGCCGTTTTCTTTGCGGCCTTCTTCGCTGTCTTCTTGGCCGTCTTCTTCGCTGCCTTCTTCACGGTCTTCTTGGCCGACTTCTTGGTTGCAACCTTCTTGGCCTTGGCGGCAGCCCGCCGGGGCGGAGCCTTCTTGGCGGCGGCCTTCTTCGAGGTCTTCTTCGAAGCCCGCTTCGCCTTCGGCGCCGCGGCGGTCGTGGGATCGGTCGCGGCCTCGGGCGGCGTGCCCGGTGCGGCGATCGTCGGGTCGGTCAGTGTGGTGTCGTCCATATCGGTCCCCCGATGTGTTGGAAACACTGCAACGATAGCTGGATTCTCTCTGCTGTCAAAGCGAGCGCAACTAATCACTTGTGCGCAAGCTCGCATAGGCGGCCAGCGCGCGCTCGCGGCCGTGCTTGTGATCGACGATCGGCTCGGGATAGGAGCGGCCGAGCGTGACGCCGGCCTCGGCGAGTTCGAGCGGCTTGGCCGTCCAGGGCTGATGGATCAGCGCGGCCGGCAGCCGGGCAAGTTCGGGAACCCAGCGCCGCACATAGCTCCCGTCCGGATCGAACTTCTCGCCCTGCAGCACGGGATTGAAGACGCGGAAATAGGGGGCGGCATCGGCCCCAGAGCCTGCAACCCATTGCCAGCTCGCCGGATTGCTGCCGGCATCGGCATCGACCAGCGTGTCCCAGAACCATTGCTCACCCTGACGCCAGTCGATCAGGAGGTGCTTCACCAGCAGCGAGGCGGCCACCATGCGGACGCGGTTGTGCATGCTCCCGGTGTGCCACAGCTCGCGCATCCCGGCGTCGACGATCGGATAGCCGGTCCGTCCGCGCTGCCAGGCCGACAGCGCCGCATCGTCCTGCGTCCATGGGAACGCGTCGAAGGACGGCTGCAGGTTGCGGGTGGCGAGGTCGGGATTGTGATAAAGCAGGTGGCGGCAGAACTCGCGCCAGCCGAGTTCGCTCAGGAACTTGTCGATGCCCTTCGCCAGAGCGGGGCGTTCCTCGGCGGCGAAGCGTGCGGCGTGCCAGATCTGGCGCGGGCTGATTTCGCCGAATCGTAAATGCGGCGACAGCCGAGACGTGGCGTCGATGTCGGGGCGGTCGCGCTCGGCGGCGTAGCTCTGGACGGTGGTCGCGAGAAAGCGCTTCAGACGCTGCTGCGCGGTGCGCTCGCCGGCCTGCCAGGTCGCGCGCATGCCGCCCGCCCAATCGGGCCTGGTCGGTTCCAGCGCCAGCTCATCGATGGTGAGGCTTGCGATGCCGGCCACCGGCGGCAGCCTGACCGGCACGGGCAGTGGCTTCGGCGGATCCCCGAGGGCGAGCACGCGCTTCCAGAACGGGGTGAACACGCGCGGTCCGCGTCCATCCTTGCCACGCATGCCGGCGGGATCGATCAGCAGGTCGTCGGGGAACACGCGTGACGTCACGCCGATCTCGCCGAGCGCCGCCTCGACATCGGCCGCCACGGTGCGCGGTCCGGCCTGTGCGACATCGTTCCAGTACACCGCGCTGGCCCTGGTGTCGCGCGCCAGCTCGCCGAGCACCTTGGCCGCGGGGCCACGGCGGATCACGAGCTCGGCGCCGAGCTTATGTAGTTCGGCCTGGAGTGCACGCAACGATTGCGCGAGCCACCAGCGCGTTGCAGCGCCGAGCGAACGCAACGCAGGGCTTTCCTGATCGTAGACGTAACTACAAACAATCTGAGCGCCCGACGTTGCTGCTGTATACAACGCGGGGTGGTCCGATAGTCGCAGGCTCTCGCGGAACCATACTATGATAGGGGAAGACGACATTATTAGGTATCTTATTGCCGTTCTTGAAGAGACTTCCGGTATTCTACGCCCCGGAAAATAACGGGTTTGAAACAAACTACGGGCACCGTGAGATTCAGTTGCATCTCCTGGAAGGTTTAATGACGTGCCCATCAAATTGAAGCTCGGCACCAAGGCGCTGATCGGCGCCGTTGTCGTGATTGCCCTGAATACCGCCCTCGTTGTCGGCGCAGCGTATTGGTCGCTGTCCTCTGATGTCGGAGAGCGCGCCAAGCGCGACATCGAAGGGAACTTGCGCACCTTTGCGTTGACGTTCACCGAGACGTTCAAGGATGCCAAGGTCAGCACGCAGAATGGCGTCGTGACCCGCATCGACATTCCGGCGATTCCCGAGATCAAGGATCACGCCATCGTCGACCGCGCGGTCTCCTATGTCGGCGGCAGCGCCACGCTGTTCGTGGTCGACGACGGCGGCCAGTTCGTGCGCCGCTCGACCAATGTGAAGAAGGAGAACGGCGACCGCGCTGTCGGCACGCAGCTCGCCCCCGATCATCCCGCACAGGCGCTGCTGCGCCGTGGCGAGGCCTACAAGGGCCCGGCCGTGCTGTTCGGCAAGCCGTTCATGACCGCCTATTTTCCCGTCACCAATTCGGCGGGCAAGGTGATCGGCATTCTCTATGTCGGTGTGCCCATGGCTGAGCTCGATGCGATGCTCTCGCAGGCAATGCAGACCATGATCGTTGCCGCCGTGATTGCCGCGCTGCTCGTGCTCGGACTGACCATGCTGGCCGTGCGGCGCATCACCAAGCCCTTGAGCGCCGTGACGGACGCGCTGACGGCGACCGCCGAGGGCCGCGACAACGTCGAGATCGGGTCCGACGACCGCGGCGACGAGATCGGCGAGATTGCGCGCAGCCTCATCGTGTTCCGCAGCGCCGCCAGCGAGCGGCGCCGGATGCGCGAGGAGCAGGCGGCCGCGGCCGCAGCTGGAGTCGAGCAGCGCAAGGCCGAGCTGCAGCGCTTCGTCGATTCGTTCCAGGCCAGCATCGGCGGCATCATCGAGAACGTGCTGAACTCGTCGAGCGAATTCGAGCGCGAGGCGCGGCAGCTCACCCAGGCTGCGCGCACCACCGCGGATCTGTCCGGACAGTCGGCCGGCGCCTCCGAAACCGCGTCCGAGCACGTCCGCACCGCGGCCGCCGCCTCGGACGAACTCTCCGGTTCCATCGCCGAGATCATTCGCCGCGTGCAGGAATCGACGGCCATCGCGGCCGAGGCGGTCAGCCAGGCCACCGCGACCGACCAGCGCATCAAGGAGCTGTCGGATGCAGGCAACCGCATCGGCGATGTCGTCAAGCTGATCACCTCGATCGCCGAGCAGACCAACCTGCTGGCGCTGAACGCGACCATCGAGGCCGCCCGTGCCGGCGACGCCGGCCGCGGCTTCGCGGTGGTCGCCCAGGAGGTCAAGACCTTGGCCGGCCAGACCGCCAAGGCCACCGAGGAGATCTCCAGCCAGATCGCCAACATGCAGACCGTGACCCAGGAATCGGTCGACGCCATCAAGGCGATCGGCGCGACCATCGAGCGCATCAACGGCATCGCCGCGTCGATCTCGTCGGCGGTCGAGCAGCAGCGCGCCGCCACCCAGAACATCACTCAGAGCGTCCGCTCGGCGGCCAGCGGCACCGCGGAGGTCGTCAGCAACATCCGCAGCGCGGCGCGCGGCGCAGGCGAGACCGGCGAAAGCTCCAACCGGATGTTCGCCTCGGCCCAGGTGCTGTCCGGCGAGAGCCTGCGGTTGAAGGCGGAGGTCCAGAAGTTCCTGGACAACATGCAGGCCGCCTGACACGCGCCGCTCACCCGTAGAGCAGCCGCGGCAGAATGGTCACGATGCCCGGGACGAGGGTGAGCAGCAGCACGAAGGCAGCCATGATGATGAGATAGGGGGCGGTCACGCGGGCGATATAGCCGAGACCGTCCTCCGTCAGTCCCTGGATCACGAACAGGTTGAAGCCGACCGGCGGCGTGATCTGGGCCATCTCGACGGCGAGCACCAGGAAGACTCCGAACCAGACCTCGTCGAAGCCGGCGCCCTTCACGATCGGCAGCACGATCGGCAGGGTCATCACGATCATCGAGAAGCCGTCGAGGAAGCAGCCGAGGATCAGGTAGAACACGATCAGGGCCACGATCAGCATGACCGGCGACAGGCCGAGGCCTTTCACGAAGGCGGCCACAGCCTGGGGGATGCCGAGGAAGGCCGCGGCATTGCCGAGGATCGACGCGCCGAGCACGATCAGCGCGATCATCGAGCAGGTGATGACCGAACCGATCATGACGTCGCGCACCACCTGTTGCGACATCGACCCCTGGACATAGGCGACCACCGCCGCGCCCAACACGCCGACGGCGGCGGCTTCGGACGGGGTGGCGAGGCCGCCATACATCGAGCCGAGCACGCAGGCGATCAGGAACAGGGCTGGGGCCAGATCCTTGAGCGCCGCGAAGCGCTCCGCCCACGGCACCAGCGACAGCTGCGCTTCGGCCTTCGGCACCATGGCGGGCTTCAGCGTCGTGTGCAGCATCACCCAGCCCATGAAGGTGCCGGCCAGCAGCATGCCCGGCAGCACGCCGGCGGTGAACAGTTTCAGGATCGAGACATCGCCGAGCACGCCGTAGATGATCATGATGTTCGACGGCGGGATCAGGAAGCCGAGCGTGCCGGCGCCGGCGAGCGAGCCGATCGCGATGTCGCGCGAGTAGCCGCGGCGCAACAGCTCGTTCAGCGACATCCGGCCGATCACCTGCGTCGTCGCGGCCGACGAGCCGGAGATGGCCGCGAAGATGGTGCAGCCGATGACGTTGACGTGGAGCAGGCGGCCCGGCAGCAGGCCAGCCCACGGCGCCAGGCCCTGGAACAGCGAGCGTGACAGGCGGGTGCGGAACAACAGCTCGCCCATCAGGATGAACAGCGGCAACGCCAGCAGCTCCTGCGTGGTCAGGATGTTCCAGGCATATTGCGGAAGCAGCTTGTCGAGCGGGATCGAGCGGAACATCGCCAGCAGCAGGGTGGCGGTCAGCGCAAGCGTGAGCCCGATCCACAGGCCACCGGCCAGCAGCGCGAACAGGATGACGAACAGGGCGACGACTTCGATGGTCATGGGGTGGGGGAGTCCGCGGTGAAGGGGGCGGGCGGGAGGGCGGAAGAGGGGCCGGGGTCGTGGGCCCCTAGGTGCGAAGCGGGCACGACGTTTGACGATCGAAGTTTTGAGCTCGCCTGCTTCCAAGGCGTCATGGCCGGGCCTGTCCCGGCCATCCACGTCGTCCGGCATCCTGAGAACGACGTGGATGCCCGGGACAAGCCCGGGCATGACGGAGTAACTAATCGGCAGATTTGCTCGAGGGGGTAGAGGTCTGCCCGCGCACACTTCCCGTGCGGCTGCCCCTCACCCCAACCCTCTCCCCGTAAGGACGGGGAGAGGGGGTGCACCGCTTGCGATGCGAGGGTTCGGTTATAACTATCAGGTCTTGGGCACGAACGACGTGCCTCGGCGGGCGCTGCCCGCCGACAAATGATCGTCGCGATATGAGCCCGCCCTGTCATTCGACCGGCGACGCCTTCATCCGATGATCTTCCAGCGGCAACCCCAGCGCGGCCTGGATGGCGCGGGCCAGGAATTGAAGGGTCAGGAGCAGCATGCCGAAGGTGACGACGGCCTGCGGGAACCACAGCGGCGTGTCGCTCGAGGTCGAGACCTGGCCGCGGATGAACGAGCCGAAGGCGAATTTGGTCATCGCCCAGGTCAGGAAGGCCATGAAAGCGAAGCCGGCCGCCGCGGCCAGCACTTCGAGCCCGCGCTGCACCGGCGCCGGCACGTTCTTGAGCAGCAGGACGACACGGATGTGGCCGCCGACCCGCAGCGTCATGGCCGCGCCGAAGGTGAACGACGCCGCCATCAGATAGGACGAGTATTCCCAGGCGATCGAGATGCTCGGCGGAAAGAACGGCAGCACGTTCGACAGCGCCCGTGTGGCCACCTCGGCCAGCATCAGGCAGGTCAGCGTCAGCAGACAGCCGCCACCGATCCAGCCGTCGAGACGGCCGAGACGGTCGATGACGTCGAGCAGCAGCCGCAGCGGCGCGGGCGCCGCTGCGTTGAGGCTCGGTGACGGGGAGGGATCGGTGCTTGCGACGGCCATGCTCTCAGCCACGCTTCATCTCCGCGAGATAGGCCCTGACCGGCTGCTCGGACGCCGGCACCTTTTTCAAGAAGGCTTCCAGCTGCGGTGCGGTCTTGGCGCGGATCTCGGTCATCATGGCCTCCGACACCGGCACCACTTCCATGCCGCCTTCCTTGAGCCGGCTGAGGCTGTCGGCGTCGGCCTTCAGCGAGTTGGCCCAGAAAGTGGGCTCCATCTTCGCGGCGATGTCGGCGACGGTCTTCTGCTGCTCCGCGCTCAAGGTCTTCCAGGAGTCGAGGTTGACGGCGAGCATCTGCGACGACCAGACGTGATTGGTCGGATAGATGTATTTCAGGAATTCCCAGAACTTGCCGTCGACGCCCGACACTGCGGAAGTGGAGACGCCGGCCACGGCGCCGGAGGCCAGCGCCGGGATGGTCTCGCCCCAGGGGATCATGACCGCAGCCATGCCGATGGCGTTGAGCATGTCGACCGCGTTCTTGTCGGGCACGCGGATCTTGATGTTCTTCAGCCCGGCGACGTCGGCGACCTTGGCCTTGAGGTGCAGATACTGCGTCGGCCACGGCACGATATAGAGGATCTTCTGGTTGTTGCGCGCGGCGATCTTCTCATATTCAGGCCGGACATATTTGTGCAGCACCTTGAGCTCGTCCATCGACCCGGCGAGAAAGGGAATGCTCTCGACGCCCATGAACGGCTCGTCGCCGACCTGCTGGATGTTGAGCACGTCCGCGAGCGGCACCAGGCCATCGCGCACGGCGCGGAGATGTTCGGGGCCCTTGAAGCCGAGCTGACCGCCGGCCTTGACGGTGATATTGACCGCGCCGCCGGTCTGCTTCTTCACTTCCTCGGCGAAGGCAAACGCGTTCTGGGTGTGGAAATTGCCGTCGGGCCAGACCGTCGACATGTCCCAGTTGGCCGTGGCGGCGCGGGCGCGGGTCGAGACTTGTGTTGCGGCGAGCAGGGTGGCTGCACCTGCAGTGAATGCGCGTCGCGTGATCATGGGTGTCTCCGGTTGATGGTGATGCAAGGATGGAGATGTTGGCGCTTCATCGTGAGGCCGATCGTGGTGTTAGTTGAGCCCAAGCTGTCGCAGTGCGGCCGGTGCGCTCCCTCTCCCCGTCCTTACGGGGAGAGGGTTGGGGTGAGGGGCTCTCTCCAAGAGCTCGGTGCATGGAGAGTCCCCCTCACCCGGATTGCATCTGCGATGCAATCCGGCCTCTCCCCGCAAGCGGGGAGAGGCGGCGACCGCCGCGCAATCTGGGTCCAATCGAGCATCTGCAATGTAGAAGGGCATCGTCAGCGCGCCTGTCCGTAGACCGCCGCTGCATTGTCCGCTGACACTAGCCCCGCCTCGACGTCGCTCCGCACGAGCTCCGCCGCGCGCTCGCGGGGATCGCCGATGCCGGCGCCGCCGGGTGTCAGCACGACGAGCCGGTCGTCCGGCGGCACCGTCTGAAAGCCTTTGCCCCGCAGCTTCTTTCCCGACTTAAGTCCGACATAGCCGGCCTCGCCATTGTGGCCGCCGTCGCGACCGCGCGGCGGATGATCGATGCGGTCGAAGGCGGCGAGGATGTCGAACGGGGCGTCGACGCCGCTGCCGACCTCGATGATCTGGCCGAGGCCGCCGCGGCTGCGGCCGGCGCCGCCGGAATCCGGGCGCAGCTCCTTGCGCCAGAAGATCAAGGGCGTCTGCGTCTCGGCGATTTCGACTGGAGTGCCGCGCACGCCGGAGGGGTAGGCGGTCGCCGACAGGCCGTCCTTGTCGAAGCGGGCGCCGGTGCCGCCGTTCGAGGTTACCGCCATCGAGAACCCGTAATTGCCGCCGGTGCCGGAGCGGGTCTGGCCGCGGACGTTGAGATTCCACAGGCAGGACGTGCCTTCGGCCGGCACGCGCTCCGGAATGATCTGCCTGAGACAGCCGAACACGACGTCGGGCAGCATCTGGCCGATGACATGACGCGAGGCGACCGGCGCAGGCTTCGGCGCATTGAGGATCGCGCCCGATGGCGCCGACACCGTCAGCGGCGACAGCGAGCCGGCATTGTTCGGAATCTGCGAGGCGACCACGCAGCCGAGTCCGAACACGGTGTAGGCCGTGGTGTAGGACAGCGGCACGTTGATGCCGAACTTCGAGGCCTGCGAGGTGCCGTCGAAATCGACATGGATGCCGTCGTCGCTGATCGTCAGCGCCGCCTTGAGGGTCACCGGCGCATCATAGCCGTCGACCACCATCTCGTTGCGCCAGGTGCCCTTCGGCAGCTTGGCGATCTCGGCCAGCACGGCCTCGCGCGAGCGGTCGCAGACGTAGTCGCCGAGCTCGTCGAGCGAGGCGATGCCGAACTCCCGCATCATCTCGACCAGCCGCTGGCAGCCGACATCGTTGCAGGCGGCGAGCGAGTAGGTGTCGCCCTCGGTGTCGACCGGCAGCCGCGTGTTGGCGCGGATCATGGCCATCAGCGTCTCGTTGACGACGCCCTGGTCGATCAGCTTCAGCATCGGGATGTACAGCCCCTCCATGAATACGTCGGTGCCATCGGGGCCGAAGCCGATGCCGCCGATGTCCATCAGATGGCTGGTGCAGGAGAACAGCGCGACCGGCTCGCCGTCCTTGAAGCAGGGCGTGGTGACGACGAAGTCGTTGAGATGGCCGGTGCCCATCCAGGGATCGTTGGTGATGTAGGCGTCGCCCGGCTTCATCGTTTCAATCGGAAACTGCGCGATGAAGTGCTTGACCGACTCGGCCATCGAGTTGACGTGGCCCGGCGTGCCGGTGACGGCCTGCGCCAGCATGCGTCCCTTCAGGTCGAACACGCCGGCGGAGAGATCGCCGCATTCGCGCACGATCGGGCTGAAGGCGGTGCGCAGCAAGACCTGCGCCTGCTCCTCGACCACGGCGATCAGCCGGTGCCACATGATCTGCAGGTCGATCAGGCTGGTCCCATTCTTCTCACTCATCTCAGGCGGCCTTCCGTTCCATGACGATGCTGCCGGCACCATCGATATGCGCATCGAAACTGTTGGAGATGAAGGTCGAGGTCTCGTCCTCGGCGATCACGGCGGGGCCCGCGATGACCGCGCCCGGCGCCATCTGCTCGCGGCGATAGAGCGGGATCTCGACGAAGTGCCCGGCGCGGCCGTCGAAGAATTTCCGATGGCCGGCGGCTGGCCCTGCGGGTTTGCGCGTCACCTCGGCCACGCCTGCGGGATTGCGCGGCTCGGTCGTGACCAGCACCGACCAGCTCAGCACCTCGATCGCGGCGCCCGGGATGGCGCGCTCGAACAGCGCGGCGTAGCCGGCCTCGAAGGTCGCGCGCAGCGTGGTGAGATCGTCCACGGTCAGCGGACGGTTCGGCAGCTCGACCGTGATCTCGTGACCCTGGCCGACATAACGCATGAAGGCGACGCGGCGTTCGCGCAACGGCGCTCCGGATGCGCCGTGCTCGACCAGCGCGCGGGCCTCGTCGGCCATCTCCTGCAGCAGGCCGGAGACCAGCGCCGTATCGAAGCCGTCGAGCCGGACATGGCGGCTGCGCACCAGCTCATAGGCGATGGGCGCGGCGAGAAAGCCGACCGCCGAGCCGACGCCGGCATTGGACGGCACGACCACGCGCGACACGCCGATCTTTTCCGCGACGCGCGCGGCATGCAGCGGCGCCGCGCCGCCGAACGCGATCAGCGTGTGCTGGCCGATCACGGCGCCGCGCTCGACCGCATGGACGCGCGCCGCGCTCGCCATGTTCTCGCACACCACTTCGTGCACCGCGTAGGCGGCAGTTTCCGCATTCAAGCCGAGCGGTGCACCGACGTCGCGGAGCAAGGCCTGTTTCGACAGCTCGGGATCGAGCCTGATGGTGCCGCCGGCGAACGCGTCGGGATCGATCATGCCGAGCGCGACATCGGAATCCGTCACGGCGGGCCGCTGGCCGCCGCGGCCATAGCAGGCAGGTCCCGGCTCGGAGGAGGCGCTCTCGGGACCGACGGTGACGCGCTTCATCGCATCGATGCGTGCGATCGAGCCGCCGCCGGCGCCGATCTCGACCATCTCGATGACGGGAATGCGCACCGGCAGGCCCGAGCCTTTCAGGAAGCGCGCAGCGCGGTCGACCTCGAACACGCGCGAGCTCTCCGGCTCGAAATTCTCGATGAGACAGATCTTGGCGGTGGTGCCGCCCATGTCGAACGACAGCACCTTGCGCTCACCGAGTCGTGCTGCGATCTGGCCGGCGAAGATCGCGCCGCCGGCGGGACCGGACTCGACGAGGCGCACCGGAAAGCGACGTGCGGTCGCGATCGAGGTCACGCCGCCACCCGATGTGACGAGATAGATCGCGCCGCGGAACTGCTCGATCCTGAGCGCCTGCTCCATGCGCGCGAGATAGCTGTCCATCAGCGGCTGCACATAGGCGTTGGCGACCGCGGTCGAGGTGCGCTCGTATTCCCGGATTTCGGGACAGACGGCGGAAGACAGCGTGATCGAGACATCCGGCATCTCCTCGGCCAGGATCTCGCCGGTGCGACGCTCATGCGCGGGATTGGCATAGGCGTGTAGGAACGCGACGGCGACGCTGGCGACATCGAGAGCGCGCAGTTGCGGCACGAGTGCGCGCACCGCCGCTTCATCGAGCGGCAGCCTGACCTCTCCATGAGCATCGACGCGCTCGGGCACGGTGAAGCGAAGGCTGCGCGGCACCAGCGGCTTCGGCTTGTCGATCGCAAGATCGTACTGGTCGTAACGGCTCTCAGTTCCAATATCGAGAACGTCACGGAAGCCTTCAGTGGCGATCAGTGCCGTCTTCGCGCCGCGGCGCTCGATGATGGCGTTGGTGGCGAGCGTGGTGCCGTGGATGAAGACGTCGATATCGGAAATGCGCGCTCTCGCATCGGCGAGGATGAGCCGCGTGCCGTCGAGCACGGCCTGCTCCGGCTGCGTCGGCGTGGTCAGCAGCTTGCGCGTCCTGCGCTGTGTGCCGATGTCGAGAACGATATCGGTGAACGTGCCGCCGATATCGACGGCCAGCCGGACTTCGGCTCCTTCAAGCATTCCATGTCTCCGCAAGCAACGAGTTGGTGTGCGAGTTCAGCAAGTCCCATGCCATGCCGCCAGCGGCGATGTGGAGTGCTGCTCTGCGCTGTGCGCGGTGCAGATTTGAGATCGTGCCGTGCTGAGCGCTCAACCTTGCTGGTCGACATACGACTGTTTGCTCGTGCAACGCTGATGCAATGTCGCGTAAAGGGCTACGGCGCCGACCACATCTTCCGTCGTCATCCCGGCGAACGCCGGGATCCATAACCGCCGAATGATGTGGGTATGCGAGATGGCGGGGCTTGTGCAAGCCAACTGCTTCCTGTGGATACGGGTCCCGGGTCGGCGCCCCGCCGCCGCTTGCGCGGCGTGGTGGCTTGCCCGGGACGACAGTTGTGAGTGGGTCGAGAGCGGAGCGCTTCAAAGACACGGGGTCGCAGTCTCGCGGCTCGATAGGCCCGAGTTACGTTACTTCGTTCACCCTCCCCAAACGAGAGGGTGCAGGGAATGCCGGGTGAAGGCCTCACCCATGGCCCGCCTGCGAAAAAAATGCAGGCGGCAGGTACCACAGGCAAAGCCGATCATCCGGCATTCCCTGCGCGGCAGTCTCACGCTTATACGCAGTCTCCCTGGCGCGCCGGGCGTGTTGGCCACCATTGCCCATGCCGTGCGAAGCACGTCACGGGCGTGATACCAGCATCGGGGTATCAGGACGCTGCGACTTCACGTCCGCAATCCTGCCGGTCGTCTGCGCATCATGCGCGTCCGACAGGACCACGGCCACCGCATCCCGCACCCGACGTTCGTGACGACGCGTACGTCCCTCTGCATGGGGCAGGACGACGCGGATCATACATGATTTCCGAAAAAAAGAAAGCGATTTGTGAGGTCAGGAACCGCTGGCGGTGGGATACTTTCCAAAAAAAGCTGTCAGGTCTCTTCCGATGTGAGCGACACCGAGACAGGAAGGTTGAGGGCCGGCGTGCTAGTCGCGTGCTGCCTCCATATAGTGGGTAAAATTGGCCGTCTTGTATTCCGCGGCGAGGAGGGCGCGATGCAAAGGGCCGTCTGTCGTCAAAATGAATACATCATCTTTTGCGACCTCCATAAGCGCGCAGTCGGCAAGCTGAAGCCTCGCAAATTCCGGCCTCCGGGAGGCCTGAATGCTGGGTATGCAGATTTCCTTGAGGTTGGCGATGACGTGGCGCAACACGTCGAACAGCGGCTGCGTCGGTCCGTGGGTCTGACCGAGAAGGTTGCTCACCTCGGTGAGTACATTGGGCAGGGTGACAGCTTGCTGGAAGTCTTCAAGAAACAGCTTCAATATTTCGAAATCATTGACGGTTCGACCGCCAAGGCACTTGTGCTTCGCGATATAGGAAGGGCTGGCCAGACCCACAATGAGCAACAGCAGGACGTTCGTATCAAGTGCGATCATGTGCCTTGGCACGTCAGTCCCCATCAGACGAGCGCCGTTTCATCGAGATTACTTCTCCCGTCTTGCCGTCAAGCGTGAGGACCCTGTAAGCTCGCTTGGCAGCCTGGAGGCCAGTGATCGTTGTCAGCGCGTTAGACGTGCTGGTGTTCCAGGGGCGAGAGAAGCCCAGCGTAATTCTCCACTGCCCGGCTTGTGAGTCGAATTCTATCTCATCGAGACCGATATTAGTCGGATGCTCATCAGCCAGAACATCAGAGAGCCAATTCTTTGCTCGACCGACGACCTGCTTAATGTCGCTTTCTGTGAGGCTGGACATCATTTTCTCCGAAGCAATAGAGCAAAGATGCCTCTCGGTCGTGGATTGCGCAAGTGCTGGTGGCAGCGTATCGCTGTGCCTCCAGAGCAGCTAGCTCACTTTCGCCCCATGACGTGGATCGGTTTGAAGCAGCCGAGGATCAGGCGTTTCGGATCGAACGGAATGTCGTCCGGCATCGCGAAGCGCTCGTCGTCCCGCATGCGGGCTTCGGCTGCGTCCAGCGTCGCCTTGTCGGGCCAAACCTGCCAGGAGAACACGATCTTCTCGCCCTCCTTCGCGGCGACGGCGCGCCGAAAATCGGTGGTCGTGCCGTCGGGGACGTTGTCCTCCCAGGACTCCACGATTTCGAGGCAGCCATAGTCCTTGAACAGCGCCGCGCCGCGTTCGGCCCACCTGCGGTAGGCCTCCATATTCTGTTCCGCTACCGGGATCACGAATCCTGCGACGTACATGGCTCAGGGCTCCCTGGGATCGTCCCTGGGAGACTAGCACGGGCCGGATCGCGCCGCGCTTCGGCGTGAGAGAAGGGCGCCGAGCCATGCCGCAGATTTGCGATCGTTCCCCTCGTGTTCCGGCGCGGCATGGCGTAAAGCAGCCGGAATCGAAACGAGGTTTTCCGTCCATTGTCATTCCCTGCCACAAGTCCGCCGCTCGCCCGCGCTCTCGCTGAGCGTAATTACGAGCAGCCGACGCCCGTTCAGCTTGCCGTCCTCGCCGACGACGCCGTCGATCGTGACCTCCTGGTGTCGGCCCAGACCGGCTCCGGCAAGACCGTGGCCTATGGGCTGGCGCTGGCGAAGGACCTGCTCGGCGAGGCCGAGCGGTTCGAGCGGGCCACCGCGCCGCTGGCGCTGATCGTGGCGCCGACGCGCGAACTCGCGCTGCAGGTCCAGCGCGAACTCGGCTGGCTCTATCAGCACGCGGGCGGGCGCGTCGTCTCCTGCGTCGGCGGCATGGATCCGCGCCGCGAGCAGCGCGAACTGGAGTCGGGCGCGCACATCGTCGTCGGTACCCCCGGGCGGCTGTGCGATCATCTGCGGCGCGGGCGTCTCGACGTCTCCGAACTGAAGGCGGTCGTGCTCGACGAGGCCGACGAGATGCTCAATCTCGGCTTTCGCGAGGACATGGAGTTCATCCTCGAGACCACGCCGGAGACGCGGCGGACCTTGCTGTTCTCGGCGACCTTTCCGCGCGGCATCGTCGCGCTGGCCAGGGAGTATCAGAACGACGCGTTCCGGATCGAGGTCGCCGGCGACGAAGGCGGCCATGCCGACATCGAGTACCGTGCCATCCGGATCGCACCCGGCGATGCCGAGCACGCAGTGGTCAACGTGCTGCGCTTCTACGAGTCGCCGAGCGCGATCGTGTTCTGCAACACGCGCGAGGCCGTGCGGCATCTGCAGGCGGCGCTGCTGGAGCGCGGATTTTCCGTGGTCGCGCTGTCAGGCGAATTGACCCAGAACGAGCGCACCCAGGCGCTGCAGTCGCTGCGCGACGGCCGCTCGCGCGTCTGCGTGGCGACCGACGTCGCCGCACGCGGCATCGATCTCGCCAAGCTCGATCTCGTCATCCATGCCGAGCTGCCGAACGATCCCGAGGTGATGCAGCATCGCTCCGGCCGCACCGGTCGGGCAGGGCGCAAGGGCGTCAGCGTGCTGCTGGTGCCGCCGGCCCGGCGGCGGCGTGCGGAGATGCTGCTGAGCCTGGCCGGCATCGAGGCCGAATGGGGCGCGGCGCCGCAGGCGGACGAGATCCGCAAGCTCGATCAGGAGCGCATGCTGCACGATGCCGTCTTCGCCGAGGAGACGACGCCGGAGGATCTGGCGCTCGCCCAGGCCCTGCTCGCGGAGCGCTCGCCCGAGGACATCGCCACGGCGCTGGCGCGGCTCTATCGTGCCCGGCTGCCATCGCCCGAGGACATTCTCGATCCCGGCCAGCAGGATCGCGGCCGGCCGCGCGAGGATCGCGGCCGCGACAGCGTCCGGCCCGCGCGGAGCGAGGAGCGCGCCCCGGCCACGCCGCGCACCAAGACGGGAAAGCCGTCGGCACGTCACGGCATGGGCGAGCCCAGCGTCTGGTTCCGGGCGGCGATCGGGCGCAAGAAGAATGCGGAAGCGCGCTGGCTGCTGCCGATGATCTGCCGCCGCGGCGGCATCGACAAGCACGACATCGGCGCCATCAAGATCCAGGACACCACGACCGAGTTCGAGATCGCCGAGCGCGTCGCCGACGCCTTCGCCGCCAACATCCGCCGTCCCGACAAGGAGGACAACATCCGCATCGAGCCGCTGTCGGGCGCGCCGTCGGCGTCGTCGCGAGCCGACAAGCGGCCGCCGCGGCGCGAGGCGGAGAAAACCGACTACCATCCGCTGCGGCGCGACGAGCCGCGCGAGAGAGGGGACGCCAAACCGCGCAGCAAGCCGCATCGCGACGGCGCGCCGACATCCGGCCATGAACCGGATTACGCCAAGAAAAAAAAGCATCGCGACAAGTCCAGCCACGCCGGACCGGCGTTTCGAGACAAGACCCCACGGGCGAAAGCGCCGGACGGACGCAAGGCCAAGACCAAGCGCCGCGGTTGACCTGCGTCCGCCTGACCGACCGGGGTCGACCCGCGCACCACGCAGGAGCCGCAACGCATGAGCCGATACGCCGTTCTCTATTTCGCGACGCTGGCGGTGCTGCTCGGCTTCGACATCCCGTATCTCGGCATCGTCGCCAAGGGCTTCTTCCAGTCGCAGGTCGGCGAGATGCTCGGCGACGTCCGCCCGGTGCCGGCGGTGCTGTTCTATCTCCTCTATGTCGTCGGCGTGCTGATCTTCGTCAGCGCGGCGGCCGACGCGACCTGGCGCTCGACCCTGCTGTACGGCGCGCTGTTCGGCCTGTTCTGCTACGCGACCTTCGAGCTGACCGCGCTCGCGATGCTCAAGCAGTGGACCTGGGCCGTGGTGGTCATGGACATCGGCTGGGGCGTGTTCGTCACCGCGGTGTCGGCCACGGCGGGCCTTCTGATTGCAGACTGGGCGACGCCGCGGGGGTGAGGCTCGCTGTGGTGGCATGATTGAGTGATCAGTGACGCGGTGGATCCAGCCATGCCGACACGAAACGTGATGCTGACCGACGATCAGGACAAGATCATCGAAACGCTGGTCGAATCCGGCCGCTACCGGGACGTCAGCGAAGTGCTTCGCGATGGACTGCGGCTGATCGAGCAGCGTGAGTCCGAAGAGTTGGCCCGGCTGGATGGGCTGAGAGAGGCTGCCCACGCCGGTTTTGCCGCGTTGGACCGCGGCGAGTTCAAGAAGTTCGGCAGCATGGACGAGCTTCAGGCCTATCTGAACGGTCTCTCCGAGCAACTCATCGGGCGTGCCGAAGGTTGACTGGGGTGTTCGGCGCATGAGGTCGGAGTAGCCGACGATGGGCAAGATTTGGCGTATTCGCCTCAGCCCCGTCGCCGAGCTGGATTTCGCAAACATCTTGAAATGGACGGCGGACAATTTCGGCGCGCGTCAGGCCCGCGTGTATCGGGACACTTTGCTGCAAGCGATTGCCGAATTCGCCAACGGGCCTGAGCCACCCGGTTCCAGGGGCGGGATGATATCTTGCCTGGCGTGCGCACGCTCCATGTCGCGAGACTTGGTCGACCCGGACGGCAGCTGCTGCTTTACCGTGTCGGCGGCCCGCAGATCATCGAGATCGGTCGGATCCTGCACGACCGGATGGATTTGCGGCGGCATCCGCCCTTCTCGGAAGAAAAGGGCGGATGACGACGCAAATCTCATGCGTCACTTCGGCTGTGGCACCACGCGCAGATAAGGCTTCGGCGCCTTCCAGCCGCTCGGATAGATCGTCTTGGCCTCGTCGTCGGACACTGAGCCGGCGATGATGACGTCGTCGCCCTGCTTCCAGTCGGCGGGGGTGGCGACGCGGTGCTTGGCGGTCAGCTGCAGCGAGTCGACGACGCGGAGAATTTCCTGGAAGTTGCGGCCCGTGGTCATCGGATAGACCAGGATCAGCTTGATCTTCTTGTCGGGGCCGATGATGAACACGTTGCGGACGGTCAAATTGTCCGCGGCGGTGCGCTTGGACGGATCGCCGGAGATCGCCGCCGGCAGCATGTCGTAGAGCTTGGAGACGTTGTAGTCGGTGTCGCCGATCATCGGGTAGTTCGGCGCCGCGCCCTGGGTCTCCTTGATGTCCTCGGACCATTTGGCGTGGTTGTCCACTGCGTCGACGGACAGCCCCATCAGCTTGACGCCGCGTTTGTCGAACTCCGGCTTGAGATGCGCGAGCGCGCCGAGCTCGGTGGTGCAGACCGGAGTGAAATCCTTCGGGTGCGAGAACAGCAGCGCCCAGCTGTCGCCGATCCACTCGTGGAACTTGATCTTGCCTTCGGTGGTCTGTGCCTCGAAGTCAGGGGCGGTGGAGCCGATCTGGAGAGCCATGGACGTCCTCAATCTCATTGCAGGTTGGCGGATAAATTCTTCTATACACTATAGGAAATACCGCTTCCTGTGGGAACCGGTTGACGAAAAAGAGAAGAAAATTTCCCCAAAACTCACGCGCGCAACAACTTCTTTTGAGTTTCGCAGCTGCGGCGAAACATCCGCAGGACCACCGGCTGCCCAGATTTCGCCATCTGTTGGTCGCACCACGCCGCCCCTGCCGACGGCCGCTTTGAACCGTGATCGAGGTCACTGCGGCAAATCGGCAACCGATACAAAAACCCACAACGCCGTTCTGAACCATTAACCACTCGTTCAGACGCGGACCGACAAGGTGGGTCAACACAGCAATCGAGAAGAGAACATGTCTGCCTCTGCACCAAAAACCATCGGCTCGCTCGATGGCCTCGAACCGTCCTCTTGCGAAACCGCCGCCACCGCGCTCGCCATCGTGCGCGACGGCGTGATCACCGGAGAGGGCCCGACGACTGCGGGACGCGTCCATTTCTCCCGCGTGCTCGATGCCGAGGATGTGGCGTGGTGCGCGCGCATCCTGACCGCCGCCGCGGTGAACGATGCCCCGGTCAGCCGCGCCGAGGCCGAGGCTCTGTTCGCGATCGACCAGGCCGCGACCGAGCGCAATGACGAGGGCCGGTTCGAGGACCTGCTCGCCAAAGCGATTGCGCATCACACCGCCTCCGCATCCGGCCTGCCGGTGCCGCCGCGCAGCGTCGCGCTGGCCGCCGAGACCGACATCGCGAGCTGGGCGCCGGCCAATGCGCGCGGCGTCCGTACCGACGTGCTGGAATGGGTCGCCAAGCAGATGCGCGGCAAGCGGCAGAGCAACCGCGTCCTGAAAGCCATGGTCGCGACGCTGGTCGGCGTCAGCGTGCTGCCGCTGGCGCAGCTGCCGTCGATGATCGACATCGGCATGTGATCACCTCGCGCCAGGCCCGAACGTCAGATGTCCGAGAGCGCGATGACCTCATCGCGCTCTTTTCGTTTGGCCGTCCAGCCGGCGCATCCTTCCTCTTGATGACGCCGGCCGGCCGGTGAATCAATCGGCCGTGAGGGGACCGGACACGGAGATGTCGAGATGAGCCGATGGAGCTTTCCCGCGCGCCTGCTGGCGGTGGCGGCGACGGCGCTGCTGCTCATGATGGCCTGGCAGACCTTTCCGCTGATCCAGGCGGAACTGCTCGGCCTGCGCGCCAAGCCGCGGGAGATCACGCCGCGCGGCGATCTCGCCGCCGACGAGAAGAGCACGATCGCGCTGTTCGAGAGCCGCAGCGGCTCGGTGGTGTTCATCACGACGGTGCAGCAGCCGGTCAATCCGTGGACCGGCAACGCCCAGCAGCAACGCTCCGGCACCGGCTCCGGCTTCGTGTGGGACGAGCTCGGCCACGTCGTCACCAACTATCACGTCATCGAGGGCGCCACGGAAGCCCTGGTCAGCCTCACCGACGGGCGCTCGTTTCGTGCCGCTCTCGTCGGCGCCAGTCCGGAGAACGATCTCGCGGTGCTCGTGATCGGCGTCGGCGTCGACCGGCCCAAGCCGCTGCCGATCGGCACCAGCGCCGATCTCAAGGTCGGGCAGAAGGTGTTCGCGATCGGCAATCCGTTCGGCCTCAGCAGCACGCTGACCACCGGCATCGTCTCGGCGCTCAACCGCAACCTCCAGGTCACGCAGGACCAGATGCTGAGCGGCCTGATCCAGACCGATGCGGCGATCAATCCCGGCAATTCCGGCGGGCCGCTGCTCGACAGCGCGGGACGGCTGATCGGCGTCAACACCGCGATCTACAGCCCGTCGGGCGCCTCCGCGGGCATCGGCTTCGCGGTGCCGGTCGACAAGGTCAACCGCATCGTGCCGCGCCTGATCGCGGCGGGACGCTATGTCAGTCCGAGCCTCGGCGTCCGCACCGATCCCAAGGCCAACGAGGCGCTGTCGGCGCGGCTCGGCCTGTCAGGCGTGTTCGTGCTCGATGTCGAGCAGGATTCGGTCGCCGAGAAAGTGGGACTCAAGCCCGCGCGGCTGACCCGCGACGGCGGCTTCGCACTCGGTGACGTGGTGCTGGCGATCGACGGCGAGAGGGTGGATTCGCCTGATGATCTGACCCGCGCGCTGGAGAACAAGAATCCCGGCGACAGCGTTGTGCTGCGCGTGCTCCGCGGCGGCAAGACGATCGAGCTCAGGGTCACGCTCGACGTCGCGCGGTGACTGTGGTCGTGATGCAGCAGGATGAGTGAAGGCGCGGGGAGAGCGTCCGAGCGCATGTCGCTCAGCTCCTGCGCGTCGCTGGCGGCTCGCTTGGGAGCACGATGTTTCCACGCGTCATTGCGAGCGCAGCGAAGCATCCAGGGTGGTGGGCGGGACTCTGGATTGCTTCGCTGCGCTCGCAATGACGCGTGGAGAGAGCGGGGGCCCGCAGGAGCGAAACGATTTGCGGGACGAGGTCACCCGGGTGTCCCTGACGCTCACCCGGGTGGTCCGCGGTTGGCTACATTGATGACGTTGGCGATCTGATTACTTCGCCGCCGTCTTCTTCGGCGCCTCGTCGTCGAGCCCCACCGTGCGGCCGGGGAAGCCGGCGGCGTCGAAATAGCGCTGCTGGCCTACGCGCTGCAGCTTCAGCACGGTGCGCAGCCCGCCCGCGGCCGGGTCGGATTTGACGACCTGCGAGGTGGCCTTCGGCATCGCGCCGTTCGGCATCGCCTCGGTCATGACGCGGCCGATCAGCCGGCCCTTCGGTGCGACCTTGAGGTCGAGCAGCTTGGCGGCGGTAATGCCGACATCGGCATTGCTGACGGGCAGGGGATCGACGAAGCCCGCCTTGAAGTCGGGACCGATGGCGGCCATGAAGTTGTAGGTGTCGCCACGGCCGAACGAGCCGTGCATGCCCTGGCCCTGGCGCAGCACGGTGTCGGCGACCTCGACTTGGCAGTTGGACGGCTGGTCGCAGCCCGGCGCGACATAGGAGCGGAAATTGACGACGATCGCCGGATGCGGCGTCACCGCCTTGCCGTCGAGATTGACCACCGACAGCGGCAACGTGCCGGGGATGTCGCCGAGCTTGTCGTCGACGAAGAGGCCGGAGACGTAGTCCTGCGCCAGCAGCGCCTGGACGGTGCGGCGGGCGAGCTTCCTGTCGTTGTTCGGCAGGTAGATCAGGTCGGAGCCGCCATTGGTGGCGACGATGAGATCCGGCCTGGTCGGATCCTTGCCGAGCACGCCGTTGCCGGCCTTCGGGTGCTTGCCGGCGGGCACGGCCGCGTTCTTGTCGTTGGGGTCGAACAGCGGCAGGTCGAGCGCCTTGGCGAGGTCGAGCGCCAAAAAGCCCATCGGCAGGAAATCCCTGGGCGTGTCGTCATAGCTGGCTTTGGCCGACGGCGAGGTCTTGCTCTCCTTGGAGATGGTCGAGAAGCCGTGGTCGGCCTGGACCATGATGTTGGTGGACGCGGCCAGGCCGAGGTCGTCGAGCGCCTTGCGCAGGGCGGCAAGATTGTCGTCGGCGTTCTTGATGCCGGCCATCGAGGTCGGGCCGTTGATGCCGGGCGTGATGGTGTTGAGGCTGTCGCCGTGATTGTGCTGGCTGCCGTCGGGATCGCGTGACCAGAACACCAGCACGAACGGCTTGTTGCGCGCCTTGAACATCGGCAGCACCACCTTGGTGGCGACGTCGACCATATAGGCCTGCTGGCCGACGTTGGCGGACGTCGTTCCCGGCGTCTTGGCGTCGCCGGCCTTGCCGTTGTCGCCGCGCGGCGGCGTCGCGGTCGGCAGTCCGGCCTTGGTCAGCGCGTCCTTGATCTCGTCGGTGATCGGCACGCCGGCCTTGCCGCCGGTGGAATCGTCGATCACGATCGATGAGGTCGCGCCCGGCTTGCAGGGGCAGGCGGTGTGGTCGAACAGATAGGTCGGGCCGAGCTTGCCGATCGCGGCGGTCGAATAGCCGGCCGTGCGGGCGAGCTTCAGGATCGTGTCCTCGTTGAGGTAGTCGCCATTGAAATGCTCGTCGATGTCGCCGAGCACCGCGTCGTTCTCGATGAAGGGGACGACGGTATCGCCGGCGGGCACCGAGGTGTAGCCGGTGAAGATCGTGTTCGAGAACGTGCCGGTGTCGCCCAGATAATGGCCGGTCGCCATGGCCGAGCCATTGGCCATGGTGAAGGTCGGAAACAGCGAATGCGAGTTCTTGAAGTTGACGCCCTTGTCGCGAACATCAGCCATGGCCGGCGCCGTGTCCGGCGTCACCTTCAACGCGCGCAGGCCGTCGGGAATGAACAGGATCAGGTTATGGGGTGTGGCGTTCTGCGCAAATGCGGCACTCGACGACAGCAGGGTCAGTCCGGCGCACAGCAGCACGAGCGGGCGGCACATTGAAAACTCCTGAGAGCAAACGGCGGAATCGCGGCGTCTCGCCGCAGGGAAGAGCTTTAGTTTTGCCGGGTGACGGTTTTGTTACAAGAGGGGCGAGCCCGAATGTTGCGCAGCGGAATGAATATTGCTGTTGCGGCAGCTGGCGGCAGGAACAAGCACCTCGCTTCCCGGTTGTCGGCGCGTAACAACCAGGGAGCACACCATGCCTGCCGAAAAAGACCTCAACGAGCTCTTCCTCGACACCCTCAAGGACATCTACTACGCCGAGAAGCAGATCCTGAAGACACTGCCGAAGATGGCCAAGGCGGCACAGTCCGACAAGCTGCAGGCTGCCTTCCTCAAGCACCACGACGAGACCGAAGGCCAGATCGAGCGCCTCGAACAGATCTTCGAACTGATCGGCAAGCCCGCCCGCGGCAAGAAGTGCGACGCGATCGAGGGCATCATCGACGAGGGCAAGGAGATCATGGACGAGTACAAGGGCACCCAGGCGCTCGATGCCGGCCTGCTCGCTGCAGCGCAGGCCGTCGAGCACTACGAGATGTCGCGCTATGGCACCCTGAAGGCCTGGGCCCTCAAGCTCAATCTGCCGAAGGCGGCCAAGCTGCTCGACCAGACGCTGAATGAAGAGCGGAAGACCGACGAGACGCTGACCAAGATCGCGGAGACGGCGGTCAACTACGAAGCGGCAGCCTGATCATTCGTCTGAGCGCTACCACAACGCCGCCGCCAGCGCCGCAAGCAGCGCTGGCGGCGTTGCGATGAGTCCGACCTTGAGAAACTGCCAGGCGGACACCTCGATCTTCTCGCGTCGCAGCGCGGTCAGCCAGAGGATGGTGGCGAGCGAACCGGTCACCGAGATGTTGGGGCCGAGATCGACGCCGATCAGAATGGCACGGATGACCTCATGCGGCAGGTGATCGCTGGCCGCGACGGAGCCAGCGACGAGACCGACCGGCAGATTGTTGGCAATGTTGTCGGCGACCGCGGTGATCAGCCCGGCTGCCCCCGCCGCGCCCAGCGGGGCGCGGGCGACGCCGTCATGCAGCCAGGCGCTGAGCTGGCCGATGGCGCCGACGCGATTCAAGCCCTCCACCATCACGAACAGGCCGCCGACCAGCGGCAGCACGCTCCATGACACGCCCTTGATAACGGGCCATGGCGATTGCCGGCTGGCGAGCAGGATCGCAGTCGCCGTGATGGCGCCGCAGACGAAGGTCGGCAGCCCGAGTTGCACGTCGAGCGCGGAGGCGGTCAGCAGCACGGCCGCGACCGCCATGATCCCGACGGCGGCCAGCCGGCCCTCGCGGCTCAGATGCGGCTTCTCGGCATCGGTCCGCAGCGTTTCGCCCTGCAACGCACGGCGTTGCGTCAGCCACAGCGCCACATAAGTCAGGGCGATCGCGGCGATCGAGGGCAGGGTGAACTGGCGCAGCCATTCCGTCAGATGCGGCATGCGCTCGCCGAACACGACGAGATTGGCCGGATTGGAGATCGGCAGCACGAAGCTCGCGGCATTGGCGATGAAGGCGCAGACGTAGAGATAAGGCAGCGGCGAGGCGCCGGCCGCGCGCGTCGCGGCATAGACCGCCGGCGTCAGCACGATCGCGGTGGCGTCGTTGGACAGCAGCACGGTGACCAGCGTGCCGACCGCATAGACCAGCAGGAACAGGAGCTGCGGCGAGCCGCGCGCGTGCTCGACGGCGTAGGCCGCGAGATAGTCGAACAGGCCCTCGCGGCGGGCGAGCTCGGCGATCAGCATCATGCCGATCAGGAAGAGATAGACGTCGACGCCCTTGCGGATGCCGGCGAGCGCATCGGCCGCCGGCAGCAGGCCGAGCGCGACCAGCAGGACCGCGCCGGTCACCGCCCAGACGGCCTCGGGCAGCCGGAACGGGCGGATGATGACGCCTGCGGTGGCGGGGATGATGATGGCGTAGGCGAGCCAGGTGTCGTGCGGGATCATGATCGGGGATCGATAGAGCAAATCATTCGGCGGGGATAGCGGGCGCGGGGACCGCGGCCGGATGCGACGCTTCCGTGCCGCCGGTCTCCGGCAGCAGCAGCCAGCACACGATCACGGCCAATGCCGCGACGGCGCCGAGCACCAGGAATGCGGCGCTGTAGCCGCCATGCACCACGACGAGCCCGGCCA
This sequence comes from Bradyrhizobium oligotrophicum, assembly GCF_051168495.1. Taxonomy (GTDB): domain Bacteria; phylum Pseudomonadota; class Alphaproteobacteria; order Rhizobiales; family Xanthobacteraceae; genus Bradyrhizobium; species Bradyrhizobium oligotrophicum_A. Next base: position 30,564 of record NZ_JBNPVB010000027.1, on the reverse strand, counting down.
GCGCGGTGGAGAGCGCAGCGCCGATGCTCTGCGCGGTAATGATCGCGCCTTGCGCAACGTTGAAACGGCCGGTGCCACGCATCAGGTCGGCGACGATCACCGGCATGATCGCGCCGAAGATGCCGGCACCGACGCCGTCGAGCAGTTGCACGCCGACCAGCCAGGCCTTGTCGTCCGACAGCGTATAGAGCACGGCGCGCAGCGGCAGGATCAGCAGCGCGGCGAGGAAGAAGCGCTTGTGGCCCCAGCGGTCGGCGCGGGCGCCGACCAGCAGCGCCATCGGCACCATCACGAGCTGGGCCGCGGCGATGCAGGCCGACATCAGGCTGGTGCCGAGGTTCTTGTCCTGGAGCGCCAGCTTCTGACCGACTAGCGGCAGCATCGCCGCATTGGCGAGGTGAAACAGCGCAACGCAGACCGCGAAGATCAGGAGAGGTCGGCACGTGAGAAGAATGCCGAGGCCGGAGGGCTGCTCGTCTTGCGTCGCCTTACCACCGTCCGCCTGATGCTGAAGGCCGCGGGCGACATCATGGTCGATGGCGCGCTCGGGAATGGCGAGCACGCTGATGAGGCTGCCGGCCGATGTCACGGCCATCAGGTAGAACACGGCGGACGGTCCGAGCGCATAGGCGGCGGCGCCGGCGATGACGGCGCCGACCGCGTTGCCGGCATGGTTGAAGGTCTCGTTGCGGCCGATCCGCGCCGTGAACGCCTTGGCCCCGACGATGCCGAGCGACACCGCGGCGATCGCCGGCGCGAAGATGACGCCGGCGCCATTGGCGATGCTTTGCGAGATCGCGACCGGCCAGAAGCTATGCATGAGAGGCAGCAGCAGCGAGGAGGCAGTGACGATGATCGCGGCAACGATCATGACGAGCCGCTTTGCCCTGGTCGCATCCACCAGAGCGCCGGCCGGTGTCTGGGCGACGATGCCGGCGATCGTCGCCAGCGACATCACGAGGCCGATCGACGCTTCGTCCCATTTCTGCTCGGTGAGCAGATAGATGGCCAGATAGGGACCGAGGCCGTCGCGCACGTCGGCCAGGAAGAAGTTGGCGGCGTCGAGCGCACGGCCCGCGCGGCGCGTGGTGGTCTCGTCCTGTGACATGCTGCGGCCTCGGTCCTTCGTTCCGTCCTGGGCGCGTGCGATCACGCGTGATTGTGCTTGTGCTTGTGCTTGGGCTTCGGCTTGTGGCCGTGCTCGTGCTTCGGACCGTGCTCGTGTTTCAGCCCGGGCTTGCCATGCTTGAGCGGCGCGAGGGACTTCAGGCCCTTACCTGCCTCGCGCGCATGGATGACCCGGCCGAAGCGCGTCTCGATGCCGTCGCCGCGCACGGCCAGTCGCGCGCCCGGCGCCAGCAGGTCGGCGACATCGGCGGCTTCCTTCGGCCCGATCCGCACGACGGTGCCGTCGGTCAGGAGCGCACCGCGCAATTCGCCCTTGGGGCCGAACAGCGACAGCCGCACCGTGCCTTCGGTCGCTATTTCGTGGTGATCGTGCTTGGGATGCTCGCGGTCGTGATCCGGTCCGTGGTCGAGGATCCGCCGGCCGTTCGCCGGCGTCACCGCGACGGCGGCGAGCAGCGCGCTGCCGCGCGGCTTCACGCCGTGCACGCCGATCACATCGCCCGGCTTGATGTGGCGCGTCAGCTCCGCTTCCATGTGCGGCGGCGTATGAACGAGCACGTCCTCGTCGGCGGCTCGCATGACGAAGCCGTCGACCTCGCCGTGAGGGTTGAGCACGAAGCGTTCGTGCGCGCCTTTCACGACGGGCAGGCTCTCGGGATCGATCCAATGCATGATTGTCTCCTATGTGTTCTCGACAGTCGAAGCGAAGGCGTCAGCCGCGCGGCGGCGGCGGCGGATTCAGCCGGTCGGGACCTGCAGGCGGCGGCGGAGGCCCGAGACGGTCGGGACCGCCATCCGGCCCGCGCGGCGGTCGCGGACCGTCCACGGCGGTCAGCTGGTTGGGCGAGGCGCCGATCGCGTCGACTTCGACCAGCTTGCCGAGCGCCGTCTCGCGCAGGTTGCCGCGGACCGAGATCGTCTGTCCGGGACGCAGCCAGTCGGCCAGGCGTTCAGCCTCGGGCGGCGGCAGACGCAATTGCGTGCCGTCGTCGAGCACCGCGCCGTTGACTTCGCCGCGCTTGCCATGCAGCAGCGCGGTGATGCGGCCGCTGAAGGTCTGATCGGCGCCGGCGCGCCCTGGTCCGTCGGGCGGACCGTTGTCGACCGCGCCCTTGCCGGTGGCGATGTTGGTGATCGCGGTGGCATCGACCAGCGGGATGGCGCGTGCGCGCAGTCCGCGGACGGAGACGGCATCGCCGGGCCGGATCGCGAACACGACCTGGGCCGTCAGATGCGGCGGCAGTTTCACTTCGGTGCCGTCGTTGAGGATCAGTCCGTCGACGTCGCCGCGCGGCGTCAACGTGTACTGCTTGACGATCCCGCGCGTCTCCGGAAGCTGCGACGCATCCCACGTCGCATCAGGCGGAGACTGCGGCGCCTGGGCGTTCGCTGCTTGGGCGCCGAGACCGGCTGCGGCGGCGAGCAGCAGCGCGGTCATGATTGGTCTCATCTGTCGCGTCATCCTGGAACTCCTTTTGACAGGTGGTGACGCGATCTGTTTCGCAACGGACGTGCCAGTTGCCGGACGACACTGAATCAATGGGTTGCATGGGGGTGACGGACATCACGCGTCATCTTTCCCGACGGTGCGCGTCAGGTTTCCTGACGCCTCGTCGTCGAGCAGCCCGTAGCGCTGCATCTTGGTGTAGAGCAGCTGCCTGTTGATGTTCAGCTGTCGCGCCGCTTCGGTGCGGTTGCCATTGCAGGTTCCGAGCGCGCGGCGGATCATGCGTTCCTCCAGACGCGCCACCGCCGCCGGCAAATCGGTCGCGGGCGTCTCCGCGTCGAGCGACGCCTCGGTGATGTGGATGTCGTCGGCGTCGATCACGGAGCCGCGCGTCAGCACGCAGGCGCGCTCGATCACGTTGCGCAGCTCACGCACGTTGCCCGGCCACGGGCCGTGCTGCAGTCTGGCGGCGGCTGCCTCGCTCAGCCGTGGCCGCGGCCGGCCGTCCGAGGCGAGCGCCAGGAAATGGTTGGCGAGCGGCAGGATGTCCTCGGTGCGCTCGCGCAGCGGCGGCAGCTCGATCGGGATCACGTTCAGGCGGTAGTAGAGATCCTCGCGAAATTCGCCGCCGGCGACGAGCCTGGCGAGATCGCGATGCGTCGCGGCGACGACGCGAGCCGCCACCTTGACCGGCTTGCCGCCGACCGGCGTGATGATGCGCTCCTGCAGGGCACGCAGAATCTTGGCCTGCATGGCGAGCGGCATGTCGCCGATCTCGTCCAGGAAGAGCGTTCCCGGCCCGGCATCGCGGAACGCGCCCGCGCGGTCCGAGGTGGCCCCGGTGAACGAACCCTTCACATGGCCGAACAGCTCGCTTTCGAGCAGGTCCTGCGGAATCGCGGCGCAGTTCACGGCAATGAACGGGCTCGCGCTGCGCCGGCTGTGGACGTGAAGGGCTCTCGCGACCAGCTCCTTGCCGGTGCCGGTCTCGCCGCGGATCAGCACCGTCGTATCGGAATCGGCGGCGAGTCCGATCGTCTTCTGCACGCGGCGCATCGCTTCGCTGGTGCCGATCAGGCCGCTTGCAGCGGCGCTGCCGTCATCGTGCTGGCCGGACCGGCGTGGCGGCAGCCGCGCGAGCAGTTCGCGCAGCGCCTCGCGGCCGATCGGCTTGACCAGATGGTCGAACGCGCCGAGACGCATCGCCTCGATCGTGTTCTCCGGGCTCGCATAGGCGGTGAGGACGATCACGGGCGGGGCATCGTCGTCGGCGCGGATGCGGCGCAAGGTCTCGATGCCGTCGATCCCGGGCATGCGCAGGTCGAGCAGCACGGCGTCGGTGCGGGCCGACATCAAGCCGATGGCCTCGCGGCCGGAGGCTGCCGTCACGGCCTGATGACCGAGATCGGTCACGGTCTCCGCCAGACCGTCGCGCAGCGCCGCGTCATCGTCGACGATCAGGATGGTTGCCATGGCAGGGAGATCTCGAAGCTGGAGCCGGTGCGGGTGTGTGCGAGTTGCGCCTCGCCGCGATGGGCGCGCGCGATTTCACGCACGATGGCGAGGCCGAGGCCGGTGCCGTCGGTGCGGGCGCTGACGAACGGCTCGAACAGGCGGTCCCTGATGCCGGCGTCGACGCCCGGGCCGTTGTCGCTGACACGCAGCAGCAGATGTCCGTCGTGGATCTCGGCTGCGACGATGACTTCGCCGCCATCGGGCGTGCTCTGGATCGCATTCAGGATCAGATTGTCGAGGGCGCGCTGCATCTGCAGCGGATCGAACCAGGCGGCTTGCGCAGCTTCGGGGACGATCGCCCGGAGCTGGAGTCGGTGGCGCGCGGCGAGCTCGCGATGCACATCGATGGTCGATTGCAGGAAACTCGCGAGGTCGACGGAGCGAGCCTTGGGCTGGCTGGCCTGTGTCATGTCGAGCAGATCGCGCAGCAGCGCGTCGAGCCGCCCGACCTGCTGCAGGATTGCTTCGAGTGCGCTGCTCTTGCGCGCCGGGTCGGACGAGGCCAGTGCGTTCTCGGCCTTCAGGCGCATCGCCGCGATCGGATTGCGGATTTCGTGGGCGAGATTGGCAGACAGTCGCCCGACGGCCGCGAGACGTTCGGCCGCCGTGGCCCGCGCGCGTTCGGCCGACAGCCGGGTGCCGGCGTCGTTGACCGCGTCGACCAGACGGTCGAGTTCGCGTGCGCCGGTGTGCGGCAGCAGCGGCAGGTCGGCCTTGTCGTTCGGCGCGCCCAGCGCGGTTTCGATCATGGCGATGCGGCGCGACCACGACACCAGGATCGAAGCGAGCCAGACCGCCGAGCCGAGCAGCGTCAGCGTCAGGACGACCAATCCGACCAGCAGATGGGTGTAGGCCGGGCCTTGCGCCGTCGCGGCCCGCGTCATCGTCCACGCGGTCACGCCCTGGAGCGGCCCGCGCAGCGGGCACGCATGGACGATCAGCGTCTGGGAACGACCATCGTTCTTGACCGTCGCCGGCCGCCCGTCGCGCTGCGTCTCGGCATTGACCTGTTGAATGACGCTGAGCTCGGCGGCCGGAAGATCGGTCTTGGGGCCGGTGCCCTCATAGGTCGGGTAGCCATAGGCCAGCGATCCGCCCTCGGCCTGCCAGATGCCGCCCTCGACGCCGGGCGCGCCGGCCAGCGCAGACTGCACCAGCGGCACGAGGTCGTGCTTCAGCGTGTCGTCGACCGGAGCGCCGCGCCAGCCGGAGACGAAGAACTGATAGCGGTCGGCGATGTCCCGGCAGCCGCGCACGACGAGATCCTGCGCCCGCGTCACGCGGGCATCGGCCGATTGTTGAAAGGATTCGACGAGCAGATATCCGGTCGTGGCGCCCGAAGCGGCCAGCATCAGCCAGAGCGCCGACAGCCGCGAACGAAGGGAGCGCATCGCAGGGTCCGCAATGTGATCAGACGGGAGGACGCCTCGCGATGCGCGCAGCGCCGCGACCGTGCCCTTGGCTACGCGATGGAACGCAAGAGCCGCCGGGTTGGTTCCCGCGGCCCGCGTCTCAGCGCGGCAGCGGCGCCTTCTCCGCCATCGCCTTGCGCAGGATGCGCGACAGCGACTCGACCGAATAGGGCTTCTTGATCAGCTCGAAGCCGTGATGGGCGTTCTCCGCCAGCACGTGGCTGTAGCCGGAGGTGAGCACGACCGGCAGGCCGGGATAGCGCTCGCGGATGATGCCGGCGAGCTCGAGGCCGTTGATGCCGGGCATGATGACGTCGGAAAAGACGAGGTCGACCGCGAACTCGTCGTTGGCGAGGATCGCCAGCGCATCCGCGCCATTGGCGACGCGGCGCGTGATGTAGCCGAGGTCCTCGAGCAGTTCGGTCGAGAACTGACCGACCTCGTCATTGTCCTCGACCACCAGCACGCGATAGCCGCGGCCGATGGTGGCGGGCTCGACACGCGCGGAGATGGCATCCGCGCCCGATTGCGGGGCGGCCGCCTGCGGCAGATAGATCGTGAAGGTCGCGCCGTGGCCGAGCCGGCTGTCGACTGCGATGTCGCCTTCGGACTGCTTGGCGAAGCCGAACGCCTGGCTCAGGCCGAGACCGGTGCCTTTGCCGACCTCCTTGGTGGTGAAGAAGGGTTCGAAGATCGCGTTGAGATGCTGAGGCGCGATGCCGCCGCCGGTGTCGGTGACCGCGATCGCGATGAACGCGCCGGGGCGCGCGACCTGGCCGCGCAGCGCCGGGATCGCCTCGGTGCTGCGCACGCTGATCACCAGCCGTCCCTCGCCGTTCATCGCGTCGCGCGCGTTCACGGCGAGGTTGATCAGCGCGGTCTGGAATTGCGCGATGTCGGCCAGCGTGAACAGTCGGGACTCCGTCACCGCAAGCTCGATCTGGATGCGGCTGCCGACGAGAGGACGGATGAGTTGAACGACGCTCTCGACCTGCTCGCAGACATTGAAGACCTGCGGCATCAAGGGTTGCCGCCGCGCGAATGCGAGCAGTTGCGCCGTCAGCTTCGAGGCGCGCTCGACCGTCTCCGAGATCGCATCGACATAGCGCCGGCGGCGCTCTTCCGCTAGGTCGCGGCGGCGCAGGAAGTCGGTCGCCGAACGGATGATGGTGAGCAGATTGTTGAAATCATGCGCGACGCCGCCTGTGAGCTGTCCGATCGCCTCCATCTTCTGCGATTGGCGCAACAGCTCCTCGCCCTGGATGCGCTCGGTGATGTCGACGGCCTCGGCGACCGCGCCCATGATGGCGTCGTGCTGGTCGAGCAGGGGCCGCATCGAGAGCTCGAAATGCCGCTCGCCGCTGGCAAAATCCAGCCGCACCTCGCTGCGAAAGCCTTTGCCTTCGCGCACGCGCCCGAACGCGTCGCGGAGCAGCTCGCTTACGCCCGGCGTCTGCGTGAACCACGGCGCCTCCCACAGCAACTGCCCGATCACGTCGATCTCGCCCGCGCGCATGCCGGCGATCGCGATGCGGTTGGCGTGCGTGACGCGGCCCTCGATGTCCAGGATACCCTGATACTGATTGCTGGTGTCGAAGATGGCGCGCATGCGCGCCTCGTTGGCTTCGAGCTGCGCGGTGCGCTCCCGGATCCGCTCCTCCAGCGTCTCGTTGATTCGGCGCAATTCGATCTCGGCCTGCTTGGCGGCCGTGACGTCGTGGGCGACGCCGATGAAGCCGATATGGCGGCCGGTCGCATCCCAGCGCGGCTGCGATTCCGATCGAAGCCAGCGCCATTCTCCGTCGGAACGGCGGTACCGTGCCTCGAGGAAGAACGGCTTCAGCGAGCGTTCCCCGGACTGCTGCTGCGCGAGGATGCGCGGCAGGTCCTCGGGATGCAGCACCTTGCGCCAGTCGAAGGCGAGCGCCTCGTCGACGGGCAGGCCGAGAAAATCGAGATAGGCGCGGTTGACGAAGGAGCGGGTGCGGTCGAGCTTGGTGACCCAGATCGGTACCGGCGCGCTGTCGGCGATGAGCCGGAAGCGCTCCTCGCTCTCGCGCAGCTTCGCCTGCGCGAGCATCTGGTCTGTGACGTCGATATGCGCGCCGACCAGCCGGATCGCACGGCCGTTCCAGTCGCGCTCGATGCGGGCGATGACGCGGACCCAGCGGGTCTCGCCATCGTTGGGGCGGATGATCCGATATTCGGTGGTATAATCCTCTTGCGTGCTCTTGACCGCAGCGATGAAATCCTGCTCGGCCCTGGCGCGATCGTCGGGATGGACGCGATTGACCCAGTCTTGGTGTGTCTCGTGGACGGCCTCGGGCGGCAGGCCGTGGATGATCAGGTATTCCGGCGAGCGGCGGTTGCGATAGCCTTCACGCAGGTCGACCTCGACGCCGCCGACCCGCGCGATGCGCTGGATGCGCGCCAGCTCGGCCTCGCGTTCTTGCAGCGCCCGATAGGCCTGATCCCGGTCGCGCGCGATTTCCTCGATGTGCTGACGCAATTCGGCCGCGCCGGCGACCTCCGGGACAACGTCGTCTCTGGGCGCATCCGCGCTGTTCATGCTGACCTGCACTGGGTGGACGAGCGGTCGCCGAAGAATTTCACCGCGGGTGTTCGGAAGCGTGGCGATATTGAGGTCATGGAAAGCAAAATAGCCGGCGAATGTGGCAGGCAGACGCCTCCATGACGAGAACGCCGGGGCAGATAAAAAGTTCCGCGGCCTCGGAACGGACTGTTACTGTTGTGCGTCGTCAGGCGCCGAACATCCGCAACGCGTAGGTCCATACCGTGAAGCTCTTCGTCTGCCAGGCGTGCAAGAACATCCTGTATTTCGAAAATCGCAGCTGTGGCCGCTGTGGCCATCAGCTCGCCTTCATGCCGGAGCGTCAGATCCTGTCGGCGCTCGAGCTGGCGGATGAGGGGTTTCGGACGCTGGCCGATGGCCAGGCCGGTCGCTTCTTCTGCGCCAATGCCGAGCACGACGCCTGCAACTGGCTGCTCGAAGCCGGCGAGAGCACGGGCTTCTGTCGCGCCTGCCGTCATAACGGCACCATCCCAAACCTCTCGGACCCCGCGCAACTCGCCGGCTGGCGCGAGTTGGAGGTGGCCAAGCACCGGCTGTTCTACTCGCTGCTCCGCTGGAAGCTGCCGGTGAAGACGCGGACCGACGATCCGGAGCACGGGCTGATCTTCAACTTCCTGGCCGATGATCCTGCCTTGCAGCAGAAGGTCCTGACCGGTCACGACAACGGGCTCATCACCATCGCACTCGCCGAGGCCGACGACTTCGAGCGCGAGCGGCGCCGGCTCGAAATGGGGGAGCCGTACCGCACGTTGCTCGGTCATTTCCGGCATGAGGTCGGGCATTATTTTTGGGACGTGCTGGTGCGCGATGCCGGCAGGCTCGATGACTGCCGCGCGGTGTTCGGCGATGACACGCTGGACTATGGCGAGGCGCTGAAGCGCCACTACGATCAGGGCGCGCCGCCCGACTGGCAGCAGAATTTCGTCTCCGCCTACGCGACCACCCATCCCTGGGAGGACTTCGCCGAAACCTGGGCGCACTACCTCCACATCGTCGACACGCTGGAGATGGCGTCCGAGTTCGGCATCGAGGTCAATCCGCCCGCCGACCAGATCGGCGGCCTGACCACCCGCGTGACCTTCGATCCCTACGTCGCCGATGACTTCGATACCATCGTCAATGCCTGGCTGCCGTTCACCTTCGCCATGAACAGCGTTGCCCGGGCGATGGGCACGCGCGAGCTCTATCCCTTCATCCTGACCCCGCCGGTCATCGGCAAGCTCGGATTCATCCACAATCTCGTGCGCCAAGGCGCGTCGGAGGCGTCGGCGCTGGTCCCGGAGCAGCAGGAGATGCAGCCGCAGGACGAGCAGCAGCAAGAAGAGGTCGGGGCGGCCTGATCTCTGCCTTGACTTGACGGAACATAGAGTGAACATGGCGGCTTGACCGGAGCGAGGGGCCGCATCACGCCATGCCGTCTGAACTGCATGCCACAGCCGGGGAGCCGGTAGACAAGGGGTTGGACGCTGCGGTGGATCAGGCCATCGCGGCCTGCGGCGGCGACCTCAGGGCGGCCATCCGCGCGCTGATTGTTGCCAACGATTATCTGGAGACCGAGGTCACCGAGCTGATGAAGGCGGTCTCGCATGCCTATGCGCGGGGTCGTTTCCACAGCTATTCCGGGTGACGGACCGCCGGCTGCTGGCATGCCTCGGACATGGGCGGGATCGCGCCGACAGACGGGTTGCGTACGGGCGATTTTGCTATAGACGAACCGTCAAGCTCGCGGTGGTCGTGCCTGTGCCGTGAGCGGGGAGCCCGCCCAAAGGTATCAAGAAAAAACATGTTCAAGACCATTCTGATCGCGAACCGCGGCGAGATCGCCTGCCGGGTCATCAAGACCGCCCGCCGCATGGGAATCAGGACCGTTGCGGTCTATTCGGAAGCCGATCGTGATGCGCTGCATGTCGAAATGGCCGACGACGCCGTGCTGATCGGGCCGCCCGCCGCCGCCGAGAGCTACCTCCTGATCGACCGCATCGTCGAGGCCTGCCGCAAGACCGGCGCCGAGGCCGTGCATCCCGGCTATGGCTTCTTATCGGAGCGCGAGGCGTTTCCGCGGGCGCTGGCCGAGGCCGGCATCGTCTTCATCGGCCCCAACCCTGGCGCCATCGCCGCGATGGGCGACAAGATCGAATCGAAGAAGGCCGCGGCCAAGGCCAAGGTCTCGACCGTGCCCGGCTTTCTCGGCGTCATCGAGGACGACAAGCACGCCGTGCGCATCGCCGACGAGATCGGCTATCCCGTGATGATCAAGGCCTCCGCCGGCGGCGGCGGCAAGGGCATGCGCATCGCGCATTCGACCAGCGAGGTGGCCGAGGGCTTCAATCTCGCCAAGGCCGAAGCCAAGGCCTCGTTCGGCGACGATCGCGTCTTCATCGAGAAATTCATCACCGATCCACGCCACATCGAGATCCAGGTGCTCGGCGACAAGCATGGCAACGTGATCTATCTCGGCGAGCGCGAATGCTCGATCCAGCGCCGCAACCAGAAGGTCATCGAGGAGGCGCCGTCGCCGCTGCTCGATGAAGAGACTCGGCGCAAGATGGGCGAGCAGGCGGTCGCGCTCGCCAAGGCCGTGAACTACGACTCCGCCGGCACGGTGGAGTTCGTCGCCGGCCAGGACAAGAGCTTCTACTTCCTGGAGATGAACACCCGCCTGCAGGTCGAGCATCCCGTGACCGAGCTCGTCACCGGCGTCGACCTCGTCGAGCAGATGATCCGGGTCGCGGCCGGCGAGAAGCTTTCGCTTGCGCAGAAGGACGTCGCGCTGACCGGCTGGGCAGTGGAATCGCGCGTCTATGCCGAGGATCCGTTCCGCAGCTTCCTGCCCTCGATCGGGCGCCTTGTGAAGTATCGCCCGCCGGCCGAGAGCAAGGCGGACGGCATCACCGTGCGCAACGACACCGGCGTGCAGGAGGGCGGCGAGATCTCGATCTACTACGATCCGATGATCGCCAAGCTGGTCACCCATGCGCCATCGCGGGCGGCTGCGATCGAGGCGCAGTCGACCGCGCTCGACGCGTTCTATGTCGACGGCATCCGCCACAACATTCCGTTCCTGTCGGCGCTGATGAACCATCCGCGCTGGCGCGAGGGCCGGCTGTCGACCGGCTTCATCGCCGAGGAATTTCCCAAGGGCTTTTCAGCCCGTACGCCGGAAGGCGAGATCGCGCGTCGGCTCGCCGCCGTGGGCGCCGCGATTGATCACGTGCTCGGCGAACGCAAGCGGCAGATCTCGCAGCAGATGATCGGCCGCCCGGTGAAGCGGCAGGGCCGCCGCGCGGTGTGGCTCGGCCGCGACGAGATCCTGCTCGACATCATCAGGGAGAACGGCGCGATCACGGTCCGCTTCGTCGGCGCCGACGGCAAGGTCGGCCCGGCGCATCAGCTGGTGTCGGAGTGGAAGCCGGGAGATGCGGTGTGGCACGGCACCATCGACGGGGCTCCGCTCGCGGTGCAGACGCGTGCGATCCCGAACGGCGTGCGGCTGGCGCATCAGGGCGTCGAAGCGCCGGTCTACGTCTACACGGAATCCGAGGCGGCGGCGGCGCGGCTGATGCCGGTCGTCACCGCCGGTGACAGCGGCAAGAAGCTGTTGTGCCCGATGCCGGGCCTCGTGGTCTCGATCGCCGTTACCGAAGGGCAGGAGGTCAAGGCCGGCGAGACGCTGGCCGTGGTCGAGGCCATGAAGATGCAGAACGTGCTGCGCGCCGAGCAGGACGGTATCGTGAAGAAGGTCCATGCCTCGGCCGGCGCCACGCTGGCGGTCGACGCGTTGATCCTGGAGTTTGCGTAGGGCTAACCGCCATCATTGCGAGCGAAGCGACGCAATCCAGGGCTCAGAAACAGACTCTGGATTGCTTCGTCGCTACGCTCCTCGCAATGACGAAGGAAAGGAGGCGAGGATGACCTTCCGTGCACGCAGAGAAGCGCTTCGCGCGATCCTCGCCAGTGACCGCTGCATCCACCCGGGCTCGGTCTACGACGCGATTTCGATCCGCGTCGCCGAGGATCTCGGCTTCGAACTCGGCATGTTCGGCGGCTCGGCCGCGTCGCTCGCCGTGCTCGGCGACCCCGACATAGCTCTCATCACGCTGACCGAGCTCGCCGAGCAGATGCGGCGGATGTCGCGCGCCGCCGCGCTGCCGGTGCTGGTCGATGCCGATCATGGCTACGGCAATGCGATGAACGTGCGCCGCACCGTGCAGGAGCTGGAGGCCGCCGGCGCGGCCGGCCTGACCATCGAGGACACGCTGCTGCCGCAGGCGTTTGGCGAAACCAAGCCGCAGTTGATCCCGCTCACCGAGGGCGTCGGCAAGGTGAAGGCCGCGTTGGACGGCCGCGGCGATCCCGCGCTGGCGATCCTCGGTCGTACCGGCGCTGCCTCGATCACCTCGCTCGACGATGCGATCATGCGGGCCAAGGCCTATGAGGCCTGCGGTGTCGATGGACTGTTCTTCACCGGCATCACCTCGCGTGACCAGCTTGATGCGATCGCCGCCGCGACGACATTGCCGATCGTGCTCGGCGGCGCGCCGGAGGAGATGTCCGATCCCGGCTATCTCGCCGCGCGCCGCGTCCGCGTCGCGCTGCAGGGCCATGCGCCGATCGCCGCCGCGACGCAAGCCGTCTACGAGACGCTGAAAGCGCTGCGTGATGGCGTCTCGCCGAAGCAACTGAAGGGGCTGCCGTCGTCCGAACTGACCGCGCGCGTGACGCGCGAGGCCGACGTCAAGCAGCGCCTGCGCGATTATCTGAGGCCCGGATCATGAGTGATCGCACCATGGTTCACGTGATGATCCACGGCCGCGTCCAGGGCGTCGGCTATCGCGCCTGGGTCGAGGATCAGGCCATCCTGAACGGCCTCGAAGGCTGGGTGCGCAACCGGACCGACGGCAGCGTCGAGGCGGTGTTTGCCGGCCCCGCGGATGACGTTGCGGCGATGGTTGGCGCCTGCCGCAAGGGACCGCCGGCCGCGCGCGTCGATCGGGTCGTAGACGAGCCGGCGACGGCCGACCAACTCGTCTTGCGCCGCCCGAGCGAGCCATTCTCGGTGATACAAACGGCGTAGCGCACGGCCGGTGCCAGGCGCTCACGTAGCTGAGATCACCAGCGCCTGAATGCGGCCCTCGATCGGTCCGGTCCCGAACCGTCGTCCGAGCGCATCTGCAACCGCCTGCGTCACTGCGGCAAGGCCCGGCGTGCCGCGCGCCTCGATCTCGCCACGCATCGGCGTGCCCTGGCAGAACGCCATCGCCGGCTCATGCGGCGAGGCCGCGTGGCTGCGATGCGTGACCGTCTCGATGACGATATCGGTGAAGCCCGCGTCGGTCAGGTCCGTCTTGATCCGTTCGGTGTCGTAGTAGCCGTGCGGGGTCCGCGTGAAGAACTGCGGCGGATCGTCGGGGAAGAGTTGCTGCAGCGTCTCGTGCACCACGAGAGGAAACGCGTTGTCCTCGATCCGGTCCCAGACATTGAAGATGAAGCGTCCGCCGGGCTTCAGCACGCGACGCGCCTCGGCGTACCCCTTGATTCGATCCGGAAAGAACATCACGCCGAACTGACACGCGACGGCATCGAAACTCGCATCGGCAAAGGGCACGGCGAGCGCATCGGCCTGCTGCCACCGGATGCGAGCCGCGTCGGCAAGATGCGTCTTCGCCTGCATCAGCATCGGCGCGTTGAGGTCGGTCGCGGTGATCCCAACGTCCGGCGGGAGGTGCGCATGCAGCGCCCTTGTGACGACGCCGGTGCCCGCAGCCGTCTCCAGCACGTCGCGCGGCTGCCGGGCTGTGATGCGTTGCGCGAGATCCTGCGCATAGGGTTCGAAGATCAAGGGAACCATGAACTGATCGTAGATCTGCGGGATCGATCCGGTGAAAGCCTTGTCGGATGCGGTCATGACTTGCTCCTGTTCCGAAGCGGGCAGGGACGATCGCGCCTGCGGCAAATGTGCGCCTGCATGTCCGTCTCGCCGACCACCCTTACGGTTCATCCTGGCGGCTCTTGACATTCACTCTCGTCAGTCAGATATTTCTGTCATGACAGAATTAACCGGCAAGAAAAAACTCCCGCCCGCCGTCGAGCGCTTCATTCTGAATTGGGGCGACATGGGCGACCAGTGGGGCGTGAACCGTTCGGTGAGTCAGATCCACGGCCTGCTGTATCTGGCGGAGAGGCCGATGACCGCGGAAGACATCGCCGACACGCTCGGCATGGCGCGTTCCAACGTCTCCAACTCGCTGAAGGAGCTGCTCGCCTGGGACCTGATCCGGCGCGTGCCGATCCTCGGCGACCGTCGCGATCATTTCGAGGCCGAGACCGACATCTGGGAGGTGGCGCAGCGCATCGCCGCCGGCCGCAAGGAGCGCGAGATCGATCCCGCGATCGCGGCGCTGCGGGCCTGCGTGGCGGAGGCGACCGGTGATCCCGGCATCAGCGCGATCGCGAGCAAGCGGCTGAAGGACATGCTGGCGTTCACCGAACTGGTCGACCGCTGGTACGTGCAGATGCTGAAGGTGCCGCGGCCGCGTCTCGTGGCGCTGATCAAGCTCGGCGAGAAGATTGCACATCTGCTGCCGTCGGGACGATCGAGGTCCGGCAGCGAGTAGGTGAGGGGAGGGCATCATGGTGAGCCTGCGACATCTCGGATCAGCAACGTCCTCCAACATCAGACTCCACGACGATCACCGGTTTCGTGCGCTGCTGTCGCCGGAGGATTGGGGACGGCTGCCGGTGTCGATCTGGCGCCGCTTCTCCAAGCGTCTCGCCGACGGCGCGACGGTGGTCTATGTCGGCGAGGTCGACCAGGCCGAGATGAGCCGCGCCGGCTTCTGGTTCGCACAGGCCGCGCGGCTGATCGGTGGGCCGTTGCCGACCACGGCAAACACCGGCGTGCCGATGATCGTCGCGGTGACCGAGGATGCCGCCAGCGGCGGCCAGATCTGGACCCGCATCTGCGGCCGCCCGCACGGCTTCCCACAGGTGATCCATTCGGCGAAGCGCTTCGCCGGTCCGACCGGGCTCGAGGAGTATCTCGGCTGGGGGCTGAGCATGAGCCTGCGCGTCTGCGTGGCCGACGGCGCGCTCGCATTCCACAGCGCCGGCTACACCTTCGCCTTCGCCGGGCGGCGCTGGCCGCTGCCATCATGGCTCACGCCCGGCGATCTCACCGTCACCCATTCCGACCTCGGCGCTGGCGCCTTCCGGTTCTCGCTCGAGATCGTCCATCCGCGCTTCGGGCGTATCGTCCGCCAGAGCGCAACGTTCCGGGAGTCCGCGCCATGACGCCGCTGCTCTGGTCCCTGATCGCCATCCAGATCGTGATGGGTGTGTTCGACACCTTCTATCATCACGAATTCACTGAACGCCTGGCATGGCGGCCGTCGCAGCGAGGCGAGCTCAAGTTGCACGGCGTCCGCAATCTGCTCTACGCGCTGCTGTTCGCCGTTCTCGGCTGGTGTGAGCCGCGCGGGCTGTTTGCTGTTGTGGTGCTCGCCGTGCTCGTCGCCGAGATTGCGATCACCTTGACCGATTTCGTCGAGGAGGATCTGACGCGCAAGCTGCCGCCGAGCGAGCGCATCAATCACACGCTGCTCGCGATCAACTACGGCGCCATCCTGATGCTCCTGGTCCCCGTGCTGATCGGCTGGGCGATGCGACCTTCCGCGATCGTGCCGGCGGATGCCGGCGTGCTGAGCTGGATCGCGGCCGCGGCCGCGATCGGCGCGGGTCTGTGCGGCCTGCGCGACTTCACGGCAGCCGCGCGGCTGGCGCGCATGTCGCAGCCGGACGCGAGCGGGTTGGTCGCGGTGCTGCCGCCGGCGCAGACCATCCTCATCACCGGCGCCACTGGCTTCATTGGCGCGCGCCTGGTGGCGAGCCTGACGACGGCCGGCCATCATGTCATCGCCCTGGTGCGCGATCCGGGCAGGGCGGCCGCTCTGCCGCCGCCGCTGACGCTCATCACCCATCTCGACCAGATCGCCCCCGACACCCGCATCGATGCCATCGTCAACCTCGCCGGCGAGCCGATCGGCAATGCGCCTTGGACCGCAGCCAGGCGGGCAGCGATCCTGCAGTCGCGGCTTGCGACGACGGAAGCCGTGGTGGCCCTGATCGCACGGCTCGAGCGCAAGCCGAAGGTGCTGGTCAACGGCTCGGCGATCGGATGGTACGGCCTGTGGCAGGATCAGCCGCTGACCGAATCCGCCAAGTCGCACGCCTGCTTCAGCCATGATCTCTGCGAGGCCTGGGAGCAGGCGGCCGGTCGTGCCGAGGCGCATGGCGTGCGCGTCGCGCTGCTGCGCATCGGGCTCGTGGTCGGCCGCGATGGTGGCTTCCTGTCGCGGATGCTGACGCCGTTCGAGTTCGGCCTCGGCGGCCCGCTCGGCTCCGGCGCGCAATGGATGTCGTGGATCGAGCGCGACGATCTGATCCGGCTGATCGCGCATGTGATCGCGACCGACAGCATCAATGGTCCCATCAACGCCACGGCGCCGCTGCCGGTGCGCAATCTCACCTTCACCGCCGAACTGGCGCGCCGCCTGCGGCGTCCGGCGCTGCTCCGGGTCCCCGCTGGCCTGCTGCGCCGGATCGGCGGCGACTTCGCCGACGAATTGCTGCTCGGTGGCCAGCGCGTGGTGCCCAACAAGGCGTTGTCCAGCGGCTTCGTATTCCGTCACCAGAGCCTGCGCAGCGCGCTGGAGGCGATTCTATGAACCATCGAGCCTGGGAGCGGCGCTGCGGCCGGGCTCACGACCGTCCGGCGCGGGCCGCCGTCGTCGACGGCAACTCGCCGAACGTGGCGCGGTAATAGCGCGCGAAGTGTCCGGCATTGGTGAAATTGCAGGCGGCGGCCGCCGCTGCCACCGTCATCGAAGGATCGCCCGAGCGCAGCATCGCGTGCGCCCGGCGCAGGCGGACCGCCTTGGCGAATGCCATCGGCGAGTAGCCGCGTACGCGTTCGAACACGCGGAAGATCGAACGTGCACTGACGCCAGCTTCGTGCGCGAGGCGTTCGACCGTGATCGGCTCGCGCCAATTGGCCTCGATGTAGTCTTCGAGCCGCTTGACGAGGCCGAAATCCGGCATCGGCGCGGGATCGATCAGCATGTCGCGGAAGCGATGACGGCTGGCGCAGAGGAAGGCGACCTGGACCGCGTCTTCCAGCTCGCGGTAGACGGCGGCGGGAAAGGCGGCGTCCTGCTCGCTCAGTTGGGTGGTGAGGAAATCGAGCAGCCGGAGCAGGCTGCCGGCCTGCGGATCGGCCGCCGGAATGGCGCTCTCGATCCCGTAGTCGGTGCGCGGCTGCACCCCGACCAGCGCCGTGAGCCGCTGTCGCAGCGCGGTCGGATCGAGCCGCAAAGTGAGGCGCCGATGACCGCCCTGGCAGGCCATCTGCCAGGGCATGCCCGCCGGCGCGACCGCGAATTGGTGCTCGGTGACGTCGGTAGCCTCGCCGCGGGCGCAACTGATGGCGCGCCCCTTCGTGGCGATCTGCACCCGCATGAAGGCGGCCGGCCGGTGATCGGAGACCATGTCGCAGGTCGTCGTGCCGAAGGCGAGACCGATGGTCTCGAGCTCGATCAAATTGACGACCGCCTCGAAGCGTTCCGCGTGTCTGAGGTCGACGCGCTCGGCACCGAGCTTGCGGCCCGCCAGGTCGCGCAGCACTTCGGCGTTGGAGGTCCGGATCAGGGCGTGGCGATGCAACGGTTCCAGGCCGACTGTGCCCGTCATGGCCGGGCTCGGCTTCGGCGAACCGCTGACGAGGTCAGCTGCGGTCAAGAGACGGTTCAAGCCGCTGCTCCTGAGCTCCGGACACTAACGTATGCTACATTACGATCCGTCGGCGTCAATTACTTCGACATTGATGCGCTTCGGAATGCCGCGGCGAGCGTACGCAACGCCGCGCGCTTGGCAGCCTCGCTGACCTTGGCATGAAGGATGACCTTTGACCGCCCGAGTCGCGGCAGGCTGGCGTTCGGCCCGATATCGACCAGTCCGACTGGTGCGAACCGGCGGGCCAGCGGCGCAATCGCAAGTCCGGCCTGGGCAGCGGCGGCGACGGCCGCGACACCGCCGCCGACGAAGGCTTCGATAAACGGCATTTTCGCCTTGTCGAGGGCGCGGATGGCAAGCGCGCGCACACCGCACGGTGAAGCCAGTGTCGCCAGCGGTACCGGGCCGCCTGCAGGCGCGCGAAACCGCGGGATCGCGAACCAGCCGAACTCGTCGATGGCCAGGGTCTCGCCGCCGCGACGGGATGCTTCCTGTCGCACGATGACCGCATCCAGTGCGCCGGCGTCATAGCGGTCGAGCAGGTCGCGCGAGAGGCCGATGCTGACAGACAGCACCAGCTCGGTCGCGATGGCCTGGAATTGTTGCAGCATCGGCACCAGCTCGGGGCCGGCGGCATGATCGCTGATGCCGAGCGACAGTCGGGGCCGGCTGCGAGGCGTTCCGGTCAGCGCGAGGTCGTGAGCGGCCACCAGTGCGCGGGCGTTCTCCAGGAAGGCCGCCCCCTCCGCGGTCAGCCGCACGGCACGCGGCGATCGGTCCAGGAGGCGCTTTCCGAGCGCGGCTTCCAGCCGCTGCAGCTTCAGGCTGACCGCGGCCTGCGTCGTGCCCAGCGCTTCGGCCGATCGCGTGAAGCTCTCCAGCTCGGCGACGAGGAGAAAGGCGCGGACCGCGGCGACGTCGAGAGTCGGCTTCATTACATATGCTTATCATTGATATCAGAAGCGATAGCATACAGAAATGATGGGAGAAGCGATAGAGTCTGGATCGCAGGCGGCTTTCCACCGCCGTTCCGGAGAAGAGCCCATCATGCCCCTGATCAACATCGTCTACGCAAGCCAGCGCCGCTCGCCGTCGCTGAAGAAGGACATTGCCGACGCCGTTACTGCGCTGACGGCGCGCATCCTGCGCAAGGATCCGAAGGTGACCGCCGTCATCGTCTCCGAAGCCGATGCGGCGGACTGGTTCGCGGGCGGCGCCTCGCTCGCCGAGCAGGGACTGGCGAGCTATTGGATCGACGTTCACGTCAGCGAAGGCACCAACACCAAGGACGAGAAGGCCGCCTATCTCGCCGCCGTGTTCGCGCGCATGGCTGAGCTGATCGGCCCGCTGCATCACGAGACCTATCTGCATGTCGACGAGGTGAGGGGAGATGCCTATGGCTTCGGCGGGCTGACGCAGGAGCGTCGCTATGTCGCCGCCCGGCTCGACGTGCCGCCGGAGCGGGGCGCGGTCTGAATTCAGACTGTCTCCGGCAATGCCGCGTGGGTTGCGCCGAACACGCTCTCGAAGGCCTGCCGGAGCGCCACGTCGACATCGGCGAGCGTGACCGGCAATCCAAGATCGACCAGGCTGGTGACGCCGTAGCGCGGGTCGGTGACGCCGCAGGGGACGATGGCCTGGAAATGCGACAGGTCCGGCTCGACGTTGATGGCGATGCCGTGGAAGGTCACCCAGCGCTTCAACCGCACGCCGATGGCGGCGATCTTGTCCTCGTGGCCGTCGCCCTTGTCCGGCCGCCGAACCCAGACGCCGACGCGATCCTCACGCCGCTCGCCGCGCACGTTGAAGGCGTCGAGGGTGCGGATGATGGTCTCCTCCAGCGCCGCGACATAGGCCCGCACGTCCGGCCGGCGGCGCTTGAGGTCGAGCATGACATAGCCGACGCGCTGGCCGGGGCCATGATAGGTGACCTGGCCGCCGCGCCCGGTCGGCACGAACGGAAAGCGTGGGTCGCGCAGGTCCTCCGGCTTGCCGGAGGTGCCGGAGGTGTAGATGGGCGGGTGCTCGAGCAGCCAGACCAGCTCCTCGGCCTCATGGGCGGCGATGGCCGCCGCCCGCGCCTCCATGAAGGCGGTCGCCGCGGCATAGTCGACCGGCGAATCGGAAATGCGCCACGCCACGGCGTTGCCGGCGGGGCCGGCAAAGGTGGTCAGGTCGAGCGTTTCGCGGCTGTTAACCATTGGCTAACCACAACATGGTGATGTCTCGGGTAACGGAATCCAGTGACTTCGGTGGTCTCGCAGTGTCAACCCTCGATAAAGTGACAGTCGACCTGATGGTCGTTCTCGGCACATGCTCCATGCCCATCCACCAGGTCTTGCGCCTGTCCCGCGGCGCCATCATCGAGCTGGATGCCACCGAGGCCGACGACGTCAAGGTGCTGGCCAACAATCTGCCCATCGCCGACGGGGTGGTGCTGGTCGACCGCAACCGCATCGCGGTCGAGGTCAAGCACATGCTGTCGCGCTCGCCGACGCCGACCACGCGATAGCGGCACGGGCACCACGAAAACCATCCACAATCCGGTATTTTAGGGCCCGGCGGGCCTTGTCCCTGCGAGATCGATTTGATACACGGGCGCGACTGATCCGGTACCTCCCTTCTCCTGGTTCCGGCTTCTCCTTAGCGCTCGTGGCGGAATTGGTAGACGCGCTGCCTTGAGGTGGCAGTGGGTAACACCGTGGGGGTTCGAGTCCCTCCGAGCGCACCACCCCCACGCGTAAGCATCTGTAAATGCTACGCTTTTTTTCCAAAATTACTACGGAAAGTTACTACTCTGTTCCTGGTTGATGTTCCTGCGCCGTTCCCATGGGGTATTGCAAGGAAGTCATCAAGCGACTGGCTCTGATCGAACGCCACGACCTTGTCCATGCCGCTCATGCCGAGCTTTTCCCGATTTGCCTTTGCGATGTAGTGCGCCGGCATCTTGGGGTCGGTCCACCCGAACATCGCCATCATCTGGCTCTCGGTACAGTCCGCATAAGCCGCCACTTCGGCCCGCGCCTTGCGGACCCCGTGGCAGCTCTTCTTCGGCTCGTTGACGCCGGCAAGGACGGCGTATTTCTTGAACTTCATCGCCCATGCCTTCTTGTTCATCGGCAGTATGCGCCCCTTGACCATTTTGCCGGTGAAGACTTCCGCGCCGATGATCCCATGGGTTCGAGCCGCCCGAAGGCTTTCGGCGAATTCCGGGTGTACGGGCACAGTGACGGTCGTGTTGCCCCGGCTTTTTTCAGTGGCGATCTGTATCGCCATCTTGCGGACGATCTGGCGCAGGTGAGGCGGCCCGAAGCGGTGGGCGTCTCCCAGCCGTAAGAAGGTGTAATGGAGGATGTCGAACATCAGCCGCGCCTCGGTGCCGAGCGGCCACTTCGCGCGATAGAGCGCCATATCCTCCTCGGTCCAGGGGATCAGCCCACCCGTCTCGCGGCTGGCTCTTGCCTTGCCAGACCTCACCCCGATCGTCGGGTCGTCGTCCTCATCGAGATGCCCTTCGTCGATCATCCAGCGGATCATGCCACGCAGCGCGGATAGCAGGTTGCCTGCCTGAGATGGGGTGCGTGCTTTCATCTCCGCCTTGATGACTTTGCGGCTCAGAACGGCGAAGGGCTTCTCGCCGTTCTCGACGAGCAGGCTTTCGACCAATCCGGTGCGCTGCAGCCGCGTGGCGTCCGACAGGCCCTCGAGACCGACGCGGAGGTCGCCGAGCCAATGATCGCTCTGCTTGTAGAGCGTCCAGTACCATCGCAAGGTCTGAGGGGTAGGGGGGCCAGTCAGGGCTTGATCGCGTGTTTCGTTGCGTTGTTTTTGCGCGTTGACGTAGTCCGTGGCGTCGCCATAGAGCGCTATCTGCGAAACAATGGCGGCGTCACACTCGAGGTCGAACTCCTTCGTGCCGATCGCGGCGTTTATTCTGATCCTCGGCAGTCGATTGCGAAGCTGGACATAATAGCGCGTCTGTCCACGCTGTGAGCGATCGGCATGCACGTAGCGGCGTTCCGGCTGGACGAGCGGATCGGGTTCGATACGTCGTTTACGCATCACTCCTCCAAGAGCCGCGACCGCGGCTTCATAGGCCGCGTCGAAGGCAGCCGTGCCGTATTCCTCGCGGATCCCGACCCGACGACCCTTGCGGCTGACCTTGACGTACCAGCGCAAGGCACCCAGGACCGAATAGTCGAAATAGAGGTACATGCGCCGATCGCCGGAGGCGCGGGGGTCGCGTCGATCGCCATCAAGCATTGGGCTGCTCCGTGAGCCAATGCCTGGAGTCTACGAATCGGCGGATTCGGCATCAATGCGAAAGGTGCGCTTCAGCCGCTTTCGGAGCGATTCAGATGGCGCTGAAGCGCTTCCGAAGGCGCCCAGGTTTCGACGCAATCATTCGCCGGCTTCATCGGTGCGGTGCCCGAAGTGAGTGAGATCCGGATGGTGCCGTCGGCGGATATGTTGACCTCATTGGCGCCGGCCTCCTTCGCGGCCCGTATCGCGCGGGCGATATCGGCTTGAGTGACCTTGGCAGGACGGCGGGGCATGGAACTTTCTCCTGACGGCAATTCAGCAGCAGTTGAGAGAACCGCATTGAGAACGTGCGCTTCGCAATCGCACCATTCATCTCGTCGGCACAGCGATCGGGATGAAAGACTGAACTCCCTCCCAGCATAAGGGTCGACCACACCGCAGAGGGCTTTTGGCCAGTCTGGCGCGGAAATCGGATGGCCTGCGATTGTCTCGGTCGAGACGTGAGGCTCGCTGAGAGTGCCGCACGCAAACTGGAGAACCTCGTCGAGGATGCTCTCGACGTCTCTGTGCAGGCCGCAGTTGAGGCCGCGATCTCAGGCGCACCGCAGCCCGACAGCGCCCAACGAGTCACCGCCGAGGGACTCGGGAAAGAACGGGATACCAAACTGGGTAACGGTGGTTGCAGCTCTCTGCCCAGACGGGTGTCTCGTTCCTATCGTCGGACAGTGCGGCGTTCCGAGCACGGAAGAGATCGTCTACCGTATGATGTCATGGCCTGTTTTGTTGTTCCGGGGCTCGTCAGTCGGATTTCGGAACGCAGGGCGAGGCCCCGTCGTCTGAGCACCTGACGGTCATGTCCTTGGTGCCGGTACCTCCCGATGATTGGGGGGACACCACTCTGCGACGAAGTTGGCCGGCATCAGCGAAGGCGAGCTAGGACGCGCCAGCTGGCCGGCGATCAGGACGTGGCTTGCCCCTTGGCTGCGGATCATCCACCTGAGAATAACGGCCAAATGTCCGGTCTGGCGAAGCTCTCCAATCACTGTAGGTTGTTCCATGGGGAGGAGCTACTCATGAGGAAGATCGTCCTTGTGGCCATCAGCCTGACCGCTATCACCGGGGCAGCAGAAGACGCTGGCTGCCTTACCAGGTTTTAAAGTCGTATCTAGCTGCGGCGAGATTGGTGCGCCTCGACGAGCTCCTGGCTCACGGTTTTGCTCGCGTTCACGCAGCGTCTTCCGCGACCGCCATCGGTCCCTCCGATTTGTGAGACACGACGGTACAAGACCGCCATTGCATCTAGAAGCGAACCGTTGCCTTGAGCGGACAGTGATCCGAGATGGCCAGGAGCGGATCGGGATGGTCTTGATTGGCTGGCCGTGTTCCGCCGAAACGACCGATGGCCAGCTTGGTCGCGGGAGCTATGGCCGTCAGACTCTTGCTGACGAACATCTGGTCCAGCCCGATTGGATTGCGGCAGCCGAGACTATCGGCGCGCGTCAACGGCTTGAGAGCCTCTTGACTGAAGAATTCACGCTTTGAGCGCTCGCAGATTTCCTTCGCGACGGCATTTACCGGGCATTGGGGGTCGAGATGCGTCAGGGCACTGTCCTCTGGGGCGCCATCGTTGACCTCGCCCGACAGGCTGCGAACGAGAACGCCTGCAGGCAAGGGGGAAGCGGGATCGCTGCCGTTCGCACGCACTTTGGACGGGCCAATCGAATTTTCTTCATGGGAGACGTTGCGATTGAAGTCGCCCATGAGCACGGCGGGCGCTCCTGCCGACCGCGCTTCGAGCCAGGCTTCCAATGGACGGACCTGTTGTTGCAGGATCGGGCACGCATCGCCGCTGCCGTCGAGCTTGCCGCGATCTTCGAGAGGGCTGACGCAAGAGGATTTCAGGTGAACCGTCAGGATCCTCAGTGGCTTTCCGTCGATCTGCAACGTGACCGACAAGCCCGGCCGCACCTGATCCGTCGGGTCGAGATGCGGCAGGGAGAGCGGCTTTTCGACGACGCAATCCGTCGATGAGCCGAGCGATCTCTTCCAGGCGATGGCGAGCCTCTGAACCTTGAAAGCGTCGAATGAGCACACTTCATAGTCCGCGCCGCTGTTGGGCAGCACCTCTCGAACGGCTGTCTCGCCGCTGACCTCCTGGAAGGCGATGATGTCAGCGTCGACATTTGAGCGGATGAACTCGCTGATTTGCTGCGCCCGCTTCTGGTAAGCGGACTCGGTCACCGGAACGATCTTGAAATTGGACTGGAACACATCGCAGGGCGGCTTCTGTGCGATGTCCCATTTGATCTTCGCATTGCGGCCCCAGCGTAGCTCCCAGCCAGGCTTCGCCTGTCCTGTCATGGAGGGTTCAAAAAGGCCGGTCGCCTGGTTGAGCGCGAACGGCTGCCCGCACTCTTTGATCCACGTTTTGGCCTCGGCTTGGCTCAGGTGCCATCCGAGATTCCACGTTGCCAGGGTCAGATCGCGAGCATCCGCGGATTTCGAGTTGGTCATAGCCACGGAAACGAGCAGTGCCAGGATGAAATGGAGTTTCATGGGGCGCCCTCAAAAAAACTGCGGCTTCAAAATCGGAAAATGTGCTGATGACTGATCTGCGCCCACCGCTGAACGCGGGTCATGAGCCGGCGCAATTCCACCGCAAGTGCCCGCAGATTCAGGTCATCATGCATGGATGAGTTGCTGGCGCAAGGCGCGCATCGTGACACGTTTCCCGCAAAGCGGATCAGCGCTCTGTTTGGTCGAATTTGCTCGTAGGTGGGAGAACGCGCTCTGTCATTTGCCAACCGACGCGCTTCGGCACAGCCTGCAGGGCCACGGAATCGCGAGAGGCTCGGCCGCGATTTTGGCCGCGAGGACGATGGAGGCCAGCATGCATCCAAAGGCGCTCTGCGGGCCGTCCCGATCGGCATTGTCGAAGATGCCGAAGAATCCGCTCTGACGGCGCTCGCCGAAATGTTTGGAGAGTTCAAGCTTCTGATGATCATAAGAAGCGACCTTTTCGATGTTGCTCCAATCCTTAGCAGCGCCCTGCGATCAAGCGAAGGGTCGGCACGGGCCGGACTGGGCGGTTCTGGTGTCGCTCGCCGGAGGCGCTCGCGTTGAGGGCTGCCGCTTCGCGGCACCGCTATCACTGCCCCAAACGCGGGTGCCTTATTAACCGGTCTCGCGACTGCACTCGGTCCCGGGTCTGGCAGCCAACGCCGCGACCACTCTCCTGACCCTCCTGCGGGTGCCTTCTCCGCCTTCGCTCCGCTCTGGCCCATTCGTTCGCGGCTTGCGCATGCGCTTGGTGATCATTCCATTCGATCACTTGGCGGTTCAGTATCGCGTCTGGCGCGACCGGCACCAGCCTCATCGAGCCGGTCAGCGTAAGGACGGGCGCCGAGTGCCGCGCGAATGTTGCAACCTGCCATGAGTTCGGGGGCGAGATCGAGCGTCATTTTCGGTCGCCAGTCGGGAGCATTGAGCTTCAATTCTTCAGCACGACGCCCGGCACGCCTTCATCGCTCCAGTCCCGGGTCAGACAGTTGCGTCGGTGATGCCCCCCAGGCACGCCAGCGCCTTGCGACGTCAGGTCCCGCGCCGCGGGCGCGATAGCGTCTCGCGGGGAGGTCATCGCGGGGCGCGCGTCTGGCCCCGTCTCGTCGGTCCGCTTGATCACCTTCCCCAACCGTTGAGGTCTTCGCCCTCGACAAAGCATCGTCCGAGGGACCGTCCATATCGATTGGGCCCGACGATCTCGCAGTCGCAGGAGCGTTCCTCCGAAAACCGGATGAACGTCTCGCGCCGCAATAAGGCAGGCCCGTTTGTGCCCGGAGGAATCGATGCGGAGCAGGTCCGATGCCGGAGCGTCGATTCCGACAAGGCTGAGTGTCGTCGTGCGGTCTCAACCGTATCGCCATCGGCTATGCGAGGTTCACCCGAACGAACCGCATGGCGAACGGGGCGGGACGACGCCTCCAAATTTCTGGATTTTGGTGCCCAAACCGCCATCGGCCCTGTCCGGGCGCCGCCGCTCGAGAAATAGATCCCGCTGGGCTTGGTATGCGGGCTTGGACGCACGGCGAAAAATTTGAGTGTTGTAAGTCGCTTCTGACAGGCGTTTGATCGCGTCGGCATGGATTTGGTCGAGATCCAGCGATGACGAACGCGCTCGTGGTTCGTGAAAATTACCTGCCGGACGTTCAAAGCGGGCGTGCAGCGCAATACGTCCGCATGTCGACCGACTACCAGCGCTACTCGATCCAGAATCAGGCGGCGGTCATCGCGGCCTATGCTCATGCTCACGGTCTTGCGATCGTCAAGACCTACGCGGATCATGGCGAGAGCGGTCTCAAGATCAAGAACAGGCCGGGACTTGTCAAACTGATCGAGGACGTCAGCAGCGGACGCGCCGAGTTTGGCCATATCCTCGTCTATGACATCAGCCGGTGGGGACGGTTCCAGGACGTCGACGAAGCTGCGCATTACGAGTTCATCTGCAAGCAGGCCGGCATCAAGGTGAACTATTGTGCCGAGCAGTTCGACAATGACGGCAGCATGCTGTCCAATATCGTCAAAAACCTGAAAAGGGTTATGGCGGCCGAATATAGCCGCGAATTGTCGGTCAAGGTTCATACTGGTATTTGCCGGTTCGTCGGACTTGGCTTTCTGCCCGGCGGCCCCATTGGCTACGGACTCGAGCGCGTTTTGGTCAACGAGCGCCTTGAGCCGAAGAAAGTCATGGAGAGGGGGGAGCGGAAGTATCTTCAGACGGATCATATTCGTCTGCGGCCTGGCGATGCACATGAAGTCGCCATTGTGAAACGGATCTTTGCACGCTTCGTTCAGGTGAAATCGGAGAAGGCTATCGCAAGAGAACTAAATCGCGAAGGCTCGTGGTGCCGAGGGAAGGCCTGGAGAGCCCCCACCATCAGCCGTATGCTGCGAAACGAAAACTACATTGGTAACCTGGTCTACAATCGACAATCAAAGAAACTCGGCGGCGAGCGAATTAACAATCCCTCGAACCTATGGGTCCGTGCCGAACGGTGCTTTGAACCCGTCGTCGCAAGGGAGATCTTCGTCACTGTCCAGAAAATCATGAAAGAGAGGCGCGTCGACCTCAGCGAGGAGGAGATGCTGCTCCGTCTGAAGAAAACATTGAAGAAGGAGGGACGTCTCACTCCCACGATCATCAACGCAACGGCGGAGCTCCCGTCCGCCCGAACCTATGTCGACCACTTCGGGACCCTGCGAAATGCCTACAGGTTGATTGGATATCAGTCGCAGCGACGCTGCGAGTACATGGACAGTCGTCGGCTGTGGGTCGAGCCACTCTCATCTCTCGCAGGACGTATCTGCCAAAGGATGCAAAAGGAAGGATGCGACGCAGCCATCCACAGCGTCAAGAGCCGTTGGATCAACGTCGGTGTTCCCGAGCAGCATCTGATCGTTGACAACCGATGGCAGATTTTTTTCCGGATAGCGTATTGGACGGCTGGAGATCGCCCGGGCTTTTCTCCCTTTTGGAGCGTCTCGTGTCGACGGCTACCGACCGGTTGGATCGTGGCAATCCGGCTGAGTGAGCACAATGAGGCCGTGCTCGACTACGTCTTGATGCCAACGGCTCCAAACGACAGCAACATGATCAGATTCCGTGAGAATGGGCGTGCCGAGCACGGTGTCACCTACTTCGACACGGACGTCGAGCTTGTCCGGGCATTGGTTCGCCTGGTCACCAAAGAGAGCCGTGTCGCGCGATCACCGCAGCGACGACGGACCCGATCAGTGAAAAGATCCCGATCCAACGAAAAGGGCGCTGACGCACGGCACCGATAGAACGCAGGTAGAGATACGCTCCCAGGAGAGACCCGTAATTCCGTCGAAAGTCGCCATTCAATCTGGAAATATGAACCAGGTCGGATGTTGGACGTGATTGTTCGGCCATCGCTGTCTCCTGAGTTGAGTCAGCACCCCATAAACCACTGATTTGCCCGACGGTGCAAGTGAAATTCGGTTTATGCGAAGTTTATTGGGCGGTCATGGAACTAGCAATCCTGTGTTGTGCGGACGCGATATCGGCGTTGCCGATCGCCAAGGTGGTAATGCGGCTGCTGGCGCTCTCTTCACTGCGGCCCGGCATCAATCACAACGCCGTGGGCAGAGTTGTAATGAGGCTCGAGTGGGCAGCCGGGTGGCGCCGCTATGCTTGCTGTACAACTGCGTGCGTGAATTGGTTCAACGCTAGTCTTGCGCACGCTCTACCAACTACGCCAACATCAGGTTAAGGGATACTTAGTGTAATGCCGCTGCGAGGTGTTCGTCATCCAATAGGACGGCGCCGAACCGGCCGTTGCCAAAAATGACTGGTGCTTTTGCGCCGTTCCGGGATGATGCCGGCATAGAGGCGACAAACGGGCCCGCGCGCAGCGCAAGGCCCCAGATCGGACGACACGAAGAACAGTCCGGCATCAAAACCATGCCCACCGCACCGCCAGCCCACCGGACAATGGCAGCGGCCAGTCGCGATAGCGCGCATGGTCTTCGTTGTGGAAGAAAGTACGCAGGCCATTGCCGCGCTGAGTGAAATGGCTTGGATGATTTAGAACGACGATCTGGGTGAGGCGTGCCATGCGACACGATCGTCCGCAGGACATCCGCAGTTCTACCTTTTCGCCATTGCGCGGCATTGCAACCAAGGATAATTGTCAGGAGTGGGCACTTAGTAAAGAGCGTGAGTTCCCCCGTCTTTTTTACGTGGCGGGAGCGAGTTTGGCTTCGAT
The DNA here is from genome assembly GCF_051168495.1 of Bradyrhizobium oligotrophicum. GTDB lineage: Bacteria > Pseudomonadota > Alphaproteobacteria > Rhizobiales > Xanthobacteraceae > Bradyrhizobium > Bradyrhizobium oligotrophicum_A. The sequence continues at coordinate 1,635 of NZ_JBNPVB010000027.1, read as the reverse complement.
GCCGGGGAGGGGCATTTGGACCTCGATTTGACGAAGTTGGATACCATGCACCCCCTTTTGGCTCCGTCGACCGTAGCAGACTACCTGCTCAAGGTTGCTATCGGGCTCGGGCGGCAAGGTCACGAACCGGGGGCGCTTCTCATCGTCTCACTTGACGACGAACTGACCGACGCCAAACTGAATTGGGTGCAGTCGGATCCCGGGACGGCCAATCGTCTGGATTGGCACAGAATCACGGAAGATGCGGCGGAAGCGATTACTTTGGCTTTGGTATATGAAGCGAACGGCTGGGTTGTTCGAAGAAGAATGCAAAGAGGCGAGTTTGCGGATTGGCTGCTCATTGACAAAAATCGGGGATTGGTGGCGCTCGAGGTGAGCGGCGTTGATAAGCGGGACGACAAGGGGCGGCGATTGCGGGAAAAGCTTGAGCAATTAAGTCGGTGTGAATTGGGTCGGAGGGCGGCTTGTGTGGTCGAGCTCAGTCCACCTAGGTCGTGCCTAGCAAATGCTATTGAACACAACGGTGATTGAAGCACTGTATCCGCGTGTGACGGAAGCTATTCGGCGGGCCGAAAGCTTAGACGGTCTCGACGCCGCGGCAGCGATCGGTGCCTATTTGGAAGTTTCGCTGCTTGAAGAGCAGATTGCTTTGCTCTTACCCCCGGGGGATGTCGAGGGAGCAATTGCTAGACGCGGCGCCGTTCGTGCTGCAATTTCAGCCCGCGATTTCGCCCGGGCGACAGAGCTGGTGTCAAAATTCAGCCAGGAGCCTGGCGTAGGCGGCGCACTATCGTTTGAACTTCGCGCGCTTCTACAGAGCATCTCCAGCCATGATCCGAACCAGATGACCGGCGCCGCGATGATCGTGCGCGCGCTCATCGACCACGGCGTGCAGCACCTCTTCGGCTATCCCGGCGGCGCGGTGCTTCCGATCTATGACCAGATCTTCCAGCAGAGCGACGTCCAGCACATCCTGGTCCGCCACGAACAGGGCGCCGGCCATGCCGCCGAAGGCTATGCGCGCTCGACCGGCAAGCCCGGCGTCGTGCTGGTGACCTCGGGCCCTGGCGCCACCAACATGGTGACGCCGCTGGCGGACGCGCTGATGGATTCGATCCCGCTGGTCTGCATCACCGGCCAGGTGCCGACGCATCTGATCGGCAACGATGCCTTCCAGGAGTGCGACACCGTCGGCATCACCCGGCCTTGCACCAAGCACAATTGGCTGGTCCGCAACATCAACGATCTGGCCAAGGTGCTGCACGAGGCGTTCTATGTCGCGACCACGGGCCGTCCGGGCCCGGTCGTCGTCGACGTGCCGAAGGACGTGCAGTTCGCGGTCGGCACCTATCATCCGCCGCGCAAGTCCGACGCGCACATCTCCTACGCGCCGCGCGTCAAGGGCGACGCGATGCAGATCCGCAAAGCGGTGGCCCTGCTGGCCTCTGCCAAGCGGCCGGTGATCTATTCCGGCGGCGGCGTCATCAATGCGGGGCCGGGGGCCTCGAAGCTGCTGCGCGAGCTGGTCGAGGTCACGGGCTTTCCGATCACCTCGACCTTGATGGGGCTGGGCGCCTATCCGGCGTCGGGCACCAACTGGCTCGGCATGCTCGGCATGCACGGCACCTACGAGGC
>NZ_JBNPVB010000026.1:0-90066 GCF_051168495.1 Bradyrhizobium oligotrophicum | reverse complement strand
GTGCCGCCGATGCGACCGCGCGCCGGGACGACGCTGACGCTTTCCACGGTCGCGAACACAGCCTTCTCGTCGGCGACATGACGCGGGGTCACCGTCAGCGTTTCGGCAAGAGCCGGCGCGGCCTGCGAACTCAGCTGGCAGGCCATCGCGGCGATCAAGGTCAGGAGCGATAATTTGCGCATCGGCCTCATCCTGTCTGGTTTGAATCAAATCGTGTGGTCGGGAATGGGCGGTCCAGACATCCCACCGGGATGCGGGTTCCCGCTTGACGTCGGTCAAGTCGGCGGTTGGGCGCCCTCATAGTCTTGGGACGAGTTTCGGCGGCGGCGTTGCGCAATAGACCTGATAGAGCGTCTTCAGGACCTCGCGGGCCGGCTCGCTGGCGATCGAGTAGTAGACGGTCTGACCGTCGCGTCGGGCGGTGACCAGGCTGTCCTTGCGCAGCAGCGCGAGGTGCTGCGAGACGGTCGAGTCTCGCAGGCCGAGAGACGCAGCCAACTCGCCGACCGAGCGCTCACCGTCGACCAGCTGGCAGATGATCAGGAGCCGGTGCCGGTTTGAAAGCGCCTTCAGCAGATCGCTGGCCTGGTCGGCCGCTAATTCCATGATGTCAACATTAAATTCCATAGTTGCTTATATACATATATTCGAATATATTAGTCAAGGCCGGCCCGGGATGCCGTGGCCGCGCGAAACAAGAACGAAGCAAGGTGATGGAGGACCCAATGGCGGACGTTGTCGTGATCGGAGCTGGGCTGAGTGGCTCCCTGATGGCCTATGAATTGCTGCCCCAGATGCGAAAGGAGGATCGCGTGACCGTTATCTCGCAGGGGTCCTCGTATCATTTCGTGCCGTCCAACCCGTGGGTCGCGGTCGGCTGGCGCAAGCGCGACGACATCGAGATCGATCTCGTCGACGTCATGCAGCGCAAGGGCATCCGTCTGCTGACCCAGGGTGCCAAGCGGGTGCACCCGGACGACAACCAGGTCGAGCTGACCGACGGCACCATGGTCGCCTACGACTATCTCGTCGTCGCGACCGGCCCCGAGCTCGCCTTCGACGAAATCCCGGGGCTCGGCCCCGACGGCCACACCCAGTCGGTCTGCCATGTTGATCACGCCGCCCAAGCCAAGGCCGCCTTCGACAAACTGGCCGAGAAGCCAGGGCCCGTCATCGTCGGGGCAGTGCAGGGCGCGTCCTGCTTCGGACCGGCCTACGAATTCCTCTTCATCCTTGAGACCGAGCTGCGCCGCCGCAAGATGCGCGACCAGGTTCCGATGACCTTCGTCACCTCCGAGCCCTATATCGGCCATCTCGGCCTCGATGGCGTCGGCGACACCAAGGGACTGCTCGAAAGCGAGATGCGCGAGAAGCACGTCAAGTGGATCACCAGCGCCCGCGTCACGAAGGTCGAGGACGGACGGATGGTCGTGGAGGAGGTCGCCGACGACGGCTCGGTGCGCAAGACGCACGAGCTGCCGTTCGCCTATTCGATGATGCTGCCGGCGTTCCGCGGCGTCGGCGCCGTCAGGGGCATCGACAGGCTGACCAATCCGCGCGGCTTCGTCATCGTCGACAAGCATCAGCGCAATCCGGCCTATCCCAACGTCTTCGCCATCGGCGTCTGCGTCGCGATCCCGCCGATCGGGCCGACGCCGGTGCCGGTCGGCGTGCCGAAGACCGGCTTCATGATCGAGTCGATGGTCACGGCGACCGCCCTGAACATCGGCGCGCTGCTGCGTGGACAGGCGCCCAAATCGCAGCCGACCTGGAATGCGATCTGCCTCGCCGACTTCGGCGATTCCGGCGTCGCCTTCCTGGCCCAGCCGCAGATCCCGCCGCGCAACGTCAACTGGTCGTCGAAGGGGGAGTGGGTGCATTACGCCAAGGTCGCCTTCGAGAAGTATTTCCTGCGCAAGATGAAGCGCGGCACGCCCGAGCCGTTCTACGAGAAGTTCCTGCTCGACCGGCTCAACATCGCCAAGATCAAGGAAGTCAGGACGGGCACATGAGCGAGACCTTCCAACTGGTGTGCGGCCATTGCGGGCAGATCAACCGTCTGCCGGCGGGCCGGGCGCCGACCCAGGGCAAATGCGGCAAGTGCCACGCGCCGCTGTTCTCCGGTCATCCGATCGAGGTCGACCAGGCCGGGTTCACGCGCCACCTCGCGAACAGCGACCTGCCTTTGCTGGTCGATGTCTGGGCGCCGTGGTGCGGCCCGTGCCGGGCAATGGCGCCGATGTTCGCGCGCGCCGCGCAAGAGCTTGAGCCGCGCGTGCAGCTTCTGAAGCTGAACTCCGACGAGGCGCCGGAGGTCTCGGCGAAGTTCGGCATCTCCGGCATTCCGACCCTGCTGCTGCTGCAGAAGGGGCGGGAGCTCCAGCGGATTTCGGGTGCGATGGACTCGCAACGAATCGTCGCCTGGACGATGTCCGGCCTGCGGCAGTGACGCCGCGGCGCTGGCTTGATTACTCTCAAATGCAACCATGGAGGACCATGCCATGAACGTCGATAAAGCAGTTCTCACTTTCGCAGGGTTCGTCGTCCTGCTCAGCCTCGCGCTCGGCTGGTACGTCAATCCATATTGGTTCCTGCTCGCGGCCTTTGCCGGCGTGAACATGATCCAGGCGTCGTTCACCGGCTTCTGCCCGGCGGCGATCGTGTTCAAGAAGCTGGGACTTCGGAGCGGCAACGCGTTCTCCTGAGCGCGCCGATAAAGCAGAGGGAGACGAAGATGAAGCGGGGGTATCATGGCTGACTCGGACGAAACCTATATCGTCGGTCCGCTCTACAAGGCGCGCGACAAGGTCTATCCGGCGGCTGTGCACGGCCGCTTCCGGCGCATCAAGTGGACGATCCTCTGCATCACGCTCGGCATCTACTATCTGCTGCCCTTCGTGCGCTGGGACCGCGGTCCCGGCATGCCGAGCCAGGCGGTGCTGGTCGATTTCCCGCACCGCCGCTTCTACTTCTTCTTCATCGAGCTGTGGCCGCAGGAGGTCTACTACTTTACTGGCCTGCTGATCCTCGCGGCCGTGACGCTGTTCCTGATGAACGCAGTCGCGGGGCGGCTGTGGTGCGGCTACCTCTGTCCGCAAACGGTGTGGACCGATTTGTTCTACGCGGTGGAGCGCTGGGTCGAGGGAGACCGGCGCGAGCGCATGCTGAGCGACAAGAAGGGCTGGACCTTCACCCACATCCGCCAGGTCGCGCTCAAGCACTTTCTCTGGATCATGATCGGCTGGTGGACCGGGGGCGCCTGGGTGCTGTACTTCGACGACGCGCCGACGCTGGTGAAGGATCTCGCAACCTTCCAGGCGCCGTTCACCGCCTATCTCTGGATCGGCATCCTGACTGCGACGACCTACGTGTTCGCCGGTCACGCCCGTGAGCAGGTCTGCATCTACATGTGCCCCTGGCCGCGCATCCAGGCGGCGCTGACCGACGAATGGGCGCTCAACGTCACCTACAAGGGCGACCGCGGCGAGCCGCGCATGTCGGTCAAGAAGGCCGAGGCGGCGCGGCTGCAGGGCGAGCCCGCCGGGGATTGCGTCGATTGCCATCAATGCGTCAACGCCTGCCCGACAGGTGTCGACATCCGGCACGGCATCCAGCTCGGCTGCATCCAGTGCAGCCTGTGCATCGATGCCTGCGATACGGTGATGAAGCAGATCGGCCGCCCGACCGGCCTGATCGGCTACGACACCGACATCAACGTGGTCAGGCGCAAGGAAGGCAAGCCGGAGATCTACCGCATTATCCGGCCGCGTACGATCATCTATGCGAGTTTCATCGCCATCGTCGGCGGCATCATGCTGTACACGCTGGCGACGCGCGGAACGATGGGCATCAACGTGCTGCATGAGCGCAACCCGCTGTTCGTGCAACTGTCGGACGGCGGCGTCCGCAATGACTATACGGTGCGCCTGCTCAACAAGCGCGGCGCACGCGGCTTCGTGCTCGAGGTCGTCGGCCTGCCGAACGCCAAGGTGACGGTGGCCGGCGAGGTGCGGGAGCAGGACGGCCGTATGATGATCGATGTCGGCCAGGACCAGACGCGGGAGATTCGCATGTCGATCGAGGCCAAGGGCGCCGATCTTCCCTCCACCCCCGTCGACATCGAAATCAAGATCACCGACCCCGCCACCGGAACTTCGGTGAGCAAGCACGATCACTTCGTGCCGCCGACGCGATGACGCGGACGAGCGAGAAGTTGCGAGACAACGGCATCTGTCGCGTAGTTCGTAGCTGATGAGAAAAGAGGGAGGAGCAGCGGCTCCTCCCTCTTTCTCTATGGCGCTTGTTCCAGATCAATGATGCGCAAAGAGGGCAGGCAGAGCATCGCCACGTCAAGGGATCGATGTGTCCTCTCCGTGAACACGCCTGTTGGCGTGTTCATGGTCAATGTGCAGGACCTCCTTGGGTGCCAAAACCGCATGACGGAGAAGAACAGATGTTCAAGGTCGCAATTCTGATCTGGGTGATGCTGGGCACGGTGCTGGCGGGCAGCGCGGTCACGGCATTGTTGACGGTGCAGGGGCTGGTCGCGAGCCCGATGAAGGACCTGCCGCTGGCGGCGCTGGTTGGCTTCGTCGTCGCGATGCCGCTGTCCTATCTCGTCGCGGCGAAGATCGGCCGTAATGGACGGGGCAGCACCGCCTGACGGGTGCGCAGCCAGACTGGAGGCGTTCACGGCATCAAACAGCGCCTCGGTCGGGGGCCGGAAGCAAGACATCGTAAAGCGCTTCCGCGGCGGACCACGTCATCAATATCGTCAACACGCATGTACACGGCGTGGTCCGCATCGGCCGCATGCCCGACAGCCAACTGATTGGCCTCCAGGTCGGGCACGTCCGCTGGACCCTCAGCGACAGTCTGGACTACTTGCCCCCGCGGCCAACCCGCGAACCTCGAGGCTCTGCGCGATCGCAATTGCATCGCCTTCGTTGATGAATGCCATATGTCCTGCTTGGTGATGACGAGGGACGTGGCTTTGCCGGACATTTGATTATCAGTCGATTCACCTCGGTCTTCACGACGGTGGCTACGATAAATGGACGATATCACGTCAAGCGGACCAGGAACCAGCGGTCGGAACTTGGATTGCTGCATTGAGAATGGCGGCGACCCTTGCACTTTGGTTCGCGATTTGCGCGGCCATCCTTGTGTTTTGCCTCCGCCAGAGATGGGTCGGCTGTCGGATCAGGCCGACCGTGAAAGCCCGTGGTGGTGGTCGATCAAGTAGCCACGCGTTCGCTCTCGGGGGTCTGGCTCGGAGGGCGACCACGGATTGTCTCGCTTGCGCGGCGCTGGCGCAGGCATCCTCAATTTACCTCGGGTGCAGCATAACATGCTGGTCAATCATATGATTGTTATGCATATACTTTGCGGCTTAAATCGCTGGAAAAGGTCGCGTGAGCTCGGACAACGGCACATTGAACATTGGGCTGCGCCTGCGGCGCGCCCGGCTGGCCAAGGGCATGCGGATGCGCGACCTGGCGCAGGTGGTCGGTTGCGATGAGAGCATGATCTCCAAGATCGAGGCCGGCAAGGTCATGCCGTCGCTGCCGATGCTCGACAAGATGGTCCGCGCGCTCGATCGCGACATGGCCTCGTTCTTCGGCCTGAGGGTCGACGACTACAAGCTGGTGCAGAAGCCCGAGGATCGGCTGAAGGTGCCTGTCGATGCGTTGCGCGGCGGAAAAGGCGTGGTCTATGAGCGTCTCGTGCCGGTGGCAGCAGGGAATCTGCTCGAAGCCAACATTCACGTCGTGGCGCCCGGCGGCGAGAAGGTCGATCTCATCACCCACCAGGGCGAAGCCGTCGGCTATCTCGTGTCGGGCACGATCGAACTCACCATCGACGACGCCACCTATCTGATGACCACCGGCGACTCCTTCTTCTTCAAGGCGTATCTGACCAACAGCTATCGCAACGTCGGACCCGACGAAGCGCGGATCGTCTGGGTCAACACCCCGCAGGTTCACTAGAGGCAGGTTCCTCGAGGAGAGGCAGGGCGCCGCTAAGGACCGATCGGGGGGGCGATGCATGAATTTCATGCATGTGGCGAGAACGGGTGCAGAGGGGTTGGAAGCTGCGGAGTTCCTCAACCTCGGTGCGGGGCCATTTCGGCGAAAAACGGCCTCGATTTCATATCTCTTGTATTTCAGGGGTCCGCGCCGGTGATGGCATAGTGCTTGCTTAATCGTCGACATGACTGTGATGCATGCCATCTGCCCCTGGCTGCGTCCGACTGTCGATGGGGCCTCACCAACTGACGCGCGCGGCGAAAGCCGTCGCCGCAGCTGACGATGGCAGGCGCACCGCTGATGGCTTTCGTTTGGAAACGACTGCTCGGCACCATCCCGAGCCTGGTGGGCGTCGTCGTTCTCACCTTTTTCATTTCGCGCGCGCTGCCGGGAGATCCCGCGGCTTTCTTCGCCGGGCCTGCGGCGAATGCCGCGTCGATCGCCAGCATCCGTGCCACGCTCGGCCTCGACCGTCCGCTGCCAGTGCAGTTCGTGAGCTACATCGCCGACCTCGCACAGGGCAATCTCGGCCGCTCGCTCACGACCGGGCAGCCGGTGCTGACCGATCTGCTCGAACGGCTTCCCGCATCGCTGGAACTGTCGTCCTTTGCGCTGCTGTTTGCGATCGGCATCGCGATCCCGATGGGGATCTGGGCCGCGACCCGCATCGATGGCGGGGTCGATCATGCCTGCCGCGCGCTGGTCACCGTCAGCGCTGCCTTTCCGACCTTCTTCGTCGGCCTGCTGTTCGTCTACCTGTTCTACTTCCTGCTCGGCTGGGCGCCACAGCCGCTCGGCCGCCTGAACGAAATCGCCTTCTCGCCGCCGCCGCGGGTCACCGGCGCCTATACGATTGACGCCCTGATCGCCGGCGATTGGCCGGTGCTCCGCGCCGCGTTGGCCCAGCTGATCCTGCCAGCTATCTCGCTCGGCCTGTTCGCGCTGGCGCCGATCGCGCGGATCACGCGGGCCGCGATGCTGGAGGCGCTGAGCAGCGATTTCATCCGCACTGCGCGCGCCAGCGGCCTGCCGGTGCGCAAGATCCTGATGACCTACGCCTTCCGCAACGTGCTGCTGCCGGTCTCGAGCGTGCTCGGCATGGTGTTCTCCTTCCTGCTCGGTTCCAACGTGCTGATCGAGCAGGTGTTCGGTTGGCAGGGCGTCGGCGCCTATGCGGTGGCCGCGGTGATCGCCTCCGACTACGCAGCGGTCCAGGGCTTCGTGCTGATGATGGCCGTGCTCTACGTGCTGCTGAATCTCCTGGTCGACGTGTTCGCCACGCTCGTCGATCCCCGCGTCCGGTTCGAGGGCTGAGCGATGAGTCTGGTCACGCTCGCCCGCAACACTGGTTATGCGTTCGGCGAAAACCGCCTGACGCTGGTCGCTGCCCTCATCCTGGCGCTGCTGGCGCTGTGCGCGATCTTCGGTCCGTCCATCGCGCCGTATGATCCCTTGCTCACCTCGGCCACCACCAAGCTCGCCCGGCCGAGCCTCGCGCATCCGTTCGGCACCGACGCGCTCGGGCGCGACATCTTGAGCCGCGTCATCGTCGCGACGCGCCTCGATCTCGGCATGGCGGTCTCGGCGGTGGCGCTGTCGTTCGTGTTGGGCCTCGCGCTCGGCGCGCTCGCCGGCTATTTCGGCGGCTGGACCGACCGCATAATCGGCCGGGCGATGGACACCATCATGGCGTTCCCGCTGTTCGTGCTGGCCATGGGCATCGTGGTGGCGCTCGGCAACAGCGTCGCCAACATCATCATCGCCACCATAATCATCAACCTGCCGTTCTACTGCCGCTTCGCCCGAGCCGAGGTGAACGTGCGGCGCGAGCTCGGCTATGTCGAGGCGGCGCGCATGGGCGGCAACGGCTCGCTGCGCGTCCTGATCAACCACATCGTCCCGAACATCCTGCCGCCGATGATGGTGCAGGCCTCGCTCAACATGGGATGGGCGATCCTCAACGCGGCCGGCCTGTCCTTCATCGGGCTCGGGGTCCGGCCGCCGACCCCGGAATGGGGCATCATGGTGTCGGAAGGCGCGAGCTACATCATCTCCGGCGAGTGGTGGGCCTTCATGTTCCCGGGCGCCGCGCTCGTGCTCGCGGTGTTCTCCTTCAACATGCTGGGCGACGGCCTGCGCGATCTGCTCGATCCGAGGAAGCGCGTGTGATGGCGCAGCTCGAGATCGACGATCTCTCGGTGGAATTCCGCACCCGGCACGGCGTGGTGCGCGCGCTGGACGGCATCAGCCTGTCGGTCTCCCGGGGCGAGATCGTCGGCGTGGTCGGCGAAAGCGGCTCGGGAAAATCCGTCACCGCCTACACCGTCATGGGCCTGAACGATGCCGCCGCCCGCATCACCAAGGGCGCGATCACGATGGGCGGCATCGATCTCCTGGCAGCGCGGCCGGAGGCGATGCGCGAGCTGCGCGGACGCGAGATGGCGATGATCTTCCAGAGCCCGCGCACCGCGCTCAACCCGATCCGCAAGGTCGGCAAGCAGATCGAGGACGTGCTGCAGGAGCATGCCGCGCTGCCGAGGCGCGATCTCAGGGCAGCGGCGATTGCGGCGCTGGCGCGGGTGCGCATCCCCGATCCTGAACGCCGGGCGGAAGCCTATCCGTTCGAACTCTCGGGCGGCATGTGCCAGCGCGTGATGATCGCGATGGCGCTGGCCTGCACGCCGTCCGTGCTGATCGCGGACGAACCGACGACGGGGCTCGATGTGACGACCCAGGCCGTGATCATGGATCTGATCCGGGAGATGAGCCGCGCGACGCAGATGTCGACCCTGCTGATCACCCACGATCTCGGCCTCGCCGGCGAATATTGCGACCGCATCGCCGTCATGCATGCCGGCCACATCGTCGAGATCGCGCCGACCGAGGAGCTGCTGGAGCGTCCGGCGCATCCCTACACGCGCCGGCTGCTGGCGGCGACACCCGTGCCGGATTCGCGGCTCGACGATCTCAATTCCATTCCCGGCCATCTGCCGGATCTGCGCGGCGCGCTGCCGCCGTGCCGCTTCAGCGGACGCTGCGAGCTGAGGCAGCCGATCTGTGACGAGGCGGAGCTGCACTGGACCGAGTTGTCGCCCCATCACCTCGTGCGTTGCCGGTTTCCGCTGTCATGACGGCGCTTCTCGAGGTCAGGTCACTGTCCAAGTTCTACCCGATCAAACGGGCGGGGAAGGGGGCGAAGCTCCACGCAGTGGATGATGTGAGCCTGACGATATCAGCCGGCGAAAGCGTCGGCCTCGTCGGCGAGTCCGGCTGCGGCAAGTCCACCATGGTCCGCCTGCTCGGCCGGCTGATCGATCCTACGGCGGGCCAAGTTTTGATCGATGGCGAGGATCTCACCGCGATCACGCAGGCGAAGTTTGCTTCATCACCGCAGCGGCGGCGCATCCAGGTCGTGTTCCAGGATGCGACCGAGAGCCTCAATCCCTCTTTCCGGGCGTTTCAGACGATCGCCGATCCGCTGAAGCGGCTGCTCGGCCTCAGCGACAGCGCCGAGATCGCGCGCCGCGTTCATGCCACCGCCGCCCTGGTCGGGCTGCCGGATGAGCTGCTGCAGCGCTATCCGCATCAGCTCTCGGGCGGCCAGCGCGCGCGCGTCGGCATCGCGCGCGCCGTTGCCGTCGAGCCTTCGCTGCTGATCCTCGACGAGCCGACGTCAGCGCTCGACGTCTCCGTGCAGGCCGTGATCCTGCGGCTGCTCGCCGACCTGCGCGCGCGACTGTCGATGAGCTATCTGTTCGTGTCGCACGATCTCAACGTTGTCAGGCTGCTGTGCTCGCGCGTGGTCGTGATGTATCTCGGCAAGATCGTCGAGATTGCGCCGGCCGAGGCGCTGTTCACCGCACCACGCCATCCCTACACCCAGGCGCTGGTCGCCGCGATCCCGGATCCCGCGCGGCGCGGTGAAGCGCGGCCGCGGCTCGACGGCAGCCCGGCCAGCCCGATCAATCCCGATCCCAACGCCTGCCGCTTCTACGGACGCTGTCCAAAGAGCGCCGACCTCTGCGCCCAGGCCATGCCGCCGCTGCGCGCGATGGGGCCCGATCATTTCGCCGCCTGCCACTTCGCTGTTTCACCTGCTGGAGAGACCGATGAGCGCTGACAACGAAATCTGCCGCATGGACGCCGTCACCGTGGCGGCGAAGGTCAAGGACAAGACCCTCTCGGCCACGGAGGTCACCGAGGCGGTTCTGCGCCGCATGGACAAGCTCGAGCCCCACATCCATGCCTTCTGCACGCCGACTCCCGACGTGGCGCGCGCTGCGGCCGCTGCCGTCGACGCCAAGATCGCGGCGGGCGAGGATCCCGGCCTGCTCGCGGGCGTGCCGATCGGCATCAAGGATCTGGTCGCGACCAAGGACATCCTGACGGTGATGGGGTCGCCGCTCTACCGCGACTTCGTGCCGGATGAGGACGACATCGTTGTCGAGCGGCTGAAGGCGGCCGGCGCCGTCATCATCGGCAAGACCAACGTGCCGGAATTCGGCTATAGCGGCGTCGGGCATAATCCGGTGTTTCCGGCGACGCGCAATCCCTGGAATCTCGACATGACCTCGGGCGGATCGAGCGCCGGCTCCGGCGCCTCGGTCGCGTCAGGCGTCGCACCCTTCGCGATCGGCTCCGATGGCGGCGGATCGATCCGCATTCCCTCCGCGCTGTGCGGGCTCTACGGCATCAAGGCCTCGATGGGCCGGGTGCCGCTCTATCCGGGCTGCCGCGACGAGCGCTATCCCGGCGTCTCGAGCTGGGAGTCGCTCGAACATGTCGGCCCGATGAGCCGCACCGTGGCCGACTCCGCGTTGATGCTCAAGGTGATCACGGGACCCGATCCGCGCGATCGTTATTCGATCCCTGCGGCCGACTTCGACTATGTCGAGGCGACGAAGGAGAGCATCAAGGGCCTGCGCATCGCCTACAGCGAGGACTGGGGCTATGCGCCCGTCGATCCCGAAGTGCGGCGCGTCGTCTCCGAGGCGGTGCGCGTGTTCGAAACCGATCTCGGCTGCACGGTCGAGCGCGCCCATCCCGGCTGGGACGATCCGTTCCCGCATTTCTGGACCATCGTCGCCGGCGACACCGATCTCACTGGTCTGCGCCGGATGATGAAGGGGCGCGAGAAGGAGATGTCGCCGCATCTCGTCGCGCTGCTGCAGCGGCAATGGACGGCGGAGGAGTTCACCGACGCCAAGATGATCCGCCAGATGGTCTGCAATCGCATGTGGCGGTTCATGGCCAACTACGACCTGCTGATCACGCCGACGCTCGCGGTGCCCGCCTTCCCGCTCTACATGCAGGGGCCCGAGATCATCGAGGACAAGATGGTCACGACCGGCGACTGGCTCTGTTTCACCTTCATCTGCAACCTGACCGGCCAGCCCGCGGCGACCATTCCCGCCGGGTTCACCAAGACGGGTCTTCCCGTCGGGATGCAGATCATCGGCCGCCATCTGGCGGACCGCACCGTGCTCGCCGCCTCCGGCGCCTTCGAACAAGCGCGTCCGTGGGCTCACCAATGGCCGAAACTGTTGAGCGAGCTCGGCCTCTGACGCTGCCTCCAACCACCCACCTGAAACATCCAGAAAGGACGCACGATATGAAGCTTTATCGCAGTCTCGTTGCAGCGGCGTTGCTCACAGCGTCCGCTGTGCTGCCCGGCGCTGTTGCGCACGCGGCCGAAATTGCCAAGGACACATTGGTGATCGTGTCCGAGATGGGCCCCAACGGTCTCGACACGATGGTGCCGACCGCCAATGATCACAGCCGCATGGTGGTGTGGCAGGCCTATGACCGGCTCGTCAGCCATGGCGAGAAGACGCTGGCGGACGGCACCGTGTCCTACGACGCCAAGATCATGACGCCGGAGCTGGCCGAGAGCTGGGACGCCAGCGAGGACGGCAAGACCTACATCTTCCATCTGCGCAAGGATGCGACGTTCCACGACGGCACCCCGGTCACCGCCAAGGACGTCAAATGGTCGTTCGACCGCGCCATCGCCGCCGGCGGCTTTCCGGCAGTGCAGATGGCCGCGGGATCACTGGTCAAGCCCGAACAGTTCACGGTGGTCGACGATCACACCTTCAAGGCCACGTTCGATCAGTTCAACAAGCTGACGATGCCCGACCTCGTCGTGCCGGTGCCGGTCATCGTCAATTCCGAGCTGGCCAAGAAGCACGCGACGGCGCAGGACCCATGGGCGTTCGACTGGGTGTCGCGCAATGATTGCGGCGGCGGCGCCTACAAGGTCGAGTCATGGTCGCCGGGACAGCAGACCGTGTTCACGCGGTTCGACGCCTGGAAGTCGGGACCGCTCCCCAAGCTCAAGCGCGTCGTCTACCGGCAGATCGCCTCGGCGGGCACGCGCCGTGCGCTGCTCGAGAAGGGCGACGTCGACATGTCGGTCGGCCTGCCGCCGAAGGACTACGCCGAGCTGGCGGAGCAGGGCAAGGTCACGATCATCGGCGTGCCCGTGCAGAACGATCTCGTCTTCGTCGACATGAACGTCAAGATCGCGCCGTTCGACAATCCGAAGGTGCGTGAAGCGATCTCCTACGCCATCCCCTACAAGGAGATCGTCAGCTCCGCGCTCTACAACCGCGCCAAGCCGATGTTCGGCGGCGACCCGGCAAAACCCTATCCCGATGCGACCTGGCCGGTGCCGATCAAGCATGGCCAGGATCTGGCGAAGGCCAAGCAGCTGCTCACCGAGGCCGGCTTCCCGAACGGCTTCAAGACCACGCTGTCGATCGATCTCAGCGAGTCCACCGTGCGTGAGCCGACCGCGATCCTGATCCAGGAAGCGCTGAAATCGATCGGCGTCGAACTCACGATCGAGAAGGTGCCGGGCTCGAACTGGTTCGCCCAGATGGCCAGCAAGACGATGCCGATGGTCATCGCCGAGTTCTATGGCTGGCTCGACTACCCCGACTACTTCTTCTTCTGGACCTTCCATGGCGGCAACAATTCGGTGTTCAACACCGCCAACTACGTCAATCCCAGCCTCGACAAGGTGATCGACGAGGCGCGTTTCACCCGGGATCCGGAGATCTACAAGACCAGCCTGAACAAGATGGTCGACATCGTGATGACCGATCTGCCGCGCATTCCGCTCTACACCCGCTTTGCCGACTATGCGATGCAGAAGAACGTCAAGGGCTTCGAGTATTGGTTTCATACGCATCCGGACTTCCGCAAGCTCTACAAGGAGTGACGCGGGGGGAGAGGACGGCAGGCGCGCCCGGGGTCGGGGGCGGCTGCTCTTCATCGGGGAGAAGTCGTGCAAGATACTCTCGGGGCTTTCATTCCCGGTGCCATCCTTCGGCGGGCGCCGCACCGGTCCGGCCCGCTGTCGGGCCTGACCTTCGCGGTCAAGGACCTGTTCGACGTTGCAGGCGAGGTGACCGGCTGCGGCAATCCCGACTGGGCCGCCACGCATGATGCCGCGGAGGCGGACGCCTGGGCCGTCGACGCGCTGCTCGGCGCCGGCGCCGCGCTGACCGGCAAGACCATCACGGATGAGATCTCGCTCGGGCTGCTCGGCATCAACAGGTTTGACGGAACGCCGCTCAACCCGCGCGCGCCGGACCGCGTCCCCGGCGGCTCATCGAGCGGCTCGGCCTCGGCCGTTGCCGGTGGCCTGGTCGATGTCGCCCTGGGGACCGACTCCGGCGGCTCGGTGCGTACGCCCGCGAGCTTCTGCGGGATCTACGGCCTGCGACCGACGCACGGGCGTATCTCGGTCGCCGGCCTGATGACCCAGGCGCCGTCGTTCGACACGGTCGGCTATTTTACGAGGGACGCGCAGACCTTCAGCCAGGTCGGCGCCGTGCTGCTCGGCGAGCCGATCGCTGATGCCTTGCTGCCGGAGATCATCATTGCATCTGATTGTTTCGCGCTCGCCGATGCGCCGGTCCGGGACGCGCTGCAGCCGGTTGTCGGCCGGCTCGGCAATGCCACGGCGACCCATTCGCTGCCTCTGGCTGACGGCGAGCTGCTCGACTGGGCACGCCATCAGCGCGTCCTGCAGAAGAGCGAATTCCAAGCCACGTTTCGCGACTGGATCGATCGGGTCAACCCGCGCTTCTCCTCCGAAGTCGCGGGCGCCTTTGCCGACGACGGCCGGATCACGACGGACGAGCTCGCGGCTGCCAGGGCCTTCCGTGCGGCCGCCGCGAAGCGGCTCGACGATCTCCTGGACGGCCGGCGCATGCTGTGCCTGCCGACCTCGCCCATTTTGCCGATCGCGCGCCATGCGCGTCTGTCGGAGATCCGCGCCGCCGTGCACCGGATCGTCGATCTCACCGGCATCGCAGGGCTGACGGGGCTGCCGCAGGTGAGCCTGCCCGTTGCGACATCCGGCCCTGTTCCGGTCGGGCTGTCCTTGATCGGCTGGCGCGGCGGCGATGCGCCGCTGGTCGCTGCGGCGCGCACGCTGGCGCGGGACTTCTCCATTGGCCTGTACGAGGAGCAATGATGACCGACGTCAAGGACACGAGGACGCTGACGCTTCCGGGCGGGCTCAAGGTGCTGAACGCGGCGATTGCCGAGGCGACGCGCATCGGACAGCCGATGTGCATTGCCGTGGTCGATAGCGGCGGCAATTTGCTGGCGTTCGGGCGCATGGATGGGGCGAAGGGACTGAGCGTGACCTCGTCCATCAACAAGGCGCGGACCTCGGCACTGTCGGGGGCGCCGACCGGCGGCGCTCACGCCGACGTGGAAATCCAGGTCACGCTGGCGCATGAAAGCCGCTGGACCAATCTCATCGGCGGTCTGCCGATCTGTGTCGACGGCTTCATTCTCGGCGCGGTGGCGGCGGGCTCCGGGTCAGGCGCGCAGGATCTCGCCGTCGCCCGCGCCGGTGCGGCCGCCATTTCGGGGGCCGACATGTACGTCGACTTCAAGCCCATGGGCGCGGAAGATACGGGGATCATCAGGGGAACGACGCACCCGGTGGAGGTCTGAAATCGGCCGGCGCGGGCGTGGCAGCGCGGGCCAACGTCGACTTGGCGTCGCAACACTTGGTCCAAGCGGCTAGGCCGCCTGTTCCGCGTCAGCGTCGATTCCATCGACGCGCTTCTTGTTGATCAGATTCAGAAGCTGGGCGGTTGCCCGGGCATCGCAGAGCGCGCGATGGTGGTCTTCGAGCTCGATGCCATAGATCGCGCACAGCTTTCCCAGCCCGTAGGATTTGTGCCCGGGATAGCGGCGCCGCATTCCGACGCAAGTGCACAGCTTCGGGAAGCGGATCCGCTTTTCGAGTCGCTCGTACTCGCCCGACAGAAACCCGTAGTCGAAGTTCACATTGTGGGCCACGAAGATTCCGTCGCCCATGAACGCCATGAAGCTGTCGGCGATCTCGTGGAACACGGGCGCATCCCGAACCATCTGGTTGGTGATGCCGGTCAGCTCGACGATCTTTGCCGGGATCGGCCGCTGCGGATTGATCAGCGAGTGCCATTCCTCGACCACCTGGTGGTTGCGGACCTTCACCGCGCCGATTTCCGTGATGCGATCACCCGATGACCAGGAGCCGGTGGTCTCGATGTCCACGACCACGTAGTCCTGCTCCGGGTCGAAGCGGTAGTCGACGCGGCCGATCTCGGCCGGTATGCCGGCCTGAGCCAACTGGCGCAGCCGGGTCAACTGATTGCGGCGGATGGCGTCGCCTTCGGCCTTGACCTCGACGAAAGATACCTTGCCGTCGCACAAATGCATCAGGTCGGGGAAGCCGTCCCGCATGCCGCGGAAGTCCGCGCACATCGCCCGAAGAATCGCGGCCAGGCCGTCCGCGTGGGCGCCTTCGAGCAGGGAGCGCAATGCGTCCATCTGCACGTGCTCCCAGGCGAAGACGCCGTTGGGCCGGCCCCATTTGGAGGCGACGGTCCGCAGAATGATGGGAAGCGCAGGTCCGGATCTGACCTGCGCGAGCTTGCTGTCGATCTGCGCGGCGAAACGCCGATGGAAGGTCCGGTCGCGAAGGCAATGCGGGAGCCAGTCGAAGCCGCTGTGGAGCTGGCCGGATTCGAAAAGCTCATCCCAGAACAGCAGCCCGAACAGCGTGAGCCAAAGCGTATTCTCGGCGAAGTAGACGCGGCCGCCCTGACGCCTCAGCACGCCGGCGACGCCTGCTTCCGGATTGCCGCGAAACGTGTCGTCGACGACGATCATCCGTCCCGAGCGCAGCAACTCGGTGCTCAGACCTGTCCGCCGCCCGCCGAACTTGCGCGCGTAGAAATCCGTGGCGAAGACATGCTCGTCGTCACTTTCGGGATCGTCGATCATGTCCCGCAGCAGGACCTCGGCGGCGTCCTTGTCGCCCTTGGCGTACAGCAACCGGACGAGGCGCTCGCGGCAGTCGGCCGACCGCCCGAAACGATAGAGGCGCTCGGCGAGGGCGATGTCGCCCTGCTTTTCGAAGAACTGCCCGACCTGACACGCGGCGCGGCCCGCTAGGTCCGCGGCGTAGTCGGTCGTCCGCGGCGGACCGTCCAGGATCGCCGTGACCGCCCATCCATCGAGGTCCGCGGACTCGACATCGATGCGGTCCAGCACTTGGCTGTAGTGAAAGCACGCGCGCGCCTCGTCGGCGTCGGCGAAGCGGGCGCTGAACGACGTCTCTCGGTTCGTGCGCAGAACGCCGAGATCCCGCAACGCGAAATCCTTGAGATTGTCGGCGGTTTTGCCGAAGTAGAGATACAGTAGAAATTCGATCGACCTCGTATGGTCGAGCGCGATGAAGTTCCCGGCGCCGCAATGCTTCGCGGCAATATCGAAGGGAATGGTCGTGATGAAGAAGTCAGCCAGCGCTGGCTTCGACCACGACGTGCGCACGTCGCGGCCGTATCCCGCCGCCCGGGCACCGTCGAGAAGTGCGGTCTTCGGCTGACAGAGCAGGAAGGCGGAATAATCGTCGGCCCGGAGACCGCGCGCCTGGCCACAGCCGATCAGGTCTCGAGCAGCAGAGTCGAGATCGATGATCTCTGGATATTTGAACAGCGCGCGATTGAAGATCGTCCCACGCCTGTTGATCATCCGGATCAAGAGACACTGCGCGTCTTGGGAGAGACCGCGAAAGCGCGCGGTGAACGCCCGATCCTCGTCGGTGAGGATCTCGCCATAGGTCTGCTCGACGAACTGGAGCATTTCGACGAAATGGTCGAGATAGTAGTAGACCGGCAACGTGGTAGGCTTCATGTGACGCGCGCCGGGTTCCCAATGGCTGGTCGACGAACCTGCTTTCATCCATCAGCCGAGATTCGTCGTTCTTTTTTTGTTCCATTTGCTCGATTTGTCAAGGGTGAGCCAGTCAATCGACGCGTCGGGACGGGGCAGGCTTGTTCCACACGCGATCCACGAGGCGGATGAGTTGGCTCCGCGTCCAGGTCCGTTCGGCATCGTCAATTTCGGGTCGCGCTCCGCGCGCTGTCAGTCCGACACCAGCCCGCGAAGGATGCGCTCGATCACCTTGAGCACGTCGGCCGTCGCCATGCCCTCGCTCACGTCCGTGGCGGCGCGCTCGAACATGGCTGAGAGCAGGGAGGCGAGGGCGTCGAGCGGCAGGCGGGGCAGGGCGCCTTCGGCGATCGCCTCACGGAGGCCGGTCTTCAGGCTGGCGTCGCCATTGCGGGCTTCGATGGCCCGGATCGCGTCGCGGCCCAGCACCGCCGGGCCTTCGATCAGCAGCAGCCGCGTGCGGCCGTCGGCCTGCATCGCCAGCACATAGGCCTTGGCGCCGGCCAGCAGCCGCTTGCGCGCCGATCGCTGCGGCGTGTCGCCGGCTTCGATCGCCGCGGCGACGGCGGCGGACTCCGCCTCGATCACGGCGCGGAAGATCGCCTGCTTGTCCTCGAAATGGTGATACAGCGCGCCGCGCGTCACGCCGGCGGCCTCGACGATGGCCGGCGTGCTGGTCGCGGCATAGCCATGGGCGACGAACAGCCGGCGCGCCGTCGCCACCAGCCGCGCCCGCATCTCGGCGGTGCGCTCGGGATTGCTGCGCCGGGCGGATTTCACTTGCATACAGGCTGCCTGTTTTGTTAAGCGAATGAAACATACAGAATGTATGTTTATCTGAGGGAGAAGGGAAGCATGAAGATCACCAGCTACTACCCCGTCCTCATGGCCGACGACGTCGCCGGGACGGCGGCCTTCTATGTGCGGCACCTGGCGTTCCAGCCGCTGTTCGAGGCCGATTGGTACGTCCATTTGAAGTCGACGCGCGATCCCGCCGTCAATCTCGCGATCCTCAGGGGCGACCACGCGACGATCCCCGAAGTCGCCCGCGGCCGGGCGTCGGGCGTGCTGCTCAATTTCGAGGTCGAGGACGTCGACACCATGCATGCGGAGGCGGTCGCGGCCGGGTTGCCGATCCTGCTGCCGCTGCGCGACGAGGCGTTCGGCCAGCGGCATTTCATCACGCAGGATCCGAACGGCGTGCTGATCGACGTCATCAAGCCGATCCCGCCGAGCGCCGCCTTCGCCGCGCAATATGCGCCCGACGCCTTGCCGCAGTGAGCCCTGCAACGACGATCACGCACCATTACGGTGACAGTGCACTTTATTGTCACATACCGTCCGTCACGAACGGATTGACGATCCGCAGTCTCCCCTCCAGCGCCACGCCATGCTGCATGTCCTCCGACCATAGCGTGTCACAGCCGGCGTGCATGGCTGCCCCATCTCGGTCAGTCCCCACAGGCGGTGAAGCCGGTCATGCCGAGGACGCCGAGCGCCTGCGAGCGCCGCGGCAGGTCGTTTCGCAGGCGGCGCAGATCAGACCTGCGCCATGCCGCCGTCAACCGGCAGCTCGGCCCCGGTGATGAAGCTGCTTTGGTCGCTGGCGAGGAACAGCGCGGCCGAGGCGACTTCGTCGGCACGACCCATACGGCCGAGCGGGATCAGCTTCGTCAGCGTCTCCCGCACCTCGTCGGACGCCGCCGCCATCATGGCGGTGTCGGTTGGTCCCGGTGCCACGACGTTGACGCGGATGTTGCGGGGCGCCAGCTCGTTGGCCCAGGTCCGCGCGAAGGAGCGCACGGCGGCCTTGGTGGCCCCGTAGACGCCATAACCTTTGGTTCCAATCGCGTCGGCAATCGAGCCCACCAGCACGATCGAGCCGCCATCCGGCATGATCGCCGTCGCGGCCTTCGCGGCAAACAGCAGCGCGCGCACGTTGAGATCGAAGGTCCGGTCGAAATGATCCTCGCTGACGTCGTCGAGGGGCGCGAACTCGGAGATCCCTGCGTTGACGGCGAGCACGTCCACCCGTCCGGCCTCGCTGCTCACCGCCTCGAAGAAGGCGGTGAGCGCTGCCAAATCGGACGCATCGACGTGACGCGTGCGCAGCCGGCCGGCCCCAAGCTCGATCTCTCTCTCTTCGATGCGACGACTGGTGGCGTAGACTGTGGCGCCTTCCGCCGCGAACCGCTCTGCGATCGCGCCGCCGATGCCGCCATGGCCGCCAACCACGACGGCGATTTTTCCTGAAAGCCTGCTCATATGTCCTCACATCGCTGGTGATGACGAACAGGTATCATTCCTATATCTCATCACAAGAACGCACCGGCTGGTGCTTAGATATACAGGCGTATACCCATGTCCAAAGACGTGCTCGAACTACCGCTTGATGTCACCGCGACGCGGCCCATCCTCGAGCATATTGCCAACAAGTGGACGGTGCTGATCCTCAGCGTTCTCTGCACGCAGCCGGCGCGGTTCAACGACCTCAAGCGCCGGCTCGACGGCATCACCCACAAGGCTTTGTCCGAGGCATTGAAGCGTCTGGAGCGCAACGGCCTGATCAGTCGCAAAGTCCTGCCGATGCAGCCGGTCGGCGTCGAGTACACAATCACCGCGCTTGGCTGCTCGCTACGTGAGCCCTTTGCTGCTCTTTACAACTGGTCGCTCGCCAACGGCTCCGCGATGAAGATAGCGCAGCGTGCCTATGACACATCGAGAAGGAACGGAGGGTTGGAGGAGGAGAGCGAGTAGTTCCGGTGACACTGAACGAAGCTGCCTCTGCTCCCCGCGTGAGCAGCCGCGCGGGCCGCAGGAGCGGGATGGTAAAGCCTGCCTGGACGTCGGTTGGTAAGTGGGGGACAGACCATCTGTCCGACGGGCAATCCGCGCATGCCGGGCATGCGCCAACTGCCCGTCGTGCCAGTTTGTCGCAAACTAATGACTTGCCTTGTCGGGCAAATCACCCTCACATTTCCGCGCATCCCGGCTCGCTGAAGAGGGACGTTTCGCGATCGTCACGAGCGTCGAGCAGGGGAAGCGACGGGCGCGTTGCTCTGCAGCCGGGTGTCACAGCCCGCGCCGACGAACGGAGCGAGGCGACGGTGAAGTGGTGTGGTCCTGGCATCGCGGTGCTGATGCCAAGCCGGTGGTGATGATGATCCGCCGGTGACGGGGGCAAGACAGCCGATCCCCGGGGAGAGCGCCTATAAGTCGTCAAACCGTCGCGCAGGGAAGGCCGGATATTGGGCTGAACCTGTGGTTCTGCCGCGTGCTTATTTGCTGCACGCGGACCGCGGGTATCAGCCGATACCCGGTCTTCCCTGCGCCTCTTCTTCGGAGGAAGAGGTCGACTGATGGCAAAGCTCGGGCGCATCTCGCCGCGAGAAAGCGCAGGCACGCCTGCTGTTTGAAACGTGGAGACAGGCGCCGGGACGATGTCCCGCACGGGTGTTCGGTGCTCATGTCACGGCTGGCCGTGAGCGAGAACCAATTCGCCGGCGAGCGGCGGTCTCATGGCCCGCGCATGCGCCGGGCGAAGCCGGTGAGACGGTTGCGCGCAACGTCCAGCAGCAGGGCAAGCGCGTTGAGGCGCTGCGGCTCTGGTGTCTCCGCCGTGCCCGCCGTGCCGTTGAGATGCCGGTCGCAGTTCTGCGCGAACGTCGTCGTGAGGCGCGAGGCCAGATCGCGCACCAGCCCATCACGCGCGATCTGCGCCAGGGGGCCGGAGAGGCTGTAGCCGATTGCGAGCGCGACGCGGGTTGCCCGTCCTTCGTCGATCGGAAGCATGCGCCAGCTGATCTGTCCGGAGGTCGAGGTGCGGCTCCGCTGGTCACGTCCGGTGCCGATGAGCCGGCCCGACAAATCCGCCGCGTTGCGGTCGATGCGCGCAGAACCGCGGAAGACGGCCGACAGCGGGCCGATGGCGACCCTGATCTCACCTTCGATGCGATCCGGAGCCGGGAGGTCCGTGATGGCGGCGCCGGGAAAGCAGGCGGCCAGGGTTTTGGGCTGACCAAACAGCGCAAAGACCTGCTCGGGCGCGGCGTTCACCGTGAACGACGCATCGAAGCTCTTGGCGGGCACGACCTCGGGTGGTTCGAGCCAACCGAGCGCGACACCGCGGGGATGCTTGGTGTCCGTCATCGTCGGCAGCGCCGACGACGCGGTGGTCGGGATCGTACCCGGCTGCGATCCCACCGGGCCGAGCGATGTTCGTCCTGCGCCGACCACGGCCGCGATGCCTCGCTGCCGTCGCGCCGCGATGACGGCGCTGATCGCGCGGACGATCCCGGCATAGCCGGTGCAGCGGCAGAGATTGCCGCTCAGCCCGACACGGATGGCCTGCTCGTCCGCGTGATCGAGGCGCAGCACGAGGTCGTGCGCCGACATGATCATGCCGGGCGTGCAGTAACCGCATTGCAGGGCATGCTCGCGCGTGAAGGCGTCACGCAGCTCGGCTGCTATCTCATCCTCGTCCAGGCCTTCGATGGTCGTGACGGCGGCACCATCGCAGGTCACCGCGAGCGTGATGCAGGAGCGGGCCGGAGCGCCGTCGAGCAGCAGCGTACAGGCGCCGCAGACGCCGTGCTCGCAGCCGAGATGGGTTCCGGTCAGGTCGAACTGATCGCGCAGGACGTCGGCGAGATGGGTGCGAGGTTCGATCCTTGCCTCGATCGCGCGGCCGTTGACGCTGAGTTGGATCGTTGTCATGCGGCGGCCTCCGCCATCGCCCGAGCGAGCACGCTCACATGGATGTGGCGGGCGGCCGGATCGGCCACGCCGGCCTGCATCAGCAGGCGGTCGGCGAGGTCGCGATCGAACTGCCGCCTGAGATCGGTGATCGCTGCGCCGAACAGGGATGAATCGTCGACGACGATCGGCGTCCTGTCGATGGCGCCGATCACGACTCGGTTGCGGGACTTATCGGGCTCGATCAGGACGGCGGCCATCGCATGCGCGAATTCCCCGGGCTTGCGACAGGCCTTGGCGTAGCCGAAGCGTGCCGTGGGCGAAAGGGAGGGGAGGCGGATCGCGGTGACGATCTCGCCGGGACGCAGCGCCGTCTGCAGCGCGCCCTGGATGAACTCCGTCACGGTGAGGTCACGCCGGCCTGCCGAGCTTGTCAGCCGCACGCCGGCGCCGAGCGCCGCGAGCGTCATCACCCAGTCGGCGGCCGGATCGGCGTGACTGAGCGAGCCTCCGATGGTGCCGCGGTTGCGCACCGCGCGATAGGCGATGCCGCGGGCGATCCGCCGCAGTACGCCATGGGTCACGTCCGGGATTCGGCCGTCTTCGATGTCGGCATGGGTGATGCAGGCACCGATCAGGAGGGCATCGCCATCGCGCTCGACGGAACGAAGTTCGGCGAGCCCGGCGATGTCGATGATGAGCTGCGGCTGCACCAGGCGCAGATTGAGCATCGGGCCGAGCGACTGCCCGCCGGCCATGATCCTTGCCTCGCCATCGGCGTTGGCGAGCAGAGCGAGCGCGTCGCTGACGCTGTGGGGACGCTCATAGGCAAAGGATGCGGCCTTCACGGCGAGCTCGCCTGCTTCGCTGCGAGCACCGCCGCAACGATGCGGCGTGGCGACAACGGCGACTGCATCAGCTCCGCACCAAGCGGCCGCAGCGCGTCGTTGACGGCATTGGCGATCGCCGCCGGCGGCGCGATCGCGCCGCCTTCGCCGATGCCCTTGACGCCGAACATCGTATAGGGCGACGGCGTCTCCATGTGGATCAGGCGCGGCGCAGGGACTTCGGTCGGACCCGGCAGAAGATAATCGGCGAGTGTCGTCGCAAGCGGCTGCGCGGCGTCGTCGAACGGCATCTCCTCGTACAATGCGGTGCCGATGCCCTGGGCGAGGCCGCCGAGAATCTGGCCGTCGACGATCATCGGATTGACGAGGACACCGCCATCCTCGACGATGACATAGTCGAGCAGCTCGACCTCGCCGAGATCGGGATCGACCGCGACCGTCACCGCATGCGCCGCGTAGGAGAAGGTGCCGCTGTCGCGCACCGGCTTGTAGCCGCCGGTGACTTCGAGGCCGGAGGGATCGACGTCGTTGGGAAGATCCTGCGGTCGCCGGTACCAGGTGTGGGCGATCTCGGCGAGGCCCACGCTGCCGTTCGGCCCGCAGGCGCGGCCCTCGCGCCAGGTGACGGCCTCCGGCGGGAGCTGCAGCAGCTTGGCGCCGATGCGCGTGGCGCGCGCGACGAGCTGTGCGCAGGCGGTGCCCACGGCGCCGCCCGCCATCACCATCGCGCGCGAGCCCCATGTGCCGGTGGAGTAGGGCGTCATCGCGGTGTCGCCGAGCACGACGCGGATCTGATCCGGGTCGACGCCGAGGATCTCGTGCGCGACCTGCGCGAGCGTCGTCTCCAGCCCCTGGCCGTGCGAATGAACGCCGACGCGCAGTTCGAGGCCTCCGTCGGGTGTCAGCCGTGCGGTCGCCTGCTCATGGCCGGGCACCATCGGGATGCCCCAGCCGGCATAGACTGAGGTGCCGTGCGCGGCCTGCTCGCAATAGATCGAGACGCCGGTGCCGATCAGCCGGCCATCCGGCTCGCCGCGCTGCTGGCGGGCGCGCACCGCGGGGACATCGATTGCGGCCAGCGCCCGCTGCAGCGCGGCGGGATAGTCGCCGCTGTCGAAATGCTTGTTGGTGATGTTGTCGAACGGCATGTCCTGCGGCTGTACCAGGTTGCGCAGCCGGACCTCGCCGGGTTCAAGCCCGGCTTCGACCGCGACGGCGTCGAGCAGCAGTTCGAGCGCAAAGCAGACGCCGGTGCGGGCCACGCCGCGATAGGGCAGGATCGGACATTTATTCGTGGCGACCGAGTAGGTCCGGCAGCGATAGGCCGGCATCCGATACGGGCCCGGCAGGATGCTGGCGATCTGCGCCGCTTCGAGGCAGGCCGAGAACGGATAGGACGAGTAGGCGCCGGAATCGACGGTGGCCTCGCAGTCGATGCCGCGCAGGCGGCCATCGCGATCGGCATAGACCGTGATGTGGTAGGCGTGCTCGCGGCAATTCGCGCTCGCACTCAGATGCTCGCGCCGGTCCTCGAGCCAGCGCACGGTCCAGCCCTTGTGCATCGCGAGCCAGCCCAGGCACACTTCCTCCGGCAGCAGGATGCCCTTGTGGCCGAAGCCGCCGCCGATGTCGGGCGCGATGATGCGGATGCGGCCCTGCGCGATGCCGAGACAGTCGGACAGGCCATTGCGCACGATGTGCGGCATCTGCGAACCGGTGTGCAATGTCAGCTGATCGAGCCGGTGGTCGAAGGTCGCGATGACGCCGCGGCCCTCCAGCGGCGCCATGCATTGGCGCGCGGTCGAGATTTCCCGCGTCACCTTGATCGGCGCGTCCAGCGCAGATGCGATGTCGACCTCGAATGTCGTTTCCAGGAAGACGTTGTCGCCCCAATGTTCGTGCACCAGCGCGCTGCCGCCCGCGCGCGCCAGCCGCATGTCGTACACCGCCGGCAGCGGCTCCAGGTCGAGCTCGACGGAAGCGGCGATGTCCTCGGCCTCGGCGCGGCTGCGGGCGACGCACATCGCCACGAGCTCGCCGACATGGCGCACCTTGCCCGTCGCCAGCACCGGCTGTTCGGAGATCTTGAAGCCGGGCAGGCCGGAGACGGCGCGGATCGGTTTGATGCCGGCGAGGTCGCCGGCGGTGAAGACGACGTCGCGGACCTCAGCGGGAACGTGGATCGCTTTGATCCTGGCATGCGCCACCGGGCTGCGCATGAAGGCGACATCCTTGAGCCCCGGCAACCTGATGTCGGCGACATACTGTCCGCGCCCACGCAGGAACCGGTCGTCTTCCTTGCGCCGCAGCCGCGCGCCGACTCCCTGCGGAGAGCTATGATCGGAGACGGCCGGCGCGGGCTCGGCCACGTCAGGCCGCGACCGCTGCAGGCAGGATCGGCGCCGTCGCATCCTGCCGGACGCCAGCCCGCAGGCAGAATACCGGCTGCAACAGACGATCGGCGATCACCTCGGTCTTCTCATTGTCGCGCAGCACGAAGCGGCCCTGCTTCTCCCGGAGCACGCTGACGTCGGCCTCCATGCCCGGACGCAGCGCTCCGATCTGGTCGGACAGGCCGAGCATGCTGGCCGGATTCGACGTGACCATCGGCACGACCTGTTCCAGCGTCAGCCCGAGCGCGACCAGCGAGCTCATGGCCTGTACGAGGCTGAACTTGGCCTGACCGGCGAACGGATGATTTTCGTCGTCGGCATGTTCGTCCGGCGTGCCTGCGGGCGCCGGCACGTGCGTGTTGTACCCGTGGATGTCGGCACCGAGCGTATGGGGAACGATGCCCGACGCGATCGCCTTGCGGGCCAACCGGTAGGAGAAGTGACTGCCGTGACCGACGTCGACCTTGAGGCCGCGATCGAGCGCGGCCTGGATCACCGGATGAACCTCGCCCTTGGTGTTCACGAAGCCGCCGGGATGCCGGGTGAACGGATGCGCCAGCACGTCGCCTGGGCGGAGCAGCGGAATCACGCGCTCCAGGATCGTATCGACGTCCTCGCCATTGGTGCCGCTCGTGGGCAGGCCCCACAGCTGGCCGAAATGAACATAGACGGGGAGCTCGGCGCGGCGGCCGATCTCGGCGGCCATCTCGATCACACGGATGCCCCAGCGCGCGAAGCCGCCGATCTCGGCATGCGCCTTGATGCCACGGACGACGTCGCGGTTGGCGACGGCTGACTTCACCGTCGCGTCGATGTCGACGCAGTCGGGCCGGTAGAGATCGGGGTAGTAGTGGCCCTCGAGGCCGCCGACCAGATAGGCCGACAGGAACGCATAGACGCGCGACTGCGCCTGATCGGCGACGAAGTGCCGGAAGCCCGGCAGGGTCATACAGGACGGGCCGCCCTGGTCGATCAGGCTGGTGACGCCCGACTGCACGCCGACCATGTCCGCATTCATGCCAAAGCGGCCGGTGACGTACTGATAGACATGGGCGTGGGTGTCGATCAGCCCGGGAAGCACGAGCTGGCCGGTGACGTCGACGACATCCCTGGCGCTGGTCGGCAGGATATCGGACTGGACAGCGGCGATGCGGCCATTGCGGATGGCGACATCCTTCAGTCCATCGATGCCGGAGGCGGGGTCAATGACACGACCGCCGCGCAGCAGCAGGTCGAACGAGGCGCTCACGGACATGCAAGGTCTCCTTTCCGGGCAGCGTGCTCATCCCGGTCAAAGCCTTCCTCGACGAGCCGGCGCTGACGATACGCCGACCAATTTACGAAGCATACTTCGCATTACATCAAGATCCGTGCCATAGACAGCTTCAAATTGATGCAGCGTGATCAGCGCTTATGCGGGAGCCGTTCGATGGCCGGAAGGACTAAGCCGAAAGCAGATATGTCATGGCCGCTCGAGGTGCGCCCGGGCTATCTGATCCGGCGGCTGCACCAGATCCACGTCGCGCTGTTCCAGGAGAGATGCGCCGCCTATGAGATCACGCCGTTGCAGTACAGCCTGTTGACGGCGCTGGCGAAACGGGGAACGGCGGACCAGACTGCGCTGGCCCAGGACATCGCCCTCGACCGGACCACCACGACCGGTGCGTTGAAGCGGCTGCAGGCGCGCGGCTTCGTCGATCGCAGCATCGGCCCGCACGACCGACGGTCGCGGACCTGCCGTTTGACCCGGTCCGGCGCGGCATTGCTGCGCAAGATCGAGCAGCCAGCGCGGGCGGCGCATCTCGCGACGATCGCGGATCTGACAAAGGCCGACCAGAAGCGCTTTATTGCCATGATGCAGGCGATCGTCGAGGCGCAGGGGCGGAGGCTCGATGCGACACAATCGCCGGACTGACCGCGACGCGCTCCGATTAGATAATGGGCACGGTGCTGCCCGAAAAGCAGCGCGTCGCTGGAGCGCGGTACCCGGTCAGGGTGAGGGTTGCCGCAATTACGAAGCATGCTCCGCATTTTTGCGCTGCGGCGTTTTGTGCCCAAACGGCGCTCCTGGCTGCCCAATTTCAACGGAGGTCGTGGTCGAAGCGGGCGCAAAAACGTTGCGCTACGCCGATCGCCGCGAACTTTGGCATGTCCCTTGCTGACATCCCCCAAAAGAGCTGCGCGCAAAAGCGCGGCGAAATCAATCCGGGGCGGCGACATCGATGTCGCGGTGCGTGGAGAGAGCGATGCGATGTCTGCCGCGGCGTGAGCCGCCGATCATTGCTCTGGCTAACGGCGTTCGTGGAACGCTGTGCGTCGTGCGTGACGCAAGAAGGGCGCCGTGATGTCGGAGCATGCTGATGTCATTGCGACGCGCTTTGGAGACGGCGGACCGGACGGCGGAGACGTCCGGGCCGATGCATTCCTCCGCGGTGTGCTATCCCGCAAGACGGTCCGCCGCTACAGCGACCGGATGCCGGAGGAGGGGCTGCTCGACCTGCTCGTCGCCTGCGCGCTGAGCGCCTCGGCCAAGTCGGACTTCCAGCAGGCCTCGGTCCTGCGCGTGCGCGATACTGGGAAGCGCGCTGCGATCGGCAAGCTGTTTCCGAGCATGCCATGGATCGGCGCGTCACCGGTGTTCTTCGTGTTTCTCGGCGATGCCCGCCGGCTGCAGCGGATCGGCGAGCTGCGCGGCAAGCCGGTCAAGAACGGCACCTTGGAGGGCTTCTTCAATGCCTCGGTCGATGCGGCGCTGGCGCTGCAGACCATGATCCTGTGCGCGGAGTCGGTCGGGCTCGGCGCCTGTCCGATCAGCGTCATCCGCAACGAGATCGACACGGTCGCCAAGGTGCTGGAACTGCCCGATATGGTGTTTCCGGTCGCCGGGCTGTGCCTCGGCTATCCCGCCGCGGAGGGCCATGTCAGCCTGCGGCTGCCGCGCAGCATCACCACACATGTCGACCGCTACGGCGACGATGCGCTTTCCTCGGCGCTCGACGATTACGACCGGCGGCGCCATGCACGGCACGCGATTCCGAAAGACCAGCAGCGCGGCAATGCCGAGTTCGGCGAGGCCGAGTTCTACGGATGGTCGGAGGACAAGGCGCGTCAGGCCGCCAAGGCCGAAGGCGCGGCCTTCCCGCCCTATCTGCGCGCGCACGGCTTCAGCTTCGACTGATCAGTTCATGTGAGGAGATCCGAGATGACCAAGCCTTCGTCTTCCCGCCTGCTGGTGCCGTCGCGGCGAGCAGCGTTTGTGCTGCTGGCCGCCGCGCTAACATTGCCTGCCGCGTTCAGCGCCAAGGCCGGCAGCCTCGACGAGATCAAGAAGCGCGGTCTCATCGTCGCGACCGAGGACGATTTTCGTCCCTTCGAGTTCGTCAAGGACGGCAAGCCGACCGGCTTCGACAACGAGCTGATCGAGGATCTGCGCAAATATGCGCCGTTCGAGATCAAGCAGCAGATCCTGCCCTGGACGGGCATCCTGGCCGGCGTGTCCACCGGCAAGTACGACGTCGCCATCACCGCGGCAATCATCACCAAGGAGCGCAAGAAGTCGCTGGATTTCACCAGCCCGATTGCCGACGCGACGCACTATTACGTCAAGCGCAAGGACGACAAGAGCATCTCCGCCATCAAGGATCTCAGCGGCAAGACCGTCGGCGTTCAGGCCGGCAGCGCGCTGTTGGGGCGGTTGCCCGAGCTCCAGGCGATGCTGGAGAAAGAGGGCGGCAAGCTCGGCAAGGTGGTCGAATACACCTCCTATCCCGAAGCCTATCAGGATCTCGCGCTCGGTCGCGTCGACTACGTCGTCAACACGATCATCAACATCAAGGCGCTGGTGACTGAGAAACCGAACGTGTTCGCGGTCGGCGAGCCGGTCTCAGGCAAGTCGTATCCGGCCTGGGCGGTCGCCAAAGGCAACACCGAGCTGGTGGAATTCTTGAATGGCTTCATTGCCAAGGAGAAGGAGACCGGCCGGTTCGCGGAGCTGCAGAAGAAGTGGTTCGGCGAGTCGTTCGCGGATCTGCCGGTCACGTTCGAGCCCGAGTTCTGACGTCGCTGGAGAGGTGAAGGCGATGTGCGGCTGCCGATCGCTCCGCGCCGGTCCGCCCGGGATCGGGCGGACCGTGCGCCGTGTGCGGGAGGCCGGCCGATGGCGCCGGCCGTTCGGCCACGCCATGGATCGACGCCGATGAGCGCTGCCGACGTTCTGGCGATCCTGCAGGGCGCCGTGGTCACGGTGACGCTGTCCTTCGTCGGCATCCTGATCGGGTTGCCGATCGGGCTCGGTCTGGCGCTGTTGCGCTGGGCCAACGTTCCCGTCGTCGCCCGCATGGTCGCGGTTTATGTCTCGGTGCTGCGCGCGACGCCGCTCGTGACCCTGCTACTGTTGTTGTTCTTTGCGCTGCCCAATGTCGGATTCGCAATCGGCCCGGTGTCGGCTGCGATCCTGGCGCTGGTCATGAACACTTCCGCCTTCAATTGCGAAGTCTGGCGCGCTGCGCTGATGAATTTCCCGAAGGAGCAATACGAGGCTGCACAGTCCGTCGGCATGCATGCGAGCCTGCGCTTCCGCCGCATCGTGCTGCCGCAGATCGTGCGGGTCAGTCTGCCCGGGCTCGTCAACGAGATGTCGCTGCTGATCAAGGTCACGCCGGTGTTGGCGGTCGTCGGCGTCGTCGACATCACCCGCGCGGCGGTG
Organism: Bradyrhizobium oligotrophicum; assembly: GCF_051168495.1. Lineage (GTDB taxonomy): Bacteria > Pseudomonadota > Alphaproteobacteria > Rhizobiales > Xanthobacteraceae > Bradyrhizobium > Bradyrhizobium oligotrophicum_A. Next base: position 60,146 of record NZ_JBNPVB010000026.1, on the reverse strand, counting down.
CGCATCGGCGCCGAGACCTATGAGCCGCTGCCGCCGTTCCTGGTCGCGATCGCGATGTACGCGCCGATCGTGTTCGCTCTCGTCTCCCTGCAGCGCTTCATCGAACGGCGCCAGCTCGCAGCAGAAGCCGCATGATCCGGGATTTCGCCATCGTCTGGAGCGAGCGGGATCTGCTGTTGAGTGGGCTCGGCAACACCACGATCCTGTCGGTGTTGTCGGCCATCGCGGGGCTCGCAATCGCTCTGCTGCTGACGCCGGCCCTGATGTCGAAGCGGCGCTGGCTTGCGCTCACCGTGCGCGTGTTCGTCGACGGGATGCGCTGCGTGCCGTTCCTGCTGTTCGCCTACATCGTGTACTACGGCTTGCCGTCGTTCGGCATCCGGCTCGACAATTGGAGTTCGGGGCTGGTGGCGCTGACGGTCTATCACGCGGCCTATCTCGCCGAGATCCTGCGCGGCGCCTGGGCGGCTCAGCCACGTGAGCCGATCGAGGCGGGGGTGGCCTTCGGCTTCTCCAGCGCCAAGCTGTTCCGCCGCATCATCCTGCCGCCGGTGCTGCTGGCCGCAGGTCCCGTGGTCGGCAACCAGATGATCCAGATCGTCAAGGACAGCGCCTTTCTCACCATCATCGCGCTGCCCGAACTGACGCATGCCGCGAGTTCGATCCAGTCGCGGCACTATGTCCCGTTCGCTGCCTTCATCACCGCGGTGTTCCTCTACTGGGGCCTCTGCCTCGTGATCGAGGCCGGCGTCAGCGGCATCGACCGGCTCGCAGCCGCAAGGCGCTGAAAGGAACCGATGATGACCGACGACATGCCTGTGCTCGACGTCGCCGGCATCTCCAAGCGCTTCGGTGCGCTTGAGGTGCTCTCCGACATCAGCTTCAAGGTGACGCGCGGCGAGACGGTCTGCGTGCTCGGTCCGTCCGGCTCCGGCAAGTCGACGCTGCTCCGCTGCATCAATTGGCTGGAGCGCCCGGACGCCGGCCAGATCTATCTCAACGGCGACCGCATCGGCATCAACAATGGCGGCGTCGTGATGTCCGACCGCGAGCTGTCGCGGGTGCGGACGCGGATCGGCATGGTGTTCCAGCATTTCGCGCTGTGGCCGCACCTGACGGTGCTGCAGAACCTGATGGAGGCCCCGCTTCACGTCCAGAAGCGGCCGGCCGCCGAGGTGCGGGACGAGGCAATGGCGCTGCTCGCCAAGGTCGGGCTGGCCGACAAATGCGATGCCTTCCCGGCGCGGCTGTCCGGCGGGCAGAAGCAGCGCGTCGGCATTGCGCGGGCGCTGGCCATGAGGCCGGATCTCCTGTTGTTCGATGAGCCGACCAGCGCGCTCGATCCGGAACTGGTCGGCGAGGTGCTGGTGGTGATGCGCGATCTCGCCCGCGAGGGCCGCACGATGGTGATCGTGACCCACGAGATGGGGTTTGCGCGTGACGCTGCGACCCGCATCCTGTTTCTCGATCGCGGCCGCGTCGTCGAGACCGGGCCGCCGGAGCACTTCTTTGTCAACCCGGACACCGAGCGCGCGCGCCAGTTCATCCAGCGCTACGCCGCCGGATGAACCAGAACACAGCGAGGGAACGCGCCATGGATCCGATCTATCATCTTCTCCCGGATGCGCCGAAGCCGGTCACGCCCTACAGCCATGCGGTGCAGGCGGGTCCATTCCTGTTCGTCACCGGCCAGCTCGCGACCGATCCCGATGACGATTCGCTGCCGATCCCCGACGGCATCGAGGCGCAGACCCGCAAGGTGATGGACAATCTCGCGCGCGTGCTGAAGGGCTGCGGCATGAGCTTCGCGAACGTCGTGTTCGCCCGCATCTTCCTGACTGATTTCAAGCGCGACTACGCGGCCATGAATGCGATCTTCTTCAGCCATTTCGACGATGCGCAGCGGCCGGGCCGGACCACGATCGGCGTTTGCGACCTGGCGCGCGGCGGCATCGTCGAGATCGACATGGTGGCCTACAAGCCCTGAGGGAGAGAGTGTGATGGATCCGATCGAAATTCCGGCGCGGCGCGGCAAGGCGACGTTCGTCACGGCCGGCCAGGTGATCACGGTGATCAACACCCATGGCGAGCAGGTCGTCGACACCTGGGCCTTCAACCGCGCCGACCTGTCGGAGTTCATGTCGAACGAGCATACGCGGGCGCATTCGCTGCACCTGGTGCCGCGGCCGGGCGACGTGCTCCGGACGAACAAGCGCCGGCCGATCCTGACCCTGGTCGAGGACACCTCGGGCGGCATTCACGACACCCTGATTGCCGCCTGCGACCGCTATCGCTACGCGTTTCTCGGGCACGAGGGCCACCACGACAATTGCACCGACAATCTGTTTGCCGGCATGGCCGAGCTCGGCCTGACGCCGCCGGAGGTGCCGAGCCCGCTCAACCTGTTCATGAACATTCCCTGGGACGCCGACGGCACGCTCGGCTTCGCCGCGCCGCCGCGTCCCGTTCCCGGCGGCCATGTGCGGTTGCGCGCGGAGATGGATCTGGTGATCGCATTCTCCGCCTGTCCGCAGGACATCCTGCCGATCAACGGCAAGGCCGGGAAGCCGGTCGAGGCGCATTTTACGGTGACATCAGCATGAGCGCGCAGGCCAAGGCGGAGCGGGCGGCAGCCAACCGTCGCCGCTACGAGGAGCTTCGTGCGGCGGGGCAGGAACTGAAGCAACTGCCCGCGCCGACGGCCCTCGACGGCGCGCCGATCGCAGAGGACGCGATCATCCAGACCGAGCAGGTGCCGCCCGGCTGGCACGCGACAATGCGGCTGTCGCGCGGCGAGGCGCTGCGCATCAGCGATGATCTTGGCCGCTCCAGCGTGTCGCTGCTGGCGTGGCGCAGCGAGGATCCTTGCGAGCGGATCAACTGCGCCGACACCGTGAAGGTGCAATGGAGCGCAGCGCTGTCGAAGGGCCGGATGATCCTTTCGGACATGGGACGGGTGCTGCTGTCGGTGATCGAGGATACGTCTGGCGCGCATGATCTGCTGGTCGGTGGCTCGACCGCGGACTCGACGCTTTCGGCCTATGGCGAGGTGATGCGCAACACGCAGGCGAACTTCATCTCGGCCGCCGCCAAGATCGGACTGGGCCTGCGCGACATCCCGCCCTGCGTGACCTTCTTTGCGCCGGTGACGACGGACGCGACCGGGCGCTTCGTCTGGCACGCCGCGCGCAAGCGCCCCGGCGATTTCGTCGATCTGCGCGCCGAGATGAACCTGATCGTTGCGGTCTCCAACTGCGTCCATCCGCTCGATCCGGCGCGGCCGGCCGCGACCGCGCCGATCACCCTGGTCCGGCACCGGCTGCCGCCACCTTCAGCCAACGACGTCTGCCGCACGGCCTCGCCGGAAGCGGTGCGCGCCTACGCCTACACCGATCAGCTGTTCGCCTGAGGAGCGTGATCATGTCATCGACCGATCTCGGCCATCTCGTCTATAGCTTCGACATTCCCGCCGAGCAGCCCTGGTCGCGGGTGCTGAAGAGGGGCCAGACGCTCCGCATCATCGACAGCGAGGGCGAGCAGGCGGTGGACGCGCTGATCTACGTCGCCGCTGACACCGCCGAGCGCTACAGCGCGCAGGACACCTTGCGCGTCCAGGGCTCGGCCTATCTCGAGCTTGGGACGCGGCTGATCTCCAACCGCGGCCGGGTGATGGCGCGGATCACCGCCGACACCTGCGGCCGCCACGACACTTCGGCGGGCTGCTGCTCGTGCGAGAGCAATGCCGTGCGCTTCGGGGAGGCGACGCGCTACCTGCATGCCTGCCGGGAGAACTTCATCCTGGAGCTGTCGCGGCATGGTCTCACCAAGCGCGACATCGTCTCCAACCTGAACTTCTTCATGGACGTCCCGATTGAGCCCACCGGCAATTTCACCGTGCTCGACGGCCCCTCGGTGCCGGGCAACCACGTCGACGTGACCGCGGAGATGGACGTGCTGTTCGTGATCTCGAATTGTCCGCAGGTCAACAATCCGTGCAACGGTTTCGATCCGACGCCGATCCGAGTGGAAATCAGGGAAGCGCCTACGGCATGAGAGCCCTCGATTTTGCCCGAGCGACTCGTCGCAACGCACCACATAGGACAGGTTAATCTGTCGGAAGCAACCGCGTCGCTCGACGGAATGAACCTCTGGTTTCGCAGGCGCATGCTCGTCTGATTGATTTTGCAACAAACAAGAGAGCTCAACTTGCCTCGTCGCGTAGGTGATACCAGCGATAGAGCAGGCGCTGGCCGATGCGGCGGAACGGCGCGAAGGGATGCGTCGGCAGCGCCGAGGTGAAGATCGGCAGATCCTGCCCTTTGAACGCCTGGCCGGCCAGCATCTGCGCCATGCGGCGGCCGGCCTGGGCCGAATAGGAAACGCCGTTGCCGCCGTAGCCGAGCGCATAGACCAGCTTCGCCTGGGGATCGGGACGCACGATGCGCGGCATCATGTCGTGGCTGACATCGACCCAGCCCCACCACGAATAGTCGATCTCGATGCCTGTGAGCGCGGGAAACTTGCGGTGCAGGCCGTCGATCAGGAGCTGGAGGTGCCGGTCATGCGCGGCGTCGGCACCGGTGATGGCGCTGCGGCTGCCGATCTGAACCCGGTTGTCCGGCAGCAGGCGGTAGTAGTAGCGCAAGGTGCGCGTGTCGGTGATCACCTGCCGGGTCTTGAAGCCGGTCGCCGCGACTTCGGCCGCAGTCAGCGGGCGTGTCACCAGCGAGTTCGACAGGATCGGCATGCAGCGGCCGGACAATTCCGGCGTCAGCCCGAGCGAGGTATAGGCGCCGGTGGCGATGCCGACGCCGTTCACGGTCACTTTGCCGCCGGGGGTGTGCAGGATGAACCTGCCGTCGCGATGCTCGATGCGCATCACGGGGCTTGCGGTATGAACCTGCACGCCGAGCGCGCGCGCCATCTGCAGATAGCCGAAGGCGAGCTTGGCCGGATGTACGCCCGTCCCAAGCGGCTCGTGCACCGCGCCGACGGCCTCGGCCTCGTTGACGAAGTCGCTCGCCAGTTCCTCACGCGACATCACCCGCGAGGCGTAGCCGAACACATCGTTGAGCACCTTGGATTCCGCTGCGATCTTGTCGAGGTTGCGCTGGCGGTGAGCAATGTAGAGGTGACCGCCGCGCTGCGGCTCGACATCGATCGGGCTCGTTCGCACCAGTTCCTCGAAGGTCTCGAAGCCCTCGGTGACCTCGGCGTGCATCCGCTTGGCGACGTCCAGGCCCCAGCGTTGGATCCATTGCGAGCGAGTCAGGCGGCCCGAGGCATTCTGTGCCTGTCCGCCGTTGCGCGTGCTGCAACCCCAGGCCACGCGGTTGGCTTCGAGCACCACCGCCTTGATGCCGTGCTCGCGCGCCAGGAAGATCGCGCAGGCAAGGCCGGTGTAGCCCGACCCGATGATGGCGACGTCGGCCGTCGTGTCGGCCGTGACCGGACCGTCGCTCTCCGGCGGCTTGCCAGCCGTCGCGATCCAGTAGGTCGGGGCGTAGTTGCGGTTGCGACCCGGTCCGTCGGAAATGAGCGGATCGTAGTGCGGATCATAAGGCGCCGCAGGCAAACTGTGCATGTTCATCACGCGGCACTCCCGCTCGCGGCCGGCTGCGGTGGCCGGTCCTTGCGGAAGGCGCTCTTCACGCAGATCTTGTCGCCGCGGAAGCTGAACAAGTCGCAGCCCTGGACCTCGATGCGCCAGCCATCCGGCGCGGTACCGCGGAACGTCCATTCGGATAGTGCCCGATCGCCGAACACGGCGTGGCGCGTGCACTCCCAACTCACGTCAGGCATGCCGCTCCAGGTCGCCTCGAACGCGGCGCGCACGTCGGCGGCGCCGCTGATGCGACGGCCGCAAATGTCGGGGCCGGCGGCCGCGTCGAATACGATGTCGTCGGTCATGCAGGCCATCACGCCTGCGCCGTCGTGACGGTTGAAAGCGGCGAACAGCGTGTCGAGCAGTTCGCTGCGGACGGTTTCGATATCGGCCATGTCATGTCCTCACGCATCACGCCGCGACATCTGCGGGGCGTCGCTTGCATGTGCCATGCGATCGGCCGCAGGCCCTAGAACCAGGGCGGGTGACCTCTGCGGCCAGAACTGGTCCGGTGGCCGGGCACGGGCTGGCCCTTTCGTCGCTGTGACGGACTTGCTGACTGGGCCGATGACTCGACCCTTGTGTTCTTACGCCCCACGCTGACGATGGCCCTGCAGGAACTGGCCGTCGCCGTCCACGACATCGCCGCCACATCGCTGCCGAGCCCGGCCCTGGTGCTGGCCGCCGCACTATCGATCTTTGCCGCGGCGCTGGTGCGGGGCTTCACCGGCTTCGGCTTCGCGCTGACAGCCGTGCCGCTGCTCGGCCTGTTCATGCCGCCGACACAATCGGTGCCGGTTGCCGTCTGCCTGCAACTTCTCATCGGGCTCAGCGATTTACCGCGCGCATCGCGTGTCTGCGACTGGTCGTCTTTGCGCTGGCTGATCCTGGGCGGCCTGATCGGCTCACCGATCGGCGCGCTGGTGCTGAGCCTGGTGTCCGCGTCGGCGGCGCGCATCCTCATCGCGCTGATCACCGTCGGCGCAGTCGTGCTGCTCAATGCGGGATTTCGGCTGGCTGCGGCGCCCGCGGGCTGGATCACGGCGCTGGTCGGTCTCGTCGCCGGTCTGTTCAATGGACTTGCGGGCATGCCCGGACCGCCCGTGATCGTCTACTACAATGCGGGTCCGTTCGGCCGGGTTGCCGCGCGTGCTTCGATGATGGTGTTCTTCCTCGTCTCTTCGATCGTTGCGACCGCCAGCCTCGCATGGTTCGGGCTGCTGGACCTGCATATCGCGGTCCTTACCGGGCTCGGCATTCCCGTAATGCTGGCCGGCGCCTGGCTCGGCGATCTCGGTTTTCATCGCGGCAGCGACACGCTGCACCGCCGGGTGTCGATCGCAAGTCTCGCGGTTGTCGCGGTCGGCAGCGCGCTCAAGGGGCTGAGCGACCTGCTGTAGCCACGCAGGTGTCCCGTCGAGACACGTGCTGGGCGAAGATCTCGCCGAGCTTGGCGATCCCCGCGGCGATCCGGTCGGTGCGGATCGAGGAGAAGCCGAGACGGAAACAGTTGCGCGTGGCCTCCGCGTTCATCGAGAACACATCGCCGGGCTCGATGACCACGCCCTCGGCGCGCGCCGCCTCCGACAGCTTCACCGCGTCCGTTCCCGCAGGGCAGGTGATCCAGTAGCTGGTGCTGCCCGGGCCGCGCGACCAGCTGCAGTCCGGCAAGGCCTGCGGCAGCAGTTCGTCGAGCAGGGCCGCGCGTTCGAGCAGCACGCGGCCGACCTGCTGCAGATGCGACCGGTAGTGTCCGAGGCCGATGAACAATGCCGCGACGCGCTGGTTGTTCAGCGGCGGATGGCGCAGCATCAGCCGGCGCAGCGCGCGCAACTCGCGGATGACGGGCGCCGGCGCCACGACATAGCCGAGCCGCAGGCCGGGCGCCAAGGCCTTCGACAGGCTGCCGACATAGAGCACGCTCTGGTCGCGGTCCAGACTCATCAGCGGCGGCAGGCCGCTGCCTTCCGGAATCAGTTCGCTTTCATAGTCGTCCTCGATCAGGACGATGTCGCGCTCGCGCGCGACCTTGAGAATCTCCTCGCGGCGAGCCCGCGACATCGCGGCCGTGGTCGGGCATTGGTGGCTCGCGGTCACATAGGCCATCGCGCAGCGCGCGAACGCCTCGTCGGGCACCAGGCCCTGATCGTCGAGCCGCAGCGGCACGACGTGGGACGTCATCATGCCGAAGATGTTGCGCGCATCCGGATACCCGGGGTCCTCCATGCCGATCGGCGTGTCGGGCTTCAGGAACAGCTTGGCAATTAGATAAAGAGCATGCTGCGCCCCGATCGTGAGCATGATCTCGTCGGCGCGGGCGCGGATGCCGCGGCGCGGCAGCACCTGCCGCTGCAATTGTTCGATCAGCGCCGGATCGTCGCCGTCGATCATGTCGCGCGCCCAGTTGTTGATCTCGGGGACGCTGAGCGCCGCGCGCGCGCTTTCACGCCAGTCATTGGTCGGAAACAGGCTCGGATCGAACTGGCCAAAGATGAAGGGATAGGGATAGGTCTGCCAATCGAGCGGCTTGACGATGTTGCGAAGCGCCGACGGCTGCAGCGCGAACCGCTCGGTCCAGCGCCGGCTGTAGACCTCCGTCGCCGGCTGCCTGGCTTCGCCGATCTGCTTGGGCAGGCCGGCCACGAAATAGCCGCTGCGTTCGCGCGACACCAGGAAGTTCTGGTCGACGAGCTGCTCGTAGGCGATGACGATGGTGTTGCGCGAGACCTTGAGCAGCGCGGCGAGGTCGCGGCTGGACGGCATGCGTACGCCGAGCGGCAGACGGCCGTCCTCGATCGCGGTCACGATCATCTGCCGAATCTGAAGCTGGAGGAAGCTGCCGCCGCGATCCAGCCCGTCGAACAGCGAGCCCCAGAACAGGACGTCGTGGAGCGGAACCGTCGGTCCGGCTGCTTCGGAACGCCGCAGGGGAGCGAATTTTGTCATCGAAATGCTTGGTCCTGGGAGCTGGCAGATGCGCGAATCTAAAGCAAAAACCGCGCCATAGCGGAATGCTTCTGGACGTGTTTCGCATGGGCTGGCTCCATTTGTGCATGGCATCTGGCGCTGGCCTGGACTCATTCGAGACCGCAGGCTTCCCAAAACGGCTCTTGGGAAGTTGTAGGAGTCCACGGTGAGCTCAGCTACGGTCGTCTACTCAGCCCGCAGGATCGTGACGATGAACCCGTCGCGTCCCTTCGCGACGCATGTTGCCGTGCGGGAGGGGCGGATCGTTGCGGTCGGCAGTGAGGCGGAGATCGCGCAATTCGCTCAGGACGGCCAGGTCGACGCCCGCTTTCGCGACAAGGTGCTGCTGCCCGGCTTCGTCGAGGGCCATAGCCACATCATGGAAGGCATCATGTGGTCGCTGCCCTATGTCGGAGCGTTCGAACGGCGCTCGCCGGAGGGCAGGGCCGTCGCCGGCGTTCCCGACATCGATGCCATCGTCGCGCGGCTCCGTGAGGCCGAAGCCGGGATGGCCGATCCGAATGCGACGCTGTTCGCCTGGGGTTTCGATCCGCTGCATATCGGTGGCCAGAAGCTGACACGCGAAGCGCTGGACCGGGTCTCGACCACGCGGCCGATCATGGTGATCCACGCCAGCTTCCACATCAGCGTGGTCAACACCGTGGTGCTGGAGCGCACCCAGCTCCTGCGCGCCACCGACATCTCCGGCGTCGTCGCTGGCGCCGACGGGCTGGCCAGCGGCGAACTGCAGGGCATCGCGGCCAGGCTGCGGGCGTTCCGCCTGGTGGGTAATCCGTTGTCGGAGCTGCTGACCTTGTCCGACGTGCAGCGCTACGCGTCGTCGGCCTGCGTACAGGGCGTGACCACGATCACCGATCTGCACAACGACCTTAGCGAGACCACGCTGGAGCTCTACCGCTCGGCGACGCAGCAGGCGGATTTCGGTGTACGCTTGGTGCCCGCGCTGGCCTCGGCCACGCATAGCCCGGAGCAGGCGATCGAAAAGATCGCGGCGCTGCGCGAGTCCGGCAACGACAAGCTGCATTACGGCATCGTCAAGCTGGTCGTCGACGGCTCGATCCAGGGCTTCACCGCGCGCCTGCGCTGGCCCGGCTATCACAATGGCGCGCCGAACGGCCTCTGGTACATCGCACCTGAAGATCTGCCGCGCCTGGTCGGTCTCTACCACAAGGCCGGCATCCAGCTTCATATCCACACCAATGGCGACGAGGCCACCGAGCTTGCGCTCGACGCGGTGGAGAAGGTGCAGACCGCGCATCCGCGCCCCGATCATCGCCATACGCTGCAGCATTGCCAGATGGCCGATGCGGCGCAATTCCGCCGCATGAAGACACTCGGCATGTGCGTCAACCTGTTTGCCAATCACGTCTTCTACTGGGGCGATTCCCACTACGAGCTGACGATGGGGCCGGAGCGCGCCGGACGTCTCGACGCCACCGGTACCGCGCAGCGGATCGGCGTTCCGTTCTCGATTCACTCCGATGCGCCGGTGACCCCGTTGTCGCCGCTGTTCACCGCCTGGTGCGCGGTCAACCGCGTGTCGTCGTCGGGGCGTAAGCTCGGTGCCGAGACCGAGGCGCTGAGCGTGGAGCAGGCGCTTTGCGCCATCACGATCGGTGCAGCCTACACGCTCAAGCTCGATCATCTCGTCGGCAGCATCGAGACCGGCAAATATGCCGACTTTGCCGTCCTCGAGCAGGACCCTTTCGCGGTCGCGCCCGAGGCGCTGAAGGATGTTCCGGTCTGGGGAACGGTGGTCGGCGGCGTCGTCAAGGAGGCGCCGCGCGCATGACGACGGCAGCGCCCATTCCGTTCACCGTGATCGGCGGCTTTCTCGGCGCCGGCAAGACGACGCTGCTCAATCGGCTGTTGTCCGGCAGCACCGAGCGCTGTGCGGTGCTGGTGAACGATTTCGGCGAGATCAATGTCGACGCCGCCCTGATCCGCAGCCATGACGGAACGACGATGTCTCTGACCAATGGCTGCGTCTGCTGCAGCATCGGGGCGGGATTCCTCGACACGCTGGCGCGGCTGCTCGACGATGTCGGCCGCTTCGACCGCGTCGTCATTGAGGCCAGCGGCGTCGGTGATCCCTGGCGCATCGCGGAGATCGCGCTGGTCGAACCGTCGCTGCGGCTCGACGGCGTCGTCGTGCTGGCCGACGCCGCCCGCATCGCGACGCAGTGCGACGACCGGCGTGTCGGCGAGACCGTCCGCAATCAGTTCGCCAAGTGCGACGTCGTGCTGCTGAGCAAGTGCGATCTGGTGATCGAGACCCAGCGCAATGCGGCATGCGCGGTGATCCGTGCCATCCGGCCGGACGTGTCGATCGAGCCGCTGTCGGCCGTGACCCCCGCCAATCAGGCGGTTTTCGGACGGGGGCAGGCTGCGCGTTTCCGGTCAGACCCTGTCGAGGAGACGGTCGATCACGAAAGCGATTTCCGCCGCTGGACCTATCGGCGTGACGGCCGCTTCGATCGTGCTAGGCTGGCCCTCGCTGTAAGCGCCTTGCCGCAACAATTGCTGCGTCTGAAGGGCACCTGCATGATCGACGGGGACGCGGGGGCGCAAGTGTTCCAACTGGTGTCGCGCAACTGGTCGCTGACGCCCGCGGAGCAGGACACGACAGCGGCTGCGGAGACGATCGCGCTTGCGGGGGTCGGCACCGCCGATCTTCCATCGGATCGCGAGCTCGATGCGATCCTCGACCGCGCGCTGACCGCAGCATGACGACATCGATGACATCCGACCACCAAACCACTTTCTCATCATCCACCCGGTCGTGAACCAGGAAAGCGGGATAGCCATGTTGATCAGACGACATTTTGTGCTGGGAGCTCTCGGTCTCGTTGCGGCCACGGTTGCATCCCCCGTGGCGCAGGCGCAGTCACCCGGCGGCAATACGCTCGTGGTCGCCACCACGCAGGTGCCGCGCCATTTCAACGGCGCCGTTCAATCGGGCATGGCCACGGCGATGCCGACAGCCCAGATCTTCGCAAGCCCGCTGCGCTATGACGACAAGTGGAATCCGCAGCCCTACCTCGCGCAGTCGTGGGAGGTCGCGGCGGACGGACTTTCCGTCACGCTGCACCTCGTCAAGGACGCGGTGTTCCATGACGGCCATCCCGTGACGTCGGAGGACGTGGCGTTTTCGATCATGGCCATCAAGGCCAATCATCCATTCCAGACGATGCTGGCTGCGGTTGACAAGGTCGAGACGCCGGATCCCTCGACCGCGATCATCCGACTGAAGAATCCGAGCCCGTCACTGCTGTTGGCGATGTCTCCGGCGCTGATGCCGATCCTGCCCAAGCACATCTATGGCGACGGCCAGGACCTGAAGACGCATCCGGCGAACCTGAAGCCGATCGGGTCCGGTCCGTTCAAGCTGACCGAGTACAAGCAGGGCGAATATTATACGCTGGAGAAGTTCGACAAGTTCTTCATTCCCGGCCGGCCCAAGCTCGACAAGATCGTGGTGCGGCTTGTTTCGGACCAGAATGCGGCCGTGGTCTCGATGGAGCGCGGCGATTTCAGCGCGCTTCCTTTCATCGCCGGTGCGCGTGACATCGACCGTCTGCAGAAAGCGTCCAACCTGGTCGTGACCGACAAGGGCATGGCGGGCGTCGGCCCGGTCAACTGGCTCGCTTTCAACACCAGGAAGAAGCCGCTCGACGACGTCCGTGTGCGCCAGGCGATCGCGTACGCTGCGAACCGCGATTTCATCGTCTCCAAGCTGATGAGCGGCAAGGCGACGCCCGCGCTCGGGCCGATCGCGCCGGATTCGCCGCTCGCCGAAGCCGGCGTCGAGTCCTACAAGGTCGACTATGCGAAGTCGGCGGCGCTGCTGGATGCGGCGGGCTACGCCAAGGGCGCCGACGGTTCGCGCTTCTCGCTGACCATCGACTACATTCCCGGTGCCGACGAGCAGCAGCGCAACGTCGCGGAATACATGCGCTCGCAGCTCAAGCGCGTCGGCATCAATCTCGAGGTGCGCGCCGCGCCGGATTTCCCGACCTGGGCGCAGCGCGTGTCCAACTTCGATTTCGACCTGACCATGGATACCGTCTACAATTGGGGCGACCCGGTGATCGGCGTCAACCGGACCTACCTGACGTCGAACATCCGCAAGGGCATCATCTGGTCGAACACGCAGCAATACTCCAACCCCAAGGTTGACGAGCTGCTGCAGGCGGCGGCGGTCGAAACCTCGCCCGAGAAGCGCAAGGCCCTGTACTCGGAGTTCCAGAAGATCGTCGTCTCCGACGTTCCGATCTATTTCATCAACGTCACCCCGTACTACAATGCCTTCGCCAAGGGGCTCGGCAATCTTCCGACCTCGATCTGGGGCATGATGTCGCCGCTCGACGAGCTGTACTGGGAAACGCCGTCGAAGACCTGAGGCCGGCCCGACTGGACATTCGCTTCACGACAATCTCCAGGAGAGTTTCTGCACCATGGCATTCGCCACCCATCTGGCCAGGCAGATCATCAACGCGGCAGCCTTGCTGATCGCCGTGCTGGTGCTGAACTTCTGCCTGATCCACCTTGCTCCCGGCGATCCCGTCCAGGTGATCGCCGGCGAGATGGGCGGCGCATCCGCCGATGTCGTTGCGGAGCTGCGCACCAAATATGGCCTCGACCAGAGCCTGATGCAGCAGCTCTCCATCTATCTCGGCAATGTCGCCGTCGGCGATTTCGGTTATTCGTACTATTTCAACCAGCCGGTGCTCGGACTGATCCTGCAGCGGCTGCCGGCAACGCTCTATCTGGCGCTGTGCGCGCTGGTCGGCGCGCTGACCATCGGCACCTTGCTCGGGATCGTCAGCGCGCGCAAGCCGAACGGCCTGTTCAGCCATGCGGTGACGGTGGTTTCGCTGGCGGGCTACGCGGCGCCGGTGTTCTGGACCGGGCTGCTGCTGCTGCTGCTGTTCGGCTCGGTCTGGCCGATTCTTCCCGTGGTCGGCATGGCCGACGTCGTCAATCCCAAGCATGGCCTTGCCTATGCGCTCGACGTCGCCCGCCATCTGGTGTTGCCGTCGCTGACGCTGGCGCTGGTGTTCATCGCGCAGTACAGCCGTCTGGCGCGCGTCAACATGATCGATGCGCTCTCGGCCGACTACGTCCGCACCGCTCGCGCCAAGGGCCTGCCGGAATGGCTCGTGGTCGGCAAGCACGCGCTGCGCAACACGCTGATCCCGATCGTGACGGTCGCCGGTCATCAGTTCGGCAATTTGCTAGCCGGCGCTGTGCTGGTCGAGACCGTCTTCAGTTGGCCTGGCATGGGCCGGCTCGTGTTCGATTCCATTCTGCGTCGCGACTATCCGACCCTGATGGCCGTGCTGTTCTTCTCTGCCCTGATCGTGATGACTGCAAACATTCTGACCGATGTGATCTACCGGTTGATCGACCCGCGTATCCGGACGGGGCGGCGATGACGACGATGGAGGCTTCCTCGCCGATACCTGCGCCGCAGATCGACCTTCCCGCCCGGGCCGCCGTGTCGCCCGGGCGCGTGGCTTTGCAGCAATTCATGAAGAGTCCGTCGGGGGTCGCGGGGGCCTGCATGCTGGTCCTGATCATCCTGGTGGCCGCGATCGGACCGTCGCTCTATCCGGTCGATCCGCTGGATCTCGTCGGAGCACCGCTCATGCCACCCGATGCCGACGCCTGGTTCGGGACCGACTATCTCGGCCGCGACATTCTGGCCGGATTGATCCATGGCGGTCGCGCGACGCTCGCGGTCGGCGCCGTCGCTGCACTCATCACGATCGCGATCGGGCTCGTCGTCGGCGCCGTCGGCGGCTTCTTCGGCGGGGCGATCGATGCGGCGCTGGTCAAGATCACCGAGTTTTTCCAGGTCCTGCCGCCGCTGCTGTTCGCGATGGTGCTGGTGACCCTGTTCGGGCCGAAGCTGACCACGATTACGCTCGCGATCGGCGGGGTGAGCTGGACCTCGGTGGCGCGGCTGACGCGGGCGGAGTTCATGCGGCTGCGCGACCTCGATTTCGTCAAGGCCTCGCGCGCGGCGGGCGCGTCCAGCGCCAACCTGATCCTGCGCGTCTTGCTGCCCAATGCGCTCCCAGCCGTGATCGTATCGGCGACGCTGGCGATCGGTGTCGCCATCCTGTTCGAGGGCGGACTGAGCTTCCTCGGGCTCGGCGATCCCAACGTCATGAGCTGGGGGCTGATGCTGGGCCAGAATCGCAACTACATTCTCGATGCGTGGTGGGCGGTGATGTTTCCGGGCGCTGCGATCTTCCTCGCGGTGCTCGCCACCAGCCTGGTCGGCGACGGTCTCAACGATGCGATCAACCCGCGGCTGCGACGGAGGTCGTGATGAGTGCGCTGCTCGAAGTCGACAAGCTCAATGTGAGCATGCGCAACGGCTCCGGCCGCCTCGTGCCGGTCATCGAGAACCTGTCGTTCACGGTTGCACCGGCGCAGACCCTGGCGCTGGTCGGCGAGTCCGGCTGTGGCAAGAGCATGACGGCGCTGGCCCTGATGCGGCTGCTGCCGGAGGATTTCGTCATCACGTCCGGCCGCATCATGCTGGAGGGCAGGGACGTTCTGACCTTGCCGCCGCGTGAGATGCGGACGTTGCGTGGCAGCGCCATGTCGATGATCTTCCAGGAGCCGATGACCGCGCTCAATCCGCTGTTCACGGTGGGCGACCAGATTGGCGAGGTGCTGCGCTGGCACCGCGGGCTCGATCGGGCCGCTGCGCGGGCGCATGCCGTCGATTTGCTCCGTGCGGTGCAGATCCCGGCCGCCGAGCAGAGGATCGACGCCTATCCGCATCAGCTCTCGGGCGGCATGCGCCAGCGCGTGATGATCGCGATGGCGCTGGCCGGGCGGCCGAAACTATTGATCGCCGACGAGCCGACCACCGCGCTCGACGTGACGGTGCAGGCACAGATCTTCGACCTGCTGGCCGACCTGCAGCACAGCACCGGGACGGCGATCCTGCTGATCACCCATGATCTCGGCGCGGTCGCCGAACTCGCCCACCAGATTCTGGTGCTCTACGCCGGACGCTGCATCGAGGCCGGCGCATCCAGCGAGATCGTGAAATCACCGCGCCATCCCTACACGCGCGGTCTGCTCGGCTGTGTGCCGCATCTCGCACTCGGACAGGCGCCGCAGCCCTGGGTCGATCTCGGCGAGATTCCCGGCATGGTGCCCCCACTCGGCGCGCGCGGCGCCGATTGCGCCTTTCTGGCAAGATGTGCGCAGGCCCGCGACGTGTGCCGTGCGAAGCCGCAGCCTGCGCTGGAACCAATTGCACAAGGCCATGCGGTGTCCTGCTGGCGCAAGGCGGAGATCGCGGCATGAGCATGGCTGAGGCGATCCGCGGCACAGGCACCCGCGAGGTGCTGCTCGACGTCAACGACCTCGTCGTGCATTTTCCGGCCGGCCGCCGCGATGGCAAGCCGTCTTTCGTGCACGCGGTCGACGGCGTCAGCTTCCGCGTTCGCCGCGGCACCACCTTCGGCATCGTCGGCGAGAGCGGCTCGGGCAAGTCCACCACCGCGCAGGCGGTGATGCGGCTGGTGCCGGCGACGTCCGGCCAGATCGTGTTCGGCAACCGCGACATCGCAGGCCTCACCGGGCGGCGGTTGCGCGAGGTCCGACGGCACCTGCAGATCGTATTCCAGGATCCGTTCTCGGCGCTCAACCCGCGCCGCCGCGCCGGCGACCAGATCCGCGAGCCGCTCGATCTGCTCGGAATCGGAACGCGCCGCGAGCGGGACGAGCGGGTGCGCAGGCTGCTGGCCGAGGTCGGCCTGCCGCCGCAGGCCGCCGATCTGTTTCCGCATCAATTCTCGGGCGGCCAGCGGCAGCGGCTGTGCATCGCACGCGCGATGGCGCCCGAGCCGGACCTCATCGTCTGCGACGAGGCGGTGTCCGCGCTCGACGTGGCGATCCAGGCGCAGATCCTGAACCTGTTGAAGCGGCTGCAGCGCGAGCGTGATCTCACCTACATCTTCATCTCGCACGATCTCGGCGTGATCCAGAAGTTCTGCGACGAGGTCGCGGTGATGTATCTCGGCAAGATCGTCGAGCAGGCGCCGGCCGCCCAGATCTTCGCCGCGCCCCGCCATCCCTACACCTGGTCGCTGATTGCAGCCGCCGCACCGCCCGGACCCATGCGCGACGAGTTGAAGCGCCGCCATCTCGTCAAGGGCGATCCGCCGAGCCCGGTCGACCCGCCCCCCGGCTGTCGTTTCGCGCAGCGATGTCCGGCCGTGATCGATACATGCACGCAGCATCTTCCGGTGTTGGATGCGATCGGACCGCACCACTACGTCGCCTGTCATCGTGTCGCAGAGCTGCCTTGATCGGCGATCCTTGCGGACGCGTTCCAGGATCGTTGCAAGGTCGCCGATACGAGGTTGCCGTGGGATTTCGCCAGACGGGGAAGATGTCGACCAGCGTCGGCGCTTGGAGCCGGCGTTGCCGTCTGACCGCAAATGAAGGTCATCGCGGGGCTCGTTCGTAAGCGACCCGATGCGAAGGTTAGAAATGCTCATTGCAGTGCAGGCGACGGCGGCTGATAGTTGCCGGGCGCGCTCGGCGTGGCAGCGCAATATGTTCCCGTGGAACCAAGAGCCCGAACGCCGTCGGTCCTGGCCACGGCGTCGTCGAACGATCTATGCGCGTCGCGGGCGAGTAGGGGTCTTGCGCAATGACTTTTGATCACCGATCTGTTGGGATTGCTGCCCTGGCATCTCTCGTATTTTGGCTGGCGGCGGAACGATCGACTGCGCGACCGGACATTCGGTATCAGATTGCCGAACAGAAGCAGGAGGGGGGTGCGATGCAGATCAAGCCCAACAAGACCATTCTCCAGGGAAAGGTGAGCAGGGTGGAGCGATCAGCCGACGGCTGGGGCGCGAATGTCGACATTTCGGTCGACAAGAGCACGGCAGCGGAGGGTTATTCTGATTTCGTGCAAGCGAAGCCCGGCTCCACCGTGACGGTCTTTACGGCGGAGCCGGAAGCGGTCGAAGTCGGAAAAGACTATACCTTGACGACCTCGGTGCTCGGCGGGCCCCGAGGCGAGCGGGTGGTCGTCGAAAGTGTAGACGCTCCGAAAAAATAGTGCGTGCCGAACTCGTTCGATCGCTGTCTGCCTTTGCAGAACTCAGACCTTGACGCTCAGCTGAATGACGTCATTGACCTCCTTGATCTTGGATAGCGCGACGCCGCTGGTCGTGCCGTCGTTCTTTCGCGTGTGCGGGTGGACGGTGCCCTTATCGTCCAGCTTGACCACGCCTGCGGATCCCGGAAAAGTATCGCCGGGATCTCCCGAATTCTTGTTGAATTCGAGTTCGCGTTTTCCGTCCGCCTGCACCAGCGCAACTTTATAGGCGAGGGGATTGGTGTTGTCGGATTGGGTCTCGTCGATATGCCAAACCGCGAGACCGTGGCCGGGAAGTTTGGCGTCGCGTCCCTTTTGCTGCCGGTTCTCGATCAGGAAATACTCCTTGGATGCCTTGCCTTTCGTCCATAGCCGGTAGCACGCCGTCTTGTCGGCCTCGAGGGCTTTGAGCGAAAGGTTGCCGGCCGCGGTGATGTTCTTCGGTTTGATCCATCCGAGCGTCGACAGGCACCATGCGGACATCCGCGCGGGTTGATCCCCTGCGCCGTTCCATGACCCTCCGGCCATCAGGCACCAGTTCCCGATCCCGCGGCTGCGATAACTCGTATCATACAAATCCGGCAGTCCGAGGAAGTGGCCGAATTCGTGAGAGAAGACTCCGAGCTTGCCGTCTTCGGGAGCGGTGAAATAGGCGTACGCCTTGACGCCGTTGTTCGTGAAAGCCGAAGGAAGCGTCCATTTGTGCGACCAGATCATGTCCTTGCGTTTCGCCGGGTTCGGCTCCGCCTCGGCACCACCGCCGGCATGGACCAGGAACAGACCGTCGATGAATCCGTCGCCATTGGAATCGAATGGCGCCAGCGAGTTGTTCTGGCAATATTTCTGCAGAATCTCCTGCAGCAGTCCGGGAGTGTTCTTCGGGAAATTGTTGCCCGTTCCGCTTTGACCGTCGACGTAGTGGCCGTACGGATTGGCGGCGCGAATCCAGTCCGTCACCTGTCCCGTCACCGTCAGATTGCCGAACGACATCTCCTTGTAGAAAGTCGTCATCGAGTTCGGCTTGTTTTTATTGAACAGCAGATCCTGGTAGTGGGTGGGTTTTGTTTTTCCGACATTGTCGGAAAAGTCGACGAGCAGGACGAGGCAGTTGAGCGTGACGCCCCCGCTCGTCGGCGCCAGCGAAACACGGGCGGCCGGCCGCCGGCCGTCATCGCTGGCTGACAGCATTGGGCCTTCTTCGCCGGTCGGCGGGTAGATCACGCCGTCGTTGAAGCCGGTTCGCCCAATGGCGGGAATGTTGAGCATCCCGGCCATCGTTGCGATACGCGCGTCGGCAGTGGAGAGGATCGAATTCTCCGCGATCTGGGCCTGAATATTCTTGAGTACCTTCGGGTGGGCGACGCAGGCGGTGGGGCCGCTATCATAGTCTTCGCCGGGATTTCCATTCCGGCAACCGCACGTCCGCAATGTCATGACACCCTCCGTGATTGAAAACGCCTCAACAAATACTAAAAAGAATAGCTGCCAAATGCGCCAACGTAAAGTTGTGTGCGGGCAAAATAAGACTGAATGACGACGTTCGGCGCTCTGACGCGGATCTGTCGCCAGGCGCAGGTCCATTTCCGAAGGCATGGTTGCCGGTAAAATGATATCGCGCCAGTCACGAAACGAGATTGCGAGCACAGCGTAGCCGCGCATTTGCGGTGAACACGACGGGGGGGAGAGTTCGCGGCGGATTTCTATTTGAAGTGCGACACCCCGTACATATGTCGAGGGTGAGCATGGGACGCCACTACAGCCAATTGAGCGCGACGGAGCGTAACGATCTTCAGGGGGGCGAAGAAGGCATCCCGCCGTGCCGATCGAGCTGATCTGGTCCAATCAGGCGCGGGCCGATCTGATCGATATCTATTTGCTGATCGGGATCGAGCAGCCGGCGGCCGCCGAACGCTATCTCGATCGTATCGAGGCGAAAGTCGAGCTGTTGAGATCGCAGCCGGCGCATCGGCGGCCGCCGGAATAAGCTGTTTCGGTCGTCAGTCCAACTGATCACCTGCCCGACGGGCAATCCGCGCATGCCCAGTATGCGCCAACTGCCCGTCGTGCCAGTTTGTCGCAAACTAATGACTTGCCTTGTCGGGCAAATCACCCTCACATTTCCGCGCATCCCGGCTCGCTGAAGAGGGACGTTTCGCGATCGTCACGAGCGTCGAGCAGGGGAAGCGACGGGCGCGTTGCTCTGCAGCCGGGTGTCACAGCCCGTGCCGACGAACGGAGCGATGCGACGGCGAAGTGGTGTGGTCCTGGCATCGCGGTGCTGATGCCAAGCCGGTGGTGATGATGATCCGCCGGTGACGGGGGCAAGACAGCCGATCCCCGGGGAGAGCGCCTATAAGTCGTCAAACCGTCGCGCAGGGAAGGCTGGATATTGGGCTGAACCTGTGTTTCTGCCGCGTGCTTTTTGCTGCACGCGGACCGCTTGTATCAGTCGATACCCGGTCTTCCCTGCGCCTCTTCGTCGGACGAAGAGGTTCACTTGAGGACACAGCTCGGGTGGAAGTCGCCGCGAGATCGCGAAGCCATGCCTGCTGTTGAAGCGTGCAGAACGCGCGTCGCATGATGCTCCGCGCCGGCGTTGCACAGGAGTAGACGTCGCCGACGTGCTGGTCGATCAGAAGGATCACTCGACGAGTGAGACCATTTCGAAGTTTGAGCAGTTTTGCAGACACGTTCGAAAGAGAGATGTCGCTCGCGCTCGCCGTTTACCTGATCAGGTCATGCGTTATTTCGGCGGCAGGGCTGATGATCGTCGGCGATGCATCAGGCATGCGTTCGCAAATGACGTGCCATGCGCTCTCACCACTGCGGTGGAGCCGTCACTTAAGCGTGTCTTAAAGGGTATCCTGATAGTCTCACCAGCGGCTCAACTCAATGGGACGACAAGG
This sequence comes from Bradyrhizobium oligotrophicum, assembly GCF_051168495.1. GTDB lineage: Bacteria > Pseudomonadota > Alphaproteobacteria > Rhizobiales > Xanthobacteraceae > Bradyrhizobium > Bradyrhizobium oligotrophicum_A. The sequence goes on along the minus strand of NZ_JBNPVB010000026.1, from coordinate 39,502 downwards.
CGACAAGATGCGGAATGCGATGGGACGGCGTCAGTTTTTGTGCGGGTGTTGCGCGATGCTTGGCGCCCAGGTGATTGGCGCTGCCACGCTGCCGGGACGCGCGAATGCGGCAGGCGAGCCTGAGATCGTTCCGATCGAATTCGCGAGCTTCCACGATCAGACCTTCAAGAACGAATATCTGCAGTTCATGAACGTCACGATCCCGGCCGGCGGAATGGCGGCCTACCACAGTCATTTCAGGGATTTCGCGCAGGTCTATCTGGCCGTCTCGAATGCGGAGGGGACGCCGCTCGGCGGCAAGCCGCTGATCGTTCCACGCAAGGTCGGGGAGGTCCTGTTCACCAACTATACTAAGAAGCCGGGCGTCCATCAGGTCGTCAACGTGGGCGACGGTGACTTTCGGATCGCGGGCTTCGAGCTGTTCGATTCCGCGCCGGGCCGCTTCACGCCGGCCGCTCGTCCCGAGCCCTACGTCACGGTCATGGACAATCATCGGGTTCAGGCCTGGCGACTGATTCTGAAGCCCGGCGAAACCGCGCCGGCGATGCATCAGGCCGCCCCGGGCGTGCGGATCGTGGTGCAGGGTGGCGAACTCATCGAGGGTCGCGAGGGCAAGCCCGACCACAAGCTCAATTTGAAGTTCGGTGATTTCGCCTGGCAGGACATCGGGCCGGCGCGGACGATCCGGAATACGGGCAAGTCGACGATCGAGATGGTGGAATTCGAATTGAAGTAGGGCGGGGCCTTTCGCGCGAGAGCGCTCGGTGCGCCCTCGCGCTTGATTGTCATGGGAATGAGGAGTGGGGACGTGTCCATCAAGCGGACGGGAATTGCCATCGCGGCGCTGATGTCGGGCGTCATCGTCCTGACATCGGGCCTTCAACTCAGCGAGCGCTTGGGCGCCTATCAAAATGCCATCGCGGCGCACGCTCTCGAGACGCGGCTGGCGGCCGGCTTCGAGGCGGTGGGAGCACTGACCGTCGAACGCGGTCCCGTCAATCGCGCCTTGATCGGCAAGTCTCCGGCGGATGGCGCGGTGCTGAAGGAGTTCGCCGACAATCGCCGAAGCAGCGACGGGGCTCTGGAGAAGCTCGCTGTGCTCGCGCGTGGTGACGCCGACCTGACGCAGCGCGTCAAGGCGGCCGCGGCGAAGATCGCCGCCGTACGCGACGAAGCGGCGGCCAACTGGACCAAGCCGCTGGCCGAGCGCGGAAGCGGCATCGCCGTCAAGGCGATGCGCGACTACGCCGATGCGATGGTGAGCCTGAACCAGTTGCTCGAAAGCGGCATCAAGGAGACGATGCGGCTGAGCACCACGGCCGGCAACCTGCTCGACGTCGCCCAGAAGGGCTGGGTGATCCGGCAGACGGCAGGTCAGGTGTCGCTGCTGATTTCGGGGCTGGTCACGGCGGGCCGCCCGGCCACGGCGGCGGAACGGGACGAACTGAACTTCGCGAATGGTCAGATGGCGCGGCTGTGGGCCGAGATCCTCGATCGCGGCGACGATGCGCATGCGCCCAAGGCGACACGCGCGAGCGTCGGCGAGGCGCGTGAGCGTTATTTCGGCGCGGACAAGACGCTGCGCGAAGCGCTGATCAAGGCCGCCTCCAACGCGACGCCTTATGAGGTGTCGATCGACGACTGGCGCAGGCAGGCGACGATCGCCAACGCGTCGCTGTTGGGCATTCGCGACGCCGCCTTGCGCGATGCGCAGGCCGTCGCCGAGCAGGACGAGTCCGACGGGCTCAAGGGCATCCTGTTCGCGGGTGCCGCCATCCTGTTCGTGCTGGGCTTGTCGGCGGCGTCGTCCCTCCTGTTGGTGCGCCATCTGCTCAACCCGATCGCGAAGCTGTCGGAGGTGATGACCCGGCTTGCCCGCAATGAGGAGGCCGAGGTGCCGTTCGCGCTCCGCAAGGACGAGATCGGCGGCATGGCTCAGTCCGTGCAGGTCTTCAAGGAGGCCATGCTCACCACCAACCGGCTGGCCGGCGAACAGGCCGCCGAGCGCGTCATCAAGGAAAAGCGCGCGACGCGTCTCGAAGGCCTGGTGCGCGATTTCGAGGCCAAGGCGGGCGCCATGGTGGCGCAACTGGCCTCGGGCGCGACCGAACTGGAAACGACGGCGCGCTCGATGTCCTCAACCGCGACGCAGACCAAGGGGCAGGCGGCCACGGTTGCCGCCGCGGCCGAGGAGGCGAGCATTGGCGCCAGCACGGTCGCCTCCGCGGCCGAGGAACTGACGGCCTCGATCACCGAGATCAGCCGCCAGGTCGCGCAGTCCTCGACGATCACCGGCCGGGCCGTGGCGGATGCGCAGCGCACCGACAAGATCGTGCGGACCTTGGCGGAGGGCGCCGAGAAGATCGGTGAGGTCGTTACCCTGATCCAGGCGATCGCCGCCCAGACCAATCTGCTCGCGCTGAACGCGACCATCGAGGCGGCGCGGGCAGGCGAAGCCGGGCGCGGCTTCGCGGTGGTCGCCTCCGAGGTGAAGATGCTGGCAACCCAGACGGCGTCGGCGACGGCGGATATCGGGGCGCAGATCTCGCAGATCCAGGCCGCCACCAAGGAGGCCGTCGACGCGATCCGCGGCATTGCCGGGACCATCGAGGAGGTCTCATCGATCTCAAACGCAATCGCTGCGGCCGTCGAGGCGCAGGGTGTGGCGACTGAGGAGATCGCCCGCAACGTTCAGCAGACCTCGCATTCGGTCAAGGACGTGACGGCGACGATCAGCGGCGTGAGCAAGGCGGCGACCGAAACCGGCATCGCCGCGAGCGAGGTGCTGAACGCGGCGGACGGACTGTCGCGACAGGCCGAGCAACTGACGACCGAGGTCGGCAGCTTCGTCGAGGAGGTCCGCGCCGCCTGATCGCGGCGGCCCGGGGTGTCTTGCACGACCGGCTGAACCTGTGGTTCTGCCGCGTGCCTACTTGCCGCGCGGGGACTGCTTGTATCAGTCGATACCCGGTGTTCCCTGCGCCTCTTCTTCGGAAGGAGAGGTGGATCGAAAAGCAAAGCTCGGGCGCATGCGGCCGCGAGATGGCTCAGCCATGCCTGCTGTTTGAAACGTGGAGAGATGTATTGGTGACGATGTCCCGCGCCGGCGTTGCTAAAGGGCCTCGTGTTCAGCACGTGATGGGGCGATGTTTGGACCTGTCAGTGCGAACCCTAGGCCGATTTTACTTCGGGTCTGGCTGCTCATCGCGCGTCAGGACGACAGCCAGCGATCTGATGACGGGCGCGGCTACGACGACGATCGGCAACATCGTGGCCCAGGCCATCAGCCACGACGACATCCAGTTATGAGCGAAGTCGCCCATCGCAAAGGATGGCAGACTGGCTATGCCAGCGGCGACGAAGCAGGTCAGTCCGGACTGAATGGCTGCAAAGACGAAGTGGCTGTAGCGACGGGGAATGCCGAGCATGGCGGGCCTCCTCGCAGAAACCAAGGCAAGAGTCGGGCCAGGAACGCTCCGGTGTCGGGAGGCCTTCTCGGCGCAGCATGGTGGCTGTGCGAAGATCCCAGGAACACCTGCCGACGCGGCGGGCCAGACTTCACATCGTCCGTTCGGCGGCTTTGCCCTTTCCAGGGAAACTCAGCAGCGCCATGCCGAACAGGCCCGACAGCAGCGAGCCAAGCAGGACGCCGACCTTGACCTCGTTCTGAAGGGCTTCGGCACCGGGAAATGCCAGCAATCCGATGAAGAGACTCATCGTGAAGCCGATGCCGCAGAGGACCGCGATGCCGTAGACTTGGCGCCAGTCGGCCCCTTCGGGCAGGCGCGCCAGCCGAAGACGTATCGCAAGCCACGTTGCGGCAAAGATGCCGCTCTGCTTGCCGACGAACAGGCCCGCGATGATGCCGAGGGTCACGGGTTGCTTCAGGACATCCCAGCTCATCCCGGTCAGAGAGACGCCGGCATTGGCAAACGCGAAGATGGGCAGGATCGCGAAAGCCACCCAGGGGTGGATCGTGTGCTCGAGCGTGAGGAGGGGCGAGTGCCTGGCCGGGGAGGCCGGAATTGTCCAGGCCAGCGCGACACCTGCGAGCGTGGCGTGGATGCCCGACTTCAGCGTGAAGATCCAGAGCACGGCACCGAGCACGAGGTAGGCCGAGAGCCTCGCGACGCCGGTCTGATTCAAGACGACCAACACGGCCAGAACGACTCCTGCCGCGGCGAGCCATCCGAGCGAGAGGTGATCCGTGTAGAACACCGCAATGACGGTGACGGCGCCGAGGTCGTCCAGAATGGCCAGCGCGGTCAGGAATATCTTGAGAGAGCTCGGCACGCGAGAGCCGAGCAGGGCCAGCGCCCCGAGTGCAAACGCGATGTCCGTGGCGGTCGGGATTGCCCATCCGCGAAAGGTCTCCGCGGTGTTCAGGTTGAAGCCGATGTAGACGAGCGCAGGAACAACCATCCCGCCGGTTGCTGCAAATGCCGGCAACACCCGCCGCGGCCAGGTCGAGAGCTGCCCACTCAGGAACTCCCGCTTGATCTCGAGTCCGACGAGCAGGAAGAACACGGCCATCAGAGCGTCGTTGATCCAATGAAGGATCGAAAGTCCGGCAACGTAGCGTTGGAGCGAAGCGAAGTAGAATTCTGAAGCCGGAGTATTGGCGACGATCAGCGCAGCGGTGGCGGAAATCATCAGGATGATGCCAGCGCCGGCCTGGCTCGCGACGAGGCGATGGAACGCAGAGGGCAATGAACGTGACATCGTGTCTTGTATGGGACGCCGAGCAGGCAATCAAATCATGCCGGCGCGACGAGATGCGGCCAATTGTTGCGCCTCGATGCCGGCGATGCTGTGGAGGTGCATCGGGCGGTGTCCTTGTAGACAATGCTTCCGCTTGGGGCGCGAGCATTTGTGACGACGGTGTGCTCCGGCTTCACCGGACCGCCGGGGCCTTGCTCAGCCCGACCACATTGGTTGCACAAAACGATGATCGTTGTTGCCGCGCCTCGTCTGGCCAGCTCGCCCCAGGGCCCAGCCGCGCGCCACCTGTCACCGCGACTTCTCCGACCTCGCCCGCCGCATCTCGTCCTGTCGCATCGGCATCGCGTCCACGCGCTTGAACAAGTCGTCGGCTGAGATCGGCGTCTCCGAGGCAAGCGCAGCGTGCCCGTCCTTGCCGATCAGGGTGACCTTGAAGCGGCGGCCGTCGGTGCCGAGGGCAGAGCGGAGCTCGCGGGAGAGCGCGCTGTCGTCGACGGCTTCGCGCAGAATGATCTGGCGCTCCGACATGCCGGCTTTGGCTGCGTGAAAGATCCGGCGTTGCTGCTGCGCTGCGGCGTCGTCGGGGCCGGTCACCACCAGGATGCGGTGCGTCCACCGGTAAAGGGCGAGCGGAGAGGCTGAACTCGGGGTCGGCAGGGTGATGGCTCCCAGCAGGGCGATGGCTCCCAGGCGGATCGCCGTCGTGAGCAGAGGTCGTCGCATGCAGCAGATCTCCTGGTGGCGCGTTCAACTCAACGTCGTCGGCGACGAGCTGGATCAGCAGGCTTCGTTCCGGCACGGGGCCCGAATGGTCGGCGAGATCAGACGACGCGGATCGTAGCCCGCCACGCGGTCGAGGTGTGACGATGTCGCCGGCCTACCTGTTGCCCTGCTCCTCGATCGGGACGTCGTCCCAGGGGCGGTAATACAGCTTGCTGCACGCCTCGCGCAGAACGCCGCCCTCGATCGTGAGGTCGTCGCGATAGGCCTTCTCGACGAATTTCAGCGTGTCGACATGCCTGGCTTCGAAGTACATCTGGTGCACGTCCTCGCGGCCGGCGCCGAACACGATGCGGCCGACCTTGCTCCAGATCGAGGCCATCGTGCACATGCCGCAGGGTTGCAGGGTGGTGTAGAGCGTGGCGCCGCGCAGCTCGCCATTGTCGAAGCCGCGTCCGGCCGCACGGATGGCCTCGATCTCGGCATGGGCCGTGGCGTCATGCTTGTCGGCCACGTGATTGCGGTCGGCCGCGATGATCTCGGAGCCCAGCACGATGACGCAGCCGATTGGCGACAGCGCCGGATCGGCGCCATCCTGCGTTGCGACCTTGATCGCCTCCTGCATGAAGTGTTCGTCGGTCTTCAGGTTCGGCACGGTGAACATCCTGACGGTGGCGTCTGCGGTCAACGACGATGGCCGGGCTGCGGCGAAAGCCATCGTCGGCAGGGCAATGGCTCGATTTAGGCCTGGCATGGACCAGGCGCTCAGGTTTCGAGCTGCTTCATTTCCGCGATCTTCGTCAGCAAGGTCCCGCGCTGCCGGCGCAGCGTTGCCGTGATCGCGGGATCGCCGGCGCAGTCCTTCAGCGCGTCGTCATAGTCGGCCACGATCTGCTCCTCGCCGCTGACGAAGGACGAGAGCGCATTGGTGCCAAGGCCGGTCACCGCGGCGCGCACGCTGATGACGGTCTCGTGGACGGTGGACATGAACGATCCGGAATCGTCCGGTGTCTCGCCCAACCGGGTCAGCGCGTCATGCAGCTCCGCATGATCTCTCTCCTTCAAGGAGATCATCTCGGCAAAGAGCGACTTGAGCGCGGGCGTGTCGGCATCCTTGGCCGCTTCCTGATAGCCGTTGCGGGCATCAACCAGTGCAGTATGCAATGTCTTCAGGCTGTCAGCGGTCATGGTCGTCTCACCGTGTTGCTGTGTTGCATGGGGAGATTGCGACCACGACAATCCGCGTTGGCCGGCTTTGTTCCGGAGCGCGATGCGGCTGGGCCAGGCATGGTGCGGCAGACGATCTGTCCGACGGGCCATCCACGCATGCCCTGCATGCGCCAACTGCCCGTCGTGCCAGTTTGTCGCGGACGTATCGCTCGCAGCGTCGGGCACGCTGATGCCAAGCCGGCGGTGATGATCCGCTGGCGATGGGGGCAAGACAGCCGATCCCCGGAGAGAGCGCTTATAATTCGTCAACCGTCGCGCAGGGAAGGCCGGAGATTGGGCTGAACTTGTGGTTCTGCCGCGTGCTTATTCGTTGCACATGGACCACGGGTATCAGCCGATACGCGGTCTTCCCTGCGCCTCTTCTTTCCGAAAGGAGAGGTCGAACGGATGCAAAGCTCGGGCGCCGCGAGATGGCTCAGTTATGTCCGCTGTTTGAAACCGGGAAAGCCGGCCGTGTGATGTCCCGTGCCGGCGTTTCGCAGGGGCGCCAGAACGTCGTCGACGGGTTGGTCGATCCGGATCGTCATTATTTGGGAGTCGAACAGCCATGCGTCCGAGTTTGGAAGATAAGCTATTCTCGCTCGCCACCTCCCTGATCAGGCCAGCGTCATTATGATCTTTCGAACAGCGCGGCCGAGCGGCGGATCTCGCCGTGCGACAGGGACTATTCGCGACCGTGTTGCGCAAGGAACGAGATCAGCGTCTCCACAACAGCTTCGGGCGCTTGCTCAGGAAGCAAATGGCCACCGTCAATATCGACCTCCCGAACATCATCAGCCCACCGCCGCCATACGGTCCCAGGGGTCAGCACGTCGTCGTGACCTCGGTCCGCGACGAGGCGTTGGTGCCGGGGCCAGAGCACCAGCACCGGGCAGGCAATCTTTCGTCCCGCTCGTCTGTCAGCAGCATCATGCTGGACGTCGATATCGTAGGCTGCGCGATAATCCTTGATGATGGCCCTGCGAACCGAAGCTTTGGCGAACGCTTCGCGGTAGTCGGCGACGGCGATCTGATGCAGCGAGGAGAGGCCGTGCGCCATGTGGTCCAGCGTGTCGTCCAGAAAGGCATCGGGATCGGCTGCCAGAAGACGCTCCGGGAGGTCGCCGGGCTGCGCGAAGAGAAACCAGTGAAATGCCCGTTTCGCGAATTCGCGGTCGACGGCAGGCCAGACGTCGAGGGTCGGAACCACCGCGATCGAGCAATAGGCTGTGACCTGCTGAGGAAAGTCGAGCGCCAGGCGGTATCCCACACGCGCGCCGCGATCATGCCCGACAACCGCGAAACGCCGATGTCCAAGGGATTGCATCAGCGAAACAAGCTCTGTTGCGACGTCGCGCTTGGCCCAAGCCCCATCATTGCGGACCAGGCTTCGCCCATAGCCGGGGAGGTCCGGAGCGACGATCGAGAAGCGCTGTGCCAGCGCCGGAGCCACAGCATGCCACGTTGCATGCGTCTCGGGGTAGCCGTGCAGCAGCAGCACCGGTGGACCGTCGCCGCCCATGACGCCCGCGAAGTGCACGCCAGTGGTGGTGTGATCCAAGCGAGAAAATCCCTCGAACAAGCTATTGGTCGGAAGGACGCTCATAATCGTCTCCGTGCAGGCATGAGTGATCCGGATGGATTGCTGTTCTGAGCATTGCCGCTGCGTGATGGCAACGCCTGCGATGCAGATGAGCGAGCCGGCGACCACGGCGGGGGTCACAATGTATAGGGTGCAACGCGCGCTATCGAACATCGCGACATGGTGGCGTATTGCGGTCCCCTCAGGAAGACAGGAGCACGGCACAGGCCATTTCCAGCAGAGACATGAGATTTCCTTCCGAAGCTCTCACCTGCCAGGCTCCGTGCATGTGAAGCGCGTGTCGATCACGCCTTGTTCGCCGCGGTGACGAAAGCGGCAAGTTCTCGCCCAAAACGGGCTGGCTCCTCGTAGAACGGACTGTGCCCGCTCTGAGCAAATACGGACAAACGGCTTTCCGGCTTGAGCGATCGGATGCGCTCGGACATGGCTTGGCGAACGAGGCGGTCGTGGGCGCCGTGCGTCAACAGGATGGGACCGCTGTAGTTCGCGAAAGCCGGCTCCAGATCGGTCGTGGAGGTTCGGAGGAAGCCTTCATATGCCGCGGACGGCGTCATGCCGTTGACGACAAGCATCTCCTGCAATGCCGCGCCGGTCGGTGGCTGGTGGAAGCAGGCTCCGAGGAAATCCGCCGTTGCGGCGACCCGCTCCGCCAGATCGTGCGAGGTCGTGCTCCGGGAGAACTCACCCGCGAGCGGCGTGAGCAGGTCGGGCGACAATCTGGTGACGGCATCGACCAGGTTGATGCCGGCGATTCCGGCGCCGCCGTTCTTGCGGAGATGCGCACCAGCAACGTACCCACCGAGCGACCAGCCGACGAGGACGGGGCGGCGCAGTTTCGACGCCGCGATCACGGCTGCGACATCGTCCGCCCATCGATCGGAATCCGAGTAGGCGTCGAGAGCAGCCGGCTTGTCGGAGTCGCCATGCCCGCGCAGATCGAAACGAACCATTCGGAAGCCGGCCAGCACCGGATCGCGGAACTGCTTGTCCCAACTCAGCCGGCTTTGACGCAGACCATGGATGAACAGGATTTCGGGCGCGGCGGGGTCGCCTTTCGCTTCGGCAGCGAGCATCGCACCGTCGCTCGAGCGTGCGGAGAACAATTCACGGTTGGTGCGGGGGAGTACCTCCTGGTTGGTCGATCCCTGTCCTTGAGCCAGGACGTCGTGCGGCCGCACGGCCTCAGCCCCCAGCGCAGCGGCAGCGAACAAGAAGTGACGACGGGTCTGGCCCATGAAAGCGCTCCATGTTGTTTAGCGTTCGCTATTCAACTCGGTTGACGACCAGTGTCAAGCTATAGTTTAGTGATCGCTATGGAACAGAACGGAAAGTCGCGCGGTGGACGGCCTTGGAGCTTCGACCGCGACGGCGCGATCGAAACGGCCATGCTGCTGTTCTGGCAGCATGGCTATGAAGGCGTCTCGGTGGGCGATCTCACCAAGGCAATCGGGGTTGCGCCGCCGAGTCTCTACGCAGCCTTTGGCAGCAAGGCCGGCCTCTATCAGCTGGCGATGGCCCGGTATGAAGAGACAATGGGCTGCCTCGATGAGGCAGCCATCGCATCGGCAGAGTCGCTGCCGGCAGCGGTGCGGTGGTTGCTTGAAGGGGCGGTGAGGAATGTCACGCAACGTCCGCATGAACGCGGATGCATGATATCGAGCGGCCTCGTTGCCTGTCATCCTGATCACGCCGCCTTGGCGCAAGATGCCGCCGCCCGGCGCGAAGCGCTGCGCGCAAGGATCGCGCAGGCCCTGTCATCCTTTGCAGAGCACGATCAGATCCAGCGATTGGCCCGACATCTGGCTGCCGTCATGCAGGGAATTTCGATCCAGGCCCGCGACGGCGTCACGCTGTCGGAACTCGGTGTCATCGTCGATGAGGTCGTTGCGGGCGTCGCGGCGCGCTTCCCCGGAAATTGAGCGGAGCTGTGCTTGCGCGCATTGGAGCGGCCGGTCGCGCAAGGCAAACGTGCACTCGCATCATCGAAGTCATCCAAGCCATGACACCTCGATCGCCGATTGCCAGATATTGGCAGATCGTGACGTCACGATCAGCGTGAGCAGGCCGGGCAACCCTATCGACAACGCTAAGGCCGAAAGCTTCATGAAGACGCTCAAGGCCGACGAGGTCAACCAGCGAGGCATTCTCCGACATCAGAGACACGCCTCGCCGGATCGAAAGCTTCATCGCAGACGTCTACATAAGAACCGATCGCTTCTTGGGTTCGAAGCCGCGTTCGCGCAAGACAAGGCACGGTAACACGTCGTGGCAACCGCACTGTCACTGAGATTATCGTGTCTCACTTGAGGGGTGGAGTGCAGCACACTCAATGAGCTTCGCGACCTGCCGCGACCTCCCGCTTGCCGCTCGTCCGGCGACGCGGCTCAGTCGCCTCGCCGTCGATCGGTCGCAACGGGCTGTCGCGGCCTTCTGCTGACCGTTGCGCTCCGTCGGACGCATAGAAAGCCCTCCGCCATCATGCGGAAGGCGTCGACGGCTTTGGGCAGGGTGGATTGCGGATCGTCGCTGGCGGCGACCCAAAGGGCTGCGTTCAGAGCGGCGCCACAGAGCAGGCGGGCGGCGGCCTCGATGTCGGTGCGCTTCATGACGCCGTCGGCGATCAATGTCGCGACCGCCTGCTTGGTGGCCTCCAGACATTCGTTCTGGCTGGGCCAGTGCGAGGGATCGCCGAGGAAGGCGGGTCCATCGAGCAGCACGATCCGTCGCACCTCCGGATCCAGCGCCATCGCGATATAGGCCGCTCCTTCCGCCAGCAGACGGTCCCAGTCATCGCCCGCATCGGCGCTGGCCAGTTGTGCGCGGGCGGCCATCTCACCGTCGACCTGCGCCACCACGGCTGCGAGCAGGCCGGTCTTGTCGCCGAAATGGTGGTAGAGCGCGCCGCGCGTCAGACCGACCGATGCCGTCAGTTCGTCCATCGACGCCGCCGCGAAGCCTTCGGAGGCGAACGCTTTGCGGCCCGCGGCAATCAGCTTGGCGCGGTTCTCCTCCATCGTTTCCGAGCGACGACGTGCAGCCACAACCCACCCCTCCAGAAGTGCCGGAACCATATCAGTTGACATACGTTGCGTATATGAAAATAATATACGTCGCGTATGTGAACTGCGTGGTCGGCATTCTTCATCGGCTCCGCGGTGCAACGCTCAACAGGAGAATTCCCATGGCCCAGCGCGACGCCGTTTTCCCCGCAGGTCGGCACGACCTTTACGCATCCCATGCCTACTCCGCGGCGGTCCGCTCAGGCGATCTCCTGTTTGTGTCGGGGCAGGTCGGCAGCCGCAGCGACGGCTCGCCGGAGCCGGACTTCGAAGCCCAGGTCCGGCTGGCCTTCGCCAATCTCGAGGCCACGCTGCAGGCGGGGGGATGCGGGCTCGACGACATCGTCGACGTCACCAGCTTTCACACCGATCCCGAAAACCAGTTTGGCACGATCATGACCGTCAAGAGCGAGGTCTTCCCGCGTGCGCCTTATCCGAACTGGACCGCCATCGGCGTCAACTGGCTGGCGGGGTTCGACTTCGAGATCAAGGTGATCGCGCGGATTCCCGCCTGACGCGATCGGGTGCTTGAAGCGGTGCCGGCTACGAATGTGGGCGCGGTCGCCGATCGTCGCTCGCAACTCGCTGCCCAGTTCCGCCCGGCGCCCGCGACGATGGCGTCACATCTTTCGTCGTGCCGAGCGGTCATGACGATGCCGGGGAGGGGCGAACGCCACGCACGGCACAGGCCCTGCAGGCCATAGATGCGTCCGAGAAACGGAAAACGGCGTGCCTGTTGGCGTCCGCGCCAGCACGCCGTCATCGTCGATGCCGAGGACGACAACGTGCGCAGCTTCTACGAACGTGAAAGCGTTCTGCCGCTGCCGGATCATCCGATGAAGCTGTTTCGCCTGACGGCGGATAGCCGCCGTCTATTCGATGAAAAATGACTGGCGTGTTCCAGCGCTTCCCGCGTTGCCCCGCTCAGCGCGGACCTGCAACGCAGGCTGGGGCATTCACGTCCTTCTTCGTGCTGACATCGACGTGGATGGCTGAGACAAGCCCAGTCACTGCCCGTCGTGCCGGTTTGTCGCAAGCTCATCACTTGCATCGCAGCATCAGGCGCGCCCTCATGGTGTCGCAAGCCTCAATCGCAGACCTGCAATCGCGATGACCTCACTCCCGGAATGCGCGTCGACGTTGATGTGAACAGCGCCGCAACATCTGGATGCTCGGCGCGGCGGCAGCAGCTCGCATGCAAGTCGGTTGGAAAGAATGCGCATGGCCGTGCGTTGGTGCGCCGGCTGATGCCGGACGGTGACACACGCCGGTCGCGAGGCCAATAGGGTCGTGGAGGTCGAGATGTTGGTGTCCCCCTCAACGACCGAATGCGCTAAACCTGATCCAGATTCGCCGGGACGCCCCCGGCGATCGCCAATCACGCATGAGACGATCTCTTTGTCCTCCGTTCTTCGCACCTCCCGCGTCCCGGCGCAGCGCAAGGCGCCTTCAGCAAAACATACGGCCACACCGAAGAAGGCTGGTTCGCGCAAGACGACCGCCGTCGCGTCCAAGAAGGCCGTGGTTCCCAGGCCCGGCGTGTCCTCCTCGTCGCCGCTCGGTCTGCTCGCGCTGCACCTCGTGACTCAGTGGCAGGATTCGGGCCGAAGCGGTGTCGTCTTCCTCGCCGAGAACGAACGCAGAGGCGAGCGGTTGGGGTCGATCATCCAGGTGCTCGAGCCTGCGTGTGACGTGCTCGTCTACCCGCGGCTGGATACGCTGCCCTTCGATCTGCTCGAGCCGTCGCGCGACATCGCCGGCCGGCGGAGCTCCGTGCTGCGGCGTCTTGCGAGCGCGAAGAAGCCGATCCTGCTGATCACCACGGCGGAAGCGATGATGGAGCGCCTGCCGTCGCCGACTGACTGGTCGCGGATCGGCATGCTGCTTCGGGTCGGCGACGCCTATTCGGAACAGGATCTCGAGGCCCGTCTGGAGCGCCTCGGATATGACCTGGACGACAGCCCGGATTATCCCGGCGGCGCGCTGTTTCACGGCAATACGTTCGAGATCTTTCCCGCCGGTGCGACCGGTCCATTCAGGATCGAGCATTCCGGCGGCAAGCTGAGGCGGATCGCGAGCTTCAATCCGATGGATCAGGAGGTGATTGCCGAGTTCAGGGAGCTCCAGATCGATCCGATGTCCGAGCGGCTCGCGGTCAAGGACCGGGCGCGGAGCAAATCCGACCTGTTCGACTATTGCGCACGGGCCAAGTGGATCGCCGACACCGCGGTGCCGAAACATGCGGACATCTGGCTGACCACGATCGAGGACGCCGCGGCCCGCGCGGAGCGTGACCGCGCCTATCTGAGCCGCCGCGAATGGGACCTGGCGGCGAAGAAAATCGCTTTGCTGCCCCCGACGGCGCCCTATCGGGGGATCCCGGAATTCTTCAAGGAGGCCGCGCCCCGAAAGGCGCTGCGCGCCTTCATCGAGGACGCTCGGCAAAGTGATGCGCGCGTGCTGTTCGTTGCTGCGGTCGAGAGCGATCTGCGTCTCATGGCCCGGATGAGCGGCGTCAGGGCCGAAGGCGTTGCTGATTGGGCGGAAGCGACCGCGCGGGGCCGGCGGGAAGCTGCCTTGCTGGCAGGTTTCGACGCCGGCTTCGTCGTTCCCGGACGAAAGCTCGTGGTCATCACCGCGTCCGACGTCCTCGGCAGCAGGGCGCATCAGCCGCAACCGACGAACTGGGCCTGGACGCAAGGCTTCGACGCGGTCGGTCTGCCGGAGCTCGGCTCCGTCGTCGTGCATCTGCAGCGCGGATTGGCGCGCCTTGGCGGCTTGCGGTCGATGGGGAGTGGAGGCGTCACCGCCTGTGAAATGGTCAGGCTGGTGTTTGCCGGAAACGATGCCGTTCTCGTGCCGCTTGCCGAGCTCGCCTTGATCTGGCCGTACGCCGCCGAGCTCGGAGACATGTCGCTGGACAAGGCCGACGGCAGCTCATGGCGGCCACGGCGCGCCGCGGCCGAGACCGAAATCCATGTCGTAGCCAAGGCGCTCGCCAAGCAGCGGAGCCAGCGCCTGCGGCGGCCGGCGCCGAAGCTCGTGCCGCGTCCGGCCGCCTATGAGAAGTTCGTCGCGCGCTTTCCCTATTTCACCACCCCGGATCAGGCCATGGCCATCCGCGACGTCCTCGACGATCTTGCATCGGGGCACCCGATGGACCGGATCGTCTGCGGTGACGTCGGCTTCGGCAAGACCGAGGTGGCGCTGCGCGCAGCCGCGGCCACCGTGCTGGCGGGGAAGCAGGTCGCCATCGTCGTCCCGACGACGGTGTTGGCGCGACAGCATGTCGAGACGTTCCGCAAGCGCTTTGCGGCGCTCGGCGTCGAGGTCGGAAATCTGTCGCGCGTCGCGTCGACGGCCGAGGCGCGCAAGGTGCGCGACGGCTTGAAGAGCGGAGAGCTCAAGGTCGTCGTCGGGACATTGTCGCTGACCTCCAAGGACGTCAAGTTCGCCGATCTCGGCCTGATCATCATCGATGAGGAGCAGCATTTCGGGGCCGCCGAGAAGGCCATGCTGTCGAGCCTCAACAAGAACGGCCACAGGCTCTGGATGAGCGCGACGCCGATCCCCCGCACGCTGGCGGCCGGCCTGACCGGCCTTCGGGATCTCAGCGTGATCGCAACCCCGCCGGTTCATCGTGTCCCGGTCGTGACCAAGGTGGCGCCGCTGTCGGACATCGCGATCGCCGCCGCACTGACGCGCGAGCACAGGCGCAACGGACAGAGTTTCCTGATCTGCCCGCGGATCCAGGACCTCGAGCCGATGCAGGCCAGGATCCACGCGCTGGCGCCTGACCTGCGCATCATCACGATCCATGGCAGGCTGCCCGCCGATGACATCGACGAGCGGTTGATGACATTCGTCGAGGGCCAGGCCGATGTGCTGCTGGCGACGAACATCGTCGAAAGCGGTCTCGACATCCCGCGTGCCAACACCATCGTCGTGTGCTGGCCGGAACGATTTGGCCTGTCGCAGCTGCATCAGCTGCGCGGGCGCGTCGGGCGTGGCGGCATCAGGGCGTTCGCGCATTTTCTGACGGAAGGCGGCTCCGACCGCTCGGAGAAGCGGCTGTCCGTGATCGAGGAGCTGAACCGCCCCGGCGCAGGTTTTGCGATCAGTGCACGCGATCTCGATCTGCGCGGCGGCGGCGACATGCTGTCGGACCGGCAGTCCGGCCACATGCAGGTGTTCGGCCCGACTCTGTATGGACACCTGCTGACGCTCGCCCTGGAGGGCGATCGGGACGGGATGTCGGCGCTCTGGGTCCCGGAGCTGAACCTGCCGATCTCCGGACTGCTGCCTCCGGACTATGTGCAGTCCGAAGCGATCCGGCTGGAGATCTATGCGCGCGCCGCCAGGTGCCGGGATGACGACGAGCTGGAGGAGCTCGAAGATGAAACGCAGCGTCGCTTCGGGGCGCTGCCGCCGGCGGCCGGCAATTTCTTTGCGCTCGCCAGGCTCAGGGTGAATTGCAGGGAGCGCGGGATCATGCGGCTCGATGTCGGGCCGGAGGCGATTGCCGCGACGCTGCTCACGGGGAGACCCCGGAAGTCATCGTCGCGGCTGCTGCAGCGCGATGGCAATCGCGTGATCTTTGCCGGACCGAGCAGTGAGCCCGTCTTGAGCAGGGTCGAAAAGTTTCTCGATCTCCTGGACGAATGAGGGCGCGGGGCGCGCAGCCGCGGTGACGAAAATGGGTGGCGAAAATTCCGGTGGTCTGGTCCGACCGTCCGGGTAAGATACGCGGTGAGGAAACGCAGAATGCCCGGCACAGACCGGGCCTGTTAAGCACGTCCAGCAAGCCAATCCACGGAAGAGGGAGCATGCGATGAGGATGATCAAGGGGCCGGGACTCTTCCTGGCGCAGTTCGCTGCGGATACGGCGCCGTTCAACTCGTTCGACAAGATCTGCGAATGGGCGGCCTCGCTCGGTTACGAGGGCGTTCAGATCCCGACCTGGGATGGCAGGCTGTTCGACCTCCACAAGGCCTCGGAGTCGCAGGACTATGCCGATGAGATCAAGGGCATCGCGGCGCGCCATGGACTGGAAATCACCGAGCTCTCGACCCATCTGCAGGGCCAGCTCGTGGCCGTTCACCCGGCCTATGATGCGGCGTTCGACGGTTTTGCCGCGCCCGAGGTGCGCGGCAATCCAACTGCGCGCACCAGCTGGGCCGTCGACCAGGTCAAGCGCGCGATCGTGGCGTCCAGGCGCCTCGGGCTCACCGCGCATGCGACCTTCTCCGGTGCGCTGGCCTGGCCCTACATCTATCCGTGGCCGCAGCGGCCGCCCGGGCTGATCGAGGCGGCGTTCGACGAACTCGCGAGGCGTTGGCGGCCGATTCTCGATCATGCGGACGAGAACGGCGTCGATCTCGCCTATGAAATCCACCCGGGCGAGGACCTGCACGACGGCGTTTCTTACGAGATGTTCCTGCAGCGGGTGAACAATCACAGGCGGGCAAATCTGCTCTACGATCCCTCGCATTTCGTGCTTCAGCAGCTCGACTACCTCGCCTACATCGACATCTATCACCAGCGCATCAAGGCCTTCCACGTCAAGGACGCCGAGTTCAATCCGACCGGGCGCCAGGGCGTCTATGGCGGGTTTCAGAGCTGGGTCGACCGCGCCGGCCGCTTCCGCTCGCTCGGCGACGGCCAGGTCGATTTCGGCGCGATCTTCTCGAAGCTCACGCAATATGACTATGCGAGCTGGGCGGTGCTCGAATGGGAATGTGCGATCAAGCATCCCGAACAGGGCGCGCAGGAGGGCGCGGAGTTCATCAAAAGCCATATCATTCGCGTGACCGAGAAGGCGTTCGACGATTTCGCCGGCTCGGGCGCCGACGACATGGCCAACCGCAAGATGCTGGGCCTGTCCTGAGCGGAGACCGGAAATGGCGATCGAGGCAAGCAACGAAGCCGGTCGGCAGGCCCGCATCCGGCTCGGAATGGTCGGCGGCGGACAGGGCGCCTTCATCGGTGCGGTCCATCGCATCGCGGCACGCATCGACGACCAGTTCGAGCTGGTGGCCGGTGCGCTGGCGTCCGATCCGGGTCGCGCAATGGCCTCGGCGAAGGAGCTTGGCTTGGCCTCCGATCGCGCCTATGGCTCCTTCGAGGAGATGGCGAAGGCCGAAGCGGCGCGGGCTGATGGCATCGAGGCGGTTGCGATCGTCACGCCCAACCACATGCATGCGCCGATCGCGAAGGCTTTCCTCCAGGCGGGCATCCACGTCATCTGCGACAAGCCGCTGACGACGACCGTGGCCGACGCCGAGGAGCTGGTGGCGCTGGTGAAGGCGACGGGCAGGGTGTTCGTCGTGACGCACAACTACACCGGCTATCCGATGGTGCGACAGGCGAGGGCCATGGTCGCAAACGGCGAGCTCGGCGACATCAGGCTGGTGCAGGCCGAATATCTTCAGGACTGGCTGACCGAGCGGCTGGAGACGAGCAACCAGAAGCAGGCGGCGTGGCGCACGGATCCGGCCCGCTCCGGCGCCGGCGGCTGCATCGGCGATATCGGCACGCATGCCTACAATCTGGCCTGCTTCGTCAGCGGGCTCGAGCTCGACGAGCTGCTCGCCGAGCTCTCGACCTTCGTCGAGGGACGGCGCCTCGATGATGATGTCCAGATCCTGCTGAAGTGGAAGGGCGGCGCCAAGGGCATGCTCTGGGCGAGCCAGGTCGCGGTCGGCAACGAGAATGGCCTCACGCTGCGGATCTATGGCAGCAAGGGCGGACTCGAATGGGCCCAGGAGAATCCGAACCAGCTCTGGTTCACGCCGCATGGCCGGCCCAAGCAGCTCCTGACCCGCGGCGGCGCCGGCGCCATCGGCGCGGCGGCCCGCGTCACGCGCATTCCCTCAGGCCACCCCGAGGGCTACCTCGAAGGCTTCGCAACGATCTACGCCGAGGCCGCCCGCGCCATCCACGCGGCGCGCGCCGGCGGGAAACCCGATCCCGCCGTCCTGTTCCCGACCGTCGAGGACGGCCTCGCAGGCGTAAAGTTCATCGATGCCGCCGTGAAATCCTCAGCCGGGAAGGGCGTATGGGTCCGCATGAGGTGAGCGGCATCATTACGGTGGCATCATTACGGTGACAGTGCTGGACTGCACCCCTCAAGTGAGACACGATAATCTCAGTGACAGTGCGGTTGCCACGACGTGTTATCGTGCTGCCGTGGACTGCTTTCATGGACGGCATGAACCGGCGGATGATGTGACGGGCAAGCCGCTGCACCGATCGCGTGGACGCCCGATGTGTCGGGGGCGTGCACGGCCATGTCACGCCGCGGATGGTTGCCGGGCCGATGGCGGCGTCGTAGGCTCGCGCGCCATGCGACGGGCATGATCGTGGACCGCGTCGGTTCAGGACATGCCGATGGCGCTGATATCGCGGAGGACTGCGCGTGTGATGGATGACGACGACCGGAGCGGACAGATCGCCCGGATCGAGGCGCGGATCGAGGAACTTGCCGAAGTGGCCGAGCGGTGTCGAAAGTTCATCCTGGCCTCGAAGGTGGTGATCTTCGGCGGCGTCGGATTGCTGCTCGGTGCAGTGCTGGGCCTGCTCGGGTCCAGTGCGATCGCGCCCCTTGGTGCGATCGCGGCGATGCTGGGGGGCATCGTTTCGCTCGGATCGAACGTCAGTACGTTGCGACAGACCGTGGCGGAGATGGCTGCGGCTGAAACTTTGCGCTCGGACCTGATCGGCAGCATTGATCTTCGCCTGGTTGGCGAGGTCGGACGCATCGGATCGTAGCTCGCAATGCGATGAAGGAGTCGCGGTGCGCGCGCTGCCGCTCGACACTTTCGTCGAGGCGATGCACCGTGCGGATGAAAGACACGCCGGGCGAGCGTTGGGAGAACTCGCCCGGCGTCGCGTCGAGGTTTCGATCAGAGCGGCCTCAGCGGCAATTCCAGGTCGTCCCTTGCGCGCAAGCCGCGTTCGGGCTTTCGCCGCCGTAGATCTGGTAGGGGTATTCGCCCTTGCGATAGTAGCCATAGGCGTGGGGATTCGGCCCGTAGTAGGAGGGAGCCTGGTAGTACGCCGGACCGCCATAGACCGGACCATCATAATAATCATAGGCGTCGCGGCTTGCGGCGATCGCAAGTCCGGTGCCGATGGCACCTGCCGCGAGCGCCGCGCCCACCGCAGCGCCACCGCCGCCGTGCCAGCGCCCATTTCGCGCGTCGGCACTGGTCGGGGTCAAGGCGCCGATCGCGAGTGCGGTCAATGAAACGATTGCGGCCGTGCGGCCGAGCAGAGCTGTTTTGGTTGACATGTCAGGCCTCCAGTGATGTGCGCCGTGATCGGCGGGATGTTTCCGGTGTCAGCTCTGCCGAGAACTGCTTACGAACGTCAGAGCCTGGGAATGGCAGCAAACGCATGATCAATTGCGGTGATGGACCTGACCTTGTTCGAAGCGCCAGCGGCGGTACAAAAGCAAACGTCAGGTCCCCCGTACTAGAACCGCTGTTCCCGCTCGGAGTTCCCGGCTCCGCCCGATCTTCGAGCCCGGGCAATGACGGCGCGGAGAGGCATGGACGCGAACGCCGGTCGCCGTGACGGCAAGGTCGGCGGGACGTGAGGGGTCAACGCTCATCCCGCATGATCTTCTCGAACCGAAAGAAGTCGCCGTCTCCGGGCATGCTCTCCGGCGGAGGCCGATGCGGAAGCGGATGACGGACGCTGTAATATTCGACGATCTTGAAGCCGCACTTGTTGACATAGAAGTGAATGTTGCGCTTCTCGAAATACGGGGTGTGCGTTTCCCAAACCCTCGTTTCGGGATATCGGGCCTCGATCGCTCTCCAGGCCAACTGCCCGAGTCCGCGGCCATGCTGCCTTGTCGAGATGTAGAACAGATCGAGCGAATTGCGGTGGGTGACGGGATCGATCGTCAGGATGGCGCCGCCGACGACGGACCCGTCGAGCAGAACATGATGGATCGCTGCGCCCGTCGCATTGACCGACTCCTCGATGTCTTCGTCGGACGGGATCGGTTCGTCCGGAGCCGCGCCGAACGCCTCGACCATGCCGGCCGAAAAGGCCTGCTGCAACTCGCGCTTGAAGTCCAATAGATCCCGCTTGTCCGCAACCGCGAGTGTCACGCGGCTCTCTCCGATGTCCTGGTTCAAAGGTTCCTCTTGTTTCAATGCTGGCATCTGTCCGCCGCCACGAAGGCCGGCAATAGAACGTGGGGAAGCTTACCGACGCCTGACATCCGGGGCGATGCTGCAATCCGCAGGGA
This sequence comes from Bradyrhizobium oligotrophicum, assembly GCF_051168495.1. GTDB lineage: Bacteria > Pseudomonadota > Alphaproteobacteria > Rhizobiales > Xanthobacteraceae > Bradyrhizobium > Bradyrhizobium oligotrophicum_A. Next base: position 18,927 of record NZ_JBNPVB010000026.1, on the reverse strand, counting down.
TGTCGGCCGGAGATCGTGCCGGCGGCGCAGCCGGTGGATCGAGTCATATGAGAGCGTTACAGATCGCAAGGATGCGACCGTCGTACTCGATACCGATGTCAAAGGACGGCGGGATGCGTGTCCTGCCGCATCCGGCCGAGCCTCTTCTCGCGGCAGTCGCCGCCCGCATGATCAAGGAATCGAACCGATGCTCAAATTCGATCTTCACGGTATTGTGGCCGCGACGAAGCTCCAGGGCGGGATCAGGAGAAACACATGAGCCGCCTTCGCGCCCATCCCGAGAACCATCTGGTTGCCCGGATCGGATGGCTCAGGGCGGCCGTTCTCGGCGCCAATGACGGAATCATTTCGACCGCCAGCCTGATCGTCGGCGTGGCAGCGGCGGCCGCGACGCGAAACGACGTCCTGATCGCCGGTGTCGCGGGCCTGGTCGCCGGAGCGATGTCGATGGCGGCCGGTGAATATGTTTCGGTCAGCTCGCAGTCGGATACGGAGCAGGCCGATCTGGCGCGGGAGCGCAAGGAACTGAGCGACAACCCAGCCTTCGAGCTCGACGAATTGGCCGAGATCTATGTCAAGCGGGGAGTCGACGAGCCTCTCGCGCGGCAGGTGGCGGGGCAGCTGATGGCGAAGGACGCGTTGACGGCCCATGCGCGCGACGAATTGGGAATCTCGGAGATCACCGCAGCGCGGCCGATCCAGGCTGCGCTGACTTCGGCTCTGATGTTTTCAGTCGGGGCCGCCATGCCCTTGCTGATGGTCATCGTGTCGCCCGCCAATGCACTGGTCCCGATCGTTGCCGCGGCTTCGCTCGCCTTTCTTGCAGTGCTCGGAGCGATCGGCGCCAAGGCGGGCGGGGCGAACATTCTGCGCGCCACCGTGCGCGTGACATTCTGGGGCGCGCTCGCGCTGGCGCTCACCGCGGGCATCGGAAAACTGTTCGGGACCGTGGTTTGAAACGCGGGGAACGCCGGGTGATTTTCACGAGACCGACGCGCGCGAGCCGCGACGTCTTACCAGCCGATCGAAGCGATGATGTTGCAGGAGTAGCAGCGGAAGACGCGGACGGCCGCGGCGCCCAGCACGGCGGGCAGGTCGCCGAGATGGGTCATGTCTGAGCCGCATTGGTCGCAGGCGAGATGCGGAACGGGATCGGCGAGCGGCGGCGCGATGCGCCGGAGCCGAAGCGGGGCAGTAAACTCCGTCGACATTGCAGGATCCGATCTGTGGGACGTCGAAAACGGACTGAGAACACGCTGTCGATGTTCGTGCTGGAAACGTCCTCGATCGCAGCAGACATCGCTGCCAGTCCACGCAGGATGCTTGGCGGCGATGCAGGATGTCTGGCCCAAACGGCTCAGACAGTAGTTCTACGGGAGTTCCCGTGCGGCGCGTCGCGCCTGGTCCAACGCACGGCAGGTGTCGGCGTAGCGCCGCTCGGCAGCGACGTCGGCGTCCAATCCGGCCAGGACGCGCGCCAGACCATGGCTGCGCCCTTCGTGCTGCTGCCGGCATGTGGCCGGCCGCGGGGGCGTCGTCGACGGGCATTGTTTCGAGAAGCTGAACACCCAATTCGGTCCAGGCGCCATTATCGAACGGCCCGCGAGCCGCCACATCGGCGTCACGAGCATCCGATGGGCGCAACCCTCACGTCACGAGGATGCCGTCGCGGCGGCAGTGCGCCCGATGCCGTGGTCGTGAGGAGCGAACGAACGGTGGATGAACAGCAAACGCCGGGCGGATCCCGGCCGGGCATTCTGCATGAGGAGCATCTCCCGGCGAACCCGCGCGCCGCGTCCGCACGGCGCGCGCTGTGGTCGCTCGTCGGCCTCAGCCTGATGATCGGAATGCTCGTCGCGCTGCCGTGGCTGGTCGAGTATGTGACCGTCGGCCAATATCTCGTTCACACGGATGATGCCTATGTCAGACTGAACGAAGTGCCGGTCAGGTCGGCGGTTCCCGGCCTGGTCAGGGATCTGCTCGTGACCGACAATCAGGAGATCGTTGCGGGACAGGTTCTCGCGCGGATCGAGCACCGGGACGAGCGCGCCGCGACGGTCGCGCTGAACGACGTCGTCGCTCCCGTCGCCGGCGTCGTGGCCGCCAGCGGTCTCCACGTCGGGGATGTGGTAACGGCAGATCGGCCGCTGATGGCGGTGGTCACGCCGGGCGAGCCCCGCGTCATCGCGGCCCTCTCGGTCTCCGAGATCACCTATGTCGCGATCGGACAGGCGGTCGCGATCGACGTGCCGAGCCTGCCGGCCGTGCGGCTCTACGGACATGTCGCGGATGCCGAATGGATCGATGCGGTGTCAGGCTCGCCCAACGGCGAAGATCGGATCGCGCTGAAGATCGACCTGATGGCGGTGCCAGTGCCCGCCGGATTGCGATCGGGCATGGCCGTCGGCGCGACGATCCTGACCGGGCTGACGGGGACGGAGCGGATGGTCTCGCAGATCCTGCAAGAAAAGGCGCAGAAAACTTGCCGCTGCGAGCAGGATCTCCAAGCCGCGTCGGTGCAGCAGCGCATCTGACGGTGGCCCCGCTGCACGGCGCGCCGGACCTTGAGTCGAGGCCTTGAGAGTCGAGGCTTTAAGTCCGGGTCTCAAGTCCGGGCCTTAAGTTCGCGCCATGGGTCAGCCGCGGTTGAACTCCTGCACGCCGTCGTGAACCTGGTAGACGACCTTGCCTTCACGCCAGGCGAACGCGCCGCCGGGCTCGCGGCAGACGATGCCGGCCTCCGGAATCAGCTTGTCGCACAGCATGACGATGATGTCCTCCAGCGGTGCGCTGGTGTCGTTCTCCTCGGTCATGCGGTCGATCGAGATCTCATCGCCTTCGACGCCGTCCTCGATGTGGACGATGAAGATCTCTTCATGGCCATGGATGCCATGTGCCGTCACCCGAAACACTTCCCCCTTGTACTCGAATTCCCGAACCATCGCGTCCGCCCATATGAGTTTGTTGATTGAAGCTTCAAGCGGGGACGGAAACTAGGAGCGCGTCACGCGAGGGTCAAGAAAAGTTGGTGTCGGGAATCCGACAAAATGCGGTGTGCGGGCGCACATTGCGGGCGCTGCCGCATGTTCGCTGCACGACGAGTAATCCTTGCATGCCGCGCAGCACGAACGGCCGGTCGAGCCCGTTCGTGGCGAACTACTTTGGCGGCTTCATCTTCAGCAGGGTGTCATCGCGCCGAAGACCGCGTCCGTCTCACCATCACCGCTCGTCCTGCCAATGCGGATATGTCACGTAGGCCGTCACTGCGCCTTCATCATGCGAGCGAATGGTGATCTCGGAGCCCTTGGGCATGTGGACGAGTTCGCCCGGGCTCGCCGTGACCGTGCTGCCTTCTGCCGAGACCGACAATTGTTCCTGGAGGACCACCATGACATCGTCGACCGCGATCGTCTCGACGAGGCTCTGGTTCGGCCCATAGCGGCCAAAGCCGATGCTGATCGGTGCGCCGTGACGCTGGTCGACGACATTGGCCGCGAACACCTCGCCATCCTGTCCGGGCGAACGCTCGAACGACGCATCGGTCACGGCGAATTTGCGTACGGTCATGGATCGCTCCTCCACTGAACGAGATGGGCCATGGTAGTTGGGACATAAACCCAGGATGGGGAATTTGGTTCATTTGGCCGGGAGCCGATCACGGTGCGCTTGCTGTCGCAGGCTCCGCCGCCCATCGTCGGCATGACCATCTGCACGACGGGCAATTCCTGCATGCCGCACATGCACGAACTGCCCGTCGTGCCAGTTTGTCGCAAACTAATCCCTTGCACCGTCGGGCAAATCACCTCCACATTTCAGCGCATCCCGGCTCGCTGAAGAGGGACGTTTCGCGATCGTCACGAGCGTCGAGCAGGGGAAGCGATGGGCGTGTTGCTCTGCAGCCGGGTGTCAAAGCCCGCGCCGACGAACGGAGCGATGCGACGGTGAAGTGGTGTGGTCCTGGCATCGCGGTGCTGATGCCAAGCCGGTGGTGATGATGATCCGCTGGTGACGGGGGCAAGACAGCCGATCCCCGGGGAGAGCGCCCATAACCCGCAAAACCGTCGCGCAGGGAAGGCCGGATATTGGGCTGAACCTGTGGTTCTGCCGCGTGCTTATTTGCTGCACGCGGACCGCTTGTATCAGTCGATACCCGGTCTTCCCTGCGCCTCTTCTTCGAAGGAGAGGTCAACTGACAACGAGACTCGGGTGCCATCCGCCGCGAGATCGCGAATTCATGTCTTTGCAGCTTGACCCGTTCAGACGACCGACAGGCCTGTCATCCCGTCATCGCGCGCGAACGGGCCACGGCAACGAGCAGGTCTTCAGCCTCACGGACTCGGCGCACTCACCCCATCGTCGCCAACCGCAGCGCGAGCGCGCAGGCGCGGTCATATTCGTCGAGGCTGATCCACTCGTCGATCGTGTGCGGCTCGTTCTGGCCGGTGCCGAAGGTCACGGTCGGGACGCCGTGGCGGACCATCCAGTTCGCATCCAGCCCGCCATTGCCGGCGCGCAAGGTCGGCGTCGCGCCGATGTCGGAGACGGCGGCGGTGGCGCGCTTGACGACGGGCAGGGTCTCTTTCATCCGGAACGGGTGATAGTCGGTTTCGGCCGTGAACTTGACGCGCCCCGATTTGCCGTCGCTGTTGGTGACGCGCTTGGCGGCAGTCTCGAACGCCGCCTTGTAGGCCTTGGTGATCTCACGGACGAACTTGGCATCGTGGCTGCGGCTCTCGCCGCGGACATGGACGTAGTCGGTGACGACGTTGGTGGCGTCGCCCGCAGGGCGGCCCTCGCCGCCGGTGACCGGGCCGACATTGCTGGTGCCCTGTCTGGCGTCCTTGCCCTTGCCCTTCACCACCTTGCCGAACCAGCCGCCGGCCTTCACCTCGGCCAGGGCGAGCGCCAGGATCATGGTCGCGCTGATGCCGCGTTCGGGCGCGACGCCGGCATGCGAGGCGCGGCCGAAGATCTCGACCTGCCAGCGATCGGCGCCGACCGCGCCGATGGTGACGCCCGAGGCGGAGCTGCCGTCGAAGTTGAAGGCCATCTCGGGGTTGCCGAGGTCGTCGGTCCTGACGTGGCGCGCGCCCCACAGCCCGGTCTCCTCGCGCACGCAGAACAGCAGCGTGATCGGCGGATGATCGAGCTTCAGTCGGGTCAGCTCGGCCGCCAAGGTCACGAGGATGCCGCAGCCGCAGCGGTTGTCGCCGCCGAGCGCGGTCTTGGCCTGGTTGACGATCTTGCGGCCGGAGATCTTCGGCTGCGCGCCGGCGCACAGCGGCACCGTGTCCATGTGGGTCATGAACATGAGCCGCGGCTGGTTGTGCTTGGTGCCGCGGCCGGGCAGGTCGACGATGAGGTTGCCGGTCTCGGTCGGCAGCGGAATGCGCGTGTTGGCGTCGTCGAGCCGCATCGCCTTGGCCGGCACGCCTGCCTGCTTCAGCGCCGCCGTGAGCTCGCGCCCGATCGCCTTCTCCCGTCCGCTGACGCCCTCCACGGCAAGAAGACGCATCAGGCGGTCGGTGGCGGCGCTGGTGTCGATGGACATCACGAATCCCTTGGGAATGAAGCTGATGGTGCGCACCATCGGTCGGGGCGGGTCGTTTCGCAAGAGGGATAGGGACGCCGGAAACATGACCAAATCCATGATTCTCCAGCCAATTCCGAGGTGTGGGAGGACTGCCGATCGGGGCCGAAAGCGGCTTTTCCGTTGCGAAACAGCCGTGTTAGAAGGCCGCCAACGGTCACGAGAGACGGAACGGGCGGGAAGCGCATGAAGGACATCCTGGACACCCTCGAAGAACGGCGTGCGGGCGCCAAGCTCGGCGGCGGCGAGAAGCGCATCGAGGCGCAGCATGCGCGCGGCAAGCTGACCGCCCGCGAGCGCATCGAGCTGCTGCTCGACAAGGGCTCGTTCGAGGAGTTCGACATGTTCGTCGAGCACCGCTCGACCGAGTTCGGGATGGAAAAGAACAAAATCCCCGGCGACGGCGTCGTCACCGGCTGGGGCACCGTCAACGGCCGCAAGACCTTCGTCTTCGCCAAGGATTTCACCGTGTTCGGCGGCTCGCTGTCCGAAACCCACGCGCTCAAGATCACCAAGCTGCAGGACATGGCGATGAAGGCGCGCGCGCCGATCATCGGTCTCTATGACGCCGGCGGCGCCCGCATCCAGGAAGGCGTCGCGGCGCTGGCAGGTTATTCCTACGTCTTCCGCCGCAACGTGCTGGCGTCGGGCGTGATCCCGCAGATCTCGGTCATCATGGGCCCCTGCGCCGGCGGCGACGTCTATTCGCCGGCCATGACCGACTTCATCTTCATGGTGAAGAACACCAGCTACATGTTCGTGACCGGCCCGGATGTCGTGAAGACCGTCACCAATGAGGTCGTCACGGCGGAAGAGCTCGGCGGCGCCTCGGTGCATGCGACGCGCTCCTCGATCGCCGACGGCGCGTTCGACAACGACGTCGAGACCTTGCTGCAGATGCGCCGGCTGATCGACTTCCTGCCGTCGAACAACACCGACGGCGTGCCGGAATGGCCGAGCTTCGACGACATCGAGCGCGTCGACATGTCGCTCGACACGTTGATCCCCGACAATCCGAACAAGCCCTACGACATGAAGGAGCTGATCCTGAAGGTCGTCGACGAGGGCGACTTCTTCGAGATCGCGGAAGGCTTCGCCAAGAACATCGTCACCGGCTTCGGCCGCATCGCCGGCCGCACCGTCGGCTTCGTCGCCAATCAGCCGATGGTGCTGGCCGGCGTGCTCGACTCGGATGCCTCGCGCAAGGCGGCGCGCTTCGTCCGGTTCTGCGATGCCTTCAACATCCCGATCGTCACCTTCGTCGACGTGCCGGGCTTCCTGCCGGGCACCGCGCAGGAATATGGCGGGCTGATCAAGCACGGCGCCAAGCTCTTGTTCGCGTATTCGCAGTGCACCGTGCCGCTCGTCACCGTCATCACGCGCAAGGCCTATGGTGGCGCCTTCGACGTCATGGCTTCCAAGGAGATCGGCGCCGACATGAACTACGCCTGGCCGACGGCGCAGATCGCGGTCATGGGCGCCAAGGGCGCGGTCGAGATCATCTTCCGCGCCGACATGGCGGACCCGGAGAAGATCGCCGCGCGCACCAAGGAATATGAGGACCGCTTCCTGTCGCCGTTCATCGCCGCCGAGCGCGGCTATATCGACGACGTCATCATGCCGCACTCCACCCGCCGCCGCATCGTGCGGGCGCTGGCGATGCTGCGCGACAAGAAGATGGAGATGCCGGCCAAGAAGCACGACAACCTGCCACTGTGAGAGGACGAGCGCCGGCATCGGGGCCGGCCGCCGCGGCAATCTGGCACTTCCGCCGGCGCTGGCGTTAAGCTTACGGCTTAACTAATCTTTAAGGATGGGTTTGCGGGAACTGGGCCGCTGGCCTAGCTTTAATAGGTAGGCGGGTGGGCGAGCAGAGGTGGGTTGCGTATCATGACTGATCGAACATCGGCATTTCGGACGTCCGGAATTTTGGTCGCCTGCGCAGGGGCTGCCGCGCTGATGCTCTCCGCCGGGCCCGCATCGGCTGGGTCCGGTGCCGCAGTGGCCGCCGCTCCCGCAGGCCCGAGTGCGGTCGTTGCGCCCGCGCCCGGCGCGCGGCCCTTCATTCGCCATCACCGTCTTGGCTATCGTTCCTACCTCCCGGCCGCCGGCGCTTTTGCCTATGGCGGCCCCGGCGAGCCCGTGCCGCAGCAGATCCCGGAGCGGACCTCGGCCGACGTGCGTTACACCTATACCTACGACGTGCCCTGGGACTGGGCGCACCGCTATCCGCCGAACGTGGTTCCGTCCGACCGGCCTTATGTGTCGAGCTGTCCGGTGCAGAGCGTCACGGTGCCCGGTCGCCGCGGCGGCGAGCATACCGTTACCATCACGCGCTGCTATTGAGGGTACCCGTCGTCATACTGAGATTGCGATTTGAGGGTGCAATGGTTTGCGCCATGTCAACGCCAAAACGAATGCAATCCAATAGCTGAAGCAGATACCGAACGGCTTCGCGCGCGCGAGGTCGCAAGGTGACGAGGCCCGGACTCCTAGGCACTCCGGGCCTCGTTGTATTTCAATATGCTCTCGACAGCCGAGCGAGTCGGCGTTGGGAGGTTTCAATGACCAAGACTTCAACGATCAAGACTTCAACGACCAAGATCTCGACGACCAAGATCTCGACGACCAAGACTTCGACGACCAAGACTTCGCGCGGCCTTCGTTTCCCGGTCCGCCGTCTCTGCCTCGCAACGCTGCTACTGGTCGCCGCGACCGCCGCGGTGGCTGCCGACGAGACCATTTCGGTCGGCGGCTCTCGGGTGGCGCTGATCCGGCCGGCCGCGGTGCGCGCCAGCGTCATCCTGCTGCCGGGCGGCGATGGGGCGATCAACGTCGGTGATCACGGCGACATCCACGGCCTGCTGGGCAACCAGCTGGTGCGCACGCGCAACGCCTATGCGGCGCGCGGTTTGGCGGTGATGGTGGCGGACACCAACACCGACCTGAAGGCTGCGGTCGACACCATGGCCGCGATCAAACGGCCCGTGACGGTGATCGGCACCAGCCGAGGCACGTTGCGCGCGGCGGAAGGGATCGCTCGCGGCGCGCGGCCGGATGCGCTGGTGCTGACCTCGGGCTTTCTGAGCCCGGAGTCCGGCAGTTCGTCCAACGTGATGTCGATTCTCGGCTCGCCCTCGGCGCTGCCGCGGACCCTGGTCATTCATCACACCAATGACGGCTGCAAGTTCACGCTGCCGGCGGGCGTCGATCCCTTCATCAAGTGGTCGGGCGGCCGCGCGCGCGTCAAGTGGCTGTCCGGCGGCGAAGAGCAGGGCGATCCGTGCCAGGCGCGCGGTCATCACGGCTTCAACGGGCTCGACGGGCAGGTGGTATCGCTGGCTGCGGGATTTCGTTGAGGGAGAGTTGCAGGTAAGCTTCCGGACACTGTCCGGAGGATCTCATGCCGTCAGCCCTCTTCGTCGTGCGCGCCATCGTCGCCGATCCCTCGCGGCGCGAGGCGTTCGATCGGTGGTATCGCGACGTTCATTTGCCCGATGCGATCGCAAGCTTCGGCGTCCGCAAGGCGTGGCGCGTGTGGAGCCTCGCCGATCCTGCTGTGCATCAGCGATGTATCAGTTCGACGACGTCGCCGCGATGGAGCGCGCTGTCGGCGGCGATGAGATGAAGCGGGCTGATCGCCGATTTCAATCGCGACTGGCCCGAGGTCACCCGGACGCGCGAGAGCTTCGTTCTGGCGCAGACGGTCGAGGGCTGAACCGCGCCTCGGACTAATGGTGACGAAAGCGTGGCGACGCCATCGCGCCTGCAGTTCAGCTCACGTTCAGGTGATACGCCCAATACTTCTCCATGCTCTGACTCATCGATCACGGAGAGGCGCAATGGAACGACGGAACTTTCTCAAGCTGGCGTTGGGACTCGGCTGCGTAGCCGCTGCGGGCGCGGTGGTCCGCACCGCGGCCGCCGTTGCCGCGCCGCTCGCGCCATCACCGTTGAACGACGCCATGCCTTCAGCAACGGATCCGAACATCGAGCGCGCGATCGGCTCTCAGGACGAGGCCGATCGGCTCGCTCCGGAGCAGGTGCGCTGGGGGCATCACGGACATCACCATGGCCATCATCATGGCCACGGCCATCATTGGGGCCGGCATCGCCGCCATTGGGGTTGGCGTCATCATCACCGGCACTGGCGCCGTCGTTGGCACCGCCGTCACTATTGGTGATCCACGGCGGCATGTGCGTGAAATCACCGCCACACGATCGTTGAAATGTCGCGCTGCGATGCATTGAGAGGACGGATATTGCGATGAAGATGCTTGCTGCTTCTGCTATTGCACTCGGTCTCGGCCTGTTCAGCCTTCCAACTGCACAGGCTGCGCCGCTCGCACCTGTCATGCCGGCGGTCGTGCAGGGCGCTTCGTCTGCGGAGATCATTCTGGTGGCGCAAGGTTGCGGTCCCGGCTTCCACCGCGGTCCCCGCGGCGCCTGTCGGCCGCTCTACAATTGTCCTCCGGGCTGGCACACCGGCCCCTACGGCAAGCGCTGCTTCCGCAACCGGTAAACCTCGACGCATGCCGGCAGGGACGGAGGCTTCGCTCTGCCCCTGCCGGTCTCGATTACTTGCCCAGGAAGTCCAGCAGCAGCGCGTCGTATCTGTCGGGTGCCTCGAGGAAGACGAGGTGGCCCGCATTGGCGATCACCTCGGTGCGCCCATCGCGCATTCGACCGGCGAGAGTCCTCGCAAGCTCCGCGTTCTGGCCCATCTTCGCTTTCAGGGCGTCCGGCGCATTCGGCCGTCCCGGCGCATTGTGATCGTCGGCGCCCATGATGAACAGCGTCGGCTGCGTCAGCAGCGGGATCTCGTGCACGACGGGTTCGCGATAGATCATCTGGTAGGAACTGACGAAGGCGCGCAGCCAGCGCGGATAGTCGGCGCTGTCTTTGAGGTTGAAGCGGGCATCGATGAACGGCGTCACCTGCTCGGGCGGCAGCTTCAGTGCGTAGTTGGTCTCCAACTGCTTGCGATAGCCGTCCGCGGTGAGCCGGTCCTCGCTCTCGATGATCTTGTCGGAGGGGATCGGCGGGACGTAGAAGCGGTAGTCCTCCAGTCCGATGGGGGCGGTCAGCACGAGATGTGCGACGCGGTCGGGAGCGGCGCGGGCGATGCGGACGGCGAGCATGCCGCCCATCGAATGCGCCACGACATCGGCTTTGGCGATGCCGAGGTGATCGAGCAGCGCCATCGTGTTGCGCGCCAGCGTGTCGAAATGCAATTCGCCGGACGGCTTGGATGATTTGCCGAAGCCGATCTGGTCGGGCACGACGACGCGGAAGCCGGCGCCGGTGAGCGTCTTGATGACCGGCGCCCAGTAGCTCGAGGGGAAGTTGCGGCCGTGCAGCAGCAGCACGGTGCGGCCGTTCGGCTGCGCCGGCGCCACGTCCATGTAGGCCATGCGCAGCTGCTCGCCGTCATTGACCAGCGGCAGCAGGCCGACGGGATAGGGATAGGACAAGCCCTCGAGATTGATGCCATAGGGCTCGCGCGGCGCATCCGCCGCCGTGGCGGCGGCCGGCGTGAGGGCGAGCAGGACAGTGCAGAGTGCGACGGGAATCGCGACGGGAAAACGGAACATTCAAACTCCGGGACGGACGCACGACCGGGGTGGTCGTCAACCGTCTCGCCGTCGCATGCGTTCACTTGGGTCGCAACACAACAACACGGTGTTGCGATAAACCACGCGTGATCGTCACTCGCCGGCGGGCCCGAACAGAGCTGCGAAATGCTTCTCGCCGGCGCGGCTGAAATTCACCACGCGGCTGCCGGGCGCCGGGTCGCGCGCCGCCCATTTCAGTTCGGTGAAGCGCTTCATCAGGGCCGCGCCCAGCGTGCCCGCCAGGTGATGCCGCCGTGCGCTCCAGTCGAGGCAGGCCTTGCACACCGGGCGGCGCGGATGAGCCAGCATCTCCGGCGAAATCCGCAAATGCCGCGCCAGGAAGTGTTCACCACTCTCGGTGAGGATGATCTCCTGCTTGCGCCGGCGCACCAGCTTCTGCCGGACCATGCCGTCGAGCATCTGTACGCCGAGGTCGCCGGCGAGATGGTCGTAGCAGATCCGCGCGCGGCGCAGCTCCGGCTCCTTCGGGCCGGTGCGCACGCGCATGTGGCCGGCTCGTTCGGCCAGGCCGGCGAGCTTCTCCAGGACGTCGGCGACGTCGGGATCGGCGAGCCGGTAGTAGCGATGGCGGCCCTGTTTCTCCGGCTCGACCAGGCCGCCGCCTTCGAGCTTGGAAAGATGCGAGCTCGCGGTCTGCGGCGTTACGCCCGCCTCCTGGGCGAGTTCGGTCGCGGTCAGCGCGCGGCCGGACAGCAGGGCGGTCAGCATGTTGGCGCGGGCGGGATCGCCGACCAGCGCGGCCACCATCGCAATGTCTGGGCCTGATTTCATACTTCGATGCTAACCGAAGCATTCCCGTCGGGCAAGCGGCTAGAACCAACGATATCAAATAAACGAGAGGTTGTCATGGCCATCACCGTCTTCATCCGCTATCGCATCGACGCCTTCAAGCGCGAGTTGTTCGAGATTTACTCGCAAAGGTGGCAATCGATCATTCCCCGTTGTGGCGGCGACCTGATCGGTTATTTCATGCCGCATGAGGGCACCAACGACGTCGCCCATGGCCTGATTTCCTTCGACAGTCTTGCGGCTTACGAGCGCTACCGCGCGGCCTTGCGCGCGGATGCGGAGGGACGTGCGAACTTCGCGTTGGCGGAGGAGCACAGATTCATTCTGGGCGAAGAGCGAACATTCTTGCGCAAGCTCGTGGCGGCGCAATGATCATCCCCTTATGCTGGTGCAACGAAAGACGCATGGGAGGATGACATGACGGTGACGATTGCGGACAAGCGCGCGGCATTTCGCAGGCTGCACGAGACGGGCTGCTTCGTGCTGCCCAACCCGTTCGACGTCGGCACGGCGAAGATGCTGCAACAACTCGGCTTCAAGGCGATCGCCTCGACCAGCGCCGGCTTCGCCTGGTCGGTCGGCAAGGCGGACACCAGGGTCGAACTGGATGAGGTGCTGGGTCATCTGACGGCGCTGTGCGCTGCCGTCGATATTCCGGTCAATGCCGATTTCGAGGGCGGCTTCGCCGATGCGCCGGAAGGTGTCGCGGCGAATGTCACGCGCGCGGTCGCAACCGGCGTGGCGGGGCTATCGATCGAGGATTCGACCGGCGACAAAGCGGACCCGCTGTATGAGCAGGGGCTTGCCGTCGCGCGAATCCGCGCGGCACGGCAGGCGATCGATGCGACCGGCGGTGATGTGCTGCTCACCGGCCGCTGCGAGGCGTTTCTCTGGGGCAAGCCCGACCTCGCTCTCGTGACCGAGCGTCTTGCGGCCTATGCCGAGGCTGGCGCGGATTGCCTCTACGCGCCGGGGATCAAGACGACCGAGGAGATCGCGGCAGTGGTGAAAGCGGTGGCTCCCAAGCCGGTCAACCTGCTGATCGGTGCCTCCGGTCTCTCGCTGGCGCAAGCAGCCGAACTCGGCGTCCGCCGCATCAGCGTCGGTGGATCGCTGGCGCGGATGGCTTGGGCGGGCTTCATGCGGGCCGCCAAGGAGATGGCCGAGCAGGGCACCTTCGCCGAGTTGGCCGGCGGCTATCCCGGCGGTGAGCTCAACAAGGTTTTTGGATGAGATTGCCGAGCGCGGCCCGGTCGGTTGAACCCTCGGTCGCGTGTAGCAGCGAAAAAAAGCCGCGGACGATGCCGCGGCTTTTCAGGAGAATGCGCTTTAACCGCTCAGTAGCGGCCCGTTCCGATACCCACGCTCACGCCGGGCGCACGGATGCCGACGCCGCCGCGGTCTTCGTAGCCGCGCCGCTCGATGTAGCGGTCGCGCGGGCCGCGACCTTCGCCCTCGATGATGACACGGCGTTCGCGGCGCTCGCGCCAGCATCGGCCGTCCTCGTTGCACATCATGCGAACGTTCTGAACGTCCCGTTGCGGGACCATCGAGACGTTCGGCGAGACGGGAGCAGCCGAAGCGGCGGTCACTCCCAATGTGCTTGCTGCCGCTACGAGAGCGATGGAGAGAGCCTTCATCAGATGCCTCCTTTTCGTGGCAACACTGGTGAGCCAATCGGCTCGCGACGTTATGGTTCCACGGAAAGGTTCCCAGTCTGCTCTTTCGACTCGAAATGAGGATCAATCCCTATAATTGAAAAAAACATGGCGGGTGATCGCTCACCCGCCACCTGACGGCGATACTCGGTTGCCGGCCGTGAAATTACTTGGCGTTGTTGGTTGGGCCGTTCGGGGCGGCCGGCGGCGTCGTCCGATCACCCGCGGCACCGGTGGTCACGCCGGGCGAACTGTTGGACGTGCTACCGTTGGGGTTGGACGCGGATTGCGACGTCGGCGTCGTGGTCGCCTGATCGTTGCGCACCGACATGTTGTTCAGCCCGTAGAACACGGCGCCCAGCAGCAGCGCAATGCCCAGGGCATAGGCCGCGATGCGGCCGGTCGAGGATGGCGCGGTCGTCGGCTCGAGATCCGGCTGCAGGCGGCTGTCCAATGGCGGCGTGCGCTCGTACTCCGTTCCGGTCATTCCGGCGCCGGTGCTGTCGGGATGTGTGGACATGTCAGGACGGTTCATGCCGTCGGGATAACGTTCGTTGGGAAGCCGTTCGTTGGCCATCTCATCCTCCTCGTCGTGATTGTCGTCTGACAACAAGGGGAGCCGCGGGCCGTTCCGCAAAACCTTTGCAAATCCCGATCGGCACGGCTGAACGCCGCGCTAAGGTTCCTCACGCACGATGATTCGCATTGTCCTTCTGGAGCCCTCCTGATGTGGAACTTGCCGCCGACGGACAGCGTGTTGCATCTGTTGTCGTGGCTCGCATTGGCAGCCCAGGCGATGACCGCTGCGCTTGCGGCAGGACGTCGCAGCATGGATTGGATGGGCGTCTGCCTGCTCGGCGCCATCACCGCGCTCGGCGGCGGCACCCTGCGCGACGTGCTGCTCGGACACTATCCGCTCGCCTGGGTCGAGCGGCCATCCTACCTGCTGCTGACCTTGCTCGCGCCGTTCGTCACCATCGCGATGGCGCGTCTGGTGCACCGGCTGACGACGGCGTTCCTCGTGCTCGATGCCATCGGCCTCGTCGTGTTCACGATAGCAGGCTGCGAGATCGCCTGGCAGATGAACGTGCCGTTCGGCATCGTCATCGTCGCCGGGATGGTCACGGGCTGCGCTGGCGGTGTGCTGCGCGACATCCTCTGCAACGACGTGCCGCTGTTGTTTCGCGCTGAGCTCTACGCCAGCGTGTCGCTGCTGACCGGACTGATCTATGCGACGGGGCTGATGCTCGGCCTCGGCAGCGGCGTGCTGACGGCGCTGACCTTCGCCTTCGGCCTGTCGTTCCGGCTGCTCGCGATCCGCTACAAATGGAACATGCCGCGGTTCGTCTTCACCGAAGAGGGCAAGGGTTGACCCACGTCGCAGTGCACAATGGATCGTTCGCCGGGCGGACGTCGTGCAGCAACGATTCGGTAACTGTTCGAGAGCCACGCCAAGCCATGCTGGCTATCATCCCATTTCGCAGCGGCGGCCGTTTCCGACACAAACCGCAAAGCCGCAGGCATTGGCCGCCACGAAATTGCGATTTCGCGGGGCTGCCCTGCGGCCGCGAGATTTGTGATGCGCATTCTTGAAAAGCAGACTTAAATCATTGGCAGATCGCGCGCTTCCCGCATCGAGCGGGTCGGCGCGCACCCCGAAAAAGCACGGCAAGAGGGCGGAATGGGCATCAACGAGAGCGAGATCAATCTCGACCAGAAATACACCGCTGATACCGGCCACATCTTCCTGACCGGCATCCAGGCCCTGGTGCGGCTGCCGATGGCCCAGATCCGGCGCGACCGCGCCGCCGGCCTCAACACCGCCGGCTTCATCTCCGGCTATCGCGGCTCGCCGCTCGGCGGCTACGATCAGCAGTTGTTCTCCGCCCGCAAGCATCTCGAGCAGTACAACATCAAGTTTCAGCCCGGCGTGAACGAGGATCTCGCGGCGACCGCGATCTGGGGCTCGCAGCAGCTCGCACTGTCGCCCGGCGGCAAGTATGACGGCGTGGTCGGCATCTGGTATGGCAAGGGCCCCGGCGTCGACCGTTGCGGCGATGTCTTCCGCCACGGCAATGCCGCCGGCTCGGCCAAGAACGGCGGCGTGCTGTGCCTCGCTGGCGACGACCACGGTGCCAAATCCTCCACCGTGCCGCACCAGTCCGACCATGCCTTCATGTCGGCGCTGATGCCGTATCTCTATCCCTCGTCGATCCACGAGATGATCGAGATGGGCCTGCTCGGGATTGCGATGTCGCGCTATTCCGGCTGCTGGGTCGGCATGAAGGTGATCACCGAGACGGTGGAGACCACCGCCGAGATCAACCTCAACGACGAGATGACGCCGTTCGTCATCCCCACTGATTTCGAGATGCCGCCGGGCGGTCTCAATCTGCGCTGGCCCGACGACCGCTTCGACCAGGACCGCCGGCTGCAGGACTACAAGGGCTTTGCCGCGATCGCCTTTGCCCGCGCCAACAAGGTCAACCGCATCACGATGGACTCGCCGAACGCCCGCTACGGCATCATGGCGTCGGGCAAGAGCTACGAGGACATCCGCCAGGCGCTGCGCGAACTCGGGGTCACCGAGGAGGTCGCCGCCAAGATCGGGCTGCGGCTCTACAAGATCGGCATGCCCTGGCCGCTGGAGCCGGAAGGCGTGCGGCAGTTCGCGGTCGGCCTCGAGGAGATCTTCATCATCGAGGAGCGGCGCGAGATCGTCGAGAACCAGGTCAAGCAGGAACTGTTCAACTGGCGGGACGACGTCCGCCCGCGCATCGTCGGCAAGATGGACGAGCACGACAAGCGCTTCCTGCCGTTCGCGACCGAACTCTCCGTCGCCTCGCTCGCGTCGTCGCTGACCGAGCGGCTGCTGCGGCTCGACCTCAATCCCGAGATCAAGGCGATGCTGCGCGCCAAGGCCGACTGGTTCAACGGCCGCGACGCCTCGCAGATGCAGCTGATCTCGCCGGTGGCGCGCACGCCGTATTTCTGCTCGGGCTGTCCGCACAACACCTCGACCAAGGTGCCCGAGGGCAGCCGCGCGCTGGCCGGCATCGGCTGCCACTTCATGACGCTGTGGATGAACCGCAATACCGAGACGTTCACGCATATGGGCGGCGAGGGCGTGCCGTGGGTCGGCATCGCGCCGTTCACCGACGAGAAGCACATCTTCGCCAATCTCGGCGACGGCACCTATTTCCACTCCGGCAGCCTCGCGATCCGTCAGGCGATCGCCTCCAAGGCCAACATCACCTACAAGATCCTCTACAACGACGCCGTCGCGATGACCGGCGGCCAGCGCCATGACGGCGATCTGTCGCCGCAGCAGATCACCTTCCAGCTCCACGCCGAGGGCATCCGCGAGATCTACCTGGTCTCGGAAAATCCCGACGCCTATCCGGCCGACAGCATCGCGCCCGGCGTCAAGCTGGCGCATCGCGACGAGCTCGAGAACGTCATGAAGACGCTGCGCGAGACCAAGGGCGCGTCGGCAATCGTGTTCGTGCAGACCTGCGCCGCCGAGAAGCGCCGCCGCCGCAAGCGCGGCACGATGGAGGATCCGCAGCGTCGTGTCTTCATCAACCCGGCCGTCTGCGAGGGCTGCGGCGATTGCTCGGTGCAGTCGAACTGCATCTCGGTCGAGCCGCTGGAGACCGAACTCGGGCGCAAGCGCGTCATCAACCAGTCCTCCTGCAACAAGGACTATTCCTGCGTGAAGGGCTTCTGCCCGTCCTTCGTCACGATCGACGGCGGCAAGCCGCGCTCGCGCGCGCCGGCCGAGCTCGGCGACATCGGCGAGATGCCTGAGCCCTTGACCAAGCCGTCGCTGGACCGGCCCTACAATGTCGCCGTCGGCGGCGTCGGCGGCACCGGCGTGCTGACGATCGGCGCGCTGCTCGGCATGGCCGCGCATATCGAGGGCAAGGCCTCGATGATCCTGGACATGTCCGGCCTCGCCCAGAAGGGCGGCGCGGTGCTCAGCCACGTCCGTCTCTCCGAGAACACCGCCGACGTGACCTGCTCGCGCATCGTCACCGGCACCGCCGATCTCGTCATCGCCGCCGACGAGGTGGTGGCGGGCGCGAAGGAGACGATCACGCTGTGCGACAGCGCGCGCACCCATGGTGTCATCAACAGCCATCTGATCCCGACCGCCGATTTCGTGCTCAACCGCGACTTCAACTTCCAGAATCGCAAGGTGACGGGTCTCCTGGAAACCGCGCTGCACAAGGAGTCGAGCTTCCTCGATTTCACCAAGCCGGCCGAGGCGCTGCTCGGCGATTCCATCGCCACCAACATGATGATGATGGGGTATGCCTATCAGAAGGGCTTGTTGCCGCTCTCGGCGGAAGCGATCGAGAAGGCGATCGCGATCAACGGCGTTGCGGTCAAGATGAATACCGAGGCGTTCCGGCTCGGCCGCCTCGCGGTGGTCAACCCAGAGCGGCTCGCCGACATGATGACCGGCAAGGACGAGGCGGTGGCGCCGAAATCGCTGGAGGCGATGACGCTCGACGAGATCATCGCCCACCGCACGGCCTTTCTCACCGGCTACCAGAACGCGCGGCTCGCCAAGCGCTACCGCAAGCTGGTCGATCAGGTCCGCGACGCCGCGAATCAGGGCGGCTACGGCGAGGCGCTGTCGCGTGCGGTCGCCATCAACTACGCCAAGCTGCTGGCCTACAAGGACGAATACGAAGTGGCGCGTCTGTTCGCTGACGGCAGCTTCGAGAAGCAGCTGCATGACGCGTTCGAGGGTGATTACAAGATCAGCTTCAACCTGGCACCGCCGATTCTGAAGTCCGGCGTCGATGCCCAGGGCCGGCCGAAGAAGCGCAGCTTCGGGCCGGGCATGATGAAGATGTTCCGGCTGCTGGCAAAGCTGAAGGGCCTGCGCGGCACGCCGCTCGACATCTTTGGCTACGCCGCCGAGCGCAAGATGGAGCGCGACCTGATCGCCGGCTACGAGAAGGATGTCGCAACCGTGCTGGGCCTCTTGTCACCGGCCAATGTCGAGATCGCCGTCGAGCTCTTGTCGCTGCCCGACCGCATCCGCGGCTACGGCCCGGTCAAGGAGAAGGCGGTCAACGATGCGAAGGCCCGCTACGCCCAGCTCGCCGCCGACCTTGCCAATCCCCCGCCCGCGCCGCGCCAGATGGCGGCGGAGTAGGGCGGCGTAGATTCCATGGGGGAGCGGTGAGCGAGCCCTTCCGATAGGTTTGGGTTTCCACACTCGAACCCTCGGAGAGTC
>NZ_JBNPVB010000025.1:0-90890 GCF_051168495.1 Bradyrhizobium oligotrophicum | reverse complement strand
AAAGTTCGATTCATGATGTGACAAATCGTACACGCAGCTCAACGGAAAAGCCCGGAATTCTTGCCCAGCCTCGTCGGCCAAATCAACAACCTGCTTTCATCAGCGCGACGACACAGGCTATGGGTATCTATCTACAGTTCATGATAAGGACCTTGCGCGTGATCATCGCCTTCATCGTCGTCGCCTTTGCCTACCGCTTCGCCATGCTCGCTGTCTCCATCCGCAACGAGAAGCGGCTGCGCGCCGACGGCGCGACCGAATACGGCGCCTCGGTGTCGCGCTGGCTCGCGATCGCCCATGTCGCCTTCTATCTCACCGCGACGGCCGAGGGCATCGTTCGCGATGCTCCGTTCGACGCCGTCAGCATCACCGGATTCGTGATCTACCTGTTTGGCGCAGTGATGCTGCTGGTGGTGTCGCAACTGCTGGGCCGGTTCTGGACGGTCAAGCTGATGATCGCGCGCGACCATGCCCTGGTGACGCACCCGCTGTTCCGGATCGTCCGCCATCCGAATTACTTCCTCAACATTCTGCCCGAACTGATCGGCTATGCGCTGACCCTGCACGCCTATGTCACGTTGGTCGTCGGACTGATCATCTATGCCGTGCCGCTGACGCTGCGCATCCGGCAGGAGGAGAAGATCATGCGCGACACGTTCGCGGCATATTGACGGCGCGCTTCTTTGACCGTCGCCGCAGAATCGCAATTTTGAGCAAGTCCCGGACCGCAGGGCTGTGCAACACCCCAGGGGTGACCATCTCACCCGAAGGGGACCCAATGATGCTCAAGCGTATCTGGCGCGGCTGGACCACGCCGGCGAATGCCGATGCCTATGAGGAGCTGCTGCGGTCGACGATCTTTCCCGGGATCAAGGATCACGCCATTCCCGGCTTCCTCGGCATCGAGCTGCTGCGCCGACGGTTGGAGACCGAAACCGAGTTCGTGACAATCATGACTTTCATCGACGACGACGCTGTCGTCCGTTTCGCCGGGCCGTCCAAGGAAGCCGTCGTGCCGCCGGCCGCGCGCCAGCTGCTCAGTCGCTTTGAACCGCACGCCGAACAGTACGAGCTGCGCGTCCAAGCCCGACCGTGATCGCGGCGAGATCGGTATCGGTTGCGCGACAGCTTCGCTTTCGGCCGCGTGGGACCGCCCGCGGGGGGCTTTCGGGACCGGGACGTTGCCTCGGGCCGCCGCCGCGTCGCAACCATTCGCATCCGTGCATCGCCTGCCTTACCGATCGCGCCGGCGTCAAACGCCGTAGTTGCACGCGACGCAGCTTTCACCCGGCATTAACCCATTGTTTCGAAGTTCCATAGGCCGATCGACGAAGATCGGCTGCAGGGTTCGAACACTGCATACCGGGCAGGCCGCATGTTCAGACTGCTGGCGAACCACTCGATCGGCATACGCGTCGCGGCCGTCGGCGCCATTCCGACCGTCGCGTTTCTCTTCCTTGCGGCGGCCAACCTCGCCGAAGCGATCGGAGGGCGCGACGAGGCGCTTGAGGTCGGACAAATCTGCGCAGCCATGCCGCTGGTGTCCGGGCTGGTCGATAGCGTTCAGCGCGAACGAGGATTGACCCTCCTCGCGCTGTCGACCGAAAGCAGTCTCGCCCGAGAGAACGTGCTCGCGCAACGCAGAAGGACCGACCTTGCGCTGCAGTCCGTCAAGCAGGAGGTGGCGGCGCTCGAGGAGCTCAGGCCCTCCTCGGAACAAATCAACGCGCTTCGCAACGGCCTCGGGGCGGAGCGGGCGCTCGCAGAGCTCCGCCTTGCCGTCGACCGGCGCTCCATTGACGGTATCGAGGCGGTCGAACGCTATGCCAGAATTGTCGATGACGTTTCCGCCGTCATCTACCATGTGGCGTACACGCTGAAAAACAGCGCGACGACGCGTCAACTGATTGGACTCGTCGCGCTGGCCGAATCGCAGGAACAGGCCGGCCTGGAGCGGGCCTTCGGCGGGCGCGGCTTCGCGACACAACAGTTCGAACCGAAGACCTTCGAGGAGTTTGTGCGCTTTCGCGGCGGGCAACAGGGCTTCATGAAGCTCGCCTCCAATCTCATCGGCGGGCCCGCTGGCGAAGCCCTCGCGCGGATTCCCAATGCAGACGAGAGCAAGATCGTCGAGGACATGAGAGAGCTGGCCGGTCGTTCGCTGAGCGCGCCGCTGGCGCAGCCGGTGACGCCCATGCGCTGGTTCGATGCGGCGAGCGCGCGCATCGAGTTGATCAAGGCCGCCAAACTCCAACTCGCCAAGCAGGTGAAAGACGACGCACACGCGATCGTTGCGGATGCCACCGGAAAACTGCGCGCTTTGGCGATCAGCATTCTGCTGATGCTGGCCGGCGTAGGCGCCGCGCTCTGGACGGTGATCCGGAGCATTACCCGGCCCATCACCGAACTGGTGTCCGACGCCAACCGGCTGGCCTCGGGTGACATGTCGGTCAAGTTCGAAGCGGTCGAGCGTCAAGACGAGATCGGGATCGTCGCCCGCGCCATCGCGCGCTTCCGCGACAATGTCGAGCGCGAGGAGCGGCTGCGCAATGAATTCATCGCGACCGTCAGCCACGAATTGCGCACCCCGCTGACGGCCATCTCGGGCGCAATCGGCCTGGTGACCGGCATGATCGCCAAATCACAGCCGTCGCCGGTCTCGCGACTCCTGGGCATCGCACTGGCGAACTGCAAGCGGCTGGTCCGGATCGTCAACGACATCCTGGACATCAACAAGATCGATTCCGGCACGATGGTATTCGAGCTCGGCGTGGTCGACGTCCGTCAATTGATCCAGCAGTCCATCGACGCAAGCCATGAGATGGCCCGCGGCGCGAGCGTGAAGCTCGTGCTGGACGACGGCGCGGTCAGTGCCATGGTCATGGCCGATCCCGACCGCCTGGTCCAGGTGATCACCAACCTGCTGTCCAACGCCATCAAGTTCTCGCCGCCCGACTCAGAGGTGAACGTCAACGTGACGCGCAGGGCCGGCACCGTTCAAATCGCCGTGCGCGATCATGGCAAGGGCATTCCGTCCGAATTCAAGGAACGCATCTTCGAGAAATTCGTCCAGATCGACGCCACGGATCATCGAGAGAAGGGCGGCATCGGACTCGGCCTCAGCATCGCCAAACAGATCATGATCCGGCTTGGAGGCAACATCGAATTTGAGGCCGCTCCAGGCGGCGGGACGATCTTCTGCGTCTCGTTGCCGGAGTGGAGGGATGCCCCTGCTCGCAGCGCATCAGGACTGAACCTCGTGGCCGGCCTCCTCGGTCGCCAGGAAGGCTCAGGTTACGTCTCCACACATGCCGCACACTAGCACGGCCGATCCGAAGAACGGCTTTGCAAAAAGGGCCGACGGGTCTCGTCATCGGCGCCGCGGACTTCTCGGAACGCCAGGGTCGCGCCTCACACCTGCAAACTCGGCGCGACCTCGCGGGCGATCTGGACCAGTGCGGCGATCAGCGGCGTCATCGGGTCGCGCTGCGGGATGACGAGGCCAATCTGGTAGTTGATCACGGGATCGATGATCGGGATCGAGCGCACCTTGTCGGCGAGGCCCAACGTCTCGGCGAGCTTGGCCGGCATGACGCTGGCCCAGCGTCCGGTCTTCACATGGGTGTAGAGCACGAGCAGCGAATTCGAGGTGAGCGTCGGCGTCACCTCGTTGCCGGCGGCGCGCAGCGCGCGGTCGATGATGCGGCGGTTCTGCATGTCGGGCGTCAGCAGGCACAGCGGGACCTGTCCGACCTCCTGCCACGTCACCTGCTCGCGATCGCCGAACATGCCGTCCGGCGCAGTCAGCAGCCGGTAACTCTCGTTGTAGAGCGGGATGGTTCTGACACGGCCGATCGGCTCGTTCTCGATGTAGGTCAGCCCGGCATCGACCTCGAGGTTCTCCAGCAGGCCGAGCACGTCCGCCGATGTGCACGACATGATGCGGAACCGCACGTCCGGATGACGCGCGCGGAACGGGGTCGTCAGCGACGCCACCATGCCCAGCACGGTCGGCACCGCCGCAATGCGGATCTCCCCGGACAGCTTGTCCTTGAGCCCGTTGATCTCCTGGCGCATCGCGCGGAAGTCGCCGACGATGCGGCGCGCCCAGTCAAGCGTGCGCTCGCCTTCCGGCGTGAATCCCTGGAACCGCGAGCCGCGCTGGACCAGCATCACCCCGAGGATCTCTTCGAGCTGCTTGATGCTGGTCGACATGGTCGGCTGGGTGACGCCGCACGTCTCCGCCGCCCGGCCGAAATGACGCTCCTTGGCCAGCGCCAACAGCAGTTCGAGCTTGTCGATCAAGAGGTCGGCCTTCCAGCGGTTGAACAGCCTGGTCCTGCACGTTTCCGGCGTCACCGGCCACGACCAAACCCTACCACGACGACGATGGCGCGGACATGGTAAAACGCGGCCGCGCCCCGGTCGCGCGAGCGCCCGTTTTTAGTCAACTTTGAGCGATTGCTCTCGATTGCATTTCGCTATCGCAGCACGGGACTGCTTTATTGATATCTGGAGCAATTCCAATTCAGATATGCGAAACGATCGCAACGCATGAATCGGGATCAGGATGACGCCGGTGTACGAGACTTGGGACGCGGCGCGCGGCGCCGAAATCATCGCCGAACATAGCAAGCTGGAGGGAGCAACCTTGCCCATCCTCCATGCGTTGCAGGAGGCATTCGGCTACGTGCCCGAGGATGCCATCCCGATGATCGCTTCGGCCCTGAACCTCTCGCGCGCCGAGGTTTACGGCGTATTCACGTTCTACCATGATTTCCGCGCCAAGAAGGCCGGCCGTCACGTGCTGAAGCTGTGCCGCGCCGAGGCGTGCCAGGCTGCCGGCGGCGATGCGCTCGCCGCCCGCGCCGAAGCGAAGCTCGGCATCGCCATCGGCAACACGACGGCCGACGACCGCGTGACGCTGGAACCGATCTACTGCCTTGGCCTGTGCGCGACCGCGCCGTCGGCCATGATCGATGGACGTCTGGTCGGCCGCCTCGACGAGGCGCGCATCGACGCCCTGGTTTCGGAGGTCCAACGATGAGCCTGCGTCTATTTGTCCCGTGTGATGCCGGCGCACTCGCAGTCGGCGCCGACGAGGTTGCGCACGCGCTGCACACTGCAGCGCTGCAGCGGGGTGTCGAAATTCAGATCGTGAGGAATGGATCTCGCGGGTTGTACTGGCTGGAGCCTCTCGTCGAACTGGCGACGGCGCAGGGCCGCTTCGGCTTCGGCCCGGTGACCACGGACGACGTCCCCTCGCTGCTCGACGCCCTCATCGCCGACAAGCCGCATAAATTGTCGCTCGGCTTGACCGAGGAGATCCCGTGGCTGAAGCGGCAGACCCGCCTCACCTTCGCCCGCTGCGGCATCGTCGATCCGCTGTCGCTCCACGACTACCGCGTCCATGGCGGCTACAAGGGCCTGACCCGCGCCCTGTCGCTGACGCCCGACGCCGTCATCGCCGAGGTCACGACCTCGGGCCTGCGCGGCCGCGGCGGTGCCGGCTTCCCCACCGGCATCAAGTGGAAGACCGTGGCGCAGACGGCGGCCGACCGCAAATACGTCATCTGCAACGCCGACGAGGGCGACAGCGGCACCTTCGCCGACCGCATGCTGATGGAAGGCGATCCCTTCGTGCTGATCGAAGGCATGACCATCTGCGGCCTCGCGGTGGGCGCCACCAAGGGCTACATCTACACGCGCTCGGAATATCCGCACGCGATCGCGACCATGACCAAGGCGATCGAGATCGCCAGGACCGCCGGCCTGCTCGGCGACAGGATCGCGGGCTCGAATTATACGTTCGATCTCGAGGTCCGCACCGGCGCCGGCGCCTATGTCTGCGGCGAAGAGACCGCGCTGATGGAGAGTCTCGAAGGCAAGCGCGGCCTGGTCCGCGCCAAGCCGCCGCTGCCCGCGCATCACGGCCTGTTCGGCAAGCCGACCGTGGTCAACAACCTGCTGTCGTTCGCCGCCATCCCCTTCATCCTCGATGAGGGCGCCAAGGCCTATGCCGATTTCGGCATGGGGCGCTCGCGCGGCACGATGCCGATCCAGATCGCCGGCAACGTCAAGTTCGGCGGCCTGTTCGAGACCGCGTTCGGTATCACGCTCGGCGAACTCGTCGACGACATCGGCGGCGGCACCTTCACCGGCCGCCCGGTGCGCGCGGTGCAGGTCGGCGGCCCGCTCGGCGCCTATTTCCCGCGCGCGCTGTTCGACACGCCGTTCGACTACGAGGCGTTCGCCGCCAAGGAGGGCCTGATCGGCCATGGCGGCATCGTCGTGTTCGACGACACCGTCGACATGTCGAAGCAGGCGCGCTTCGCGATGGAGTTCTGCGCCATCGAATCCTGCGGCAAGTGCACGCCCTGCCGCATCGGCTCGACGCGCGGCGCCGAGACCATCGACAAGATCCGCCGCGGCGAGCGCGTGTCCGAGAACATCGCCCTCGTCGAGGACCTCTGCGGCACTATGAAGCTTGGATCGCTCTGTGCACTTGGCGGCTTCACGCCCTACCCTGTGCTCTCGGCGCTGAAACACTTTCGCGAGGATTTCGGTCCTCGGCAACCGCGCCTGCAGGCTGCGGAATAGACATTCGGGAACAAGGACACGGCCATGTCGCTCATCCACGAAACCGATTACGGCACCCCGCTCTCCAAGTCCGAGAAGATGGTCACCTTGACCATCGACGGCCAGAGCATCACCGTTCCCGAGGGCACCTCGATCATGCGCGCGGCCATGGAGGCCGGCACGCAGATTCCGAAACTGTGCGCGACCGACATGGTCGATGCGTTCGGCTCCTGCCGGCTCTGCCTCGTCGAGATCGAGGGCCGCAACGGCACGCCGGCGTCCTGCACCACGCCGGTCGCGGCCGGGCTCGTCGTCCACACCCAGACCGAGCGGCTGAAGAAGATCCGCAAGGGCGTGATGGAGCTCTACATCTCCGACCATCCGCTCGACTGCCTGACCTGCGCCGCCAATGGCGATTGCGAGCTGCAGGACATGGCCGGCGCGGTCGGCCTGCGCGACGTCCGCTACGGCTACAAGGGCGACAACCACGTGTTTGCCGACGCCTGCGGCGAGGCCAACCCGGCCTGGCTGCCGAAGGACGAGTCCAACCCCTATTTCACCTACGATCCCTCCAAGTGCATCGTCTGCTCGCGCTGCGTCCGCGCCTGCGAGGAGGTGCAAGGCACGTTCGCGCTGACGATCTCGGGCCGCGGCTTCGACAGCCGGGTGTCGCCGGGCATGAGCGAGAGCTTCTTAGGCTCCGAATGCGTGTCCTGCGGCGCCTGCGTGCAGGCCTGCCCGACCGCGACCCTGACCGAGAAGAGCGTGATCGAGATCGGGCAGCCCGAGCATTCGGCGGTCACCACCTGCGCCTATTGCGGTGTCGGCTGCACCTTCAAGGCGGAGATGCGCGGCGAGGAAGTCGTGCGCATGGTGCCCTATAAGGACGGCAAGGCCAATCGCGGCCATTCCTGCGTCAAGGGCCGCTTTGCCTGGGGCTATGCGACCCACAAGGAGCGCATCCTCAAGCCGATGATCCGCGACACCATCGACCAGCCCTGGCGCGAGGTCTCCTATGACGAGGCCTTCAGCTTCGCGGCCCAGAAGATGCGCGGCATCCAGGCCAAGTACGGCCGCGACTCAATCGGCGGCATCACCTCCTCCCGTTGCACCAACGAGGAGACCTACCTCGTTCAGAAGCTGATCCGCGGCGGCTTCGGCAACAACAACGTCGACACCTGCGCCCGCGTCTGCCACTCGCCGACCGGCTATGGTCTGGCCACCACCTTTGGCACCTCCGCCGGCACCCAGGACTTCGACTCGGTCGAAGATTCCGACGTCATCATGGTGATCGGCGCCAATCCGACCGACGCGCACCCGGTGTTCGGCTCGCGCATGAAGAAGCGGCTGCGCGAGGGCGCCCGGCTGATCGTGGTCGATCCGCGCAAGATCGACCTGGTGCAGTCGGCCCACGTCAAGGCCGACTATCATCTGCCGCTGCTGCCCGGCACCAACGTCGCGATCATGACCGCGCTGGCGCATGTGATCGTGACCGAAGGCCTGGTCAACGAAGCCTTCGTGCGCGAGCGCTGCGACTGGAGCGAGTTCCAGGACTGGGCCGAGTTCGTCTCGCAGGAGAAGAACAGCCCCGAGGCGATTGCCAAGATCTCTGGCGTCGATCCGGAAGCGATCCGCGGCGCGGCACGGCTCTATGCCACCGGCGGCAATGGCGCGATCTATTACGGATTGGGCGTCACCGAGCACAGCCAGGGCTCGACCACGGTGATCGCGATCGCCAACCTCGCGATGGCGACCGGCAATATCGGCCGCCGCGGCGTCGGCGTGAACCCGCTGCGCGGCCAGAACAACGTGCAGGGCTCCTGCGACATGGGCTCGTTCCCGCACGAGCTGCCCGGCTACCGGCACATCTCGGGCGACGCCGTGCGCGACCAGTTCGAGGCGATGTGGAACGTCAAGCTCAACCCTGAGCCGGGCCTGCGCATCCCCAACATGTTCGACTCGGCGATCGACGGCACCTTCATGGGCCTCTACGTGCAGGGCGAGGACATCCTGCAGTCCGATCCCAACACCACCCATGTGGTTCAGGCGCTGTCGTCGATGGAATGCGTCATCGTGCAGGACTTGTTCCTGAACGAGACCGCCAACTACGCCCACGTCTTCCTTCCGGGCTCGACCTTCCTGGAGAAGGACGGCACCTTCACCAATGCCGAGCGCCGCATCCAGCGCGTGCGCAAGGTGATGAGCCCGCGCAACGGTCTCGCCGACTGGGAGGTCACGATCGGGCTGGCCAAGGCGATGGGCTTCGAGATGAAGTACAGCCATCCCTCGGAGATCATGGACGAGATCGCGGCGCTGACGCCGACCTTCACTGGCGTCTCCTATCAGAAGCTCGAGGAGATGGGCTCGGTGCAGTGGCCCTGCAACGAAAAGTTCCCCGAGGGCTCGCCGATCATGCATGTCGACGGCTTCGTCCGCGGCAAGGGCAAGTTCGTGGTCACCGAATACGTCGCGACCGACGAGCGCACCGGCCCGCGCTTCCCGCTCCTGCTCACCACCGGCCGCATCCTGTCGCAGTACAACGTCGGCGCCCAGACGCGGCGTACCGACAACGTGGTGTGGCATGGCGAGGACGTGCTGGAAATCCATCCGCACGACGCCGAGCAGCGCGGCATCCGCGACGGCGACTGGGTACGGCTGACCAGCCGTGCCGGCGAGACCACCTTGCATGCGCTGATCTCGGAGCGCGTGGCGCCGGGCGTGGTCTACACCACGTTCCACCACCCGCTGACCCAGGCCAACGTCATCACCACGGATTACTCCGACTGGGCGACCAATTGTCCGGAGTACAAGGTCACGGCGGTGCAGATCTCGCCGTCCAACGGTCCGTCGGAGTGGCAGAAGGCCTATGACGAGCAGGCCCGCAACTCGCGCCGCATCGCCCCGATCGTGGAGGCGGCGGAGTAGCATGGCCGATGCAGTGCGCATCGCGGATCGTCTGGTCTGGCGCGACGGGGCCCTCTCCGAGGGCTACCGCCGCGTCCCGGAGGAGACCGCGGTCGCGCTGACCTACAATGGCGGCACCCAGGCCGTCATGATGGCGACGCCGCAGGATCTCAGCGACTTCGCGCTTGGCTTCAGCCTGAACGAGGGCATCATCGCGAGCCGCGACGACATCATCTCGCTCGATGTCGTCGAGCTCGCTGAGGGCACCGAGCTTCGGATGTGGCTGCCGCCCGAGCTTGCTGCACGGATGGCGGAGCGCCGGCGCAGTCTCGCCGGGCCCACCGGCTGCGGCCTGTGCGGCATCGACTCGATCACGGAGGCGGTGCGGCCGGCGGCGCGCGTGCCCCCAGGCCGGCGCTTCGCGCCGCGCGACGTCATGACGGCGCTCGCCGCGATCGAGCCGCTGCAGAAGCTCAATCACGAGACCCGCGCGGTGCACGCCGCGGCATTCTGGACACCTGCGCGCGGCATCGTCGCACTTCGCGAGGATGTCGGCCGCCACAACGCGCTCGACAAGCTCGCCGGCCACCTGGCGCAGGCGCGCTGCTCGGCCAGCGACGGCCTCGCGATCATGACGAGCCGCGTCTCGGTCGAACTGGTGCAGAAGGCCGCCGCGATGGGCGCGCCCGTGCTGGTTGCGGTCTCCGCGCCGACCGCGCTCGCCATCCGCATGGCCGAGGCCGCCGGCATCACCCTGATCGCGGTGGCCCGCAACGACGGCTTCGAAATCTTCACCCATCCCGACCGCATCGTCGCGAGCGCCGAGACGCGCGCGCAATCATCTCAGACGGACACGCCCCATGTCGCATAGCACCCACGACCGCCTCGTCTACATGGCAAACCAGATCGGCAAGTTCTTCCAGAGCCAGGGCGGCGAGCGGGCCGTGAGCGGCATCGCCGAGCATATCAAGAAGTTCTGGGATCCGCGCATGCTCAAGACGATCTACGCCCACCACGATTCCGGCGGCGCCGGCCTCGATCCGGACGTCAAGGAAGCGATCGGCCGGCTGAAGGACGCCGCGATCGCGAAGGAGAAGGCGTAACGCGATTGGCGGGCACTGTCCCGTAGCCCGCATGAGCGACGCCTGAGCCCAAAGGGCGCAGGCGGACGCGACATGCGGAACCAGCCTCTCCTGCCCATTGAGCGTGCGGTTGACCCCGGATGTCGCTTCACTCATCTGGCCTCAGCGTCTCAGCAGTGGCATCGATGATCCGATTCTCCCGAACGGTAAGGTCGGATCGAATCGTCAGGTGCAATCCTGTTGAGGGTGAAGTATGAGCTCAACCTTCCTTCCTCCCCGTGACCCGGCTATTTCTCTCTCCCAGCCTTTTTCGAAGCGTTAGCGAGTTTACGCTGCACTTGCGAGAGATCGCGCTGCCAGCCGGCGTTGCCGGGGTCGGATTTCGCCAGCCGGTCTCTGATGGCGAGGCTGTCGGTGTAGGATTTCAGCGCGCCCGCGAGGTCGCCCTGCTCCACCTGCACGTCGCCGACCTTATTGAAGGACACCGAGAGATCGCGCTGCCAGCCGGCGTTGCCGGGGTCGGATTTCGCCAGCCGGTCGGCAATGGCGAGGCTGTCGGTGTAGGATTTCAGCGCGCCCGCGAGGTCGCCCTGCGCCACCTGCACGTCGCCGACATTATCGAAGGACACCGAGAGATCGCGCTGCCAGCCGGCGTTGCCGGGGTCGGATTTCGCCAGCCGATCAGCAATGACGAGGCTGTCGGTGTAGGATTTCAGCGCGCCCGCGAGGTCGCCCTGCGCCACCTGCACGTCGCCGATCTTGATGAAGGACACCAAGAGATCGCGCTGCCAGCCGGCGTTGCCGGGGTCGGATTTCGCCAGCCGGTCTCTGATGGCGAGGCTGTCGGTGTAGGATTTCAGCGCGCCCGCGAGGTCGCCCTGCGCCACCTGCACGTCGCCGACCTTATTGAAGGACACCGAGAGATCGCGCTGCCAGCCGGCGTTGCCGGGGTCGGATTTCGCCAGCCGATCAGCAATGACGAGGCCGTCGGTGTAGGATTTCAGCGCGCCCGCGAGGTCGCCCTGCGCCACCTGCACGTCGCCGATCTTGATGAAGGACACCGAGAGATCGCGCTGCCAGCCGGCGTTGCCGGCGTCGGATTTCGCCAGCCGGTCGGCAATGGCGAGGCTGTCGGTGTAGGATTTCAGCGCGCCCGCGAGGTCGCCCTGCTCCACCTGCACGTCGCCCAAATTTCCAAACACAACTGATAGCTCGCGTTCGTCCCCGATGCTCGCTGCTGCTGCCTCTGCCTTGCGGTAAGCTTCCTCCGCCCGGTTTAAGGGACCCGTCATCGCCCAGAGGTCCCCAAGCTCGATCCACGCCCAGACATCGTCGGGTACAAGATGGGTGACTTCGGCAAGCGTAGCCTTCGCCGCCTCATGGTCGAAATCCAGCCGCTCGATCGCGGCGCGTTCCTTGAGCAGCGGCAATAGACGTCTGGTCCTGGCGTCCTCCTCTTCCTGGATCTTGGTCGCCAGCATTGTCCTCGCGCCCGTCGTATCCAGCATCTTGAGCTTGGCCCGGGAAGCTTCGATGGTTGCATCGATGTCGCGGCCTTCGTTCGAGGAGACCACGGGTTCGGCGGCCCGAGCCAACGCACCGTCGATGAAGTTTTCCAACTGTTGCGGAAGCTCCGCCAAGGGAACGTCTGATAACTGCATCTTGTCGAGAATCGTCTGCAGATCGGCGCGCTTCAGATGGTGCTTCTCGGCCGTCGGCCGGGCTATCAGCTGCGACAGATGCGAGCGGATGATCGTGCCGGGGATGACGAAGGCCTCGTGCAGGTGGCTATTGCCGTCGTTTGCTCCAAGCTCCGACAGGCTGACGATGCCGGCCAACTGCTGGGCATGGGCAAGAAACACCGGTGAGCCGCTCGATCCCTCGGTGAACCAGTAACTCGATGGGTTCTCACCCGTAAACTGACGCCGCCAATCCGGATCGATGTGAGCGTGGATCTTTCCATCGATACATTGTTCCCGCACAATGCCGGGTCTTCGCGGATCTCGGCCAACGATCCCCGCAATCGCACTCGCCGGTCCGACCTCGTTACCTTCCTTGAAGGCGACCTGCAGAAACGTGCTGCCGGTCATCGGATAGTCGTCGGGCAGCAGCAGGACCAGATCAACGTCATAGCCGCAGGGATCCGCGAGCGAGGCCAAATGTCGTACCGCCTTTCCGTCCTGTTTGGCCCGCGGATATTCGATCTCGACCCGCAGCGGCACACCCGGATCAGCCTTCGCGGCTGCGGCCGTCGCCATGGTCCAGACGTGGCGGCAGGTCGCAATATAGCCGCCCTCGACCAGCGCGCCGCAGCCGACAAATCGTTGCGCCGGCTGCACCGCGTAGATGTATACTAGGCTCTGCTCAATCATTGCGGATCGGGAGGAAATACAATGCCTGCGCGAATGGTAGTGGAGTTACCCGGAGGGCGGAAGGTCCTTTTTGGCGGCCACGGCGCGGCAACGGGGTTGTCCGAGGTCGGCATCGGGGATGAGATTGCGAAGGCAACCGGCGACCGCTTCAGGGACGCGCTGGGGTCACTGGCTGAACTGGTCAAGGTGCTCGAACAGTCCGTGGGCAGCATGGCGCACCGGCCGGACAAGGTCGAAATGGAATTCGGGGCCTCCCTGAGCGGCGAATGCGATCTCTGGATCGTGTCGGGGGAAGGTGAAGCCGAATTCAAGGTCAAGCTATCTTGGGAGAAGGAGAAGTAGTTGCGCGAGGGCCAACCGTCGTGGGTCATTTGCCAAGTCTCCGTACCGACGCACAGAGCTTTTGATCCGCGCTGCGGGCTGAAGCCTGACGTCAGCTGAAGCGAGCGAGAAATGCTTCAATCTCTTCATCGGCCGCATGCCAATCGTTAGCGCGCTCGCGGTACAACAGTGACAGACCGACGAGTTGCAGCAGATCGTGGGCGACCAGTTTCAGCGTTCCAATTTCGGCGATCCACGGTTCGTAGTCGCTTTCCCTCCCACGATCGACCTTATATCCGAGATTGATAAGTGTGAGATAAGCCGGCACTTCCGTGTTGCCCGCCGCCGCAATCGTCTGACTCATTGGTGCGTTCTCCATTGATTTGCCCGTCGGGTCGCGATCTCATGAATCAAAGGCGGATATCGCGATTATTGTCGTTCCAGGTTCACGCGCCGAAATTCTCTTTTCATCATTCGTCTCAATCACATCGTCCATTTCAAGAGGCTCGTGCAGAAATAATTCGCTTCCGATAATCAGTATTGAGCGTATGTTGCCGACGTTCCGGTCCGGATGAGGGGCGTACGCGTCGTCACGACACGTTGGACCGGCAATGCGGTGGACGCGAGGGCATCAGCGCGCTTTTGAGCGTGGACGAATGATGCGCGCGCGGACGTGAAGTCGCGTGGTCCTGACACCCCGATGCTGGTGTCCAGCGCAATGCGCGCAAGCGCCTTGTGGCGAACGGTGGCCAACAAGCCCGGTGCACCGAGGAGATCGCGTATAAGCGTTAAAACCATCGCGCAGGGAATGCCGGGGTGATCCGGCGGCACCTGTGGTACCTGCCGCCTGCAATTTTTTCCGCAGGCGGGCCATGGGTGAGGCCATCACCCGGCATTCCCTGCGCCCTCATCGCTATTCGAGGGCCGACGCCTTCCGCATTCCCCGGGCGCTACACGCCGCGGGACCGCGAGCGCATGCCTAGCTGTTTGACTCGTTGGATGAACTCATGAGTTCGCGTATGACGCAACTCAGCGACACTTGCGAGCTCCATTGGACGTGAGGCGATCTCGCTCTCACCCTCCCTCCCCTGGAGGGCAGGCCATCGCATATGGATATTCTAGGCCGTCGCAGCAAACGAACCCGTAAGTTAGTTACTCCGTCATGCCCGGGCTTGTCCCGGGCATCCACGTCTTTCTCAGCACGCCGGACGACGTGGATGGCCGGGACAAGCCCGGCCATGACGACGTGGTGAGAGACGAGCGCAAAACTGCGATCGCCATATGCGATAGCCCTGCCCCTCTAGGGGAGGGTGGCAGCGGAACGCGCCCGCCCCTATCCGCCTAGCTGGTCGTCGTGCTCGGCCTGGGACAGTTCGGCGATCGCGAGGTCCCCGGTGTCGGCCATGCGGGCCTTGGCCGTGGTCTTCACGTGTGCGGCGAGCGCGGGCATGCGGGCGATCAGGGCGTGGAAATCCTGGGCGTCGAGCACCAGCAGCCGGGTCTTGCGCAGCGCCTTGACGGTGCCCGAGCGCTTGGTCCGGTGCAGCAGCGCGATCTCGCCGAAGAAGGTGCCGTCGGCAAGCCGCACGCATTGCGCCGGCAGCTCGATCTCGACCTCGCCGGCGGTGATGAAATACATCGACGAGGCGACGTCGCCGCGGCGCACCAGGATCTCATCGGCCTCGATCGTGCGGGCCCGCAGCAGCCGCATGATATCGGCGATCTCGGATGCGGAGAGATGCGAGAACAACGGCACCCGCGCCAGCATGCCCCAGGTGACGACGAAGTCGCGCCGCTTCACCTCGTCAGCAAAGGCGTTGGAGATGATGGCGACCGGCAGCGCGATCATGGCGAGGCCGCCGACGATGGTGAACACCGAGATCGCCTTGCCGAGCGAGGTCACCGGGACGACATCGCCATAGCCGACGGTGCCGAGCGTCACGATCGCCCACCACATCGCATCGGGAATGGTACCGAACTTGTCGGGCTGCACGTCACGCTCGACCGCGTAGAGCAGCGAGGCGAACAGCAGCACCGCGCCGATCAGGATCACGATGCAGCCGACCAGGGTGCGGCGCTCGGCCTGGATCGCGGCGAGCAGCGAGCGCATTGCCGGCGAGTAGCGCACGAGCTTGAGGAACGGCAGCACGCTGAGCATCGCGAGCGTGGCGTGGTCGCCGAAAGCCAGCACGAGCGCGGCCGGCAGAAAGGCACAGAGGTCGATGATGCCGAGCGCGGAGAACGCGTAGTCGAAACGGTCGCGCGCCGCCGAGACCTGGCGCGGCGTGTGGCCGGCGACGCTCCAGAGGCGCGCGACATATTCGAAGCCGAACACCAGGATGGCCATGACCTTCACCGCGGTGAAGGTCGGCCCGAACCGGGCATCGAGATGCGGCACGGACGCCAGGATCGTCGCCAGCACGTCGGCGAAGATCACGATGACGACCATGCGCACGAAGCGCGAGCCGACCGAGAGCGGCAAATGGTCGTGCTCGAGCAGCTCGTAGAGCCGGTCCCGCAGATCGGGATCGCGAATGCTGCTCCCGGGGCCGGACGCCGGCACGGTCAGCCGGCGGTCTTGCTGATCGCGCTCTCGATCGCGGCCAGCGCAGCGTCCGCCTTGGACCCGTCCGGGCCACCGGCCTGAGCCATGTCGGGACGACCGCCGCCGCCCTTGCCGCCCAGCGCCTCCGAGGCAGCGCGCACCAGCTCGACGGCGTTGAAGCGCGGCGTGAGATCGGCGGTGACGCCCACGACGACGCCGGCCTTGCCGTCCTCGGCGCGGCCGACGATGGCGACGATGCCGGAGCCGAGCTGCTTCTTGGCCTCGTCGACGAGCGACTTGAGATCCTTCACCTCGACGCCATCGACCGCACGGGCCATCAGCTTGATGCCGTTGACCTCGCGGATGCCAGAGGCGGCTCCGCCTGCAGCAGTGCCGCCGCCCATCGCAAGCTTCTTGCGCGCGTCCGACAGCTCGCGCTCGAGCTTCTTGCGCTCCTCCATCAGGGCGGTGATGCGCGCCGGCACCTCGTCGACGGTGGTGCGCAGCTCGGCCGCGGCGGCCTTGGCCAGCGAGAGATTGTGGTTGGCATGGGCGCGCGCACCGCGCGCCGTCAGCGCCTCGATGCGGCGGACGCCCGAGGCGACCGCGCTTTC
This sequence comes from Bradyrhizobium oligotrophicum, assembly GCF_051168495.1. Lineage (GTDB taxonomy): Bacteria > Pseudomonadota > Alphaproteobacteria > Rhizobiales > Xanthobacteraceae > Bradyrhizobium > Bradyrhizobium oligotrophicum_A. Next base: position 74,473 of record NZ_JBNPVB010000025.1, on the reverse strand, counting down.
TGATGTCACCGCGATCAAGCCGATGTCGCCGGTGCGCTTCACATGGGTGCCGCCGCACAGCTCGACCGACCAGCCCATCGCGTTCGAGCCCTGCTCGCGCGCGGCGTTGCCCATCGAGACGACGCGGACCTCGTCGCCATATTTCTCGCCGAACAGCGCCCGCGCACCGGCCTCGCGGGCATCGTCCAGCCCCATCAGCCGGGTCGTGACCTCGGCATTCTCCAGCACGACGTCGTTGGCGATGTCCTCGACGCGGGCAAGCTCCTCCGCGGTGATCGGCTTCGGATGGACGAAGTCGAAGCGCAGCCGGTCGGGCGAGACCAGCGAGCCGCGCTGGGCGATGTGGTCGCCGAGCACCAGGCGCAGCGCCTCGTGGAGGATGTGAGTGGCCGAATGGTTGGCGCGGATCGCGCTGCGGCGGCCGTGATCGACGTCGAGCTGCAGCGCGGTGCCGAGCTTGAGCGTGCCCTGCTCCACCGTGCCGATGTGGACGAACAGGTCGCCGGCCTTCTTCTGGGTGTCGGTGATGCGGATGCGCACGCCGTCGCCGGTCAGCACGCCGGTGTCGCCGACCTGGCCGCCGGATTCGCCATAGAACGGGGTCTGGTTGAGCACGATCGCGCCGCTCTCGCCCGCCTTCAGGCTCTCGACCTCGGCGCCGTCCTTGACCAGCGCCGTGACCGCGCCTTCCGCGGTCTCGGTCTCATAGCCGAGGAACTCGGTGGCGCCGAGCTTCTCGCGCAGCGGGAACCAAATGTCTTCGGTCGCAGCCTCGCCGCTACCGGCCCAGGCGGCGCGCGCCTTGGCGCGCTGGCGGTCCATGGCATCGGTGAAGGAGGCCTGATCGACGCTGATGCCGCGCGACTTCAGCGCGTCCTGCGTCAGATCGAGCGGGAAGCCGTAGGTGTCGTACAGCGTGAAGGCGACGTCGCCGTCGAACATGTCACCCTTGGTAAGCGTCGCCGACTTCTCGTCGAGGATGGCAAGGCCGCGCTCCAAGGTCTTGCGGAAGCGGGTCTCTTCCAACCGCAAAGTCTCCTTGATCAGCGACTCCGCGCGGATCAGCTCCGGATAGGCCTGGCCCATCTCGCGGGAGAGCGTGCCGACGAGCTTGTGCATCAAGGGCTCGCGGGCGCCGAGCAGCTGGGCATGGCGCATCGCGCGGCGCATGATCCGGCGCAGCACGTAGCCGCGGCCCTCGTTCGACGGCAGCACGCCGTCCGAGATCAGGAACGACGAGGCGCGCAGATGGTCGGCGATGACGCGGAGCGACGCCTTCTGCGGCCCCTGCGGATCGGCGTTGGTGAGGTCGGCGATCGCCCGGATCAGCGCGACGAACAGGTCGATGTCGTAATTGTCGTGCTTGCCCTGCAGCACGGCAGCGACGCGCTCCAGGCCGGCGCCGGTGTCGATCGACGGCTTCGGCAGCGGATTGCGGACCCCGCCCTCGAGCTGCTCATACTGCATGAACACGAGGTTCCAGATCTCGATGAAGCGGTCGCCGTCCTGCTCCGGCGAGCCCGGCGGGCCGCCCCAGATCTTGTCGCCGTGGTCGTAGAAGATCTCCGAGCACGGGCCGCACGGGCCGGTGTCGCCCATCTGCCAGAAATTGTCCGAGCCGGCGATGCGGATGATGCGCGACTCAGGCAGGCCCGCGATCTTCTTCCACAGGCCGAACGCCTCGTCGTCGTCGATATAGACGGTCGCGGTCAGCTTGTCCTTCGGGAGGCCGAACTCCTTGGTGACGAGCTTCCAGGCGAGCTCGATGGCGTTCTCCTTGAAGTAGTCGCCGAAGGAGAAGTTGCCGAGCATCTCGAAGAAGGTGTGATGCCGGGCGGTGTAGCCGACATTGTCGAGGTCGTTGTGCTTGCCGCCGGCGCGCACGCATTTCTGCGACGTGGTGGCGCGGTTGTAGGGCCGCTTCTCGACGCCGGTGAAGACGTTCTTGAACTGCACCATGCCGGCGTTCGTGAACATCAGGGTCGGGTCGTTGCGCGGCACGAGCGGCGAGGACGGCACGATCTCGTGGCCGTTCTTGGCGAAGAAATTGAGGAAGGTCGACCTGATCTCGTTGACGCCGCTCATAGCAATCCAATCGAACAAATCCGGGAATTCGGCGGAATCGCTTTTAGACAAGGGGCCTTCGCGTGTCCAGAAACTGTGCAGAAACATCATGGGGTTGCTGCACGGCTCCTAAAGCTGGTTGAAAGCCATGGTGACGCGTTGACAGCACCCGTGAGCTGGTGTTTTGTCCGGGCACTGACGACAGTCGCGTCGGGAGAGACCGTCTCTTGAGGTTCTGGTTGAACTTCAGGGGTCGGCGCCGAAGGAGCAACCGCCCCGGAAACTCTCAGGCAAAAGGACCCTCGCGACTGCTATTGCATCTGGAAAGAGACGTAAGTCCGGCTTTGACCGGGATGCGTCCGCCGACGGGATAATACTCTCAGGCACAGCGACAGATGGGGCTTCGGTGACGTTTTTCGGGACTGGTCCCGGGAAACCGCGCGAGGACCCCTGATCGATGGCTGAACCGGCTGCTGCTCCCTCCATTTCTCTCAAGCGAACGCCGCTGCATGCGCTACATGTCAGCCTCGGCGGCAAGATAGTGCCCTTTGCGGGCTATGAGATGCCGGTGCAATACGCGCCCGGCGTGCTCAAGGAGCATCTCCATACCCGCAGCGCCGCCGGCCTGTTCGACGTCTCCCACATGGGTCAGGTCGCGCTGGTCCCGAAATCCGGCAAGGTGGCCGACGCCGCAGCTGCGCTGGAGCGGCTGGTGCCTCAGGACATCATCGGCATTCCGCCCGGCCGCCAGCGCTATGCCCAGTTCACCAACGCCGATGGCGGCATCCTCGACGACCTCATGGTGGCGAATTTCGGCGAGCACCTGCTGCTGGTCGTCAATGCTGCCTGCAAGGACGCCGATATCCAGCTCTTGCGCGACGGCCTGTCCGACGTCTGCGAGGTGCAGCCGCTGACCGACCGCGCGCTGCTGGCGCTGCAGGGACCGAAGGCCGCGTCGGTGCTGACCAAATTCTGTGCAGATGCCGACGGCATGCGGTTCATGGATGCGGGACCGCGCACGGTCGATGGGCTCGCCTGCTACGTCTCGCGTTCCGGCTATACCGGCGAGGACGGCTACGAAATCTCGGTCCCCACCGGCAGCGCCGAGCAACTCGCCGAGGCGCTGCTGTCGGACCAGCACGTGCTTCCAATCGGGCTCGGCGCCCGCGACAGCCTGCGGCTCGAGGCCGGGCTCTGCCTGTACGGTCACGACATCGACACCACGACGACGCCGGTCGAGGCGGCGCTGGAATGGTCGGTGCAGAAGGTCCGCCGCAGCGGCGGCGCGCGCGCCGGCGGCTTTCCCGGGGCCGACAGGATCCTGGCGCAGTTCGACGGTGGCGCAGCCCGCCGCCGTGTCGGGCTCAGGCCCGAGGGCCGTGCACCGGTGCGCGAGGGTGCGACACTGTTCGCCACGGCCGACGCCAGCGAGCCGGTCGGCAAGGTCACCTCGGGCGGCTTCGGCCCGACGCTGAATGCGCCGGTCGCGATGGGCTATGTGCCGACCACCCTGGCCGCTGTTGACACCCAGCTGTTCGCCGATGTGCGCGGGCAGCGTCTGCCGCTGCGCGTCGCCGCCATGCCTTTCGTCCCCAACACCTACAAACGTTGACCCTGCAAGCGCTGAAGGACGTCCATGACCACGCTCTACACCTCCGACCATGAATGGCTCAGCATCGAAGGCGATGTCGCCACCATCGGCATCACCGACTATGCCCAGGCGCAGCTCGGCGACGTCGTGTTCGTGGAGCTGCCGCAGGTCGGCCGCGCGCTGACGAAGGCGGAAGCCGCCGCCGTGGTCGAATCGGTCAAGGCCGCTTCCGACGTCTACGCCCCGATCACCGGCGAGGTCGTCGAGGTCAACCAGGCGATCGTCGACGAGCCGGCGCTGGTCAACACCGACGCCGGCGGCATGGCCTGGTTCTTCAAGGTGAAGATCGCCGACAAGGGCGAACTCGGCGGCCTGATGGATGAGGCTGCCTACAAGGCGCATACGGCGTGAGACGTCGGATGCGGCGGCCAACACCACTGTCATCGCCCGGCTTGACCGGGCGATCCAGTACGCCGCGCACCTTCCGCCTGATCTCGCCATCAATGTTGACTGGATGCCCCGCCTGCGCGGGGCATGACGAGGCATAGAGGATTGCTCATGACCACGCCGCTCAAGCCGCTCGATGATGCCGCCACCAGCTTCGCCCGCCGCCATATCGGACCCTCACCGCGCGATGTCGCCGCGATGCTGGAGACCGTGGGCGCGAAGAGCGTGTCGGAGCTGATGGGACAGACCCTGCCCGATACGATCCGGCAGGCCACGCCGCTCGATCTGGGCGACGCGCTGAGCGAGACCGAGGCGCTGTCGCACATGCGCGCGCTGGCGGCGCAGAACCAGGTCTTCACCTCGCTGATCGGCCAGGGCTATTCCGGCACGCACATGCCGGCGGTGATCCAGCGCAACATCCTGGAGAACCCGGCCTGGTACACGGCCTATACGCCCTACCAGCCCGAGATCAGCCAGGGCCGCCTGGAGGCGCTGTTCAACTTCCAGACCATGATCTGCGACCTCACCGGGCTCGATGTCGCCAACGCCTCGCTGCTCGACGAGGCCACCGCGGCGGCCGAGGCCATGGCGCTGGCCGAGCGCTCGGCGCGCGCCAAGACCAAGGCGTTCTTCGTCGACCAGAACGTGCACCCGCAGACGCTGGCGGTGCTGCGCACCCGCGCCGAGCCGCTCGGCTGGCACCTGATCGTCGGCGATCCCGCCACGGATCTGGACGGCGCCGAGGTGTTCGGCGGCCTGCTGCAATATCCCGATACGACCGGCGCCCTGCGTGATCCGCGCGCCGCCATCGCCAAACTGCACGACAAGGGCGCGCTCGCGATCCTCGCCGCCGACCTGCTGGCGCTGACATTGATCGCCTCGCCGGGTGAGCTCGGCGCCGACATCGCGATCGGCTCGGCGCAGCGCTTCGGCGTGCCGATGGGCTATGGCGGACCGCATGCCGCCTATATGGCGGTGCGCGACGCGCTGAAGCGCTCGCTGCCCGGCCGCATCGTCGGCCTCTCCGTCGATTCGCGCGGGGCCCCCGCCTATCGCCTGGCGCTGCAGACCCGCGAGCAGCATATCCGCCGCGAGAAGGCGACGTCGAACATCTGCACCGCGCAGGTGCTGCTGGCGGTGATCGCCGCGATGTATGCGGTCTATCATGGGCCGGAGGGGCTCAAATCGATTGCCCGCAACGTTCATCGGCGGACGGCAGTGCTGGCGGCGGGCCTGCGCAAGCTCGGCTTTGCGCCGGCCAGCGAGACGTTCTTCGACACGGTCACCGTCGAAGCGGGCAACAAGTGCGATGCGATCATCGCACGCACCGAATCCGAGCAGATCAATCTCGGGCGCGACGGCAGCCGGCTGCGGATCGCGCTCGACGAGACCACCACGGCCGACGTCGTTGAAGCCGTCTGGCGCGCCTTCGGCGGCGAGCTGTCCTACGCCGCGATCGCGGCCGAGGCGCGCGATGCGCTGCCGGCCGAGCTCAAGCGGCAGCGGCCGTACCTCACCCATCCGGTGTTCCATGCGCATCGCTCGGAGACCGAGATGCTGCGCTATCTGCGCAAGCTCGCCGACCGCGACCTCGCGCTCGACCGCGCGATGATTCCGCTCGGCTCCTGCACGATGAAGCTGAACGCGACCACCGAAATGATTCCGCTGACCTGGCCGGAATTTTCCAGCCTGCATCCGTTCGTGCCGCGGGCCCAGGCGGCCGGCTATCACACGATGTTTGCGGTTCTGCGGGACTGGCTGTGCCGGATCTCCGGCTATGACGCGGTATCGCTGCAGCCGAACTCCGGCGCACAGGGCGAATATGCCGGGCTTTTGGCGATACGGGGCTATCATGCCGCGCGCGGCGAGGGCCATCGCACGATCTGCCTGATCCCCTCCTCCGCCCACGGCACCAATCCGGCCTCCGCGCACATGGTCGGCATGGAGGTGATCGTGGTCGGCTGCGATGCGAACGGCAATGTCGACCTTGGCGATCTCAAGGCCAAGGCGGAGGCGCACAGCGCCAAGCTCGCGGCGATCATGATCACCTATCCCTCGACGCATGGCGTGTTCGAGGAGCACATCCGCGACATCTGCGACATCGTCCATGCCCATGGCGGTCAGGTCTATCTCGACGGCGCCAATCTCAATGCGCAGGTCGGCCTGTCCCGGCCCGGCGATTACGGCGCCGACGTCAGCCATTTCAACTTGCACAAGACGTTCTGCATTCCGCATGGCGGCGGCGGCCCGGGCATGGGCCCAATCGGCGTCAAGGCGCATCTGGCGCCGTTCCTGCCGGGACATCCCGCAACGGACGGAACCGTGGCGCACCCTGTCGGGCCGGTCTCGGCGGCGCCCTACGGCTCGGCGTCGATCCTGACCATCTCCTACATCTACATGCTGCTGATGGGCGGCGAGGGCCTGACGCGGGCCACCGAAATCGCGATCCTCAACGCCAACTACGTGGCGGCGCGGCTCGATCCGCACTTCCCGGTGCTCTACCGCAACGAACGTGGCCGCGTCGCGCATGAATGCATCATCGATCCCAGGCCGCTCAAGCCGAGCAGCGGCGTCACCGTCGACGACATCGCCAAGCGGCTGATCGACTACGGCTTCCACGCGCCGACCATGAGCTTCCCCGTCGCGGGCACCCTGATGATCGAGCCGACCGAGTCGGAATCCAAGGCCGAGCTCGACCGCTTCTGCGACGCCATGATCGCGATCCGCAAGGAGATCGCCGAGGTCGAACAGGGCCGCTTCAAGATCGAAGCCTCGCCGCTGCGTAATGCGCCGCACACCGTGCACGACATCGCCGATGACGACTGGAACCGGGCCTATCGCCGCAGCGAAGGCTGCTTCCCGGCCGGCACCTCGCGCACCGACAAATACTGGTGCCCGGTGGGCCGCGTCGACAACGTCTATGGCGACCGCAACCTGGTGTGCTCGTGCCCGCCGGTCGGCGACTACGCGGAGGCGGCAGAGTAGGCTGCCTCGCTCACGCTCCAATCGATCGAGCGCCACGGCTCCCGGCATTCAATGACGCCGGGCGTGTCAGGGGCGTCCGGAGCGATCAGCACCCCGTGCCAACGCCAGAGATTGGCGTTGGTCAATTCGGTGCCGCCCCACCAGCGCCGGATCACATTATGGCTCCTGTAATCCTCCTCGCCGGCAAGGATTGCCTTGCCGAGAGGCGTCAGCGACAGCGCGCTGGACTTGTAGCGGTCGAAGCTTTCACGAGCATGGTGCATCTCGACCGAGAACGGCCATTCGGCGAGCCCCGAAATGGCAGGCACGCGCGCCAGCGCCAGACTGTCGAGCAACGCGCCTCCTTCCCAGTAGTCGAACACCCGCCGCTGAAAGCGCTCCCGGTGGTGCGGCAACAGCTCGAGTGGGCGCCGATAGCCGGCTGACAGCAACTCCAGGATTCTCAGTTCCGATGCGCCGAGGCCGGTTGCGGCGCCGGGAAGCTCATCGAGCATCTCCTGCACGCAGCGCCGAAGCTGCGGCAGCGGACTGAGGTCCTGCTTCAACAGATCGAACCAGGCCTGCGGTGTCGGTGCCCGAAAGGCCCGCCATGCACGATGACCCAGGTCGAGATGCTCACGTGACAGCTCGACGCCAATCGTCTGACCGCCGAGCTGTCCGGCCGGAGCATGGAGCGGTGTATCGACATGCCGCAACACGATCCTCGTCGCGATCTCCGCGTGATCGCGCAGATAGTCCAACAGCCAGATGAGGACCAACTGGTCGTTTGGCCTTGTGTCCATCCAGAGCTCGACACGATCGCAGCAGTCGACGAGTTCGAGGAAGCCCTGGCTCCGCACGCCCGCCGCCATCAACTCGCGGCGCGAGGCAAAATCCAGCCAATGCCCCCTCTTCCGTCGCGGGGCGCGCTGGCCGAGAAAAGTGGAGAGTTCGGCAACGGACGGCAGGGGGCCCCAGACGAAACGGTGAAGAATAGGCACCACCAGATTGGCAATTCCGGCTCTCCGTAGCGTGCCGGCGCCGGAATCATCGGCCGTGAGAATGAGGCGCGTCATTCGCTTGGCTCCGTCATGGTCCGGCTGGGCCGGCCACTTCAGTACGGGGCTGTCAGTCCGGCGGTATCAGTACGCTCGCGATCGGTGCCGGCGCCAAAAATCCGTGCCGGCACGTCGAGGCAACCCATCAGCCGCGGGAATCCGGTCAGCCGGTCTATCCAAGATTCACGTGTTCCAATCCGGGACGGATCAGGCGTTCCCGAACGCATGCGCCCCTGCCGTCAAAACACGGCCACTCAAGGGACGCAGACCGCCCGAGCGGGACACATGGACAAGCGGCCGGCGCCGGAACGTCATCAACGCGACGTCCACGGCGCCCGCTGCGGTCGTCGTCCTACTCCTCGGCCGGCTCCTCGCCGTCGGCATCGCGCTCGGCATTGCCGGCCAGGATCTGCTCGGCGATCAGGCCGGAGTTCTGGCGGATCGCGGCTTCGATCTTCGCAGTCATGTCGGGATTGGCCTTGAGGAACGACTTCGAGTTCTCGCGCCCCTGCCCGAGCCGCTGGCTGTCATAGGAGAACCAGGCGCCCGACTTTTCGACGATGCCGGCCTTGACGCCGAGATCGAGGATCTCGCCCATCTTGGACACGCCCTCGCCGTACATGATGTCAAATTCGACCTGCTTGAACGGCGGCGCCAACTTGTTCTTCACGACCTTGACGCGGGTGGTGTTGCCGATCACCTCGTCGCGCTCCTTGATCGCGCCGATACGGCGGATGTCGAGGCGCACCGAGGCATAGAACTTCAGCGCGTTGCCGCCGGTGGTGGTCTCCGGCGAGCCGTACATCACACCGATCTTCATGCGGATCTGGTTGATGAAGATCACCATGGTGTGGGATTTGTTGATCGAGGCGGTCAGCTTGCGCAGCGCCTGGCTCATCAGCCGGGCCTGCAGGCCGGGCAGCGACTCGCCCATCTCGCCCTCGAGCTCGGCCTTGGGCACCAGCGCCGCGACGGAGTCGACGACGAGCACGTCGACCGCCCCCGAACGCACCAGCGTGTCGCAGATCTCCAGCGCCTGCTCGCCGGTGTCGGGCTGCGAGATCAGGAGTTCGTCGATGTTGACGCCCAGCTTGCGCGCATAGACCGGATCGAGCGCATGCTCGGCATCGATGAAGGCGCAGATGCCGCCCTTCTTCTGGGCCTCGGCCACGGTGTGCAGCGCCAGGGTGGTCTTGCCCGACGATTCCGGCCCGTAGATCTCGACCACGCGCCCTTTCGGCAGCCCGCCGATCCCGAGCGCGATGTCGAGCCCGAGCGACCCGGTCGACACCGTCTCGACATCCATCGAGCGGTCGTTCTTGCCCAGCTTCATCACCGAGCCCTTGCCGAACTGACGTTCGATCTGGGACAGCGCAGCAGAGAGCGCCTTACTCTTATCCATTGAGGAACCTTCGACGATACGCAGGGCGGTGGCGGACATTGGCGCTCCTTATGGCGGGGATTCGCGGGCGGGACAAATGGTTAACGAGGTCGGCAGCAATCTTGAGGTGAATGTACTCGATCTGTTCCATGTTCGCAATATGTTCTTTTGCTCATTCCGCTGCCGTTCACAGCTTCGGCGAGCGTCGGCGGGTCCCGCGAGCCGAACCGCCCAAGGTCACGCCCAGGGCGACGATCGCTGATCGGGACGAGACCGCCCGCGCGGTCGAACATCTCCTGTCTCGCCGCAAAGCGAATTCAACCATAAATTGCAACATGTCGGATCTTGCAAATCCGTCCGTTCTTATTTCATCCGAGATCGGCCAGTTGCTTGTCCTCTTCGAGCCTATCCTTTCAGGACCCATGACGACCCCGACCGCCGACCTGACCGTCACGCTGTGGCGTCCCGTGGGCCTGCAGGAACTCGCGTCGACCGCTGCGTCGGGCATGCGCGCATTTTCCGCCGCGCCTGCCCGAGCAACCGATCTTCTATCCGGTGCTGACCGAGGACTACGCGGTGAAGATCGCGCGCGACTGGAACGTGCCGGCCAGCGGCAGCGGTCATGTCCTGCGCTTCGACGTGCTGCGCGGTTTCATCGATCGCTACGAAGTGCGCGAGGCCGGCGGACGCGATCATCTCGAGTACTGGATTCCGAGCCAGGATCTCGCGGCGTTCAATGCCGCCATCGTCGGCCCGATCGTGCTCGTCAAGACTTTTCCATGAAGCGACCAGACTTCCGCGCGCGTAGGAACACTCCAAGTCCGTGGTTCTCCTTAGGGGAACGAAGTTCCCGCATCTCTTCTGCTTTTGTTCGGCTCATCAGCTGAGCAGGCGCATCGTTTTCGTGCAGCGAAGCCTCATCGCACGCGACGGCCCGACTGATGAGTTCCAAAATCTGCTATCAACATGACAAGCATGCTGATCATTGCCACCCATCGTGACAGCAGCGAGAACAACGAGGCCGTTCCCGTCGCCGGTTCCGGACTGAAGAACCGGCTGCTCGAATTGCGCCATATGATGGTCGTCAGACAAACAGGATTGCCGAACGGCCGGGATGGAAACGGATGATTTTTTCCATTCGTCGCTGACGAGTCAGCCGGACGTCGGCCGACCGTTTCCTGGGGGAATGGGCGTGATGTCGCTCACGCGCCTCCGCAGCCGCGAAAACCCCGGCGTACCACGGCCATTGTCATAAACGTTTGGTTGTGGTACTGAAGTCGGGTCGTCAAACGTCAAGACAGATTTTGATCAGCCCCGAATTTGTTTGTTCGTTTCCGATGGTAGCTGGCGCATATCGACCCCGGCCCATTCTCGTGACTGATGTGCGTCGACTTCCGAGCCATGTGCTGGATAGCTGTGCAGGATAGCTGCAGGCTTCCGTCATCCGTAGGCGCTGGGCCCTGAAAACCATCCGCGCCGAAAGAAAGCCCTGGATCCAGGTCCAGGGCTTTCGACGTCTTGCAGCACGGCGCACCGTCATGGCGTCTCTCACTTCGTCGACACGAAATCTATTAGGAGTCGGCCTGCCACCGGTCGCCTTGATTTGACGCAAGGTGGGCAATTGGCTTTCGCAGTAACATGACTTTGTCATTGCCGAACTGCCCTCGCGGGGAAGCTGCGACGTTGACGCCGAGCCTCGGATCGCGGCGATCCGAGGCTCATTCGTTTCGGCTCGAATGCGGCGTCGGGTCGTGCATACGCACCGCACCCTGGCGTTGAGCGGCGACAACTAACAGCCGGCACCACAACCGACCGTATTTTACCGGAATTGATCCAGGGGGGTTTTCCGCTTCCATTTACGTTGCGTTCATCAAATTCAGCGGCCTGGGGCGGTCAGGGGTCACCGGTTTGGCAAATGCCGCTCTATTTCTTCCGTATCCGTAATGGCCACTTCTCAGGCGCGTCCGAGTATGGGACCGAGTGTGCCGATCGTAATGCAGCCTGGAAAGAGATGACCACTGTCTGCGCCGACATGGCCAGCAGCATCTCGCGCAAGCTCGCCGAAAACTCCGAGTGGCAGATGGAGTTGCTGGACGAGGATAAGCAGCCGATCTTCCGCATCCGCATCGTCGCCGAATCGCTCGATCAGGCCTGACATCGGATGCCGGCGGCGACGAGCGCCACCATTAATTGCATAATCAAGACTTATCAACCTTTTGACGAATACGACTGCCTGTCATTTCGGCAGGCACTCTTGATCCAGATCAATAAGCCAGTACCCATCCTGGCTGACACTTAAATTTGTATGGGTAATCTGATCTTCAAATGCCCGCGTACCGGGATGAACGTGCAGCATTGGCTGGAAGAGCCAAGGCCCGGCGACCCCGCGTCCGCGTATGAAACCGTGGTCTGCAAGGCCTGCACCCGGCTTCATTTCATCAACCGCGACACCCGCAAGCTGCTCGGCGAACGGGATTGAGCGGCCGTCGGCAGCTCAATCTGCGCTCGGCAATCGGCGCATGGTGAACTCGATGGCGCCATCGGGCAGCTCGCGCCAGCTTTCCACGGCGCTCATATAGCCGGCCTTGGGATAGCGCGTCAGATAGTCGCGCGCCCTCGCGCGCGCCTCCTCGCGCGGCAGCGTGAACGTGTCGCGCACGTAGCCGTCGCTCCTCTGGCGCCGGGCCGCCATCCGGCTGGCAATGTCCCGCGGGCGCAACCCCATCGACGAACTCCAACGCGTTGCCACCCCGTCAATATAGACGAGGCCGCGCGGAATCCGAGTCGGGTCATCGACGCTCGCGGCGTGACAGGCGCCCTGCCCGACTGAGCCCGATCAGTTGGTGCTGGCGCCGGTCTTCGGCTTCTTGGCCGCCGTGGTCTTCACCGCAGGCGCCGCTTTCGGCTGTTCCACCGCGCGCACATTGCCCCAGGGATCGGCACTGGTCTTGGCGTCAGGGATCTTGCGCATGGTATCGCGGTAGGCCTTGTCACGCGCCGCTTCCGCCTCCCGTTCCTCGGGGGTCTTGGACGGACCGTCCGCGAGCAGGTTGATGTTCGGCATCTGCGCCATCGCCGGAACGGCCCAGCCGGTCAGCAAGGCGACCGTCATCGTCACGATCAGCTTCTTCATTGGTTACTCCCCGGTATCAGCCGCCTTATATCATCGCCTCGCCATGCGCCAAGTCTCAGGCCACAGGTCTCGGGCCACAAGTCTCGAGCCACACGTGCTCGAGCAGCAAGCCTTCGGCACCGGAGGTCCCCAGGCAGTATCCCCCTCCAACCCGGCCGCGACGGACACCCTCGCCGGCACATCTCATCCGCCGCCTCGGACCTGTCGCCTCGTCACCATTCATCATAGGATTCCGACTCCGGCCTTTTCAAGCCGCGGGTCGGCGGCCACCCGCGGCCAGGACGGACCGCCCGCGCCGCCCGGCGGAGCGAGCCGATCACCAAACATGGGAGGACTTGCCCTCGTGCCGAACGACACTCCGGACTTCACCATCGATCAGGCGGGACGCATCCTGGATGACGTGCTCGCCCCCTGGATCAAGGATCTCGCGTTGCTCGTCGAGACCATCGCTCCCTCAGCGCAAGGCGAGCCGGGCGCCATTCTACGCATGCCGTTCTCGCCCCGGCTGTGCCGTGACAATGGCGTCGTCTGCGGTCAGGCGCTGATGGCCTTCGCCGATACTGCGATGGTGATCGCGATGGTGACCGCGAGCGGCGGCTACCGGCCGATGACCACGGTCGACCAGACCACGCATTTCATGCGCGCCATCGCCTCCTCCGACGTGCTGGCAGAGGCACGCGTGGTCCGGATGGGGCGGACGATGAGCTTCGGCCGGGTCACGCTGACCGGCGCGACCGACGGCAAGCCGGCGGCGATGGTCTCCAGCGCCTTCGCGATGCTCTGATCCATACGGCCACGGAGATTTAACGAAAGGTGAAGAGGATGGCCCGGCCTCAGCGAGCCGGATTCATCGCAATGAAACTCGGGCCTGATCTATTTTACTCGCTTTTGACGCGAAAGGTGACGGCATTCAACACCAGGCTACAGGCGATGATCGAGACAGACAACAAACGGATCGCACCCCGGCATCGGGTGCTGAAGCAAGGCAGACTGGCATTCGATGGCGGCGGCGCCGTCGATTGCATGGTCCGCAACATGTCGGACAGCGGTGCGCGGGTCGAGGTGGTCAGCCCGGTCGGGCTGCCCGAAGCCTTCACGCTGGTGATCCCGGCGGACAAGTTCACGCGGCGCTGCCACGCCGTGTGGAGCCACGACAAGCGGATCGGCGTCGCCTTCGACTGACGGGATGCGAGAGGCCTAGCTCCGCGGCGTCCGCCAGCGCGGAACCGCGAGTGCCAGGAGCCCGAGTGCCAGGAGCGCGAGCAGACCGCCTGCCGCCAGGAGACCGCCGGTAAACCGTCCGCCCGGTCGGTCGATCGTCCGTGACCGCCACGACGGCGCCTCCCCCGCCCGCGCCAGCCGGAAAGCCACAACGCTGTCGCCGAGCGTGGTGCCGGCCTCGGAATGGCCACCGGCCGCGATCACCACATATTGTTCGCCCTTCCATTCATAGGTCATCGGGTTGGCGACGCCCGGCGCCGGCAGCCGGCCCTGCCACAACTCCCCGCCCGTGCCGGCATCGAAGGCGCGCAGATAGGCGTCCATCGCGCCGGTGAAGACGAGCCCGCCGGCCGTGACGACGACACCGTTGACGAGCGGCGTGCCCCATTTGAACGCGAGCCCGAGCGGCGCGCGGTCCTCGGTGGTGCCGACCGTCGACCGCCACAGGATTCTCCCGGCCTTCAGATCGACCGCCACCATCTCACCCCAGGGCGGCCGGTTGCACAGCAGTCCGAGCCTGGACATCGCGACCACCCGCGTGACCGCGAACGGCGCGCCACGCTGCAATCCCAGATCGACACCGCGCGGCGGCGTCATCCGGTCGGCCTCATCGCGCGGGATCAGCCTGATGATGTGAACGGCGCGGCTGACATTGGCGTAAAGGATCTGATGCACCGGATCGAACGCCGCCCCGCCCCAGTTCACGCCGCCGCCGGTCATCGGATAGAGCAGCGTGCCCTGCGTCGTCGGCGGCGTGTACAGACCGTCGTTGCGCAAGCCGGCGAGCTGATCGTCGCAGGAGGAATCGATCGCGCGCGGCAAGGCCCGGAAGATGTCCTCCGGCGCGAAGCGCTGCGCCAGCAGCGGCGGCACATGGGTCGGGAATGGCTGGGTCGGCGACAGAACCTCGCCCTCGACCGCGCCCTGCGGCACCGCGTGCTCCTCCACGGGCCAGACCGGTTCTCCGGTCTCGCGGTCGAGCACGAACACATAGCCCTGCTTGGTCGGCTGCATCACGACGTCGCGCGCACCCTGCCCCGTCTCGAGCCGCGCCAGTGTCGGCTGCGCCGGCAGGTCATAGTCCCAGACATCGTGATGGGTGGTCTGGAATGACCAGGCGAGCGCACCGGTCTCGATCCGCAAAGCGACGACGGAATCGGAATGGCGGTTGTCGCCGGGACGCGCGCCACCGAAGAAATCGGGACTGGGCGAGGAGGTCGGCAGAAACACGAAGCCGCGTTCCTCATCGACCGACATCGGCGCCCAGACATTGGCGTGGCCGGCCGTGATGCCGTCATGGATCAGTGGATCGAAGCTCCAGCGCAGCTCACCGCTGCGCGCATCGAAGCCGCGTACGGTGCCGGCAGGCGCATCGACGCGCGCATTGTCGGCGATCGACGAGCCGACCACCACGATTCCCCGTCCCGTCACCGGCGCAGAGGTGACCTGAAACTCGCCCGGCCACAGCAGATCCATGCCAACGTCGATGCGCACCGCGCCATCAGTCCCGAAGTCCGCGCAGGGCCGCCCCGTCCGCGCGTCGAGCGCGATCAGCCTGGCGTCGACCGTGCCCATGAACAGGCGGCTGCGACACGCCGCATCGGCCGGCGCCCGCTCGTCGAGCCAGTGAGCGATTCCCCGGCATGCATAGCGATTGGCTGGCCGTTGACCATTGCCGACCTTGGGATCGTAGCGCCATTTCTGCGCGCCGGTGGCGGGATCGAGCGCGATCACCTCGTTGAAAGGCGTGCAGACGACGAGGCTGTCCTCGACCAGCAGCGGCGTCGCCTCGAACTTGGTGCGGAGCGCCGCCGCAGGCGGCCGGCTCTCGCTGTCGCCGGTGTGAAACTCCCAGGCCCGCACCAGATTGTCGACGTTGGCCGGCGTGATCTGCGCCAGCGGCGAGAACCGCGTTCCACCGGCATCGCCGCCCCAATGCTGCCAGGCCAGCGCTGGTGCGGACACCGTGTGCGCCCAGATGACAACGACCGCGATGGCGCTGCGATGTAACGACATGATCCGGTCCACTCTCCACGACGTCGAACGCGACGCACTGCGACATGAAAGCCGCGGCGAAGACGTGGTCCAAGCAGAATGGGACGAGCGGAGGATACAGCGGGATGAGCGGAAAGATCCTGGGACCGACGGCTGGATCGGACAGATGCCAGTGAGCATTCGCGATCGGCAAAACTGAAAGCGGCCGCCCTTCCGGACGACCGCCCTCGCGAATGCCGGCGCGCCCTCAGTATCCGTAACCGCGCCGCGTTGGATAGGTCTGGGGGCCCCGGCCGTAGCCACCGCCGCCATAGCCGCCGCCGATTCCGATACTGACCGGCGGCACCACGCGCACCGGCGGACCATAGTACTCGCGCGGCGGGGGCGGCGGCGCGTAGACCACGACGTCGTCGCCGGGATCGCGGCGCGGCGTCCGGCCGGCCCGCTTCGGCGGATCCTCGTCGCGCTTCCTGACCGGCTTCTCCTCGACCCGCTTGGGCGTCTCCGACTTGCGGGCCGGCGGCGTCTGCGAGCACGGACAGGTCGGCCCGAGCGCGACGTTCGCCGGCACCACCGGCGGCGGCGCCGGGGCCGCTGCATTCACCGGCGGGATCGCCGCATTGGCCGCGGCGACGACGGGCGTCACGATTGGCCTATTGCGCAGGCGTTCGATCAGCTTGCGCGCGGTCGGCGTCAGATCGCTGTCGGGATAGCGCACGAGAAACTCCTGATAGGACGCGACGGTGTTGATCAGCACCGCTTCGTTCCAGGCCGCCATCCTGTTGTGCAGGTCGAGCCATTCCCGCGCCTGCGGACCATAGGGCGGCGCGGTGTAGAGCGCGACGAAGGCCTCATAGGCCTCGACGCTGCCGTCGCCGACGATGATCTCGTTGGCGGACTCGATCGGCTTGCCCTGCAGGCTGCGCTTCCATTCGTCGACGCTGCGCTTGGCGACCACCGGCCGCGGACCGGCATTGGCCGCGCTCGCACCTGCCGAGACCACGAAGCGGAAATCTTCCGTCAGCGACGACGAATCCCACGGCGTCTGCCGGCCCTCGGTGACCTTGTTCACGGCCACGCGCACGCGCTTGAAGGCCTGCTCGATCGGCAGGCCCGGCTCCCGCGCCGCCTCCAGCAGCGCCGTGGTGTAAGGGCTGTTGGCGCCGGTGCCGTCCTCGGCTTCCGCGCCGGGCGATGTCGAGTAGGACAGGAACGTGCCCGGCGCTCCGGTCTTGGTGTCGACCAGCGCGAGGCCGCGGCCCGCATTCTGATTGATCGCCGGAAACGGATTGTTGCGGCAGGCATCGAGCAGCAGGATGCGCATCCGGCTCGGCACTGAATTCAGCGTATTCAGAAGATCGTTGAGACGCACGGCCTGCAGCGGAATGTCGGCCTCGCGGCGCGGATCGACGTCCACGGGCACCAGGTAGTTCTCGCCGTCGATCTGCAGGCCGTGACCGGCATAGAACACCAGCGCCACCGTGTCGGGCCCCTTGCTCGCGATCTTGGCGGCGAAATCGCCGACCTCGCGATTGAGATCCCGCTGCGACAGATCGGCCGCCCTCGTGACATCGAAGCCGGCCTCGCCCAGCATTTTCGCCATGGCATTGGCGTCATTCGCAGGGTTCGGCAACGGCGTCACCGAACGATAGGCCGACTGCCCGATCACCAAAGCGAGCCTGCTGCTTTCGGCCAATGCCGGCGTCAGACCAGCGAACAGACTGCCCGCCAGCAAGGCGGCCCTCAGCGCGTGGCGAAACATGGCAATCTCCATTTGGCTCATGACGTGCCAGTTGGTCGAGCCAGTTCTCGGCCCGGTTCACTGCGGGTCGCAAAATGCCGCGCGGCCGGCTCGACATGATCTCGCCGCAACATCCGCACCTCGTTCGGACATCGTTGCTGCACGAGATTCCCGCAGCATTGCCGCGATCGCGCAATAGCGTCCGCGCCGCATGGGGGTGAGTCGAAAATGCGGCTGATGTCATCGCGTGTGGGGCTGCTCGCAGCGCTGCTCCTGGCAGGCTGCGCCGCGGACAGCCAATCGCGTCTGCCCGCATTCATGCGCGTGAGGGAACCCGAGCCGCCGCCGCCCGAAGCTCCTCCCGACGTTGCACGTCTCGTCCGCAAGAACCTCGACACGCTCTTCGTCGCCACGTCGCTGCCGCGCGATCTCGAGACCACATCCGCCAAGCGCACCGATCGCGGCGATGCATGGACGGCCTGCGTGCGAGCCCAGCTCATTTCGGTGACGGGCGCTCCGCTTCGGCGCCAGACTTACCGGCTGACCATCAGGCAGGATGAGATCATTGACCGGCGGCGCGCGGCCCCAGGCGACGACTGTATGTCCGCGACCTACACGGCCATCATGCAGACGAAATGATTCAATCAAAAGGCGATTAGATTCGCGGAAGCCAACCGGAGCTGATTGCGAACGCGCATATGCGGCAAGGGACTACCGTCGCAGCTACGAATTGTTAGTTATTAACTAATGCAAATCAGCAACCGCATAGCGAACGAATGGCTCAAATTTAACGAATCCACGGGAAAATCATGCCCGATCGAGAGCTCGGAATGACCATTGGACCTGGTTCTTCATGCACGTTCACCTCGTCGGCGATGACGTAGCCAAGCTTGCTCTGCTCCGCGGCCTGCTGGCCGAGCAATGCTCGCTGACATCGGAAATGATCGGTGACGCCGACGTCCGAGGCCGCGATATCGACGCCATCGTGGTGGCGGCGGACTTGCGCGACGTCGACAACATTGCGGCATTGAAGGGGATCTCGGACAAGCTCGCGCGCATTCCTCGCCGTATTTTTCTGACCAACCACAAATCGCGCCTGTCGACCGTGCAGGCCTTTGCGCTGGGCGCCACAACCGTGTTGTCGGCGACACCGAGTCGCAATCAATTGCTCGGAAAGCTGCTGGACGGACGACCGAGCACGGCGGCCACGAGCGTCGCGGCCGACAATCGGCAGGCGGCGTTCTCAGGAGCGGCCTCCATCGCATCGATGTTCGCGGCCGTGCTTGGCGGTGCCGAGATCGACATCGAGGAGACGCGACGGGCCGGCAAGCATATTGCGGAATGCATCGCCGAGAACGGCCTGTCCGACTGGCTCACGACCGTCCGCCGGCACCATGAAGGCACTTATCAGCACTGCCTGCTGGTGACCGGCATTACGGTGGATTTCGGTTTGAGCCTTGGCGTCCACAGCTCCGATCTGGAGCGGCTGTACATGGCTGCGATGTTCCACGACATCGGCAAGGCGAAGATCCCGCTGACGATCCTCGACAAGCCGGGCCGGCTCGACGTCAAGGAACGCGCGCTGGTCGAAACCCATCCGGCGGCCGGCTACGACGCGCTGAAGGACAATGCGTCGATCACCGAGGAGGTGCTCGACGCCGTTCGTCACCATCACGAATTTCTCGACGGCAGCGGCTATCCGGACGGGCTGATGGCCGACAGCATTCCCGATCTGACGCGCATTCTCACCATCTCGGACATCTTCTCCGCGCTGATCGAATATCGCAGCTACAAGCCGGTGATGGCGCGCGAGAAGGCCTACGAGATTCTCCAGGGCATGGAGGGCAAGCTTGAGAAGCCCCTGGTCGGCGCTTTCCGCAACGTCGCGCTGATCCGCTGATCCGAGCCGCGGCCATGGTGAATGCGCCGCTAACGCGGCCGCGCGAATCTTAGCTGACCGGCAAGGCCTATCTTGTCAGCTCTGTCATACCATCCAACTGGGCTGCGCGGCCGAACGCGCGGCAGGGGGACCATCCGGACGTGGCCGAGATCATCGATCGTGCGATTGCACATGCTTCATCCGCCGCGGAGGGGCGCCGAGCAGCCCCGGGCGCACTGGCGCCGGCGGCGCGATGCGTTCCGCTCGAAGCCGTGTCACCATCAGCCTGGCAGCACCTGGCCGAGCGCGCGCTGGAGCCGAACGGCTACTATCTGCCCGGCTGGGAGCGCGCGGTGAATGCCTCCGCGCGCGATCGCACCGACACTTCGGCGCTCGGCGCCTGGCACGAGGATCAGCCGTCACGTCTCATCGGCCTGATGCCCGTCACATCGCTGTGGCGCGCCTGCAGGCTGCCGCTGCCCGCGCTCGCCAGCGGCCATCCCTACGGCACGCTGTGCACGCCGCTGCTCGATCGCGATGACGCCGAGCGGGCGGCCGCCGATCTGCTCGACACGGCCCGCGGAACGGTCGCGCGTGCCATCCTGCTCCGCGACATGTCGGTCGCAGGATCCGTGATGCAGGCGTTCGACGCCGTGCTCCGTCGCGACGGGCTGCGACCGCGCATTCTGCAATCCCATCAGCGCGCGTTTCTCGATGCGACCGGGGACGGCGAGACGGTGCTCCATGATGCGCTCGGCACCAAGAAGCTGAAGGAGCTGCGCCGCCTGCGTCATCGGCTGGCCGAGCACGGCGAGGTCCGTTTCGCGGTCGCGCGCACGCCCGGTGAGGTCGCAGCCGCACTCGAAACCTTCCTCACGCTGGAGGCCAGCGGTTGGAAGGGACGCCGCGGCACGGCGCTGATCCAGCACGACGGCGACGCGGCGTTCATCCGGCGCGCCGCTCCTGCGCTCGCTCAAGACAGGGCCTGCGAGATCGTCAGCCTCGTGGCCGGAGACACCACCGTTGCGGCCGGCGTGGTGCTGCGCCATCAGGACCGCGCCTTCTTCTTCAAGCTCGGCGTCGACGAACGCTTCGCGAAACATTCGCCGGGCGTCCAGCTGACGCTGGATTTGACGCGTCATCTCTGCGGCGATCCGACGATCAGCTCCGCCGATTCCACCGCCGGTCCAGATCATCCCATGATCAATCCGATCTGGCGCGGCCGGCTCGCGATCGGCGACGTGCTGGTCCCGCTCTACCCGCGCGATCCGATCGTCGAGCTCATCCATGCCGCGCTGGTTGCGCGTCGCGAGAGCCTGAGCCTTGCACGCCGCGCCGTCCACGCAATCCGCAATTGGCGCGACGGCCGGACCGCTACTCCGCCGCCTCAGCGTTGACCTCTGCCGACACCTGGCGGATGGCGCGCGCCAGCATCTGCGGATCCTGCGCGCCCGAGACGGCATATTTCTGCGCGAACACGTAGGTCGGCACGCCGGAGATGCCCTTCTCGGCGGCCTCCTGCGCCTGCGCCGACACCAGCGCCACGTCCTCGTCGGTCGCAAGCATCTTGCGAACCACCTGGGCATCGAGCCCACAATCGGCTGCGGCCTTTACCAGCACCTCGACGTCGGTGAGGTCGCCGCCGTCGCGGAAATACAACTCCATCAGCCGCTGCTTCATCTCGGGCGCCTTGCCGATCTCGCCGGCCCAGCGGATCAGCCGATGGCAATCGATCGTGTTCGGTTGGCGTGCGACCTTGTCGGGATGATAGCTCAGCCCCTCCTGCTCGGCGGCAGCGACCACGCGGCCGGCGATGCCCTTGTAGGCCTCGACCGATCCGAACTTGGTGGTCAGGTACTGCTCGCGGCTGATGCCCTCGCGCGGCACCCAGGGATTGAGAAAGTAAGGCCGGAAGTTGAGTTCGACCGGCACGTCCGGCACCAGCTCCAGCGCGTCCTCGATGCGCTTCTTGCCGATGTAGCACCAGGGACAGACGACGTCGGAGACGACATCGATGATCAGCGGCTTCAAGGTGCCCATGCGCCTCGCTCCAGGTTCGCTTTTCGACCCGCCCAAGATAAGCCGGTGCCCGCCCAACACAAGCGCGGTCACGGCGCGGGAGCCATCTCCTTCAGCCTGACGGCGGTGAGATCATCCGCCGGGAAGAAGGTCTCCAGCGCCAGCTCGGACAGCGTGATGTCGACGGGCGTGCCGAACACCATCGTGGTCGAGAAGAAGCTCAGTACCTCGGTGCCGACCCGCAGCCGCAGCGGGATCGCGACGCTGTCGGCCGCGAGCGGCGCCGACCGCGCCGGGATCGGATAGGATTTCAGCTCCTCATACAGCCTGAGCAAATCGGCATCGGCGGTCGCCTCGCATTGCCGGTGCAGCCGCTCCAGGAGATGCCCGCACCATTCGGCGAGGTTCACCGTCCGCGACGCCAGCCCCTCGGGATGGAACGCGACCCGCAGCACGTTCAGCGGCGGGGCGAGCAGCCGATCCGGGATCCCCGCCAGCAGCGGCGCGATCATCCGGTTTGCCCCAACGAGGCTCCAGTACCGGTCGACGGCGAGTGCCGGGTTCGGCTCATGCGCCTTGAGCACGAGGGACATCGCCTCGCGGGCGGGCTTCAGCGCGGGATCATCGAGCGGACGCTGCTGGAACGCCGGCGCGTAGCCGGCCGCCACCAGCAGCACGTTGCGTTCACGCAGGGGCACGTCCAATCGCTCCGCCAGCTTGAGGACCATGTCGCGCGACGGCGCGGCACGGCCGGTCTCCACGAAGCTCAGATGGCGCGCCGAGATCTCGGCCTCCAGCGCGAGGTCGAGCTGGCTGAGATGCCGGCGCTGCCGCCATTGCCGCAGATGCGCGCCGACATGGACGGGTTTGGCGCGGTCGGCGCGCGCCGAAGCGAGCTGGCTCATCATGAACCAGACTTATCACGCACACGTCAGCGTCTCCATGACGTGCGAGGTAATCGAATTGCCTCCCGCTGCAGATCATCATTCGCATCACAGGAGATGACAATGAGCAGGCAGCGCCAACCCGAGGAATTTCCATTCACTGCAGCCAGCCGGTGGATGGCCGGCCTCGCGACATCACTGCTGGCGCGTTCGCTCAACGTGCCGGAGCCGCTGCTGCACAGCACGGGCAGCCTCGTCTACGCGCGGGTGCAGGCGTTCGAAACCCGGGCGGCACGCTCGCTGCGCCCGGCACGCCTGCGACGTCAGCTCCTGGCCTGGTTCCGTTGAACCGCCTCTCACCTCAACCGAAGGAGACCCGACATGATCACCTCGTCCCCCCTGCTCCGCCGCGCCTTGATCGCCGATGCTGCGTTCAGCGGCATCGCCGGGCTGGCGCTCACTTTCGGCGCCTCGCCGTTGGCAGGAATGCTGCAGTTGCCCGACGCAATGCTGCGTGAGACCGGCCTATTCCTGATCGTCTACGCGAGCTTCGTCGGCTGGCTGGGTTCGCGGCCGATCGTGCCAAAGCCGCTGATCCTGCTGGTCATCGCCGGCAACGCGGCTTGGACCGTCGGCAGCATCGCGCTCTTGTTCTCGGGCCTCGTCACGCCGAACGTGCTGGGCGAGATCGTCGTGGCGGCGCAGGCGGTCGGCACGGGCGTGTTCGCCGAGCTGCAATATATCGGCCTGCGCCGGAGTGCCGACCCGGTCTCGGTGTGACGCGGATCGGTGTTGAGCGCCGGCGATCGCGATCGAGCGTGCCGGCGCTTGAGCCGAATCGATCTTTTTCCATGCGTCGGCGAAACATTTCTGCATAATCGAAGGCCGACAGGAGATCAGCGATGCCGGCCCATGTGAGCGGAACGGAGGGTTACGCCGCGGAGGCCGACAGCCTCTTCGTTCGTTATGAGAGCATCCCGTCGGAGCAAGCCCATTCGGCCGTACTTCATTTGCTGCCGAAGCCGCCCGCCCAAGTGCTCGACATCGGGGCAGGCACCGGGCGCGACGCGGCCTGGCTTGCGAGCCTTGGGCATCGGGTGGTGGCCGTCGAGCCGACCGCAGCGCTACGCCTCCGCGCAATGCAGCTGCATGTCTCCCCGGCGATCACCTGGATCGATGACAGCCTGCCGGATCTCGCAGCGCTGGCGGCTCGTGAAGAGCAGTTCGATCTCGTGATGTTGACCGCCGTCCTGATGCATCTCGACGACGCGCAGCGGCGGCGGGCTCTGCCCAACATCGCTGCACGGGTCGCGCCCGGCGGAATGCTGATCATGACGTTGCGGCATGGACCAGTGCCGCCCGGCCGCCGCATGTTCGAGGTCGATGCCCAGACGATTATCGGGCCCGCCCGGCAGCTGGCGCTGACCCTCGAGCTCAACCGTCACGGCGCGTCGCTCGGTGCGGAGAACCGGGCGGCCGGCGTGACCTGGACGACGCTGGCCTTCGCGAAACGACCTCGAGAGGCTTCGTCCACAGACTGACGGTTCAGGCCGCCTTCGCCTGGCGGGTCAGCGTCTTGGCGGGGGCGGATTTTGTCTTGCCCCGCTTGCCGGTCACCGGCCTGCGCGTCTTGGCCGTGCCGCGCGTCATCTCGCCGCCCGACTTGGATCTGGCCTTGGCGCGCTGCCCGGCCTTGTCCTTCGTGAGCTTCTCGGCCTTCTTCTTGGCCTTGCGCTCGTCCTTCGCCTTCGCCTGCGCCCGCTCGGCGCGCGCCTCGGCCTTCTTCTTCGCCCGCTTCTTCTCGCAGGCCTCGCATTTGCAGCCGATCGGCTTCAGATAGGCCTTGAAGTAGTCGGTGCCGTAATCGTAGTTGATCTCTTCGCCCGGCTCGATGTCCTTGATGGCGCGGATGACGATCTTCTTCTTGCGCGGCTTGACGTCTGATTCGGCGTTCGGCTTGCAGGAATGATTGATGTAGCGCGCGACGTTCTCGCGGATCGAGCCGTCGATGGTCCAGCGCTTGTCGAGCTCGAACAGATATTTGTTCTCGATCGCGTCATCCTCCGCCTTCTTCGAGTCCAGTAGCGGACCGAAATAGCGGACGATCTTGGTGCCCTTCTTGATCGGCTTGGTGGCGAACAGGCCGAGCCCCGTCTTGGAGCGGCCGATGCGATAGGGTTTGGTCGACGGGATGGCAGGCATGACCGGGAGCTGATAGGTGGACGTCGCGAGGCTGTCGTTCTAGGATAATTTTACGGCGCTGTCAGGTGTTTCCGGCCTTTGCGGCGATCCTTCCCCAGCTTGCATACTCGGAAGGCGACGGGTTCCTGATGTCTGCGGCGGATCAGGTGCCCTGCTCCTTGAGACGACGATAGCGTGCGAGCAGCCGCTCGCCCTTCGCTGCAATTCGGCGCGCGGCAGCGACCGTTCGCGGCACCGGCTCGCCCCAGGCATGGGCCGACAACGCGAGCCGCGTCGGACGGCCCTTGGCATCGACCAGCGGCGGCAACGGCTTGCGCCCGTAGAAGCGCACCGCCCAGCTGCCTTTGCGGCGCATCTCCTGCGCCGTCATGTCCGACATCTTCTTGGTCACGCCGGGCTTGAGATGCGCGCCCTCGCGTTCGGCGAACGCCCGGCGTCCCGCCGCGGTGAGGCCGCCGCGCGGATCCTTCTGCTGCGCGGCGCTCGTTCGCGCTTTGGAGCGAGCCGCGCCAGACTTGGCCGAGCGCTTCGTTGCCGACGACGCAGCGCGCGTCTCGGTCTTTGTCTTCTTCGTTGCGGTCTTCGCCTTGGATGTCGCGGTGCGCTTGCGGCCGCTGGCCCTGGTCTTGGATATCTTCTTCTTGGCCGCGACACGCATGTTGTCGACCAGGTTGGGGTAGCGCCGCCCGGCCCGTCGCGCGCGGGCCTTTGCCTTGGCCTTTTCGGCGGGGGAGAAATGGGTGGAGGCCTTGCCGGCGCGCTTGCGCGGATTGGCCTTGTTCCAGGGAGCTCGCGGTGTCCGTGCCATGGGCGATCAACGCACGACGCCGCGCCTTTGTTTCCCGCGGCGGACTTAGGCGCCCGGCGGCAACTTCGGAATGGTGGCCTTCAGCATCGCCTCCAAGAGTGATTCGGCGTTGGTGCCGACAGGCGAGCGGCGCAGGATGTCGGCGAGGCGGCCATCGAGCAGCAGCATGGTGTAGCCGTGTACCAGCGACCAGGCGCGGGCGATGGCAGCGGCCTGATCGAGCGACAGCTCCTCGTTGCCGACCTGGCCTTCGCTGCGTGCCGCCACCGAGCCTGCCAATCCGGCGAAGGAGGCCTCGGCCGCCTCGTGCAGCGACGGTCGCGAGTAGTCGAGACGCTCGGTGCGGAACATCAGCCCGTACATGCCGGGATTGGCCTGCGCATAGGCGACATAGGTGCGGGCCCGCGCCATCGCACGCTCCACCGGCGTGCCCGGCTGCTCGCCCGCCGCGTTCATCGCCGCGTTGAAGCGAGCAAAGCCGATCGCGGCGAGTTCGCTGACGAGACCGGTCAGATCCTTGAAATGATGCGTCGGCGCTGCATGCGATACGCCGGCCTCGCGCGCCACTGCGCGCAAGGTGAGCCCGGCGAGCCCGTCGCGCTCCAGCACCCGCTCGGCCGCTTCCAGCAGCGCATCGCGCAATGCGCCGTGGTGATAGGGGGTCGCCGCCTCGCCCGCGGCATTGGCGGCACGCCGCGCCCGCGTCCGTGCCGCTGATGTCGCGATGCGTCGGGGCCGCGCCCGAACCTGTTCCGTCTTGCTGGTCATGAGCCTCCTTATACAAGCAATTTTGACAGCGTAAAGATTTGGCTTGACCCCGCCTTGGTCGCCAGCTAGCTTTATCTTTACATCGTAAAGATAAAATGGAGGAACGGCCATGAACGACGCCTCGCCGACGACCGCCCGGCAGAGCCGCAGCGAGCGCAGCAATCTCGCGCCGATCCCGTTCGAATGCGACGCGCCGTTCCTCAGGATCACCGGCGAGTTGCCGCGCGAGCTGAACGGCACGCTCTATCGCAACGGCCCCAACCCGCAATTCGAGTCGCCCGGCTCCCACTGGTTCGTCGGCGACGGCATGCTGCACGCCTTCCACCTGGAGAACGGCCGCGCGTCCTATCGCAACCGCTGGATCCGCACGCCGAAATTCGCGGCCGAGCGCCGCGCGGGACGCGCGCTGTTCGGCGGCTTCGGCCGCAGGCTGGCGGACGCGCCGGCCGACGTCACGGATGGCGGCGTCGCCAACACCAACATCATCGCCCATGCCGGCCGCCTGCTCGCACTCGAGGAGGCGCATCTGCCGACCGAGATCGAGCCGGTCACGCTGGAGACAACAGGCTATCAGGATTTCGGCGGCCGGCTGCGCGGCACCTTCACCGCGCATCCGAAGACCGATCCGGTCACCGGCGAATTGCTGTTCTTCGGCTACAACGCCGCCGGCCCGCTGACGCCGGCGCTGTCCTACGGCACCATCGATGCCGCCGGCAAACTGACCCGCCTCAACCGCTTCGAGGCGCCCTATGCCAGCATGGTGCACGACTTCATCGTCACGGCCAACCACGTGCTGTTTCCAATCCTGCCGATCACCGGCAGCATGCAGCGCGCGATGTCGGGCAAGCCGCCTTATGCGTGGGAGCCCGACAAGGGCGCCCATGTCGGTGTGATGAAGCGCAGCGGCGACATCAAGGACATCGTCTGGTTTCGCGGTGACGCCTGCTACGTCTTCCACATCATGAATGCCTGGGACGATGGCAGCCGCATCGTCGCCGACGTCATGCAGTTCGAGGAAGCGCCGCTGTTTCCACATCCCGACGGCCGGCCGACCGATCCGGCGAAGTCGCGCGCCCGGCTGTGCCGCTGGAGCTTCGATCTCGCCGGCAACAGCGATCGCTTCTCGCAGACCATTCTCGACGACCTCACCGGCGAATTCCCCCGCATCGACGACCGCCGCGCGGGCCTTACGAGCCATCACGGCTGGTACGCCTGCGCCAATCCAGACGGGCCGCTGTTCGGCGCGCTCTCCGGCCTCGCGCATGTCGACGGCGCCGGCACCCGCCGCGCGACCTGGCTCCTGCCGGACGGCGACAGCCTGTCCGAGCCGGTGTTCGTGCCGCGCAGCCGTGAGGCCGCCGAAGGCGACGGCTGGCTGCTGACCGTGGTCTGGCGTGCATCGACCAACACCTCCGACCTCGCGGTCCTCAATGCCACCGACATCGGCAGCGGGCCGGTCGCGCTGGTCCATCTCGGCCACCGCGTGCCCGACGGCTTCCATGGCAATTGGGTCGACGAAAAGACTCCAAACCATTGATAATACTTTATTAAATCACCATATTTCACGATATTTTGACACTGTCAAGATTTCACTTGACCGGGCACCCCTCGCCCCGTACTTATCTTTGCACTGTAAAGATTGGCTCGGGAGCAGCCGTCGATGACGATCTTTCTCATTCTCGCGCCCTATGGCGTCTACGCTGCGCTGATGATGGTGGTCTCGGCCACGCTCAGCCTGGCCGTGGCCGCGGCGCTGTGCCTGGCCGTGGTCGCGCTGGACGCCGCGAAGGGGCGATCGATCAAGATTCTCGGCCTTGGCTCGGCGATCGTGTTCGCCGGCGTAGCCGCCTACCTCGGCCTCGTCGATCCCGCGATGAGTGCGTCGGCGGTGCGGCTCGCGGTGGACTGCGGCATTTTCGCGCTGTCGCTCGGCTCGATGCTGCTGCGCGCGCCTTTCACGCTGCAATATGCGCTCGAGGTGGTCCCGCCGGAAACAGCGGCGATTCCGGGCTTTCTGCGTGCCAATTACGTCATCACCGGTGCCTGGACGCTGTCGGCGCTGCTGATGATCGTCGGCAACCTGATGACGCTCTACGTTCCCGGCCTGCCCTATTGGAGCGGCCTCGCCATCGCCTTTGCCGCCCGCAACAGTGCACTTTATTTCACGCGCTGGTATCCTGAGTATCGTAAGACGAGAGACATCGCCGCACGGACTGCGGCCGCAATGTCCGTCCAGGATTTGTGATGGGGTGTGCCCCAAGGAGACGTGCGTGAAGGACGTGTTTACCAAACTGATGGCCGACTTCCTGTCGGCTGCAGTCTTCTTCATCCTGTATATCGCCACCGACAACGTCGTGCTGGCGACGGCGGCCGCGGTCGCCGTCGCGGTGGTCCAGGTGGTCTGGGCGCGCATCCGAGGCGTGAGCCTCAGCTTCATGGCCTATGCCAGCGTCGGCCTCGTCATCGTGCTCGGCGGTGTCACGCTTCTGACCAACGACCCGCGCTTCATGTTCGCCAAGCCCGCGATCGGCCATTTCGCCATCGGCCTCGTCATGCTCAAGCGCGGCTGGATGCTGCGCTATGTGCCGCCGATCGTGTCGGCGACCATCCCGGAATACGTCACCGTCGCCGGCTACGCCTGGGCGGCGCTGATGTTCGCGCTCGGCCTCGGCACCATCGCGGTCGCCATGACCGGGGACATCAAGCTGTGGGTGCTGTACATTACCGTGATCGCCGGCGGCGCCAAGGTCGCGGCCTTCGCGCTGCAGTTCATCGCCTTCCGCTTCGTGGTGGCCAATCGCATCCGCGCCGCACGGGCGTGACGCAACCGTTCGCCGCATTGGGCTTATCAGCCAAGATGCGCTATAGGGGCGCCCCGAGGCGACCTCGCAGAATGCTTCGGGGCCCGGGATGGCAACGCCAGGAGGATGATCGATGGCTGTGGACGGCAACTGGAATCTGACCTTGAACACGCCGATGGGTGAGCGCAGCGCGACCCTCAGCCTGACGAGCGCAGGCTCGACGCTGACCGGGACCCAGGCCGCAGAGGGCGATTCCGCCGAGATCTTCGACGGCACCGTGAACGGTGACGACGTGGCCTGGAAGGTCTCGATCACCAGCCCGATGCCGCTGACGCTCGACTTCAAGGGCAAGGTGTCCGGCGACACCATCTCCGGCGAGATGGGGATCGGCTTCATGGGCAGCTTCCCTTTCACCGGCGAGCGCGGCTGATCCTCTTCCCAATTGGCCCACTGTACCGACACGCTTCGCTGTCGTCCCGGCCTCGAGCCGGGACCCATACCCACAGGGAGCGGTTCGAGGCACGCCGGCCATTAGCTTTTCGCCCATTACGACGGCCGCGGCGTGATGGGTCCCGGGTCGGCGCCATGATCGCGCTATCGCGCGCTCATGGCTTGCCCTTGACGACACCGATTTTGGTCGTGGCATTCCCGCTTCACATCTCAAACAGCCTGGACACGCGTTCGCAGCCTCGCGGCGATCAACGCCCGAGTGATGCATCGGCATGCCCCTCTTCAAGTGCAGAGGGCGCAGGGAAGGCCAGGCGTCGGCTGACGCCTGCGGCCCGCCTGCGGAAGAAAATGCAGGCGGCAGGTACCACAGGTGCAGCCGGAAAACGCCCGGCCTTCCCTGCGCGATGGTTTTCACGTTTACTTCGCGCTCTCCCCGGTGTCCGGCCTGTTAGCCACCGTCGCCCGAAGGATCATCATGACCTCCGGACTTGACGCCAGCGTCGGGGCGCCAGGACCACGCGACTTCACGTCCGCCCATCGCCGTTCGTCCGCGCAGGCTTTCCCCCACGCTGCGGCAATCAGCGGCCATCGCCTCCCCGCCTCGCGTGTCGTGACGATCGCGCGCAACGCCCCTCAGCAAGTGAGGCGGGATGGCGAGAGGAAATCATGTTTTCCGAAAAATAGCAAGGTATTTATTTTTATCAGAATATGAGGCGAGAGGCGTCCACCCGGAATGATCCGTCCGGCCGGTGCGCGAGGTCACTCCTCCGTCATTCCAGGCTCGCCGCGCTGCGCGCGTCGCCCCGCAATGACGACGGAGAGCGAGGCTGCTGCTGTGTGCACCGCTCAGAACCAGATCTGCATCCCCACGTCATGCGGATCGGGCGGCGGCTCGCCGTCCGGCAGGCAGCCGGCACAATCGCGGGCGGCGAGCGCCACCGCGCAGGCGTCGAGCACATCGTCGAGCTTGGCGCCGGTGCCACGGCGGGCGCGGGTCGCCCAGTCGTCGATCTCGACGAAGCCTGCTGCAACTAATAGCTCGCGGCGCAGTGCAGCCCCCTCCTTCGTCTTCTTCGACGGCAGCGGCGCGCCGTTGAGGCGCAGGAACACCAGTTCGGGATGGGCCTCGCGGATGTCGCGGTCGCGATGCGCACGGACGTAAGCATCGACCTCCATGATCTTGCGGCCGAGATGCCAGAGCTGGCGCGAGGCCCCTTTTTGACCGCGCCGCTTGGCCTCCGCATTGGCAGCGTCCGGGTCCGTGTAGTTCTCCCAGAGCCAGCGCCGCGCGCCGGTGAACACGCGCGAGCGATGCGGCGCGAGTTTTTCGCGGGCGAGCTCGTCGCAATCGCGGGCACCGTCGTCAGTCATGCCGATGGGGATATCGATGGCCGCGCGGGTGAAGGGGGCCGCGAGCGCGGTGGAGATGTCGGCGGGGAAGCTGATGCTGCGCCGGTCCCCCGCGATCGACACGGCGACCCAGCCGTTGCGGAATCCATCGAGGCCGAGGATGCGTTGAGCGTGCAAGTTGCGGTTTCTCGCTCACAAGTGCGAATGACTGCGCCCTCTCCCCTTGTGGGAGAGGGCTACACCGACGCCAGCGTCGAACTCACTCGGGTGAGGGGTCTCTCTCCGCGAGCACTGTCTTCGCGGAGACAAACCTCTCACCCGGTATGATCGCGCCCGTGCGCGATCATACCACCCTCTCCCACAAGGGGAGAGGGTGCACCGCCGTCTTGGCAGGCAGACGCACACGTCACAACAAATTCGATCCTTCACTCACTCCTCACACGCCAACGGCCGGGATCGCTCCCGGCCGCTGCAAAAACACTGCTCCCCGCCTCACCTCAGCCGAGGTTGAGCTCCTTGAAGAAGTCGTTGCCCTTGTCGTCGATGATGATGAAGGCCGGAAAATCCACCACCTCGATGCGCCAGATGGCTTCCATGCCGAGCTCGGGATATTCGAGCACCTCGACCTTCTTGATGCAGTGCTCGGCGAGGTTCGCGGCAGCGCCGCCGATCGAGCCGAGATAGAAGCCGCCGTGCTTCTTGCAGGCTTCGCGCACGGCCGGCGCGCGGTTGCCCTTGGCGACCATCACCATGGAGCCGCCCGCGGCCTGGAACTGATCGACGAAGGAATCCATGCGGCCTGCCGTGGTCGGGCCGAATGCGCCGGAGGCATAGCCCTCCGGGGTCTTGGCGGGACCGGCGTAGTACACCGGATGGTTCTCGAAGTAGTCCGGCAGCGGCTCGCCGCGATCGAGGCGCTCGCGCAGCTTGGCGTGCGCGGCATCGCGGGCGACGATCATGGTGCCGGTCAGCGACAGCCGGGTCTTGATCGGGTTCGTCGACAGCGTGGCGAGGATGTCCTTCATCGGCTGGTTCAGATCGATCTTCACGACCTCGCCGCCGAGCGCCTGCTCGACCTCCGGCAAATACTGCGCCGGGTGATGCTCAAGCTCCTCGAGATAGACGCCGTCCTTGGTGATCTTGCCGAGCACCTGGCGGTCGGCCGAACAGGACACGCCGAGCCCGATCGGGAGCGACGCGCCGTGGCGCGGCATGCGGATGACGCGGACGTCGTGGCAGAAATACTTGCCGCCGAACTGAGCCCCGACGCCGAGGCTCTGCGTCATCTTGTGGATCTCCTGCTCCATCTCCAGGTCGCGGAAGGCGTTGCCGTCCGCCGAGCCCTGGGTCGGCAGCGCGTCGAGATAGCGCGCGGAAGCGAGCTTCACCGTCTTCATGCACAGCTCGGCCGAGGTGCCGCCGATCACGATCGCGAGATGATAAGGCGGGCACGCGGCGGTGCCGAGCGTCAGGATCTTCTCCTTCAGGAACGCCAGCAGCCGGTCCTTGGTCAGCACCGAGGGCGTGGCCTGGAACAGAAAACTCTTGTTGGCCGAGCCGCCGCCCTTGGCCATGAACATGAACTTGTAGGCGTCCTCACCCTCGGCATAGATCTCGGTCTGCGCCGGCATGTTGTTGGCGGTGTTCTTCTCTTCGTACATGCTGAGCGGCGCGACCTGCGAGTAGCGCAGATTCCGGCGCAGATACGCATCGCGCGCGCCTTGGCTGAGCGCCGCCTCGTCGTCACCGTCGGTGATGACGTTGCAGCCCTTCTTGCCCATGATGATCGCGGTGCCGGTATCCTGGCACATCGGCAGCACGCCGCCGGCGGAGATGTTGGCGTTCTTCAGGAAGTCGAGCGCGACGAACTTGTCGTTTGGGCTGGCTTCCGGATCGTCCAGGATGCTGCGCAGCTGCTTGAGATGGCCGGGACGCAGGAAATGGTTGATCTCGCCGAAGGCGGCCTCAGACAAGGTCCGCAGCGCGTCGCGCGACACCACCAGCATGTCGCGCCCCAAGACGTTCTCGATCCGCACGCCCTCGGCCGTGATCTTCTTGTAGGGCGTGGTGTCCGGCCCCAGCGGAAACAGCGGCGTGTGCTTGTAGGGCGGGACGGGCTTGGACTGGTCGGGGAAAGCGGAGGGCGCGTTCATGGCGAGCTCGTGGGGTTCTAAAGTGGCCGCCCAAAGCGGTCTTGACAGGTCTGATATCGACCCGGGTGCCGAGGTGCAACATATGTATGGGCATGGCCAATACGGGGCCGCGCCATGCCTACTTTGGTCTGAATTGAGGGTGTTCGGCGGGGGGATGGCGCTGTCAGCGCTGACGGTCCCTCGCGCCGTGAACGACGGCGAGCACCGTGATCTGTTGGGCCGGCGCATCGACCTCATAGACTACGATATAGGGTCCCTCGACCAGCTCTCTGGTTCCCGGAGTCAATCCCGGACGCCCGATGCGAGCGAGCCCGGGCCGCCCGAGAATATTGATGCGAGTCCGGATACGCCGGACCACTGCGGCTGCGGCTTTAGGACTGTCGTGAGAAATCCACGCGAAGATCGCTTCGAGATCGGCGACGGCCGCCTCGTGGATGACGATCTTCATTCACCGAGCAGGCGGTCGATCCGCGCGTTGAAATCGTCCAACGTCAAATGAGAAGCGATGCCATCGCGGCGACGCCGCTCAATCTCCCGCACCTGCTCATCTGTCAGATGGTAGCCAGCCTGATCCTGCGCCTCCATGAGCGCCAGGATTTCGGCTGCATCATCCTGCCGATCGCTCGACCAGGTCAGGACGCGATCCAGCATGTCTTTCACCTGCGGCTTGCTCATCGCCGGAACATAGCAGCTTCAGTCGCGGGCGGGAAGAACAGCCCATGGCGCGGACGGACGCCGGTTTGTCACACTCGCCTGCCGGCTGCTGTGGCCTGTCCCATCCGCGCTTGCATGCCGTCCCTCGTGCACGCTTCAATGGCGCGGGGATATTTCGATTGCGTTCAACTCTTTGTTCATTGGGCCGCTCGGCCGTTGTTGCCATCCTCGTTGCGCCGAGCGCGTGCTGCTGACGAAGGCGGCGCGGGCCGATCGCTGCGACGACCTCGCCAAGGAATTGAAGAACGGCATCGACGGCATCCGGACCGCCGCCGGCGCCCCAGCGGACCTGCGGAGGCGTTGCGCCGGGAAACCTGCCGAGAACATCACGAGTCCATGGCGTCATCTTGGCGATCCTGCGCGCCGTGAAAAACCGCCGTGATCGGCACCTGCCTCGCAACCTGATCAAGTTCGTAGATGACGATATAGGGCAGTCGCGGAACGACCCATTCGAATGTCCCGGGGGTCGCGACCTGCGCGGCCAATCAGTGGAAAAGAGATCAACAACTCGATGCTGCTGAACAGTCGATCGACCACCGTCTTCGCTGTCGCGGGACTATCCTGTGAAATCCAGCTGTAGATATTCTCGATATCGGCAAGGGCCTGATCATCGAAAACGAGCTTCATCGAACGATCAGGGCCCCAGTCTCTTGATGCGTTCCCGCGCCTCGGCGTGAGATACGATTTTTCGATCCGGATCGGCCCTCCGGCGGCGCACTTCGTCCAGCTGTGCATCCGTCAGCCGGACGTCGCGCATGTGCCTGACATAGTCGAGGAGCGCGCTGGCCGCGGCATTTTGATCATCGGCCGACAGCCGCTGAACCTCTTGCAAAGCCTGCTCGAGCAATTTGGTCATGTACCAGATATAGCAGTTTCAGTCGCGGGCGGAAAGCAAAGCTCGGCAACGGACGCCGGTTTGTCACACTCGCCTGCCCGATGCCCTGACCGGCCGCATCCGCGCTTGCATGACCCGGCCGTGCACGCTTCAATGGCGTGGGGGTATTTTGAATGCGTTCAACTCTTTGCTCATTTGGCCGCTCGGCCGTGCTGGCTATTCTCGTTGCGTTCAGCGCGGTGCTCCTGCCGCAGGCCGCGCGGGCCGATCGCTGCGACGATCTCGCCAAGGAATTGAAGAACGGCATCGACGGCATCCGGATCGGCCAGACCGCCGCCGGCACCGTCTATCTCGCCCATCCCAAGGCGCGCGAGATCACGCTCGGCTGCTCGTCCAAGAACTTCAGCAGCCAGCTGTTCGGCAAGACCGACCGCAAGCCGCCGCCGGCCTTCGTCGAACTGATGGCGAGCGCGGCGGCGATCGTTTTCACCCTGCCGAAGGACGACATGGCGCGCGGCGTCAGTCGTTGCTACCGCCGGCTGGGGATCTTCCGCGGCGACGACGTCGCCAGCCGCTACCGCCGGCTCGACATGCGCTGCGCCAGGACCAAGTCCGAGTCCTCGATCACGATCACCCGCAGCAAGGATCAGTAGGCCGGCGTCAATCGATCACCCGGCGTTTCCGCGCCGACATCAGCGAGCCGTTCACTATTCGTGGGCGCCACCCACAGTTGCAGACAATTCGATCGATCCGGTTGACGAAACATTCGTCGGACATGGCCACGCTGGTCCCAACACCAAGCGAGGAGCTGGACCATGTCCGTTTCGAGCGTTTCGTCGTCGTCCGCGCCGCCATCACCGCCGCCGGTCTCGATCGAGACGAACAAGACTCAGACGCAGCAGGCGCAGAGCCAACAGACGCAGTCGTTCAAGCCGGACAAGACCGGCGACGAAAACGCTGCCGAGAACAAGGCTTCGCGTCCGCCGCTGCCGCCCGGCCAGGGCACGCGCGTCGACATCATCGCCTGAAGACCCCACCCTCAGGCCAACTTCGTATGACGGCGGCGCGTTCGGCGTGCGCCGTCATACGTGTCGGGCTCACGCATCCAGCGCCTTGTAGTGGCGGAAGATGCCCTCTTCGTTGAAGGGGATGCGGCGCTCGCTGGCCAGATACGCCGCGATCTTCGGCCTTGCGGCGACGCGGTCGTGCAGCGCGACGAGGCCGGGGATGTTGCGCTCGAACGCCGTCATGCGGTTCGGGAAGGCGTAGCGCAGCCCGGCGATGATCTGGAACAGCGACAGGTCGACGTAAGTGAGCCGGCGGCCCGTGACGTAGGCGCCGCCGTTCTGTCCGATGATGCTTTCGAAATATCCCAGGAATTTCGCCACCCGCTCGCTCCAGAACTCGGCGGTGCGTTTCTTCGCGGGCGCGCGCTGGTCCTCGTAGTACAGCGTCGGTCCGAGGGGATGGTGGGTGTCGTGGATTTCGACGACGAAGTCGGTCAGGGTGAGCTGCAACTGATGCAGCCAGAGCTGGCCTGCCTCGGCCTTCGGCGCGAGGCCGTGGCGGGGGCCGAGGAACAACAGGATGTTGGCGGTCTGGCCGATGATTCGGCGGCCTGCTTTCAGGAACGGCGGCGCAAACGGCGGCGTGTCGCTGTCGGCCTCCAGCATCGCGGTCATCGCAGCCAGGCCGTCCTCGCGCGCCACGTCGCGATAGGCGGCCCCCGCCTCCTCCAGCGCGAGCCGCACATATTCACCCCGGCCCTGGATCATGGGCCAGTAATAGAGTTCGTAACGCATGGGCCATCCTCGGTCTGATGCGCCCACACGTTGATGCGACGGAGAGGACGCGGGTCGTCAGTTCGCCGCGAAGCAGTATAGCAGCCCGTCGCCGCCGGTGCTCTTCAGATCGGCCTGGGAACAGCCGCCGTCGGGACCGCGCGACGGATGCGAGGTGTTCCACGATTTCGACGGCTCGTCGTCGCGCAGGCCGATGCGGTCGGAATGGCCGACCATGGCGGCGCCCTGCGTCGAACTCGTCCAGTTGCGGCAGGTGCGGTCCTCGCCGGCGGCGAACGCCGTCCCGTCGGCCTGCGAGCCGGTCAGCACGTCGTGGCGATTCGGCGTATCGCCGCGGCCGTTGATGATTTCGCCCTTCTCGCTCAGCGCCGTCTGCTTGCTAAGGTTGTTGGCGCCGTGCAGTTCAGTGACGTCCTTGGCGATCACGACCCCCTTGGCGTTCTGCCACGGCCCCTTGCCGATACGGTCGCGTGCATTCACCGCCGGCTGGCCATCGGCCGCCTGGGTGGAGAGATAGGCGCGCCACGTCCTGCCGCCGGCGCCGGCTGCCTGCGCCAGGGTCTGGCAGTGCTTGTCGGCGCCCGCGAGGCCGCCGAGATTGCCGCCATTGCCGGGGCCGGCGCTGGTCAGGAAGAAGCTCATGTCGGCGCTGTCAGCGGACGCGGGTCCCGCGGAGACTGCGGCGAGCAGCATGCCGCCGATGATGGTGAGGCTGCGAATCGAAATCATGGATGTCCTCCCTGGCGGACGTGGCCGGCGCATCGCTTGGGCGCGATGTCATTCGAGCTTAGGGAACCCGTGCGGGGGCAGAATATTCCGGACCGGCCGCACAAGGCAAAGGCGCCGCGGATGGCTCCGCGGCGCCCGATGATCGTCTTCGAACCGGCTCAGCTGACCTGCTGGATCGCCGAGAGCTGCCAGTCGGCGCCGGGGTGGCGCAGGAAGGTCCAGATCTCCGTGACCTCCTGCGGCTGGTCGGAGCCTTCGACCACGCGGCCCGAGGCGCGCTCGGTGGTCTTGTCGACCAGGGTGAAGCGCATCGCCACCGTGGCGTAGTCGGCGCCGTTCTCGCGCCAGGATTCGGCGAGATCGCCCTGCAGCAGCTTGACGCCCGTGACCTTGTTGACCACGCCGCGGGCCTGGTTCTGCTCGAGATCGCGCTCGAAATACGAGGCCATCTCGGGCGTCGACAGCAGCCGCAGGCGGCCGACATCCTCGCTCGACCAGGCGGACTGGATCTCGCCGAGCAGCCGCTCGAACGCCTCATAGTCCGCCGGCAGGACCTGCAGCGGCGGCGTGTTGCTTCCGCCACCGAAGCCGCCAAAACCACCGCCGAGGCCGCTCAGGCCCGAGCGGAAGCTCGACTGGCCGTCGGCCGGCGTCGGCGCCGGGCCGCTCGCATAGGCCGGCTGGTTGCGGCGCTGCCACCAGGCCATCGCCATCCGCACCAGGAATACCACCAGCAGGACCTGCAGGATCAGGCCGATGATCGAGGCGAAGCCGCCCAGGCCGGAGAACAGGCCGCCGCCGAACAGCATGCCGAACAGGCCCGCGCCGAGGAAGCCGGCGGCGAGACCGCCGAGCAGGCCGCCGGCCCGGCCACCGAACAGGCCGCCGCGCGCGGGCGCAGCAGCCGTGTTGAGGCCGCCAGGCTGGCCCGGCTGGGTCAGGGTGCGGTTGAACTGGGACGCCGATCCCGGCGCGGTCGACGTCGGAGGCGGCGCGGAGAATGTACGCGTGCCGCGGGAGCCCGAGCTGGAGCCGCCGCCGATCCGGGCGTCAGCTGCCGAGACGGCGAGCACCGTCGGCAGCGCCAATGAAAGGGCCACGGCCATCGCCTTGAGGAGGCCGCTTTTGCGCTGCATGAAGCTCATCTGTGTTTCCCATCGAGTCCCCGGAATGGGGATGCCTGTAAGATGGGCACAACCCACGAAAAGGGAAGGCGGCACGAGGCCGCGCGGCTGCGGCTCTGGGTCGCGGGATGAAGGCGCTCGCCCACCTTGCCAGGGTTCAGAGGTAACCTATTGCGGCGCCATGGTTTCCTTCACCGCCGCGACCAGCTGGCTGAGCGTGAAGGGTTTTGGCAGGAACGCGAACTGCTGATTCTCCGGCAGGCTCTTCTCGAACGCATCCTCGGCATAGCCCGAGACGAAGATGATCTTGATCTCCGGATTCTTCTCGCGCATCACCTTGAGCAGCGTCGGACCGTCCATCTCCGGCATCACGACGTCCGAGACCACGAGGTCGAGCTCGCCGTTGCACTCCTCC
Source organism: Bradyrhizobium oligotrophicum (assembly GCF_051168495.1). Taxonomy (GTDB): domain Bacteria; phylum Pseudomonadota; class Alphaproteobacteria; order Rhizobiales; family Xanthobacteraceae; genus Bradyrhizobium; species Bradyrhizobium oligotrophicum_A. The sequence goes on along the minus strand of NZ_JBNPVB010000025.1, from coordinate 35,945 downwards.
AGCGCCTCCATCGCCTCGATGCCGTTCGAGGCCTCGATGACGCTGTAGCCGCGCGAGCGCAGGCCGCGCGCGTTCAGCGCCCGCAGGCCCTCCTCGTCCTCGACCAGCAGGATGGTGCCCTGCCCGGTCAGGTCCGCGCGCGGCTTCGGCTCGGCTGCGGTCGGCTCCTTGGCGGCACCGTTGACGGCTTGCGGCTCGGCCTGCACCTCCGGCACCACGTGGTGGCGCGGCAGGAAGATCTGGAACGAGGTGCCCTTGCCGAGCTCGCTGTCGACATAGATGAAGCCGCCGGTCTGCTTGATGATGCCGTAGACCGTCGACAGGCCGAGGCCGGTGCCCTTGCCGACCTCCTTGGTCGAGAAGAACGGCTCGAAGATCTTCTCGCGGATCTCGGCCGGGATACCGGTGCCGGTGTCGCTGATCTCGATCCGCACATAGTCGGCGACCGGCATGCCCTTGTAGGCGCCGTGCGCGACCTCGTCGGCCGGCATGTTGCCGGTGCGCACCGCGAGCTTGCCGCCGTCCGGCATGGCGTCGCGGGCGTTGACGGCGAGGTTCACGATCACCTGCTCGAACTGCGAGACGTCGACCTTGACCGGCCACAGGTCGCGGCCGTGCGCCAGGTCGAGCTTGACCTTCTCGCCGATCAGCCGGCGCAGCAGCATCGTCAGGTCCGACAGCGCATCGCCGAGATCGAGCACCTGCGGCCGCAGGGTCTGGCGGCGCGAGAACGCGAGCAGCTGCCGCACCAAAGTGGCGGCGCGGGTCGCGTTCTGCTTGATCTGCATGATGTCCTGGAACGACGGGTCGGTCGGCTTGTGCGCGTTCAGCAGGAAGTCGTTGGCCATCATGATGGCCGAGAGCACGTTGTTGAAGTCGTGGGCGATGCCGCCGGCGAGCTGGCCGACCATCTCCATCTTCTGCGACTGGTTGATCTGGTTCTCCAGCGCGCGCCGCTCGGTGGTCTCGAGCAGGTAGACGATCGCAGCCTCGGTCTCGCGCTCGTCCTCGTCGACGGCGGTGACGAAGAACTGGCCGAAGCGCTCCTTCGCGCCCTCCAGCATCACCTCGACCGGCGGAATGTCCGCCTGCCCTTCCGCGGCCTGGTTGATCGCGGCGATCAGGAGATGCCGGTCGCGCTGGCTGACGGTGCGGAAGATCGACTTCGCCGCCGCCACGTCACCGCTGACGCTCTGCGCCAGCTTGGCGTAGCGCGCATTGGCGCGCACGACGGCGCCGCCGCGGTCGACGGTGGCGATCGCCATCGGGGTGTGGTCGAAGAAGCGCATGAAGCGCACCTCGGCGGCGCGCTCCGGATCGGAGCGCTCGTCGCGGGCGCGGCTGATGACCAGGGTGCGTGACGAGCCGGGCTTGCCGTCGGCACCGAAGGCGAGCTTGTGATAGAGCCGCGCCGGCATGGTCTTGCCGCCGCGCATCTTCAGGTCGATGTCGAACACCTCGGTGCGGACCTCGCCGGGCACCGCGACGATCGAACTCAGCAGCGAGGCGCCGTCGCCGGAGACGACGTCGGCGAGCTTCAGGCCGCCCGAGCCGATCTCGGCGAGATCATAGTCGAGCCAGTTGGCGAGCGTGGCGTTGACGTAGACGAGATTGCCTTCGGGATTGACCGAGAAGAAGCCGCACGGCGCATGGTCGAGATATTCGATCGCGTGCTGCAGCTCCTGGAACACGTCCTCCTGGCGTTCGCGGTCGCGCGTGATGTCGGCGATCGACCACACCGCATATCTGGCGTGGCGCTTGGTCTGGCCGAGCGGGCGCACGCGCATGCGCAGCCAGCGGCCCTGGCCGCCCTCGGCCGCGGTGATGCGCACCTCCTCCTGCTGCCGCTTGCCTTCGCGCGCGGCCTTGAGCAGGCGGAACACGGCTTCGGAGACGTCGGGATTGCCGATGAAGACGCGCTCGACCGGACGCGCCTCCTGCGCGGTCGCGGCTCCCGTCATGCCGAGATAGGCGGCGTTGGCATACACGACATGGCCGCGCGGATCGGTCACCGCGAGCCCGTCGAGGGCGTGGTCGGCGATGGCGTTCATCACCGGATCGTCGGTGGCGCGGTCGGCGAAGCGGACGATGCCGGCGGCGAAGGCGAACAGGTTGAACAGACCGACGGTGGCGAGCAGCGACAGCAGGCCGAGAATGTAGGGCTGAGCCTGGGCCCGGCCGATCGTCATCAGCGCGATCGCCACCGCGACGAGGCCGAACGCCACCAGCAGAATCAGCACGATGCTGCCGCCGCGGCGCGGCCGCTCCGGCAGGTTCACCTGGTCCGGTGACGCATCGTTGTCTGGTTCGGCGCTCATGGCAAAAGGACGCGACCTGTCGGCTGGGGACCTCGGTCGATCCGCGCGGGCCCCGCTTCCACCTGCCTGAATCGACGGGTCAAGCGCAAGCCCATCAAGCCGATATTCCATGATTTATCCGTATTTTGCGGCCGGGTCCCGGACCGAATCGGTTGTCATTGCGGACGTCCCGAGAGGTTGCGCCGAAGCCCCATCACGTAGCCGATGATCTCCGCGACGGCGTGATAATGTTCCACCGGGATCTCCTCGTCGATCTCGACCGTGGCATACAGCGCGCGCGCCAGCGGCACGTTCTCGACGATCGGGATGTCGTGCGCCTTGGCGATCTCGCGGATCTTGAAGGCGATGTTGTCGACGCCCTTGGCGACGCAGACCGGCGCCGACATGCCGCGCTCGTAGGACAGCGCGACCGAGTAGTGGGTCGGGTTGGTGATGATCACGGAGGCCTTGGGAACCGCGGCCATCATGCGCTTCTTCATGCGCTGCTGGCGGATCTGCCGGATGCGGCCCTTGACGTGCGGATCGCCTTCCGACTGCTTGAACTCCTCCTTCATCTCCTGCAGCGACATCTTCTGGCGCTCGTACCATTGGCGGTACTGGAATAGATAATCGCCGATCGCGACCAGCGCGAGCAGCGCGACTACCGATCCCATCAGATGCTTGGTCAGCGACATCGTCACGCCGAGCAGCTCGCCGACGTCGAGGTGGAGCAGCGATTCCAGCCGCAGCCGCTCCGGCCACAGGATCATGACCATGACCGTGCCGAGCAGCGCCAGCTTGAAGATGCCCTTGGCGAAGTTGACCGCGGCCTGCTTGCCGAACAGCCGCTTGGCTCCGGCCAGCGGCGAGATCTTGCTGAAGGTCGGCTTCAGCGGCTCGCCCGACCACACCAGGCGGTGCTGCATCATGTTGCCGGCGATTGCCGCCAGCATCACCATCAGGATCGGCACGCCGATCGCGGCGATCACGGTGAACGACAGGCTGCGCGCAAGCGCGAGCAGGCCGGCGCCGTCGGTATGGATCATCCAGGAATTGGCGATGAGGTTGCGCAGCGGCACCAGCACCGCGGTGCCGATCGAACCCGAGAAGGTCGACATCACCAGCGTCGCGGCGGCGATCACGAACCAGGTGTTGAGCTCCTGGCTCTTGACGACGTCGCCGCGCTCGAGCGCCTGGTCGAGGCGTTTTTGCGTCGGGTCTTCTGTTTTGTCCTCGGAGTCGTCCTCACCGGCCATCGGGCGGGCTCCCTACCGCGGCATCAACTCGTGCAGGACGCCCTCGAAATAGCCGAGAAACGTGCCCATCATCGCGGCCAGCACCAGCGCGAAGATCAGGAAACCGATCAGGATCGAGAGCGGCGCGCCGACGAAATAGACCTGCATCTGCGGCATCAGCCGCGCCAGCACGCCGAGCCCGATGTTGAAGACCAGGCCGAACACCAGGAACGGCGCCGACAGTTGCAGGCCGATCTTGAAGGCGGCGGCAAAGGCCTTGGTCGCCAGCGAGGCGACGTCGCCGCTCGGGATCAGTTCGCCCGGCGCGAAGATCTTGTAGCTGTCGCTGAGCGCGGCGATCACCAGATGATGGCTGTCGGTCGAGAACAGCAGCGTCACGCCGAGCATGGTGAGAAAGTTGCCGATCAGGACGCCCTGCTGCCCCTGCGTCGGATCGACCGCGGTGACGAAGCCCAGCCCCATCTGCTGGGCGATGACGGCGCCGGCGACCTGCAGCGCCGACAGCGTCACCCGCGCGGTCGCGCCCAGCACGATGCCGATCACGATCTCGTGCACCATCATCACCAGCAGCGGCGCCAGCGCCTGCAGGTCGACCTGATAGGCCTGCCGGTGCAGCGGCAGCACGACCATCGTCAGCAGCAGCGCCGCGGAGAGCTTGACGCGGACGGGAATGCTGACCTCGCCGAGCCCCGGCATCAGCATCACCATCGCGCCGATGCGGGCGAAGGCCAGCATGAACACGGCCGCCAGCGTCGGAAGAAACGAGATGTCGATGCGCATCGTCCGCGGTCCCGGGCCGGATGGCCGCGGGCTGAAGCGACATGCCGGTCTGCGAAGAGGTCGCCTCCCGAGCGGTCGCCTCCCAGGTGGAGACGAGAGATGAGGTGACCGGAGAAGAGGTGAGCAGAGAAGAGGTAAGCAGAGACGAGCCGAGCGCAAACGCCGCTCCGGCGCGGTCGAAAGCAGCAGCGCCCCCCGCACTGCTCCTCACGACCGGTCGAAGCGCCCCTGCAAAGGACGGCTCTGCCGCGCCGGACATTGCCTCATCCGCCGATGATTCGCGACGAGATCCGCATCATGTGCGAATGCAGCGCGTCGGCCATGAACGGCAGCGCGAGCAGCAGGGTCACGAAGATCGCGATGATCTTCGGCACGAACACCAGCGTCTGCTCCTGGATCTGCGTCAGCGCCTGGAACAGCGACACGACCACGCCGACCACGAGCCCGACCACCATCAGCGGCGAGGACACCAGCACGATCGTCCAGATCGCATCGCGCGCCACGTCGAGCGTTTCAGCTCCGGTCATGTCCTGTCGCCCCTCATGGTCGGTCGGCACCTGGTCGGCGCCTCTCATTGCACACGGCTCCGGTAGCTCCGGCCCCGCAGGTCTTGCGGCGTGACACGTCCCCGCGCGTCACGCCCGATGCGCTCGCAAGCGAGCTCAGATCGTCATCTTCATCACGTCTTCATAGGCCTGGATCACGCGGTCGCGGACCGAGACCAGCGTCGACACCGCGACGTCGGTCTCGGCGACCGCCGTGACGACATCCATCACGTTCGCCCTGCCCGAGGCCATCGCGACCGCCTGGCTGTCCGACTTGCGCCCGGCCTCCATGACGCTGCCGATCGCATCCTTCAGCACCGCGCTGAACGAGGGACCCCCCTTGTCGGCGCCGGCACCGTTACCGAGAACGTCGCGCACGCGCGCAAGACCACCGAAGGCATTGCCCGAACCGCTGGTGTCGAGCACGCGGGCGGAATTCGCATAGGCATTCGCTGCGGAGATTGGGGAGGCCATGACTTTCGTTCCTGTCCTAGGTCTTCAGAATGTCGAGTGTGCGTTGAATCATGCGGCGCGTGGCGCCGATGATGTTCAAATTCGCCTCGTAGGACCGCTGTGCATCACGCATGTCGGTCATCTCGATGAGCGGATTGACGTTGGGGTACTTGACATTGCCGGACGCGTCCGCGGCCGGGTTACTCGGATCGTATTTGACGCGGAACGAAGATTGATCGGGCACCACCTTGCCGAGCGCCACCACCTTGGCGTCGAGCGCACGGTCGAGCGCCGAAGTGAATGTCGGGACCTTGCGGCGATACGGATCGCCGCCGGCCTTGCCGGCGGTGGAATCGGCATTGGCGATGTTCTCGGAAATGACGCGCATACGCCCCGCCTGCGCACGCAGGCCGGAGGTTGCGATGGTCATCGAGCGGAGGAAATCGCTGGAATCGTTTGCCATGCTTGTCGGTCTCCGTCCTTGGCGCGGGCTCAGCCCTTGCCGATCGCCGTCTTCAACAGGTGCAGGCTCTTGCCGTAGAGCGACGTCGCGGCGGCGTAGTCCATCTGGTTGGCGGAGACCTTCAGCATCTCCTCTTCGAGGCTGACCGCGTTGCCGGCCGGCCTCGTCTGAAATCCGACCTTGCTTTTCTGGTCGAAGCTGGCGCTTCCTCCGGAAGCCGGCATGATGTGCGCCGCGCTGGTGCGCGTCAGCGACAGCGATGCGAAGCCCCCGACGGCCTGGCCCGCCGAATCGAATTTCGGCTCGACCAGATCCTTCGGCTTGAAGTTCGGCGTGTCGGAGTTGGAGACGTTTTCGGACAGCACGCGCTGACGCTCCTGGTGCCATTGCATCTTGGTGCGCAACGCCGACAACACGGGCAGATCGTTGATGGCCATGGCACTACTCCGTTCCGTCCGACTATCGGACATCTTTGGGTAGGTAGAAATTGCCGTGCATATGGTTAACAGGGAGTTAAGAAACGGCGCGCTGCACCCCGGGACTATCCCGGGGTTTGACACTTTCTTAGGAAAGTGCCGGCCTCCGGCCTCGTGGATGGATCAAAGCGGGACGGATTGCCCGGCCAAGAAGTCGTTTTGGCCCGACCGATTCATGGGTTATTAAGATACCGGGCGGCAGTTCCTGCCGTTTCGCGTTAATAGGTTGGTTCCGGTTCTGAAAGGCCTCGTTCACTGACGCCCGTTGCGTCGGACAGAGGAGAGACTTCGAAAGGACGCGGTATTTGCCGGGGACAGAGATGCAGGCGCTGACGTTCTTCTTCGCATTCGTAGCCGTGCTGGCACTGATAGGGCTTGCCGCGTGGCTGGTTCGGCGATTCGCGGGCACTCGCCTCGGCACGAACCCGAATCGCGGCCGCATGCCCCGGCTTGCCGTGATCGATGCCGCTGCCGTCGATGGCCGCCGCCGTCTCGTGCTGGTGCGCCGTGACAACATCGAACATCTGCTGATGATCGGCGGGCCGAGCGACATCGTCATCGAATCGAACATCGTGCGCGCCATGCCGGCACGCGAGCAGTTGCCGCAGCGGCCGGGCCTCAATGCCGAGCCGCCGGCGGCGCGCATCGCTCCGGTCGCGGACACGCCATCCTGGACCGACAACGAGCCGAAACCCGAGCCGGCCGAGCTTCCCGAACCTTCGGTCTCCGAGCCGCCGCCCCGTCCGCTGCGGCCGTCGTTCATCGACGAGGTCCGCCGGACCGCGCCGGCCGCGGCCGACCGCCGCGAACCGCCGCCGGCATTTCCGCCCGAGCCGCCGATCCTGCCGCGTCGCCCGGCCGCGCGCCAGGATGTCCAGCCGCGTGGAAACGACGAGCCGCGCCCGGAGCGGATGCCCGAGCGAATGGCAGCCAGAACCGAGCCGATGATGCCGCGCCCGCTGCGGCCCGCAGAGCCGCAGCGCCAGTCTGAGCCGCAGCGCCAGTCTGAGCCGCAGCGCCAGGCCGAGGCGCAACGCCAGGCCGAACCGCAGCGGCAGGCCGAGGCGCCGCGCCCGCCGGAAGCCCCCCGGCTGCCGCCGATACGGACCGCCGAACGTGTCGAGCCCGCCGAGCGCGTTGCCGCGCCGCCACTTCCCGCGGGCCCGCCGGCTCCCCCTGCCCCGCCGCCGTCGCCGCCGACCGATCAGAGCGCCGAAGCCAATCTGGCGGAAATGGCGCAACGGCTCGAGGCGGCGCTTCGGCGTCCGACGGCCGAGCCGGCCGCTGCGCCCGGCGGCCCCGCAGCGCTCAGGCCGGCTGCGCGCGGCGAGCCGGCGCCGGCCGCGCCTGCCGGTCCTGCCAAGACCAGCTTCGAAAACCTGGAGGACGAGATGGCTTCGCTGCTCGGACGTCCAAAGTCCTCTCAGTGAGATCGCACCGCTTCCCGCGTAGAGTTGTCTTCATCGCTGTCCTGATTGCCGCCGGCGCGTTCGCGGGGAGCGCGGCTGCGCAGGACATCAGCATCAATCTCGGTCCCGGCAACGGCGGCGTCACCGAGCGGGCGGTCCAATTGATCGCCCTGCTCACGGTGCTGTCGATCGCGCCGTCGATCCTGATCATGATGACGTCGTTCACCCGCATCGTCGTCGTGCTGTCGCTGCTGCGGACCGCGATGGGCACGGCAACCGCGCCTCCCAACTCGGTCATCATCGCGCTCGCGATGTTCCTGACCGCGTTCGTGATGGGCCCGGTGCTGCAGAAATCCTACGAGGACGGCGTCCGGCCGCTGGTCGAGAATCAGATCGGCGTCGAAGACGCGCTGCAACGCGCCTCGGTGCCGCTGCGCGGCTTCATGCAGAAGAACGTCCGCGAGAAGGACCTCAAACTGTTCATGGACCTCTCCGGCGAGGCACCGCCGGCGACGCCCGACGAACTGTCGCTGCGCATCCTGGTGCCGGCCTTCATGATCTCCGAGCTGAAGCGCGCCTTCGAGATCGGCTTCCTGTTGTTCCTGCCGTTCCTGATCATCGACCTCGTCGTCGCCTCGGTGCTGATGTCGATGGGCATGATGATGCTGCCGCCGGTCGTCGTGTCGCTGCCGTTCAAGCTGATCTTCTTCGTGCTGGTCGACGGCTGGTCGTTGGTGGCCGGCAGCCTGGTGCAGAGCTACGGCGGGTAGACAGCCGCAACCGCGATCATCGAGGCCGGCGATAGCGTGGCCTTGCTGCGACCCCCTCCATGAGCACACCGCTCATGGTCGATCTGCAGCGCCGTTTCGGGGCTCGCTCCTCTCCATGTGCTCGCTGCTTACAGTCAACGCGCCGCGCCGGTTTCGGGACCGGCCCCTCATGGTGAGGAGCGCCGCGCCGATCGGCTGTGTTTGGTACGACCGTCGTACGCGGCGCGTCTCGAACCATGAGGCCAAGAATCTTTGCCTCGCCCTTCGAGACGCCCGCCTTCGCGGCGAGGACGATCCAATGGTGCCGATCGAGAACCAGGCCGCAATCACCGCCGCGCTCCGCAGCGACATCGTACGCTTCGAGCGCATCGCCGATTGCGGCCATGGCGTCGTATTGGTGAGCCCGAGCGCGCATTTGCGGTCGTCCGGGATTTCATATCGGGCAGCCAGCCCGCACGCCGGCCTCCGCCATCCTTCCGCGCAAAAGAAAGTCTCCGGCCCGTGGGGGAACCGGAGACTGAAGTGGGGTCTTGGAAAGATGATGAATGAGTGGATGGTAACGGGTTGCGCCCCGACGGTGAAGCCAGAAACTTACGACGATGTTTTGGGCTGAACACACCGGCCAGATCGGGAATTTTTCCTCATCGAACGAGGAACACTGAGACGAACGCGCGGCTCATCGCGCGCGGTTCGACGAAGCAGGGTCGACGGCCGCTGGCCACGTCACGACCGTCAGCGGCCGGCGATCGCCTGCTTCACGCCCATGATGCGCGGCAGGCCGGCCGTGGACTCCGATTCCATCTTGGCGGCGTCCTTGCCGACCTCCGGCGCCTTGCCGGTGGCATCGGGGAAGCGCGCCTTCATGTCGCGCAGGAAGCCGTCGAGCGTATCGACGCTGGCCGCCATCTTGGCGATCTGGGCAAACTCGGCGCTCGAGCCGCTGGCCGGTTTGCTGGCGACGTCGAAGGCGATCTTGTCGGCCTCGCCGGTCATCAGCGGCGCATACTTCTCGCGGAAACGGGCGAGACCGATGGCGTCGTCCGCCAGCGCATAGCCTACGACGGCGCGCAGGATGTCGCCGCGCTCGGCCGGATTGAGCGGACGGAAATCGCGCCAGCGGTCGCCGTAATACAGCTCGATCTGCTCGGAGGCCTCGCGCCAGCGCCGCGACGCCCAGTAGATGTCCGAGCGCAGCCGGATCGCCTCGCGTCCGCCGACATTGGTGATGATGTCGAGCCCGAGGTCGTGACGTCCGATGTCGCTGTTGGCGCGCGCCTCGAGCAGCAGGCGCTGCTGGCGCAGCTCGCCGGAAAGATCGGCGATACGGGTGCTGCGCAGCGCCTCGATGGCGCGGTCCGGCTTGCGGTTGGTCAAATAGACCATCGCCAGACGCGCCGCGACCTGGGCGCGCGCGGCGCCTTCGAGGCGGTGGTCGACCTGATACTGCAGGAGCTCGGCGGCCTGGTCGAGCAGGTCGATGCCGACCAGGCGGTCGGCCAGCTTGCGGATCATCTCGTCGCCGCGCCGGCCGATCGGGGTCAGTTCGCGGAAGCCATAGAAGATGCTGAGCGCATCGACCGGCGGCATCTCGTCGGCCTTGCCGTTGAGGAACAGCTGCGAGAACAGCCGCTGGGCGTTATCCTGGGCCTGGCGCGCCATGTCGGAGTTGGGCATCAGGCGGGTCGCCATGCGTGCCGCTTCGAGCGAATCCGCATAGCGCCCGGCCTCCTCATAGAGCTGCGACATCATCTGCAAGGCCTGCACCTCGATCGCGTCGCCGCGCCAGATCGCCTGCAAGGTCTCCAGCTCCTTGAGCGCATCGGCCGGCTTGATCTCGCCGCGCTTCTGCAACAGCTTGATCTCGAACAGCTTGGCTTCCGCGGCCGCCAGGCGGTCGTTGGAGTTGATGGCGGAGCGATATTCGTCGAGCGCGTCCTTCTCCTGCGCCATTGCCTCGGCGAGCCGGCCGCGCAGCACGGCCACGTCGGGTTTCATGTCCGGCGGCACCCCGATCACGTCGAGCTCGGCGCGCCGCTTGGCGGCGCCGGCGAAATCCTTGATCTCGAGCGCCGACTTCATCGCATCGGCGATCACGATGCGCTGCAGGTCGAGCGGCAGCGAGGCGATGGCGAATTCGACGTTCTTCAGCTTCTCGCGCGCGTCGGCGAACTTGCCCTGCCGCGCATAGGCCAGCCCCTTCCACATCTGCGAGTCGAAATTGTTGCCGATCGACGAATTGCCGAGATCCTTGAGGCCCTGGTCAGGACGTCCCATCAGGATGCTGGCGACCGCATGGATCATCAGCATCGCGGTCTCGTCGGTGCGCGGATCGCCGTCGGAGATCATCAGGTTGGTGATGCCGCGCGCCTCCGGATACATCCCGCGCGCCATGTAGAAGCGCGCCAGCGCCAGGCGTGCCTGGGCCCGCCGCTCCGGCTCGGCGCTCGCAGCCGCCTTGATCAGCAGGTCCTGGCGCGACACGAAGGGCTGTGCCTGGTTCTGCTGCCATTCGTCGATGTCGAACATCGGCCTGACGGCGGTCGGCGCCCGCTCCGGCGAGAAGCCGATCGACGACAGCGTCAGGCCGCCGGGCCGCCCCAGGATCACCTTGTCGGGCGCGATCTCGACGGCGATGTCCTCCGAGTTCGGACGCACCGCGATGCCGTGGACGGAATCGAGCAGCGACAGATCGACGAGGTCCTGGCGCTTGATGAAGCCGCGGATCGGCGGCGGCGCCGTCACCACCAGCAGCGTGTCGCCGGCGTCGGGATCGGTCAGCCGGTGCAGCAGTCCCGCCCCCGGGTTGGCGAGCGGCACCATGACGTTGGCGAGCGCGGGATCGGTGACGTTGCGCATCACCATCAGCGGCTGCTGAATGGCCTGGCCCTTGTCGGCGAACGACAGCGTCCAGCTGCGCCCGCCGTCCTCGCTGCCGAGCGAATGCATCTGCGGCCGGTTGAGACGGATGCGGATCGCCTGCCCGTTGTCGAGCGGCATCCGGTTGACCTCGCCGATGATGGCGCCGCCCTTGGCGCGGATCGGCTCGACATCGACCGGCTTGGTGGAATCGAACACCATCCACACGGTGTCGCCGCGGCGGAACAGCGCTGCCGGCGTGACCTGGCCGAAGCCGAAGGTGAGCCGCAGGCCCTCGCTGTCGCGCAGCGCCTCCAGGGTAGCGGCGCCGTTGGCCGGCTTCTCCGCCGGCTTGGCGGCTTCGGGCTTGGCAGCTTCGGGCTTGGCAGCTTCCGACGTCGCCACCTCGGGCTTCGGCGCCTCCGGCTTGGCAGGCTCGGACTTGGCAGGCTCGGACTTGGCAGGCTCGGACTTGGCAGGCTCGGACTTGGCGGCCTCGGCAGCGGCTTCCGGTTTCGTTGCCGGCGCGGGCGGCGCAGCCGCTGATGCGGGCGGCGCCGGCTCGGCTGCCGGCTCCGTGGCCGGAGCGGCGATCGCGGGCGCGGGCTTGGCCTCCGCCTTCATCTCCTTGGCGATGGTCTCGGAGGTCGGCTGCACGATGTCGGGCTGCGCCGCGGGCTTTGCGTTGTCGGCATTGGACTTCTCGGCAGACGCGGCCTTGGCGCCGGGCAGCGTGTCCGAAGACACCGCGGCCACCTTCTTGTCGGGCTGCACATAGGCGATGTCGATGTTGTAGTTCTTCTCCTCGCGGAAGGCGTGGACGTCGACCTCGCCGATCAGGCCGATCTCGACCACGGTCTTGATGCCGTCGATGCGCTGGTTGATCGCGGCGACGTTCGGCGGCGCGACGATCTTGGCGTCGGCGAGATCGAAGTTGAGCGGCACGGTCAAGAACAGCGACAGCTTCTGGTCGTTGAGCACCGAGGAGACGCCGACGCCGTCGGGAATCTCGAACACGAAGCGCACGAAGGTCGGCTGCACCAGGGCGCGGACGCGGATCGGCGGCCGCCGCTTCGATTCCGCCTCGGCACGCTGCAGCCGCAGCGCCCGTTCCGCGGCGCGGGCGCGTTCGGCGAGTTCGCGCACGACTTCGGCCGGAAGCGGCGGCGGCGGGCCGGTCCAGCTGTCCGGCAAGAGATCGATGAAGACGCGCTCGCCCGCCGTCATGGTGTTGACGCGCACCTTGCGCGACAGCGACAGCCGCAGCGCCGAGCCGTCCGGGTCGCCGCGCGCCGAGGAGATGTAGTCGGGCGCCGCATCGACCCAGCGGTCGATCGGAACGTTGGCGGGCCGGTCGAACCGGACCAGCAGGATCGAGCCGGCCGTGGTGACGTCGACGCCGACGTCCTCTGCGAATTTCAGCACCAGCCGCGCATAGCCGTTCTGTGCCGACAGGCTCGCCTCGCCCGGCACCGATGCGGCGCCGGCCGCGACCGTCGACAGCATCAGCCCGATCACGACGGCCGACAGCAGGGCGAGGCCGGCGCGGATGCGCGCGCGAGCCCGCGACCGCAATCCAATGGGAATCGTGCGCACCATGGTCACAAGCTTCCAGTTCGACATCCGCACCGTGACGGATCCGCGTGCCCCGCCACGCCGGAAATCTAGAAGCCGGCGTTTAAGGGCGCATTAAACATGCGGCTCAATTGCCTCTCACCGGCACGATCTTGCCTTCGATCTTCGGCAGCTCGGCGCTCACCTCGGGCCGGTCGGCGCCGGCCCGGCGCGCCAGCTCGACCGTGAGGCGCTCGGCGGCTTCCGGCGTCATCAGGCCGAGAATGTCCGACATCTTGCGCGGCGCGATCTGTGAGGCGATCTCGAGCAGCACCGACATGTCGAGCCGGTCGAACACCTTGGCGGCGTCCTTCGGCTTCATGCCTTCGTACATCGTGACGATGCTCTTGAAGCGGGCGTTGTCGGCCTCGGCCTTGGCGGCCTGCGCGCCGGAGATGCGCCCCTCGATCGCCTTCATCTCCTCGGTCTTGGACTGGATGCGCTGCTCGGCCGCGCGCAACAGGCTCTCGCGGATGTCGATCTCGCGCTGGCGCGCGTCGAGCTCCTGGCGGCGGGACTGCAACCGCTCAAGAATCGCCTTCTCTGCCGGCGAGACCTGCTGCTGATTCTCCTCGGGCCGGATCACGACGCCATCGGGCTTGGTGTCGGGAGCGGCGGGCTTCGGGGCCTCCTCCTTCTTCTCCTTGGGCGCGCCGTGGGTCGAGCCGGTGACGATGTCATTGTCCTCGCGGCCCGGATAGCCCAGGTTCTCCTGGGCCCAGGACCGCTTCGAGGACTGCGGGTCGTAGTCGAACACATAGCCGCCGTCGATGACGAGGCCGGCCACCTTCAGGACCGCGAGGCAGGCCACCGCAATCAGGACGACGGGAATGACGCGGATGTTACGGAACGCATTCATGCGGCAAGGCCACCGGTCCTTCGACGTTCGGAGAATGCCTGGGCCGCGGCGGCAACCGCCTTGGCACCGGAAACGCGGACCGGCTCGGCGGTGATGGCCGGCACCGGCGCCGGCTCGGGCGCGGCTTCAGGCGAGGTGATGGGACGCGCGGCGCTCGCGATCCGCGACAGCCGGCGCACCACGCCGTCGCTCTCGGCGAGCTGCTTCTTCAACTGATCGGACATCTGCGTCGCCGCGGCGAGCTGATTGCCGAGATTGTCGTTGACGTCGCGCACCGCGAGCTTGAGGCCGCCGATCGCCCGCTCGGCGATCTCGGTCGCGGTGATCAGCTCCGCGATGACGGCCTTGAGCGAATGCTCGTCGGCCTTCAGCCGCTTCAGCCTGGCGTTGAGCAGCATGCAATAGCCGATGGTGAGCACCAGAAGCACCGCCACCAGGCTTTCGATGATCAATCCGAGCGAGTGGTTCATTGGGCCTCCATCAACTTGTTCTGACCTTCGGAGCCTTCGAACATTGCAAGCGTCGTATTGGGCTTGCGCAAATTCTTGGTGACACGGATCGCGACGCGGTCGCCGACCCGCCCCATCCGCCCCTCGGTGAGCATCGTGCTGCCGCAGCGGACCGCGACCAGCGCATCGGGACGGATGTCGAGCGGCAGGGTGTCGCCGACCTTGAGCTTCATCAGCTGCTTCAGCGGCACGTCCGCCTCGTAGAGCACGGCATCGACGGCGATCTCGGCCTGCGCGATCTCGGTAGCGAAGTGGCCTTCCCAGACCGGGTCGCGGCCGAACTTCTCGCCCATGAACATCTGCAGCAGGACCGGGCGGATCGGCTCGATCGTCGCATAGGGCAGCAGCAGCTCGATGTTGCCGCCGCGGTCCTCCATGTCGATCCGCAGCTTGACCAGGATCGCGGCATTGGCCGGGCGGCTGATCGCGGCGAACCGCGGATTGGTTTCGAGCCGGTCGATGGTGAAGGTGACCGGAGACAGCGGCCGGAACGCCTGCTCGGCGTCGGACAACACGACCTCGATCAGCCGCTTCACCAGGTTGGTCTCGATCGTCGTATAGGGACGCCCCTCGACGCGCATCTGGCTGGTGCCGCGCCGGCCGCCGAGCAGCACGTCGATGATCGAATAGATCAGGGTGGAATCGACGGTGGCGAGGCCGAAATTCTCCCACTCCTCGGCCTTGAAGACCGAGAGCACCGCCGGCAGCGGGATCGAGTTCATGTAGTCGCCGAACCGCACCGAGGTGATGCGGTCGAGCGTGACTTCGACGTTGTCGGAGGTGAAGTTGCGCAGGCTCGTCGTCATCAGCCGCACCAGGCGGTCGAAGACGATTTCGAGCATCGGCAAACGCTCGTAGGAGACCATCGCCGAATCGATGATCGCCCGGATGCCGGAATGGTCGTCGAGGTTGACCTCGCCGGCGGTGAAGCCGAGGAGATTGTCGATCTCCTCCTGCGACAGCACCCGCTCGCCGCCGTTCTTGGTGGCGCCGAAATCGCGGCTGCCGTCCTCGACCATCGCGGCCCATTGCAGGGCCATCGATTCGGTGAGTTCATTGGCTGCCGCGGCTGCCGCGGCCTCCGTGGGATCCTCCGAATCGAGCGAGGCTTCCCATTGCGCGGCTATCGCATCTTGGTCGACTTGGTCGTTGCCCGCCATGATCGTTGCGCTTCCGTGCCTTACTGGACCACGATTTCCTTGAACAACACCGCGTTGACCTGATTGGGCGCCAGCGCGACGTTGACCCGCTTGGTGAGCTCCTCCTTCAGCCGGAACAGGCCCGCCGAGCCGTTGAGGTCGCTCGGCCGGAGCTCGCGCAGGTAGGTCTGGAAGATGTCGGTGACGCGCGGCAGCGTCGGCTTGATGTGCTCGACCTGCTTCTCCTCCTTCACCTCGAGCACGATCTTCACTTTCAGATACTGGACGCGGTCACCGGGATTGCCGACCAAATTGACCAGCAGGTCCGGCACCTCGACGAAGGCCGGCGGCTTCGCGGCCGGCGCCGCCTCGGCGTGATGCTCGTTGTTCTTGTGGCTGAAGAAGAAGAAATAGGCCGCACCGCCGACGCCGAGCAGCGCCAGCGCACCGACGATCATGATGATCAGCTTGAGCTTGCTCTTCGGCGAGCCTGCTTGCTCCTCGCCTTCGCCTGCCCCGCCTTCATTCTCAGCCATGGCCTTCGGATCCTCTCAGAGAGTCGAACCGATGCCGCCAGAAAGCACGATGACGCGAAACCAACGCTCCCAGCGCATCTGCGCTTCATTGAGTGAACGCTACGGTAACAATGGTTAACGGAAGCTTTCTTTTGTTCCAGCGGTGGGAAAAACTTGCCGGGCAATTATGGTTAGCAAGACGTTATTGCCGGGTGTCCTGACCCCAGCCCGAAATCCAACCCATTGATTTATCTGTATATTAAGAGTTGGCACGGCTTTCGCTGTACCCCTTGCGAACCCGCCGGCTTGGGAGAGCTGAACGGTTCTTGGAAGACCCGGTCGAGACCGCCTTGGGAGAGGTGCCGCGAACGGGATTCGTTAAAAGGGGAGATCGACCGGTGGAGAATGCGCTTCTCATCGGATTGTCGCGGCAGATGGTGCTGGAGCGGCAACTCGACGTCGTTGCCAACAACGTCGCCAACGTCAACACCAACGGCTTCAAGGCCGATCAGCAGCTGTTCGAGGAGTATCTCTCCTCCGGCGCGCATGAGGACAATTTTCCGGGCGCCGCCCGCAGGGTCTCCTACGTCCAGGACCGCGGCACCTATCGCGACTTCACGCAGGGCTCGATACAGCGCACCGGCAACGCGCTCGACATCGCCATCCAGGGAGACGGCTTCCTGACGGTGCAGACCGCGGCCGGCGAGCGCTATACCCGCGACGGCAATTTGCACATGAACAATCTCGGCCAGCTCGTCACGACCGCCGGTGACCCGGTGCTCGGCACCGGCGGTCCGATCGTGTTCCAGCCGACCGACCACGACATCAACATCTCGCCGGACGGCACCGTGACGGTGGTCGAAGGCGTCAACCGCACCGACTCGATCCGCGGCAAACTGCGCCTCGTCAGCTTCGCCGACCCGCAACAGGCGCAGAAGCAGGGCGACAATCTCTATTCCGCCGCCGGCGGCGTCACGCCGCAGCAGGATATCAAGTCGACCGTCCAGCAGGGCTACATCGAGAAGTCGAACGTCAGCGCGGTCGGCGAGATGAGCAAGATGGTCGAAGTGATGCGTGCCTACACCCAGGTCGCCAACATGCTGCAGGTCCAGAGCGACCTGCGCAAGAGCGCGATCGAGAAACTCGCCGACGTTCCGGCCTGACCGCGACAGACTTGAAGGAGACGTGACATGCAGGCGCTTCACACCGCTGCGACCGGAATGGCGGCACAGGAACTCAACGTTCAGGTGATCTCCAACAACATCGCCAACCTCCGCACCACCGGCTTCAAGAAGCAGACGGCGGCGTTCCAGGACCTGATCTATGAGCACATGCGCCGGGTCGGCGCGCAGTCCTCGGACCAGGGCACGATCCTGCCCGTGGGCGTCGACATCGGCGGCGGCGTCAAGACCGTCGGCACGCCGCGCTCAATGACGCAAGGCACGCTGTCGCAGACCGGCAACGATCTCGACCTCGCCATCTCGGGCGAGGGCTTCTTCAAGGTCCTGATGCCGGACGGCACCTATCAGTACACCCGCGACGGCACCTTCCAGATGGACAATCAGGGCCGCATCGTCACCGCCCAGGGCAACCCGGTGCAGCCGACGATCACGATCCCGAACAACGCCTCGGGCATCACGGTCAACGCGCAGGGCCAGGTCTCGGTGACGCTGCCGGGCTCGACCACCTCGAACATCATCGGCCAGATCCAGGTCACGCGCTTCATCAACAAGGCCGGCCTGCAGCCGGTCGGCAACAACCAGTTCACCGACACGCCCTCCTCCGGCGCCCCGCAGGACGGCGTCGCCAACCAGGAAGGCTATGGCAGCATCACCCAGGGCAGCCTGGAGCAGGCCAATGTCGACGTCGTCAGCGAGATGAGCGAGCTGATCGCAGCCCAGCGCGCCTACGAGATGAACGCCAAGGTCATCTCCGCCGCCGACCAGATGATGCAGTCGACCACTGCGTTGTTCCGCTGAGATCAGAGGGGAGATCACGACGATGACCTGCACCGCCCGCCCCTTCTTCCTGGCCGCCGCCCTGCTCGCCTCGACCGCGCTGTCGGCATTGGCCGGCGAGGCCGACGACCAGATCAAGGCGCCCATGCTGCGCGCGACCGTCAACGTGACCGGCGACATCGTCCGTGTCGGCGACCTGGTCGAGAATGCCGGCGTGGCCGCGAACGTCGCCGTCTACCGCGCGCCCGACCTCGGCACCACCGGCGTACTGCCGGCCTCACAGGTGATCGCGATCCTGCGCAGCCACCAGGTCATCGGCGTCGACGTCCGCGACGTCAAGGAGGTCGCGGTCACGCGGCTCGCCCGCGCCATCGATGCCAGGGAGATCAGCACGGCGGTCGCCCAGGCCCTCGATCACCGCAACGGGCTCGGCGACGCCAGCAACCTCAGCGTCAGCTTCGACCAGCCGGTGCAGGACCTGAAGTTCGACGCCTCCAACAGCGGCGCACTGGCGCCGACCAGCGTCCGCTTCGACCCGCGCAGCGGCCGCTTCGACATCACCTTCGAGCTCGGCCATGCCAATGGCGCGAGCCCGACCAAGCTGCGCTACACCGGCACCGCGATCGAGACGGTCGAAGCCGTCGTGCTGACCCGCAACATCGACCGCAACGAGATGATCCGGTCCGGCGACCTGCAGGTCGAGCGGCGGCCGCGCGCCGAACTCGGCGGCGGCGAGCCCGCCTCCCGCGAACTCGCCGTGGGCATGCAGATGCGCCGCGCGGTGCGCGCGGGCCAGGCGCTGAAGACCACCGACCTCGCCAAGCCGGACCTGGTGCAGCGCGATCAGGCCGTCACGCTGATCTATCAGACCGCCGGCATCTACCTCACCACGCGCGGCAAGGCACTGGAATCCGGCACCGAGGGCGATGTCGTCAGCGTGCTCAACCTGCAGTCCAAGCGCACCGTGACCGGCCGCGTCACTGGACGCGGCCAGGTCTCGGTCGACATCGCCGTTGCCAAGCCGGCGCAGACCTCCGAAGCCGACATCGCCGCCCCCGTTGCCGTCGCCAGCCGCCTGACCACCTCCGCCACCACGAAAGCCGAGTAAGTTTCATGTCCAAGTTCAAGTTTGATGATCGGGGCGCATCGAGCCTGCGGAGGGCCGCGCTGATCTCGGTGTCGTTCGCGGTGCTGTCGGTGGCCGGGGGATGCTCCTCGATCGACCGGCTGACGCAGATCGGCGAGCGCCCGAAGCTGACCGAGATCGACAACCCGACCACCCAGCCCGGCTACAAGCCGGTGCAGATGCCGATGCCGAAGCCGGAAGCCGTGTCCTACGCACCGAACTCGTTGTGGCGTAACGGTTCGCGCGCCTTCTTCAAGGACCAGCGCGCGCGCCAGGTCGGCGATCTCCTGACCGTCACCGTCAGCATCTCGGACAAGGCCAACATCGCCAACGAGACCCAGCGCAGCCGCACCAACAAGGAGGATTCGGGGATCACCGACTTCATCGGCTCGCAGACGCTCGGGGCCCAGGCGCAGAAGGTGCTGCCCGGCCGCATCCTCACCGCCGACGGCACCTCGTCCTCCGACGGCAAGGGCACCATCCAGCGCTCGGAATCGCTGACCACGAGCGTCGCCGCCGTCGTGACGCAGGTGCTGCCGAACGGCAATCTCGTCGTCGAGGGCAAGCAGGAGATCCGGGTCAATTACGAGATCCGCGAACTGATCGTCGCCGGCATCGTCCGGCCCGAGGACATCCAGAGCGACAACACGATCGACTCCACCAAGATCGCCCAGGCCCGCATCTCCTACGGCGGCCGCGGCCAGATCACCGACGTCCAGCAGCCGCGCTATGGCCAGCAGGTGATGGACATCCTGCTGCCGTTCTGAGGCGGCGATCAGCAACGCAAGACCGGGCGGACTCCATCACGCCCGGTCACGGACAAGCCGCCGCCGCGACGTCGCGGGGCAGTCTGGAAAAGGACCAAAGCGACGACGACGAAAATCCCTCCCCGCGCGGGGAGGGTCGGGCAAGGGATTGGCCGAGCGCGACACGGGTCATTGCAAATGCCGCCCGCAGCCGCCGCCCTTCTCCCGACAACGAGCTCCCACATTGCCCAATGCGAACCTAGGCGCGGCGGGCAATGTATACGCGGCCTCCGGTAGCTCCCCTGCCGGAGGCCGTGTTCGTTTCGGGAGAGCGGCATGGCCAGCCGTCCTTGACGCAGCCCATTCCAAATGTTCTCATTTTGTTTCAACGATAGACGAATGGCTTGGAGCAAATCACGCGTCCCTCAACCGGACCTGCTTGGACATGCCGAACGATTTCATCATTGCAGCATGTACCGAAAATGGTACATATAGATGAAGCGACTGCCTGCGTTCTTCTATGCGCTTCCGTCTGGCAGAGAGCCGGTTCGAGATTGGCTCAAGGAATTGCCCGCGGAGGATCGCCGGATCGTCGGCGAAGACATCAAGGATGTCGAATTCGCGTGGCCCATTGGGCTTCCGCTCTGCCGGCCATGGGACTTTGGGAAGTGCGCAGCAGCCTCACGCGGGGGCGCATCGCCCGAGTGATATTTTGCGAACTGGAGGGCAAGATGATCCTGCTTCATGCCTTCATCAAGAAAAGCCAGAGGACGCCGACGTCCGATATCGACTTGGCCGTCAAACGCATGAAAGTAATTTCGTAATGCGAACACGCACGACGGCTGGCAAGGGTAAAGTGGGCTCCGCCTTCGACGACTTCCTGAAGGAGGAGGGCCTCTACGAGACCCTGACGGCGCGCGCGATCAAGCGCGTGCTGGTGCGACAGCTCGAAGACCTGATGCGGCGCGAGGCCATTTCCAAGACCGAGCTGGCCAGGCGGATGGAAACCAGCCGTGCGCAGCTCGACCGGCTGCTCGATCCCGACAATGAATCGGTCACGCTCGGGACGCTGGCACGGGCCGCGAGAGCCGTCGGCCGTCATTTGCGCATGGAGCTCGTATAGCTGAGCCGATGAAAATCCCCCACCCCGGCGAGCTGCTCGGCATACAGTCGGGGAGATCGGGGTCAGCATCGCGGCCGCAGCCGAGGGCCTCGGGATGAGCAGGCAGCAGCTGCACAACATCAATCGCCGGACGCAGCGGCGTCACGGCGGAGATGGCGGAGAAGCTCGAGAAGGCGATCTGCAGCACGGCCGATACTTGGCTCGAGCTGCAGGTGGCCCACGACCTCGCCGAGGTGCGCAAGCGTCCTTGCAGCGTCAAATGTCCGGTGCCAGCCTGAGGCTGCACGATCGCGCTCCGGCTGACCGCCGAGTACCGTTACACGAACGCCATCTCGACCGCACCGAGGCCGTCGAGCTCCATCCGCACCCGGTCGCCGGCACCGAGCCAGACCGTCTTGACCAGGCTGCCGGTCAGCACCAGTTCGCCGGCCTTCAGCCCCTCGCCGTTGGCGGCGAGGTGATTGGCGAGCCAGGCGAGCGCTTGGAAGGGATGGCCGAGCACGTCGGCGCCGGTGCCCTCGCCCGCCACCTCGCCGTTGATGAGCGCCCGGCCGCGCACGCCGCGCAGGTCGGGCAGCGCCGCGCGCTCGACTGCCGCCCCAAGCACGCAGCCTGCCGCAAAGAAGTCGTCGGCGATCAGGGTCGGCGCGCCCAGGGTCTCCCATGTCACGTAGCGGTCGTCGACGATCTCGATCGCTGGGTGGCAGGCGCCGACCTCCGCCGCGACGTCTTCGGCGGTGAATGGCGCTCCCGATGGCGCAAGGTCGCGGGCGAGCCGCATCGCGATCTCGCATTCGACGCCGACACGGATGAAGCCCGCCGCCGGCAGGCTGACGCCGCCATCATGCACACCATGTGCGAAGACGCCCCCGGCACACGGATGCGGGATCTGCAGATAGTCCTGCATCACCTTGCTGGTGCAGCCGATCTTGTAGCCGACGCGGGCGCCGTGACGGGCTGCGACCAGCGCGTGCGCGGCGCGCTGAACGACGTAACCGGCCAGTTCATCTTCAGGCTGAAGCTCGAGCGGCAACGGCCCGAGCAGGGTCCGCGCCGCGCGCGCTTGCGCGATGATGGCGGCTGCAGCCGCTGCGGCCTCAGCTTCCATGGACGTTCGACTCCCTTCGCAATTTTCCTTGTCCGCGGCCCGAACCGGCATCGCAGGATTTATGGTGAACGAATTGTTTATAAACGAGAATTGGAAGCTCGTCTCAGCTTCATCAACAAGTCGAGGCGGTACGGTCGGCCGCTCGCGTCGTACTTCATGACCGTCGCGCGCCCGCGATCGCTCACGTCGCCTCGCCGACGACCGCGGCCGGGATCTCGCTGCGGGTGTCGAGCCACGGCATCTCGAACTGACAGGTCAGCCCGCTTTCGCCGAAGCTGCGCTGCAGATGCCTGACCGTGCGCGTCAGCAGCCGGCTGCCGAAGCCGAGCACGGGCGGCTCGCGCGCCGGCGGACCGCCGCTCTCCTCCCAGCGGACGCGCAGAACGTCTGGGCCGAGCGACCAGCTGACCGCGATGCGACCGTCGGGCGTGGTGAGCGCGCCGTATTTGCTGGCGTTGCAGGCCATCTCGTGAATGACCAGCGCCAGTTGGGTCGTCAGTTCGACCGGGACCAGGACGGTCGGACCGCTGGTCGTGAGCTGATCGGGCGCGCCGGCGAACGGCGCCACCTGGCCGGCGACGAGCGCGGCGAGATCGGCGCCCTGCCAGTCGTTCTCGGCAAGGCTGGTGTGGACCGTCGCCAGCGCATGCAGCCGCGCGGTGAAATCGCGGACCTTGGCGTCGTGCCGCGGCAGCAACTGGTGGGCCAGCGACTGCACCACGGCGAGGCTGTTCTTCACGCGATGGGCCAGCTCATGCACCAGCAGTTCGCGCTTGCGATCGGCTTCCTTGGCCGCCGTCACGTCGATGTTGACGCCGATCATCTGTTGGGGTCCGCCGCCTTCCGCGCGCAGCATGCGGGCGCGCGCCTCGATCCAGCGAACGCTGCCGTCCGGCAGCGGCACCCGCCATCCCGAATTGAGTTCCCCCGTCATCAGCGCCTGCTTGTTGTCGCGGTCGGCATGAGCCCGATCCTCGGGATGCACCAGCGCCAGCCAGTCGTCATAGGTCCCGGGGAAGGTGCCGGGCTTGAGGCCATAGAGCTCCTCGATCTCGCCGGACCAGTGGCTGGTGTTGGCGCTGCTGTCCCAGATGAAGGTCCCGAGCTGCCCATATTTCGCGGCGAGCTTGAGCTGCTCGGCGGTGCGCGACGACTCGTCCCTTGCCCTGGCGAGGAGCCTGAAGTTTTCCTGAAGGACGTACGCGCTCTCGGCCTCCGCCTGCTTGGCGGCGGCCAAGCGTGCGTTGAGCGCCCGCACTTCGGGGGGATCGGACGGGGCGGCCACGCCAGGAATGGCGCTCTCGACCGCGATGCTGCCGAGCGGCCGGGCGATGCTGCGACCGATGCCGGCCGCGAGCAGCAGCGCCAGGGCGCAGATCGTCGTTGCCGCGATCGTCGCCGTCTTGACCGTCGACGATATCGCCTCGGCGAACGCGCCCTGCTTGATGCCGACCCCGACGGTCCAGCCGTTGAGCTGGGGATGCGCATTGGCGTTGATCACGCGATCGCCTTCGATCGAGGGAAACTCCGAGATCCCTTCCGCTGCGGCGTGGGCTCGCCAGCCGGCCGACGCAGGCTGGCCCGTCGTGGTGGCATTCTTCGGAATGCGGGAGACGTACCGGCCGCTTGCATCGATGATGCCGACCAGCCAGTCCGCCGGCAGGCGCTGCTGGGCCAGGAGGCGGGTATAGTTCGCGGCCGGCATGGCGATCGAGAGGCAACGAAACGGCCTGCCGTTCTTGAAGA
This sequence comes from Bradyrhizobium oligotrophicum, assembly GCF_051168495.1. Lineage (GTDB taxonomy): Bacteria > Pseudomonadota > Alphaproteobacteria > Rhizobiales > Xanthobacteraceae > Bradyrhizobium > Bradyrhizobium oligotrophicum_A. The sequence continues at coordinate 12,197 of NZ_JBNPVB010000025.1, read as the reverse complement.
CGGGAACGTCCACCGTCGCCACCCACTCGTCGGAGCCGGGATCGATGAAGACGTCCGAAACGTGCGGCCGTCCCGACTGAAAGGCGCGGTCCTGCGAACGCAACCCTTCCGGGGTGCGCTCGCCGAGCGGCTTGCCGGCAGGCGCCATCGTGTTGAACAGCAAACGTCCGCCGGCATCGGACACGATGATCCGGGCGTCCCCGCTCACCGCCCCCACCCGGCGCGCTTCCGCTTCGAAGTCGGTCAGGCTGTCCGCGTTCAGGTCGGGAGATTTCGCCAGCACCTCCGCCAATGCGAGGTAGCGCCGCACCTCGGCATCGACCGCGCCGGAGATCGTCTGGGCGGCATAGAGGAGACCGCGGCGGATCGAGGCGTCGGCGGACTGCGCCATGGACACGATGACATAGGCGATCAGGCCGACGCAGGGGAGGAACAGGATGCCTGCCAGCAACAACAGGCGCCCCTTGATGCTCAGACTGCCATAGGAGCGCTGCAGGGTCTCGGCCACGCCTCCAAGCGCGCCTGTCGATATCTCCGGCTTCCGCATAGTCCCCCGCGGCTCGTTCCCCCGATGGAACCGCGATCAACTCGCGTCCCGCCAAAAAGTTCCCGCGGTCAGCGCAAGTAAGGCGGATGATCGGTCACGGCGCCGGATTTGCCGGCCGTCGGTAAGCCCGGGCCGGTGAACCACGACTTGGTTCACGCACAGAGCTCATCACGGCCCTGACCAACGCATAGGTGGCCTGGCCCGATCGACAGACATCCAGCCGACAGCAGGCTCGCGCAGACAAGCCAGAGAGATGCGGCCGTTGCCAGCCAACGGCCGCAGTCCTGGCACTCATCATGTCGGCCTCGCGACGTTATTCGTCGCGATAGACCTTTTCACGCTTCTCGTGGCGTTCCTGCGCCTCCACCGACAGCGTTGCAATCGGCCGGGCCTCGAGCCGCTTCAGCGAAATCGGCTCGCCGGTCTCCTCGCAATAGCCGTAGGTGTTGTCTTCGATGCGCTGGAGCGCGGCGTCGATCTTGGAGATCAGCTTGCGCTGGCGGTCACGGGCGCGAAGCTCGATCGCCCGGTCGGTCTCCGACGACGCGCGGTCGGCGAGGTCGGGATGGTTCACGTTCTCCTCCTGCAGAGCCTGCAGGGTGAGCTTCGATTCGCGCAGGATCTCCTCCTTCCATGCCAGCAGCTTGGCGCGGAAATAGTCGCGCTGGCGTTCGTTCATGAAAGGCTCTTTTTCGGAAGGTTTATAGTTCTTCAACTTTTCCAAGGTCAGCCCATCTGTACGTGCTGGCGCCGGTTTCGGCACCGGCGGACGGAATACGCCCGTTCGCGGCCGCGTTATATAGCGGCCTCATGTGACAGACAATATTTCCATCGAGACGGGCGCCCCGCCGCCTGGGCCGTTTCCCAGGCAATTCCGCCCTTCCCGGCGGGGCGCCAGGGCACGGCCTCAGTAACCGACCGTGAAACGGGCCCGCCGGTGCGCCGGACGCTCGATTTCGTCTGCCATCGCAACTGCGAAGTCCTCGAACGAGATGAAGCTCTTGCCGTCGGTATCGACGAGCAGCTGATCCGTTCCGAGCCGGAACTTGGCGGTCCGGGCGCCGAAATCGATCATCGCCGAGGGCGACAGGAAGGTCCAGTCGAGCTCCTTCTCCTGGCGCAGCCGGTCGAGGAACGCCGCCCCTTTCTCGGCCTCGGCCTTGTACGCGGCCGGAAACCCGGGCGTCGTCACCAGCCGCACCCCGGGGGCGACCTCCAGCGAGCCGGCGCCGCCGACCACGAGGTAACGCGATACGCCGGAATCCCGGGCCGCGCCGATCAGCGTCTCGGCATCGCTGGCCGAGAAATGGATCGAGCTGATCGCGACGTCGTGGCCGGCCCAGAGCCGTGCCAGTTCGGCGCGGTCGTTGGCGTCGCCCTTCACCGCGGTGACGTTGGCGTGCGTCTCGATCTTGTCCGGATTCCGGGCGATGCCGGTGACCTGATGGCCGCGATTGGCGAGCTCTGCGGTAATCCGCGACCCGGCACGGCCGGACGCGCCGGCGATGGCGATCTTCATTGCTGCAACTCCTAGGTTCGAGATCGTTCGGTCGGACCACGGCGCTGGACGGCGCTCTATGGTATCCGATAGTAACTAGATAGCTGAATGAATGCTGGTGTTAAGAGAGCACTTTGAGACCACCAGGTCACGCCGGAGTAACCGATGAGAACCGCGAACGTCTATTCGGCCGACTGTCCGACCCGTCAGATCCTCGATCGCGTCGGCGACAAATGGGCCGTGCTGATCCTGATCCTGTTGCGCAACGAACCCTTGCGCTTCAATCAGTTGCGCCGGGCCATCGAAGGCATTTCGCAGAAGATGCTGTCGCAGGTGTTGAAGAGCCTGGAGCGCGACGGGCTGGTGCGGCGGCGCGCGATCGCAACCGTGCCGGTGACGGTCGAATATTCGATCACGCCGCTCGGGCTGACCCTGGCCGCCGCCGTCGATCCGCTGCGCGACTGGGCGGAACGCCATCTGAAGGAGGTCTCGGCGGCGCAGCGGCGCTACGACGCCCAGCAGACCGCGAAGGCGGCCTGAGGTTCGACCGCGGTCTCTAGCCCTGCCCCGCCTTGGCGAGTTCGACCTCGACGCGCAGTTCGATCTCGGAGAGGATCGTGTCCAGCCCCGCGTCGCCGGAGGTCTGCTTCAGGTCGGCCGCCGCATCGCGCAGCCGGAGCGCCATCGCGGTGTCGAGCTTGCCGGACAAGAGCGAGAGTTTAAGATCGTCGAGCACGTCGAGCGCCCGCTTGCCGCGCTGGACCGAGCGCTTGCGGCGCTCCGCCGGATCCTCCTCGATGCCCTGCAGCGCCAGCAGCGCGTCGATATTGGCGGTCTGCTTCGGCGCCAGGGTCGCGCGCGTGTCCTGCGTCGTGCCGGCGTCGGGCAGCTTGAAGCCGCCGGACGAGGTCTTCCGCGTGGAGGTCGTGGACGTCGTCAGCGTCGTGCCGTTCGGTCCGTAGATGCGCATCGATGGCTCCCGCAGGCTTTTGCGTGTCGGCGGGAGATTGGCCGCGTCGTGGTTAACGGTGCGTAAATGGCCCGGCAAATTCTGCCGGGGCGGCAGCTTCGTTCCTCCGGGGTAACCCCGGATCGCGACAAGGCCCGCGGTTGATTTCACACTCTATCAATGAGTTAGCAGGGAGCATCGCGCTGGCACGGCCCTCGCATAGTTAACGCCGATCATGCGGTCATGGGAGTGGCCGAGTGATCACTTGCAGAGTTCGAGGGGAGCATAGGATGCGACGCGTCCGACTTACGCGCCTGTTTCAGGTCGCCTGCGCCGCCATGCTGGCGCTGGCCGCGACTGCCATGTCTGCGAACGCGACCTCGCGGATCAAGGATCTCGCCAACATCGAAGGCGTGCGCCAGAACCAGTTGATCGGCTACGGCCTCGTGGTCGGCCTCAACGGCACCGGCGACACGCTCAACAACATCCCCTTCACCAAGCAGTCGCTGCAGGCGATGCTCGAGCGCATGGGCGTCAACATCCGCGGCGCCACCATCCGCACCGGCAACGTCGCCGCCGTGATGGTCACCGGCAACCTGCCGCCGTTCGCCACGCAAGGCACGCGCATGGACGTGACGGTGTCGGCGCTCGGCGACGCCAAGAACCTGCAGGGCGGCACCCTGCTCGTCACGCCGCTGCTCGGCGCCGACGGCAATGTGTACGCTGTTGCCCAGGGCTCGCTGGCGATCTCCGGCTTCCAGGCCGAGGGCGAAGCCGCCAAGATCGTGCGCGGCGTGCCGACCGTCGGCCGCATCGCCAATGGTGCGATCATCGAGCGCGAAATCGAGTTCGCGCTGAACCGGCTGCCCAATGTTCGCCTGGCGCTGCGCAACGCCGACTTCACCACCGCGAAGCGGATTGCCGCCGCGATCAACGATTTCCTGGGCGTCAAGACCGCCGAGCCGATCGATCCCTCGACGGTGCAGCTGAGCGTTCCAGCGGAGTTCAAGGGCAACGTCGTCGCCTTCCTGACCGAGATCGAGCAGCTACAGGTCGACCCGGATCTCGCCGCCAAGATCGTCATCGACGAGCGCTCCGGCATCATCGTGATGGGCCGCGACGTCCGCGTCGCCACCGTGGCCGTGGCCCAGGGCAACCTCACCGTCACCATCTCGGAGAGCCCGCAGGTCAGCCAGCCCAACCCGCTGTCGCGCGGCCGGACCGTGGTCACGCCGCGCACCAGCGTCGGGGTCCAGGAGGACGGCAAGAAGTTCGCGGTCGTCAAGGATGGCGTATCGCTGCAGCAGCTGGTCGACGGCCTCAACGGCCTCGGCATCGGCCCGCGCGACCTGATCAGCATCCTGCAGGCCATCAAGGCGGCCGGCGCGATCGAAGCCGACATCGAGGTGATGTGATGGCGACCTCCTTCGTCGACTCCTATTCGGGCCGCATTCCGCTCAGCACGCCGCACGCGGTCGCCGCGACCGCCCCGCGCACCGATTTCGATCTCGCTGAAGCGCTCACCAAGGTCTCCCCCAAGGCGCAGGCAAAAGCCAAGGCGACCGCGACCGATTTCGAGGCGATGTTCCTCAACTCGATGTTCTCGCAGATGACCAGTGGCGTGAAGGGCGACGGCCCGTTCGGCAACACGCCCGGCACCGGCGTCTGGCGCTCGATGCTCACGGAGGAATATTCCAAGAACTTCGCCAAGGCCGGCGGCGTCGGCATTTCCGCCGACGTCTTCCGCACCCTGATCCTGCAGCAGGCCAAGAGCAGCAATTCGAGCAGCAATTCTGGCAATGCCACACCGTCAACGTAAGCGTAGACATCGCGGGGGTTCGTACCGCCCCACGCCGACAGGAGTTTCGAGATGAGCGCACAGGGCCAGGCGAAGAAAACGACCTATGCGGCCGCCGCGAGCGCGGCGGAGGCGCGCGCGCTCGCCGACGAGATGGTCAGTGTCATGAGCGAGCTGATCGCGGTCATCGAGCAGGAGACCGAGCTGGTCCGCGCCGGCAAGCTGAGCGAAGGCATGGCGTTCGGACCGAAGAAGACCGAGCTCTCGCGTCACTACATCACGATGGTCGGCCGCCTCAAGGCCAGTCAGAACTTCATGAAGCAGACTGCGCCGGAACTGCTCGCCACCCTGCACCGCCACCACGATACGTTCCGGGCGCTGCTGCAGGTCAACCTGACCGTTCTGGCGACGGCGCATGCGATCTCGGAGAAGATCGTGCGCGGCGTCAATGCCGAGGTTCAGCGCAAGAACATCCCGAGCACCTATACTGCCGGCGGACGCCGCGCCGCGCCCGGCGCGCGCCACCTGACCCCGCTCGCCGTCAGCCGGACGCTCTGAGCCTCCGCTCCGCCCGCAAAGCCACCAGGGTCACAGAGCCGCGCCGCCCCGAACGGGCCGCGCGGCTCTCGCCGTTTAACGTTCGAATAATCTTAAAAGGCCCGGGTGAATCAAAACGCGCCGTTCATCCTATTTCCTAACATGACGTTGATTGGTCATCAGCATAGTTGCAAGCGGGATGGGTTGGGAATTGACTCGATGGCCATGAGGAGGCTGCCATGAGTTCCGATTTCAGCGTGAGACCGGTTGGGACGCCAGCGTCCGTGCCGATCGTTCAGCCGTCGAGTCAGGCGGTGGCGAACGCTGTTCCTACGGATCTTCCTCCGAGCCAGACCGTGACCGCGGCCGACGCGAGCACGCCCGCGCGCAATGACGTCCAGCCCAACATTGCCAACGCCCTGTCCGTATCGCACCAAGCCTACTACGATCGCGCCGCTGCCGCGCTGGTGTTCCAGGTGGTCAATCGCAAGACCGACCAGGTGGTGGCTCAGTATCCGGACGAGGCGGTGCTGCGCCGTCGCGCCTATTTCAACACGCTCGATCTGCAGAAGGATCAGCAGAAGGCGGACGTGCCGCGCGTGGCGGCCACCGACCGCACGGCCTGACCTCATCGAGTCGGGATGGACACCCGGCCGGTCGCCGCGGGCGGCCACTGCCGTGTCGAACGGCCGTGTCGAAGGATCAGCTCCGGGTGGCGTAGGCGGTATCGAGATAGGTCTGACCGGAGGCGGCGTCGGTGACCACGTTCTTGATCTGGGCCTTGCCGTTGCCCGTCAACGTGAACTTGGTATCGCCGATCCGGAACGCGCTGTCCTTGATCAGAACGTCCTGATACTTGCTCGCGCCCTCGCTCTGGTAGCGAACCTTGGCGCGAAAGCCCTCGACGTCGGACACCGAGACCGTAAACGACTTGCCGTTGGCATATTTTCCGCTCCAGTCGCCCCGATAAAGCGTCGGATCGACCGCCACGTACTTGCTGTTGCTGCGGGCCGTGCTGAGCACGTTCGACTTGTAGGACGCAGACAGGATGCTGGTGATGCCGGCCATGATGGTGCCCCTTCCCGCCTGCGAGACGATCAACTGCGTCCGGACAGCCCCGCCGCGATGTGGCAGTTGATGTCGATCAGCGACTTCAACTTCGCCGGATCGGGATCCATCTGCATTTCGATCGTCTGCTTCATGACGAAGACGCCGATATTGGCGATGTTCTGTCTGACGTCGAGCGAATTCGGGTTGTCGTCCATTTCCATCGCGCTCATGAAGATCGTCCAGAGGCGACGGTTGAACAGCAGCGCCTTGTACATGGTGCGATCGGGACCGTTCCAATTCGCCTGGACTTCCTGCAGCTGCCGCGCCGCTTTCAGCAATGCTTGAGCTTCGATCTCCCGTGGTGATGCCGTCGTTTGCGACGTGCGTGCATAGGCTTGAGCGGCATATGACATCAAGTACTCCGGACTGACGCTGGGACACCAACAAATGCTCAGTTTTTGTACGTTGCGTGCATTTAAAATATGGTTAGCGGGTGTTAGCGCATTTCGCCTCTTGGCATCAGTGGAGGCCGAAAACAACCGTGCCTGCGAGACACCTTAATTTGGCGCGAACGCCGCGATTCGAATTGCAGGAAAAAATTCGGCGCGCTTTCGCCGGCATCGACGGCCGGCGGAGCGGCGCATGCGGGGCGATGCCGGCCGAGCCGCGAAGATGCAGGCGCAAAAGCGGAAGCGGCGGGCAAGGCCCGCCGCTTCGCCGAAATCCGCTCGAGCGCCATCGCGCTCAGCGCAGCAGCTGCAGCACGCTCGCCTGCGACTGGTTGGCCAGCGCCAGGGCGGAGACCGCAATCGACTGCCGCGTCGACAGCGCCTGGCTGTTGGCCGCTTCCTCGTTGGTATCGGCCAAGGTCAGGTTCGACGAGCCGGTCTGCAGCACGTTGATCAGGTTCTTGTTGAAGTCCTGGCGGATCTGCACGATCGAGAGGTTCGAACCGAGCGACGACGCTTCGGAGCGGAGCGACGTCGACGCGCTGTTCAAGGTGGCGAGCACCCTGTTCGCCGAATTGCTGTCGAGGAAATCGGTTCCGACGACGAGCGAGGACAGGCCGAGACCGGTGCTGTTGAACGTCACGCCGGTGATGTTCAGCGTCGAGCGGCCGGTTTCGTTGAACACCAGCTTCAGCGTGTCACCATTGAGCAGGTTGATGCCGTTGAAGGAGGCGTCCTGTGCCGTCGTGTCGATCTGCGCCAGCACGTTGTTGTACTGCGCGATCAGCCCGGCGCGCGTCGTCTGCGAGTTGGTGTCAGCCACCGGAGTCGATGCCGTCACGCCGTTGAAGGCCTGGCTGGCGGCCGTCGACGATCCGGCAACCGTTCCGATCGTCGACGACGCAGCTTCGTTGGTGGTGAGAATCGTCAGCTGACCGGTGGTGCTCAGGCTTGCCTGCAGGTTGTTCGCGGCCAGCGCGGTGTTGAGCTGCGCCAAGGTCGAGATCTGTGAGGCACCGGTGCCGAAGGTGATGTTGGTCGCGACGCCGCCTCCTGTCGAGGTGATGGTCAATGTCTGCCCGCTCAAGGCCGGCGGGTTTCGGGCCGTAGTCGCGGCGGTCAATCCGAGCTTGGCCAACGCCGTTCCGGATACGGTCAGGTTCTGCGCAGTGCCGGTCGCAAGGGATATCTGGCCGCCTGTGACCGTGGACGGCGTGGCGGTCGCGCCGGTGACCGAATCGATCGCAGCCAGAAGGTTGCTGACGGTGTCGCCGACGCCGATGTTGGTGCCGGCCGAGACCGAGCCGGCCACGAAGGTGAACACCACGCCATTGACCGTCAGCGTATCGCCGGTCGTGATGCTCGTCGCCAGATCGTTCGAGGTCGAACTCGCGGTGCCCGACAACCTGGTCGAGCCGGTGATCGCGACGGCCGAGCTGAGATTGTCATTGTTGACGGCGCTGCCGACGACGAAATTGTTCGACGAACTGCCCAGCAGGTTGTTCGCCGTGGCGCCCGGAATCACCGCGGAGGTGACGCTCGACTTGGTGGTGTAGCCGGTCGGCGCCTGGAGCACCTGGCTCGCGATCGACTTCGCGCTGTCGACCAGCTTCTGGAGCGAGGTCAGACCGGTATTCGCCGCCTGCAGAACCTGGACGCCGTTGCCGATGCTGTCGAGCAGATTGGCGATGTCGCTCGCCCGGTTGTTGAGCGACTGCGCGGTGAAGAATTCGGTGGGGTTATCGAGCGCCGTGTTGACCTTGTTGCCGGTGGCCAGGTTGTTTTGAGTGGTGGCCAGCAGCGATGCGGTGTTTTGCAGCGCCAGCAGGTTTTGGCGAACCGAAGCCGAAAGAACGATACCGGACATGTTTGTGAAACCTTCCTAGTTATTCACCAGGCGGTTCTAGAACAGGTACTTTTAAAACATGGTTAATGGCGCTTTAAATTTGTTGCTTAACGCCTGGTTACGGCGCTGGCCGTGGTCTCCCCGTGCTTTCCAAACCAGTATTGATACGGACCAACGCCTTGAACCAGGCGCAAAAAAGCGGCGGGGTTGCCCCCGCCGCCTTCGATCGCGAGATGACGATGCTGCGGATCAGCGCAGCAGCTGCAGCACGCTCGCCTGCGACTGGTTGGCGAGCGACAGCGCGGACACCGCGATCGACTGGCGGGTCGACAGCGCCTGGCTGTTGGCCGCTTCCTCGTTGGTGTCGGCGAGCGTCAGGTTCGACGAACCGGTCTGCAGCACGTTGATCAGGTTCTTGTTGAAGTCCTGACGGATCTGCACCACCGACAGGTTCGAACCGAGCGTCGAGGCTTCCGACCGCAGCGTCGAGCTCGCCGAGTTCAGCACGCTGATCACGCTGTTCGCCGAGTTGTTGTCGAGGAAGTCGGTGCCCGACGTCAGGTTCGACAGGCCGAGGCCGCCGGTGTTGAAGGTCACACCGGTGATCGACAGCGTCGACTTGCCGTTCTCGTTGAAGGTCAGCTTCAACGTATCGCCGTTCAGCAGGTTGACGCCGTTGAACGAAGCGTCGGCGGCCGTCGTGTTGATCTGCGCCAGCACGTTGTTGTACTGCGACACGAGGCTCGCCCGCTGCGTCTGGGCGGTCGCATCAGCCACCGGAGCCGCCGCCGTCAGGCCGTTGAAGGACTGGCTCGACGCAGCCGCGGTGCCACCGATCGTACCGATCGTGGCGGACGCCGCGTCGTTCGTGGTGGTGATGCTGATCTTGCCGGTCGTATCGATCGAGGCCTGGAGGTTGTTCGCCGCGAGCTTGGCGTTGAGATCGTTGAGCGATTTGACCTGCCCTGTCCCTAGACCAAAGGTGATGCTCGTCGCAGTGCCCCCTCCTGTGGCGCCGATCGTCAATGTCTGCCCCGAGAGGCCGTCGCCGACCGCGCTGAGACCGAGCTTGGCCAAGGTGCCGCTGCTGCCTGAAAGCGTCAATCCTGCCGCTGGCGGCGTCAGGGTGATCGCGCCGGCGGTGATCGACGCGGTCACGCCGGTCGCCGTCTGGATCGCCGACAGCAGGTTGGTGACGCTGTCGCCGATGCCGATGCTGGTGCCCGACGACGAGGTGCCGGTGACGAAGCTGAAGGTGGTGCCGTTGACGACCAGCGTCTCACCGGAGGTGATGCCGGTGGCCAGGTTGTTCGAGGCGGTGCCCGCCGTACCCGACAGTTTGGTCGAGCCGGTGATCGCCACCGCGGTCGAGGTGTTGTCGTTCAGCACGGCCGTGCCGGTGGCAGCGGTCGCGCTGGAGGCCAGCAGGTCGGTGGCGGTCGCGCCGGTCAGCGCCGTCGAGGTCACGCTCGACTTGGTGGAGTAGCCGACGGAGCTCTGCAGGACCTGGTTGGCGATCGACTTGGCGCTGTCGACGAGCTTCTGCAGCGAGGTGATGCCGGTGTTGGCGGCCTGCAGCACCTGCACGCCGTTGCCGATGCCGTCGAGCAGATTGGAGATGTCGGAGGCGCGGTTGTCGAGACCCTGGGCGGTGAAGAAGTTGGTCGGATTGTCGAGCGCCGAGTTGACCTTCTTGCCCGTGGAGAGATTGTTCTGGGTGGTGGCGAGGAGCTGTGCCGTGGACTGCAGCGAAAGCAGATTCTGGCGCACCGACGCCGAGAGAACAATGCCTGACATTTTCATACCCTTCTGGTGTGATCAAACAGACCGATCCCTTCGGGGATCGGTTGTGCCCGCGTCGACTTCGCGACTGGGCGACGTCGGCCAAGGTAAAAGGGAGTGGCTAACAAACGGTGAAATGCGCGCCGCGGCGGCTGCATTCGATACCGCCGGCGCGCCCGGAGCTCCCGCCGCACGCGAGCGATCACGTTGAAAACACCGAACATTTACCACGCGAGACGGCCCTTTACCGATCGTTAACCATGTTCGGAAAGGATCGCTGCGCGCCGATCGATCGGGCGCAGACTGTCCGCGCGATTTAGACTGGCACCCGATGGGTCGCCGGCCTCGCCGGGGCAGGTTCGGCACTGCGCCGATCGCGGCAACGGAGGACGAGAATGGCCCTGAAAGTCGAACTGAAGCCGCATGAGCGCATCATCATCGGCTCGTGCGTGATCACCAATACCGACCAGCGGGCGCGGCTGCTGATCGACGGCGACAACATTCCGATCCTGCGCGAAAAGGACATTCTCACGCCGGAGACGGCCGACACGCCGGCCAAGCTCGTCTATCTCGCCGTCCAGCTGATGTACATCTCGCCCGGCGCGGATGCGGATCACGGCACCTATTTCAACCTGCTGCGCGACATCATCACGACCGTGCCGAGCGCCTGGCCGATCATCGAAGCCATCAACGGCCACATCCTCAACGGCGATCTCTATCAGGCGCTGAAGGAAGCCAAGAAGCTCGTCGCCTTCGAGAAGAAGCTGCTCGAGCAGGCCCAAGCTGAACAACAAGCCGAACAGCACGGCGACGAGTCGGCGAAGCCGGTCAGCTCCGCCGCCTGACCTCCGCGGCGCCGGCCGCAACGAAGAGCCCGGCTCTGCGCAGGCAGAGCCGGGCTCTTCGTTGATGGTACGGGCGCCGAGCGACGCAAGCCGGCAACGCCGCGGCGAGCCTCGTCCTGTTCCCCCGACGCGAAAGCGGCGGGGTTGCCCCCGCCGCCCTCGATCTCGAGATGACGATGCGTGCGGATCAGCGCAGCAGCTGCAGCACGCTCGCCTGCGACTGGTTGGCGAGCGACAGCGCAGACACCGCGATCGACTGGCGGGTCGACAGCGCCTGGCTGTTGGCCGCTTCCTCGTTGGTGTCGGCCAGGGTCAGGTTCGACGAACCGGTCTGCAGCACGTTGATCAGGTTCTTGTTGAAGTCCTGACGGACCTGCACGACCGACAGGTTCGAACCGAGCGTCGACGCCTCGTTGCGCAGCGTGGAGCTCGCCGAGTTGAGCACGCCGATCACCTTGTTCGCCGAGTTGTTGTCGAGGAAGTCGGTGCCCGTGGTCAGGGTCGACAGACCGAGACCGCCGGTGTTGAAGGTCACACCGGTGATCGACAGCGTCGACTTGCCGTTCTCGTTGAAGGTCAGCTTCAGCGTATCGCCGTTCAACAGGTTGACGCCGTTGAACGAGGCGTCTGCCGCGGTCAGATTGATCTGCGCCAGCACGTTGTTGTACTGCGAGACCAGGCTCGCCCGCTGCGTCTGAGCGGTCGTATCAGCCACCGGAGCCGCTGCCGTCAGGCCGTTGAAGGACTGGCTGGACGCTGTCGCGGTGCCAGTGATCGCGCCGATCGTGGCGGACGCCGCGTCGTTCGTGGTGGAGATCGTGATCTTGCCGGTCGTATCGATCGAGGCCTGGAGGTTGTTCGCCGCGAGCTTGGCGTTGAGATCGTTGAGCGATTTG
>NZ_JBNPVB010000024.1:0-93617 GCF_051168495.1 Bradyrhizobium oligotrophicum | reverse complement strand
TATAAGCGTGAAGACCGTCGCGCAGGGAATGCCGGAGTGTTCGGCTTTGCCTGTGGTACCTGCCGCCTGCATTTTTTCGCAGGCGGGCCATGGGTGAGGCCTTCACCCGGCATTCCCTGCGCCCTCTGCATTGTTTGCGAGGGACGAACTGATCGCAGACCTCGGGCATCACGTGTCGCGAGACGACGTTGACACGCCCCTGCCCGATCCTTCAGCTGTTTGAGCCGTGAATCCGCCTCCCCTCCGCTGTCGTCCCGGACAAGCCACGACGCGCGACAGCGCGTCGCGGCGCCGATCCGGGATCCATACGCCGCGGCGGGAGTGATGTACCGAGATGCCAACGACGCGCCTGCCCAAAATTGCGCCCTGTGGTTATGGGTCCCTGCGTTCGCAGGGACGACAGCGGTGTTTGTCGAGGCAGTGCCATACGACCAGCAAGGAGGTTCGGCAGTTGCGCTGCGCAATACAGCGCCCTCTCTCCTTGTGGGAGAGGGCATGTCAAGCCCATCCACATACGCGCTTGGGTGAGGGGTATCTCTCGACGAGCGACACGTGCCGAGAGATACCCCTCACCCGACCGGGACTGCCGCACTTTTCTACATGCCCTCTCCCACAAGGGGAGAGGGCGCATTCACGCGCACCGCACTTCGTCTTATTCAAGAGCCGCGATGGCTGTAATAGCTTTGGATACCACGAGCTCACGGCACGCCTTGCACGAACAGCGCGAACGGCTCCTCGACGGTCTTGAGCAGATGCTCGCGATAAAACTGATAGTTCGGATCATCAGTCCCGAGCCGTCCGAAGCTCGGCTCCGCGACGCTCCGCAGCGGCAGCAGCGCGATCGGTGCGGCGATCGGGGTCAGCAGCGAGCCGCGGCCGGCGAGAAGCGTCGTGATGATGCCATACATCTCGCCGGTGATGGTCGGGCGCGACACCGTGATCAGGCGATGCTGGCCGTGGCGGTTGGTGACGAGGTAGACGAAGCCGGACTGGTTGGGCACCGCGACCTCGCCGAACTGCGTGAACGCGGCATCGAGCCGCGCGCCTTCGCGAAACACCAGCGACGACACGGCATCGTCCCACACGATGTCGGTGCGGTAGGCGTAGATGGCGTCCTTGTCGCCGAACGACGGCCGCAATGTGACATACGTGCCCTCGATCCAGTCCACCGCGCGCCGCGAATAGGAGCCGAGGCTGTCCGGCGCGATGCCACCGCTCGGAGTTGGGGCAACTGCCGGCGGACTCGGCGCCTTGCGCAGGGACATGCCGAGCGCCTGCTCCAGGCGGACGATGGTGGCGAGCGTGAACGGGCGGCGGCCGCCGAGCGCCTTCTCCAGGGTCGACAGGCTCAGCTTGGCCTGCTCCGCCAGCGCCTGCCGCGACATCCGGCGGCGCGCGATCTCCTCGCGGACGGCGTCGGCCACCTGCCGGCTCTGCTCGTCGGATAGTTCGCTGTTGTCCGTGTTCGACATCCCGTCCCCTGCCACGTGGCGCAGGCCTCTCTTCTAGCAGACGGACAAAACAGCACAAACCCGGACAGATCAGCCGCCTCCTCGCGCACCACCGGACCGAGCCGGGCGGGCGGCGGCCGAACAAGACCGACCATTCCGCTCGCGGCGACGGCGGCGCCCGCTCAATCTCGGCCTGCCCCATTCTGTTCGTTGCGGAGCCTCTGATGAGCGAAATGATCGACACCGACATCCGCAGCAGCCGCCATCCGATCCGGTCCTGGATCGTGACGATGCTGCTGTTCCTGCTGCTGCAAGCCGCCGCCGTAGCGCTGGTCGGCTTCACCGCGCTGTTTCTCAGCATCACCCCGGGCTGGTCGGCCGAGGGCCCGCTGGCGCCGCTGACCAGGCCGGGAGATGCACGCTCCGGCGCGCTGCTGTTCAAGAGTGATGCCGGCTACACGGAGGCGCCGAGGCTCGGCATCGATGTCGACGTGGTCGTGTCGGGCCCGACGGCGCGGGCGCGCGTGACGCAGCTGTTCAAGAACACCAGCTCGCAATGGCTGGAAGCCGTCTACGTCTATCCGCTGCCGCCGGACAGCGCCGTCGATACGCTGAAGATGATCGTCGGCGACCGAATCGTCGTCGGCGACATCAAGCCGCGCCAACAGGCCAAGGTGATCTACGAGCAGGCCAAGCGCGACGGCAAGACCGCGGCGCTGACCGAGCAGGAGCGGCCGAACATCTTCACCAACTCGCTCGCCAATATCGGTCCCGGCGAGACCGTGCTGGTGCAGATCGAGTATCAACAGCCGGTCTCGCAGGAGACCGGTGCATTCTCGCTGCGGGTGCCGCTGGTGGTGGCGCCGCGCTACAATCCCAAGCCGATCGTTCAGAGCGTTGACCTTCGCCCGGACAGCAATGGCTGGGGCGTAGCGAGCAATGATCCGGTGCCGGACCGTGACCGCATTACCTCCGAGGTGCTCGATCCGGCGAAGAATGATCCGGTGCACCCGACGAAGATCACGGTGCGGCTGCAAGCCGGCTTCAACATCGGCGAGGTCAAGAGCCACCATCATCAGGTGACGATCGACAGCCCCGATGCCAAGACGCGCATCGTCACCCTGGCCGAGGGCATGGTGCCCGCCGATCGCGATTTCGAGCTGACCTGGAAGCCGGCCTCGGAAAAGTTGCCGTCGGTCGGGCTGTTCCACGAGCAGGTCGGCGATGCCGACTACCTGCTCGCCTTCGTCACCCCGCCCGCCGTGGCAGCGACCACGCAGCGCCCGCAGCCGCGCGACGTCATCTTCGTGATCGACAATTCCGGCTCGATGGGCGGCACCTCGATCCGCCAGGCCAAGGCCAGCCTGCTCTATGCGCTGGGACGGCTGCAGCCCAATGACCGCTTCAACGTGATCCGCTTCGACGACACGATGACGGTGCTGTTTCCGTCCTCGGTGCCGGCCGATGCCGAGCATGTCGGCAACGCCACCAGCTTCGTCAGCGCGCTGGAGGCGCGTGGCGGCACCGAGATGGTGCCGGCGATGCGCGCGGCGCTCACCGACGACGGCAGCGACAGCGACCGCGTGCGCCAGGTGGTGTTCCTGACCGACGGCGCCATCGGCAACGAGCAGCAGCTGTTCGAGACCATCACCGCGATGCGCGGCCGCTCGCGCATCTTCATGGTCGGCATCGGCTCGGCGCCAAACACCTATCTGATGAGCCGCGCCGCCGAGCTCGGCCGCGGCGCCTTCACCCATATCGGCTCGGTCGAGCAGGTCGAGGAGCGCATGCGCGATCTCTTCGCCAAGCTGGAGAATCCGGTCGTGACCGGGCTGAGCGCCACGTTCTCGGAAGCCTCGGCCGACCTCACGCCGGCCGTGCTGCCCGACGTCTATCGCAACGAGCCGCTGGTGCTTGCCGCCAGGATCGACCGCCTCGCCGGCTCGCTGCAGCTCAAGGGCCGCATCGGCGACCAGCCCTGGACGATCACGCTGCCGCTGGCGGGCGCGGCCGAAGGCAAGGGCCTGTCGAAATTGTGGGCGCGGCGCAAGATCGGCGATGCCGAGGTGGCCAGGACGATGCGGCAGATGACGCCGGAGGAGTCAGACGGCGCCATTCTCAAGCTGGCGATGGAGCATCAGCTCGTAACCCGCCTGACCAGCCTCGTCGCCGTCGACAAGACCCCGCGCCGCCCGGACGGCGAACCGCTCAGGCTGGCCGAGCTGCCGATCAACCTGCCGGCCGGCTGGGACTTCGAGAAGGTGTTCGGCGAGCGCGGCCGCCTGCCCGCAATGCAGAAGGACCGCCGCGCGGAGGCCGAGGGAGACGTCCAACTCGCCGCGCTGAAGCGATCCGTGGTGCCGGCGGCCCCGGCGACGCTCACCTTGCCGAAGACGGCGACCGATGCAGAGCTGAGCATGCTGCTCGGACTTGGGATCCTGTTGCTCGAACTGATCTGGCTCGCCGCCATCCGGCGGCGAGCTGCCAACTAAGGAGCACGTCATTGCGCGCAGCCGAAGTCGACGACGCGTTGTCTGCCACGCCCTGCGACCTTGCGGGGTGCTTACCTCGCCCCGCTTGCGGGGAGAGGTCGGATTGCATCGAAGATGCAATCCGGGTGAGGGGGGCTCTCCGCACGGTCGGAATATGCGGCTGCCCCTCACCCCAACCCTCTCCCCGTAAAGAACGGGGAGAGGGAGCGCACCGTCGTCTCGACGAGTGCTTCGTCGCTTCGCTCCTCGCAATGACGAAAGGAGAGAGAATGCCCCGCTTCGTCATCCCGCTCGCAGTCGCGCTGGTTGGCCTCGCCCTGTTCGGCCACGGCGCCCTCATCCATGCCAAGGCGGTCGTCGCGCAAGTGCTGCTCGACCGCGCTTTCACCCAGACCATCGCCACCAGCCATCCGGTCAAGCCATGGTCCTGGGCCGACACTGTCCCGGTCGCGCGTATCGAAGTGAAGCGCCTCGGCATCTCCACCATCGCGCTGGCCGGCTCCAGCGGCCAGGCGCTCGCCTTCGGCGCGGGCCATGTCGAGGGGACGGCCGAGCCCGGCGAGCCCGGCATCGCCGTCTACTCGGCGCATCGCGACACGCATTTCCGCTTCCTGCGCGACGTCAGGATCGGCGACGAAATCGACGTCGTCAGGCGCGACGGCCAGACCTTCCGCTACAGCGCCGACGCGGCACGCGTCGTCCGCTTCGATGCCTCCGGCATCGATCCGGTGACGGACCGCCCGGAGCTGGTGCTGTCGACCTGCTGGCCGTTCGACGCGCTGACCGAGGGACCGGAGCGCTACGTGCTGCATGCCACGCCGATCGCGGCCGGTGAATGATGGAGGGTCTTGGGAACCAGGGGATGAATGCCCATTTGTCAGCGTGTCGCCCGCATGGGATGCTCCGGCGACGACGAGACAGGCCCCTTTTCAAGCGCTTCCGACATGCATTCCCAGGTTCATTATCTGCCGATCACGCCGGCCTTCTTCGCCCTGCTGGTGCTGGCGTTCGGCGTCCTGATCGTCCTCATTCAGCTCGGCATTCTCCGCTACGCCTACATGAAGCTCGGCGTCGGCTCGGGCACGGCGATGCTGTTGCTGTTCGGTTCGCTGATCGGCAGCTATTTCAACATTCCCGTCACCGTGCTGCCGGGCCAGGTCGCGCGCTCCGGCGAGATCATCGACTTCTTCGGCATGCAATATGTCGTGCCGCTGGTGCATCAATGGCCGGGCACCGTGCTGGCGGTGAATGTCGGCGGTGCCGTGATCCCGACCGTGATGTCGAGCTATCTCGTGCTGCGCTACCAATTGTGGCTGCGCGCCACGATCGCCGTGCTGGTCATTGCCGTGATCATTCATGCGATGGCGACGCCGGTGCGCGGTGTCGGCATTGCCGTGCCGGTGCTGGCGCCGATCGTCGTGACCGCGATCCTCGCCTTCCTGCTGTCGCGCGAATATGCCGCGCCGCTGGCCTATATCGGCGGCTCGATGGGCACACTGGTGGGCGCCGACCTGATGAACCTGGACAAGATCGGCAGCCTCGGCGCCCCCGTGGCCTCGATCGGCGGCGCCGGGACCTTCGACGGCATTTTTCTCACCGGCATCCTGGCGGTCCTACTGGCCGGCCTTGCCGCACCGTCCCGGCCGGGACTGGCGCGCTGAGCTTTCAACCGGAGGACTTAAAGGCTAAAAGCGAGCGGAGGCAGCGGCGGATACGGAATGCGCGCGATCAATCTCATCGTGGGAACCCTGACGATCGCGGCCGTTGCGGCCGGGATCAGCGGCGTCCTGATCAAGCAGAAGAGCCGCATCGCGCAGCAACGCAGCGTCATGCGCGTCGTGTTCGACGGCGGCTCGGCGGCGGGCCTGCGCAAGGGCGGTCCGGTCAATTTCGACGGCGTGCAGGCCGGGCAGATCCTCTCGATCAACCTGGAGAGTCCGCGCAAGATCGTCGCCATGATCACGCTCGACAATTCCGCGCCGATCCGCAAGGACACCACGGCCGGCATCGAGTTCCAGGGCCTGACCGGTATCGCCGCGATCTCGCTGGTCGGCGGCGCACCGACGGCGCCGCCAGTGCCGCTGGATCGCGACGGCGTTCCGATGCTCGCAGCGGACCTGAAGGATCAGGAGACGATGGTCGAGACGATCCACAACATCGACAAATACGTCGTCAGCAACGCACCGGCCATCAAGGACGCGCTGCAGAGCTTCGAAACCGAGACCGCCTCGCTGAACGACAAGACCGCGGCGATCGATGCCGCGATCGAGAAGGCCGAGGACATCTTCAAGGGCTTCGACACGCTCGTGACCAAGATCGACGGCGCGATCCCCGGCTTCGCGCAGGGCAATCCCGGCCAGCTGTTCGACCAGATCAAGTCGATGCGCGAGCTCGTCGACGGCTTCAAGCGCAAGTCCGCCAAGGTGATCGACGAGGGCCGCAAGACGCTGCTCGATATCAGCGAGGGCGCCAATGCGATGACCGTCAAGTTCGGCGGCCAGCCGGCGGGACCGGGCCCGCGCCGTGTGCCGGCGTCACGCTGAGGGACGGCGGCGCCGCCCCTCGCGTCCGTTCAGTGGCTGATCATCCAGGGCCGCGCCGTCGGAAAGCCCTTGGCGCCGCTCCTGGTCTTCGTCATCAGCCGCGGCGATTTCTTCGGCGAGCAGCAGCCGCAGCCCGGCCCGTGCTTTGCCTTGTATTCGGCCACCGTCTGCGGCGCGTGTCGGCTGCGCTCGTTGGTCGCATGCGCCGTGCGCCGCTCGGCCGGCATGCAGGCAAAGGCGGGCGCGGTCAGAATCACGCGCGGCGCCATGTCCTGGCATTGCGGGCAGACCTGCGGCTCATCACATTCCGCCATCGGGCGCATGTCGGTGAACGGGCCGCATGCATCACAAAGATATTCATAGACCGGCATCGTTTCGTCTCCTGCGCAACATTCGTCTCCAGTCCGCGGCGCGGCGGGTGCGGGGCGGCCGATACGCTGCCGTCCCGCACCCATCGCGCAGGGAGACCGTTATTTGTCAGGCGAGATCGGCATCTGGATGTCGCCCTTGATGTGCTTGATCGGACCCGCCGACGACGGCATCACGTCGAAGTCGAAGATCTCGGTCGGCAGCCACAAGGTGGCGCAGGCATTGGGCACGTCGACCACGCCGGAGATGTGGCCCTGCACCGGCGCGGTGCCGAGGATCGAATAGGCCTGGGCGCCGGAGTAGCCGAACTTCTTAAGATACTCGATGGCGTTGAGGCAGGCCTGGCGATAGGCGATGTGGACGTCGAGATAATGCTGCTTGCCGGCCTCGTCGACCGAGATGCCCTCGAAGATCAAATAGTCCTTGTAGTTCGGCGTGATCGGCGACGGCTTGAAGATCGGGTTCTTGATGCCGTATTTCGCGACGCCGTCCTTGATGACGTCGACCTTGATGTGCAGCCAGCCCGCCATCTCGATGGCGCCGCAGAAGGTGATCTCACCGTCGCCCTGGCTGAAGTGCAAATCGCCCATCGAGAGGCCGCCGCCGGGCACGTAGACCGGGAAGTAGATCTTCGAACCGCGCGACAGATCCTTGATGTCGCAATTGCCGCCATGCTCTCGCGGCGGCACGGTGCGGGCGCCCTCGGCGCCGATCTTGGCCTTGACGTCACCCTTGGCCTGGCCGGCATGCGCGGTCGGCGCGAACGGCGGGTTGGCCAGCCCCGGCACACGCGTCGGGTTGGTCGCGATCAGCGCGGTCTCGCGCTCGTTCCAGGTCGACAGCAGCTTCGGATCGGGCAGACAGCCGATCAGGCCGGGATGGATCAGGCCGGCGAAGTTCACGCCGGGCACGTGGCGCGACGAGGTGTAGAGACCCTTGATGTCCCAGATCGACTTCTGCGCCAGCGGGAAGTGGTCGGTCAGGAAGCCGCCGCCATTCTGCTTGGAGAAGAAGCCGTTGAAGCCCCACAGGCTCTCCTTCAGCGGACCGACGTCGAGCAGGTCGACGACCAGCAGGTCGCCGGGCTCGGCGCCCCTGACGCCGATCGGGCCGGACAGGAAGTGCACGATCGACAGGTCGATGTCGCGCACGTCATCGGCGGAATCGTTGTTCTTGATGAAGCCGCCGGTCCAATCATAGGTCTCGATGATGAAGTCGTCACCGGGATTGACCCACTCCACCATCGGAATGTCGGGGTGCCAGCGATTGTGCACCTTGTCGTTCTCGTAGGCCGATTTGGTCAGATCGACCTTGATCAGTGTGTCAGGCATCAAGAGCTCCCCTTGTTACTTGCTTGGACGGAGTGGTTAGACGGACAGGTATTTCGAGACCTGTGCGGCATCGACGGAGTCGCGCGGATCGTCGCGGACGATCTCGCCGTTCTCGATCACCAGCACGCGGTCGGCGATATCGAGCGCGAAGCTCAGCACCTGCTCGGAAACGACGATCGACAGCCCCTTCTCGTCGCGGATCCGCTTCAGGGTGCGCGCCATCTCCTTGATGATCGACGGCTGGATGCCTTCGGTCGGCTCGTCGAGCAGCAGCACCTTGGGCTTGGTCGCGAGCGCACGCGCGATCGCGAGCTGCTGCTGCTGGCCGCCGGAGAGGTTGCCGCCGCGGCGTCCCTTCATCTCGAGCAGCACCGGGAACAGCTCGTAGATGTCGCCGGGCACCTCGGACTCGCCGGAGACGACAAGGCCGGTCTCGATGTTCTCCTTCACCGTCATGGTCGAGAAGACCATGCGGCCCTGCGGCACATAGGCGAGGCCCTTGGCGACGCGCTCATAACTTTTCAGGCCCGACAGCTCGGTGCCGTTCATGTCGATGGAGCCGCTCTTGGCGGGCAGGATGCCCATCAGCGATTTCATCAGCGTGGTCTTGCCCATGCCGTTGCGGCCCATGATCGCAACGATCTCGTTGGGCGCGACCTTGACGTTCAGGCCATGCAGCACCTCGCTCTGGCCATAGGCGACATGGAGATCGGAGATTGCCAACATCGATTCTGCTCCTGCTCAATGCCCGAGATAGACTTCGACGACCTTGGGATCGTTCTTGACCCGCTCCATCGTGCCCTCGGACAGGATCTGCCCCTGGTGCAGCACGGTGACCTTGTGGGCGATGTCCTCGACGAACTTCATGTCGTGCTCGATGACCAGCACCGAACGGTCCTTGATGATGCGGTTGAGCAGCTCGGCGGTCTTGGCGCGCTCGCTGACGCTCATTCCGGCGACGGGCTCGTCGAGCATCAGAAGGTCGGGATTCTGGATCAGCAGCATGCCGATCTCAAGCCACTGCTTCTGGCCGTGGCTGAGTTCGTCGGCATAGGTGGTGAGCCGGTCCTTGAGAAAGATCATCTCCGCGACCTCCTCGACCCGGTCCTTGACGGCGGCGTCGCGCCGGAAGGTCAGCGAGCCGAACACGCTGCGGCCGCGCGGATACGAGATCTCGAGATTCTCGAACACGGTGAGATCCTCGAACACCGACGGCGTCTGGAATTTGCGGCCGACACCGGCCTGCACGATCTCGTTCTCGCGCAGCCTGGTCAGCTCCTTGCCGCGAAACTGGATCGAGCCGGAGGTCGCTTTGGTCTTGCCGCAGATCAGGTCGAGCACCGTGGTCTTGCCGGCGCCGTTCGGGCCGATGATGACGCGGATCTCGTTCTCCTCGACATAGAAGGAGAGATCGTTGACCGCCTTGAAGCCGTCGAACGAGACCGTGAGCGCTTCGACCGCGAGCAGGAATTCCTTGGGCTGATGACCGATGAGCATTGCTGTCTCCTCACTCTGCGGGGGCGCCGTTGGCGACCAGGCCGCCATTGCTCGGTTTCTTGGTGCGGGACGACAGCAGGCGGTCGATGCGCGGCTGCACGTGGTCGGCCCAGATGCCCGACAGTCCGTTCGGGAAGGCGAGAACCACCGCGATGAACAGCGCGCCGAGACCGAACAGCCAGAGCTGCGGGAAGGTTTCCGACAGGCTCGTCTTGGCGAAGTTGACGAGGAGGGAGCCATAGACCGCGCCGAAGATCGACATGCGTCCGCCGACGGCCGTGTAGATCACCATCTCGATCGACGGCACGATGCCGACGAAGGACGGCGACATGAAGCCGACTTCCAGCGTGAACAGCGCGCCGCCGACCGCGGCAAAGATCGCCGCCGCGCAGAAGGCAAAGATCTTGAAGTTGGCGACGCTGTAGCCGGAGAAGCGGACGCGGTCCTCCTGCTCACGCATCGCCACCAGGATGCGGCCGAGCTTGGTCAGGCGGATGAACTGCGCGACCAGGATGGCGGCGAACAGGAAGAACACTTCGACGAAGTAGAGGATGTATTTGGCATGGTCGGTCCGGATGTCCCAGCCGTGCAGGGTACGCAGGTCGGTGATGCCGTTGATGCCGCCGGTGTAGCCCTGTTGTCCGACGATCAGGATGGTCATGATCGCCGCGATCGCCTGGGTGATGATCGCGAAATAGACGCCGCCGACCCGGCGCTTGAACATGGCGGCGCCGATGATGAAGGCGAAGATCGCCGGCACCAGGATGATCGCGGCGAGCGCAAACGGAAAGCTCTGGAACGGCTTCCAGAAGAACGGCAACGCAGTCAGCTGATTCCAGTCCATGAAGTCCGGAATGCCCGGCGTCGACTGGATCTTGGTGTTGGCGACGCTGGACGCCTCCAGCTTCAGGAACATCGCCATGCAGTAGCCGCCGAGGCCGAAGAACACGCCCTGCCCGAGGCTGAGAATGCCGCCATAGCCCCAGCACAGCACCAGGCCGATCGCGACGAAGGCGTAGGTCAGATATTTCGCAACCAGATTGAGGCGGAACACATCCAGTGCCAGCGGCAGGATGACGACCAGCAGCAGCAGCAGCGAGACGAAGCCGATGAGTTCCGAGCGGTTGAAAAAGCGCGAGTTGATGATCATGGCCATGCTTTCTTGTTGGACTGCCGGAGCTGGCTCACTTGCGGACCTTGAGGGCGAACAGGCCCTGCGGGCGCAGCATCAGGATGGCGACGATGGCAAGCAGCGTGAGCACCTTGGCCATCGAGCCGGACAGGAAGAACTCCATGGTCGACTGCGCCTGGGAGATCGTGAACGCCGAGGCGATGGTGCCGAGCAGGCTGGCGGCGCCGCCGAACACGACGACCAAGAAGGTGTCGACGATGTAGAGCTGGCCCGCGGTCGGACCGGTCGAACCGATCATCGTGAAGGCCGAGCCGGCGACGCCGGCGATGCCGCAGCCGAGAGCGAAGGTGTAGCGGTCGACCTTCTCGGTGTTGATGCCGACGGCGCCGGCCATCACGCGGTTCTGCACCACGGCGCGGACCTGCCTGCCCCAGCGCGACAGGAACAGCACGTAGGCGACCACGATCGTGATCAGGATGGTCAGGCACATCACGAACATGCCGTTGATCGGAATCTGGATGGCATCGGTCGCCTGCCACGACCCCATCATCCACTCGGGCAGCTCGACACCGACCTCGCGCGCACCGAACACCGAACGATAGGCCTGCTGCAGGATCAGGCTGAGGCCCCAGGTGGCGAGCAGCGTGTCGAGCGGCCGCTTGTAGAGGCGCTTGATCATCGCCCATTCGACCAGCATGCCGAGCGAGCCGGACGCGATGAACGCGAATACCATCGCGACGAAGAAGTAGCCGGGAAACAAGGACGGCAGGAACGTCTGGAAGGCGTTCGACGTCATCCAGGTGACGTAGGCGCCCAGGATCATGAACTCGCCATGCGCCATGTTGATGACGCCCATCTGGCCGAAGATGATGGCAAGCCCCAGCGCCATCAGCACGTAGACCGAAAACAGGATGAGGCCCGCGAAGCCCTGCATCGCGAAGATGGCCCCGAGGTCGCCGATGGAATAGTCACCGAACATGATCCGTCCTCTGGGCAAAGTGCCCGCTGTTGGAAATTGATCTCTCCGAGGATTGGCTCGTCTCTCCTCCCCTTGCGCGGAGGGGTGGGGGTGGGGGTCCACAACGGCAGTCTTTGCTGGGTACCCCCCTCCCCGACCCTCCCCCGCAAGGGGGGAGGGAGCGCATCGCCGCTGGCGCTACGGCCTCACTATCATCACCGAAGTGATGATCGACACGCCGCCTCAACCGCGCTTACTGGTAGCCCTTCGGGAACGGATCGGGCTCGACCAGGTCGGCGGTCTCGTAGATCAGCTCGTACTGACCATCCGCCTTGGCGCGGCCGACGCGGGTCTTGGACCAGAGATGGTGGTTCTCGTGGATCCGGACATAGCCTTCCGGCGCGCCCTTGAACTCGATGCCGGGCGAGGCAGCCGCGACCTTGTCGACGTCGAAGGAGCCCGCCTTCTCGACCGTCAACTTCCACAGCCACGGGCCGAGATAGGCAGCCTGCGTGACGTCTCCGATCACGGTCTTCTCGCCCCACATCTTCTTGAAGTCGGCGACGAAGGCCTTGTTGTTGGCGTTGTCGAGCGACTGGAAGTATTTCATGCAGGCATAGGCGCCCGCGATGTTCTCACCACCGATGCCGTCGATCTCGTCCTCGGTCACGGAGATTGTGAGCAAGGTCTGCTTCGACATGTCGATGCCGGCGGCCTTGAGCTGCTTGTAGAAGGCGACGTTCGAGCCGCCGACGATGATCGCGTAGATCACGTCCGGCTTGGTCAGCTTGATCTTGTTGATCACCGAGTTGAACTGGGTGTGGCCGAGCGGGAAGTATTCCTCGCCGACGACCTTGGCACCCTGCAGATGGCCCTCGATGTGCTTGCGGGCGATCTTGTTGGAGGTGCGCGGCCAGATGTAGTCGGAGCCGAGCAGATAGAAGGTCTTGGCGCCCTTGGTCTTGTTGACCCAGTCGAGGCCGGCAATGATCTGCTGGGTGGCTTCCTGACCGGTATAGATGACGTTCTTCGACTGCTCGAGGCCTTCGTAGAAGGTGGGATAGTACAACATGCCGTTGTACTGCTCGAACACCGGCAGCACCGCCTTGCGCGAGGCCGAAGTCCAGCAGCCCATCACGGCGGCGCACTTGTCGTTGACCAGCAGCTTCTTGGCCTTCTCGGCGAAAGTCGGCCAGTCGGAGGCGCCGTCCTCCTGGATGAACTTGATCTTGCGGCCGAGCACGCCGCCCGAGGCATTGATCTGCTCGATTGCGAGCTTCTCGGCCTGCACCGAGCCGGTCTCCGAGATCGCCATCGTGCCGGTGACCGAATGCAGTATGCCGACGGTCACTTCGCTATCGGTGACTGCAAGTCCGGTGGTATTGACAGCAGAAGTTGCGGGACCGGCGCCGAAGGACGGCCGCGGCATCATGGCGAGTGCCGGGATTGCGGCCATTCCCATCAGCAATTGGCGCCGAAGTGGCGACTTCAGGCCTTTTTTGGTTTCGTCTGACATGAGCACCCCATTCGTTGGTTCGAGGACACGCGTTAGGTCAGACCGAGGATGGCGCGCTTTGTGCACTGCACGGATACGCAAGATTGCGTATACTGCACCGCAAAAGCGCGACGTAGGCTCTACGCAAGGTCTAACAGGGGCAGGAGCGAGCGAGCGGGAGCTCCGCTCGCGGTCAGGAGTTCGAGAGTGGCAGGGCGGCAGCGGATCGACCGCGTCAGGCGCCAATATAATCAGTGGGTCGCCAACCAGACGTTGGAAGACTACGCGCTCCGTTTCACGGCCAAGAGTGCGCGGCGCTGGTCCGCCGCCCGCGTCGCCAACACGGCGCTGGGCGCGATCTCGTTCCTGGCGCTGGAGGCGATCGGCGGCACGATCACGCTCAACTATGGCGTCACCAACGCCGCCGCCGCGATCCTGGTCGCGAGCGTCATCATCTTCTGCTGCGGCCTGCCGATCGCCTATCACGCGGCCAAATGCGGCATCGACATCGACCTGCTGACGCGCGGCGCCGGCTTCGGCTATATCGGCTCCACGATCACCTCGCTGATCTACGCGTCCTTCACCTTCATCTTCTTCGCGATCGAGGCGGTCATCCTGGCCTCCGCGCTGGAAATGTGCTTCGGCATTCCGCGGCCGATCGGCTATCTCATCAGCGCCGTCGTCATCATCCCGCTGGTCACCTACGGCATCACGCTGATCAGCCGCTTCCAGCTCTGGACGCAGCCGCTATGGGTCGTGCTGCACATCCTTCCCTTCGCCGCGATCGCCTATGCGAGCCCTCACTCCTTTGCCGACTGGCAGCAATTCCCGGGCGAGCACGGCGATCTCACCGGCCATCTCGATCTGGCCTTGTTCGGCACCGCCGCGGCGGTGGTGTTCTCACTGGTGGCCCAGATCGGCGAACAGGTCGACTTCCTGCGCTTTCTGCCGCGCGACCGCCGCACGTCGCGGCGATCCTGGTGGATCGCGCTGTTGTCCGCTGGCCCCGGCTGGATCGTGCTCGGGGCGCTCAAGCTGCTGGCGGGATCGTTCCTGGCGTTCTTCGCACTGAGCCACGGGGTGTCCGCCGACCGCGCGGCCGAGCCGGCCCACATGTATCTGGAGGCGTTCCGCTACGTGCTCGCCCAGCCGGATCTCGCGCTGGCCTTGACCGGCACCTTCGTGATCATCTCGCAGATCAAGATCAACGTCACCAATGCCTATGCCGGCTCGATCGCCTGGTCGAACTTCTTCTCGCGGCTCACGCACAGCCATCCCGGCCGCGTCGTGTGGCTGGTGTTCAACGTCGTGGTCGCGCTGCTCTTGATGGAGATCGGCGTCTACAAGGCGCTGGAGCAGACGCTGGCGCTCTACTCAAACATCGCGATCTCCTGGGTCGGCGCGCTGGTCGCCGATCTCGTCATCAACCGGCCGCTCGGACTGCGCCCGCGGCAGATGGAGTTCAAGCGCGCTCATCTCTACGACATCAATCCGGTCGGGGTTGGCGCGATGACCATTGCCACGATCGTCTCGATCAGCGCCTTCTACGGCCTTTTCGGCCCGACCGGCAAGGCGCTGTCGACCTTCGTGGCGCTCGGTGTCGCCCTCATCACCGCGCCGGCGATCGCCTATCTCACCGACGGCAAATACTATCTCGCCCGCAAGCCGAAGCGGAGCTGGCAGAACATCGAACAGATCCAATGCTGCATCTGTGAGCATCATTTCGAGCCCGAGGACATGGCCTCCTGCCCGGCCTATGCCGGACCGATCTGCTCGCTGTGCTGCTCGCTCGATGCACGCTGCCACGATCTCTGCAAGCCGCACGCGCGGGCGCAAGCGCAGGTCGCCGCGGCGCTCGGCGGCATGCTGCCGCAATCGGTGCTGGCGAAGATCAACTCGCAGTTCGGGCACTATGTCGGCGTCTTCCTGACGTCGGCCGGGCTCGTCGCGCTGACGCTCGGCATGATCTATCTGGAAACGTCAGCGGCACTCCCCGGCTACAAAGGCATCATCTCCGACGTGCTGTGGAAGGTGTTCTTCGCCCTCTCCATCATCATCGGCGTCGTGACCTGGCTGTTCGTACTGGCGCAGCAGAGCCGCCGCGCGGCGGAGGAAGAGACCCGGCGACAGACGCAGTTGCTGATCCATGAAATCGAGGCCCACAAGCGCACCGACGCCGAACTGCAGCGTGCCAAGGAGGTGGCCGAGTCGGCCAACCTAGCGAAAAGCCGCTACGTGGTCGGCCTGAGCCACGAACTGCGCTCGCCCTTGAACGCGATCTCCGGCTATGCGCAGCTGCTCGAGCAGGACGCGAGTCTGGCGCCCAAGCCGCGCGACCAGGTCCGCGTCGTCCGCCGCAGCGCCGACCATCTGTCGGGCCTGATCGACGGCATCCTGGACATCTCAAAGATCGAAGCGGGACGGCTGTATCTGTCGCGCGACGAGGTTCGTCTCAGCGAATTCCTCGATCAACTCGTGGGCATGTTCCGGCTGCAGGCGGCGGCCAAGGGCGTCGATTTCATCTTCAAGCGGCCTGCCGTGCTGCCGCTCGTCGTCTATGCCGATGAGAAGCGGCTGCGCCAGATCCTGATCAACCTGCTGTCCAACGCGATCAAGTTCACCCAGGACGGCAGCGTCCAGTTCGTGGTGCACTACCGCAGCCCTGTGGCCGAATTCGAGGTGATCGACACCGGTCCGGGCATCCAGCCGGACGATCTCGAACGCATCTTCGCACCGTTCGAGCGCGGCGCGCTCGGCGTGGCGCAGCCGCAGACCGGCACCGGACTCGGCCTCACGATCAGCCGTCTGCTCGCCGGGGTCATGGGGGGCGACATCAAGGTCGTGAGCAAGGTCGGCGCCGGCAGCACCTTCAAGGTCAAGATCCTGCTGTCGGAGGTCACCAATCCGACCCGGCATGCGCCGGTGAAGGCACCGGTCGCAGGCTATCTCGGTCCGCGCAAGACGATCCTGATCACCGACGACGATCCCGTGCACCGCGACCTGCTGCGCGAGGTGCTGACGCCGCTCGGCTTCATCCTGCTGAGCGCGCCGGATGGACCGGCCTGCCTCGCGCTGGCGCAGCACTGCCAGCCGGACCTGTTCATCCTCGACATCTCGATGCCCGGCATGGACGGCTGGACCGTGGCCGAGACCTTGCGCAGCAGCGGCCATCACCAGGCGCGCATCCTGATGACCTCGGCGAGCGCACTCGAAGCCCATGGTCGGCCGCTGGCGCAGCCGTTCCACGATAGCTATCTGATGAAGCCGATCGATATTCCCCGCCTGTTGGAGGCCATCCGTCAATTGCTCAAGCTGGAATGGAGCTACCAGACCGACCACCCGGTGGTGCAGCCGCGCTGGCGGCCCGACACCGGATCACGCCCGCCTCTCAAATACGTCGAAGAGCTGATGGGCCTCGGCCAGATCGGCTACATCAGGGCCATTCAGCTCAAGCTCGACGAGATCGGCGGCGCGCATCCGGAGCATGCCGACTTCGTCGCCCAGATGCGCACGCTGATCGACCGCTTCGATCTCGATCAGTACATGGCAACTCTGAAAACCCTGCACGCCTATGAGCACTGACAGCAAGAAGCGCGATGTCGCGCTGGTCGTCGACGACTCGCCGGAGACCCTCAGGCTCCTCACGGACGCGCTGGACGGCGCCGGAATGACCGTCATGGTCGCGCTCGACGGCGCGGCGGCCATGCGCATCGTCGACCAGATCACGCCGGACATCATTCTGCTCGACGCCGTCATGCCCGGCATGGACGGCTTCGAAACCTGCCGCAGGCTCAAGCGCGACGCCGGCCTCTCCAATGTGCCGGTCATCTTCATGACCGGGCTCGCCGACACGGAACACATCGTGCAAGGCCTCGACGCCGGCGGCGTCGACTACGTCACCAAGCCGATCGCGGTCGAGGAGATGCTGGCGCGCATCCGCGTGCATCTCGCCAACGCCAGAATGACACAAAGCGCGCGCGCCGCACTCGACGTCTCCGGCCGCTTTCTGCTCGCGGTCAATCGCGAGGGCCGGCTGATGTGGGCGACCCCGCAGGCCCAACGGCTGCTGTCCGACAGCTTCGGCACAGCCGATGAGCTCGTGCTTCCCGAAGCGCTGCGGCTCTGGCTCGACCAGGTACAGAATGGCAAGGGCGGTGCCAAGGCCGCCGCTTCGCTCCCCGACCATCCGGAGTTGCGCCTGTACTACATGGGCGGCGCCGGCCCGAACGAGTTCCTGCTGCGGCTCGCCAAGGAAGCGTCGGGCGACGTGCCCAAGCAGTTTTCCAGCGAGTTCGGTCTCACCGTGCGCGAAGGCGAGGTGCTGTCCTGGCTGTCGAAGGGCAAGACCAATCGCGACATCGCGCAGATTCTGGGCCTGAGCCCGCGCACCGTCGACAAGCATCTGGAGCAGATCTACGCCAAGCTTGGCGTCGAGAACCGCACGGCAGCGGCCGCGATTGCGACCGGCGTGACGCGACGGGAGAGTTGAGACGGACTGCCAACTCGGAACAAGTGCTGAACACATCCGCCTGTGGTTATGGATCCCCGCGTTCGCGGGGATGACACCGTTGGTGGTGCAGCAGCGTTGCCTCTGAGCAATTACCCATACACGAACGCCGGGTCATCCAGGTCGATCGCAGGGATCTGATCTTTCTCGCTCCAGTAATCCTGGCTGTGCTGCCATTCCGGCTTATCACCTCGCTTCGGCAGCAGGTGCATGTTGCGCATCATGTAGCCGGGATTGAAGTTCTCCGGATCGATCCAGGGCAACAGCGGCATGTTGCGATCTTCGGGGCGCAGCGCAGGCGTCACCCTCTGCACGCCCTTCGCCTTCATGTGCGCGAGCAGCCGGCAGACGAACTCCGCAACCAGATCCGTCCGCAGCGTCCAGCTGGCGCGGAAATAGCCGAACACCCAGGCGAGATTCGGCACGCCGGTGAACATCATGCCGCGATAGGTCACGGTATCGGCGAAATCGAGCGGCCTGCCGTCGATCGTGAACGCGATGTCGCCGAGCACGCAGAGGTCGAAGCCGGTCGCAGTGACGATGATGTCGGCCGGCAGCTCATCGCCCGACTTCAGCTTGATGCCGCCTTCCGTGAAGCGCTCGATCTCGTCGGTGACGACCGAGGCCTTGCCGCTCTTGATGCCCTCGAACAGATCGGCGTCGGGCACGAAGGCGATGCGCTGCCGCCACGGGCGATAGCTCGGCGTAAAATGCTTGGCCGTGTACTCGGGTCCCAGGATCGCGCTGATCTGCCCGATCAGCTCCTTCTTGACCTGGTCCGGCTCGCTCAAGCAGCGCTTGGTGAACCAATCCTGCTCGAACAGGATCTTGCGCCTGACGATCTCGTGGATCCATTCCTCCTTGATCTGCAGCCGACGCAGCTCCTCGGCCAGTTCGATCGCGTTGCGGCCGATGCGGAAATAGGTCGGCGAGCGCTGCAGCATGGTGACATGCGCGCACTTGCCCGCAATCGACGGCAGCAGCGTCGCCGCGGTCGCGCCTGAGCCGATCACGACGACCTGTTTGCCGGTGAGATCGATATCCTCCGGCCACAATTGCGGATGTACGATGCGGCCCTTGAACTTCGCCATATCGGGCCACTCCGGCGTGTAGCCCCTGGAGTGGCGGTAGTAGCCCTGGCACATCCAGAGGAAGTTCGCCGTGATCGTGACCTGCTCCTCGTCCCTGCCCTTCACCGCGTGGACGGTCCAGAGATTGGTCGCGCTCGACCAGTTCGCGGAGAGGATGCGATGGCCGTAGCGGATGTGGCGGCCAAGGTCGTTCTCCTCGATCACCTCGCCCATGTAGTTGAGGATCTCGTCCGCGGTCGCGATCGGCGGCCCGACCCACGGCTTGAAGCTGTAGCCGAACGTGTGCAAATCGCTGTCGGAGCGGATGCCGGGATAGCGGTGCGTGCGCCAGGTGCCGCCGAAGCCGTCCTGGCTCTCCAGAATCACGAAGCGCGTGCCGGGCATCTGCTTCGTCAGCTGATAGGCGCTGCCGATGCCGGAGATGCCGGCGCCGACGATCAGCACGTCGAAATGTTCGGTCGCGTGAGAGGACGCGGCCTCGCGGATGGGCGCGATGACGTTCATGGGAGTCCTTGGGCTTTTGCTCTTGTTGTTCCTCGCCCGACAGGCTGAACCTGATCACGACGATGGTCAACCCGCGATGCGCGGCCGCAACCAAGCCCTGAACGATCTCAATTTCCGCCGAGCGGCATGTCCCATTGCCGCGCCGTCTGCGCGATCCAGTCGCGATACAGCGTCAGCGGCGTGACGCCGGTCATGCCGCCACAGCCATCCGCCAGATTGGGCCCGGTCGACCACGAGATGACGCCGATCAAGACCTGCGCTTGCGCCTGCGTCTCGAAGGCAGGTCCGCCGGAATCGCCGGTGCAGCCGCCGAGCCCGGGCTTGGCGCCTAGCGTCGCCGGATCGACGAGCCGGATCTGCAATGTCCCGGGCTTGCCGGTCGCGACCAGCGACGCGGCGCGCACCACGCCCCCGCTTTTGCCGTCGCCCGGCGTGGCGACGCCGATCCCTGCGACGGTGAAGGCGTTGCCCGCCGCCAATGGCGGCTGCGGCACGCCGAGCGCGACCGGGCTTCGCTCCTTCGCCGGCGCATCCAGCTCGAGCAACGCGACATCGGCCGTGGCGCGATGAGCCTGGATCGACTGGGCGCTGAAGCTGGGATGCACGGCCACCCGCCGCACCGTCTCGAGGACAGGCTTGCGGTCACGATCGTATTCCACGATGCGGTAATCGACGCCCGGCTGCACGCAGTGACCCGCCGTCAGCACCAGCTTCGGGGCGATCAACGCACCGCTGCAGAAATTACCGCGGGACCCGACGATCGTGACCACCGAGCGCCCGATGGCATCGTTTGACGCCGGCGCGTTGCCGACGATGGCAAGGGCCGGCGACGTGACCAGCAGAGTGGCGACAGTGATCGCGGGAAGCAGCTTCATCGCGGCAGCAATAGCTGCTGCCGTCGATATCGCCAAGTGCGGCAACTCGTGTTAGCGATCACTCGGGGATGGAAAAGGATAGGACAGTGATGGTCGAGGCGGTGATCTTTGACTTCGGCGGCGTGATGACGACCTCGCCGTTCGAGGCCTTCGCACGGTTTGAGAAAGAACGCGGCTATCCCGTCGACATCATCCGCAACACCAATGCGGCCAACCATCTCGATAACGCCTGGGCGAAATTCGAGCGCGCCGAGATCGATCTCGACACCTTCGACCGCCTGTTCGCCGAGGAATCGCTGGCGCTGGGCGGCGCCGCAGTCAGCGGGCGAGAGGTGCTGCCGCTGCTGGCCGGCGATCTCCGCCCCGACATGGTCGAGGCGCTGCGCCGCATCAAGGCGGAGTGCAAGACCGGCTGCATCACCAACAATCTGCCGGCCAACGCGATCGGCAGCCATGGCGGCCGCTCGTTCTACGTCGCGGAGGTGATGGCGCTGTTCGATCACGTCATCGAGTCGGCCAAGATCGGCCTGCGCAAGCCGGACCCGCTGATCTACCAGATGATGACCGCGGCGCTCGGCGTCAGCCCCTCGGACTGTGTCTATCTCGACGATCTCGGCGTCAACCTGAAGCCGGCGCGCGAAATGGGGATGACCACAATCAAGGTCGTCACTGCGTCGCAGGCGCTCACCGAGCTGGAGGCGGCGACGGGGCTCTCCTTGCGCTGATCGTCGTTTGCGAGGATTCTCGCAGCGAGGCAACTAATAGTTCGTCTGTTTTGCCCGCTCCGGAAACGCGGCCGCGAGCGCAGCGCCATCGGCCTGCAGCACGCCGCGCTCCGTGATCAGCCCTGTCACCAGCCGCGCCGGCGTCACGTCGAAGCCGTAGTTCGCCACCGCCGAACCCGGCGGCACGATGCGCACCGTTTCAATGCGGCCATCGGCGGTGCGGCCGGTCATGTCGGTGACCTCCAGCGCGCTGCGCTGCTCGATCGGGATCTGCCGTCCTTCGGCGACCGCGAAGTCGATCGTCGGCGACGGCAGCGCGACATAGAACGGCACGCCATTGTCGTGCGCCGCCAGCGCCTTGAGATAGGTGCCGATCTTGTTGCAGACGTCGCCATTGGCGGCGACGCGGTCGGTGCCGACAATGGCGAGATCCACCATGCCGTGCTGCATCAGGTGGCCGCCGGTGTTGTCCGGGATGACCGTATGCGCAACGCCGTGATGACCGAGTTCCCAGGCCGTGAGCGAGGCGCCCTGGTTGCGCGGCCGCGTTTCGTCGACCCAGACATGGATCGGAATGCCGCGATCATGCGCGAGATAGATCGGCGCGGTCGCCGTGCCCCAGTCGACAGTCGCGAGCCAGCCGGCGTTGCAATGCGTCAGCACGTTCACCACTTCGCCCGGCTTCTTGCGCGCGGCGGCCGCCTCGATCAGCGCGAAGCCATGGCCGGCGATGCCCTGATTGATGGTGACATCCTCGCCCGCGATATCGACGGCGCGCGCATAGGCGGCATCACGCCGCTCCGACGGCGCCAGCCGGCGCAGCATCGTGCTCATGGTGTCGAGCGCCCATTTCAAATTGATCGCGGTCGGCCGCGTCGCGATCAGCATCTCATAAGCGCGGTCGATGCCGGGATCGGAGCGGTCGTCGCGCATCGCCAGCGCCATGCCAAAGGCCGCGGTGGCACCGATCAGCGGTGCGCCGCGCACCAGCATGCTGCGGATCGCATCCGCCGCCTCTTCGCAGGTGGTGATTTTCGCCACGACGAATTCATGCGGCAACCGCCGCTGATCGATTGCGCAGACCGACCAGCCGTCGGCGTCGAGCCAGATGCTGCGATAATGCTTGCCGTCGACCTTCATGTCCGCCCCCTCAGCCGCGCAGCACGCGGCCAGCGACCGCGTCGAGCTTCTCCAGGAGCTCGGGATCGCGCGCCTCCGGTGCCGTGATCAAGGCGGTGTCGAGCGCCCGGTCGGAGCCGATCGGGCACGGCTCGTGGTCGCGTGGAAACTCGCGGGCGAGCCGCGCCACCAGCGCTTTTGCCTTGTCGGCGTTGGTCGTGAGCACACGGATGATATCCTGCACCGTCACCGCGTCGTGATCCGGATGCCAGCAGTCGAAGTCCGTCACCATCGCGACCGTCGCGTAACAGATCTCGGCCTCACGCGCGAGCTTGGCCTCGGGCATGTTGGTCATGCCGATCACCGAATAGCCCG
The DNA here is from genome assembly GCF_051168495.1 of Bradyrhizobium oligotrophicum. Classification (GTDB taxonomy): domain Bacteria; phylum Pseudomonadota; class Alphaproteobacteria; order Rhizobiales; family Xanthobacteraceae; genus Bradyrhizobium; species Bradyrhizobium oligotrophicum_A. The sequence goes on along the minus strand of NZ_JBNPVB010000024.1, from coordinate 71,153 downwards.
ATGTCTTGTAGGTCATGCTTTCGGCATAGGTCGAGAATTGCGGCCCCTCCATGCAGAGATAGGTGCCGCCGCGGGCGATTGCGATGCCCTCGGCCTCGGCCGCTGCAGCCAGATGGATGCGCAGCCGCGGCGAGACCGGATGGGCCATCGACACGTGGGCGACGCATCCTCGGCCGAAGAACGAGCTCTCGCGCTTGTAGGTGCGGTCGACGAACTGGTCGACCAGCACGAACGTGCCCGGCGGCAGTTCCTCCTTGAACGAGCCGCAGGCGGACAGCGACACCAGGTCGGTCACCCCTGCCCGCTTCAAGACGTCGATGTTGGCGCGATAGTTGATGTCGGACGGCGACAGCCGGTGCCCCTTGTCGTGGCGCGGCAGGAACACGATCGGCAGCCCGGCGATGGTCCCGCGGCGCAGTGGCGCCGACGGTTCGCCCCATGGGCTCGCGATCACCTCCTCGCGGGCATCTTCCAATCCCGGCAGATCATAGATGCCCGAACCGCCGATAATGCCAAGCACAGCCTTCGTCATGACGTCCCCATCTCCACGGGGAACGACAATGCCAGCTTTGGGGCAAATTGAAAACAGCGTCGCTCGGACCCGGCCTCAGGCCGCTTTCGCGGCCTCGCGCTGCCCGGCCACCAGCCGCTCGAGCGTGGCGACCGATTGGAAGTTTTCCGGGGTGATCAGCTCCTGCGGAATGGTGAAGTCGAACTCCGCCTCGATCGCCAGCATCAGATTGACCATGTCCATGGATGTCAGCCCGACGTCGACGAGCTTCGTATCCGTCGCCACATCGGCGGAGATCGAATTCTGCACGAGAATGTCACGCACCAGCGTGACGATCCGTTTGCTGATATCGGCTTCAAAATCCGCCATGCTCAACTCTCTTCTTCGCAATGCAGGAGGGTCCACCGATGCATCGGCGGGGTCGATCGACGAAGACGTAACGCACTCCGCTGCCGAAAAGGTTACGCGACGCTTCCGTCCCATTGGTGAATTCGTCTTAACGCTAACGCGATGGAGAGACGTGTTGTGGTCGAAGCAACTCGGAATTAACCGCCGCCCCGCGATTCCACGGTGTTTACCCTGAATTTCGTCGACGCATTTGAATCAAATCCATACCCTGCGTTGTAGTTCAGGGCATCGATGCACGCGACGACATGCACGTGCCGATCCCTCGACAAGGCAACATCCGGAGCACAGATCGGCCATGACGTTTCAGGGAACCGCGCTTCGCAATCCGACCTCCGACGACGGCGAAAGCCTGCTGCTCGACCGCAGCTCCCTGTTTGTCCAGCGCACCGCGGCCATTGCCGCCCTGGCCACCGCCGAGGCCGAAGACGTCGACAGCGAGGGCCGTTTCCCCAAAGCCGCGATCGATGCGGCGCGCGAGCACAAGCTGCTCGGCATGCAGATTCCGGTCGAGTTCGGCGGCTTCGGCGCCTCGATCCACGACGTTGCCGACGTCTGCTACGCGCTCGGCCACACCTGCGCGTCCACCGCGATGATCTTTGCCATGCATCAAACCAAGGTCGCATGCATTGTTCGTCATGGCCGCGGCAGCGCCTATATGGAATCCCTGATGCGTCGGATCGCGTCCGAGCAGTTGTTGATGGCATCGTCGACCACCGAAGGACAGAACGGCGGCAACATCCGCGCCAGCGCGGCCGCCGTCGGCCATGACGGCGACCATATCACGCTGCTGCGCGACGCCACCGTCATCTCCTACGGAGCGGAAGCCGATGGGTTGGTGACGATCGCCCGACGCGCGGACGGTGCCGCCGCCTCCGACCAGGTGCTGCTGGCGCTCTCAAAGGACGACTACACGATCAAGCGCACGCAAGGCTGGGAGACACTCGGCATGCGCGGCACCTGCTCGACCGGCTTCGAACTCAGGGTGAACTGCCCGTCGGACCGGATGTTCGCCGAATCCTACGACCGCATCCACGGCCAGACGATGACGCCCTTCGCACATCTGTGCTGGTCGTCGGCCTGGGCGGGCATCGCCGCGGCTGCCGTGCAGCGCGCGCAGCGCTTCCTGCGCAAGGCGGCTCGCGGCGCGGGCGGACAGATGCCACCGGCGGCGGCTCACTACACCGCGGCGAAAATGGCGCTGGCGCGGCTGCGGGCGATGATCGTCACCAACATGGATGCCTTCGCCGCCCACGAATATGACGAGCGGGCGCTGTCCTCGCTCGACTTTCAATCGTCCGTTACGCTTCTCAAGGTCCAGGCCTCCGAGCTCGCCGTCGAGACCGTGATGCATGCGATGCGCGCCTGCGGACTATCCGGCTATCGCAACGACGGCGAGTTCTCGATCGGCCGTCACCTCCGCGATGTGCTGTCGGCGCCGATCATGATCAACAACGATCGCATCCTGACCAACATCGCGACCGCGAACCTGATGAGCGCGGTCCCCGCTTCGCTCTACGAATGATCTCGTCGCTCATAGCCACTGCCTCCTATCAGGATTTTGCCGAATGACGATTCCCGTTCTGCCGCAGTCGCCCGAAATCGCCCCCCAGCCTGTCGACGCCCTGGACCACCTCACCGACACCCTGTTCCACCGCATGGGCGCCGATGGCGTCTACGCACGCACCGCGCTGTATGAAGGCGTCGTGCAGCAGCTCGCCGCGTTGATCACCCGCCACCGCGAGCCGGGCACCGAGGTGATGCGGTTTCCGCCGGTCATGAGTCGGGCGCAGCTGGAGAAATCCGGCTATCTCAAGAGCTTCCCCAATCTGCTCGGCTGCGTCTGCGGCCTGCACGGCAGCGAGCGCGACATTCACGACGCCGTCGCCCGCTTCGACCGCGGCGGCGACTGGACGACGTCGCTGTCGCCGGCCGACCTCGTGCTGTCGCCCGCCGCCTGCTATCCGGTCTATCCGATCGCCGCGAGCCGCGGCGCGCTGCCGGTTGGCGGCCTGCGCTTCGACGTCGCCGCCGATTGCTTCCGCCGCGAGCCGTCGCGCCATCTCGACCGGCTGCAGTCGTTCCGGATGCGCGAATATGTCTGCATCGGCACGCCGGACGACGTCTCCGCGTTCCGCGACCGCTGGATGGTCAAGGCGCAGGCGATCGCCAGGGAGCTCGGCCTGGCGTTCCGCGTCGATCATGCCAGCGATCCGTTCTTCGGCCGCGTCGGCCAGATGAAGGCCGTCAGCCAGAAGCAGCAGGCGCTGAAGTTCGAGCTGCTGGTGCCGTTGCGCTCCGAAGATCAGCCGACGGCCTGCATGAGCTTCAACTATCACCGCGAGCATTTCGGCACGACCTGGGGCATCACGGACGCCGCGGGTGCGCCAGCCCACACGGGATGCGTGGCCTTCGGCATGGATCGCCTTGCCGTCGCGCTGTTCCACACCCACGGCATCGACCTCGCGCGCTGGCCGGCGCGGGTTCGCAACGCGCTGGAGCTTGAACGGCAGGCAGATGCCGTCGGCTGACGCCGCGCCGGCTGCGAGGAGGGATCGGCAGAAATTCTCATGACCGCGCTCAAGCCGCAGATCCGATGCCGGGAGATCGGGGACTCCGATCTGGACTCGGTCGCGGATCTGCTGACGCGCGGCTTTCCTCGCCGGCCGCGCGACTACTGGTCTGAGGGTCTGCAGCGGCAGGCGACGCGGGCAGTCCCTCACGGCTATCCCCGCTACGGCTACCTGCTCGCGCATGACGGCATCGCGGTCGGCGTGTTGCTCCTGATCTACAGCGATCGAGGCCCGCCCTCGCAACCCCAGATCTGGTGCAATCTGTCGAGTTGGTATGTCGAGCCGGCTTTCCGCAACTATGCGACGATGCTGACACGCATGGCGCAGCGGCTGCCGGAGGTGACCTACGTCAACATCAGCGCCGCCCGCCACACCTGGCCGATCATCGAGGCGCAGGGTTTTCGCGCCTATTGCAACGGCTTGTTCTTTTCGGTGCCGGCCGTTTCGTTCGCCGGCCTCGGAGCGCGTGTCGAGCAGGTCGTCGCGGACGCGCAGACCGTGGACGGCGTCCCGCCCTACGAGTCCGATCTGCTGATCCGCCACGCGCGCTATGGCTGCCTGAGCGTCATCGTCAGATCGAAGCGCGGCGACGTTCCCCTGGTGCTGCAGCAGGTCCGCATCCGGCAGGGTCGTATTGCACTGCCGGCCATGCAACTGATCTATTGCCGCGAGATCAACGACTATGTCTCTTGCGCCGGCGCCGTCGGCCGCTTCCTGCTGCGGCGCGGCTGCATGTCGGTCATGATGGATGCCAACGGGCCGGTCGGTGGACTCGTCGGCGTCTATACCGAACGGCGCGGCCGGAAGTACATCAGGGGACCGCAGCCGGCGCGGCTCGGCGATCTCAGCGATACCGAGCTTCCGATCTATGGACCTTGACCTACGCGGCAGCCCTGACAGCATGGGCATAATCCCAGTAGAGTCGGCGCGCCCGGCTGAACACCGGGCCGATCGGCAGCGTCCGGTCGTCGATGCGAATGACCGGCGCCAGCTTGGCGAAGTTGCCGGATGAGAAGATCTCGTCGGCGTTCAGGAAATAGTCGTATCGCAACGTCGTCTCGACCACGCTCACGCCGTCGCCTCTGAGCAGGTCGATCACGCGCTGGCGGGTGATGCCGTTGAGGAAGGTCCCGTTCGGCGCCGGCGTGAAGACGACGCCGTCCTTGACCATGAACACGTTGGCGTTGCCGAACTCGGCGACGTTGCCGAGCAGATCGAGCATCAGGCAATTGTTGAAGCCGCGCGAGGCCGCCTCGATCAGCGCGCGCGAATTGTTCGGATAGAGGCAGGCAGCCTTGGCATCGACCGGCGCGCATTCGGCGGTCGGCCGCCTGAACGGCGACAGCGTGATCGCGTTCCCTGTCGGCTGCGGCATCGGCGCCTCGTAGATGCACAGGCACCAGTTGGTCGTCTCGGGATCGAACAGCACGCCGCCGCCGGCGCCACGCTGCGCCCAGTACATCGGACGGATGTAGAGTTCCGCTTTCGCGCCGAAACGCGCGATGCCTTCCCGTGCAAGCCCCATCCAGGTCTCGACATCGACGACCGGCTTGAGCCGGAAATTGATCGCCGACTGATTGACCCGCGCACAGTGGCGGTCGAGGTCGGGCGTGACGCCTTCGAAGGCACGAGCACCGTCGAACACGGTCGATGCCAGCCAGGTCGCATGGGTCCGGACACCCATGATCGGCGCATTGCCCTCCTGCCATTCCCCATCGAAGAAGGTCCAGGTCTGCGAGTAGCTGACAGGCTTGACGATGTGGGTCATGGCGGCGCTCCCGTTCGACGGCGATCGATCCTGCTCTTCTGGCTTGGAAATTTTAAGGATCTCCTCGCCGCGCGACTGCTCATCATCAATTCACGCTTGGCTGGCACAATGGCCGCTGCCTTGGTTAACCTGGACCCATCATGCCGCTCGACCCTCGCGCTCAGCGCCTGCTCTCGATGGTGGCGACTGCCACCTCGGAAGGACGGGAGCGTCCGAGCCCTGAGCAACGCCGGCAGTCGCTCGCGAAGCTGATGCAGTTCGCGCGCAATGATCTCGGCCCCGCCACGACGCAGGACGGTCATTTTCCGGGACCGGCGGGTCCGCTCCATTTCCGTCTGTATACACCGGCTGGACACGCGGATGATTTCAGCGCGCCCCTGCCCGGCTTCGTCTACTTCCATGGCGGCGGCCTGGTGGCCGGCAGCGTCGAGACCCATGACAAGATCGCAGCGGCGATCGCGGTGGCCTCGGGCTGCCGACTGATCTCGATCGACTACCGTCTGGCGCCCGAGCACAAGTTCCCGGCAGCGATCGAGGATGCGCTGGCCTCCCTTCAGTTTGTCGCCGATCACGCGGTCGCGCTGGGCATCGACCGCAACCGGATCATCGTGGGAGGCGATTCCGCGGGTGCAACGCTCGCCGCCGTCGTCTGCCAACAAAACCGCAGCACGACCGGCGTTCGAATTGCAGCGCAGTGCCTGCTCTGTCCGGTGCTGGACTTCTCGCGGTCGTGGCCATCGCGTGAACTGTTCGCGACCGGCTATCTCATCGATGCAGCCACCTGGCAGGCCGACCTCGCCGATTGCCTGGCGGACGGGACCGATGTCCACGACCCCCGGGTATCGCCGCTGTGCAGCCCTGATCTGTCCGGACTGCCTCCCGCCGTGATCCACACGGCGGAGTTCGATCCCATGCGCGACGAGGGCAATGCCTACGCGAGCCGGCTCACAGAGGCCGGCATCACGGTCGCGCATGTCTGTCACGACGGCATGGTTCATAATTTCCACGCGCTCGGTGCGATCCTGCCGCAGGCCAAGACGGCTCTCGAACTGATCGGACGTCAAATCCAGTCCCTTCTGCACGCCGCGACACCGCGCTAATTCGACCTTCATCGACCACACATCGTTAGGGTTATTTCGTCGTTCTTGTCGCGAATTATGGACCGCTTTACGCCTGCGATCCTACAACAGCACCACTCGCGGATTACGTGCAGCTCGCCTCTTGACCGGAGCGAGCGTGGAGATCGCCGATGCGCAACGAGACGATTGCAATTCACGCCGGCTACGAGCCGGAGGCGACCACCAGAGCCGTTGCCGTTCCGATCTATCAAACCGCCGCCTACGCCTTCGACAGCGCCGATCACGGCGCCGCCTTGTTCAATCTCGAAGTCGAGGGCTACCGCTACAGCCGCATCTCCAATCCGACGACCGCGGTGCTCGAGAAGCGCGTCGCCGAGCTCGAAGGCGGCGTCGGCGCGCTTGCGGTCGGCACCGGCCAGGCCGCGCTTCACTTCGCGTTCGTCAATCTCGCCGACGGCGGCGGCAACATCGTCTCGGTGCCGCAGCTCTATGGCACGACGCACACGCTGCTGGGCCACATCCTGCCGCTGCAGGGCATCACCGGGCGCTTTGCCGACAGTGATCAGGCGGACGCGATCGAGCGTCTCATCGACGAGAACACCAAGGCCGTGTTTGCCGAGACGATCGGCAATCCCGCCGGCAATGTCTGCGATATCGAGGCGCTGGCGAAGGTCGCCCATCGCAACGGCGTGCCGCTGATCGTCGACAACACCGTTGCAACGCCGATCCTGCTGCGGCCCTTCGACTACGGCGCCGACATCGCGGTGCATTCGCTGACCAAGTTCCTCGGCGGCCACGGCACCACGCTGGGCGGCATGCTGGTCGACAGCGGCAATTTCCCCTGGAAGGACCATGCCGACCGTTTCCCCGCCTTCACCCAGCCGGATGCGTCCTATCACGGGATGATCTACACCGACCATTTCGGCCGCAGCGCCTACATCCAGCGCGCGCGCAGCGTCTACCAGCGCACGATGGGCGCGGTGCTGTCGCCGTTCAATGCGTTTCTGCTGCTGCAGGGCATCGAAACCGTCGCGCTGCGCATGGAACGCCACGTCGAGAACGCGCGCAAGGCCGCTGATTTCCTTCGCAACGATCCGCGCGTGGCCTGGGTCAACTACACCGGCTTTCCCGACAGCCCCTATTACCCGCTGGTCCAGAAATATCTCGACGGCCGCGCCTCGTCGCTGTTCACCTTCGGCATCAAAGGTGGCATGGAGGCCGGCAAGGCGTTCTACGACGCGCTGAAGCTCGTCACCCGGCTGGTCAACATCGGCGATGCCAAGTCGCTGGCCTGCCACCCGGCGTCGACCACGCACCGGCAGATGCCGCCGGACGACCAGCGCAAGGCCGGCGTGCTGCCGGAGACGATCCGTCTCTCGATCGGCATCGAGCATATCAGCGACATCATCGAGGACCTCGATCAGGCGCTGGCACAGGCCTGCCCTCGCGCGCGACAGCTGGATGCGGCCGAGTAGAGCCGTCCGTCGATGACCCTGCTGTTCGACCGACATCGCAGGATCGCAAGCCCTGCTCTCGCGCCCGCCGACTTCGACGGACGCACGCGGCGTCCGATCGATCTCACGATCGGTCTCGTCAACAACATGCCCGACAGTGCGCTCAAGGCGACCGACGTGCAGATTGCCCGCCTTCTGCAGCAATCCGCGCCGCGGCACGTCCGCATCCGCCTGCACTGCTTCTCGCTGCCGTCGATCGCGCGCTCGCAGACGGCCAGGAGCCACCTCGCCCAGACCTATACCGACATCGACCGGCTCGACGGCCTCGGCATCGACGGCTTGATCGTGACCGGAGCCGAGCCGATCGCGTCGCGGCTGAGCGACGAGCCCTATTGGCCAGATCTCACCTCCATCATCGACTGGGCGCGGACGAACACGCGCACGACGATCTGGTCCTGTCTCGCGGCCCACGCCGCGGTGCTGTATCTCGACGACATCGAGCGGCAGCGGCTCGCCAGCAAATGTTCCGGCGTCTATGACTGCGTCAAGGTTCGCGACGACTGGCTGACCCAGGGCATCGAGGCGCCGCTCAAGGTGCCGCATTCCCGTCTCAACGCCGTCAACGAGCCACTGCTGGCGGAGCGAGGCTACGACATCCTGACCCGGTCGGACGAGATCGGCGTCGACATCTTCGCGCGTTCGATGCCGAGCCGTTTCGTGTTCTTCCAGGGCCATCCGGAATACGACGCACTATCCCTGCAGCGGGAATACATGCGTGACATCGCGCGGTTCCTTGCCGGCCAGCGCGACGATTTTCCGCGCCTGCCCGAGTCGTATTTCAGCATCGAGACCGAGGCGGTCCTGAATGCCTTCGCGATGCGGGCCAAGACGAGGCGCGACCCGACGATCGCGGCCGAACTTCCCGGACTGACGCTGCGGCCGGATCTTGCGGCAGGTGGCGCCGCCAAGCTGCTTTTCAAGAACTGGATCGGCCACCTCGCCGGGCAGGCAGAATAGCCGCAGCAACGCCCTTCGCGTCATCAGCGCTCCCCGAGAGACGCCAGCGCGGCATTGCCGCCGGCGGCTGCCGTGTTGATCGTCATCGTCTGTTCGGTCGCAAAGCGCGCGAGATAATGCGGACCACCGGCCTTCGGCCCTGTCCCGGACAATCCGCAGCCGCCGAACGGCTGCACCCCGACAACCGCGCCGATCATGTTGCGGTTGACGTAGATGTTGCCGATCGGCAGCTGTCCGACCCGGTCGACCAGCTGGCTGATGCGCGAATGCAGCCCGAAGGTCAGCCCATAGCCGGATGCCGCGATCGCCTGCAGCATGCGTTCGAGATCATCGCCGCGATAGCGCACGACATGCAGGACCGGACCGAACACCTCCTGATCGAGATCCTCAGGCTGCTGCAGTTCGAACACGTGCGGCGCCACGAAGCAGCCTGTGTCCCGCGCCGGCCCTGCGTAGTGCACGCGCGCGCTCTCCTTCATGCGCGCGATGTGCCGATCGAGCCGCGACTTCGCTTCCGCGTCGATCACAGGACCAATGTGTGTCGACGTCTCCCGGGGATCGCCGATCCTCAATTCACGCGCCGCGCCGACGATCATCGCGATGATGTCGTCGGCGACATCATCCTGCAGACACAACAGCCGCAGCGCCGAGCAGCGCTGCCCCGCCGAGCGGAAGGCCGAGGTGACGACGTCGTCGGTGACCTGTTCGGCGAGCGCCGTGGAGTCGACCAGCATCGCATTGATGCCGCCGGTCTCGGCGATCAGCGGCAGGATCGGCCCCGGCCGGTTGGCGAGCGCGATGTTGATCGCGCGCGCCGTATCGTAGGAGCCGGTGAAGACGACGCCCGCGATCGCCGGATGGTTGACGAGGCGCGCGCCGACCGCTCCATCGCCTGGAACGAGGTGCAGAGCCGATGTCGCGATGCCGGCTTCATGCAGAAGGCGCACCGTCTCGGCCGCGACCAGCGGCGTCTGCTCGGCGGGCTTGGCGATGACCGCGTTGCCGGCCATCAGCGCCGCCGCGATCTGTCCGATGAAGATGGCGAGCGGGAAATTCCATGGCGAGATCGCGACGAAGATGCCGCGGGGACGCAGCCGCAACGCGTTCGACTCGCCGGTCGGACCGGGCAGGCCGAGTTCGGCACCGAACAGAGTCTCACCCTCGGCGGCATAATAGCAGCAGAAGTCGACCGCCTCCCGGATCTCGGCGATTGCATCGTCGATGGTCTTGCCGGCCTCGGCCGCGAGCAGATGAATGAAACGCGCCTGGCGTTGCTCGATGATATCAGCCGCGCGCCGCAGCGCCTTGGCGCGCTGCGCCGCGGTCGTCATGCGCCATGATGTGAAGCCGGCGACCGCTGCGGTAACGGCGCGATCGACGACCGCCGCGTCGGCCTCGATCACCGCGCCGGCCATCACGCCGGGATCGAACGGACTGATGACCTGCCGGGACGGCCCGTGCTGAGCCACGCCGTCGATGATCGGCGCGGCTTCCGCTTGCGTCGTCCCCGCCCGCGCAATGTCGGCCCGCAAGGCGGCCAGCGATGCCTGGTGCCCGAGCTCGATGCCCTGCGAATTGCGCCGCGCCGGACCGTAGAGATCGCGCGGGCGGAGAATATGCGGATGGCGCGCCGCGTCCGGCCGGCCGATGATCTCGGCCTCGCTCATCACGAGCTGGTCGATCGGCACGTTCGGATCGGCCGCGACCGAGACGAACGATGAGTTGGCGCCGTTCTCGAGCAGACGGCGAACGAGATAGGCCAGGAGATCGCGATGCTGGCCGACCGGCGCGTAGGTCCGGCATGCGATCTCCGGATGGAGCTCGCGCAAAGTCGCGTACAGCGGATCGCCCATACCATGCAGACGTTGGAACTCATAGCCGCCGGTGCCGCCGGCCTCGTGCACGATATGCGCGACCGTCATCGCATTGTGGGTCGCGAATTGCGGAAAGATGCGGCTGCGCTGCGCCAGCAGCTGCCGCGCACAGGCGAGGTAGTTCAGGTCGGTCATCGCCTTGCGCGTGAACACCGGATAGTCGTCGAGCCCGCGCTCCTGCGCCCGCTTGATCTCGGTGTCCCAATAGGCGCCCTTGACCAGCCGCACCATGAAGCGCCGGTCATGCGCTGCAGCGAGATCGGCAATGAAGGAAATGACCTTTTCGGCGCGCTTCTGATAGGCCTGGATCGCGAGGCCGAAGCCGTCCCAGCCGGCGAGCGCGGGATCGCCGACGACACGTGCGATCACGGCCATCGAGAGATCGAGCCGGTCGGCCTCCTCGGCATCGATCGTGAAGTTCAGGTCATACGACTTGGCCTGCCGCGCTAGCGCGATCACGACCGGCACCAGCTCGCGCAGCACGCGGTCGCGGCTGATCTCCTCGTAACGTGGATGCAGCGCCGACAGCTTGACCGAGATGCCGGGACGCTCCGGCAGCGCCGCATTACCGGCAGCGCGGCCGATCGCATCGATCGCCGCCGCATAGGACTGCCGATAGCGCGCGGCGTCGGCGGCGGTGCGGGCGCCTTCGCCGAGCATATCGAAAGAATAGCGGAACAGCCGGCCACTGCCGGAATTGGCGCGGTCGAGCGCCTGGGCGATGGTCTCGCCGAGCACGAAATGGCTGCCGAGCAGCTTCATCGCCTGCCGCGCCGCCGTGCGCACCGTCGGCAATCCCAACCGGCGCGCAAGACCGGCGACCACGCTTTCCGGCGTCTCGCCCGGCGCGATCACCCGCGCGGCAAGGCCGAGCGCCCAGGCCGACGCCGTGACCAGCGGCGTGTGCGACTTGACCTCGTGGTGGAGAAAGTCGCTGCGGCCGAGCTTGTCCTCGATCAGGCGGTCGGCCGTCTCGTCGCCGGGCACCCGCAGCAGCGCCTCGGCGAGCACCATGAGGGCGAGGCCCTCGTTGGTCGACAGCGAATATTCCTGCAGGAAGTCGTCGATGCCGCCGAACCGCGAGGCCTTGGCGCGGATGCCCTCGATCAGCCGCCGCGCCGTGGTCTTCACCGCCGGCAGGTCGGTCCCATGCTGGGCGCGGAGCAGGCGGTCGGCGATGGCGACGTCGTCCTCGGCGTAAGGCGGCGAGAAGATTGAACCAGGCGAGTGGGCATTGTCCATTCAGCGGCGTGCTCCGAAGCCGTGCCCGCGGTTCCGTCAAACTTTGTGGTCCGTCGCGGCACGTGGTCTGATAGATTGGCGCTATAGTTCCATTGCGCAAGGATTCGATGGCCCGACGCACCGGCAGCGCCGATCTTCCGCTCCATTCCGGGCGCGTCCCGGCCTGGCTCGGCACGCGCATGGCCACGCTCGGCGCCATCGTCACCCAGGCCATCGTGCACCATTACGGCCGCGACGAATTCCTCAGCCGGCTGTCGCATCCGTTCTGGTTCCAGTCGTTCGGCGCCGTGATGGGGATGGACTGGCATTCCTCCGGCATCACCACCAGCGTGATCGGCGCGCTTAAGCGCGGGCTGAAGCCGCTGTCCGGCGAACTCGGCATCTACGTCTGCGGCGGCCGCGGCGAGCATTCGCGCAGGACGCCGGACGAGTTGCGGCTGCTGAGCGACCGGCTCGGCCTCGACGGCGAGGATCTGGTACGAACCAGCAAGCTCGTCGCCAAGGTCGACAGCGCCGCCGTGCAGGACGGCTTCGATCTCTATCTGCACGGCTTCTTCGTCACATCGGACGGCAAATGGACCGTCGTGCAGCAGGGCATGAACGGCGAGGCGCGGCAGGCCCGGCGCTATCACTGGCATTCGCGCGATCTTGCGAGCTTCGTCGACGCCCCGCATAGCGCGATCGACGGCCCTGACCAGGGCGAGATCGTCAATCTCACCGACCGCCGCGCAGCACCGTCGCGCGGCGCCCAGCTCGAGCTGCTGACCGATCTCGGCCCCGACCGCGTCGTCACTGAGTTCGAGCGGCTGAGCACGCCGGAGCCGGCGCAAGCGCTGCTGCCGCATCTGATCATGCCCGATCATCACGACGTCAGGCCGAAGGACGTGTTCGCGCGCCGTCTGCATGGCACGCTCGCCGCTGCCGCCGAGCGCGGCCCGGTCGACTTCCCCGAGCTGCTGCTGACACCGGGCGTCGGCGCCCGCACGGTGCGCTCGCTGGCGATGGTCGCAGAGGTCGTGCATGGCGCGCCCTATCGTTTCACCGATCCGGCGCGGTTCTCGCTGGCGCATGGCGGCAAGGATCGGCATCCTTACCCCGTGCCGATCAAGGTCTATGACGAAACCATCCGCGTGCTCAAATCGGCCGTCGGCCACGCGAAGCTGGGGCGCGACGAGGCGCTGGCGGCGCTGAAGCGGCTCGACGACCAGGCGCGGCGGCTGGAACGCACCGCGACCAGTCCGTCGCTCGACGCCTTCGTCGCGACCGAGCGGGCCGCGTCGCCCGAGCTCGATGGTCGGTCGGTGTTCGGCTGGGAGCGTGATCTCATCCGCCGCACCGGCGAGGCGTAGCGCGATGGCAGCGCGCAGCGCGGGCGTGCTTGCCTTTCGCCGCACGGCCGGCACGCTGGAGGTGCTGCTGGTGCATCCGGGCGGACCGTTCTGGCGCAGCAAGGATCTCGGAGCCTGGTCGATCCCGAAGGGCGAGTTCGGTGCCGGCGAGACGGCCGAGGCGGTGGCGCGGCGCGAATTCGCCGAGGAGCTCGGCAGCGAGCTGACCGCGCCGCTCGTTGCGCTCGGCGAGATCAGGCAGCGCGGCGGCAAGGTGGTCGATGCGTTCGCCGCCGAGATCGATCTCGATGCCGATGCCATCAGCAGCAACGAATTCGAACTCGAATGGCCGCCGCGCAGCGGCCGCATGCAGCGCTTTCCCGAAGTCGACCGCGCCGCCTGGTTCGACCTCGCCGAAGCGAGAGCGCGCATCAATCCGGCGCAGGCCGCGCTGCTCGACCGTCTCGTCGGGATCAGCGGAGGGTGAGCCGTCACCTTCCGCTGTGTCCGCGCCTCAGGCGGCGCGGACGTTGCCGAGGAAGCGCCCGGTCTGGGTCTTGAGCTGATCCGACTGGCTGCCGAGTTGCGACGCCGCGCTCAGCACCTGCGCCGCGGCGGCACCGACCTGGCCGGACGCCTCGCGCACCCCGACGATGTGCTGCATGACGCCCTGGGTGCCCTGCGCCGCCTGCTGCACGCTGCGGGCGATCTCCTTGGTCGCGGCGCCCTGCTCCTCGACCGCGGCTGCGATCGCGTCGGTGATCTGGTTCATCTGGCCGATGGTCGCGCCGATCTCGCGGATCGCGACGACCGTCGAGCCGGTGGCGTCGCGGATCGCCTCGATCTGGCTGGTGATCTCCTCGGTGGCCTTGGCAGTCTGTGCCGACAGCGCCTTGACCTCGTTGGCGACCACCGCGAAGCCCTTGCCGGCCTCGCCGGCCCGCGCCGACTCGATGGTGGCGTTGAGCGCCAGCAGGTTGGTCTGGCCGGCGATGGTCTGGATCAGCGCCATCACCTCGCCGATCTTCTGCGAGGCATGCACCAGCCTGTCGACCATCGCCTCCGTCCGGCTCGCCTGCCCGACCGCATTCTGGGCGATCGAGGCGGACTGCGTGACCTGCTTGGCGATCTCCTGGATCGACGACGACAACTGCTCGGCCGATGCCGACACCATCTGCACGTTCTTGGCGGTCTGCTCGGCGGCGGCCGCCACCTTGGCGCTCTGATCACTGGTGCCCGAGACGATGCTCGACATCGACTGCGCCGAGGTCTGCAATTCGCCGGCGGCGCCCGCCGTGGTCTGGATCACGCCGCCGATCGAGCGTTCGAACTCGTCGGCAATGCGGGCCAGCACGGTGCGGCGCTCCTCGGCGGCCTGCTGCTTGGACTGCTCCTGCGCGGCCCTCATGCGCTCGCTTTCGGCGAGATGATCCTTGAATATCTGCAGGCTGCGCGCCATTCGGCCGATCTCGTTCCTGCGGTCCGTGAACGGCACCTTGATGCCGAGATTGCCCTTGGTCAGTTCGTCCATCACGGCACAGGTGCGGTCGAGCGGTACGACGACGCTGCGTCCGAGCCAGAACGCGACGACCGCGGCGACCAGCAACCCTGCGATGGCGCCGAGGCCGGCCCACAGCGCGCGCTGATAGACGGCGGCATCGATGTCGTCGATATAGACGCCGGCCTGGATCGCCAGCATCTTGTCGCCGCTGCCATAAGCGCCGACATAGGACATCTTCGGCAGCTCGTTACTCCCCCCGGCACGCGGCACCTTGTATTCGACGACGCCGCCGCCGGCGCGCGCCGCGCGCACGATGTCCTGGATCAACAGCTTGCCGGTGGAATCCGTGTAACCCCAGCGGTTGACGTTGATGTATTCCGGTTTGGCGTGGACATAGGTGACCCCGGCGTCGGATGGGCCGGTTCCGTAGACGCCGAGATAGTCGTTGTATTGTCCCCAGCGCATCGCGCCGATCGCGGCGAAGGCCTGCTGGCGGGCCTGATCAGGCGCGATCTTTCCGGCTGTCGCGGCGGCGTCATAATAGCTCAGGATCTTCACCGCGGACTCGACCAGGCCGCGGACCATGGTCTGGCGTTCCTCGAGCACGGTTCCACGCAGCATCATGATCTGCATGGCAGAGACGGCGAACAGCGCAATCGACATCACGGCAATGATCGCCGCCAGACGCTGGTAAACGGTCAGGTGTCGCATTTTCTTGTTCTCGCTGGGTGCAATATACGCACAGTAACATTCGTACATTAATTGTTTGCTATTCTTGCAGCGGCGACCATGAACTAATTAGCTTCCGGCACGCGCGTCCCGCGTGGAGGACATGGCGATCGCTCGACCGGAAGTAGCTGATATCAACCTGCGATGGCAGGTTTGTCATCATCCATCCGACCCGGGGAGCGTGAAGAGCCATGTGCCAGAGACCCATGTGCCCGTGAGGGCCGTGTGTCCATGAGGGCCCTGCGCCCGTGAAAGCGATGAGTTCGCAGCAAGGCCATGTTCGCAGCAAAGCCATCTTCGCAGCAAAGCCATGCGTTCGCAGCGTCGCGACGCATTCAGCGTCCGAGACATGTCCAGCGATCCCCTCTGAAATAGAGGGTGCAGGGAAGACCAGGCATCGGCTGATTCCTGCGGCCCCCGTGCGGAAAAGAATGCACGGGGCAGGAACCACAGGTTCAACCGGATGGCCCGGCCTTCCCTGCGCGACGGCTTTACAACTTATACGCGCTCTCCTCGGTGCAC
The DNA here is from genome assembly GCF_051168495.1 of Bradyrhizobium oligotrophicum. Taxonomy (GTDB): domain Bacteria; phylum Pseudomonadota; class Alphaproteobacteria; order Rhizobiales; family Xanthobacteraceae; genus Bradyrhizobium; species Bradyrhizobium oligotrophicum_A. Next base: position 55,150 of record NZ_JBNPVB010000024.1, on the reverse strand, counting down.
CGGGCTTGTTGGCCACCGTGTCGCACGACGCGCTCACGCGCGTCATGCTGGATACCAGCGTCGGGGTATCAGGACCACGCGACTTCGCCGTTCGCACCGGCTGCACTCGTCAGTCGCCGCCAGCACGCCCATCGCATCCCACCCCAACGCTTCTGACGATGCGCAGCGCCCCTCGTCGCCGAGGCGGGACGGGCACATCCAACCACGAATTCCGATAAAACGAAAGTCTAAAATTTGAGCAGGACGGCGCGACCGCGCCGATGTGCTTGAGGCTGCGGGCGAACTTCGTTTCTGGCCGCGACGGAGCGTGCTCGGATGTCGGCGATCAGGCCGCCGTCACTTGCGCCGGCCGGCGCCGGCGGAGCAGCAGCAGGATCACCACCGCGGCGCAGGAGCACACCAGGCTCAGCGCGAGCGGCGCGTTGCTGCCATAGCGGAGCAGCAGTTCGACGAGGATCGGCGCCGACACCGCCGAGAGCAGGTTGAGCGGCATGGCGATCTGGGCGGAGGCCCTGGCGAACGCCTCGTTGTCGTAGAACACCAGCGGCATGGTCGCGCGCGCCACGGCGAGCGCGCCGCTGCCGAGGCCATAGATCAGGATGAAGGCGGCGATGGCGGCATGCGAGCCGCCGCTCAGCATCAGCAGCAGCATCGCCACCGGCAGCGCCAGTCCGGCGACGATCGCGGTGGTGATGCCGTCCCAGCGGCCGCCGCCGAGGAAATCGATCGCGCGGGCGCTGATCTGGATCACCCCCAGCATCGAGCCGAAGCCGATCGCCTCGGCGGTGGACAAGCCTTCCGCCTTCAAGAGCTCGATCAGCACCGCGCCGAGGCCGAACGCCACGAAGGCGTTGAGTCCGGAGGCGCCGACCAGCAGATAGAAGGTGCTGCGCGCCGGCATTGCCGCGGGGATCGTCGCCGGCGCGTCCGACGACGGCGGCAGATGATCATGGACGCGACGCGGCAGCAGGAACACGAACAGCGGCAGCGACACCAGGAGCAGCAGGCCGGCATAGACGAGACAGGTGCTGCGCCAGCCGATCTGCGCCGACAGCGCCGAGGTGAGCGGCCAGAAGATGCTGCTCGACAGGCCCGTGACCAGCATCAGCGCGCCGATGGCGCTGCGGGCGCGCAGGCCCGCGATCTCGTTGAGCACGATGTAGGACGCGGTCGAGAGCGTCGCGCTGCCGGCGATGCCGAGCAGCAGCCAGGCCGCAAAATAGGAGAGCGGCCCCTGCGCGGCCGCCAGCAGCGCATAGCCGGGCGCCGCCAGCACGGTGCCGGCGATCATCACCCGCCGGCCGCCATGCTTGACGAACGGCCGCGCCAACAGCGGCGAGCACAGGCCCATCGACATGTAAAGCACCGACGTGCTGGCGAAGATCGCGGTCAGGTCCATCGCCAGATCGGCCGCCATGGCGCGGCCGATCACCGCCGGCAGGCTGAGCGTGCCCCAGGCGATCAGCTGGGTAATGGCCAGGACGATCAGGACGCGCAACAGGGAGGGGTCGGCGATGACGGGCGGCATTTCGGGGGGATGGCACGGCAGGACGGATGGCGCCTGGACGCGACGCACGGCGCGACCTTGCTTTTAGAGCATTCCGGCCGGGTCAGCCCCGCTGTTTCGGAATTGCCGCCAGCCACGGATGGGAGGCTCGCGGCGATGCGCCGGGCGCCGGCCGCCGACGCCGGAGCAGCAGCAGCATGAGCAGCGCCGCTGAGGAGCACAGCAGCGTCACACCCAGCAGCGCGTTGCTGCCGTAGCGGGTGAGCAGCGCGACCAGGATCGGCGCGGAGACGGCCGAGAGCAGGTTGAGCGGCAGCGCCATCCGGGCGGATGCCTTGGCGAACGCCGCCTTGTCATAGAAGACGAGCGGCATCGTGGCTCGCGCCACGGCCAGCGCGCCGCTGCCGAGGCCATAGATCAGGATGAAGACCGCGGCCACCGCATAGGATCCGCCGGCCACGATCAGGAGCAGCATGGCCACCGGCAATGCGCCGCCGGCGGCGAGCGCGGTGGTGATGCCGTCCCAGCGGCCGCCACCCAGCAGATCGAGGGCGCGGGCGCTGATCTGAACGACGCCCAGCATCGATCCGAGACCGATCGCTTCCACGGCCGTGAGTCCCTCGGCCTTCAGCAGTTCGATCAGCACCGCGCTCAGCCCCATCGATACGAAGGCGTTGAGACCGATCGCCACGACCAGGAGATGGAACGTGCCCGGCGAGGGTGCCTCCCCCGGGAGCCCCGCGGCGCTGGCCGGAGCCAGCCCATGATCGGGCCGCCCCTGCGGCAACACGAAGATCAGCAGAGGTAGCGAAACGAGCAGCAGCAGGCCGGCATAGACGAGGCATGTGCCGCGCCAGCCGATATGGGCCGCGATGACCGAGCCGACCGGCCAGAAAATGCTGCTCGACAGGCCGGTCACCAGCATCAGCGCGCCGATCGCGCTACGCGCCCGCGATCCGGCGACCTCGTTCAGCACGATGTAGGCAGCCGTCGACAGCGTCGCGCTCCCGGAGATGCCGAGCAGCAGCCAGGCTGCAAAATAGGCGATAGGTCCGTGCGCTGCCGCCAGCAACGCATAGCCGGGCGCGGCCAGCAGCGTGCCCGCGATCATCACAAGCCGGCCGCCATAGCGGACGAACGGACGCGCCAGCAGCGGTGAGCACAGGCCCATCGCCATGTACAGGACCGAGCTGCCGGCGAAGACCGCGGTCAGGTCCATCTCGAGATCGGCCGCCATGTCGCGGCCGAGCACCGCCGGCAGACCGAGCGTGCCCCAGCCGATCAATTGCGTGATGGCCAGCACGCCGAGAGCCGTCAGGACTTTTCGTTCTGAGATCAACGTTCGGCACCGCAATGTCACGATCCTGCCCGGGCGACACTAAGCAGAGATCATGACAGTCGAAGCGACCTGGACCGTTCCCGCATTGGAATGCTTCAAGATGGCCGGGGGTACGGCGGCACGACCAGCTGGCATGAGGTGGCGCAGCGTCGCCGGACGGCCTTGCAAGGAGAGCAGCGACACCCGACGCCGCATCCGGCAGGCGCGAAGCGAGACCCGCTGTCTGCACTGTCCCATAGCGGGATCGGCGGATGGCCGCTCTTGCGGCACGTGAGGGAATGTTACTACTGTGCGGGCTCGTGCCTTGGGGGTCCCGTCCTTCGCGATGACCGGTTGTGGACTGGATCCATTGCGAGTTTCGTCGGCTTCACGGGACAGGCCCGATCGTTACGGAGCAGAAGCTGTGTCGAAACCGGAAAGCTTCCCGATCGAAAAGATCTACGTCCCCGAGAAGAGAAGGAAGGCCCTCAAACCCGACGTGGTGCAGGAACTGGCGGAGAGCATTCTGGACATCGGACAGCAGGACCCGATCGTCGTTCGGCGCGAGAAGGACCGCTTCGTCCTGGTCGAAGGGCTGCACCGGCTGGAAGCGTGCAAGGCGCTCGGGGAACGCGCCATCACCGGACTGCTGGTCTCGGCCGAGGAGGCACGTCAGAAGCCATCGTCGCAGGATGACGACCCGGAACGGCAGAAGATGGAGCGGCTGCGAAAGCTCCGTCTCGAAAAGGAGGCGGCGGAGAAGCTGGCCGCAGCTGCGCCGCGTCCGCGAGAACTCCAGGACAGGAGCGTCCGCAGCAACGTGACAGCAACCTCCAAACCACCACGCGGCGACCGTGCGGCATCGACACCCAGGACGTTGTCGGATTGGATCAAGCAACAGGAGCGCAGCGGCGGCCGCTACTGACGAGCCAGCGGGCGCCAGCTCCGACCGACGATCGTAGCCCGCATGTTGCGCGCCGACTGGCGGAGAGAGTGGGATTCGAACCCACGGTACGGTTTCCCGCACACACGCTTTCCAAGCGTGCGCCTTAAGCCACTCGGCCATCTCTCCGGCGGCCTTCTCTTGGCGGGGTCGGCCGCGTTTTGCAAGCCGGGCGGAGCGCTTTCGGCCAAATTTCCTCCAAATCGTTGATAAGGATCGAAAATTGGCTGTGTCCCCGGGGCGATTCGGGGCCGTTTCAGGGCTCCGGACGCGGCGGGTGAACCAACCGTTGCGGTGTCACGACCACTGATTTGCGGCTCCCGATCGGGGCCGCCCCACGAGGGACCGCCGCCATGCCGTCATTCACCCCTGCCCGCCTCGCCATTCTGCTGACGGCGGTCGTGAGCCTCGCCGCTACCAGCGCGGCGCGGGCCGATCAATGCACCAAGCAGGGTGTCGACGTGACCTGCGACGACGGACGCAAGGGGATCTGGCAGGGCGACGCCATCCTGTGGCCAGACGGGACCAAGTCCAGCCTGAAGCCGCATCCGTCCGTCATCGTCGGCAACAAGGCGTCGGTGGTCGTCGGGCCCGGCGTGTTCGTCGGCCAGGGCAAGGGCATGGTCCCGATGGACAATCCGAGTTCGCCGAACAAGCTGCGCTGCGCCGTGCTCGACGGCGTCTCCTACTGCCACTGAACGCCGCCGCAACCCGCTGCAGCGACGATCAGCGCCATGCGTTCAATGGTAGCGCTGCCCGGGCGACAGCATGCGACCGCTCAGCAATCCCGCAGGCGCCGCCGGCAGCGGCTCGATCTCGACCTCGGCGGCGTCACCGTCCTGCAGCGCTTCGACGAAATCGGCAAACCATTGCTGGATCGAACGGCCGCGCAGCTTCGTCATCATGACCTCATGGCGCATGCGCCGCTCGTTGAGCGGCATCGACAGCGCCATCGCGATCGTCCGCGCCATTCCGTCGATGTCATGCGGATTGACCAGCAGCGCCGTGTCGAGCTCGTTGGCGGCGCCGGCAAATTTCGACAACACCAGCACGCCGGGATCGACCGCACTCTGTGCGGCGACATATTCCTTCGCCACCAGGTTCATGCCGTCGTGCAGCGGCGTCACGACGCCGACCTGCGCGCTGCGATAGAGGCCGGCCAGCACACCCTGGCCGTAGCCCTTGTTGAGATAGCGGATCGGCGTCCAGTCGACCTCGCCGTGGCGGCCGTTGACGTCGCTGACAAGGCGCGCCATTTCGCTCTGCAGATTGCCATAAGCCTCGATCGATTCGCGCGACGGCGTTGCGATCTGCAGCAGCGACACCGCGCGCAACAGCGTCGGATGCATCGTCCACATCCGGTCGAAGGCATTGATGCGGTTGACGAGGCCCTTGGAATAATCGAGCCGGTCGACGCCGATGGCGAGCTTCTCGCCATGCAGGCTGCGGCGCAGCCGCGACACGTCGGGATGCGATGCCGCCTTCGCGGCGGCGGCGGCGAACTTTTCGGCGTCGATGCCGATCGGAAATACGTCCAGCCGGGTGCGGCCGTGACGCGATTTGACGATCCCGTCGCGCACCTGCAGGCCGAGATCGGCGCGCAGACAGGCGATGAAATTCTCGCGGTCGTCCTCGGTCTGAAAGCCGATGAGATCATAGGCGAGCATCGCGGTGACGAGATCGCGGTGATTCGGGACGCTGTCGATGACGCTGCGTGCGGGCCACGGCGTATGCAGGAAGAACCCGATCGGGCTCTTGATGCCGAGCGCTCGCAATTCCGCGCCAAGTGACAGGAAGTGATAGTCCTGAATCCAGAACAACGTATCCGGCTTGTGGAACCGCAGCAGCGCGCGCGCCACGAAGCCGTTGACCTCGCGATAGGAGCGATAGTCGTCGTGCGAGACGCTGATCAGATCACTGCGCGAATGCAGCGCCGGCCACAGCGCCGAATTGGCGAAGCCTTCATAATAGCCGGCATAGTGCGCAGCCGGCAGATCCAGCAGCGTCACGGCGCCTTTGCCCAATTGTTCGATCTGCGCGATCGGTTCCCGCTGCGCGCCGTCGCGCACACGGCCCGATGAACCCACCCAGACTGCCCCTGAATTTTCCACAACAGGCAGCAGAGCTGCCGCAAGTCCGCCGGTCATTGGCTCGTTGGCCTTGCCACGCGCCACCCGATTCGAAACCACGACGAGGTTCACAGCTCCCTCCTGTTGGTCATGTCGGTTAACAGCTGTTCATCTATATGGTTCCGGGCCACCCTTTCAACCAATTGAAACCAAATTCGGGCAACTGCGCGGTGCAATCACAGCGCAGTTGGGATCAGAGCATTTCTAATCAAGAACAGCGCACATCTTCGCTGAGAACGACACGCAGATGGAACTAACAATGGAACTATGATCGTGCTGCAGCGGCGCGGCAGCGTTGATGCATCTCAGTTCCCCGTGAGCCTTGCCAGGAACGCGCGAACGTCGTCCGGTGCGTCGAAATGTCCATCGACGCCGAGCGCGCGGCGGCCGACAGAGAACGACAGGCCCGCGAAATCGGGCATGATCGCAAAGACGGTCTCATCGGTGACGTCGTCGCCAATGAAGAACGGTCTGCGTCCCTTGAACGGCGCGTGCTGCATCAGTTCGCGCACGCCGGTCGCCTTGGTGAAGCCGGCATGCTTGATCTCGCAGACGCATTTGCCGGGCAGCACCTCGATCGCCGCACCCGGCAGCTCGGCGCGAATGCGTGACACCTCTTCGTAGATCGCCTTCTCGGCCTGCGGCGCGAGGCGATAGTGCAGCGCCAGCGAGTAGCCTTTGTCTTCGAGCAGAATGCCGGGACTGAGTTTGGCGATCGCAGCCAGCCTGCGCTTCAGCTCCTTGTCCATCGGCGGGGCCTGGATGGCATCGGCCTCGCCGGCAATGGCCAACCGCATTTCCGCGCCGTGGCCGCCCACGGCCGGATAGACGGCCGGCGCGAAGATCAGATCGATATCGTTGAGCGAGCGACCGCTGACCAGCGCCAGCGCGCCCGAGGTGCGTTCAAGCAGTGCAGTCAACGTCTCCGTCAATGCCGGCGGCACCCACACCTCGCGCGGTGTCGGCGCGAGATCGAGCAAGGTGCCGTCGATGTCGAGCAGGATCGCGACCTCGCGAAGATGCGGCACGAGGCTCAGGGGTGCCGGGACTGCGGCGGGCGCGTCGTTGGATGGCGCGGACATTTGTCGTGCGATCAGTTCGGAATTCTCGGACATTGCCAGTCTACTCCATGACGGCGAGCGGACGCGCCACCTCTTCGAGCGACTTGCGCTCGGCCGCGATCGCATACAACCAGGCGACGACCGCCGCCACCACCATCAGCGCCGCACCGGACAGATAGCCGGCGAAGACGGCGCCGCGCGCGCCACTGTCGAGCAGGACGCCGAACAGCGCCGGCCCCGCGACGCCACCGATGCCGGTGCCGATGGCATAGAACAGCGCGATCGCGAGCGCCCGCACTTCGAGTGGAAAATTCTCCGACACCGTGAGATAGGCCGCGCTCGCCGCCGGTGACGCGAAGAAGAAGATGACCATCCATGCGGCGGTCTGCGTCTGCGCGCTCAGGACCCCGATCGAGAACAGATAGCCGGTCAGCGCCAGCAGCACGCCGGAGGCGCCGTAAGTGAAGGTGATCATGGCGCGGCGCCCGAGCGTATCGAACAGGCGGCCGAGCAGCAGCGGCCCGAGCACGTTGCCGGCTGCGAACGGCAGGATGTACCAGCCGACATGATCGGATTTGATGCCATAAAAATCGGTGAGCACCAGCGCGAAGGTGAAGAAGATCGCGTTGTAGAAGAACGCCTGCGCGATCATCAAGGTGAGGCCGACCAGCGAGCGTTGGCGGTAGACCGAGAACAGCGTGTGTGCCACCTCCCGCAACGGCGTGTGGTCGCGCATGCGCAGCCGCATCGTCGGCAATTCCTTGGCGCGCGCCTCGCGGTCATGGCCGGTGACGTCGCGTTCGATCTCGGCCACGATCCGATGCGCCTCTTCGGGATGCCCGTGAATCATCAGCCAGCGCGGACTTTCTGGAATCCACATCCGCATCACCAGCACGACGAGGCCGAGACCGGCGCCGATGCCGTAAGCCAGCCGCCAGCCGAGATCGGGGCCTGCAATGTCGGGATCGAGCAGCACGATGGCGCCGACGGCGCCGAGGGCGGCGCCCAGCCAGAAGCTGCCATTGATTAGGAGATCGGTCCAGCCGCGATAGCGCGCCGGCACAAGTTCCTGGATGGTGGAGTTGATCGCGGTGTATTCGCCGCCGATCCCGGCACCGGTGAGGAAGCGAAACAGCGCGTAGGTCGCGACGTTCCAGGACAGCGCGGTCGCCGCCGTCGCGGACAGATAGAGCGCCAAGGTGATGAAGAACAGCTTCCGTCGACCGATGCGGTCGGTGAGCCAACCGAAGCCGAGCGCGCCGATGACGGCGCCGGCGAGATAGGCGCTGTTGGCAAGGCCGATGTCGAGATTCGAGAAGCGCAGCGCAGGGCTCTGCTTCAGCGCGCCCGACAAGGCGCCGGCCAAGGTCACCTCGAGCCCGTCGAGCACCCAGGTGATACCGAGCGCGAGCACGACGCGGGTATGGAACGGGCTCCAGCGGAGATCGTCGAGCCGGGCGGGAATATTGGTCTCGATGACCCGGTCGCTGGCGAGCGCGTCACGCGGCGTCTCGCCGGATTGCGGCGCTGACGTGACGACACGGAGATTGGGTGCGGATACCTGCCGGGGTGCCATGGAATCCCAATGCGACGGCGCAGGTCGCACCGCATGTTTGACCAGAGAGGATGAAGCAAATGCGGCGGCAAAGCGCTGCCACTGCGACTCAACGTCTCGCAGGGTGCGGGGTTCCCGGGAATGCGGCGCGGGAACTATACTCGATCTTCCGGTAACGGGTCTCGTTCGTGACGTATCCCGGTGGAGCCTCAATCAAAGTGTCGTCCCGGGCAAGTGAGCGCAGCGAGCGCGACCCGGATCCACACCGCGTGATCCCTGATTGAGCCGCGCAACTGATACCGTCCGCCAAACCACTGCTGCGGCCTAGGGTCCCCGCGTTCGCGGGGACGACAGCGAATGCCGGGTGGGCTGATGCCACCTCGCAGGCATTTGCGGCCCGACCAGCCTAACTCCGTCCCGGCAAGCCTACGCCGCGCGGATGTTCGACATGAAGCGGTTGAGCTCTTCGCGCAGGCGGGCGCTCTCCGACGACAGCGACTGGGCCGAACGCAGCACATTCTCCGAGGCCACGCCGGTCTGGGTCGCACCGTGATTGACCTCCGTGAGGTCGGACGCCGCCTCCTGCGTGCCCGCGGCGACGCTCTGCACGTTCTTCGCGATTTCCTCGGTCGCGCCGCCCTGCTGCTGGACCGCGGTCGCAATCGAGGACGCGATGGTCGAGATCTGGCGGATGGTGCCGCCGATCTGCTTGATCGCCGTGACCGACTCCTGGGTGGCCGCCTGCATGCCGGAGATGTGGTTGGAGATGTCGTCGGTGGCCTTGGCGGTCTGCTCCGCCAGCGACTTGACCTCGGAGGCAACGACCGCGAAACCACGGCCGGCATCGCCGGCACGTGCGGCCTCGATGGTGGCATTCAGCGCCAGCAGATTGGTCTGCTCGGCGATCGCGGTGATCAGCTTGACGACGTCGCCGATCTCCTGCGCGGCGCGCGACAACTTGCCGATGCGGCCGTCGGTCTCCTCGGCCTGCGCCACGGCGGATTCCGCGATCCGGCTGGACTCGCGAACCTGGCGGCCGATCTCATTGACCGAAGCCGACAGCTCCTCGGTCGCGCTCGCCACCGAATGAATGCGGCCGGTGGCCTGGTCGGACGTACCGCTGACCCGGCTCGCGAGCGTCTGGGTGGTTTCGGCCGTCCGCGTGAGGGTGGAGGCGGCATGCTCGAGCTGCTGCGCCGAGGTCGACACGTTGGAGACGATCGAGCCCACCGCAGATTCGAATTCGTCGGCGAAGCGGATCAGCTCGGCCCGGCGCGCCGCGCCAGCCGCCTGGCTCTGGGCATCCTGAGCCGCGGCGTCGCGCTCCGCCTTGGCGACCGCCTGCAACTTGAACTCCTCGACGGCAGCGGCCATCTCGCCGACCTCGTCGGCGCGGCCGAGACCCGGCAGCCGAACGTCGAAATTGCCGGAGGCAAGCTCGCGCATGGCCTTGCACATCGTGATCATCGGCCTGGAGATGCCGTTGCCGAGCATCAGCGCCAGCGCGGCGCCGAGCGCCAGGCCGCCGACAGCCAGGATCGCGATCAGCCGCTCGATCTCGGCGATGGTAGCATGGGTGGACAGCTCGATGCGCTGCTGGTCGGACGCGAGGTCGGACCGCAGGCCGTTTGAGAGGCTGAGAATCTCGGTCGCCGCACCGCCCATGTCCTGCACCAGCTTCGCCAGTGCCTTGGAATTGTCCGAGAACTTGATGAAGGCGGCGCGATACTGCTTGATCAGGTCGCCGAGTTCGGTGACGCGCTGCGTGATCTTTTCGTCGCTGGAATAGATCGTCACCAGCGACGTCTCCAGGAATCGCGTCCGGGCAATGGCGCCATCGGCCGTCTTCGGATCCGGCTTGGCCAGGAAGGTGCCGATCAGGGCCGAGGCGGTCAGATACTGGCCGGTGAGGTCCTTGGCGGTGGTCTGTACCGCCGGAAGGCCCGCCAGCGCCGCCGTATCGGCCAGATCGTCGAACTTGAAGCGAATCTTGTTGCCGATGATCCCGATCTGGTCGGTTGCCACCTTGGCGTTGTCGCGGGTCAAGGTGACGATTTCGGAGAATATCCTGGCGAAGGTCTGAAACTGCGCCTGCAGCTTGCCGAGCTGCGCGCGGCGGTCCGCCGCGCGGGTCGCCGCCATGGCCTTGTCGATCGCCGCCTGCAACGATTGCTGGGCTGCGGTGGCGGCCGCTTCGTCCTCCGGCTTGCCGGTCAAGGCAAAATAGCGCGCCAGCGCCTGATAGGAGCCGAGCTCGCGGTCGATCGTCCTGGCGGCATCGGCTTCGGTCACGCTGACCCGATAGGAGTCGACGGCGGCGGCCACCTTCTCGAACCCGAGATAGGCGAAGCCGATGCTGGCGGCGGAAATCGCCAGCACGACGGCAAAGCCGAGAAAGATCTTGGCGCGGAAGCGCAGGGTCAGAAAATCGACACGCCGCGGCTGCGGCGCCAGATGCGCGGACATTCCCACCCCCGATAGCAGTCTTTATCGATTGAAGATCGCGTGAAGCCATCCGGCCGGCGGCTACGCACCCAGCCGTGATCAAAACTAGGCCACAATGGCTAAGGCGCGGTAAATGACCGGCACCGGATACTCTCTGCGCGCACGGTCGGGCCGGTGCCCGTTCGTGCAGCAGCGGCAGCTGCGACCGAATCGCCGCAGACCCGCGCAAGACGTCGCAATGACAACGGGGACGAAAATTCGAGTTGCAAAGTCCTGAGGGCGCTGTTTCTAATCAGAATAAGAATAATTCATCGGGAGGTTACTCGTGTCGACAGTCAAACTGACGGTGAACGGCAAGGCGGTCTCGGTCGAGGCCGAGGATCGCACCCTGCTGGTTCACCTGTTGCGGGACCATTTGAACCTGACCGGCACCCATGTCGGCTGCGACACCAGCCAATGCGGTGCCTGCGTCGTCCATATCGACGGCCGCGCCGTGAAGTCCTGCACCGTGCTGGCCGGACAGGCGGCGGGCGCCAACGTCACCACCATCGAAGGCATTGCCAAGGGCGACGAGCTGCATCCGATGCAGGCCGCCTTCCGTGACAATCACGGCCTGCAATGCGGCTATTGCACGCCGGGCATGATCATGTCGGCCATCGATATTGTGCACCGCCACGGGGGCGAGCTCGACGAGGCCACGGTGCGTGAGGAGCTGGAAGGCAACATCTGCCGCTGCACCGGCTATCATAACATCGTCAGGGCCGTGCTCGACGCGGCGGGCCGCATGAAGGTCGCCCAGGCCGCCGAGTAAGTCTGCCGAGTCCGGCCGCCGGATCAGCCGGCCGCAGACGTCTTTCAATCAAATACCGAGACCACGACCGCTGCGCGCGATGGCCGCCGCGGGACAACAGAACTCCGGTAGGGAGAGATTCGCATGGGTATGGAAGGCATTGGCGCGAGCGTCGTCCGCAAGGAAGACAAGCGTTTCATCACCGGCAAGGGCCGGTATGTCGACGACATCAAGCTTCTGGGCATGACCTATGCCCATTTCATCCGCAGCCCGCACGCGCACGCCAAGGTCAAGAGCATCGACGCCTCGGCCGCCGAAGCGATGCCGGGCGTGGTCGCGGTGCTGACCGGCAAGCAGATCGTCGACGACAAGGTCGGCAACCTGATCTGCGGCTGGGCCATCACCTCCAAGGACGGCTCGCCGATGAAGATGGGCGCATGGCCGGCGATGGCGCCGGAGACCGTGCGCTTCGTCGGCCAGGCCGTCGCCGTCGTGATCGCCGACAGCAAGAACCTCGCGCGCGACGCCGCCGAAGCGGTCGTGGTCGATTATGAGGAGCTGCCGGCGGTGGCCGACATGCCCTCCGCACTGAAGCCCGGCGCACCGCAGCTGCATCCGGAAGCGCCCGGCAACGTCGTCTATGACTGGCATATCGGCGACGAAGCCGCGGTCAACGCCGCCTTTTCCAAGGCCGCCAACGTCGTGACCCTCGAACTTACCAACAACCGGCTGGCCCCCAACGCGATGGAGCCGCGCGCGGCCATCGCCGACTATGACGCCGCCGAGGAGCATTTCACGCTCTACACGACGTCGCAGAACCCGCACGTCGCCCGCCTCGTGCTGTCGGCGTTCTACAACATCGCGCCCGAGCACAAGCTGCGCGTGATCGCGCCCGACGTCGGCGGCGGCTTCGGCTCCAAGATCTTCATTTATCCGGAAGAGATGGTGGCGCTGTGGGCCTCCAAGAAGGTCGGACGCCCGGTGAAGTGGACCGGCGACCGCACCGAGGCGTTCCTGACCGACGCGCACGGCCGCGACCACATCTCCAAGGCAGAGATGGCGTTCGACGCCGACCACAAGATCCTTGGTTTGCGGGTCAAGACCCACGCCAATTTCGGCGCCTACATGTCGTTGTTCTCGTCGTCGGTGCCGACCTATCTGTACGCGACCCTGCTGTCGGGGCAGTACAACATCCCGGCGATCTATGCCGAGGTGATGGGCGTCTACACCAACACCACACCGGTCGACGCCTATCGCGGCGCGGGCCGCCCCGAGGCGAGCTACCTGCTGGAGCGTCTGGTCGAGACCGCGGCACGTCAGTTCAAGATGGATCCGGCCGAGCTGCGGCGGAAGAACTTCATCACCCAGTTCCCGCACCAGACCCCGGTGATCATGGCCTACGACACCGGCGACTTCAACGCTTCGCTCGACGCGGCGATGAAGGCGATCGACTATGCCGGCTTCGCAGGCCGCAAGGAGGCCGCCAAGGCGCAGGGCAAGCTGCGCGGCATCGGCCTGTCCTGCTACATCGAGGCCTGCGGCATCGCGCCGTCGAAGGCGGTCGGCAGCCTCGGCGCCGGCGTCGGCCTGTGGGAATCGGCCGAGATCCGCGTCAACCCAGTCGGCACGATCGAGGTGCTCACGGGCTCGCACAGCCACGGCCAGGGGCACGAGACCACCTTCTGCCAGCTGATCGCTGACCGCCTGGGCGTGCCGATCAGCCAGGTCTCGATCGTCCACGGCGACACCGACAAGGTGCAGTTCGGCATGGGCACCTACGGCTCGCGCTCGGCCGCCGTCGGTCTCACGGCGATCCTGAAGGCGATGGAGAAGGTCGAGGCCAAGGCCAAGAAGATCGCGGCCCATGCGCTCGAAGCCTCGGAAGGCGACATCGTCATCGAGAACGGCGAGTTCAAGGTGACCGGTACCGACAAGTCGATCGCGCTGCCGATGGTCGCGCTGGCGGCCTACACCGCGCACAATCTGCCCGACGGGATGGAGCCCGGACTGAAGGAGACCGCCTTCTACGATCCGACCAACTTCACCTTCCCGGCCGGCACCTACATCTGCGAGCTCGAGGTCGACGAGGCCACCGGCAAGACGTCGTTCGTCAATTTCGTCGCGGCGGACGATTTCGGCCGGCTGATCAACCCGATGATCGTCGAGGGCCAGGTCCATGGCGGTCTCGTCCAGGGCATCGGCCAGGCGCTGCTCGAGCACGCGATCTACGACAGCAACGGCCAGCCGGTCACCGCGTCCTTCATGGACTATGCGATGCCGCGCGCCGACGACGTGCCGTCGTTCAAGCTCAGCCACACCACGACCCTCTGCCCGGGCAATCCGCTCGGCGTGAAGGGCTGCGGCGAGGCTGGCGCGATCGGCGCGTCCGCCGCCGTGATCAACGCGATCACGGATGCGATCGGCAACAACAAGCTGGAAATGCCGGCGACGCCGGACCGCGTCTGGCACGCGATCCACGGCAACGCCTGATCCAACGGGAGGAGCAACCATGTACCAGACGACTTATCATCGCGCCTCCTCGGTCGACGAAGCCGCGGCGCTGTTCTCCAAGGGCAGTGAGGCCAAGTTCCTCGCCGGCGGTCACACCCTGATCCCGGTGATGAAGCAGCGCCTCGCCAGCCCGTCCGATGTCATCGACATCGGCAAGATCAAGGATCTGATCGGCGTGCAGCTGTCGGGCGACACGCTCGTGATCAAGGCGGCGACCACCTACTACGACATCATGACCAATGCCGATGTGAAGAAGGCAATCCCCGCGATCGCCCATCTCACCTCGGTGCTCGGCGATCCCGCGGTGCGCGCCCGCGGCACGATCGGCGGCTCGATCGCCAACAACGATCCGGCGGCGGATTTCCCGGCGGCACTGATCTCGCTCGGCGCCACCGTGAAGACCAACAAGCGGTCGATCGCGGCGGAGGATTTCTTCAAGGGCCTGTTCACGACGGCGCTCGAGGACGGCGAGATCATCACCGAGGTGACGTTCCCGGTGCCGGAGAAGGCCGGCTACGCCAAGATGCGCCACCCGGCCTCGCGCTTCGCGCTGACCGGCGTGTTCGTCACCAAGACCAAGGGCGGCGATGTGCGTGTCGCGGCCACCGGCGCGTCGCAGAGCGGCGTGATGCGCGTCTCGGCGATCGAGGCGGCGCTGAAGTCGAACTGGTCGGCCGCGGCGATCGACGGCGTGGCCGTGTCGGCGTCGGGCCTGCTCAGCGACATTCACGGCTCCGCCGACTACCGCGCCAATCTGGTGAAGGTGATGGCGCAGCGCGCGGTGCAAGCGGCGGGCTGAGTGCACGACGCGGATCATTCCGCATCGCGGCAGAACAAATTCCACACGGCGCGCAGCGATGCGCGCCGTTTTGCTTTGCGGCATACGGCGCGCTTGCGTTGGCCTGATACAAGCGGGACAATTGGGCCATCAGGAAACGCCTTCGACGTGCGACGAGATCGAGCCGGTCTCGTCATGACAGCGCGATGAAAGAAGCCAAGGACACAACGACGTGCTCGACAAGACCGCACCCCAGACCGAGACCCGCGCCACCGGCCCTCTCGCCGGCTTCCGCATCGTCGAGTTCGCGGGCATCGGGCCGGGACCGTTCGCCTGCATGCTGCTGGCCGACATGGGTGCGGAAGTGGTGACGCTCGATCGCGTCGGCGCGCGAAAGACGATGAAGTCGGTCGCCGCCCGCGGCCGCAAGGTGATCGAGCTCGACCTGAAGGACAAGGCCGTCATCTCTGATGTGCTCGATCTTCTCGCCGGCGCCGATGCGCTGATCGAAGGTTTCCGCCCCGGCGTGATGGAGCGCCTCGGCCTCGGTCCCGATGTCGTGCTCGCGCGCAATCCAAGACTGGTCTACGGCCGCATGACCGGATGGGGCCAGGAAGGACCGCTGGCGCAAGCCGCCGGCCACGACATCAACTACATCTCGATCACTGGCGCACTCGCCGCGATCGGCCCGAAGGAGCGGCCGGTGCCGCCGCTCAACCTCGTCGGCGATTTCGGCGGCGGCGCGCTCTATCTCGTCGTCGGCGTGCTCGCCGCACTTCTGGAGGCGTCGAAGTCCGGCAAGGGCCAAGTGGTGGACACCGCGATGTGCGATGGCGCGGCGTCACTGCTCGCGATGTTCTTCGACCTCACCGCGATGGGCCGCTGGACCGAGGGACGCGAGCGCAACTTCCTCGACGGCGGCGCGCATTTCTATGGCGTCTACGAATGCGCCTGCGGCAACTTCATCTCAATCGGCTCGATCGAGCCGCAGTTCTACGCGCTGTTGCGCCAGCACGCCGACCTCTCCGATCCCGCCTTCGAGGCGCAGATGGATCCGCGCGCCTGGCCGGCGCTGAAGGAGAAGCTGGTGACGGTGTTCAAGAGCAAGACGCGCGAGGAATGGTGCGCCATCATGGAGGGCACCGACATCTGCTTCGCTCCGGTGCTCACGATGGCGGAAGCGCCCAAGCACGCGCACATGGCGGCGCGCGGTGTGTTCGTCGAGCGCCACGGCGTGACGCAGCCGGCACCCGCCCCGCGGTTCTCGCGCACGCCGTCGACCATCCGCGAGCCGGAGGTGGCGGAGATCGGAGCGGTAGTGAATGCGTGGCAGGCGGGACGATAAGCTCGATAGCCGCGATGCTGCCGACGCCGTGGCGTCAAATTCGGTGTCGTCCCTGCGAACGCAGGGACCCATAACCACCGACCGTTGTTTGGCGAAGACTGTCGACCACCGGAGCCGAACGATACATCACGCGGTATGGGTCCCGGGTCGGCGCCCGACGCCGCTGGCGCGACGCCGGGCTTGCCCGGGACGACAGCGGTTGTTGGGCAGCGTCTTGCCATCCATCACGCCGTCATTGCGAGCGAAGCGACGCAATCCAGTGGCCCTGATGGGAATCTGGATTGCTTCGTCGCTACGCTCCTCGCAATGACGGGCCCTACTCCGCCGCCTCGACCTTCAGCACGCCGCGGCGGATCTGGTCCTCCTCGATCGATTCGAACAGCGCCTTGAAGTTGCCCTCGCCAAAACCATCGTCGCCCTTGCGCTGGATGAACTCGAAGAAGATCGGGCCGATCGCGTTGGCCGAGAAGATCTGCAGCAGCACCTTGGTGTGGCCGCCATCGACGACGCCTTCGCCGTCGATCAGGATGCCGTTCGTTTTCAGGCGTGCCACATCCTCGCCATGCCCGGGCAGGCGCGCTGCGATGCGCTCGAAATAGGTCTCGGGCGGCGACGGCATGAACGGCAGGCCTGATGCGCGCAGGCCCTCGACGGTCGCGTAGATGTCGCGCGCGCCGCAGGCGATGTGCTGGATGCCCTCGCCGCGATAGATCGTCAGATACTCCTCGATCTGACCGGACTCGCCGGCATCCTCGTTGATCGGAATCCGGATCTTGCCGTCGGGGCTGGTCAGCGCGCGCGAGAACAGGCCGGAGGCGCGGCCCTCGATGTCGAAGAAGCGGATCTGGCGGAAGTTGAACAGTTTCTCATAGAAGCCGGTCCACACATCCATGCGGCCGCGATGCACGTTGTGCGTCAAATGATCGATGTAATAGAGACCGGAGCCCGCGGGGCGCGGGTCGCGCGCGCCGATCCACTCGAATTCGTGATCGTAAGCAGAGCCCTTGGCGCCGTAGCGGTCGACCAGATACAGCAGGCTGCCGCCGATGCCCTTCAGCGCGGGCACGTCGAGCGTATTCTGCTGCGGCGGCAGATCGGCCGGCTCGGCGCCGAGCGCGATCGCGCGCGCATAGGCCTTCTTGGCGTCGACGACGCGGAACGCCATCGACGGCGCGCACGGTCCGTGCGCGGCGACGAAGTCGTGCCCGTGAGTGCCGGGCTCCTCGTTGACGAGATAGTTGATGTCGCCCTGGCGATACAGCGTGATCGCCTTGGTCCGGTGGCGCGCGACCGCGGCAAACCCCATCAGCTCGAACAGCGCGTGCAGCTCGCTTGCGTTGGGGTGCGCATATTCGACGAACTCGAAGCCGTCGGTGCCCATGGGGTTGTCGGCGGAGATTGTGGCAGGCGGCGCATCGTGCGGAAACGGACCCATGGGCGGCAGCTCCTTTGGCTTGACCTGGAGATCATCGCCCAGATTCCCCGCATGAGGCATGCAAACCATTGTCATTTTCGCCTGAATATGCACGATCCGTGCACAATCGGGGGAATTGACGCATGATTTCGGTCGACAGCTTCGATCTCAAGATCCTGTCCGCGCTGCAGGATGACGGCCGGCTCACCAACCAGGAACTGGCCGATCTCGCCGGCCTGTCCGCCTCGCAATGCTCGCGGCGGCGGATGCGGCTGGAGGAGGACGGCGTCATCGCCGGCTATCGCGCCCAACTGGCCAGCCAGGCGCTCGGCTTCGAGCTGATCGCCTTCATCCAGATCACGCTGGCGACGCATTCGCCGGACAACGCCGAGAGGTTCCGCGCCCTGGTGAACCGCGTCGACGACATCCAGGAGGCTTATGCGCTGACCGGCGATTCCGACTATCTGCTCAAGGTGGTGCTGCGCGACCTGAAGAGCCTGTCCGACATCGTCAACAACGTGCTGATGCCGCACCAGAGCGTCGCGCATGTCCGCTCCTCGATCGTGCTCGACCGGCTCAAGGAGAGCGCCAAGCTGCCGCTGGGATCGCTGTCGGCCAGCTGACGGCATGGCGCGAATCGAGGGAATTCGGCCATTCAACAACGTGCCGGCTTCTGCGACACTCACGGCGTTCCAACATCTGCGAGACGACCATGGCGCTGCAGCTTCGCCCGAACTGCGAATATTGCGACAAGGACCTGCAGCCGTCGGCCACGGACGCGCGCATCTGCTCCTATGAGTGCACCTTCTGCACCGACTGCGTCGAGACCAGGCTGTTCAACGTCTGCCCGAACTGCGGCGGCGGCTTTGCGCCGCGGCCGATTCGGCCCGCGCACGAATGGCGGCCGGGCGTATGCACCCTACGCCAAGTGCCATCCGACCAGCGCGTACACCTGAAATATGCGGCCGAGGACGTCGCAGCATTCGTGGCAGGCGTCCGGAACGTGGTGCCGGAGGAGCGTTAGTCCTTCGTCATTGCGGGCGTAGCAAAGCAATCCAGGGCTGCGCACATGATTCTGGATTGCTTCGCTGCGCTCGCAATGACGCCTATTCCGCGGCCACGATCGTGCCCTCGACCTCACCGAAGCCGACGCGATAGCCGCTGCCCTGGCACCAGCCGCGCATCACGAGTGAATCGCCGTCTTCCAGGAAGGTGCGCTTCACGTCGCCGGGGAGCTCGAGCGGCTCGGTGCCGTTCCAGCTGATCTCCAGCAGGCTGCCGCGCTGATCCTTGCCCGGACCGGAGATGGTGCCCGAGCCCAGGAGATCACCGACGCTCATCGCGCAGCCGCTCGAGGCATGATGCATCAACTGCTGCACGCTCGACCAGTACATGTATTTGAAGTTCGTCTGCGAGATACGCAGCGATGCGTTGCTGCCGGCGGCGCGCAAGGATACGTCGAGCGCGAGATCGTAGTTCTGTGCATGCACCTGTTGCAGATAGGGCAGCGGTGCCGGGTCCTGCACCGGCCCCGGCACGCGGAACGGCTCCAACGCCTCCCGCGTCACCACCCAGGGGCTGAGCGAGGTCGCGAACGCCTTGGATTGGAACGGGCCGAGCGGCACATATTCCCATTGCTGAATGTCGCGCGCGCTCCAGTCGTTGAGCAGCACGAAGCCGAAGATCATCGCTTCCGCCTGCGCTTCGCTCAGCATCGCGCCGAGCGGCGACGACTGGCCGATGACGACGCCCATTTCCAGCTCGAAATCGAGCCGCTTGCACGGACCGAAGCTCGGCCCCTCGGCGCTCGGCGGCTTCAATTGCCCACGCGGCCGGCGCACCTTCGTGCCCGACACCACGACGGTCGAGGCACGGCCGTTGTAGCCGATCGGCATGTGCAGCCAGTTCGGCTGCAGCGCGTTGTCCTTGCCGCGGAACATGACGCCGACATTGGTGGCGTGCTCCTTCGACGAATAGAAATCGGTGTAGCCCGCGACATGGAATGGCAGAAGCAGCGTCACGTCCTGGCGCGGCAGCAGCGCGCGGCTGCGCAGCGGCTTGTCGTCGCGCAGCCGCGGATCGTCATCGCGCAGCAGCGCGCTGATCGCAGCGCGGGTCTTGGACCACACGGCGGGACCGAGCGCCATGAAGGCGTTGAGCGAGGGCTGTGCGAACACCTCGTAGGCGGGCGACAGGTCGAGCAGGCCTTCGTCCTCCAGCACGGCGAGATCGAGCACGAAGTCACCGATGGCGACACCGACGCGCGGCTTCGGGGAGTCGGCGGCGGAGAACACGCCGTAGGGCAGGTTCTGAATCGGGAAGTCGGACGACGGATCGACCGGGATGAAGGAGCGGAGTGAGGGGTCGTTGGGGTGCATGACGGATGCGAGCCTGTTCGAGATTCACGCTCCGCGGGAGGGACAGAGCGACCTGCATAGGGTGATGAGGGGCCGTTGCAACGAACGAGCCTGGCAATGAGTTACTCCGTCATGCCCGGGCTCGTCCCGGGCATCCACGCGGTTCTCAGCGCGCTGAACGACGTGGATGGCCGGGACAAGCCCGGCCATGACGACGTGGAGGAAGCTGCGCGCACCACTCTGATCGTCATATGAAGCCTACGGCCGGTTCGGATCGAAGCGCTTCTCCAGTCCGTTCCAGCAATCCGCGTAGTCCGGCTGCAACGTGCCGGACTCCGCGGCGTGCTTCGTGATCCGCTGCGGGAAGCGCGTCTCGAACATGAAGGCCATGGTGCCGGTGAGCTTCACCGGTTTCAGCTCGCCATTGCTGGCGTGATCGAACGCCTCGCGATCCGGACCGTGCGGCAGCATGCAATTGTGCAAGGACATTCCGCCCGGCACAAAGCCCTGCGGCTTGGCGTCATAGACGCCGTAGATCAGGCCCATGAACTCGGACATGATGTTCAGGTGATACCACGGCGGGCGGAAGGTGTTGTCAGCCACCATCCAGCGCTCGGGAAAGATCACGAAGTCGATGTTGGCGGTGCCGGCGGTCTCCGATGGCGAGGTCAGCACGGTGAAGATTGACGGATCGGGATGATCGAAGCCGATGGCGCCGACCGGAGAGAAGGTGCGCAGATCGTATTTGTACGGCGCGTAGTTGCCGTGCCAGGCCACGACGTCGATCGGCGAATGCTTGAGCTCGGTCTTGAACAGCGCCCCGCCCCATTTGACGTAGAGCTCGGTTGGCGTGTCCTTGTCCTCGTAGGAGGCCACCGGCGTCAGGAAGTCGCGGGCATTGGCGAGACAGTTGGCGCCGATCGGGCCACGCTCCGGCAGGGTGAAGGCGCCGCCATAGTTTTCGCAGAGATAGCCGCGCGCCGGCCCCGCCGGAATCTCGACCCGGAACTTCACCCCGCGCGGGATCACGACGATCTCGCCGGGCTCGGCATCGATGCGGCCAAACTCGGTGACGAATTTGAGCATGCCCTGCTGCAGCACGAACATCAGCTCGCCGTCGGCATCATAGAAGTGCTGGTCGACCATCGACTTAGTGATGACATAGACATGCGTCGCCATGCCGGCCTGCGTGGCTGCATCGCCCGCCGTCGTCATGGTCTGCACGCCCTGCAGGAACGTGACCTCGCCTGCCGGAATCAGCGTCGGATCCCAGCGCAGCTGCTGCACCGTGATCTCCTGCTCGTGGCACGGCGCGGTGCGCCACAGTCCCGCATCGGCCTTCGTGAAGCGGCCGGAATGCTTGACCGAGGGCCGGATGCGATACAGCCAGGAGCGCTCGTTGGAGCCGCGCGGCGCGGTGAACGGCGAGCCGGAGAGCTGCTCGGCATAGAGGCCGTAGGCGCAGCGTTGCGGCGAGTTGCGCCCGATCGGCAGCGCCCCTGGCAGCGCCTCGGTCTCGAATGAATTGCCGAAGCCCGACATGTAGCCCGGCGTGACCTGCCCGGTCGCGCGGCTGAGCTGGTCAGGCGATGTGTTGATGTTCATCATCCTTCTCCTTGCAGGCGGGCCCACATCTCGCGGTCGCGCTCGGCGGTCCAGATCACGGGATCGTCGATGCCGCTGGCTTCGTCATAGGCGCGCGACACGTTGAACGGCAGGCAGTGCTCGTAGATCGCGAAGCTCGAGAATTTCGGATCCATCACCTCGCGCGTCGCCGCCATCGATTCCTTGAGGCTGCGGCCCTTGGCGACCGAGACCTCGGCAGCGCCGTAGAGCGAGGTGACGAAATCGCGCGTCATCGCGATCGCCTCGCGCACAGTGGCCTCGCCCTTCAGCGCATCGCCGCGGCCGGGCGCGATCGCCTTGGGATTGAAGTCGCGGATTTCGTTCAAGGTCGACGGCCATTCGCGCAAATAGGCATCGCCGCAATAGCAGGCCGAGTGATATTCGATGAGGTCGCCGGAGAACATCACTTCGGCATCCGGCACCCAGGCGACGATGTCGCCCGAGGTGTGGCCGGCGCCGAGCTGGATCAGTTGCACCTCGCGCTTGCCAAGATGGATCGTCATCTCGCCTTCGAACGTCAGCGTCGGCCAGGTCAGGCCGGGAATGCTCTCGGCATCCTGGAACAGCCGCGGGAAGCGGCCATACTCCGAGTCCCAATCCTGCTGGCCGCGCTCGACGATCAGTCGGTGCGTTTCCTGCGAGGCGACGACCCCCTGCGCATGATAGGCCGAGGCGCCGAGCACGCGCACCGCGTGATAGTGCGACAGCACGACATATTTGATCGGCTTGTCGGTGACCGTCTTGACCCGCTCGATCACCTTGTTGGCCATCGCCGGCGTCGCCTGCGCGTCGAACACGATGCAGCCGTCGTCGCCGACGATCACGGCCGAGTTCGGATCGCCCTCCGCCGTGAACGCATAGAGATCCGGACCGATCTCGGAGAAGGTGACCTTCTTTTCGGCCATGTCCGTGGTGGATGCGAAACCCTTCGCCATCAATTCATTCCCTGTACCTGCAGCGCCCTATTGCTGCTGTTGTTGCTGTTGACTGGACTCGATCATGCGCCGCTTCGCGAGCGTGATCGCCTCGCGCAACACGCCGATGTCGCCAATGTGATTGGCGAGGATGAGGACCAACGCCGCATCGAGATCGGCGCTGTCCTTCTCGGAAAGTCCACGATGCGCCTCGACGATGGCGCGGAACGCGTCATCGGGCCTGGCGAAATTCGAAGTGGTAGAGAGCGGCATCGTGCGGCTCCTCAGTTCAGGCCGGACGCGCGCGCCACGGCCGCCGCGATGTCGACGCGTGTCGGATGGCGAAAGCGCGCCGCGACATAGCCGTCCGGACGTAACAAATAGGAGGTGCCTGGCTCGGCGCCGTAGCGCTTGCCAGCAAAGCCTTCCGCATCCGCAAGACCGTCGCCGCCGATCCGGATGACGCCGACATCGTCGGGCGCGTCGACATCCTCGCCATTGGTGAACGACAGCAGCGTGAAGCGCCGGCCCTCGGCGTTGAACGCGTCCGTCAAATGAAGCTGCCGTCCGTCGACCGCCTTGAGCGGCGCATCGAGCATCGACGTGCCCGGACACGGCCCGCTGGGCCAAGCCTCGGCATCGGCGGTCGACAACGGCGTCTCGTACACCGACGGCACCGAGAGACGGCCGCCATTGACCATGCGCTTGCCGAACTCGGTTTCCTTGGCTAGCGACAGCACCGCCTTGCGCAGCCGCGCCTCCTGCGCGCTGATCGGCGCCATGAAATCGGTCGACCGCGTCGATTCGCGGATGTTCTCGTCGGCCGCGGCGCTGCGCTCGACGTGATAGGTCTCGAGCAGGTCGGACGGCGACGTCCCGCGCAGCACGCGATCGAGCTTCCAGGACAGGTTCTCCGCATCCTCCAACCCGGAATTGGCGCCGCGCGCACCGAACGGCGACACCTGATGCGCGGAGTCGCCGGCGAAGATCACGCGGCCATGGATGAAGCGCTCCATGCGCCGGCACTGGAATTTGTAGAGCGAGATCCATTCGAATTCGAACTTGTCATGGCCGAGCATGCGCGCGATGCGCGGGCGCACGTTCTCCGGCTGCTTCTCGACCTGCGGATCGCAATCCGGCGTCAGCTGCAGGTCGATGCGCCAGACGTCGTCAGGCTGGCGATGCAGCAGCGCCGAGCGGCCCGCATGGAACGGCGGGTCGAACCAGAACCAGCGCTCGGTCGGAAACTCCGCCGTCATCTTGACGTCGGCGATCAGGAACTGATCCTCGAACACTTTCCCCGAGAAGCCCGCGCCGACCATCTGGCGCAGCGACGAGCGGGCGCCGTCACAGGCGATGACATATTGCGCCGACAGGCGATAGGGACCGTCCGGCGTCTCGATGGTCAGCACGGCGCGATCGTTGCGGCTTTCCAGCGCCGTCACCTTGTTGCGCCAGCGCAGCGAGATCGAAGGCAGTTGGGTGACGCGATCGACCAGATAGGCCTCGGCATAGAACTGCTGCAAATTGATGAAGGCCGGCCGCTTGTGGCCGGGCTCCGGCAGCAGGTTGAACTGATAGAGTTCCGATGGTCCGTGGAAGATGCGGCCGACATTCCACACCACGCCCTTGTCGACCATGCGGTCGCCGACGCCGAGCCGGTCCCAATATTCCAGCGAGCGCTTGGAGAAACAGATCGCGCGCGAGCCCTCGCCGATGCGGTCGGCATCATCCAGCACCACCACCGCGTGGCCGCGCTGCGCCAGATCGATCGCAAACGATAGTCCGACGGGGCCCGCCCCCACCACCACGACCGGGTGCTCGGCCGGCGTGGCCTGATCCTGATCGCCATGGCGATGATAGCCGAACTGCACCTTTGCCCCGCTCGTGCTCTGACCTGGATTGGCCTGCGCCATGGCTCGTCTGCCCTGCTCGCGTGATCGCGGTTGGATGGCCGAACGTTGTCGACCGAAGCTGTTGGCATTTCCCCGGAGGAGACCCAACCGGCCACTTGCCAGATAGTCTCACCTGCAACTATTCTACACCGGACGGCCTCGGCCGCGTCAACTCAAAAATCGGAGCGCGATCGTGGCCACCTCACCGGCGAGCGAATCCAGGCGGCAGGGCAAGCCCGCCGAAGACAGGCGCGATGCGGCAGCGCAGCACGACACCGAGCGCCTGGACCTGTTCAAGTTCGCACCGTTCCGGCTCAATCGCCTGGCCGCCGAGGTGAGCGCCGCGCTGGCCAGCGAGTATCGCGAGCGCTACGGGCTCGACATTCCGGAATGGCGCTTGCTGGCGACGCTCGGTTTCCGCCGCGACGCCTGCAGCGCGCAATATGTCGCGGCCTGCACCCGCACCCACAAATCGACCATCAGCCGCGCCGTGACGTCATTGCTGGAGCGCAAGCTGATCGAACGCGTCGAGAACGCCGACGACCGCCGCGAATTCCGCCTGCGGCTGACGCGCAAGGGCAAGACGCTGTATGAGGAGCTGATCCCGCGGCTGCAGCAGCGCGAGCGCGCAATCATGGCCTGCCTGTCCGCCGACGAGCGCAGGACCTTCGACCGCCTGATCGGCAAGATCGAGGCGAGCCTCGACCTGATCCAGACCAGCGAAGAAGCCGACGCCAAGCAGGCGTATTAGTTGAGAAAGTGTAGGGTGGGCAACGGCGCCAGGCACGCTCTCCGTGATCGATGGCGGTCTCGCGCGCCGTGCCCACCGTTCTTCGTCAAACGACGGCGGTGGGCACGGCGCGCGACGCTGCCGTCAACAAGGAGCACAGCGCCAAGCGCCTTTGCCCACCCGACTGATCAGGTCGCAGACGAACGCCGCCGCTCCTCCGTGACTTCAACCACATCGGCGCTCTCCTCGCGCCAGCGCAGGATTTCCATCGCCAGCACCGGATGATTGAAGCCCTTCAGATGCAGGTCGTCGATCGGCCTCGCATCGACCGACGGTTCGACCACGCCGAACACGCGGCGTGACACGATCACCTGCCCGGCCTTGGCCTCGTCGCAGAGACGCGAGGCGAGATTGGTGACGCTGCCGATCGCGGCATATTCCAGCCGGTGCTCGAAGCCGACCTGGCCGAGCGTGGCATAGCCGAGCGCAATGCCGACGCCGAAGCCCAGGCTGTGGCCGCGATTTTTCCAGCGCTCGGTCAGCTGGCCGATCTCCTCGCGCATCTCCATCGCCATCTTGACCGCGCGGGCCGTGTGATCCTCGAACGGGATCGGCGCGTTGAACAGGATCATCACGCCGTCGCCGGCATAGCGGTCGAGGGTGCCCTCATACTTGAAGATGTGCTTGCCGAGCGCGGCGTGATATTCGCGCAGCACGTTCATGGCCTCTTCCGGCTCGGTCGTCTCCGTGAACGAGGTAAAGCCGCGCAGGTCGCAGAACACGACGGTCACCTCGCGGCGGTGGCTCTCCAGCAGTGCATCATGACCGTCCGAGGACGCGATGATCTGCGCGACCTGCGGGGCCAGGAAACGTTCGAGCCGGCGGATGCGCTCGATCTCGGCGAGCTGCTTCTCGACGCGATCCTCGAGCGACTTGTTCCATTCGCGCAGCTGCTCGGTCTGCTCCGTGAGCTTGACGGCCTGCTGCTGCACCGTGGCATGGGTCAGAGCCAGCTCCCGGCCCTTGTGGTCGACCTCGGTGAACAGCCGCGCATTGCGCATGGCGAGCACGGCCTGATGGGCGAAGGTGCGCATCACTCCGATCAGGTTCGGCGGGAATGCGCCGGCTGATCGCCTGAGCACCACGAGCGCACCCAGCACGCCCTGCTGGTCGACCAGGGGCGTGAACAGCACCGCGTGAAATCCGGCCGCGATCGCGACGTCGCGCAGCGGATGATCCGGCGCGGTTGCGAGCTCGGCGATCGCGATCGGCTCGCCGCTGCGCACGGACTCCGACAGCAGGCTCGTCTGTTCGTCGAGTACGTCGTGCGCACCGTTTCGGTCGACGCCCTTGGCTTCCACCAGCCTGAAGCGGCGTTCGGCGGCGTCATAGGAGTAGATCAGAACGGCGTCGGCCTGCGTGATCTCCAGGGCGCGCGCCGCGACCGTCGGCAGCACGGCGTCGAGATCGAGCGAGGAGGCCACCGCGCGGCCGACCTCCTCCAGCACCTTCAGCTCGTTGATCGACTGCGCGAGATCGCGGGTGCGCTCCTCGACCTTGGCCTCGAGCACGGCATAGGACTGCGCGAGCTGGCCGGCCATGCTGTTGAACTGGTCGGCAAGCTCCTCCAGCTCGTCATGCGTCTTCACTTCGATGCGCTGGGCGAAATCTCCGGCGCCGAGCTTGCGCGCGCCGGCGCGCAACGCCGTGATCGGGACCAGCATGCGGCGCGCCAGCAGCGACCCCGCGAGGATCGCAACGGCGAGGCCGAGCGCGATCAGCAGCGCGCCGCGCAAGAGCTGGTCGCGGATCGGCGCCAGCGCGTGCGCGGTGGACTGCTCGAAGAACACCGCCCAGCCGAGCTTGGGCAAGGTCGCGACCGCCGAGAGCACGGCGTGCCCCTCGCTGTCGGTGCCGGAGGCCAGCGGCTGCCCGTCGGGCGTGAGCACCGCCGCGACCTGCGGCAGCTTGGCGAGCTCCTGACCGACGGCCGGCCCCTTCGCCGAACTCGCCAGCACCTGGCCGCGGGGATCGACGACATAGGCAGTGCCGACCTTGCCGATCTGGGCCTCGGTCATGAAGTCTTCGAGGAAGTCGAGATCGATGTCGGCCACGGTCACGCCGGCGTTGAAGCCGGAATGCGCGACCGAGATCGACATCATCGGCTGCGCGCCCTTGAAGGTCACGGCCGAGAAGTTGCTGCCGTGGGTGACGGTCTCGGTGAAGCGCAGATCGCGCGACAGGTCGTTGCCCGACGAGAACGAGATCGAGGTGCGCGACACCCGGAGCTGCTCGCGGCCCTGGCCGTCGAGCTGATAGAGCTGTCGCACCGCCGGCGCCTGGCTCAGCAACTGCACGTAATCGGCGCGCCGCAGCTCCAGCGTATTGGCGCTCGCCCGCGTCACCCAGCTGATCTGGCGCTGCAGGTCCGAGATCGCCTGATCGATGCGCCGGGCGCTGGCATCGGCCTTCTCGGCCATGGCGGCAGTCAGGCTCGCCTTGGTGGACTGATAGCTGATCCATGTTTCGGTCGCGCCGTTCACGGCTAGCACGAACACCACGAGCCCGACCAGCGACACGACATATTTGGCGAACAAGCCCTGCCGCAACGACCAGCCCTTGTTGTCGACCTCGTTCATCCGAACCCCTTACGCGCATCATCTCCGAGGACAAACCCCGGACGGGCGCGTCCGCTGTCGTCCTGCCACGACAGCGACACCACACAGACGGGACCGCTCGGTGCCGAGATGGTCCTTCGCCATCCTCCGTTTAGCACAGAATGGCAGGCCGGACGGGCAGCACGCGGAGGTCAGTCATGCCTGACCGATCGTGGCGCAGACGGCAGTCAACGTCCTCCACCATGGGGAAGAGGTCACGGCGGATGTCCGTGTTTTCGGTTTTATGTTACCTGTTGAAGATGCGCTTCATGACATCGTTCATGGGCTGACTGTCCTGGACGCCGTCCTGCAAGGGCTGGTCCAGCGACCTGCCGGCGGCGCCCTGCCCGGGATCGGCCGAAGGTGCCGCCTCATTGGCTGGCGGGGCCTGAAGCAGCGAAGCCGCACCTTCGGTGGGATTGAGCGTCCGGCCGCGGCTTCTCGGCTGTGGCTGCGGTTGCGCCTGTGTACCCTGCTGCAGCCCCTGCTGGATGAGATTGCCGATGGCCGCGCCGAGCTGGCCGCCCAGCAGATCGGACTGGCCCGCCGCGGGCGCCTGCGCGCTCGGCGCGGCGACCGAAGGCACGCCGCTCGCACCGGCGGCGCCGTTGGGCCCGGCGTTTCCGATCAAGCCGCCGATGCCGTTGATCAGGTTGTTGAGCCCAGCGCCGTCCTTGCCGAACAGGCCCTGCCCCATCTGCTTGAGCTTGGCATAGGCCGCATCGGGATTGTCGAGAATGCCCGCCATGTCGGGATAGAACCGCGGCTGGCTCCAGGGGCCGTCGATCATGACGGGAATGCCGAGACCGATCGGATCGGAGACGCGGCCCTGCCCTTCGGTGGTCATCACGAGCTTCGGCTCGACCCGCATCGCCAATGCGCGGTTGCCGAGATCGATCGTGCCCGCGCCGGTAACCTTCACCAGCGGTCCGACCAGATTGAAGTCGCTCGTCACTGCCTGGCCGCGCTCGACCTGAAACGAGGCCGAGAGCTGGGTGAGATCGGTCGTCAACTCCTTCGAGTCCTGCCATCCGGCGAGCGGATTGGTCGTCAGCGAGCGGATCATCTGCGCGACGTTGATGCCGCGGATGGTGCCATCCTGGAGCAGCAGGAACGCCGAGCCGCTGAGATTGCTCATGATCGCCTGCTGGCTGGCGCCGCCCGAGCGCAACGCCAGCTTGCCCTGCAGACGCGCATCGAGCTTGTCGAAATCAGCGAGGTTTTGCAGCAGCGGCAGCGCCCGGACGCCGACGAGATCGCAGTGCATCGCGTAGGCCGGATTGCCGGTAGAGGCGTCGATCACGACCTCGCCACTGGCCTGGCCGCCATAGGCACTGAGATTGGCGATGGTCGCCTTCAGCAGACCGCCCGCCAGCGATGCCTCGACGTCCAGCGGCCCCAGGCGCGCGCCGGAGAAACCGACGTCCGTTGCCGACAGCTTCACCCGTGCATCGACGTAGTTGAGACCACGCAGATCGATCGCTGCCGTGCTCCACCCCGGAGAGGCGGCCGAACCTTGCGACGCCGAACTGCCGAGATCGAGGCGGCGAACATCGAGATCGACCTTCACCAGCGGCTTGCTGGCGAAATCGATCGAAGCCCAGCCGTTGAAATCGCCATCGCCAAGCGTGCCGCTGAGGCCATTGATCATCATGACCGGCCCATTCAGCCGGATGTCGGCGCGCCCGGTCAGAACGCCGCGAAACACGCTGGCCATGCCGATCTTGAAGTCGACCGGCAGGGTCTGCCGATCGATCGGCAGCGCGGGCGCGGCCGCCGCGAGGTCGAACGTCATTGGGCGGTCACCGGCCCGGGCCGAACCCGCGATCTTGATCTTGTCACCATCGATCGAGGCCGTCGCAGCGATGCCGTCGAGACGATTTTCGACACGGTCACGCGGATTGGAAAGGATGACGGCGCCGTCGCTGACGGTGACGCGTTCGATCCTGACCGAGGGTGCGGCTTCGGGCTTTGCGGCGCGGTTGCGCGGCGCATTGTCCCGCAGCCGTTCGCGCAGCAGCGGAAGATAGAGCGTCGGCTTGTCGATGACGATCTCGCCGATGTCCGGCCGGCCCGACCACAGGCTCAACAGCGCGACGTCGGCCTGCAGCCTGGCGATCGTCAGTCGATTGTTGCCGTCCCGATCCTTCGGATCCTGCAGCGTGATATCTGTCAGCGTCGCATGCAGGGACGGCCACAGGCTGACGCTCGCCGAACCGGCCATACTCAAGCGATAGCCGGTGTCGCGTTCGACCCGGTCCTGGATGGCCACGGTCAGGAAGCTCGCCGGAAGACCGAAGGCAAGCGCAAGGGCGAGCACGACGATGACGGCGCCAACCAGACCGCCTGCGATCTTCAATGCTTTCATGTCGATGTCCCAATCGCGACGCGCAAGCGGTCTCCACGGGTTAGCATGCGGCAACGCTGCCCCGGTTCAATCCAATTTTTTCCGGAACGTAAGCCGCCCCGAGAGCGACCAAAATAGGCGTAAGCCCGTGCGTCGTTATGTGACTTATGACACACTTCTGCCCGGGCGGCTTCTGTAACTAGGGCTTCGAAACCATTGCCGAAGGTATAGTGATGAGCAAGCAGGCCGAATTTGCGGTCATCCTGAAGATGAACCCGATGTTCGCCGATCTCGGCACGGACGAACTGCAGCGCATCTCCGGCCTGTGCCACACCCAGCATCTCGCTTCGGGCGAGGTACTGTTCCAGAAGGGCGATCCCGGCAATGCGCTGTTCGGGGTGCGGCGCGGCCAGATCCGCATCGAGACCGGCGCCACCGATGGCAGCCGGCTCACGCTCAACTTCATGGGTCCCGGCGATCTGTTCGGCGAGGTCGCGGTGCTCGATGGCCAGGAGCGCACCGCCGACGCCACGGCCGGCGAGGTCACCGAGTTGTTCGTGCTCCGGCGCGAGGATTTCCTGAGCTTCCTCGAGCGCGAACCCAAGGTCGCGATCAAGATCATTCAGCTCTTGTGCCAGCGCATCCGCTGGCAGAGCGAGCGCATGGAAGAGTCGGTGTTGCAGCCGCTGCCGGTCCGGCTCGCGCGACGGCTGTGCGCGCTCGCCGAGGATTTCGGGTCCGA
Organism: Bradyrhizobium oligotrophicum; assembly: GCF_051168495.1. Taxonomy (GTDB): domain Bacteria; phylum Pseudomonadota; class Alphaproteobacteria; order Rhizobiales; family Xanthobacteraceae; genus Bradyrhizobium; species Bradyrhizobium oligotrophicum_A. Next base: position 24,086 of record NZ_JBNPVB010000024.1, on the reverse strand, counting down.
GGTGCACATCTCGCAGGAACAGCTCGGCGTCTTCGTCGGCGCCGCGCGTGAGAGCGTCAACCGTCAGCTCCAGGCGTGGCGCAAGGACAAGATCCTGGACCTGCAGCGCGGCCGCATCCTGCTGCATGACCTGACAAGACTGAACACGATCGCGCGCAACGAATAGCTGAGGGACTGTGGAGCCTGCTACGCCGCACGCCGAAAGCGGCAGCCTGAAATCGCAGGCCGCGGTCGCTGGCCCTGGTATCGCCGATTGAACTTGATCGCCGCGAATTTGTCGATTGCGGGTCCGGCGCATGGCGGCAACCGCCGGCCGTGCATCCATTTGTATCGACATCGGCCAAACATGATCGCAATTGGGCCATCGCACCTCACAATTTGCGACATGAACTGTTTTTAACAGTTCTAAAAGAGCCACCCCGGGCAAATCCGTCGCCTCGGCAAATGTCCATGTCCCCCGTTGCCTGCGCGCTGACGCGTGCGTGATGGGACGTGCCTTGCCAGAACAACGTCGTTGGAAGTGACATCATGAGTCTTGCGTTGCCTGCGATCGCGTTTCCGACCCACGGTTCGGCCGCTCGCTGGCGCAGAGTTGTTGCGATCTGGATCGACGCCGCCGAAGACGGCTGGGCCGTGCCGGTGCTGATCGCAGGTTTCATTGCGGTCTGGATGGCGTATTTCTCGGTCGCCTATCTGGCGGGCGATCTCCACCAGGACGTGATCGAGACCTGGTCGCTCGGCCGCAGCTTCGACTGGGGCTCCACCAAGCACCCGCCGTTGATGGGCTGGGCCGCGCGGGCCTGGACCACCGTCTTCCCGCTGACGAACTGGTCGTTCAATCTGCTCGCCCTGACCAACGCGGCGGTCGGATTGTGGGCCGTCGACCTGATCACCCGGCGTTTCGCCCGCGGCGACAAACGCATCGTCGTGCTGCTCCTGCTGATGCTGCTGCCGATCTATCAGCTGCACGCACAACGCTTCAACGCCAATGCGGTGCTGCTGTCGAGCTGGCCACTGGCGACCTGGTGCTTCCTGCGCTCGTTCCAGACGCGCACCATGGGCTGGGCCATCGCGGCCGGCCTGACCGCCGCGCTCGCCATGCTCGGCAAATATTACTCGATCTTCCTGATCGCAAGCTTCGCGATCGCCGCACTGTGTCACCGCGAGCGGCATGCCTATTTCACCTCCCGCGCTCCCTGGATCGCCGCGCTCGCCGGCCTCGCTGCGCTCGCACCTCATCTGGTCTGGCTCGCATCGACCGGCGCCCAGCCGTTCGCGCATGCGATCCACCATCACGTCGGCAAGACCGCTGCGGCCGCCCTGGTCGAGGGCGGCGGGTTTTTGCTCGCAATGGCGGGCATCGTCGGCATCCCTGGCCTGATATGGCTCGCCATGACGCGTCCCCGTCCGGGCCGCGTGCTGAACGACGCGCTCAGTCTCGACTCCGGCCTCCGGCTGCTGGCGATGATCAGCCTCGGCACCGTGATCTTCCCCGCCCTGGTCTCCGCAACCGTCGGCACCGACATGCCGCCGCTGTGGGGCCTGCAGGCCGTATTCCTGTTCGTCGTCGTCATCGTGTGCGGCGCGAGCTACCAGCCCCCGCGCGAGTTGACGATCAACCTCGCCGCGACCGCGATCGCCATCGCGGCATTCGCCGCTATCATCGTTGCGCCGTTGCATGCGCTGTATCGGAACTACGTTCCACTCAACGAGGGCCGCAACTTCTATGCGCCGGCGGTGGCCGAGCTCGATCGCCTGTGGCAGACTGAGTCGAACACGCCTCTTCCGGCGGTGGGCGGCGATGACGGGCTGGCCTTTGCCGCCGCATTCTACAGCCCCGATCATCCGCACTATCAGATGAGCCTCGTGCATCCGCGTGAGCTGCAGCTCCCGAGCGAGGCGCTGACCGCGCGAGGCTGGGCGGCGCTGTGCTACGACACCGACATCTCCTGCATCACGGGCATGCAGGCCGCAGCGGCCCGAACCGGCCGCTCGGTTCGTGCCGACTTCACGCTGCGGACCAACCTGTTCGGCTGGCAGGGTGCCAGCCAGGGCTTCGTCGCGCTGATCGTGCCGCCGGGGGCCACCGCGCCAGAGGAGACCTCGCCGGGGATGGCCGAGGATCTGAGCGCTCGACGGCGACTGCCGCCGACGGCGAACTGAGCTCACGTCCAGATCATTCCGCAGCCGGCGAGATCACTGACGGCGGCGTCTGCGCATGCCCCGCGCCCGGCGCGTGATCCGATTGCGGCACGTCCGCTGCATCGCCCGACGACACGATCAGCTTGCGGCCGAGCCGCGCGAACAGCGCGCCGAGATCGTCCATCACCAGGAACATCGCCGGCACGAACAGCAGCGACAGCACGGTCGAGAACACCAGGCCGCCGATCACCGCCAGCGCCATCGGCGAGCGGAACTCGCCGCCGGCGCCGACCGCGAGCGCGCTCGGCATCATGCCTGCGACCATCGCGATCGTGGTCATCACGATCGGACGCGCCCGCTTCATGCCGGCATCGATGATCGCCTCGTCGCGCTTGATACCGGCATGGATCGCCTCGACCGCGAACTCCACCAGCATGATCGCGTTCTTGGTGACGATGCCCATCAGCATCATCATGCCGATATAGACCGGGATCGTCAGCTGCTTGCCGGTCAGCATCAGCGCACCGATCGCACCGCCGATCGAGAGCGGCAGCGAGAACAGAATCGTGATCGGCTGCAGGAAGGTGCCGAACAGCAGCACCAGCACCGCGTAGACGATCATCAGACCCGCCGTGATCGCGCTGATGAAGCCCGAGGCCAGTTCGTTGAGGCTTTCGGCATCATCGGACGGGATTAGCTTGACACTGCTCGGCATGTTCTTCCTGACCGGCAACTCGTCGATCTGCCTGGTGGCGTCGCCCAGCGCAGCGAATCCGACGAGATCGGCCGCGATCGTGGCCTGGCGCCCGCGGTCGTAACGGCTGATGCTGGTCGGCCCCTGGTCAAGCTTGATGTCGGCGACCACCGCCAGCGGCACGCCGCCCTTTTCACCATACTGGCCGAGCGGCACCCGCAACTGTTCGAGGACCTTCACGTCGCTGCGCGCCGCGTCTTCCAGCTGGACCCGTATCGGGACCAGCCGGCCACCGACATCGTACTTCGCCAGCGCAGGCCCGACATCGCCGATCGTGGCGACACGGATCGTCTGCGACAGGCTTTCCGTCGACACGCCCAGACGCGCAGCCAGATCGGCGCGCGGTTGCACCCGCAATTCAGGCCGGTCGAGCGAGGTATCCGAGACCACGTTGGTGATGATCGGGATCCGCTTCATCTGGGACGCCAGCTCGCTCGCCACGTTGTCGACCAGCTTGGGATCCGAGCCGGTCAGAACCAGCTTGATCGGACGCAGACCGTTCTCGTCCATGAACCAGAACCGGATATCGGGGATGCCTTCGAGATCCTTGGTGATCGCGAGCTCGAGGTCCTTCTGGGCGATGCTGCGGTCGGCCTTCGGCGTGTAGTTGACGATCATGCCGGCGCGGCGAACCTCCATCGCGCCCTGCAGCCTGCCGCCGTCGACGAAGACGCTGCGCACCTCGGGCCGCTTGCGCAGCCGCGCCACGATGTCTTCGGTGACCTTCTCGGTGTAGGCGAGCTGCGCGCCGGGCGGCAGCTCGATCGCGAGCAGGGATCGCGCGGCGTCCTGAGCCGGCAGGAATCCTTGCGACAGCAGGGTCGTGCTCCAGATCGATGCAACGAAGATCCCGATGCCCAGCAGAACCGTGATGAAATAGTGCTTCACCGACCACGTCACGATGCGCTGATACGCCCGCAGGATGAATCCCGGCGGCGGATCGTCATGATCGTGAGGCTTGAGGAAATAGGCGGCCAGCATCGGCGTGACGAAACGTGCCGCCAGCAGCGAGAAGAACACCTGGACCGAAACGGTGATGCCGAACTGCTTGAAGAACTGGCCGGCGATGCCAGACATGAAGCTGGCCGGCGCGAAGATCGCGATGATGGTGAGGCTGATCGCGATGACGGCGAGCCCAATCTCGTCGGCGGCGTCGAGCGCCGCGCGATAGGGCGACTTGCCCATTCGCATGTGGCGGACGATGTTCTCGATCTCGACGATGGCGTCGTCGACGAGAATGCCGGTCGACAGCGTGATCGCCAGGAAAGAGACCATATTCAGCGAGAAGCCGAGCAGGTCCATCGCCCAGAAGGCCGGGAAGATCGAAAGCGGCAGCGAGATCGCCGCGATCACCGTGGCCCTGAAGTCCCGCAGGAACAGCAGCACGATGATGACGGCGAGGATCGCGCCCTCGAACAGCGTCGAAATCGCGGCTTCGTAGTTGCCCTTGGTGAAATCGACCGAGGTGTCGATCAGCCGCAGATCGACGTCGGGATGAGCGGCCTTGACCTGGTCGATGCGCTTCTGCACGGCGGCGGCGACCACGACGTCGCTGGCGCCCTTGGAGCGCTTGATGCCCAGCGCCACCACGGGCTCGCCGTTGAAGCGCGCGAAGGTGCGGCGATCGGCGATGGTGTCGGTGACGGTGCCGAGATCGGCGAGCCGAACCTCGCCGCCGCCGAACAGCGGGATCATGGTGTTGGACAGCTCGTTCAGCGTCTTCGCGCCAGCGAGCGTGCGGATCGCCTGGTCGTTCTTGCCGATCTCGGCGCGGCCGCCGGCAACGTCGACATTGGTGCCGCGCAGGCTCTGGCTGACATTGACCGCGGTGAGGCCCATCGCCTGTAATCGATCGGGATCGAGCGAGACCAGGATCTCGCGCTCGACACCGCCGATGCGCTCGACCTGGCTGACACCGCGCACGCCCTGCAGCTCGCGCTTGACGACGTCGTCGACGAAGAAGGACAGCTGCTCCGGCGTCTTGCCGGGCGAGATCGCCGCATAGGTCACGATCGGCAGGCCGATCTTGTCGACGCGCGAGATCAACGGCTCGGTGACGTTCTGCGGCAGGTCGGAGCGCACCCGCGTCACGGCGTCCTTGACGTCGTTGATGGCGCGATCGGTGTTGGTCTCGAGCGCGAAGGTGATCGTCGTGACCGACAGGCCGTCAGTGATCAGCGACTGGATGTGGCGCGCCCCCTCCACGCCTGAGACGCCGTCCTCGATGATCTTGGTGACCTGCGATTCCAGCTCCGACGGCGCCGCCCCGAATTGCGCCACCGCGACCGAGATCACCGGAATGTCGGCATTCGGCAGCCGCGTCACCGCGAGCTTGGTGAAGCTCATCCAGCCGAGGATCAGCAGGATGATGGAAAAGAGGATCGACGGCAGCGGATTGCGGATCGACCATGCCGAAATATTCAGTGCCATCAGCGTACCCGCGTGCGATCGATGTCTTCGGCGAACATGGTCTTGATCTGGTCGCCGTCATGCAGCGAGCTGCCGGCGTCGGCGACCACGATTTCACCCTCGGCCAGACCTTCGAGGATTTCGGTCGATGTATCGGACACCAGCCCGACCCGGACCCTGCGGGTCTCGACTACATCGCCCTTTACGACCTGGACCGTGAGATGATCGATCGCCGTATTGGGAACGGCGACGCCGCAGCTGCGTCTTGCATCGATGTTGGCGCGCGCAAACATGCCGGGCTTGAGCGCGGGATTGCTGGTCAGCGCAATGCGGACATGGCCGAGCTGGGTGGTGCGGTCGACCTGGGGCGAGACCACGCGCACCCGGCCGTTGAGGTCGGGCGTGTTGTCGCGGCTGATCCGCGCCGGCGCGCCGGCGGTGAGCTTCAGCAGATGGATGCTCGGCACCTCGGCGTCGAGCTCGAGGTCGTTGTTGACGGCGATGCGGAACATCGGGCCGGCCTGCGGCGAGGCCGGCGCGCCGGCGATGGTGCGCACCTCGGTCACCAGCCCGGCGGCGGGCGCGCGCAGCGACACCGGCCGGCCAGCCGCGGCGGCCGGCGTGCCCGGCTGCGGCGGAGGCGGCGTGAGCCGTGCGAGCTCCTGGTTCTCGGTCACCGTATCGCCTTCCTTCACCAGCACGTCGGTGACCCGCGATCCCTCCTGATCGGCGCCGACCACGGCCTCGCGGCGGGGGACGACGAAACCGGTGACGCGGACGAGATCGGAGAAGCAGGCCTTGCCGGCCTTGGTGACCAGCACCTGGGCCTGCATGCGCGGCTCCTCGGCGGCATTGTGCGGGCGGTGCTCGTACCAATAATAGCCCGCGAACAGGGCCACGAAGACGACCACGCTGGCGACGGTTTTGAGGGATTTTGGCAGCGTCATCGGGGAACGGATCCGGTCGGCGCGAGAGGCGGTTTCACGATGGAGCGGGCGCTCCTGAGGACATCAGACGGCACGTTCCGATGAGACGATGCGCCCCGCAAGCCTGCGAGACGCATCCGGTCACCTCGATGTTTCGCCACGCGACCCCCGACGGCGCTCGTGCAGACGCAACGCTACTTGGCGGCCGCCGTCTTGCTCTGCATGTTGACGACCTGGACGCGGCGGTTCACCTCGGCCAGCGGCTGCGCCGGATCCTTCAATTTGCTCTTGCCGTAGCCGACCGTGACGAGGTCCGCGCCGGCGATGCCGAACTTCTCGACCAGATAGCGCTTGATCGAATCGGCGCGGCGCTCCGAGAGATCCTGATTATAGCCGTCGCCGCCGGCGGCGTCGGTGTGGCCGGCGACGACGAAGGTCGATCCCTTCAGGTCGGGGCTCGTCAGCGCCCGGCCGAGCGCCTGCACCGAGGGCAGCGATTTCTGGCTGATGGTGGCGGAATTGTAGTCGAAGGTGATCTCGAGATCGATGTTCGGCCTGGTCTTGGCGACCGCCGCGATCTCCTCACGCTCCGCAGTCGACAGCGAGCGGGTCGAGCGACCGCGGATGCTCTGCAGGAACTTGTCCTGCTCCGGCGCGACCGCGGGCGCCGCATCGGACGGCGGCGACATCGACAGCCCGCGGGTCAGCGGCTTCTTCGGTCCGGCCAGCGCCCGGACGATCTGGTCTTCCGTCACATCCTCGGCAGCGAAAGCCTGCGCCACGCCGAGCGACGCGAACGCGACGAGGCTCGCGGCCAGCAGCGTACCCGCCAGGCCGGCGGCGTTGGTCGAATTGATCTTTGCGGTCATTGCCATCCCTCCTCGCGCACAACTCACGCGAACTCGTCGGACCGGTCCCGCCGCGAAGGCCCGCTCGCGGCTCCGGTGGTTCGCTGATATGTCGGCCCGGCCCGCCGCATGGTTCGAGGCCGCCGGCCCTCGCGCGCCAGAAATCAGCGCACGCCGTAGCCCTCGAACTCGCGGGCGATGTTCGGATCCATCGCCTTGGCGTTGGCGATGTCGACCGCGCCGTCCTGAGCGGCGCCGTTGCGCTGCTTGGCGAGGCCGCGGCCGTACAAGGATGACGTCAGCCGCGGATTGATCTTCAGCGCCGCATCGAAATCCGCGATCGCGTTCTTGGCCGCGCCGCTCTTGAGGTTGACGAGGCCGCGGCTGTCGAGCGCGTCGACGAAATTCGGCCGCAGCCGCAGCGCCTCGTTGCAGTCGCGCAGCGCGGCCTGCAGCTCGCCGACCACGGTGCGGGCCCAGCAGCGGTTGTTGAGCGCCTCGACGTCCTTCGGATTGATCCGGAGGGTGTCGTCGAAATCGCGGATCGCCTGCGCATAGGCGCCCTTGCTGGCATAGACCTGGCCGCGCCGGTACAGCGCGCTGGTGTCGTCCGGATTCTTGGCGAGCTTCTCGTTCAACCCCTTGATGACGGGATCATCGGCAAACGGGTCCGGCGAAGGGACGGCGGGTGCGGTCGGCGCCGCATTGGCGACCGGTGGTGCCGGGGCCGGCGGCACCGGGAGAGCCGGCGCGGCGGGCGGCGTGTCGGCCTTCTCGATCGGCGCGGGCGGCGGTGGCGGCGACGGGACCGGCGGCACGACGGCCTGCTGTTGGGGTGTCGGTGCCGGAGACGGGGCCGCCGGCGGCACCACGCTGCTGTCCACCGGCGGGTTCGGACGTGCGCCGCCTGAGCCCGGCACGAAGGAGAAATCTTCCGCGAGCGAAGACGAGATCCACGGCACCTGCTCGCTGCGCGAGGCGCGGGTGACGCCGACGCGGGTGCGGTTCAGCGTCTCCTCGGCGGTCAGGTCGGGAACACGGATCTCCTTCAGCAGCTCCTGCACGAACAGGCTGCGGTCGCGGCCGGTATCCGAGATGACCGAGGACAGCGCCGCCGAATACATCACCAAGGTACCGCTCGGCGCGATGACCGGCGCGAGGCCGGTGGAGGCGGTGCGGAAGCGGCGCTCATAGGGATTGCGCCGGGACGCGTCGAGCAGCGCGATCTTCACCCCGGCGCCGCGGCTGTTGATCTCGCTGAGCACCTGCTCGAGGCTGATGCCGTCGCGCTTGACGTCGGTCTCCTGCCAGATCTGCGCATCGACCGGAATCATGTAGCTGGTGCGGCCCGACTGGATGCCGAAGCCGGAGAAGAACACCAGAGCCACCGAGCCCGGCTTGATCTTGCCATAGAGCCGGTCCAGCCCGCGGCGCATCGCCTCTCCGGTGGCGTTCTCCAGCGTCTCGACGGCAAAGCCGTCGCGCTTCAATTCGTCGCTGAGGTCGCGGGCGTCGTTGATGGGTTCCTTCAGCGGCGCGTCGGCATCCGGATACTTCGCATTGCCGATGACGAGCGCGAACCGGTCGCCGGCCGCATGAGCGGGCCGAGGGACCACGGCCGACGACGCGACGCAGAGCATCAAACCGAACAGCAACAGCAGGCGGAAAGTCATCACGATGGCGGTCCAGCGTCCAGCAAACAGGCGCCGTCCAGCTTGCGCCGCGGCGACCTTATCCCACGCGTCAGGCATTATCAAATCGCCGTGACGACCCGTCAACCGCTTGCCGCAGTTGGAGAATCGCCACGTCGCGCGGATTTCGCCGCCGTCCTTCGATCGCTGCGCAGCAAACCATGCAACGCCGCGCTGCGGACGACGGTGAGCCGCCTCACACTGTGTCGGGCGGCATGGCGATCCGGTTCGCGTCATCGCGATTGACCGCGCGGCGCGGCGGTGGCTCGATGCCGGCCCAACGGCAGCAACGAGACCAGCATCATGGGGAACGCCACCGAAATCTACGCCTTGCGCTACGCGACGATGTCGCCGCGCACGCCGCACATGAACTTCCTGCAGCCCGACCCGCACGACACGACCGCACAGGATCTCGACTATTTCGTGTGGCTGATCCGCGACCAGGGCCGCGACATCCTGGTCGACACCGGCTTTGATGCCGAGGAGGCCGAGATCCGCCACCGCCGGCTGACGCGAGATCCGATCGATGCGCTGGCCGCGTTCGGTGTCGAGGCGGGAACGATCCGCGACGTCATCGTCACGCATCTGCACTACGATCATGCCGGCAATCTCGACCGCTTCCCGAACGCGCGCTTCCATCTGCAGGAGCGCGAGATGGCCTATGCGACGGGCCGCTGCATGTGCAACGGCATGCTGCGCTACCCGTTCTCGGTCGAGCACGTCACCACCATGGTGCGTCACGTCTATGGCGAGCGCGTCACGTTCCACAATGGCGACGGCGAGGTCGCGCCCGGCGTCACCGTGCACCGGGTCGGCGGCCATTCCGACGGGCTCCAGGTGGTGCGCGTCGCCACCGCGCGCGGCCCGGTCGTGCTCGCCTCCGATGCGGCGCATTACTACGCCAATCTGCAGCGCCGGAGTCCGTTTCCGATCGTGCTCGACATCGGCGACATGGCGCAGGGCTGGGAGACCATCGAGCGCCTCGCCGGCCATCCGGACCGCTTCATTCCGGGGCACGATCCGCTGGTCACCGAACTCTATCCGCGCGTCAGCCCAGAACTCGATGTCTACGCGCTGCATGTCGCGCCGTCGCGCTCGTTTGCGAGGTAGGCGGCGAAGACCTGTCGTCTGATGTGAATGTCAAACAGCCCGCGCGGCTGTGCGACCGCGCTCTCGCGGCGCGTTTCGCGTCCGAGCTGTGCTCATCGGGACGCCCTCTCCAATCAGAGGGCGCAGGGAGGACCAGGCCTCGGCTGAGGCCTGCGGTCCGCGTGCAGCAAACAAGCACGCGGCAGAACCACAGGTCAGCCGGACGACCCGGCCCTCCCTGCGCGACGGCTTTACGATTTATACGCAGTCTCCTCGGTGACCGGCTTGTTTGCCACCGTGGCGACAACGCGCGCATCACGCACGTTGCGCGGACCTCAGCGTCGGGAGGCCAGGACCCTGCGACTTCACCGTCCGCGACACGACGTACGTCGGCATGCAGAGCACGCTGCGCCCCATCGCGGCCATCGCATCCCACCCCAACGCGTCGTGACGTTCGCGAAGCGCCCCTCTTCAGTGAGGCGGGACGGGCGCAAATCTCCACCCGATTTGCCCGACGCCGCAAGCGATTTCTTTTTTACAGAAGATCTGGACAGGGCAAATCAGCTTGAAACGACTGGACAAATTCGTCTTTTGCGACCAAGGATTGAACGGTATTTTCGATGAGACGATTTGGCCGCGATGGGGGCATCCAGCAATTTCGATTTTCTGAGCAGCCAGGACGAGCGGCTGGCCCGGCTGGGTGCGCTCGCCGAACGCTATTTCTTCGATGACGCGCCGTCGACGCTGATCAAGCTGCGTCAACTCGCCGAATTCTTGTCCAAGGAGGTTGCCGCCCGCCACGGGCTCCTCCCCTCCAGCAATGTCACCTTCGACGAGGTGCTGCGCACCTTGCGGCTGCGCGCGATCCTGCCGCGCGAGATCGCCGATCTCTTGTTCAACCTGAAGCGGCTCGGCAACGAGGCCGTCCACGAGGACGTCGGCACGCCAGCCAACGCGCTGTTTGCCCTGAAGATCGCCCGCAGCGCCGCGGTCTGGTTTCACCAGAGCTATGGCGGCAACCCGAACTTCAAGGCGGGACCGTTCGTGCCGCCGCGGCCGCCGGTCGACGCCACCGCCGCGCTCACGGCCGAGCTCAACGAATTGCGCAAGCAGGTCGGCGCCAGCTCCGACGAAGCTGCCAAGACTCGGCTCGAGCTGCGTGATGCGGAGGAGGCGCGGCTGAAGGCGCTGTCCGAGGCCGAAGCCATCCGGCAGGACAAGGAATTCTGGGAGACCTACGCCGCCGAGACCGAGGCCGGCCTGCGCAAGACCGAAGCCGCCTTGAAGGCGGCCCAGGCCGCGGCGGAAGCCGCGCCCCCACAGCAGCTCGATCTGCTGGCGCAGCTCGCCAACCGGCAGGCGCAACAGGTCGAGCTCGACGAGGCGACGACGCGTCTCCTGATCGACGAGCATCTCCGCGCCGCCGGCTGGACCGTCGACACCCCGACGCTGCGCCATGCCGCAGGGACACGCCCGCAACCGGGTCAGGCGATCGCGATCGCCGAATGGCCGACCGACAGCGGCCCGGTCGACTACGCCCTGTTCATCGACGGCCGCTGCGTCGGCGTCATCGAGGCCAAGCGGGGCATCGCCGACGTTCCCGGCCGGCTCGGCCAGGCCAAGCGTTATGCCCGCGACATCCGCCTGCTGCCGGACGAGACCCTTCCGGGTAGTCCGTGGCTGCACGGGCTCGACCGCTTCCGGGTGCCGTTCCTGTTCGTCACCAACGGCCGGCCCTATGTGAAGCAGTTCGAGACCAAATCAGGCATCTGGTTCTGGGATGCGCGCCCGACCGGCGGCAATCCGCGCGCGCTGCCGGAATGGTTCTCGCCGCAGGACCTCACCGAACGGCTGGAGCAGACCGAGGATTTCGACGCGCTCGCCGAGCGCGAGCTCGGCGTCACCGGCCTGCGTCCCTATCAGGCCGACGCCATCACTGCGGTGGAGAGCGCGATCGCCGCGGGCCAGACGAACATCCTGCTGGCGATGGCGACGGGCACCGGCAAGACCCGGCTCGCCATCGCCCTGATGTACGAGTTGCTGCGGCGAAAGCGCTTTCGCCGCATCCTGTTCCTGGTCGATCGCAACGCGCTCGGACGCCAGACGCTGGACGCCATGAGCACGACCGACACCGCGGGCTTCCTGAAGTTCGACCAGGTGTTTCCGGTCGCTGATCTCGGCAAGAAGTTTCCCGAGGCCACCGATCGAGTCCAGGTCGCGACCGTGCAGGCCATGATCCGTCGCGTCTTCGACGACCCCGACGTCAACAGGCCGACGCCCGGCACCTATGACCTCATCATCGTCGACGAGGCGCATCGCGGCTACACGCTCGATGCCGAGCTGCGCGAAGACGATCTCGGCTTCCGCAATCTCGACGATTATCTCTCGGCCTATCGCCGCGTGCTCGACTATTTCGACGCCACCAGGATCGCGCTCACCGCCACGCCGGCCCTGCACACCCGCGAGATCTTCGGCCCCGCCGTGTTCCACTACGGCTACCGGCAGGCGGTGATCGACGGCTACCTGATCGATCACCGGCCGCCGCGCCGCATCACCACGGCGCTGAGCCAGACCGGCATCAGCTTCGAGGCCGGCGAGGACGTCAACATCATCGATCCCCGCACCGGCCAGATCGATCTTTTCAACCTGGAAGACCAGGTCGATTTCGAGGTCGCCGAGTTCAACAAGAAGGTGCTGACCACGGCCTTCAACCGCGCCGTGGCCGACGCGATCGCGCGCGAATGTCCGCCCAGCGACCGCGGCAAGACCTTGATCTTCGCCAGCCGCGACGATCACGCCAACACGCTGGTCAAGGCGCTCCAGGATGCGCTGACCGAGGAATACGGCCCGCAGCCGCACGACATGGTCGAGAAGATCACCGGCTCCATCGACAGGCCGCTCGATCGCATCAAGGCCTTCAAGAACGATCCTCGGCCGAAATACGTCGTCACCGTCGATCTGCTGACCACCGGCATCGACGTGCCCGCCATCACCAACCTCGTCTTCGTCCGCCGCGTCAACAGCCGCATCCTCTATGACCAGATGATCGGCCGCGCCACGCGGCGCTGCGACGAGATCGGCAAGGAGTACTTTCGAATTTTCGATGCGGTCGACATCTATGCCAATCTGCAGGAGGTCAGCGACATGCGGCCGGTGGTGGTCAACCCCGCGCTGTCGTTCGCGACCCTCCTCAGTGATCTCGAACGCGCCGCGACCGACGACGATCGCGCCTTCGTGCGCGACCAGATCGTGGTCAAGCTGCGCCAGCGGCTGAAATATGTCGAAGGCAACACGCGCGAGACCTTGGAGACGGTGCTCGGACCGCTGACGGCGCTGCCCAACCGGCTGCGCGATGCGCCGCCGGCCGAGACGCTGGCGCTGTTCAAGCAGCACCCGCTGCTCGCCGGCATTCTCGACAATGCCAGCCCAAACCGCCCGCGCGACGGCACTTACATTTCGGAGCATCCGGACGAGTTGGTCAGCGTCGAGGATGATTTCGGCGACCGCGCAAGCCCGGCCGACTATATCGAGAGTTTCGAGACCTTCGTGAAGGCCAACATGAACGTGGCGCCGGCGCTGATCGCCGCTACGCAGAAGCCGCGCGAGCTGACCCGCAGGGAGCTCAAGGAACTCGCCGTGCTGCTCGACGCCAACGGCTTCTCCGAGGCCAATCTGCGCCAGGCCTACGGCCGCGCGCGCAACGCCGACATCGCCGCCCACATCATCGGCTTCGTGCGCCAGGCCGCGCTCGGCGATCCCCTGGTGCCCTACGCCGCCCGCGTCGAGAACGGCGTTCAGCGCATCCTCGCCAGCCGTCCCTGGACGGCGGCGCAGAGACAATGGCTGATCCGCATCGGCCGTGCGCTGAAGGCGCAGCCGGTCGGCGACCCCGCCCTTCTCGGCGATCCGCTGTTTGCACAGCATGGTGGCTTCGAGGTCATTGATCAGGCCTTCGATCACGGGCTAGGTGACATCCTGAAGGACCTCAACGGCGCGATCTGGGACCACCACGTCGCCTAGCGCCCGACATGTTCGCGGACGTCCGACAGCGGAGCGATAGCGGAAGATGGAATTGGTTCGAGCCGTGGCCAGGCGGGAGGCCCACCTCTCCCTTCGAGAGACAGGGCTATCGCATATGACGATCGGCGTTTTGTGCTCGTCTCTCTCAACGTCGTCATGGCCGGGCCTGTCCCGGCCATCCACGTCGTCCGACATGCCGAGAACGACGTGGATGCCCGGGACAAGCCCGGGCATGACGGAGAAAATCATCGGCAGCATCGTTTGCCGAGAAAGCTCCGCATTTCCATGTGCGATAGCCCTGCTTCGGGAGAGGCCGGCTTGCATCACGAGATGCCGGACGGGTGAGGGATTCCGGTCGATCATATCGAGAGCAGCGCCCGCTCACCCGCGCCGACCGACGAAGCCGGCGCATCGTCCGCTCTGCGCGACCTCTCCCCGCCGGGGAGAGGTGACGCGAGCCTCCGGCTTGCGCCCATCCACCCAACCCACCACGCCGTAGGCGATCGACATGAATCCAGCGACCGATCTCGTCAACAAGCTCTGGCGTCTGTGCGCGATGCTGCGCAAGGACGGCGTCACCTACCAGCAATACGTCACCGAGCTGACGTACCTGCTGTTCCTGAAGATGGCCTCGGAGCAGAAGGACGAGAGCCGGATTCCGGAAAAATATCGCTGGGGCGCGCTGAAATCGGCGCCGGAGACCGAGGTGCTGCAGCGTTACCGCGAGGCTCTGATCGACCTCGGAAACCCAAAAAAGGTTGCCGACCTCTCGGTTGTTGCGATCTTCCAGAACGCCGCGACGGTCGTGCGCGAGCCGGTCAATCTGCGCCGGCTGATCGACGCGATCGACGGCCTGCACTGGTTCAGCAAGGAGCGCGACGCCTTCGGCGACACCTATGAAGGCCTGCTCCAGAAGATGGCCGAAGAGACCAAGCGCGGCGCCGGCCAGTATTTCACCCCGCGCGTGCTGATCGAGGTAATGGTCCGGCTGATGCAGCCCAAGATCGGTGAAGTGATCCAGGACCCGGCCGCCGGCACCGGCGGCTTCCTGATCGCCGCTGATCACATGATGCGTGCAGACAACGACGACTATCATGATCTGGCAGATAACCCGCGCAAGGCAGCGTTCCAGCTCCGCCAGGCGCTGCGCGGCATCGAGAATGTGCAGGATACTTACCGCCTGCTGCTGATGAATCTGCATCTCCATAAGATCGATCCGGAGCATCTCGATCTCGGCGATACGCTGTCGCCACGTGGCGCAGAGCCGCAGTTCAAGAACGCCGACCTGATCCTGACCAATCCGCCGTTCGGCCCGGCCGGCGGCCCGCCGACCCGCGACGACCTCACCATCACCGACCGCGTCTCGTCCTATCAGCTCCCGTTCGTCGAGCACTGCATCCGCGCCCTCAAGCCCGGCGGCCGCGCCGCGATCGTGGTGCCCGACAACGTGCTGTTCGACGATGGCAAGGGCAGGCAACTCCGCCAGCGCCTGATGAACTGGTGCGACCTGCACACCATCCTGCGGCTGCCGACCGGCATCTTCTATGCCCAGGGCGTCAAGACCAACGTGCTGTTCTTCACGCGGAGCAAGGAGGAGGCGCCGGCGAAGGACGCGACGGAGGCGGTGTGGATCTATGACATGCGGTCGGGGGCGCCGGCTTATGGCAAGACGAATCCGCTGAAGCTATCGGATTTCGACGATTTCGTCGTCGCGTTCGGCGATGATCCTAACGGCCATGCCGCGCGGTTGGACCAGGGTGGGCAGGGGCGTTTCCGCCGTTTCACGCGCGCCGAAATCGCAGGGCGTGGCGATAATCTCGACATCACTTGGTTGAAGGACGAAAGTAGTTCTGCCGAGGACGGGCTCGAAGCACCGGAGGATATTGCGGCAGCAATCGAAGTTCATTTATCGGCCGCACTGGAAGAAATCAGAGCGCTGTCGGAGCAACTGAGCGCCGAGACGACTGTCCCCCCCGAGGTTGAGGAGGCGGCGGAGTGACTTTGCCGATTGGGTGGGCTCGATCGACGATCTCAGCGTTTGCCGATACGAAACTTGGAAAAATGCTGGATGCAGCCAAGAACAAGGGAGAGTCGGTTCAGTATCTGCGAAACATTAACGTTCGCTGGGGAGCGTTTGATCTCTCTGACCTCTTGGAAATGAGGGCATCATCAACTGAGTTATCTGACCTAGAAGTTAGAAACGGCGACATTTTTGTCTGCGAGGGCGGAGAACCCGGCCGATGCGCGGTGTGGCTTGAAGGCAAACGTAGCCTGATCTTTCAAAAGGCACTTCATCGAGTGCGAGTTCTTGATGATATTCAGCCAGAGTATGTTGCTAAGTACATTCAACATTTTGCATCTAAGCACGAATTTTCAGAATTCTTGACAGGAACAACAATCAAGCACTTGCCCCAGGTGGCGCTTCAAAGGATAGCTGTGGAATTGCCTCCTGCGGCCGAGCAGCGCCGCATCGTCGCCAAGCTGGATGCGCTGTTCGCGCGCTTGGCCCGCGCGCGGGCGGAGCTGGACCGGATTCCCGTACTTGCGCACCGATTGCGAGCAGCAACCCTTGCCGATGCATTTTGCGAGCACGAAGCCGCTTCGGTGCTACTCAGTGATGTGTTAGAGGACGTCCAAGCCGGAAAAAATCTAAAGTGTGATGAACGGGCGCCCTTGCCGTGCGAGAGCGGCGTCATCAAAGTGAGCGCAGTTAGCTCGGAAGTGTTCCGAGCGTCAGAAGCGAAAACGCTGCCGACCGCCTACGCTCCACCGTCTCGGGATTTGATTAGAAAGGGCGACTTGCTCATAGCGCGAGCAAGCGGATCGCTGCGGCTTGTCGGCAAGGTGGCTCTCGTTGAAGACGACCCGAGGAATCTCTACCTGAGTGACAAAGTACTCAGGCTGGTCATCAAAGATGACCTAAAGCTTTGGGTCTATTGGTTCCTACGTTCTCCGCTGGGACGGCAGCAGATAGAAGATGCCGCCAGTGGCATCTCGATGCACAATATAACTCAATCTTCGCTTGGGAAGCTTCGTATTCCTCTCCCGGACGAGGATACGCGGCGATCGACAATCGTTACTATTGTGTCAGCCTTCGCCCGCGCCGATCGCCTCGAAGCCGAAGCGGCGCGCGCTCGCGCGCTGCTCGACCGGCTGGAGGCGGCGATCCTGACCAAGGCGTTCAAGGGCGCGCTGGTGCCGCAGGACCCGAACGACGAGCCGGCCAGCGTCCTGCTGGAGCGCATCCGCGCGCAGCGTGCGGCGGCGGAGCCAAGAGCAAGAGCGAAGCGAGAGCGGGCCGGTGCTGTCAAGGCGGCGTCCAACAAGGGCTAGCGCTCAGTCTTCGGGCGTCAGAAAGTAGATCGGTGACAGCGGCAGGCGCTGCCGCGACTTCTGGTCGAGCTTGTCATAGGCCTCGATCCAGAGGTTCACCAGGCGCTCATCGTCGATCAGCGTGACCTTTCGGCTCGTCTGCTTGCGCGCGGAATCCTCTGCGTCCCGCGTGAAACCTCCCACCGAGACGTAGAGGCCGACGTCGCCGCTGTCGACCACGGCAAGAAACGAATTCAAGGTCTGCAGGTCGATCCGTTGCGAGCCGCCCTTCACCTGAACCTTGATTCGCGGCGTCTGTGTTCCCAGCGGATCGGTGTGCGCGATGATGTCGATGCCGCCGTCCTTGCCCGGAGGAGAGACCCACGCGATATGATATCCCAGCGCCTTCAGGAGGCCGGCCACCAGATCCTGCAAGTCATAGGGCGGCATCGCGCGCAGGTGGGCCTCGATCTCGCTCCACGCCTGTTCATCAGCCTTCTCGTAGGTGATGCTGGCATCGACATTTGCGGATTCTGCCGGCGTCAGCTCTTCCAGACTCTTTGCCTGGGGAGCCGTCGGGGCGCTGGCCTTCCACTCGCGATACAATTGCAAGGCCTTGCGATAGAAGGCCTCCGGATCAGGGAAGTCCTTGAATGCCTTCTTTCCGGCTTCCGTGACCGACCAGATGCCCCTGTTCTTGACGAGCCAGCCGGCCTTGACGCAATCGATCGTGGCGAAGCGGACGATCTTTTCAAACCGGGGCGTGCCGACCGTCTCGTACAATCCCGCCTCGTACGGGGTTAGATTGACGGACGCTGCGAGCTGTTTGAGGGCCGTCCCGGCCTGCAGGCCTTCCGGATGAGCTTGAAGGATCTCGAACAGCTTGCGCAGGTGCGAGCCGGTCCGAGGAATCGTGATCTCAGGCATTTCGCTTCCCGTTGATGAACGCACCAGCGACTGACAGGTCTAATGCCGGCTGGGTCGTTCTTCAAACGTGGATCATGCCACTATTGAATGCAACTTATTGAAGCCGTGTCGCCTGCGCAATGCCGATAGCGATCGTCAACCGTTTGGCGAGCATTCGACGACGAATGCGCCTCAAACCGCTCCCTGTGGTTATGGGTCCCGGCTCAAGGCCGGGACGACAGCGGAGGTTGCCGATGCGACGTGGGTCCATTGAAGGCCGGTGAAATCGCAGTAGCAACGCCAGACTCAATGCATCTCCACGACCGCCTTCCTGGCGAGGTGCTCGCCGATGAAGCGGGCGTCCCAGTTGGTCATGCGCACGCAGCCATGCGATTCGGACTTGCCGACCTTGGACGGCTCGGCGGTGCCGTGGATGCCGTAGCCGTTGCCGATCGACAGGCCAATCCAGTAGGAGCCGACCGGACCGTTCGGACCCGGCTTGATCGTGAACGGCTTCGAGGACTTGACGCCGTGGAATTCATAGTCGGGGTTGTAGCGATAGGTCGGATCGGCATCGCGCGAGGTGACCTTGAAGGTGCCCTCGGGCGTCGGCTTCTCCTCGCTGCCGACCGTCGCCGGGAAGAATGCCACCAGATGATTGTCCTTGTCGAAGGCCTGCACCGTGCCCTCGTCCTTGTTGACGGCAAGCCTCGTGATCTCCGCGAGCTTCGGCTTGGACGGGTCCTGCTTGTCCTTCGTCTCTGATTTGGCCTTTGACTCTGACTTGGCCTCTGCCTTGACCTCCGGTTTGGATTTGGACTCCGGCTTCGACTCCGCCTTGGATTTGTCCTTGCCGCCATCGCCAGCGGGCGCGACGTTGGCGACGAAGATCTCCTCGTCGGCCTTGTCGAACGCCTTGCCGGGGTTGAGCGCGGCGAGCAGGTCCTCGCTCATGTGGAATTTCTCCGCCAGCGCCTCGCGCGGCGTCGCATAGCCGATGGCCGGCAGGTCCTTCATCGCCTCCAGCTTCTTCGGCACCGGATTGAGGAACGGCCCCTTCACGTCCTGCTTCGTGATCTTGTAGCTGACGATCGCCGGCTCCTGGTCCTGCTGGGTCAGCGCGGCCCACAGCTCAGGCGTCAGCTTGGCGCCGCTCTTCAGGCCCTTGGCGGCGGCAAAGGCGGCGAGCGCCTTCTGGGCGTTGTCGCCGAACCGGCCGTCGATCTCGCCCGGCGAGACGTGGGCGCGGTCGAGCAGCACCTGGGCGCGGATCGCAACGGGATCGGTCTTGTCCTCGGCCGGCGGCCGCTTGCGCAGTTCGGCCCCGTTGACGGCATCCGCCGTGAGCTCGGCGGAGACTGCGGGCGTGATGAGGGCGACGCAAGTGACAAGCGGTATCCAGAGCCGAAGCATGATCGTGATCCCAGATGAAAGACGGCCGGCGTTCGGCAGCGACAACGTCGCCGTGACCGAGAAGTTCGGCGCGGTCAGGGCTGCCGGCTGAACGTCGCGGCGCCCTGGCGCGACTACCGGGGACGCGGGTCGGCTGGCCCGGCGGCGGTGCGTCTG
Source organism: Bradyrhizobium oligotrophicum (assembly GCF_051168495.1). Taxonomy (GTDB): domain Bacteria; phylum Pseudomonadota; class Alphaproteobacteria; order Rhizobiales; family Xanthobacteraceae; genus Bradyrhizobium; species Bradyrhizobium oligotrophicum_A. The sequence continues at coordinate 4,420 of NZ_JBNPVB010000024.1, read as the reverse complement.
CTATCTCCGGCACACAGCCGTTCGATGAATGGGGTCGAGGACCGGTTTCGCATGGGACATGCCGCAATTGCCAAGATGCGCCGGATGCCGATGCTGGCCGCCGCCGGCCTGCTGGCCGTGGTCCAGGCCACGGTCCAAGCCGCGGCGGCCGACGGTGGCGATGCGCCGAAGGGCGCGGCGGTCAGCGTGCTCAAGGCGACCAAGGCCTGCTTCGACAACACCGTCGAGGTGTCCGGCATCGTGCTGGCGCGGGACGAGACCGCGGTCAGGCCCGATCGTCCGGGACTGAAGGTGGCGGAGGTGATGGTCGATGCCGGTGACACCGTCACGGCCGGTCAGGCCCTGGCGCGGCTGACGCCGCCGGAGGGCGGCGCGATCACGATCCAGGCGCCGGTCGCCGGCACCATCCTGTCGTCCACCGCCACCATCGGCGCCTTCGCCTCAGGCCGCGGCGAGGCGCTGTTCTCGATCGTCGCCCGCAACGAATTCGATCTCGTCGGGCTGGTGCCATCGGCGCAGATCGGCAAGCTCGCGGTCAACCAGACGGCGCGGCTCCGCATCGTCGGCGCCGGCGAGCTCGACGGCAAGATCCGCCGCGTGGCGCCGACCGTCGAGCCGAACAGCCAGCTCGGCCAGGCCTTCATCGGCATCACCGGCACGGCGCGGCTCTTGGTGAATTCCTTCGGCCGCGCGGTGATCAAGATCGGCCAGAGCTGCGGCGTCACGGTGCCGCTGACCGCGATCCTCTACGATCCCGACGGCACCGTGGTGCAGGTGGTCCGTGCCCAGCGCATCGAGACCAAGCGGGTCGAGATCGGCCTGATGGCCGGCGGCCAGGTCGAGATCAAGGAAGGCCTCACCGAGGGCGACGTCGTCGTCGCCCGCGCCGGCGCCCTGCTGCGCGAGGGCGATCCGGTGCGCCCGGTGGTGGCGAGCAACTGAGGGCAACGCAAGGCTGGCACCGGCCCACCCTCCCCCTCCAGGGGAAAGTGGGAGGCCGCTGCGCAGATAAATAATAGCCGAGAGGAGACCGAAGCTCAGCTGCCCGCGTTGGCGTCGGCGTTGAGGCGGATGTCTTCGACCAGGGACGACGACACCATCGGCACCTGCTCGCCATCGGAGCTGCGCGCGATCGCGTTCCTGGTCTTGGTGAACACGGCCTCTGCGCTCGGCGTCCGGCCGAGCTGATGCAGCAGCTCCGACACCAGCACGCTGTTGGTCCGGTCCTGCGGATCGTCCAGCACCTTGCCGGGGGTGGCCGATGACAGGATCAGCGCGTTGGCGGGGGCGTTGATCGGCGCCAGGCCATGCGAATAGGCGCGGAAGCGGCGTTCATAGGGATTGCGGCGCGAGGCATCGACCACGACGAGCTTGGCGCGCGCGCCCCGCTCGCGCACCGTGTCGAGCATGCGCTCGATGCTGGTACCCTCGCGGCGCACGTCGGCCTCCTTCCAGATCCTGGCATCGACCGGGATCATGTAGCTCTCGCGGCCGGCCTGGATGGCGTAGCCGCCGAAGAACAGCATCACCACGGAGTCCGGCCTGATCCGGGATTTCAGCCGCTCGATCGCGCGCTCCATGTCGTCCCGGGTCGCATCCTCGACGACATCGACGTCGAAGCCGCCGCGGCGCAGCGCGCCGGTCAGCGCGCGGGCGTCGTTGATCGGCTGGGCCAGCGGCGCATTGGCGTCGGGATAATGGGCATTGCCGACGACCAGCGCGAGGCGCGTGCCGTTGCCGGCCACGCTGGCGGCCTGCTCCGTCGCGGCGGCATTGCCGGCCTCCGGCGGGCGCTTGTTCAGGGCAGCATGTGCGCCGAGCGCGAGCGACACCGTGCAGAGCAGCGCGGCGGCGGTCACGGCCGACCGGCGGGAGAAGGAAGGCTGACTTGCGGTCATCACGTCAATCCTGGTCCGAGCCTGCACAACCGTGGCCAAAGGGGCGCACCCTTTGGTCGCGCTGGCGCCTCTGAGGTTTGAGGGGTTGCGAGACGATGTGTCGTCGAATTGCGCGCAATTTGCGGCACCGCAACGAAGAAAGCCTTAACCCGAACCCGCAGGCGGAGCAACATGGGAACACCGTTGACTTTTCAAGCGCTTGGAAATTAAGGCGAATTTAACCATGGCGCGGATCTCCAAACGGCCCCGGCGGGACCGCCCGGGAGCCACATTGCCGCCAGATCCACCGCCGCCGCAGTGAGCCCGGTCACGTTGTCTTTGGCCGCGCCCCATGTCAGTTTGTCTCACGTCAGTTTGTCTCACGTCAGTTTGACCGATGCATGCGCGTGGCGAGCCGTTGGCCGGACGTCTCGAGCCGCACATGCCGTTCGTCCTGCCCCGCCAACCCGCGAGTCCCGACGTTGAGTTTGCAATATTTCGCCGCAGCCGCCTGTCGCGCGCTGACGGCTCGGAAGGATGGCCCCTCGCTGTACGAGGTCTGCGATCCCATCCTGCGCCAGCCCGGCGGCGGCGACCCTCATCTGTCCAAATTCTACCGGACCGCACTCGGTAACCCGGCGCTGCGCGCGCTGCTGCGCCGCGCCGGCCTGCCCGAACTGAACGATCCGGCGCGCCTCAATGCGCTGCGCCAGGCGCTGGTTCTCGCCCGCGACAATCCGACGCCGGACTGGGAGGCGGTGGGCGGGCCGGTCGCCGCGCTGGTCGACGGCGTCGCGCTGCATCATCCGGCGCCGCCGCGCCGCAGCGCCGCGGTCGCGATGCCCGGGGCTGCCGAGATCGACCGCGTGATCCGCGCCTGCGGCGCCGACCTGCTCGGCTCGTTCAGCCGCAACGGCTTCATCCCGACCTACGCAGCGTTCAACCTGATCGGCGACCCCGACATCAAGGGCCGCGAGGTCAAGATGGCGCTGCAGGGGCTCGACGCCCGCGGCTACAAGAACTCGACGCTGATGTTCAACCTCGCCCGCGTCTTCATCGCGCGCTCAGCGGCGGCGGCGGTGATCAACCCGCCGTGGCGCGGCATCGCCGAGCCGATGTGGGAGCCGGTGCAGATCCGCCACCGCTCGGCCTATTACGATGCGTTCTTCACCGAGGCGCTGCTGAGCTTCGTCGAGACCGGCCTCGCCGCGCCCGAGCAGACGGCGGCCGCGCGCGGCGCGATTGCGGCGATGGTCGGGTTCTGCCTGAACACCAGCCGCGAGGAGGTGCGTGGCGCCGACGGCAAGAGCTACCATGTCGTCACCGCGCTGGCGCCGCCGCCGCATCCGCGGTTCTCGCGCTTCTTCACCCAGATCAAGCAGGACCTTGGCTTCGGCGTCTACGTGCCCGATTGCGACACCACCGCGTGCTCGTTCTCGGCCGCGACGCAGGCGGGATCGGACGATCCGATCCTCGACCAGCCGCTGGTCGATTTCTACGCCGGCTACCAGGTGCGGGCCGGCGGCAACGAGCCGCGCGTGACCGTGCCGATCAACGACAATGTCGACTATGAAGGCGGCATCGCCACCTGGATCGACAGCTTGGCCGGCGAGCGGCCCTACGGCAACGACCTCGATCCAACCCTGAACCTCGACGTGCTCGAAGTGTCGTTCCGCAACCTCAAGCGCTGGCAGATCCTGGAAACCAAGGGCCGGCTCGACGTCGTCAGGCGCATCATCGGCTTCCAGCAGCGGCTGGTGCTGAGCGGCGCCTTCGCCGACCCGCGGTCACACATCTACTATCTGCCGGAGCTGTACTGCGCCTATTTCGGCCGCTGCTATCACGCCTTCATGGCGCTGCCACAGGCCGCGCGGCAGGCGCTCGATCCCGCCGGCGCGTTCGAGCTGATCCGGCTGCGCGTGCTCGCCTATGTCGAGGACGAACTGATCGGCCGCGAGATGAACCCGTTCGACGCGGCGCTCGCGCTGATCGCGCTCGGCCATCTCGGCGGCGAGCCCGCGAGCTTCGCACCGGCCGTGCATTGCATCGTGGCGAGCTTCGGCGAAGGCGGCCGGCGGCATCCGTACCGCGCCTATGAGTGGAACAAGATGAAGACCCCGACCCGCATCCTCGTCGGCGGCCCCGAGGTCACCTCCGCCTTCGTGCTGATGGGCCTGGCGCTGGCAAGGCGCGCCGTGGTGCGGTGACGGAAGAGAAAGCCCGGGTGGACAGCGCCTCCGCGCTGCCGACACGGCGCCCATGACTGCGCCCTCGCCCCTTGCGGGAGAGGGCTACACGGACGCCAGCGTCATATTCACTCGGGTGAGGGGTTGTCTCTCCAAGCTCGACTGTCTGCGTGGAGAGAGACCCCTCACCCGGCGTGACCGCGCTGCGCGCGATCACGCCACCCTCTCCCCTTGCGGGCTACCGTATTCACACATCGATGTTGAATACGGGAAGAACCTTTGATTCCCTGTCGGCCTTTGACGGAGGATGCCGGCATGGAGCTTGGGCTGGGACGGTTTGGCGACCGTCGCCTGGAA
>NZ_JBNPVB010000023.1:0-94715 GCF_051168495.1 Bradyrhizobium oligotrophicum | reverse complement strand
AGTTCGATTCATGATGTGACAAATCGTACACGCAGCTCAACGGAAAAGCCCGGAATTCTTGCCCAGCCTCGTCGGGCCGAACGGCCTCGAGGCATGCGGCGAAGGTTGTCGTCATTCCTGCACAAGCCGGCGCCCACCAGGTTTGCGACCATCGCCGACGGTGTGCATCACGCTTCGTCGAGTCTCGAACCGTGATGTCGTCTTCGTTGTCGCGGTCGTGATGCCGGCGCGGCGGAGAGGCCGCGAATATTTGCTCCCACCGATAGTCAATACAGACGAGGTCGCACCTCGACCGGCTGGCCCTGACAGGGCATCGATCGATCGCGTGCGCGTTCTCAGCATCCTCTGCAACTGGAGACTCGTCATGACATCGTTGACATCAAAGGCGGCAGCCGTGCTGCTGTCGATGGCTGCTGCCGCGCCCGCATCGGCGCAGGGCTGGTTCTACGGCGAACAGGAGCCGGCGGCGTTTCAGGCAATGTATCCCGACCGCGACGTGCTCAATGGCGGCGCATTGACGCCAGCAGGACGAGTGGGCCTGGTGCGCCCCTCCGGCGCGGCGCTCGTGTTGCCGCCGTCCGCTCATACCCGAGCGTATGGGCGGCTGCCTGGGCGGCGATGACGCGGCCATGGCCACGATGGGCCGTCGCACGGCCGGTATCTCGACCGCGGCGCGTCATCGTCCTACACTGCCCCGCATGCGACGCCTTCCTCTCAGAGACATCGAAGCCTTCGTGGCCGTGGCCCGCGCCGGCAGCCTCGCACAGGCGGCCGTGATCCTGAATCTGAGCGTGCCGGCATTGAGCCGTCGCATTCAGCAGCTCGAAGCCGGGCTCGGCGTGCGGCTGTTCGAGCGACAGCCGCGTGGCCTTGCGCTCACAGCGGCAGGCGATACTTATTTTGCCGCGCTCGATCCGGCCTGGCGCAGCATGACGCAGGCGACAGATGAGCTGCGCAGGCGGGACCATGGCGGGCTCACCGTCAGCGTGATGCCGACCTTTGCTGCGAACTGGCTGATGCCGCGGCTGCACCGTTTCCAGGCCCGGCACGGCGCGGTGCAGATCGTGTTGCAGACATCGGCTGAGATCGAGGATCTCCCTGCGCGCTCCGAGCTCGACTGCGCGATCCGGCTGGGGCGGGGACCGTGGCCGGGGGTGACCAGCGAACCGCTGCTGGCGGTGGATGCGGTGCCGGTGCTGAGCCCGCACCTGCGTGATCGGTGCGGCGTCCCGCGGCATCCGCGCGACCTCGTCGATGCCAGGCTGATCGGCACCGACCACCAGGTCGAATTCTGGCAGGAGTGGTTCGCCGCCGCGGGCATCGACGCCGCGCCGAGCAACTGCGTCGTGTTCGACAATCTGCAGGTCGTCTACGAGGCCGCGAGCGCCGGCATGGGCATCGCGCTCGGGCTCGATCCGGTGGTGCGGCCGTTCATCGATTCCGGCCGGCTGGTGCCGTTGTTCGCCGGGCGTGTGCGCCTGCCGCGGCAGTTTCATCTCGTGCGCCGCAGCGCCGCCGGCGGGAAGGCGCGCGACTTTGCGGTGTTTAGCGACTGGCTGTTTGCGGAAGCCGCGCGCTTCGCCGCATGACGCGCAGGCTGCGGCTTGCGCTGCGCTGAAGCCTCGCGGCCGAAAACGGAATGGTGCCGCATCGCCCGGCCGCCTAACATCAGGCGGCCCGATCCTGCGAGACGACCATGCCGAGCTACCGCCTGCACTACTTTCCCGAATCCGGCAACAGCTACAAGCTGGCCCTGATGCTGACGCTGTGCGGGCAGCGTTTCGAGCCGGTCTGGACCGACTTCGGCGGCGGCATCACCCGCACGGCCGCGTGGCGCGCCAACGTCAATCCGATGGGCGAGATTCCGGTGCTGGAGGAGGACGGCGTGCGGCTGACGCAAACCGGGCCGATTCTGCTCCAGCTCGCCGCGCGCTACGGCAGGTTCGGCGGCGCGGACGAGCGCGAGCGCTTCGAGATCCTGCGCTGGCTGTTCTGGGACAATCAGAAACTGTCCGGCTTCATGGCGACCTATCGCTATCGCCGCGCCTTCACGCCGCAGCCCGACGAGAAGGTGCAGGGATTCCTGCGCGCACGCATCGACGACTTCCTGTCGATCCTGGCCGGCGAAGTGGCGCAGCGCCCCTTCATCATCGGCGAGCGGCCGACGGTCGCCGACCTCTCGCTGTGCGGCTATCTGAGCTTTCCGGTGGAGGAGAGCGGCTATGATCTCGCCGCCCGTTTCCCGCCGGTCGCGGCATGGCTGCAGCGTATCGCAGCGCTGCCCGGCTGGAAGGCGCCCTATGACCTGCTGCCAGGACAGCGATTGCCGCGCTACGTCTGAGAGACGGAGGTGATCACGAACGTCCCTCGGCTCGCGCGGTCGTGATTGGGGTGCAGCGTTCGCCTGCCTACATCTTCGCTTGTGCGAGTTGATGCGGAACAGGGGGAGACCAATGATGATTGCTTTCAGGAGCCTGGCGGCAGCTCTGCTGATGTCGACGCTGGCGGCCACCGCGGCATCGGCCCAATTCTCCGAGCCGGCGGCCTATGCGGCCACGCATCCCGACCGGGACGTGCTCAACGGCGGCGCGCTGACACCGGCAGCTCAGGCGGAGCTGGCCCGCCGCGGCACGTCAGCCGTTCCGAATGCCAACGCAGCAATGCCGCCGGCCGATTCCGTGAGGCCGCACCGGCGTCATCGGCGCTGAGCGCGACGCCTCAGTTGGTGTGTTCCTCGCGCTCGTGGATGACACTGGCGCGGCCGACGATGAGATCGTCGACATGGCCGATGCGCGAGACGTCCTTGCCGGCATAGGGCAGGGAGTGCAGCACGCAGCGCATCGCATTCAGCCGCGCGCGTTTCTTGTCGTCGGACTTGATCACGGTCCACGGGCAGTCGGCGGTGTCGGTGGAGAAGAACATCGCCTCCTTGGCACGGGTGTAGTCGTCCCATTTGTCGAGTGACGCCGTGTCGATCGGCGACAGCTTCCACTGCTTCAGCGGATGCGCCTCGCGCTCCTTGAAGCGGCGGCGCTGCTCCTCGCGGCTGACTGAGAACCAGAACTTGATCAGATGCATGCCGCTGCGCACGAGATTGCGCTCGAACTCCGGCACCTGGCGCAGGAACTCGTCATATTCGGCCTGCGAGCAGAACCCCATCACGCGCTCGACGCCGGCGCGGTTGTACCAGGAGCGGTCGAACAGCACGATCTCGCCGGCGGTCGGCAGATGCTCGACATAGCGCTGGAAGTACCATTGGCCGCGCTCGACGTCGCTCGGCTTGTCCAGCGCCACCACGCGGGCGCCGCGCGGATTGAGATGCTCCATGAAGCGCTTGATGGTGCCGCCCTTGCCGGCGGCGTCGCGGCCCTCGAACAGCAGCACCAGGCGCTGGCGGGCATCCTTCATCCAGTTCTGCAGCTTCAGCAGCTCGGTCTGCAGGATGAACTTCTGCTCCTCGTAGTCCTTGCGGAACATCCGGTATTTGTAAGGGTAGCCGCCCTGGCGCCAGGTGTCGGACAGTTCGTCCGAGGTGTGGCGCTTGTCGCGCTTGGCCTGCTTGCCGTCGATCAGCGCCTTCATCAGCTTGGCGTCGTCGGGCGCGGCGCCGTCGAGCATCGCCTTCACCGGGGCGCTGTCGGCGTCGAGCGCCGGCGGCCCGTTCAGCACGCTCTCGAACGCCGACAGTCCGGTGATCTGCGCGGCCTGCATCGATTCATCGACCAGCGACTGTGCGATCGGATCGAGCTTGGGCGCGGATTGCCGGCGCGCGACGTTGGCCCGCGCGCTGGCGCGCTTGGTCGGTCCGTCGGAAGCCTTGCCCTTGGTGGTCTTCTTTGCCATGCCAATCCGCCCCGCCTGTTCGTGTCGTGCAGAGATGTGAATCGTTTTTTATCCGCCAAGCGTGCTGCGGCAGGTTGACCTGGATCAATGGGTCGCAGGCCTTGTAGGAACGAGGCAGGGCGATACCGCTCTTGTTGAGATTACGGCTGATTTTGAGCCAAGATCCCCGCCGCTCCGGGGCAAGGCCGAATGGCCTTGAACCCGGAATCTCGGGATTGCTTTGAGTCTTTGCTAACAAGCTCGGGGTTCCGGGTTCGATCGCCAGAGCGCAACGGCGCTCCGACGATTGCCCCGGAATGACGGGAGGCACTTCATCGGCCGTCTACGTTGTCGGGCTCATCCGTTTCCACGTCGTCATGGCCGGGCCTGTCCCGGCCATCCACGTCGCTCGGCACCCGGGGACCGACGTGGATGCCCGGGACAGGCCCGGGCATGACGGTGTAACAAATTGGCAGACGTTCGAGAGGCGCGGCTTGTTCGCTCAGCAGCGGCTCACACCACGATGGACAGCCGCTTCGCGGCGCGGGTGATGCCGGTGTAGAGCCAGCGCGCGCGGCTCTCCTGAAATGCAAAACTCTCGTCGAACAGCACGACGTCGTCCCATTGCGAGCCCTGCGACTTGTGCACGGTCAGCACATAGCCGTAGTCGAACTCGTCATAGGGCTTGCGCTGCTCCCATGGGATGTCCTCGATGCCGCCGGCGAAGCATTCGCCGCGCACCGAGACTTTCGTCACCTTTCGGCCGAGATCCTCGTCCGGCGCGACCCGCATGGTCACGATCTTGGACTTGGAAGTTGCGCGCGACTTCACCCGCCACAGCCCGCCATTGAACAGGCCCTTCTTGCGGTTGTTGCGCAGGCAGACCAGCTTGTCGCCGGCGACGGGCAGCGCGTCCTCGATGTCGAGGCGCTGGCGGAAGCGGTTGTTGTAGGCGCGGCGGGTGGCGTTGCGGCCGACCAGCACCTGGTCCGCCGCCATGACGCGGGACGGATCGAGCTCGCGGCGCTCCACCACCTCGCTCTCGCCGTAGCGGCCGATGTCGAGCGTGTTGCCTTCGCGCACGTCCATCGACATCCGCACGATCGGGTCATCCTTGGCCTGGCGATGCACCTCGGTCAGCATCACGTCCGGCTCGGTCTCGGTGAAGAAGCCACCGCCCTGGACCGGCGGCAGCTGCGCGGGATCGCCGAGCACCAGCAGCGGGCAGTCGAACGAGAGCAGGTCGCGGCCGAGATCGGCGTCGACCATCGAGCATTCGTCGATGATGATCAGCTTGGCCTTGGACGCCGGCGCGTCGTCCCACAATTCGAAGTTCGGCTGCTCCTCGCCGCTCTCCCGGGCGCGATAGATCAGCGAGTGGATGGTGGAGGCGTCGTCGCAGCCCTTGCTGCGCATCACGAGCGCCGCCTTGCCGGTGAATGCTGCGAACTTGACCTCGCCATCGACGCCCTCGGCGATGTGACGCGCCAGCGTCGTCTTGCCGGTGCCGGCATAGCCGAACAGCCGGAACACCTGCGGCGTGGCGTTCTTGCCCGGCTTGGCCTTCAGCCAGTCACTGACGGCCTTCAGCGCGGAATCCTGGTGGGGGGAAAAGGTGGTCATGACTCACGGGGATGGAGCCGCAAGCAGCGACTCGGGGACATTCCGTGAACCTAAGGGCTGCGGGCGGGAGATCAAGCGCTCGATGCGAATGGGTCCGAGCCTCCCCCGCTTGCGGGGGAGGCCGCGTCGCATCGAAAGATGCGATGCGGGTGGGGGAATGCTCCGGCGGGATTGCCCGTGTGGCGCCCCCACCCCAGCCCTCCCCCGCAAGCGGGTGAGGGAGCGCAGGGGGGCGCGGCGATTGCTACGGCTCCATCCAGAAGGAAGGTGAGCCTACTGCCAGCCCGGCACACCCCTCATGTCCGGCAGATGATGCGCGATGCCCTTGTGGCAGTCGATGCAGGTCTTTTCGCCGGTGAAGAGGAAGCGCTGGTGGGCTTCGACGGCGCGGGGCGACTGCTTGGTGATGTCCATCGACTGCGCGCTGTGGCAGTTGCGGCATTCCAAGGAGTCGTTGGCCTTGAAGCGCGCCCATTCGTGCAAGGCGAGCTCCAGCCTTCGATCGCTGAACTTCTCGCGGGTGTCGATCGAGCCGAACAGGTGGCCCCAGACCTCCTTCGAGGCCTGCATCTTGCGCGCGATCTTGTCGGTCCAGTTGTGCGGCACGTGGCAGTCCGGGCACGACGCGCGGACGCCGGAGCGGTTGGAGAAATGCACGGTGGTCTTCAGCTCGGCGAACACGTTGTCCTTCATCTCGTGACAGCCGGTGCAGAACTTCTCGGTGTTGGTGATCTCCAGCGCGGTGTTGAAGCCGCCCCAGAAGATCACGCCGGCGACGAAGCCGGCGAGCACCAGCACGCCGAGCCCGAAGATCGAGCTCGGCTTCAGCAGCACGTCGATCAGGTCGAGCACGAACTGGAAGGCGCGGCGGACGAGGCCGAGCCGCTTGTCGGGGACGGGCGCTTTCGCGCCCTCCGGAATGTCGGCGCTGCTCATCGCGCACCACCGGGCTTGGCGCGCGACAGCATCGTGTCGATGTCGACGAAGTCGTTGCTGACGGGCGGAGCGGCCGCGCTCTGCGGCACGTGGCATTGGGTGCAGAAGAAGCGGCGCGGCGACACCGAGGCCAGGAACTGGCCGTCGCGATCCATGAAGTGGGTGATCGACAGCATCGGCGCCTTGGACTCGGCCGTGCGCGCGCGGGCGTGGCAGGACAGGCATTTGTTGCCCTGCATGTCGACCTGATAGCCGTCGATGGCGTGCGGAATCACCGGCGGCTGCTCCGGATAGTTGCGCACCTCCCGCTCGGCCGTGTTCTTCATCGGCTGCATCGGCGGCGCCGGGCCTTCGTCGTTGAGCGGCGTGGGACCGCGCAGCGAGGACGAGACGCTCTGGGCGAGCAGCGCGCTGGATCCGGCCGCAACGCTGGCCGCGATCAGCATGACAGCAAGTTTCTTGATCATGTCAGTTACACCCGCTCGATGCGCACGGCGCATTTCTTGTAGTCGGTCTGCAGCGAGATCGGATCGGTGGCGTCGAGCGTCACCTTGTTGATCAGCTTCGACTCGTCGAACCACGGCACGAAGACGAGGCCGCGCGGCGGCTTGTCGCGGCCGCGGGTCTCGACGCGGGCGCGGATGAAGCCGCGCCGCGAGGCGACCTTGACCTCGTCGCCGCGCCGCAGATTGGCTTCCTGCGCGTCATCGGGATGCATGAAGCATACGGCTTCGGGGAACGCCTTGTAGAGTTCGGGCACGCGGCGCGTCATCGTGCCGGAATGCCAGTGCTCGACCACGCGGCCGGTGGAGAGCCAGAACGGATAGTCCTTGTCGGGCGATTCCGCCGGCGGCTCGTAGGGGAGCGCGAAGATGCGCGCCTTGCCGTCGGGGAAGCCGTAGAACTGCACGCCGGTCCCGGCCTTCACATAGGGGTCGGAGCCCTCGCGGAAGCGCCAGCGTGTCTCCTGGCCGTCGACCACCGGCCAGCGCAGGCCGCGCTCCTTGTGATAGGTCTCGAACGGCGCGAGGTCATGGCCGTGGCCGCGGCCGAAGGAGGCGTATTCCTCGAACAGGCCCTTGTGGACATAGAAGCCGAACGCCTTGGATTCGTCGTTGGCGTAGCCCGGCTCGATCTGGTCGAGCGGGAATTTGTCGACCTGGCCGTTCCTGTAGAGCACGTCGAACAGCGTCTTGCCGCGCACGTCCGGTTTCCTGGCGATCAGCTCCTCAGACCAGACCTCCTCGATTCGGAAGCGCTTGGAGAACTCCATCAGCTGCCAGAGGTCGGATCGCGCCTCGCCCGGCGCGGAGACGAGCTGATGCCAGAACTGCGTCCGCCGTTCGGCATTGCCATAGGCGCCTTCCTTCTCGACCCACATCGCGGTCGGCAGGATCAGGTCGGCGGCGAGCGCGGTCACCGACGGGTAGGCGTCGGAGACGACGATGAAATTGTCGGGGTTGCGGAAGCCGGGATAGGTCTCCTCATTGGCGTTCGGCCCGGCCTGGAGGTTGTTGTTGACCTGCACCCAATAGGCGTTGAGCAGGCCGTCCTTCAGCATCCGGCTCTGCAGCACGGCATGATAGCCGGGCTTGTCGGGAATCGTGCCCTCCGGCAGCTGCCAGATATGCTCGGCCTTGGTGCGGTGCTCCTTGTTGGTCACCACCATGTCGGCGGGCAGGCGGTGCGAGAAGGTGCCGACCTCGCGCGCGGTGCCGCAGGCCGAGGGCTGCCCCGTCAGCGAGAACGGGCTGTTGCCGGGCTCGCTGATCTTTCCGGTCAGCAGATGGATGTTGTAGACGAGGTTGTTGCACCAGACGCCGCGGGTATGCTGGTTGAAGCCCATGGTCCAGAACGAGACCACCTTGGTCTTGGGATCGGCATAGAGCTCGGCGAGCGCCTCCAGCCGGTTGAGCGGCACGCCGGACATCTCGGCGGCCTTTTCCAGCGTGTAGTCCGAGACGAACTTGGCATACTCATCGAATGAGATGTCGGTGGCGTCGTTGGCCTTGGCCGCACCGGTGGCCTTCTTCTGCAGCGGATGTTCGGGCCGCAGGCCGAAGCCGATGTCGGTCTGGCCCTTCTTGAACACGGTGTGCGCCTGGACGAACTCCTTGTTGACGCGGCCGGTCTTGATGATGTGGTTGGCGATCGCGTTGAGGAGATAGAGGTCGGTCTGCGGCTTGAACACCATGCCGATGTCGGCGAGGTCGAACGAGCGGTGTTCGAATGTCGAGAGCACGGCGACCTTGACATGCGGTGCCGACAGCCTCCGGTCGGTGACGCGGCTCCACAAAATCGGGTGCATCTCCGCCATGTTGGAGCCCCACAGCACGAAGGCATCGGTGGCCTCGATGTCGTCGTAGCAGCCGGCCGGCTCGTCGATGCCGAAGGTGCGCATCATGCCGGCCACGGCGGACGCCATGCAGTGCCGCGCATTGGGATCGATGTTGTTGGTGCGGAAGCCGGCCTTGAACAGTTTCGAGGCCGCATAGCCCTCCCAGATCGTCCACTGGCCCGAGCCGAACATGCCGACGCCGGAGGGGCCGCGCTTCCTGAGCGCGTCCTTGAACTTCAGCGCCATGATGTCGAAGGCCTCGTCCCACGACACGGGCGTGAACTCGCCGTTCTTGTCGTACTTGCCATTGGTCTTGCGCAGCATCGGATGCGTCAGGCGGTCGTGGCCGTACATGATCTTCGAGAGGAAGTAGCCCTTGACGCAGTTGAGGCCGCGATTGACCTCGGCCTTGATGTCGCCATGCGTGGCGACGACGCGATTGTCCTTGGTCGCGACCATCACGCTGCAACCGGTGCCGCAGAAGCGGCAGGCGGCCTTGTCCCATTTCAACTCGCTCTGCTCGCGCTCGGTGACGAGGTTCGCCGCGAGCGATGTGCCGGGAATCCCGGCGGCGGCTGCGGCAATCGCGGCGGCTTCCAGCTTGAGCATCTGGCGGCGATCGATCTTTGGCTCGGTCATGGTGATCTCGTGGTGTTAGCCGGCGTCGATGGCGTGGAAGACGAGGCAGGCGGAATGCACGTGGGGCAGCAGACCGATGCGGTTCATCGCGGTGCCGAGCGCGCTGGCATCGGGTGCATCGACGACGACGATCAGCTTGCCGCGCTCATCGCGGCCGTGGATCTCGCAGCCCTTCATCGCAAGAATGTCCGCTTCGACACGGTCGAGCTGATCGGGGCGGGTCTGCACGATGATCGAGGCGATCTCGCCCGAGGGCGGCGCGATCACGGGCTCGGCCGTGAGCACGCGGCCGGTGATCAGCGCGCGCCGGTCGAAGGAGGTGCGGTGGGAGGGCATGGGCGTGGACCTTTCCGGTCAGTGTGCCGAGGGTGGGCCGGGGGGACCTGCCATCATCTGGTAGACCCACACGGCAAGCCCGTATGAGCCGACGGTCGCGACCGCGAGGGCGGGCATCAGCACGGCGGTGAGGAACAGGAAGGCGAAAATTTCCATGCGTTTGCGACGCGCACGCGCGTTCGCATCGCTGCCGACGAGCGACATGAGAGAAGACTCTGCTATGGGGACGGGGGGAGAGTTTGCGGCATCCGGGCCGCGCCTGATGATATCTTGAGCAAAGTGCCTCGAATCCGCGTTGACCTGGATCAACCCGGGGACGACAGGCACGCGCACGACCGGATGCGGGCCAGCCACGATCATCCTGGTTGATGATCCGTGAAGGCGCGTGATCGCATCCTCATTGACGAGAAATTCTCGCTGCTTTGCCCGGCGCCTTCGATACGAACATGCCCTGCGACCGCGGACCGAGAGGACCGGCATCGCTATTTTTCCGGGGTCCTCGACAGGCGTTTCAGCCGCCACCATCATCCTGTGCATCGCATCAACGTGGGTGCACGGGCTTGGTCGGAGAGGGCAATGAAGCGTCGTGATTTTCTGAAACTGTCGCTGGGGTCCGCTGCGGTGGTCGCCTGGTCGGCGCCGTTGCGGGCCCAGGACAAGCCGAAGGAAATCCGCATCGGCACCCAGAAGGGCGGCTTCTTCCCGGCCGTGAGGGCCCGGGGCACCATCGAAAGCGCATTCAAGTCCGACGGCATCAACGTCGTCTGGGTCGACTTCCAGTTCGGCCCGCCGCTGCTGGAAGCCATCAATGTCGGCAGCGTCGATTTCGGCTATGTCGGCGACGCTCCGCCGATCTTCGCCCAGGCCGCCAGCGCCAAGATCCGCTACGCCGCCGCCGTCAAGCAGAACGGCAGCAGCCAGGCGATCATCGTGCCCAAGGATTCGCCGATCAAGACGCTGGCCGATCTCAGGGGCAAGCGCGTCGCGTTCGGCAAGGGGTCGAGTGCGCACAATCTGCTGGTCGCGGCGCTGGAGAAGGCCGGCCTATCGTGGAGCGACATCACGCCCGCGCCGCTCGCGCCGGCTGACGCCACCGCCGCCTTCGTCGAGGGCTCGGTCGATGCGTGGTCGATCTGGGATCCGTATCTGGCGCTGGCCGAGCTGAAGGAGAACGCACGCGCCATCGTGTTCGACAAGGATGTGCACAAGCCGAACTCGTTCTACATCGTCGGCTCCGACTTCGTCGAAAAGTACCCCGCCGTGGTCGCCAGGCTGAATGCGGCGTTCGCTGCCGAAGGCATATGGGCCAACAGCCATCACGACGAGGTCGCGAAGGCGCAGGCCGAGGCCACCGGCGTTGATCTCGAAGCGGTCAAGCGCTTCGTCGACCGCTCGGTCTATAGCGTGGTGCCGCTCGACGACGAGATCATCAAGAGCCAGCAGGCGGTGGCCGACCGCTTCGCCCGCGTCGGGCTCATTCCGAAACAAGTCAACGTCGCCGACATCGTCTGGAAGTGGACGCCGTCCACGTGACGCGAGAACGCGACCTCCATCCGAAAGACAACGACATGAGTAACGCTTCGAAGCCCAACGTGCTGTGGTTCCTGCCGACCCATGGTGACGGCCGCTATCTCGGCACGTCGCAAGGCGGCCGCGAGGTCAATTTCAACTATCTGCGCCAGGTCGCGCAGGCGGCCGACCAGCTCGGCTATTACGGCGTGCTGATCCCCACGGGCCGCAGTTGCGAGGATTCCTGGGTCGTGGCGTCGGCCGTGGCGCCGTTCACCGAGAAGCTGCGCTATCTCGTGGCGGTCCGTCCTGGTCTGCAGTCGCCGAGCGTCGCCGCGCGCATGACGGCCACGCTCGACCGCGTCACCAACGGGCGCCTGCTGGTCAACGTCGTCACCGGCGGCGATCCCGTCGAGAACAAGGGCGATGGCATCTTCCTGTCGCATGAGGAGCGCTACGAGGTCACTCGCGAGTTCCTCACCGTCTACAACGCGCTGCTCGAAGGCGAGGCCGTCAACTTCTCCGGCAAGCACATCAAGGTCGAGGATGGCCGTCTGCTGTTCCCGCCGGTGCAGTCGCCGCGGCCGCCGCTGTTCTTCGGCGGTTCGTCTGATGCGGGCATCGACGTCGCCGTCGACACCGTCGAGAAATATCTGACCTGGGGCGAGCCCCCGGCCGACGTCGCGGCCAAGGTCGCCAAGGTGAAAGCCGTCGCCGACGCGCGCGGCCGCAAGCTGTCGTTCGGCATTCGCCTGCACGTCATCGTGCGCGAGACCAACGAGGAGGCATGGGCCGCGGCCGACGACCTCATCAAGCACGTCACCGATGACACCATTGCCTCGGCGCAGAAGATCTTCGCGCGGATGGATTCGGTCGGGCAGCAGCGCATGTCGCAGCTGCATGGCGGGCGCCGCGACAAGCTGGAGATCAGCCCCAACCTGTGGGCCGGCGTTGGCCTCGTCCGCGGCGGTGCCGGCACGGCGCTGGTCGGCGATCCCGACACGGTGGCGGCGCGCATCAGGGAGTATCAGGATCTCGGCATCGACACCTTCATCCTCTCCGGCTACCCGCATCTCGAGGAAGCCTATCGCTTCGCCGAACTGGTGTTCCCGAAGCTCGGCTTGAACGTGTCGGAGCAGAGCGGCAATGTCACGACGCTCCGGGCCAATACCGGCCCGTTCGGTGAGACCATCGCCAACGAGCATCGCCCGTTGCAGAGAGCTTCGCAGTCATGAGTTTGATCGAAAGCCTTCCCAAGGTCCGCAAGCTGGCCGTGCCCAAGGCGGATGGATTCCTGCCCTGGCTGGTGCCGCTCGCGATCATCCTGATCTGGCAGGCGGCCTCCGTCGCCGGCCTCGTCTCGCCGCGGGTGCTGCCGGCGCCGAGCGATGTCGCGCGCGCCGGCTGGAAGCTGTTGTGGTCCGGCGAGCTCGGCCGCAACATCTGGGTCAGCTTCTGGCGCGCCTCGATCGGCTTTTTGATCGGCGGCGGCATCGGCTTCGCCTTCGGCCTCGCGAACGGCCTGTCGCAGCTGTCGTCGAATCTCACCGACACGACCCTGCAGATGATCAGGAACGTGCCGCATCTGGCGCTGATCCCGCTGGTCATTCTGTGGTTCGGCATCGACGAGAGCGCCAAACTGTTTCTGGTCGCGCTCGGCGTGTTCTTCCCGGTCTATCTGAACACGCTGCACGGGATTCGCACGGTCGATCCGCAACTCATTGAAATGGGCCGCGTCTACGGCATGACCGATGGCGAGCTGTTTCGCCGCGTGATCTTCCCCGGCGCGCTGCCGTCGATCTTCGTCGGCCTGCGCTTCGCGCTCGGCATCATGTGGCTCACCTTGATCGTCGCCGAGACGATCGCGGCCTCCTCAGGGCTAGGCTACATGGCGATGCAGGCCCGCGAGTTCATGCAGATCGACGTCGTCGTGCTCTCCATCCTGATCTACGCCCTGCTGGGCAAGGTCGCCGACAGCGCCTCGCGGCTGCTGGAACGGCTGACGCTGTCCTGGCATCCGGCCTTCAGCAAGCATTGAGGTTGTAAATGCAGCAAGCGCTCCGAATTCCCGTGTCCGGCGTCGAGGCAATCGACGGCGCCGAATTGATCGGGCATGCTGAGGCTTTCCGTCATGCGAGGAAGCCGGACGTGCCGCCGCAGCCGTCGAAACCCGAGACGCGCGGCCTGCCGCTCGTGATCCGCGACCTCAGAAAGTCGTTCGGCGACAACGAAGTGCTGCGCGGCATCGATCTGGAGATTGCGGCCGGCCAGTTCGTCGCCATCGTCGGCCAGAGCGGCTGCGGCAAGAGCACCCTGCTGCGCCTGATCGCCGGGCTCGACAAGCCGACCGCGGGCACGATCAGTATCGGTGATGCGGCGGCGCGGCCCGAGGATGTCCGCGTCATGTTCCAGGAGCCGCGGCTGCTGCCATGGGCGCGGGTGCTGGCCAATGTCGAGGTCGGGCTCGGCCGCGAGCGCAAGGCGGCAGGTGCGCATGAGCGCGCGCGGCAGGCGCTCGAGGAGGTCGGCCTCGCCGAAAAGCGCGACCAATGGCCGGCGGTGCTGTCGGGCGGTCAGAAGCAGCGGGTCGCGCTGGCGCGAGCGCTGGTCAGCGGGCCGCGCCTGCTGGCCTTCGACGAGCCGCTCGGGGCGCTGGATGCGCTGACGCGGATCGCGATGCAGCGCCTGCTAGAGCGGGTCTGGGCCGATCAAACCTTCACCGCAATCCTGGTCACCCATGACGTGGCCGAAGCCGTGGCCCTGGCCGATCGGGTCCTGGTCATCGAGGACGGTCGGATCGCCGAGGATATCAGCGTCGATCTGCCGCGCCCGCGTCAGCGCGGGTCTGCCGAGCTTGCCGCGCTGGAAGGATCGATCCTGGGCCAGTTGCTTGGACCGGGCACGGCAGGGTAGGAAAGATCAACGCAATGAACTCCATCGTCCGTCACATGCCTGATGCCACGGCGCTGCCGCCGGATTTCCGCTCTGCGATGCGCCAACTGGTTGGAGGCGTCAGCGTCATTACGGTCGGACGCGGTGACGACGTCACCGGCATGACCGTGAGCTCGCTGTCCTCGCTGGCGCTCGATCCTCCCTCGATCATCGTCAGCGTCAATCGCAACGCCTCGTCCTGGCCAATTCTGCAGCGGGAACGCGCGTTCGGCGCCAATCTGCTGGCGGCGGACCAGCTCGGCGTCGCCGAACGGTTTGCGGGGAAGGGCGGGCTGCGCGGCGCGGAGCGCTTCGCAGGCGCCGAGTGGCGCAAGCATGTCACGGGCGTGCCGCTCCTGGTCGGGGCGCTCGCGACACTGGATTGCGAGGTCGAGGAGATCATCGAACGACATTCCCACGGCATCGTCATCGGCCGGGTGGTGCATGTCACCGTCGCGCCGCAGTCGGCGGCCCTGGCTTATTGGCATGGCAGCTATGTCACAGTCGATGGCGAGGACGATCTCGGCCGGCTCGCCGCGCTCAGCGTGCCGGATCCGAGGCTGACGCCGTAACGTCCCGCTCCGGGCGAGGCGCGCTGGCGTCGACACGCCGGACGCCGTAAAAGCCGCTGTCGGCGTCGGCGGCGGAAATCATGAAACGGATCGGAACCTGGGCTCTCTACGTCATCGGCACGGTCGCGGTGCTCTACCTCGCGCTCTATGCCTATGCCGTGCTCACGCAGCGCGAGTTCACGCCGGGCGATCCCATCCACATCTTCCGCAATCCCGAAGCGCCGAGCTATTCCTGAGCGTGATGAGCGCGGTGCGCTACCTGGACGGCTTGCGGATCCACGGCTCGAACGACTGCTCGCAGTCCTGAAGCGGCATCCAGTCCTTTGTCAGAAGCTGCACGCGGCACCGGCGCCAGACCTTGCTCTGCACTTTGCCGTCCGCCGAGGTCTCGACATCGGACAGCCCGAGCATCGGCGGCTGCCAGCGATAACGCCGGGCACCGTCCCAGCCGTCGCACCCGTCGCGGCCGCAGGCGAAGTTGACCGAGTCCATCCGGCCACGCGGGCGGAAGCACCAGCTGCGTGAGCCCCATTCGTCGCCCCTTTGCGGTTTGACGAGGGGGCATGGGAGCTCTGTTCCCAGCAGCCGGCCAGCAGTCCGTGCGTCCCGGCATCGGCGGCTGAATGGCAAGCGGCGCGCCCAGGAAGAGCGCGCGCCGAGAACGAGACCATGGATGGCGGCCAGACTACACCGGGCTCGGCATGCGCGGGCTGTCGCCGGTGCCCGGTGGCGGGATCGGCAGGCCGCCGTCGGCATATTCGTTGAGCTTGTTGCGCAAGGTGCGGATCGAGATGCCCAGAATGTTGGCCGCATGGGTCCGGTTGCCCAGGCAGTGCTTCAAGGTTTCCAGGATCAGATCGCGCTCCACGTCGGCGACGGTGCGACCGACCAGGGCGCGCGTGACCTGCTCGGCAGCCATCGTCGCATGGGCGACGGCCGGCTGGGCCTTGCCGACGTCCAGCCGGGCGCCGTCCGGGGTCAGGATCGCATCCGGTCCGATCTCGTCGCCCTGCGCCATCAGCACCGCGCGATGCATCGTGTTTTCCAGCTCGCGCACGTTGCCCGGCCAGCGATTGCTGGTGAGGATGCGCTTGGCTTCCGCCGAGATCGGCCGCAGCGCCACCGCATTGGCCTCGGAATATTTGCGCGCGAAATGCTGGGCCAGTTCGAGAATGTCGGCCGGGCGCTCGCGCAGCGGCGGGATCTTCAGGTTCACGACGTTGAGCCGGAACAGCAGGTCCTCGCGGAACGTGCCTTCGCGCACGGCGTCCGCGAGATTGCGGTTCGAGGTCGCGATGATGCGGATGTCGACCGGAACGGGGCGGGTGCCGCCGACGCGGTCGATCACGCGCTCCTGGATCGCGCGCAGCAGCTTGGACTGCAGCCGCACGTCCATTTCCGAGATTTCGTCGAGCAGCAGGGTGCCGCCATTGGCCTCCTCGAACTTGCCGATGCGACGCGCGACCGCGCCGGTGAAGGCGCCCTTCTCATGGCCGAACAGTTCGGATTCCAGGAGATGCTCGGGGATCGCGGCGCAGTTGATCGAGATGAAGGGACGCTTGGCGCGGGCCGAGCGGGTGTGAACGTAGCGCGCCAGCACCTCCTTGCCGGTGCCGGACTCGCCGGTGATCATCACCGAGGCGTCGGAGCCGGCGATCTGCTGGGCGAGCTTGATCACCTTGGCCATCGCGTCGTCGCGATAGACGAGGTCGCGGCTGTCGTTGGCGACGGCGGCGAGCACTGCGGCGATCAGCTCCGGGTCCGGCGGCAGCGGAATGTATTCCTTGGCGCCGGCGTGGATGGCGGCGACCGCGGCGCGGGCGTCGCTGGTGATGCCGCAGGCCACGATCGGCACGTGGATGTGCTCGGCATCGAGCCGCATCACCAGGTCCCGGATGTCCAGCGCGACGTCGACCAGCAGCAGGTCGGCGCCCTTGCCGCCGCGCAGCACCCGCATCGCCTGCTCATTGTCCTCGGCATGGGTGACGGTGGCGCCGTTCTCCATGGCGATCTTGGTGGCCGCGGTGAGCTGACCCTTCAGCGTTCCGACGATGAGAAGCCGCATGTTGATCTCCTATTCGGCCGCGCAGCTCCCGAAAGGCGCGCGTGGGTTGGTGTCAGTTGCGGTCGGATTTGATGATTTCGGTCATCGTCACGCCGAGCTTGTCTTCGACCAGAACCACCTCGCCGCGTGCCACGAGCCGGTTGTTGACGTAGATGTCGATGGCTTCACCAACCTTGCGATCGAGCTCCAGCACGGTGCCGGGTCCGAGCTTGAGCAGCTCGCCGACATCCATCTTCGAGCGGCCGAGCACGGCCGAGACCTGGACCGGCACGTCGAACACGGCCTCCAGATCGGCTGCAATCCGCGCGGCGTGCTCTTCCTCGGTGTAGCCGACGTCGCCGCTCAGCGGCGGCGCGTCCGGAGAATTGAGGTCGGGAAGCGGGATCTCGTTGTCGCTCATCACTTAGACTCCGTCGGCCACCAGCTGCGGCCTAGTTCTTCTTGGACGCCATGTAGCGTCCGACCAGTTCGTTGATCTTGGCATCGATCGCGGCGCGCTCCAGCACCACGCCGCCGTCGGCCCATTCGATGCGGCAGTCGCCGGTCTGGATCTCGGGCTCCGCGAGGATCACGAGGCGCCCCTCGAAGCCGCTCTGCTTGGCGAGCTTCTCGATCTTCTCGCGGGCGAGCTCGTACAGGCTGTCGTTGATGCGCAGCACCAGATGCGGCGTGGCGACCAGATGCGCGAAGCAGTCGTGCACGAGGCCGGTGATCTCGCCGAGCGGCTCGGACTCGACCAGGGCCGCGCAGAGCTTGCGGGCGACGGCAATCGCGACATCGACCGCCTCCGTCTCCATCCGCTGCTCGATACCGGAGAAGCGGGCGGAGATGCCCTGCAATTGGATGTTGATCTGCTCGAGCGCAGTAGCGACACGGCGATCGGCCTCGACCTTGGCCTCGCGCTGCGCCGCCTCGTAGCCGTTGCGATAGGCGGCGGCTTCGGCGGCTGCGACCTTCTGCGCGATCTCGGCGGCCGTGGCCCCCCGTTCCCGCGTCTTGTCCGGCGCGGCGAAGTCGGTATCGAACAGGAACTTCGCGGGCTGGGCCATCAGTACACCAGTTCGTCGTCAGCGCGGTTCTTGCTGAGCATGATCTCGCCCTTGGCGGCGAGATCCTTGGCGAGATTGACGAGCAGGGCCTGCGCCTCGTCGACGTCGCGCAGCCGCACCGGTCCCATCGCGGCCATGTCGTCCTGCAGCATCTTGGCGGCGCGCGACGACATGTTGCCGAAGAAGAAATTCCGCACCTCCTCGTTGGCGCTCTTGAGCGCCACGCCGAGCTTGTCCTTGTCGACGTTGCGCAGCAGCGTCTGCGCCGAGGCCGAATCGAGCTTGATCAGGTCGTCGAAGGTGAACATCAGCGCCTTGATGCGCTCGGCCGATTCGCGGTTCTCCTCCTCCAGCGAGGTGATGAAGCGGGTCTCGGTCTGGCGGTCGAAATTGTTGAAGATCTCGGCCATGACCTCGTGGGCGTCGCGGCGGCGGGTCTGCGACAGGTTCGACATGAACTCGACGCGCAAGGTCTGCTCGACCCGTTCGATGACCTCCTTCTGCACCGCTTCCATGCGCAGCATGCGGCCGATGACGTCGAGCGCCATGTCTTCGGGCAGGATCGCGAGCACGCGCGCCGCATGCTCCGACTTCAGCTTGGACAGCACGACGGCGATGGTCTGCGGATATTCGTTCTTCAGGTAGTTGGCGAGAACCTCTTCCTGGACGTTGGAGAGCTTCTCCCACATGTTGCGGCCGGCGGGCCCGCGGATCTCGTCCATGATGCCGGAGACGCGCTCCGTCGGCAGGTATTGTTGCAGCAGCCGCTCGGTCGCGTCGAAATTGCCCATCAGCGCACCGGAGGCCGACATGCGCGAGACGAATTCGAGCATGAGATCCTCGACTACGTCGGCTTCGACCGTCCCCAGCGTGGACATCGCGAGCGACAATTCGCGCACCTCGTCGTCGTCGAGCTGCTGCCAGATCTTGCCGCCATATTGTTCGCCGAGCGCCAGCATCATCACGGCCGCGCGCCTCGGGCCGCTCAGAGGCTCGGTCTTCGCCCGCTGCGACTGACGGCTCGCGAGCGTCGCGATGACGGTGGAGATGTCGTTGGCGTTGGAGTTGGTGGTCTGGGTTTGCGGGAGCGACATGGCGTTTGACGTTCGACTCGGTTGGGGCGGTGCGTGGAGCGTGGATCGTTACTGCTGCGGCTCGGCGAGCCACTGGCGGATGATGGAGGCGGCTTCGCCCGGGTTGCGGTCGGCCAGTTCGCCCACCCGGTGGACGGACTGGGCGTGGACCTGGCCCTGAACCTGGGCGACGTCGATCATGGTGGCGGTCTGCTGCGCGTGGGCGACCTGCGCCTGGCTCTCGTCGGTGAGCGCGGGCACGCTGTTGGCCGCGGCGATCTCTTCGGTGGCGATGATCTTCTTCACCAGCGGCCGCACCACCATGAACACGACGACGATGCCGAGCAGCATCATCACGCCGAGCTCGATGACGTACATCACGTCATCCTTGGTGAAGTGGATCATGCCGAGGAAGCCGGTGGGCTCGTTGATCTGCGGCACGGTGGGGGCGTCGGCGAATTTCAGGTTGACCACCTCGACCTGGTCGCCGCGCTTCTGGTCGAAGCCGATGGCGGAGCGGACCAGGGCTGCGATGCGGTCGAGCTCCTCCTTGCTGCGCTCCTTGTAGACCAGTTCGCCTTTTTCGTTCTTGCTGTAGGCGCCGTCGACCAGGACCGCGATCGAGAGCCGGTTGACCCGCCCGGCCTCGGTGACTTCCGTCTTGGTGGTCCGTGAGATCTCGTAATTGTTGGTCTCTTCGGTCTTCTTGCTCTGGTCGCGCGGGGTCTGTGGCGGCTGGTTCTGCTGGTTGCCCGGCAGCTCGTTGTTGACCGTGACCTGACCGTTGTTCTCGTTGGTGGCCGACTGCTCTTCGCGGGTCTGGCTCGACCGGAGCACGCGTCCTTCCGGATCGTAACGGTCGGAGGTCTGGGTGATGCGGTTGAAGTCGAAATCGGCGGAGAGCTGGACCCGGGCGCGGCCCGAACCGACCACCGAGGAGACGATGTCCTCGACCTGTTTGCGCATCCGCTTCTCGAACGCGTTGCGGCGCTCGTCGCCGACCTGCTGGTCGATGTCGGTCTGGGTGCCGTCGGCAAGCAATTGCCCGGCCTCGTCGACGATCGACACCCGCTGCGGCTTCAGGCCGTTGACGGCCGAGGCGACGAGGTGGCGGATGGCGCGGATCTGGTTCGCCTCGAGGGCGCCGCGCACGCGCACGACGATCGAGGCCGACGGCTCCGGCGTCTCGCGCGAGAACAGCGGCCGTTCCGGCAGCACGAGATGGACGCGCGCGGCCTGGACGCGGTCGATGGCGCGGATGGTACGGGCGAGTTCACCTTCCAGCGCGCGCAGATGATTGATGTTCTGGACGAAGCTCGTGGTGCCCAGCGCGTCCGACTTGTCGAAGATCTCGTAGCCGACGCCGCCGCCCTTGGGCAGGCCGCCCTCGGCGAGCTTCATGCGCAGCCGGGTCACCTTGTCCTTCGGGACCATGATGACGCTGCCTTCGTTGCGGATCTCGAACGGAATTCCCTGGCGCTCCAGATCCTTGATGATGCTGGAGGAGTCGTCCATGCTCAGGTCGGTGAACAGGGTCGTCAGCTGCGGCGCCGTCACGCGCATGATGACGAAGCCGAAGAAACCAACCAGAGCGGCAGTCACCGCGATCATGGCGGTGAGCCGCGCGGCGCCCAAACCCTTCAGAAAGTCCAAGAGACCTTGCAAGCAACTGCCCCATAGTTCGGCATTCGACGGGTGCTGCTGGAAAGGTGATTTGAACGTCGCGGGCCTTTACGGCCGGTTGCAGAGCGCGCGAAATTCAATTCTCAGCCTTCACCGACACCCGCATTCCAGGTGGCGGTCCGATCGCAGCCTCTGCTCCCGCGGTGCAAGGTGGAGCGCGGAGGTTGAATCGAACCACTGGGCAATTATTGCCTATGGGAAGGTTTCGATATGGTTAACGTTGGTTAAAGGGTCCTAACAAAGTGTAGACATGCAAAAAATCGGCTTGGCGGGGCCAAGCCGATTTTCGATAAAAGCCGGTCGCGTCGTTAACGCCCTATTGGCGATATTGCTGAATTCGGGTGGTGCGCAGGCCGGCGAGACCGTGCTGGTCGATCGAGAACTGCCACGACAGGAATTCGTCGACGGTCAGGGTGTAGCGGCTGCACGCTTCTTCGAGGGACAGCAATCCGCCGCGGACTGCAGCGACGACTTCAGCCTTGCGGCGTATGACCCACCTCTTGGTGCCTGGCGCAGGCAAATCCGCGATGGTGAGTGGGCTACCGTCAGGCCCGATGACGTATTTCACCCTCGGGCGATGGGGTTCTGTCATGGCGTACTCACAAACTCTCAACCACTGAACTCACGGTAAGAACCTACGCCGCCTCGCTTAAAATTTGCCTAAGCAAAGGGCGTGAATCCGGCGCTGCGGGCCAACGCCGCCGCGTCCGGCGGCGAGAGGCCCCGGGAGCAAGATCGTGGTAAATGATTGGTTAAGAGTTTCCGGCGGTTACGCCGGCGTGTCGCCATCCCGGCCGAGCGCGATGTTGAAGCTCGGCCGCAAGCATAGGCGCGGTTCTGGCGGCGAGGCGCCGCTTCGAGGGTTAGCTGACGATCCGCTGGATCTGGTTCACGGTGTAGGTCTGGCCGCCGATCGAGAGCAGAGGCGGCTGCTGGGTCAGGTCGACCGAGGAGACCGTGCCCTTGACCTGGGTCGAGACCGCCACCGGGCTGCCGTTGGTCACATCGGTCGCGACGGTCGTGATCTTGTACAGCCCGTCGGGCCATTGGGCGCCGTCATTGCCCTGGCCGTTCCAATTATAGGTCTGGTTGTTGCCGGCGCTGGCTGAATATTTACCGGAGAATACGGTCTGGCCGACGCTGTTGGTGATGTTGACGGTGAGGTTGCAGTCCTTGGGAATGCTGAGGTCCCAGCTCGCCTTTCCGTCGGTCATGGTCGTGGTCGAGCCGGCCACCACGGCGGTCTTGCCGACGAAGGCCAGCGCCTGGGTCGCCTGTGTGGCCTGTTGCATCGTCAGCAGCGACGCCAGCTGGTCGTTGGTCTTGAGCTGCTGCTCGACGCCGGCGAACTGCACGAGCTGCTGGGTGAACTGGTTGGTGTCCAGCGGGTCGAGCGGGTTCTGGTTCTGCAGCTGCGTCGTCAGCAGGGTGAGAAAGGTCTGGAAATTGCCGGCGATGGTCGAGCTCGTGCTCGAGCCGAGGCCGCTGCTGTTCGATGAGGAGCTCGAGTTGGTCGTGCCCGAGACTGGCGGGCTTGCCGTGATTGCGTCGCCGATTGCCATGGAAGCCTCCTGTTATACCCGGATGTCGACGCCGCCCTGCGCGCTGAACATCCGTCCATAGGACCGTCCGGCGAGCTGGACCGGGACGGTTTCGTCCTCGGTTACGATCAGGCGTTGTGCGTTACCGTTTTGTTGATTGTCGCCGCCGTTCTGGCCGGACGAGTTCTGGTCGCGGAGCGAGAATTGCAGCCCGCTGTCGTTGCTCTTGAGACCGGCGTCCTGCAGCGCCTGCTGCAGTTGCGGCGCAGTCTGCTGCAGCATCGCCAGCGTCTCCGGCTTCTCGACCCGCAGATGCGAGGTCACCTGGCCGTTGCGGTCGACGTCGATGCGGACATCGATGCGGCCGAGCTCGGCCGGGTCCAGCCTGATCTCGAACCGGCTCTTGCCGTTGAGCGCGGAGGCTGCGATCTCGACCGCGAGTCCGTGCAGCGGCACGGCGGCCGCGGTCGCCGTCGTCGCCGTCAGGTTGGCCGCGGTGATCTGGTTGGTCGATGCGGCCGGGGTGGTGAGCTGCGGCTGCAATCCGGCCGTGGCCTGGGCCGCCGGATCCGGCGCGGCAACGTTGGACGGTCCGTTGGCTTGCGCCGCGCCGCGCTCATGCCCTGATGGCGCCGGCGCATGGCCATTGCCTTTGGCGGACGGGTCGATCTCGCCGCCGTCCGACTTCGTGGTAGCGGCGGGCTGTTGCGCGAGGCCACCGGCCTGATTGGCCTGACCGCCAGTTGTCGGAGTAGCGCCCTGTTCCGAACTCTTGCCGGTCTCGCCGGCGACCAGCCCCGTCTTGGCCTGGGCGCCCGGCTTGCCCGTCGCCTTGCCGCCGCCGGGCACGGCTGCGTCGAGCGCGGCAGTGAAGGTCTGATCGGTGGTGGGGGCGGCGTCGCCGGAAGCGGTCGCTGCCGTGTTGGCGCCAGCCGCCGTCTTGGCGGCGTCGTCGGTCGTTTTCGCTGTACCAGCGGACTTGGCTGCGGCGGCCATCAGCCCGGCGGTGGCGTCGACAGTGCCCGGCGTGCCGGGCCCGGTCGCCGTTGTCGGCAGGGCTGCGGCGGGGGCGGCAGAGGACCCGTCACCTTCCGTTGCTGCCCCCGGGGCGGGATTGGCCAGGGCGGTCTCGGCTTGGATCGCGACGGCAACCGGGGTCGGCACGACGATCTGATCGGCGGCGGCCGCCGCCGTGGCGGTCGCGTCGGCGCCGCTCTGGTCACCGTCCGTCTTGGTCTCTGTGGTGGTGCCGTCGGTGGTGTCGGCAGTATCTTTGCCGGTTTTGGCGGGTTTGTCGGCGCTGGTGTCGGACGCCGCATCCGAACTCGTCTTGTCGGAGCGATCGGTGCGCCACGGCGCGTCGGCCTTGTCCTGGGTCTTGTCCTGCGACCTGGTCTGGCTGCGATCGGCGTCGCCCGTGCGCGCGGCTTCGCGGCTGGGCGTTGCGCTGGCGCTGCTGCTGCGCGACGGCGATGTGGAGGACGACGAGGAGTTCGACGGGTTCGGCGGCGTCGCGGCATCGACCAGCGCCGAGAAGCTGTCGGACAGCTGCGAGGCGTCCTGGCGCGACTGTTTCGGCGCTGTGCTCTTCACAACCGTGCTGGCCTGGATGTCTGACGTGACGCTGAACACCTTGGAACCTCTCGCGATGAAACTCGACGAGCCAGATCAGCAAGGAGCGGGCCACTGCGGCCTGATTGCAAAATGATATATAGTTCAATGACTTGAAGGTGCGGCGCGCGTCCCGCACCGATCCCCTCGGCCCGCCATTTCTGCCCGGCCGGCAAGATTTGCCGCTGGCCGCTGCGGCCAGCGCGATTGCTTCGCAGGGAGTGCGCCTATATTAAAGACAGATGCTTCCCGCGCCGTTTCCGACCAGGACACCTTGTCCGGAGATCGCTGGAGGCAAGCCATCCGCAAGACGGCGCATGCGAGGCGTTCCCGCGCCGGGAACCCGTAGCCTGACGCCGCGATCGCAGTGACCTGATCATGCTCAACAGTCTCGATCTCGAAGGCCGTCCCGAGGACACCAGGGTCGTCGTCGCCATGTCCGGCGGCGTGGACTCGTCGGTCACGGCTGCGCTGTTGAAGTCGCAGGGGTACGACGTCGTCGGCATCACCCTGCAGCTCTATGATCACGGCGCGGCGACGCATCGCAAGGGCGCCTGCTGTGCCGGCCAGGACATCCACGATGCCCGCAACGTCGCCGAGCGGCTCGGCATCCCGCATTACGTGCTGGACTACGAGGACCGCTTCCGCGAGTCCGTGATCGACAATTTCGCCGCCAGCTATGCCTCCGGCGAGACGCCGGTGCCGTGCATCGAGTGCAACCGCGCCATCAAGTTCGGCGATCTGCTGAAGACCGCGCGCGAGCTCGGCGCCTCCGTGCTCGCCACGGGTCACTACGTCGCCTCGCGCCGGCTCGCGGACGGATCGCGCGCGCTCACTTGCGCCGCCGATGCCGATCGTGACCAGAGCTACTTCCTGTTCGCCACCACCCGCGAGCAGCTCGATTATCTGCGCTTTCCGCTCGGCGACATGACCAAGCCCGAGGTGCGCGAACTGGCGCGCCGCTTCGAGCTCGAGGTCGCCGACAAGCACGACAGCCAGGACATCTGCTTCGTGCCGACCGGCCGCTACACCGACATCATCGGCAAGCTGCGTCCCAACGCGATGGAGCCGGGCGAGATCGTCGATCTCCAGGGGCGCGTGCTCGGCGCGCATCACGGCATCGCCAACTACACGATCGGCCAGCGCAAGGGCCTCGGCATCGCCGCCGGCGCGCCGCTCTATGTCGTCAGGCTCGACGTCGCGACACGCCGCGTGGTCGTTGGCCCGCGCGAGGCGCTGCGCACGCACCGCATTACGTTGCGCGAGGTCAACTGGATCGGCGATGGCGCGCTCGATGCGGCGTTGCGCGACGGCCTGGAGCTGTTCGTGCGCGTGCGCTCGACCCGCCCGCCGCAGCCGGCCTGGCTGCGCGGTGCCGACGGTCATTACGAGGTCGAACTCGTCGCCGGCGAAGAGGGCGTCTCGCCGGGGCAGGCCTGCGTGTTCTATGACGCGGCTTCGGGACGCGCGCGCGTGCTCGGCGGCGGCTTCATCCAGAGCGCGTCCACCGAGAGCAGCAAAGCAGGCGGCATCGCCAGGCCGCAGCGCCTGGCCGAGCCGGTCCGCGGCTGACCAGCATCCATCATTCAGGGCAGGGGCATGGGGGACATCGACCGCGCAGGGGTCGAAAAGGCCTACGAACGCTGGGCGCCGATCTACGATCTGGTGTTCGGCAAGGTCTTCGATCAGGGGCGTCAATCGACCATCGCGGAAGCCGATCGTATCGGCGGCCGTATTCTCGACGTCGGCGTCGGCACCGGCCTGTCGCTGTCGGACTATGCGCGCACGACGAAGATCTGCGGCGTAGACATCTCCGAGCCGATGCTGCGGCGGGCCCAGGCGCGCGTGCGCGAGCTGAAGCTGCTCAACGTCGAGACGCTCGCGGTGATGGACGCGAAGCATCTCGCTTTTCCCGACGGCTTCTTCGATGCGGTCGTGGCGCAATACGTCATCACCGCGGTGCCGGATCCGGAAGCGACGCTGGATGATTTCGTCCGCGTGCTGAAGCCGGGCGGCGAACTGATCCTGGTCAATCACATCGGCGCCGAGAGCGGCCCGCGCCGCCTGTTCGAGCTCGCCTTCGCGCCGATCGCGCGCCGGCTCGGCTGGCGGCCCGAGTTCCCCTGGGCGCGGCTGGTGAACTGGGCCGCAAGGCACGGCGGCATCACGCTGGCCGAGCGCCGGCCGATGCCGCCGCTCGGGCATTTCTCGCTGATCCGCTACCGTAAGGGCTGATCGCCAAAGCTGCACATTGGCCGCGGGAACGCCGGCGCAGGCTTCGCGTTGCTCTGCCATGAGCATCAGGCAATCACTGTTCCTCTCGCTTCTGCTGGTCTCGGCCTCCGCCGTGGTCCATGCGCAGGCGCCGCCGACCCCGGCTACGCCGCCCCAGGCGACGGCGCCAGATCCGGGGCCGAATGCGGCGTGCGCGCCGAATGCGCGGACGACGCCGGACGGCATGACCACCGGACGCGCCGCCGAGCCGCTGGGCGAGAAGCTCGCCAAGACCAACGGCGTGCTGTGTCCCCCGAGCGGCGTCGATCCTGAAATGCACGCGCCGACCCCCGAGGGCGGCACGACACCGGTGATCCCGCCACCCGGCAGTCCCGGCGGGAATCCGAACGTGCAGCCGAAGTGAGCCGTGCTGGGCGTGAGAATTCGCAGCCGGTAAGCGATGCGCCTCGCGCGAGGGCGTGAACCGACGATCGCGCGCGATGTAAGACCTTGACGAGTCGAATAGAAACTGCGGAGAACGAAATCCGCGCGGGCCTGCGGGCTTTGCTTGACAGGGGCCGGAACGGCTCCTTATAAGCGGCCCGTTCACAAGGCCCGTCGCGCTCGTCGACCAATCGTGCCTTGATCGGACACCGTGGCGGGGTAGCTCAGCTGGTTAGAGCACGGGAATCATAATCCTGGGGTCGGGGGTTCGAGTCCCTCTCCCGCTACCAACATTTTCACCTGTCAGTGTGACAGCGGATGACCAACTGGGGCGCCAATCGGGACCCAGAGGTTTGCTGACGATCTTAAACCAGACCTGATCACGGCGTTCGTAGCGGGCCGCTCTGACGCTAACCCGACGGTTGCCATCCAGACGAGTTATTCGCTTCGCGGCGGGTTGAACGGAGACGTGGTCGCTGTTGCGCTGCCGCGCAGTCTGGCGCACTCCATAATTCTACGGGCCTCTCTCATCGCATCGGTATGCACTCAGTTGCTCCGATGCGCTGACAAAGCGAAACCATCGCTACGGGCATCCAGTTCGAGGCTGCTCACGCGAACAGCTTGTCGATGTCGTCCTGGGAAATCGCCACGCCGGGCCGCTTCGGGCCTTCCATCAAGTTCGGGGTGCTTGGGACGGCAAGCTCGGCGGCCATCCGTGCCAGCTCCTCTTTTCCCCACATGCGGACGAGCCTGTTGATGTGGTCCTCCATGAACTGCAGCGACTTGATCACGCGAGTGACCCGCTGTCCCGTGAGGTCCTGAAACGCGCAAGCCTCGAACACCTTGTTTGTACTGTCGAGGATCTCATCGGAGACCGATGCGGCAGTCGGGTCGTTGACGCCCTGCAACTTCGTGACGCTGGCGCCGATCGCCTCCATGCTTTCGAGGATCGCGTTCCCGGCTGTCTCCGTATTCTCGACGATCGCGTCGAGAGTGTCGGTCATCGTCGCAAAATTGCCCTTGCTGTCGCCTTGAAGGGCGGCGAATTCCCGCCGCATGCTGCTGATATGGCCGAACATCTCGACCAGCAGCGTTTTCAGCATCCTCTCTTCCTCTGGCGCAATCATCCGAAATCCCCGACTTTCAACGTTTCCTTATTAAGGCTTCAAGAAGTAGTTGCAGACCTCGGCCTGCTTGTCGGCAGTGACGTTTCGGATTTCGATCTGGCGTTGACCAGGTCGCGACGCGGCTGCCGAGATCGAGCGCAACCTGACAACGGTACTGCGGTCAGGGTGGGTGAAGATCAGCTGCTTATTACTCTCGTTCAAGGCGTATCTTGATACACTTTAAAAGTCGTCAATCGATCGATTGCAGACCCCGAAAAGATTGATCTTGTGGTAAAGGGTCTTCTCGGTCCGATTTAGTCGGACGGTTAGGCCGACCTTGTGAGACACACAAAATTCGTGGCGGGCGACGCCTGCGCGATCGCGGCATTGAGCTTGGCGTCCGCTTGATGATGTCCGAGAACAACGTGACCGGGCTGCCGCTGCGGCCCCGCTTTGTTGGGTGCGAAGAGCCGGCACGCGCGACACGGGCGCGTTCGGGCGGCAATTTCTCGGGCGTCAACGTCGTGCCGTCTGGCGCGACGGCGGACCATATCGGCTTTGTCGAACCCGAGATCCTCAAGCTCCGATGGCAAGTGGCACACAACGATCCCAGATCTTCAAAGAGCGGCATGTCGACCGCTTCCTGCAGGCGCTCGAAACCGCTCTGAAGAGCTGTTGCTGATTGTTTGAATTCGGCGGGCTGTCCTATCAGCCGGGGGCGGTGTCGGATGGAGGCGCCGCTGATAGAGACCGGCAACAGCGAAGGTGGCTTCGCTCGATCTTCGGCTGCAAGGTCTCGCAAAGGGCGACCCCGCTCTCGTGCGTTTGAGGTGGCACTCTTTCACCCCCAAGTGCTCCGCCAAGGCATCTTCGCGGCGGCAGCCGCCAGCGGGACACCGCGTGCGCGTCGCGTGCCGCCCGGTCGAACGCGTCGCCTATGATGCCGGTTTCGTGGGCAACGCTGCGACGCAGGCGGCGAGGGAGCGGGAGTAGCCGACGTCCATGCCGGCCCATGCCCCCAAGCGATGGCGTTGCGGTGAGCCGGGAAACCCTATGGATCAAAGGATAAGATACTGAAAGGTGGCCGGCCGGCAGACGAGTATGCTGCACGCCTCGCGCTATTCAGCGTTTCCGGTTGCGGCGACCACGCAACACTGAAGGGAACAGTCGCGAAGTCCGGGGGAGGAATTCATGGCCGGCGACCACTTCGCGCCAAACCTTCGAGTGCCAAGCCTTCAAGTTAGGCAGTCTGCCTCAAGTTGTTTCTCTTACCCCATCATTGTGACGATTGCTAGTTTGGGTTGATAGGAATGAGTTCGACGATGCTTCAATGTCAGACCACAGGGCCGGCGGCGCCGGCTCTTTCGGTTCGTGGGCTGACAGTCGATCTGCCGAGGGGCATGGAACGGCGCCATGCCGTCGAGAACATCACGTTCGATCTCCTGGACCGTCAGATCCTCTGCATCGTCGGTGAGTCCGGCTCGGGCAAGTCGGTCACCGCCAATACGATCATGGGCCTCTTGCCGCGCAAGATCTCGGTTTCGGCCGGCGCGATCCAGCTCGGTGGGAAAGACGGGACGGCAATCATCGGCGCCTCGCCTGTGACGCTGCGTTCGGTGCGGGGCCGCGTCGTCTCGATGATCTTCCAGGATCCGCTTTCGGCCCTCAACCCGCTGATGACCGTGGGCGAGCAGATCACGGAAGTTCTGACCGCGCATGGTGTTGGGACGAAGGATTGGCAACGAAAGCGCGTCATCGAGCTGCTGACGGAAGTCAGCCTTCCCGACCCGCAGCTCATGTACAATCAATATCCTTTTCGGCTGTCGGGCGGACAACGCCAGCGCGTCATGATTGCGATGGCGCTGGCGCTCGAACCCAAGGTGCTGATTGCCGATGAGCCGACGACCGCCCTCGACGTGACCACCCAGGCTCAGATCCTGCACCTCATCCGCGACATCCAGCGTCGAAAGGGGATGAGCGTCATGTTCATCACCCATGACTTCGGTGTGGTGGCCGAGATCGCCGACAGCGTGGTCGTGATGGAGAAGGGGCATATCGTCGAGAAGGGCAGTGCCAGGGAGGTGCTGAAGTCGCCCTCTCACCCGTATACCAAACGCCTCATCGCTGCCGTGCCCGATCTGACCGGGCAGGACCGCGTTGCGGTGGCAACCGAACTCCAGGAAGCGATCCTCAAAGTGGAGGGGCTCGCAAAGACCTATCGAAGCGGCAGTCCCTTCTTCGGCGGCCAGCGTGTCGTCCACGCCGTGCAGGACGTCTCGTTCGAAATTGGCCCCGGGCGCACACTCGGGATCGTGGGCGAAAGCGGCTCGGGCAAATCCTCGCTCGGGCGCCTGCTGGTCAAGCTCCAGGACTGCGACGGCGGCCGGATCCTGTTCGAGGGACGCGACATCGCGGCACTCTCGGAAACCACGTTTCGCCCGCTGCGGCCGAAGATCCAGATGATCTTCCAGGACCCCTTCGCATCGCTCAATCCGCGCGCCACGATCGGCCAGATCCTGACCGTGGGTCCTGTCGCGCACGGCATGCCCCATGCAAAGGCGCGCACCGAGGCCAAGAAGCTCCTGTCGCATGTGGGCCTCGATGCGGGCGCCTTCGATCGCCATCCGCACGAGTTCTCCGGCGGACAGCGCCAGCGCATCGGCATCGCCCGTGCCCTCATGTTCAAGCCCAAGTTGCTCGTCGCCGACGAGGCGGTCTCCGCCCTCGATGTCTCCATCCAGGCGCAGATTCTCAAGCTTCTCGACCAGATCCAGCGCGAGACCGGCGTGTCGATGGTCTTCATCACGCACGACCTGCGCGTCGCCAGTCAGATCTGCGACCAGATCGCCGTGATGCAGAAGGGGCGGATCGTCGAGCAAGGCCCGCCGTCCCAGATCTTTCTCAATCCGCAATCGTCCTACACGCGCGAACTCGTCGCCGCAATTCCAGGTGAGAAACTGACTGAAGCGCAGTGACTCCCGACCTGACCCGAGCAGCTCGACCGATACCCGCTACGCAATCTGAATGGAGAGACGACGTCATGACGGATACGAAAAGTCCCCAGCCTGGCTACTCGCGTCGTGACGCCCTGCGCCTGACGGCGGCAGGAGGACTTGCCACCTTGGTCGCTCACCATGTCCTGGGCGGCGCGGCGTTCGCGCAGAGCAAGGACAAGGCGCTCAAGGGGCGCGTCGTGGTCGGGATTTCGCAGGAGCCCACCACCTTCAATCCGCTGATGGTTCATGGCGAGACCGATGATGCCGTGATCTTCTCGGTGTTCGACGCCTTGATCCGTGTCGACCCCAAGGGCGAGATGCAGCCCAATCTTGCGGCGGAGGTGCCGAGCCTGGCGAACGGTGGCATCTCGAAGGATGGCCTGTCGTGGCGCATCCGCCTGCGTGACGACGTGAAGTGGCACGACGGCACGCCCTTCACGGCCGAAGACGTGAAGTTCACGCTGGAACTGATCGTCAATCCGAAGTTCCGGGCCTGGCGCACGGGGGGACACGCGCTGGTGCGCGACCTGAAAGTGGTCTCCCCGACCGAGATCACGTGGCGGATGGAAAGCCCCTTCGCTCCCTATCTCGCGTTCCTGGCCGAAACCTTCATCGTGCCCAAACACATCCTGGAGAAGGAGGCCGATCCGAACATCGCCGCCTTTGGTCAGGCGCCCATCGGCACCGGCGCCTTCAAATGGGGCCAGCGCGTCCCCGGCGATCGGATCGAACTCGTCGCCAATCCGAACTACTTCGGGCAGGGGCCGTTCATCAACCAGCTCGTGTTTAAATACATTCCTGACATGACGGTGCTCTACACCCAGTTCCAGAGTGGCGACGTGGACCTGGTCGATCAGGCCTACATCACCCCGGATCACTATGACGAAGCCAAGAAACTGGCTGGCCGGACGGTCGATCTCGAAGCCGGCTCGGCGGTCGAAGGGATCTTTTTCAACCTCGAGCGGCCGCAATTCAAAGACCCGGCGGTCCGCAAGGCGCTCTACGCCGCCCTGGACCGGAAGGCGATCATCGACAGCATCTACTATGGCGTCGGCGCCATCACCGAAACGTTCATGCCGCCGCAATCCTACTACTATGACCGGAACCTGCCGGTTCAGGAGTTCAGTCTGGATGCCGCGCGCAAGATCCTCGACGGGGCAGGCTGGGTGCCGGGGGCGGACGGCATTCGCGCCAAAGGCGGCGTGCGCTTGTCTTTTGCCAATTCAACCACGTCGGGCAACCATCTGCGCGAGCAGATGCAGCAGTTCATGCAGCAGGTCTACCGCGAAATCGGTGTCGAGATGACCATCTCGAACCTGCCGCCTGCGGTCATGTGGGGCGACTTCTGGACGAAGTCGCAATTCGACAGCGCTCTCTCCGGCGTCACCTTCCTGATTGCGTCCGACCCGGATGTCACCAACCGGCTCGCCTCCACCTCCAGCCTGGCGCGAGGCGGCCAGGGGTCGAACGTCACGCAGTACTCCAATCCGAAGGTGGACGAACTCCTGAAGCAGGGGCGCGGCACCTTCGATCAAGAGGAGCGCCGCAAGATCTACAGCGAGGTACAGCGGATCGTCCGTGAGGACCTGCCGTTCTTGCCGGTGTTTGCCTACAGCAACGTCCTCGGTCGCAAATCGAAGCTCGAGGGCTTCAAGTTCAATCCCAACACTCGCACCGCCTCCTGGAACGCCGCCTCGTGGTCCTGGAAGGCATGACGACGTCCAAATTCCCCTCCATCCGCCGTCAGCCGGCGGATGGACCCTGTTTCTGACGCAGTCATGATGGGCGAGAGCGAGAATGCGTGGCTTTCTACTTAAACGGCTTGTGCAGAGCCTCGTCCTGCTGCTCATCGTGTCCGTGATCGGTTTCGTGGTCCTGAATCTGCTTCCCGGCGGTCCGCTGGCGCAATACGCGCTCGACTCCAGCATGACTCAGGAAGATCTCGCGCGTCTGAAGGAGCAGCTTGGCCTGAACCGTCCGCTCTACGTCCAGTACGTCGAATGGGCCTTCAGGCTGGTGCAAGGCGATTGGGGGCATTCCTTCCGCGACAGGGCTCCGGTTCTGGAGGTCATCGGCCGCCACCTCTGGGCGACCTTCCTGCTGATGGGCTCGTCCACCGTCCTTGCCGTCGCGGTCGGCGCCTGGTTGGGCATTCGCAGCGCGACGCATCGCGGCTCGCTCTTCGACCACGCGGCGACCATAGGGGCCATGGTGGCGCTGTCGATCCCGACGTTCTGGTTCGGTCTCATCGGCATATACGTGTTCTCGCTCAGGCTGGGATGGCTCCCCGCGGGCAACATGTACACGGTCGGCGACGCTTCGCTTCTCGACTACCTCCATCACCTCATCATGCCGAGCGCCGTCCTCGCGCTGGTGCATGTCGCCGTCTGGAGCCGCTACATGCGCTCGGCGACGTTGGACGTCATCCACCAGGATTTCGTCAATACGGCCCGCGCAAAAGGCCTCAGCGAGCGGCGCATCCTGATGAAGCACGTCGTGGGCAACGCTCTCCTGCCGATGATCACGCTGGCCGGCATCCAGCTTCCCGGCGTGCTGACGGGAGCGCTCGTGACCGAAACTGTCTTCACCTGGCCCGGGATGGGTCGCCTGTTCCTCGATAGTCTCGGTTACAGCGACTACCCGGTCGTGATGGGTCTCCTGATGTTCTCGGCGGTGCTCGTGATCGTGAGCAATCTTGCCGCCGACATCATCGTCGCATTCGTCGATCCTCGCATTCGGCTGGCATGAGCGATGTCCTTCACCGACAGAGAGATTGAACCCGCTGTCATGACGACCGCCACAGCCCCCCATCCCGTCCGAGAGCCCTGGTGGCGCGGCCGTACGACGCGTCGGTTCATGGCCAACCATCTCGCCCTGTTCGGCCTGGCGCTGATCGTGCTTCTCGTGCTGGCATGCGTGATCGGGCCCAATCTGCTGCCTTACACGTCCCTCAGCATCGACCTGCGTGCGCGCTTCGCGCCGCCCCTGACAGGCTCCCATTATTTCGGCACTGATCCGCTCGGGCGCGACATGGCCGCGCGGCTCTTCATGGCCGGGCGCATCTCGCTGGCGGTAGGCTTCGCCGCCATGCTGCTGTCGACCATCATCGGCACTCTGGTCGGCGTGATCGCGGGCTATCGCGGCGGCTGGATCGGCGCCGTGCTGATGCGCACCGTGGACGGATTCCTGTCCTTTCCCTCCATCTTCCTGGTTCTGGCGCTCGCGGCGGCACTGAAGCCGAGCGCGATGATGATCACCGTTGTCATTGCCGCCACGAGCTGGATGGAGGTGGCGCGCATCGTCGAGACCGAGGTCCGCTCTCTGCGCGAACGCGAGTTTGTTCTGGCCGGGCGCATGCTCGGCCTCAGCGGGGCACACATCATGTTCCGGGAGATCCTTCCAAACGCGATCGGACCGATCATCGTGGCCGCGACCCTCACCGTCGCGCGCGCCATCCTGATGGAGGCCTATATCAGCTTCCTCGGTTATGGAATCCAGCCGCCTCTGCCCAGCTGGGGAAACATGCTGGAAGGCGCCCAGCGCTATCTGGGCAGCGCGCCCTGGCTGGCCATCATTCCCGGCGCCGCCATCACCATCGCGGTCGCCAGTTTCAACTTCATCGGTGACGGCTTGCGCGACGCCTTCGATGTTCGCGGCGACCACAAGTAGATCCGAAAGGCCCGCACGCTTGCCGGCATTCCGCAGCGCCGGTCATCAGCTCGTTATGTCACACGCGCCGCCAAGCGCGGCCCTCATGATCGAAAGAATCTTGCATGCCCATCATCGTTCAACCGGTGCAGAACAGCGCCGAGTTTCCCAAGCAGGTCGATGTCGTCGTGATCGGCGCGGGGATCGTCGGCACCTCGGCCGCCTATGAACTGGCGCGCAGGAAACTGTCCGTCGCCCTGATCGAGAAGGGCATCGTGGCCGGCGAGCAGTCGGGCCGCAACTGGGGCTGGGTGCGCCAGCAGAACCGTGACCTTCACGAGTTGCCGCTGGCGATCTACAGCCTGAAGCGCTGGGGCGAGCTGAACTCCGAAATCGGCGCCGATCTCGGCTTTCGCCGCGCCGGCATTCTCTACGCCACGCTCGATCCGAGTGAGCTGGCCCGCTGGGAGAAGTGGAGCGAGCAGGCCAGGCCCATGGGCTTCCACAACGAGAGCCTCACCGCTGCCCAGGTACGGGAGCGGATGAAGGGCAGCACGAAGCCGTGGCTCGGAGGCATCTGGTCGCCGACCGACGGACGCGCCGAGCCGAGCATGGCCGCGCCCGCGATCGCCGAGGGGGCCAAGGCGCTTGGCGCTTTCGTGCACCAGAACTGCGCCGCACGGGGGCTCGACATCGCCAATGGTCAGGTGAAGGGCGTGTGGACGGAGCGCGGACTTATCCGCGCTGATGCGGTGGTGCTGGCGGGCGGCGCCTGGAGTTCGCGCCTTCTGCGTCGTCACGGCATCGACTTGCCGGTGGTCAATGTCGAGGGAACGGCTCTGCGCACGACGCCTGCTCCCGAAATCGTCGATGCGGGGTGCGTCTCCGGCAAAGGATACGCCCTGCGGCGGCGCATCGACGGCTCCTACACCGTCGCCGTGCCGGGCCAAGGCGTCATTCACCTCGCGCCGCAGGCCATCCGCTACGCGACCAAGTTTCGCGAGATGATGCGCGCCAAGATCGCCAAGAAGCTCACCTACCGACTCGACAGCCTGTTCTGGAACGGCCCGGACGCCTGGGGCAGCTGGGACTTCGACGAGACCTCGCCGTTCGAGAAGATCCGTATCACCGACCCTGCTCCACAGCAGGATCTGGTCGACCAGGCCATCCGCAATCTGGTGTCGGATTTTCCGGTCTTCAAAGGCATCGGGGTCGCCGCGTCTTGGGCCGGCCTCATCGACACCTCGCCGGACCTCATACCGTTCGTGGATAAGACGGACAAGATTCGCGGTCTGACGATCGCCACCGGCTTCAGCGGCCATGGCTTTGCGCTGGGACCGGGAGCGGGGCGTCTGGCCAGCGAACTCGTCATGAACGAGACCCCCTTCGTCGACATCCAGGCCTACCGGCTCACCCGCTTTTCCGACGGATCGAGCATCAAGCGGCCGGAGATGATGTAGGTCTCAACTGCGTTCTCAGCGGATCCGACGTCGATCGCCATTGTGGGAAGGCCCATCATCGCAGGAGCGAAGTGATGATCGTCACGCGAAGCTGCGGAGGGGCTCTTCCGATCGTGTCGGATAGTCGTGGGAGACCCGCAGATGACTTCGTCCGAAAGGACGGTTCGTGCGCGTGGAGACACGCTCGCAAGGCGCCTTTGCGGACGTTCTCACACGCGCTGCCGGCTCGTCGTCAGCGAAGCTGTCTCCACCGTGAAAGAGACGCCCGTTTCTGAACGACGTCGCGGGCAACCCGATTACTTAAGGCTTGACCGGCCACTCCTTCAACTGAGCCCGCGCGTCGGAACGCGGCCCGCCTTCGGGACGCGTCCGCCGGCCATAGTCACTCATAGACGCAGACGTAGATCTTGCGGACGGTCTCGATCGTGCGCCAGATGCCCACGAAGCCGGGCTTCATGACGAAGCTGTCGCCGGCACGGAATGTGAAGCTCTTGCCGCCCGTCTCTTCGATCTCGATCAGGCCCGACAGGATGTGGCAGAACTCGAAGGTCGTGCCTTTGATCGAGTGAGTTTCGCCGGGCGTTGCTTCCCAGATCCCGGTCTTGATCATCTCGCCGCGCGAGTCATCCTGACTCCAGGTCTTGAATTTGGGCGAGCCGGAGATCAGCCGCTCGGGCAGGGGGAGCCCGTCTTTGGGCGTGAACTTCGGGTTGGTATCGATCGGGATGAGAAGCGACATGCGTGACTCCGCGTGCGGGGGTGAGCGTCTCAGTATCCGCGTGCGCGATCGACGACGGACGGACCGGCGAGCAGTCTCGCCAGGATCTCCTCCACCATCGCGCCGCTCCGTGAAACTGCGCCCAACGTAGAGAAACGGCCTGGTCGTTCGCGCCGTAGATCGACGCGTTTCGGAAGATTATGTCGAAAACATCCTGGTCTGCAGTCGAACCTTCTGGCCGTCTCGGATCACCTTGGACGCAGCGAAAACGCGGCCGGGATGGACGGTTCAATCTCCGATGAGCGCATGTCCTGTCGCCGTCAAACCGCGGGGGGATGGCGCGGCCGCGATGCCCTCCGAGTTCTCTTGGCAGCTCATTGAGAGACCTGAAACGCAGCATGAACACCGCAGATTTCCAGGATCGTGGCACCGCGGCGGACGACGTCTCGCTCGTCCCGTTCTCCGCCCATCACCTTCCCGGCGCCCTGAAACTGTCTCAGGAAATGCGCTGGCCCTACCGGATCGAGGACTGGGCGTTCGCCCTGCAACTCGGCCAGGGATTCGTTCTGGAGCGCAACGGTGAGGTCATCGCGACGGCCGCGTGGTTTCCCTATGGCGAGGACTGCGCCACCATGGGCATGATCATCGTCTCAGGCGCGGCCCAGGGACGCCGCTATGGCGCCAAGCTGATGGACAGGCTGTTGGCGGCGGCGGGCGCGCGGACCATCCTCCTGAATTCCACTGCGGAGGGGCAGCTGCTCTATACACGGCGTGGCTTCCGGCCGGCTGGCACGATCCACCAGCATCAGGGCATTCCCGCCGGCCGTTTTGAGGTGCCGCCCCTTGATGTGGTCCGCCCTATGGCAGCGTCCGACGTCGAGGCCGTCGCGCGTCTCGACGGTGAGGCCACAGGCTTCCAGCGACGTCCGCTGCTCGAGCGCCTGCTGGACGTCGGTGAGGCCCACGTCCTGCTGCGAAAGGGCGAAGTCGCCGGCTATGCGATCTCGCGTCTGTTCGGCCGTGGCCACGTCGTTGGTCCCGTCATTGCGCCGACAGCCGATCAGGCGCATCTCCTGATCGAGGCGGCCCTGACGCGTCTGGAAGGCCGCTTCGTGCGCATAGACACGGCGGCCGACACCGGTCTATCCCCCTGGCTCGAGACGATCGGCCTGTCCCAGGTCAGCGATGCCCTCACCATGGTTCGAGGCACGATGCCGCCGAGCGGACCGTCGCGGGTCTTCGCGCTCTCGAACCAGTCGCTCAATTAGGAAAACCGGCATGCTGCACGCCACGACGACGAGCCTCGAAGACCTGGCCACTCCGGCCGCCATTCTCGACAGGACCCGGCTGGACCGCAATCTCGCGCGTCTCGCCGCCCGGATGGCCGATCTCGGCGTCGCGCTGCGCCCGCATATGAAGACCGCCAAGTCGATCGACGTCGCTCGGCGCGCCTTTCCAAACGGGCCCGGGCCCGTGACTGTCTCCACCTTGGCCGAGGCGGAATACTTCGCGGGGCACGGCCACCGCGACATCACCTATGCGGTCGGCATCGCGCCTCACACGGCCAGCCGGGCCATGGCTCTTCGCAAGGCAGGCGTGGATATCAAGGTGCTGCTGGACACGGTGGAGCAGGCCGCCTTCCTCGCCGAAGCGGGGCAGGCGTCAGGCGTGACGCCGGCTGCCTTCATCGAGATCGACTGTGACGGCCATCGAGGCGGGCTGCGGGTCGACGATCACGACCTTCTCAAGGTCGCGGCGGCGCTGAAGGAAAGCGGCTCGGTGCTCGCGGGCGTGCTGACCCACGCGGGCGAATCTTACGCGCTGCATACGCCCGAGGCGCTCACGGCCGCGGCGGAGAATGAACGGGCCGTCGCCGTGAAGGCGGCCGAGCGTCTGCGCGCTGCCGGACATCAATGCCCCACCGTCAGCGTCG
The DNA here is from genome assembly GCF_051168495.1 of Bradyrhizobium oligotrophicum. Lineage (GTDB taxonomy): Bacteria > Pseudomonadota > Alphaproteobacteria > Rhizobiales > Xanthobacteraceae > Bradyrhizobium > Bradyrhizobium oligotrophicum_A. Next base: position 56,468 of record NZ_JBNPVB010000023.1, on the reverse strand, counting down.
GCTCGACCCCGACGGCTCATTTCGCTGCCGCGCTCGACGGCGTGACGGAAGTGCGAGCCGGCGTCTACATGTTCTTCGACCTGGTGATGCACGGTGTCGGCGTCTGCTCGACCGACGATATCGCCCTCTCGGTGCTGTCAACCGTGATCGGCGCCAAGCCTGAAAAGGGCTGGATCATCATCGACGCGGGGTGGATGGCTCTCTCGCGCGACCGCGGCACCGCGGGGCAGCGGGTCGACCAGGGCTATGGCGTCGTCTGCGATCTTGCCGGCCGGATCTATCCCGACTTGATCGTCGCCCATGCCAACCAGGAGCATGGAACGCTCACGATCCGCCTCGGCTCTTCTCGGTCGCTGCCGGACCTGCCTGTCGGCACCAAGGTCCGCATCCTGCCCAACCACGCCTGCGCCACCGGCTCCCAGCACGAGCGCTACCACGTGGTCGCCGGCCAGGACGCCGCGATCGAAGCCCAGTGGCCGCGCATCCGCGGTTGGTAGTGGCTTCAGGCACGACGGACCCCTCCTGCCCCTTCGCGTCCGGTGACACATGAAGCTCACATCCTACTGGCTGGACACGTCCGAGCCCTTTTCGGGTGGTGCGAGGGGGCCGATCGAAGGTCCCTACGATGTCGCGGTGATCGGCGGCGGCTTGACGGGCTGTTCGGCGGCGCTGGCGCTCGCCAAGAAGGGCGCACGCGTCATCGTGCTCGAGGCAGAGACGATTGGCCACGCCGCCTCGGGCCGCAACGGCGCGATGTGCAACAACGGCTTCGCCCAGGACTATGGGATGATGTCCGATAAGCTCGGTCCTGAAGCGGCCAACAGGCTCTACCGCGCCTTCGACGCCGGGGTGGATATGGTCGAGCGCCTCGTCGCCGAAGAAGGCATCGACTGCAATTTCGCCCGCGTCGGCAAGATCAAGCTCGCAGCCAAGCCCGAGCACTACGACAAGCTGGCGCGCGGGCAGGAATTGCTTGCAGCTGAGGCCGATCCCGACACGCACATGGTCCGGCGCGAGGAGCTTGCATCGGAGATCGGGTCGGAGCGCTATTATGGCGGCCTCGTCTATCGCAAGAGTGCGGCCATGCATGTCGGCCGCTTCGTCCGAGGCCTCGCGGAAGCCGCCGCGCGCCGCGGCGTGGCCATCCATGAGCACACACCCATGCTTGGCCTGACGGCCGCGCCCGGCGGCGGCCACCTCGTGGAGTCACGCAAGGGCCGGTTCACGGCCCGGCAGGTTCTTCTCGCCAGCGGAATCTCGCAGGTGGGGCCACTCGGCTGGATACGCCGGCGCATCGTCCCCGTCGGCGCCTTCCTGATCGTCACCGAGCCGTTGCCCGTTGATCTTCTCGACCGACTGATCCCTCGCCGGCGCAACGCGGTCGACACCAAGAACCTCGTCAACTACTTCCGCACGACGCCGGACAACCGGCTCCTGTTCGGCGGCCGGGCCCGGTTTGCCGTGTCGAACCCTGCTTCCGACGAGAAGAGCGGCGCGATCCTGCGCGCTGCGCTTCATGACGTGTATCCCGAACTGCGCGGCGCACGGATCGACTATTGCTGGGGCGGCATGGTGGACATGACGCGCGATCGCCTGCCGCGCGCGGGCGAACGCAATGGCATCTACTACTCCATGGGCTACAGCGGCCATGGCACGCAGATGTCGACACTGATGGGGACGATCATGGCCGAGGTCATGGACGGGCGCGCCGCGTTGAACCCCTGGCGAGACTTCGCCTGGCCCGCCATTCCCGGCCATTTCGGCAAGCCCTGGTTCCTGCCCCTCGTCGGCGCCTACTATCGCATCAAGGATAGATTTCAATGAGTGACCCCATCCGCCATCTGACCGAGGCGGGCCATCTCGGCTCCTTCTTCATCGATGGCGGCTGGCGCAAGCCGGACGGCGCGGAGCGGGCTGCGATCATCAACCCCGCGACGGAAGAGGTCGTGGCCGAGATACCGCTCGGCAATGGGGGCGATGTCGAGCGCGCGGTGGCCGCCGCGCGCCGCGCATTTCCCGGCTGGGCCCGCACGCGCCCCGAGGAGCGCGCCGCACTTCTCGCCCGCATTCATGCGCTGATCCTCGAACGACAGGAGCTGTTCGCGCAGGCAATGACTTGCGAGATGGGCGCTGCGATCACTTCCGCGCGCCAGGCGCAGGTGCCGCTGGCGGCCGAGCACATCCGCGTCGCGCGCGACAATCTGACGAATTTCCCCTTCATCGCGCAACGCGGCGCCACCGCCATCCTCAAGGAGCCGATCGGCGTCTGCGCGCTGATCACGCCGTGGAACTGGCCGCTCTACCAGATCACGGCCAAGGTCAGCCCGGCGCTGGCCGCCGGCTGCACGGTGGTGCTCAAGCCCAGCGAGCTTTCCCCGCTGAACGCGCTTCTGTTCGCTGAGATCATGGACGAGGCGGGCTGTCCGCCCGGCGTCTTCAATCTCGTGCAGGGCACCGGGCCGGTGGTGGGCGAGGCCCTCGCTGCCCATGTCGAGGTGGACATGGTCTCGATGACCGGCTCGACGCGGGCGGGCGTGCTCGTGGCTCGGGCTGCCGCTCCCACGGTCAAACGCGTCGCTCAGGAGCTCGGCGGCAAGTCCCCCAATGTGGTGCTGCCGGACGCCGACCTCGCCCGCTGCATTCCGCTCGGTGTTGCCGCCGCCATGCGCAATGTCGGCCAGTCCTGCAGCGCCCCGACCCGGATGCTCGTGCCGCGCCAGTGCCTCGCCGAGGTCGAGACGTTGGCCCGCAAGACAGCAGCGTCGTTCGTGATTGGCGACCCGCTCGACGAGGCAACGACGCATGGCCCGATCGCCAACCGCGCGCAATACGAGCGCATCCAGTCCATGATCGAGACCGGCGTCGCGGAAGGGGCCAAACTCGTCGTTGGCGGACCCGGCCGTCCGGCGGGGCTCCAGGTCGGCCTTTATGCCCGCCCGACCGTGTTTTCCGGTGTCCGACGCGAGATGGCCATTGCGCAGGACGAGATCTTCGGTCCGGTCCTGGCGATCATGCCCTACGACACCGTGGACGAGGCGATCGAGATCGCCAACGACACGGTGTACGGCCTCGGCGCGCATGTGCATGGCGCCGACATCGACGCGGCGCGCGCCGTCGCCGCGCAGATCCGCGCGGGCCAGGTCCACATCAACGCGCCGGCCTGGGACCCGCAGGCCCCGTTCGGCGGCTACAAGCGGTCCGGCAATGGACGCGAGTACGGTCCGGAGGGCATGGAAGAGTATATGGAGACCAAGGCGGTCCTCGGCTTCTACACGCCGTGAGTCAGCAATAGGTCAGGGCTACATAACGCCAGTCGCCATCGTCCAGCCGCCCGTTAGCTGGCTAATATGTTGACCACGAATAATCCAGCGCGCAGGCGCGCGGCGCGGCTGCAAGCGACCGCGGGAAGCTTGGTGCCAGCAGACATCGCCGGCAACTCAATCGAAGGGGCGCGGCGCGCGCCACGTGCCGAGCGTCACTGCGCCGCTGCTGCGGTCGGGCCGGATCACCACGCTGGCAGAACTGCCCGTATGCCGGGATTTGCTGAAGGTCAGCGGCGGCAAGACTCCGGTCGGGAACTCGCGCAGGCTCTCGAGCGCGGCGATTAGACCCGCACGACTTGCGCGTGCCCCCATCCGCTTCAACCCCTCGATCAGAACGATCGACGCCGCAGTTGCCAGCGGTGACGAGTCGGCATGGTGCGGGCTGGCCGGCCAGATCGGCAGCACGAGCCGTAGACGTTCGTCGGTCGCCTGTGCGGGTGTGAGAGCCTCGGCCGCTCCGGCGATCAGCCAGCCGCCCGGTTGATCCGCGAGCTCCATGGCGAGGCGGCCGAAGTCGATATCGGGCAAGGCAATGATGGCATCGGGAGATGGTGGGGCGCGGGACGACAGGAGAGCCGGAAGTTCGGCAGCGTCTGCAATTCGAATGATTGTCGCGCCTCGACGTCGCGCCTGGTCGGCGACGGCGTCCGCAATGCTTCCGTCAGCGCCGCAGATGACGAGGCGCCGTGCCCGGGTCACGTCGGCGGTGAGTTCGTCGACCAGCACGCGCATCTGATCTTCGCGCGGTGCGAGGAGGTCGAACATGTTGGACGCCGGGTGAGTCACGCTCGGCCGCAATGGTCCGATCACGGGGACGTCCTCGTCTTCGATGCGCTCGACGCCTGCGGGGAGCATGGTCGCGACCAGGGCGAACACCTGGTCGTCGGCCGTCAGCGCATGCAAGGCGGCGTTGACGTCGTTGCCGCCGTCGGCGGCAATCAAGCGCAAGCGGCGGCCGTAGATGGCGCCTGCCTCGGCCAGCGCGTTCTCCAGGCCAGTACGAATGGCCCGTCCCGCCGCTGCCGCTGGACCGGACAGCGGCAGCACGGCACCGATGCGGATCTCATCGGCAGTCACCCCGGGATCGTGATCAGCCTCGGTGCCGAGAATGCCGATATAGTCGATCAGCGCCGCGGCCTGCGTCGGCGACAGTCGAAAACGCGGCATGCCGGACGCAAGCCGACGTCCCGCTGGATCGATTCCTTCCCCCAAGGCGCGGATGAGGGCCGGCCGGTCATAGGCCGGACGGCCGGGCCGCGCCGCGGTTGCCTCTCGCGGCGCCGTCAGCGCGCGCCATGTGATCGCGGGAATACCGATGCCGCCCTCACGCCGGCCGAGGCCATCCGCGCCATGGCATCCGGCGCAGCGGCGCAGCCGCGGCGGCAGCGGTGTCGTGCCCGCGCCGAACGTCGCGCTGAGCTCATCCGAGGTCCCGCCTTGAACGAAGATGCGCCGGCCGGATGCTGCGTCGTCCGAGAGGCCGGATGTCGCCGACGCCGTCACCAGGGCCAGCCAGCACCACGCTTTCAGCAGCGCCTGTCCCATGGCCTCATCGCGAGGCGAGAGCGAGCGCCGCGCGTGCGATCACGGACGGCTCGGCCATGCCGAACACCTTGGTCCAGACGCCGGTCTCGACATTGCCGATGATCACGACGTTGCTGTGGTCGAGACGGTCGGTGGTGTAGCCGGCGAGACGCCGCAGCAGCGGATCGATCTCCGGCGGCGCGCCCGTCAGGAAGTACCAGCCTGGCTTGACGCCGAAATTGTCGGCGAACGCCTTCAGTTTTGCCGGATCATCATGCTGCGGATCGACCGACAGCGAGATCATGTTGATCGAACGTCCGACATTGTCGCCGAGCAGGGTCTGCACGCGCGCGAGGTTTTCCGTGAGCATCGGGCAGATGTCGTTGCAGGTCGTCAGCATGAAGTTGATCAGGACGATCTTGCCGCTCAGCAGATCATCGAAGAAACGCACCTCCCGGCCGTCCTGCGTGAGCAATTGCGGGTTCTGCATGTAGGCCCGCGCCGCGCCTGCGGCGTCGGCCTTCGGCGCAGGGCCCGCCGCATCGACCAGCGCGTCGTGCACGAGCTTGGGATCGTCGCCATCGACATGGGTCCAGCCGCCGACCTTGTCGTTGTGGACCAGGACCAGTTGTCCGTGATCGTTGGGGCTGCCCAGCGGTTGGCCGAGCTTGTCGAGCAGCATGGCGATGTCGGGCTGGCTTCCGGTGACGAAAGTCCAGCCGGGACCCGGTTCGAACGGCGCGCTGAACTCCTTGAGCCGCGCCGGCGTGTCGGTGAACGGATCGATCGAGACGGAAATCAGTGCGATGTCCTTGCCGACCCGGGCTTCGAGTTGCTGCTGCACGGTGCGGAAGTTGGCGGTCAGCATCGGACAGAAGGTGCTGCAGGACGTGAAGATGAAATCGATCGCGACGGTTCGGCCACGCACCAGGTCGCGGTAGAAGTTCAACCGCCGGCCATCCTGATCGAGCACGGGAATATCCGGCACGGTGATCGCGGCTTTGGCGACCGGCGCCACCGCGGCGCTCGCGCGGGGCATGTCATGTGCCATGTCGTGCGCCGTGTCATGTGCGTTGGCCGGGAACGTTGCCAGCCAGATCGCTGCAAGCCCGGCCGCCATCGAGCGTCTCATGCGGAACTCCTTTGTTCTTGCGTCCGGTGGATGTGACGTGATCCCTGCGCCGGCTCAGGGCTGCGCCGTTGCCAGAACGGTGCCTTCGGCCAGCGCCGCTCGGCGGCGTAGTTGCGATCGCGTTCGTCGAGATAGTTGAACCAGACGGCCTCGCGCCGCTTCGCCGCGCCAGCGAGGGCATCGCTCTCGCCATGCAGGGCCTGGCGGGCCGCCAGCGCGCCGTCGATCCCGCTCTGCATTGCGAGCAGGATGCCTTCCGAGGATAGCGGGTCCTGGGTCGCGGCGGCATCACCGAGCGCGAGCCAGTCGGCGCCGCCGAATCGTTCCAACCGGCCGCTCACTGCGGAGACGATGACCGGCGGCCCGGCCAGCCCCGCGCCGAAGCGCAGCGCCCGTGCCGCGGTGTGCTGCGCCCCGGCCAGCCGGTCGAGCCAGCCGTCCGTGAGGTCTCCGCCGCCGCGCGCGAGATCGGCGTCGGTCATGAACGCGACGATCAGGCGATCCTGTGGCAGCGGCGCGGAGTACCACCACCCGGCGGACGTCGCCTCGACCAATGACGCGGCCGGCTCGGCGCCGGCGTCGGGGCGCCGCGCGACGTAGCCGACGAGGGCGACCATCCGGTCGACGGCGATCCGCCTGACGCCGCGCTGCCGCGCGAACACGGCACTGCGGCCCGAGGCATCGAGCACGATCCGCGCATCAAGATGCCGTCCTCCGGCAAGATGCAGACGGAAGCCGCCGGCCGGCAGCGGCTCGGAGGCGACGAGTGATGCGTGGGCAAGCCGCGCCCCTGCGGAGCGGGCCGCGGCCCGCAGCAGCGCGTCGAACCGGCGGCGGTCGAGATGCCAGCCATGGCCGAAGCGGTTGAAGATGAAGTCACGCCCCCACGGTTCGGCGCTGCCCCATGCCGACCAGCTGCCGACCGAGGCGCAGTGGCCTTCATCAGTTAGTTGCGCGCGCACGCCGAGACTGTCGAGGACGGGCCGAACCGCCGGCGGCAGCGTCTCTCCGACCGCAAGCCGCTGCTGTCCGCCGTCGAGCAGCACGACGCTGATGTCCGAGCGCGCGAGCATCAGCGCTGCGGCGGCCCCGGCTGGACCGCCGCCGACGATCACGACATCCGTTGACGGCGGCGAAAATGACTGCCGCTGCATGTCGCGCGCTCCCTTGCTCAGTGCGGCGTGCCCATGCCCCAGACCTTGTCGTCCTTGCGGCGATAGATCCGATGCTGCACTTGCGACGCGGCCGGGCGCGCTCGATAGGCGACCATCAGCGGCGCGACCCGGTCCTCCTCGAGGGGACAGCCTTTGTCGATCCACTGCGCCAGCACGTTGCCGAAGGTCTTGCCGCCGGAGTCCGGGACGATCGAGCGAAAGTCGGTGGCCATGGCGCCATTGCCCGCGAGCAGGCTCGGCATGATCGGGCTTGCCACCGAATCGAACGGCACGATCCAGCCGTTTTCCGGATTGGCCAGCGCCGACATCAGCGCGCGATTGCCCTTGTCGAACCACCAATGCACCGTCTCGGTCCGCTTGCTGCCCTTCTTGTCCGGGTCTGGTCCGGTGATGCGGATGTTGTGGCCGTCCTGCCCGATCTGTCGCTGGCGCAGCTTGTCGATGACGTAGTCCATGGCCTGGAGCAGGGTCTTCTTCGGCGGCTTCGTCTTGTTGGCGAGCGAACTGCACCAGTCGCGCAGCAGCTGCTCCTCGTCCGCCGTGAAGACGTGGTACATCGGGCCGTTGAACGACAGCAGTTGGAAGAACGGGCTGATCTCCGGCTGTCCGGGAATGATCAGGCCGGAGTCCTGCAACTGATTCATGAAGCCGGGCGGATCCTCGAACCAATCGTTGATCGGCGCATTGCCCAGCGTCTTCTCGCCGTGGGTCTGGCTTGCGTAAGGGGCCTTCCTCTGGATCAAGGCCTCGACCTGCTGGTCGAGACTGTCGATGCTGCTGAGATAGGCGTTGATGGCATCGCCGAGATTGCCGAGCGTGCCGAAGGTGACGTAGCCGGTCCAGATGCGCTTCCAGGCCCTTTGCATCGCCTCGGGGCCCTCGTTGGCCCTGACCCGGTCGAGGTAGATCTCGACGGCGCGCTTGGCCAGCGCGCCATGGCCGGCCGAGGCATTGTCGATGCCGACATGCAGCGCGTAGTACAGGGGATTGATGTCGAACGCCTTGAGCACGTTGACGGTCCCGACCAGCCCGATCGACGACCACTCCAGGTACAGCGTCATGCCGAGGATCTCAGGCAAAAACTCGTCGTCGAATTGCGAGATCGCCAGCAGGAAGCAGGGCTGGGTGAAGGCCTCGTCGAGCAGCCGCGGATCGTCGGCATAGGCACGGGTGTAGAGATCCGGCAGATAGAAATTCAGGCTCTTCAGCAGGTCGGTATAGACGTTGGCGTGATTCTGCGCCGCGACGCCGTCACCGAGCTCATCCTGCCGGATCTGGGCGAGGAGCTCGCCGACCTCGTCGACCGGCCCGTCGGGAATCGCCCGCCGCAGCCAGGCGCCGTCGAGCTGGTTGAACGGTCCCATCTGCAGCAACTGGTAGGCCTGCCGGGCGCGGTTGCTGTCGGCAAGATAGGTCTGCGGCTGGAAGCCCTGGCTGCTCGGTTCGTTCGGCGTACGGTTGTCGCTGAGGAGATTGGGATTGGCGGTGGTCTGGTTGTCGCGGACGAAATTGGCGTAGATCAACTCCATCCGCGCATTGAAGGCGATCGGACTGAAGGGGAAGAAGCTCCACACTTCGTCCGGATCGGCCTCCTGCATGTTCTGGCGGCCCTGGGCCAGATATTGGTGCACCAGTTGATGGGCCCGCGGCACGAAATCCGGATAGGCGTCGATGTTCATCAGATAGTAGAAGAAGTCGCGTTCGGTGCTGCCGAAATAGGGCGACCGCTCGGTCTCGACATAGACCGGCTCGCCGCGAACCTCGCGCTTCACCACGAAGCCGAAATGCGACCAGGCCTTCACCATCGCATTGTCGAGCTGCGGCGAGGTCGACGGGATGCCCCGCGCCCATGGCAGCCTGACCGAGAGCTCGCGGGCGAGGGTGCCGGATTCGGCCGCGCGGTCGCTCTGCTTGATCTTCGCCAGCTCATCCTCGGACACCACGTCGTCGGGACGCGCCGTCGGCCACCAGTTGGTATTGCATTCGGCGAAATCGGCTTGCCAGGGCAGCGCCATGTGCCGCGTGATGCCGCCTGGCGAAAGGTTCTTGGCGGCGAGGCGGCACGGGCCCGACCACAGGTCCGGATCGGTGGCGATATAGGTGATCTCGATGCCGGGATAGAACGGCGCCCCGATGCACGGCTCGAGTGCCGCCTTGTCGAGGGCCTCGGGCTGCGCCGCGACCGGCAGCCGGTCGAACGGCACCGGCTGCGGCACGCCGGTCCAATCATCCTCGAACTCGCCCGCGGCCCAGTGTTTCATGTTGTCGTATTGCCGTTCCGACAGCGTCAGCCAGGTGACGTAGTAGCCGCCGGGAATCGGCACGGTCGGCTTGGTCACCTCCCATTCCTTGCCCGTGGCGCAGTCGAACACCTTGTCGTTGATCACGCCGGGATTGGTCACGGTGCCCGGGATGTCCTGCGTGGTCTGAGGCTCACCGCCGTCGCCCGACATCTGCGGCATGAAGCGATAGCTGGCGTAGGGCAGGCTCTCCGGCGTGTCGGCGGCCTGCGGCGTGGCCGCCACCAGCCCGGGAGGCCGGATCCGCTTGAAGATGTGCTGCCGCTCGTGGGCGGCTTCGACTTCCTCGTTCTTCGCCTTCGAGTGCAGCAGCGCGAACAGCCGGCTGTGCACCATCGCGAAGTCGTTGTTGGTGTTGGCGCCGTGATGCTGATAGGCGGTGCGATTGAGCCAGGTGATGCCGTCGAGGCGGGCGAGGATCGGATAGACGTCGCGGGTGAACGACACCTTGCGCGGGCTGAGCTTGCCGCCGTTCTGCTTCTTGTCCCAGGTCTCCATCGCCGTGTCGTACAGCGTCGTGATCATCTCGGAGTCGGGCGCGAATTTCGGCGGCGCCACGATCACCCACGCGCTGTCGCGCACCTCGATCACCTTGCCGCCGAGCCGCACGTCCGCCGTCACCGGACCATCTGACGTATCGTCGAACCAGTAGTCGTTGTTGGCATAGTAGTTGTTGTCCATGAGCCGGCCGATAGGATTCTCCGGCACCAGCGACTCGCTGCGGCCGTAGCCGCCGAGCACCAGCAGCCGTCCGTTGCCGTCCACCCGCAGCGTGCCGAGCGGCACGGTCTGCTTGCCGCTCATCTTCACGGGTGCCGGCAGGCGATCCTTGGTCGGGCAGTTCCACCAGCCGTCGCGCGTGCCCGCCAGCGGATCGGTGCCTTGGCCGGGCGGAATGTCGGAATAGGGCAGCGGTCCGATGGTGCCGGTGTCGAATTCGACGGGAGCGCCGCCGGGCTTGATCGAGCGCGGACCGGGGTCGATGACCAGCAGCTTCTGCCGCTGCGCGGGGTCCATGATCTCCTGGTTGCGCAGCGGCGTCTCGTTCGGATTGTACTTGTAGAAGTTCGGATATTGGCTCTGCCAGAAGCGTCCCAGGAACGTGTTGTAGCTCGCCTTGGCGTTGGCCAGATGCACCGTCCAGGTGATGTCGACGTCGTCACCGGCGGTGAGTTCGCCGAGGCAGGCGTCGTCCTTGGCGAATGCATAGATCCGGAAGCGCGCGGCCTGCCGCTTGATCCGTCCCGCCTCGTCCTTGAAGCCGCCGGCCGGCGAGACGACCTGTCCCGGCGTCTCCGGGCCGATGAAGAACTCGGTCGGGCTATTGCCGATCCGCGCGATGCCGAGGCCTGGATAGATGCGGCAATATTTGATTTTTCCAATGTCGATCTGGGTCATGACGGTCTCCAATGCAATGTTCAAAAAAATGCTTCACCGGCGGTCCTCGGACTCAACTGAAAGCAGCCGTCCCTTGATCGGCGCCAGTGCCACCGATGGCGCCTCGACGAAGACGTAATAGGTGCCTGCCGCGGGAACGCTGAGATCGGCTTGGTAGCTGCCATCGCCGAGCGGACGAGCCGGGCTTCGCGCCGCGTCACGGCCGGGAATGGCAAAGCTGACGATGCTCGCGTCCTGCACGGTGTCGACCGGCGCGCCGGTGTCGGGATCGACGAGATGGAATTGCAGCGCGAGCGGCTGTCCGGCGCGCGGCGGGCTGCTGAGAACCAGATCGGTGACGACGGGGGTCCGCACGGTCTCGCTTCCGCCAGTGGCGTCGCGTGCGATGCGCGTGACGAAGCACTGCACGGTCCGCGGCGAGTCGGTGTAGAACACGACGTCGTAGTCACCGGCGCGCGGCAGTTGCGCGGTGGTCCGATAGACGCCGGGTTCGACTTCCTGCAGCCGACGGTCGAGCATCTTGACCGCACGCGGTTCGCGGCCATAGGTGGAAAGGCTGCCGGCAGGTGCCGCCATCCCCTCGCGATAGTAATAGATGGTCCGTTCGCCGGGACTGGCGATCACCATGCTCGCGCCGCCCGGCGCTTGCGCCATGATGTCGGCGCGGCTCGGCACCGAGACGGCACCGAGGGCCAGTTGTCCGATCCCGATGCTCATCGCATTCGGCGTGCGGCCTTCCGTGCCGATCTGGTCGAGCGGAAACGCGTCGACGAATTCGCTGGCACGACGGGCGACGTACATGAAGCGATCGGAGAAACCGGCCGTCATGGGCTGGCCGTCCAGCGCGATTCGCTGCACGATCCGATCCGTTGCGCTGTCCACCACCACGACTTCGCCCGCGTCGGGACTGGTTGCGACCAGAAAGCGGCCGCCGGGCGCAAAGCGCAGCGACGTCATCCCGGCAGGTCCTGCGATGCTGGCCAGGGGACGCGGCGATGCCGAGTCCAATGCGGTGATGCGGCCATCCTCCGCCGCGACATAGGCCCGTCGCGCCAGGACCGAGTAGGCGAGTGCGACCGGGCGATGCCCGGCAGGCACGGTGCGAACGAGCCGGGCCGTTGCGAGATCGATCACGCTGACGCTGTCGGCATTTGCATGGCTGACGAAAGCGAAGTGGCCGTCGACGTCGACGGCGATGTCGTGGGCGCCGCTGCCGGTTTCGATGCGCACCGGTGGAGTCTCGGGTCTGGCAGGATCGATCAGCGCGAGACCGCCGCCGGTCTCGACCCCGCCTGAGATCGCTCGATAGGAGGCGATCAGGAGGCGGCCGTCCGGCGTCAGCATCAATCGTTCGGCTCCCGGCAGATCGATCGAGGCCGCGATGCTCCAGTCGCGCGTATCGATCAGCGCGATGCGTCCCGCCGACGGCTGCGCCACGGCCAGGACGCTCTGGTCCGATGTCAGGACCCAGTCGGAGCCCGCAGATTGCAGGCTTGCGAGTCCGATCAGACGTGAGCCGCCGAATCCGATCCGGGGATCGATGACGGAGACGGTGGCATCGCCGCCGAGCGACAGGACGTAGAAGGTGTTGAGGTCGAGCGCGGGCATCGCGAGGCTGGCACCGCTCACGAGGTTTGCGGCGAGACGTCGGCACTGCCGCTCGTCCAGGCTCGACCCAGGCGCATGCGGCACCAGCCACGCAGCCGGCCTTGCGCCGCGCAGCGGCGACTCGCTTGCGCCGGTGGCGAGCGAGAAGGTGAAGGTGGCCTCGCGCCCCGCAGCCGGCGGCCGGTTCGAACTGGTCGCCGACAGGCTGAACCCGACATGGAGTCCGGGGACAGTGATGCCGGCGGGCGGGCGCTCGGCCGTCTCCGGCTCTTCGGCCCGCACGGAGCCGAACGCCGCCAGCCAGACCAGCGGCAGCGACGCCAACGCCGCGAGAATGGGCGCCGCGCGAACCGGCCGCGGGGTCCGGGGCATCATGGCAGCAGTCCGACCCGCCGCCGGTTGGTTGCCCTCATCCGCGGCGGCACCATGAGCGCGACGCCGGTTCGCTGTGCGGCAAGCTCGGGCGATGGCGTGGCCATCATCGTGGCCGCTGGCTTGGTCGCCGCCTCGTTGGTCGGGCGCTGCCAGGTTGCCATGCCGCCATGCGGCGAACTCACCTCGATACGTGCCGGCACGCTGTCGGTCGTCGCCGACCAATGGCCGTCGGCCTCGACCTTGGCGGCGATCTGCTTGCCGTCGGCCGTCACCTGCACCTCGGAGGCGGAGATGCGATCCTTCTCCTCCTTTGCAGGGCGGATGGTGACGTGGCCGGATACGGTCACGCGTCCGTCGCCGGCCGGCTCCGAGACGTCGGTCACCGCCACCGTGTCGGGGAAGCCGCCGGGCACGGACTGGGTTGCGGGCGATACGCGGAACAAACCCCAGAACCCGACCTGGAACTGATCAGCCGTCCAGGAGCGATAGACATAGTCGCCCGGCACCTTGCCGGCGCCACCGGACAGCGGGATCACGACGTCGAAATGCGAGGTCACGCCATAGCCGCTGACAACCCCGATCATGGGCGAGGTCTTGTTGTCGCCGATCGCGGTCGAGTTCTTGATGTAGGGCTCGGCCTGCCAGGCATGACCACTCAGCTCGAACACCTGCTGATTGTCGCCATTGCCGCCCGCATGCAGCAGCCGGAAACGCGCCGGCATGCCGGCAGGAGCCCGGAAGATCGGCGTCTGCGGATCGCCGCCCGCGAGCGCATTGGCGATGTAGCGGCTGGTGTCGACATTGGCCCAATTGACACCTCCGAGCGTTCCCAGATCAGAACTCGTGAGGCTGCTCCAATTGCTGACGGTCGCGCTCAGCGCGTTGGGATAGGTCGTGAGCAGTTCACCGTAGCGGTAGATCGCCGGCTCGGTCCGGTAGTTCACGGCCGAGAGCGCGTTGCCGGCTGCGTAGTTCGAGTTGCCATTGAGGAGAATGTCAACGTCGTCCTGGCCGATCAGCACGAAGTCCCGGAACGCCGAGCCGTCGCGCGGGAACACCGTCGCCGACATGCGGCTGTCCGGATCCTCGACGAAGGTCGAGCCTTCCGGTTCGACCACCAGGCCGCCGAACAGGCCGCGATAGGGATGGTTCAGCGGATCGGCGGGCATCAGATTGAGCGCTCCGAACTCGACCGGCGTCGCCTTTGGCGCGCCGCCCGGGCCGGCCTCGAGTGTCCCGGCGTACCAGCGATAGGTTCGCTTCTCACCCGGAGCGACGGTGCTGGCGGGGTTGTTGCCGAGATTGACGCCGTCGTTCTGCGTCACATCCAGCGCGAGAAGCTGCGGATGCAGCCCGACATGGGTCGACGGCAGGAGATTGATCTTGCCGTAGGGATTCGAGTAGGGAACACCGGTGCGTGCGCCCGAGATGCTCGTGGTGAAGGTCGACGCCGCGGGATCGACGCCATTGGTCAGAGTGAGCTCCACCACGTCGCCGGCCGCCACGCGCAGCACGAGCGGCTCCACCTTGATGCCGCGTTTGAGCAGGCCGCCGGGAACGCAGTTGCTCGACCCGGGCTGGCAGAGATCATCGTCGCGCACATAGATGATGGCTTGCGGATCGGTGAGCTGCTCGTTCCTGGCGAAGCCGTTCTTCAAGGTCAGGCCGCGGCCGTTGTAGATCAGCGCCGCGCCATTGCCGAGCGCCTGCCCGATGGTGAGCGCCGTGACGCCGAATTTGCGCAGGCAGCGCTTGCCGTTTTGGCATGTCGCCGACACCTCGGGCAGCGTGAAGGGCAGGCTCTTCGGCGCGGGGTTGGACGGCAGCGGCCTGAGGTCGGGCTGCAGCGCGTCGTCGGCGCGCAACAGACCCCACAGCCCGTTCGTCATGCCCTCATAGGAGGCGCTCGTGCTGTACAGATAGTCGCCGGCCCGCGGCACGGTGAAGTGCAGTTCGAAATGCTCGCTCAGCAGCGTGAGCTGGCTCTCGCGCCAGCCTGAATTCGGGTTGTACGGCTCGAACTTCCACGGCAGCCCGTGGGTGATGACATCGTGCATGGTGGTGAAGCCGCCCGACAGCAGCCGGATCTGCACCGGGTCCTGCGGATAGGCGCGCAACAACGGCGTGTAGGGATCCTCGTCGTTCATGCCGCCTGAGATCGGCGTCTTCGGGAAGATGAAGCAGGCGCTGCCGGTGCAGCCGGGATCGATCCGGCCGCCGAGTGGCGGCTGCACCGAAAATTGCGGATTGCGACCAGGAACCGACGAATAGGCCCACGCCGCGTCACTCGCGCGCCGGTCGGTCGTGTCGGCGAGACGCAGCGGCAGCGGCTCGTTGCGATAGTTCATCGAGAATATTCCGGAGCCGAAATCGGCGATCACCAGCGGCTGGTTGCCGGCGCTGTTCGTGGCCGGATTGATGGCGTTGGGACCGTCGGTCCAGCCGCTGTAGCTGTCGGGAGCAACTGGCGGTACGCAGCCGGGCGCGCTCGGGGGCGTCGGATAGCAGTCGGGCCGGGCCCGGCTCGTGTTGCCGTACACCAGCTGCGTATCGGCCCAGGCCAGTGCAAACTCGCGATAGCTGGTCGCGGCACTGCCGGCCGGCGGCAGGATGTTGGCCGCGTAGCTGGTGGGCCCGCCATCGTCGCGCCCCCGGCCGAGCGGTGCGCCATCCGGCTTGGTCCAGGTCGAGCCCGCCGGCTCGATCAGCACGCCGCCATACAGCCCGGCCTCCTGATGCGTCGAGGGCGAGAAATGGTCGTGCGTGAACACGGTCATGTAGGAGCGTTCCCGCGCCAGATCCTTCAGCGGATCGACGTACCAGAGCCGGACCGTGGCCTGAGCGCCCTTCCACTCCTGGCTGCCTGAGGCCGGACCGTCGCCGAGTTCGGGAATGGAGGTGACGGTCTTCGGAACGCGAGGCGCGCCCGGCGGACAGGTCGCAGGCACATCGACGAAGCCCGGCTGCGGTTCGCACATGCCTCCGAGCTTGTTGAGCGCGTCGATGCGATCACGCACCTCCTGCGGACTGAACGTGCCGTCCTCGTAGTTGAAGCCGTTGGCGGCGCCGTCGGCCGCGAGCACGTCGAACTTCACCAGATGGATGTGCTGGCCGATGATGTCGGTCGGGGTGCGGACCTGATAGTCGTCGAGCTCGTAGTAGGACGGCACCAGGTTGGTCTGCCAATATTCCACCGTCTCGCCATTGTTGGCCCGCACGAACAGCGGCTCCGGCGGCTTGTCGCCGCGGATCAACGGCTTGAGGTCCTGCCACAGCGCCATCATGCGCTGCTGCGGATAGTGCCAGCCTGCCTTGTTGAAGACAGTGTCGACCTGCACGTCCGCCCCTTTGTAGCGGCGCTTCGGAACCGTCTGCTGATCGAGCGGCGTCGGATTGGCGAAGGGGGCGCCGGACGCGCGCGGCGCCCCGGTCTCGACGAAGTTGCCCGGCGTGCCTTCGGGCGTGATGCCGGGATGGAAGCGCTGCTCATGAGCGGCCATGGCGAGCTGCTCGACCACGGTTCCTTTCTCGGGCAGGCGCAGCGCGTCGATGCGATCGAGATTCTTGGTGTAGTCGGTCTGGCTGTGCACTTCGGTCGCGACGTGGCCGCCCAGCACGAGATGGCGCGGCAGGCCGCCATTGAGCTCGCTGCCCTTGTCCTGCGCGAAGGCCAGCGGCGGATGCGGCGGGCGGTGGCCGGCGAGCCCGGGCACGAAGAACGGATAGCCTGGGTTTCGATCCGGCTTCCGTGCGAAATGCACCTGGCCCTGCGCGATCTCCACGGCAGACGGAGCCGGCGCCATGGCATAGGTCGGCAGCGGCACTACGGCGGGCGTCGGCGTGCCGGCCATGATCTCAGGATCCGGCAGCGCGCGGCTGCCGGGCCGTGGACGACCGTCGGGGCCGAGCTCCGTGCCGAGTTCGAGCGTATCGTGGACCCGAAACAGCGCCCACATGCCGGAGGCGAAATGCGGATAGAAATGACAATGGAAGATCGAATCGCCGGCGGTGAGATTCTGGTTGCCGGAGCCGTAATAGACCAGCTCCATCGAGTAGCTCGATCCCGGACCGATCGCCTGGCTGTCGAGATAGTTGCTGCCCGGCTGGTCCGGGGCAAACAGCCATTGGTGGGCGTGGTGATGATGCACGTGATGAACCGAGGCACCGGCGTGCAGCACGCGGAAGATGGCGTGATCGCCGAGATAGCTGTGGTAGACGTTCGACGGATCGTCCGGATAGAACGCCTTGGTCGGCTTGATGCGCGGCGTATCGGCGTTGCGGCAGCCCTGCGTCCCCCAGCTGGGGCTCGTGATCGACGCGTTCGCCGTCTGCGCCGTGGGCGTGGAGGTCGCGACGTTCGACAGCCAATCGTCCACGCAGTTGAGGTTGGCCGGGATGTCGACGACGAGGCCGGGATCGCCGCCCGGCCATGAACTCAGGAAGAACTCCTCGAACTTGCATTCCGGACAGTCGGCCGCAGGTCCGATCTTGAGCCGATTGGCGAGGACCTCGTTGACGATGCCGGAGGCACCGTAGTTGATGGCAAAGCCGTCACCTCCGCCGCTCACCACCAGATTGGTGAGGGGCGTGGTGTAGTAGTCGGGAAACGCCTGGACCAGGTCGAGCGATTCGGAATAGATCGACGTGATCTCGCGGAACGGCGCCTCGCGATCCGGCAACAATGTCGGATTGGCGGTGGGACGGCTGCCCTTGGCAAAGCGGCCGTGGCGCGGCCCCGTAATCAGCGCGGTAAGGTCGGAGGCTATGATCTCGTCACGGTCGGTCATGGCCAGCACCGGCTGGCCACGGCGCGGCCCGTCGCGGTAGCGGGCTTCGTAGTCGATGAGGGGTTGCCCGTTCCGCATCGCCTTGGTCGCCTGCGCGAGATCGGCTTGGGTGACCTGGCTGCGATACCATTCCGACCCGGCCGGCTCGACATTGACCGCGCCGAACAAACCCGCCATCTGCTGGGTCGTGGCGAAGCCATTGAAGTCGCCCGCTGGGCTGTACATCAGGAACGTGCCTTCGGCCGGCGCGCGCAGCGTGTAGGTCCGCCGGCCGCCTGGCGCAACCTGTCCGTCGGGATTGGAGCCGGCATCGAAGCCGTCATCGGCGATCGCGGCCGCGGGCTCGAGGCCGGTCACATGAATGGACGCGGTCCGCGTCACCGGCTGCTGCAGACTTTTTGGCGCTGCGGCGAGCAGGTTCTGGAAGTCGATCTTCAGGCAGTCGCCGACATTGACGCGCAACACCAGGGGGCGCGGGCGCTTGTCGGAACGGAGCTGAACATTGCCTGGGATCAGACCTCGCGCCGGATCGATGGCGACGATGTCGCGGCGCAATGCGTACATCATGCCCTGCGGCCGATTGGTGCCGAGGCGGTTGATCATCATCGGCTGGTCGAGGGCGACGACGTCGGCATGCAGGGTGCGACGGCCGTCGCAGACCGCGGCCGCGGCCGGCGTTACAAGGCTTGCGGCGAGCGCACCAAACACAAGCCTCAGGATCGTTCGAAATATCTGTCCGAAATCATGAAGCTTTGAACAGGACTCGACCATCCCCCGCATAGCTTCCTCCCGCAATGAAATGACGCGGTATCTCGCAATGACGCAACCATAGGTGATATTCGTCTAACGAACAAGAACTGATTGAATTTTTCGATGAGCGGCGGGCTCGGAGCCTCGTCGGACTGCGTCAACGCAAATGAAACATGTGACTCGAGGGCGCCGACGGGCGGAAGGCCAATAAAATCCGTCTTGCATTTTAGCTAAGATGCCCGCTCGGAGGCACGCGTCAGCGAGCAACCGGCCGCAAGCGTCGGCGATCACGCGGCGCTCAGGGCTGTCGTTGCTTCACCATGTGTTTGGCGCCCGTGCCGTTGGCGCGAACGTCCCTGTTCGGCGCTGCGGCTCAGAGCTGCCCGGGAATCCACCCCAGCGCGAGCGCCTGTCCCTGCGCGATCTGGCTCGTCGACATCTTGGAGGCTATGGCGTTGCGCAGCCGCAGGTAGTAGCTGCGCTGGGCACGGCTGGCGTGGGCGGCCGCGAGATCGAGCCATTTGTAGGCCAGCACGACATCCTGCGGAACGCCGTGGCCCTTGTCGTACATCAGGCCGAGCATGGCCTGGCCGAACGGATTGCCGGCGGCTGCGGCCTGACAGTAGAGATCGCTGGCGACGACGTAGGCCTGCGGCGTGCCGAAGCCGTTTTCGTACATGAAGCCGAGCATGGCCTGCGCCTGCGGATTGCCGCGCAGCGCGAGCGGCGTCAATACCCGGACGGCGCGCACGAAGTCGCCGCGCGCATAGGCGCTGCGGGCGGCGCCGATCGAGTCGGCCTTCGCGCCCGACGACAGCGGTCCGAGCAGCAGGCAGGCCGCGGCCAGCGCCAGGATGCGGCGCCGGATCGTCGAACGATTGAGATCAGCGGCTGGTGCGGACACGCAGATCATCCGTGATACTCGCTCCGACCGATCCGCGGAGCTTCGAACGCAGTTCTTCAGCCACTTGATGCGCATCGCTGCCGTCCCGGATGATCTGCGGCCTGATGAAGATGATCAGCTCGGTCCGCGTACCCTTCTTGCCCTGATGCGAGAACGCATCGCCCAGCACGGGAATCTCGTCGAATCCGGGAATGCCGTTGCGATTGCCGTTTTGCTGCTCGCTGATCAGGCCGGCCAGAAGCACGGTCTGGCCGTTGGCCACCGAGATCGCGCTCTTGACCTTGCGCTGTGAGACGGTGGGAGTGAGGCTCGATGCGGACTGCGCCGCGACATTGCTGATCTCCTGCTCGACCTCCAGCCGCACATTGCCGTTGGCGGCGATCCTGGGCACGACGCGCAGGATGATGCCCGTGTTGCGATAGTCGATGGTGTTGACGACGGTGTTGCTCGACGACAGCACCGTGGCGCTGCCGGTCGAGACCGGCACGACGTCGCCGACCTGCAACGTCGCAGTCTGATTGTTGATCACCACCAGCGACGGATTGGAGAGGACCTTGACGCTGGTTACGGTGTGGAGTGCGTCCAGGATCATGTTGGGCGACGACTCGCTTCCGATCAGGAAGTTGAAACCGGGAAGGGCGCGGTTGATCAGCGCCGTCGCCGCCGCCGACGTCGTGGCCGTCGCGACCGACGTGGTCTGGGTGTTGGTGATCGAGCCCTTGTCGGTGCCGAGGCCGAGCGCCTTGCTCGAAAGATAGGCCTGGACGCCGTAGGACAATTCGTTGGTCAGCGTCACCTCGGCGATGGTGGCATCGATGCCGACCTGTAGCACCGGCTGGTCGAGCTGCTGCAAGGTGCTGGAGATGATGCGGTAGTTCTCGCGGTCGGCGTAGATCAGCAGCGAGTTGTTGACGGTGTCCGGGGTGATGCGGACGTTCGGCATCAGCGCCTGGCCGCTGCCGCCGCTGCGCGATTCCAGTCCGGTCGAGGGAGAGGTTGGCGTGCTGCCGGAACTGCTGCTCGGCGATTGCATGCCGGACAGGCCGGTCGCGCCTTGCGCCCGGCTCGATGCATTCGTGCTTGAGCCCGACGATCCCGTCGCGTTGGTGTTGAACGACAGCCGGTCGGCGACCGAGGTCGTCGCGCCGTCCGAGCCCGGAGCAACCTGGCCGTCGGCGCTGTCGGTGGAGGAGGAGGCGCCTCCGAACATGTCGGTGAGGACTTTTGCGAGCTGGCGCGCATCGCCGTAGCGGATCCGGTAGACGTGGACGCTGGTGCGTCCGGAGTCCGCCTGATCGAGCCGGCGGATCCAGGTCGCCGCGGCCTGCAGCAGGGCCGGCTTGCGCGTCACCACCATGATCGCGTTGAGGCGGCTCACGACTTGCAGCTTCACCAGATTCTGGCTGAGGCCATTGTCGCCGGTGTCCATGATCTTCTCGAGCTCGGCGACCAGCGGCTCCGGCGCCGAATTGCTGATCGGAAAGATGCCGACGGATTGGCCACGCATCCAATCGACGTCGAAGCTCAACACGGTCTCGATCGCCGTGCGGCGCTCGGCGCCGGTGCCTTGAATCAGCAGCAGGTTGCGCGTCGCATCGGCGCGGACGCTGCCGGCGCGCGTGGCGAAACTGTCCATCAGCTTGAGGATGGTCTGCGCGCCGACATATTGCAGCGGCACGACCGATATGCCGTAGCCTGGCTGGGCGCGGGCGGCCTCGCTGTCGACGCTGCCGGCGCCGATGGCGTCGCCGAGCGGCGTCAGCTTGTAGCCGCCGCCTTCGCGCACCAGGACGACGCCCGACAGGCGAAGCGCGCTTTCGAGCACGAACAGGATATCAGATCTGGGCACCGGCCGCGCCGAAACCAGGCTGACGCTGCCCTGCACGCGCGGATCGATGGAATAGCCGGCGCCGAGGATGTCGCCGATCACGACCTTCGCAACCAGCGCGATCGGCGAATTCTCGAAGTTGAGGTCGTAGCCTTTGCCGTCAGCCGCCGGTTGCGGCCTGATCTCTGCGACCTCCTGGACCACGGTGCCCTGATAGGTCCGCGCCGTGGCGCGCTCGACTTCGGGGCGGCCCTGGATGGAGCCGACCGGCTGGCTATCGCGCGGCAGGATATCGAGCGAGCGAACCTTGTCGATGACATCGACATCCGCCGGCGCGCCCGCCTGCGTGCCGAGCGTCGCCATGTTGCAGGACGCGACCAGGACCCCGATCGCAAGCAACAGGGCAGGACTGACAACCGCAGCGGAACGGCTTCGATTGCCGATACGAAACATGGACTTGCCGATCTACTCGTGTTGACGGGTCGAAACAGGAACGCGTCTCGTTTGGACCTCGCAGCTGCATAGCGGTCCAAGATGACACTTATGTATCGCAGCCCTGGGCCGCCGGCCTTTGCGCTGCATGTGTGTCGGATTTGTCGGCGTCGGCTGCATTCGTACAGCCGTCATGTTCGCGATCGATAAGGTTGGTAGCCAGTTGCGTGGGCCGAGACGTCGTGCCGCCCTGGCGGCATCCGGATCACGCCATGAGCGGTACACTGTCGACCCAGTTCCAGGCCCATCTGCGACAGCGGCATCCGTCGGCGCCTGGCAGCGGTGGGGCGGCCGATCAGCCGCAGGCGGCGTTGTGGGACTGCTTCGGCCTCACCGCCGAGGTCTTCGCGGAGGAGGCGGCTCGGTTCACCGGCCTGCAGCGCGCGAGCCTGCGCGAGCTGATGGCGGCTGCGCCGGCAGTCGATGAATTCTCCGACCGCTTCCTGCGCGAGGTGCTCGGCTATCCCTACAGGACGTCCGAAGGCACGGCCGTGTTCGCGATGGCCGATCCGACCGATCAGGCGGTGCGCCGGGCCGCCGAACTCGTGCTCGGCGCGGACACGATCGTCAAGGTCGCGTCCCACGAAGACATTGCCGTCGTCCTCGACCAGAGGCTTGGCGAAGCGGACGAAGCCGGGATCACGCCCACCCAGGACCTCCGCGACGACGACGTCGAAAGTCTGCGTGATCTCGCGAGCGGCGCGCCGGTGGTGCGCGCCGTCAACGATCTCATCGAGAAGGCGGTGGAGATGCGCGCCAGCGACATCCACATCGAGCCGTTCTCGACCGGGCTCGTCGTCAGGCTGCGAGTGGACGGCCTGTTGCGTCCGATCACGGCGCCAGCCGGCGTGCTTCCGCAGGCCGTGATCTCGCGCATCAAGATCGTCGCCGGCCTCAACATCGCCGAGCGGCGCCTGCCGCAGGATGGCGCCGCTCGGATTCGGGCCGGGCGAACCGACATCGACGTCCGCGTCGCGATCATGCCGACCCAGCACGGTGAATCGGCGGTGCTGCGCATCCTGCCGAAGGATCGCTCGCAACTGGTCGCGAGCCGGCTCGGTCTGTCCGCGCGCGACGACGCGGCGCTGCGGCGTCTGATGACCCTGCCGCACGGGATGATTGTGATCACGGGACCAACGGGCAGCGGCAAGACCACGACGCTCGCCACGATCCTGTCGATGCTCAACACGCCCGAACGCAAGATCCTGACCGTCGAAGATCCGGTGGAATACGAGATCCCCGGCATCAACCAGTCGCAGATCAAGCCGGCGATCGGTTTGACCTTTGCCAGCGCGCTGCGCTCCTTCGTGCGTCAGGACCCCGACGTCATCATGGTCGGCGAGATCCGGGACAGTGAGACGGCCCATGTGGCGGTTCATGCCGCGCTGACCGGCCACCTCGTGCTGACCACGCTGCATACCGAGACGGCGGCGGCGGCGGTGCCGCGGCTGCTCGATCTCGGCGTCGAAGGCTTTCTGCTGCGATCGACCTTGCGTGCCGTGATCGCCCAGCGCCTGGTGCGCCAGCTCTGCGATCACTGCAAGACGCCGAAGCCGCTCGACGAAGAGACGTGTCGCGACGATCCGCGCTTCGGCCATCTCGGCCTCGCTCCCGGCGAGACCATTTGGCATCCGACGGGCTGCGAGCGCTGCGGCGGAGCGGGCTATCGCGGCCGTGTCGGTGTGTTCGAGCTGCTCGAGTTGACCGGCGGAGTGCGCGAACTCATCGCCGACAGCGCCGACGGTCTCGCCATCGACCGGCGGGCCATTCAGGAGGGCATGACGACGATGCTCGACGACGGCATCGCCAAGTGCCGCGCCGGCGTCACCTCGGCGTCCGAGCTGCTTCGTGTCCTGGTCGCGCGCTGAGGTGGATCGTGCCGAACTACCGCTATCGCGCCCTGACCCAGTCCGGAGAGATCGTCGTCGGCTCGCTCGAGGCGCCCTCGCGCGGCGAGGTCGAGCGGCGCATCTCCTATCTGCAACTGCTGCCGATCGAAGCCGTCGAGGAGAAGGCGGGCGCTGCTTCGTCGGTTGGACTATCGTTCGGCGGTCCGTCTGCGGCCGAGGTGACGACCTTCACGCGCGATCTCGCCCTGCTGCTCAAGGCTGGGGCGCGGCTCGACGATGCGCTCGACCTGTTGTCGAGCGATTCGGATATCGGTCGTCTCCGTCCCGTGGTGGCGCGGCTGCGCGCCGCCATCATGGCCGGTGAGAGCTTTGGCGACGCGGCGGCGGCCCAGCCGCGGCTGTTTTCGCCGATGTATGTCGCCTTGATGCGCGTCGGCGAGGCGTCGGGCACGCTGGATCAGGTCCTGACCGCGCTGGCCGGCGAACGCGAGCGCTCCGAGGCGACACGGCGGAAATTGACCGATGCGATGCAGTATCCCGCCTTCGTCTTCCTCGCGGCGATCGGCGTGATGCTGTTCTTCCTGGTGGCGGTCCTGCCGCAATTCTCCGCGGTGCTCAGGGATTTCGGCGGACGCGCCGATACCGCGCTCGGCTTCTTCATGACGCTGTCCGACATCATGCGCGCCAATGCGGCCGCGATCGCGCTCGGCTGCGCGGCGCTGCTCGCATCGGGCTGGTGGCTGTTACGTCAAGCCGCGGTTCGCGCCGCCTTGACCGGGATCCTGGCGCTGACGCCGGGGATCGGCAGCATCCTGATGTTCTATCGGACCAGCCTGTTCTGCCGCAATCTCGGCCTGCTGCTCGGCTGCGGCGTCACCCTGACCGCGGCCTTGCGCATTCTCGTCGACGTGATGGCGGTGACATCGTTGCGCGCTCCCTGGTCCGCGGCCGCAGATCGCGTGCGTCATGGCGGCAAGCTGTCCCAGGCGCTGTCGGCCGACAACATGTTGCCGCCGATGGCGCTGCGCATGCTGCGGCTGGGCGAGGAGACCGGGCAGTTGCCGACGCTCTCCGCCCGCATCGCCGAGTTCTACGAAGCCAAGCTGCAGCGCGGCCTCGACCGCATCGTGGGTATCGTCGGTCCCGCGGCTATCCTCCTCATCAGCGTGGTGGTCGGCGGACTGATCGTCTCGATCATGACGGCGCTTCTTTCCGTGACGCAACTCGTCGGCTGACCGCACATCCAGGAGAATGACATGAGTTCAGACACGCAAGACCGACCGGCTCGGCCGATCAGCGCGCTGCGATCGCGCGATAACGAGCGCGGCTTCACGCTGGTCGAGATGCTGGTCGTGATCACGATCATCGGGCTGATCATGGGGCTGATCGGACCGCGCGTGCTGAACTATCTGAGCGAGTCCAAGACCAAGGCGGCGCGGATTCAGCTGCAGAGCTTCTCCAGCGCGCTCGACCTCTACTTCCTCGACGTCGGCCGCTATCCCTCGACCTCGGAAGGACTCGCCGCACTGGCGCAGCGTCCGCCGGGCCAGACCGCCTGGAACGGACCGTATCTCAGGGGCGGCGCCGTGCCGAAGGATCCGTGGAATGCGGCCTACGTCTATCGCGCGCCGGGCGAACGCGGTCCATACGACATCCTGTCCTATGGCGCGGACGGACAGGAAGGCGGCAGCGGCAGCGCGGCGGACATCACGCTCGGGACGCAGACGAGCGCACGCAATGAATGACGAAGCGCAGCGCGGCTTCACCCTGCTCGAGATGGTCTGCGTGCTCGCGATCGTCGCGCTGCTGGCGTCGGTCGCGCTGCCCGATCTGCCGCGGCAGACGTCGCGCCCGCGGCTGCAGGCCTATGCGCTGCAGGCCGTGACGCTTCTGAAGTCCGATCGTGCGATGTCGATGCGCATCGGGCTGCGCGTCGATACGCAGATCGACACGGCGCGCCGGCTCATCCGCTCCGGTGACGGCAGGGCCGCGCTGAGGCTGCCGGAGGATGTCGGCTTTCAGGCGGTGCTGCCGCGCAGCTGTCAGCACCGTCCGGCGCTGGCGGCGATCAGCTTCCTTCCCGACGGTCTGTCCTGCGGAGGGGCGATCACATTATCGCACGCTGATCTTAGCCTGGAGATCAGAGTCAATTGGCTGACGGGGAGGGTCGACATTGTTCCGCGCGCACTCGCCCATGGTTGATCGCAACACGGCGGATCACGACCAGGCCGGCTTCACGCTGATCGAGGTGCTGGTCGCGCTCGCCGTCGTCAGCGTGTCGCTCGCCGCGATCGGGGCCGTCGTGTCGCGCAACGCCATCAGCGTCCGCAAGCTGGAGCAGCACGTCACACTCGTCGCCGACATGAGGCTCGCGGTCGCCACCGCGCTCGCCGATCGCGCGCGGCTGCAGCCGGGCGTCATCGAGCAACGTTCGGGCTCCGGTTCGGTCGTGCTGCAGATCGACCCGCTCGGTGGCGATTGGGGACAGCCGGCCGGGCAGCAGGGCTGGATGCCCGAGGCCGTCACCTTGCGCGTGCGAACGGGGGCGGGCGCCGTCGCCGAGGTGCAGACGGTCCGGCTGGCGCGGGGAGCGCGCTGATGACGACGCGATTCGATCCTGGCAGCAAGGCGGGCTTCGCCCTGATCGAGGCGCTCGGCGCGCTGGCGATTGCGGGGATCGTGCTGTCGGCGCTGGTCGCCGTCACCGCGCAATGGCTGCCGGCCTGGACGCGCGGACTGGATCGGGTGCAACGGGCCGAGATGGTGGCCGCAGCGCTGCGCCGGGCCGGCGATGATTTTGCTGCTGCGCTGTTCGTGCCGGCCGATCGCGAGCAGAAGGGGCCGTTGTTCATAGGCCAGGAATTCTCCGCGATGTTTGTCCGCACGGAGATCGGCCCCAACGCCGGACATGGTCTCGACGTCGTGCGCATCGGGGAGGAGGGCGCCGGGGGTGACCGCGCATTGCGGCGCTCTCATGCCGCGTTCGCGCCGGTGCCGGTCGGTCAGACCGTGGCGGAGCAATACCGTTTCACAGATCCAGTCATGCTGCTGTCGCCGCCGTTCCGGATGTCCTTTGCTTATGCGGATCGGACGATGACCTGGACTACCGAGTGGCGCGATGCGACCAAGCTGCCGTTCGCGGTGCGCATGACCGTCGTCGATGATAGCCGCGGCGGCTTGCCTGTTGTGGTCGGCGCGGTCCGTATCGCGGTCGATACGCCGGCCGGCCCCGCGGTCAGTGGAATGGCGGCGAATGCGAACCGTCCACAGGCGACGGCCGAACCGCCGAAGCCGAACCAGAACGACCCGATCGACTGATGATGCGGCACCCTCTCAGCCATGGCTCTGTCGGTCGGCACAGCAATGAGGATGGTTTCATCCTCATCGCTGCGTTGTGGATGCTGGCAGCACTCGCGGCCCTCGTTGTGATCGTGTCGCAGCAACTGGGAAGCTCGGCGCGGCTGCTGCGGCTCGAAGACGAGGCCGTCGCGGCCGATGCGCTGGTGACGGCGGCGATCGAATTGTCCGCCTATCGACTGATGCTCTCGAAAGAAGAGGAACGGCCCAGACAGGGCGGCTTCCGGCTCATGCTCGGGAGCAACGAGATCGCGGTGTCGTTCGTGAGCGAGGCGGCGCGGATCGATCTCAACGCGGCTTCGAAGGACATGCTGGAGAATCTCTTCGTCACGATGGGCAGTGAGCGCGATGCTGCGAAGGACTATGCCGAGCGCGTCGTCGCGTGGCGCTCCAAGCCGACCGATGCCGCGAAGGCGCAGGCGGAGGAGGCGCGTTATGCCGCGGCCGGCCTCAAGCGGGTGCCGCGCCTTGCGCCGTTCGCGCATGTCGGCGAACTCGCGCTCGTCCTCGGCATGCCCGCGTCGCTGGTCGATCGCGTGCTCCCATTGGTGACGGTCTTCAACGGCTCTCCGGGCATCGATGCGACGCTTGCCGCGCCGGAAGCGGTGGCGGCACTGCCAGGAATGACGCCTTTGGTCCTGAAGGATTTCCTCGAGACCCGGACGTCGCAGTCGCAGGACGGCGATGCACTCGCCAGGGCGCTGGGGCCGGCCGCGACGGAATCCGCCAAGGGCAAGAGCAAGGCGGTTCGGCTGCGCATCCTCGTCGGTCCCGCGGGCGGACTGCACCATGCCGCGACGGCGGTGATCGTGCCTGGAGAAGGCGACGAGCCATACCGGCTGCTGGCGCGGCAGGACGAGGGGCCGCAGCCAAGGAGCGCGCTGCAGGCGCGGCGACTGCCATGAAGCTGACCGAGATGCTCGAACGCGGACTGACGGCGTGGACGGCGACGGTGGCCACCGCGATCGAAGCGGTCGCCGACTGGCAGCTCCGGCGCCCACGCGTCCGCGTCAGCTACGATCGGCCCGATCATATCGCCCTGACGATGCAGCCGCCGCCGCAAGGCAGGCCTGCGCTCTCGCAGACTTCCATGAATTTGGCGAACGGCGGTGCTGGCGCGCTCCCGGCGGAGTGGTTGAAGGCGCTGCGCGGTTGCACGCTCGAAGTCCATCTCACCGCGGAAATGGTGCTGGTCCGTCCGCTCGATTTTCCCAGGCAGGCCGAGCCGTTCCTGGAGGGCATGATCCGGACCCAGATCGGCAGGTTCACGCCCTGGACCCTCGACCAGGCCGTCTATGGCTTCAGTGCTCCCCGCGCCGCGGCGCCTGATCGGATCACGTTGACGCTGGTTGCGACCAGGCGCGCATCGACCGAGCCGCTGCTCGCGTTCGCAGCCGATGTCGGCGCCGCGACAATCGCCATCTCGGCCGATGATGGCTCGCCCGACGCGGCGCCGGTCCAGATCTACAAGGCGTCGCTGCGCTCGGCGTTCGCAGGTGGTCGTGATCTCGGCCACGTGCTCAAACTCGGCTGGCTGTCTGTCGCCGCGGCAACGGCTGTGCTGCTGGTGGCCACGACCCTGACGGGCGCGCTGATGGATGGTGAGCTCGAGGATGCGCAGGCGCAGGTGACGCGGCTGCGCGCGGCGCTGCGGCCGGCGATCGGAGCCGCCTCCGCCGCGGACGGGCTTCTCGCCAAGCGCAAGCAGACGAGCCCCGCGAGCGTGATGGTGCTCGACACCCTGTCGAAGATCCTTCCGGACGATACGTATGTGACCGAGCTGCACGTCGAAAACGACCGGCTGCAGATATCGGGCGTGACCCAGGACGCACCCGCCCTCATCCGCCTGATCGAACAGTCGCCGCAATTCAGCCGGGCCACCTTCTACGCGCCGACGACGCGGAGTCCAGGGGAGGCCGGTGAACGTTTCCACGTCGAAGCGCGCATCAACGCCTATTTCGGAGACCCGGCATGAGCTGGTCGACCTCGCTGCGCAAGAACTTCGTGAGCTCACCGGCTGCGGCTGCAGCGCTCTATGTCGGAACGATCATCGGACTGATCTGGCTCGGCGCCGCCGCCATCATCGACCAGCTCGACAAGCGCGCCCAGCTCAATGACGCCAACGCGCAGCTGGCGCAGTTCTCGGTGCGGAAACGCCCCGGCGGCGGTGCGGCGACGAGCACTTCGTCCCCCGGCGGATCGGTGTTCGTCGAGGGCCCCACGGTCACGGTCGCCGGCGCCGCGCTGGTGCAGCGCTTGACGGAGGCGGTCACCAGGGTTGGCGGCAGCGTGCTGTCGACCCAGGTCGATCTCCCGGCGGCGCGCGCGACGACGAGCCTGATCAGCGTCGTGGCCAGCTGCGAGCTCGAACAGCCGGCGCTGCAACAGCTGCTCTATGACATCGAGGCCGGGTTGCCGTTCCTGTTCGTCGACCAGTTGCACGTTCAGCAGCCGCTGGCGGCGGCCGAGAGCGGAGCAGGGCGGCTGCGGGTGCTGGTCACGGTCTCGGGTCAATGGCAGGGAAAAGTGTGATGCGATCGCCCGCCACCTCATGCGCCGTTGCGCTCGCCATTGCTTTGCTGGCCGAAGGCTCTCCCACGCGCGCAGTGGCCGAGGAGCCGGGTGCGCCCGAACCCGCGTCGTCGGCGCAAGCCTTGCCTGGCAGCAATGGTTTCGCCTCGCCGACGGCCGATCCGGCGCAGGCGCCCGCCGCAGCGGCGGTTGCGCGGAGCGCCAATCCGTTGTGGGACGTTCCGCTCACCGCGCTGTCGGCGACCCGCGACCGCCCGATCTTCTCGGCATCGCGCCGCCCGCCTGCGGTGGCGGCACCGGTTGCTGTGATGCAGCTACCGCCGCCTCCGCCGCCGCCCGAACCGGAACGGCCGAGCCTGCAGCTCGTCGGGACCGTGATCGGCGACGAGGAAAGCTTTGGCATCTTCGTCGATCCGGCATCGCAGAAGCCGCTGCGATTGCGGGTCGGTGCGTCGTATGAGGGGTGGCTGCTGCATTCCCTGAAGCCTCGGGAAGCGATGCTGCAGAAGAATCTGGAGACGGTGAACGTGATGATGCCGCAGCTCGGATCCATCGCCGGTAGCGAGGCCGGCACGGCATCGATTCCGACTGGCGGACGGGACAGGGGGGCGCGACGTGCGCGCTGAACGTGTCGCCACGGTCCTCAGAGCGGCATGATCGACCAGCCCTCGCCCTGCAACAGCAGCGCACCCGCGAGGCCGATGACGAGAAATGGACCGAATGGCAGCGCGGTCTGCCCGGTCATGCTTCGCCCGGCGATGGAGAGAGCCAGGACGGCTGCGAGCGCCGTCGTCGTCGCGATCAGTAGCACGATCGGAAGCTCCGTCAGTCCCGTCCAGAGCGTGGCCGCCATCAGAAACTTGACGTCGCCGAGACCCAATCCCTGCCTGCCGCGCAGCATCGCATAGAGCCGGCGCAGCAGCAGCAGCGCCGCGCCGACCGCCAGCCCGGCTGCGATGTCCCACAAGGCCTGCGCCAGATCCTCCAGCGCCAGCGTGCGAATGAAACCGCTTGCCGCCACCAGCGCATTCATCCAGTCCGGCAGGATGCCGTCGCGCAGATCGGCCCGGATCAGGCCGGCGCCGGCGAGGATCAGCACGACGAGACAGAGGATGTTGATGGTGGTCGCCACGCAGCCCGGATTCGCAAGCCCTCGATCACCGCAGCATAGGCATGCTCAGGCGGCGAGCGATAGCCCCGCCATCATCAGGCCGACTGCCGCGACCCAACCGCCCGCGGCGCGCACGGCAATTCCGCGCCAATGCGAGACCGGTTCGGTGTCCGGACGTCTGAAGATGAGCGTGAGGGCCATCACCAGCGTGATGACGACGTAGCCCGCGGTGGCGAGCCCGGCCACGTAGAGCAGCAGATCGGTCTGTGGCACGAGCTCGCCGGCATTCGCGGCGCCGCGCATGAGGCCGAGGCCGAATGCGACCAGGCCGAGAACGGCCAAAGGCAGCCGCAGCGCTGTCGCCAGCAGCAGTCCGAGACCGAGGATCGTGGCCGCGTCGACGACGGGAGGCGGGGGAGCAAGGTTCATCGTGATCGCAAGCCCAAGTCCCGCGCACAGGCCGAGCGGAAAGATGACCACGAGCCAGCGTCCACGTGCAGCGCCCAGAGAGCCGGCCAGGACCCCGAGCGCGCCCCAGAGGACGATGTCCTGCAACGTCAGCAGCGGATGCAGGGCGGCCGCATAGAAGTCGCCGAGCCGGGCCGAGACGATGTGCGCGTCGGCGACGCCGGCCTGCGTGAGCAGCAGCAGCGCTGCCAGCAGGGCCGTGCTCACACGCGTGCTCAGATGGACGTTCCTCATGCGATCGCCCCAAGGCTCGCCGCCACGAAGTAGCTACCAAGCGCGGCAATGGCCGCTCCGACGCCCTGGATGAGCCGTTCGCCGCCGGGCCAGCGCGCCAGCGCGCCGATGGTGATGCCGCAGGCGTGGAGCAGACCGGTCGCGACGACGAAGCCGCAGCCATAGGCCATCGGGTTCGCCGCGGTGGGAAGCTCGACGCCATGCGCATGGCCATGGAAGATGGCGAAGATCGCGACGATCGCAGCGGCGGCCGCGAACGGGACGCGGACGCGCAAGGCGACCGCAAGTCCGAGCACCAGCGCCGAGAGCGCGATGACGAGCTCTGGAACGGGCAGTGCGATCTTGAGGATTCCCGCCACGGCGCCGAGCGCCATCACCAGCGGAAACACGACCGGTAACACCCAGATCGCTGCGCCGCCGAGTTGCGCGCCCCAGATGCCGACGGCCACCATCGCGACGAGGTGGTCCGTTCCGGTCAAGGGGTGCAGCAAGCCGCTGGCCAACCCGCCGCCGACCCCCGTCTGCTCATGCGCCAGACAAGGAGTCGCGCTGGCGGCCGACAGCAGGGCAAGGCCCAGCACGGCTTGCAGGCGTTTGCGAGCGGTCATGATTCCCTCATTGATCATGCGGCTGCCAGCACGCGCACGAGCCGGCCCAGGAACCAGAACATCGATACCGAGCCAATCGCGTAGGCGGGCAGCTCGGCGCCCCAGCGCGGCAACTCCGCCTTGAGCTGCCGATGCGCCCAGATCAGTGCCAGCACCAGCAGCACGAACAGGATCTGGCCGATCTCGACGCCGACATTGAAGAACAGCAGCGCGGCTGGCAGAATTCGCCGCTCCAGCCCAAGGCCGGCGAGCGCGCTGGCGAAGCCGATGCCGTGCACCAGGCCGAAGCTGAACGCAACGGCCCAGGGATAGCGTGCGGTCAGTCCGACCTCGCCGCGCTGCTGCTTGACGATCTCGACACCCACGAACACGATGCTGAGCGCGATACAGGCGTTGAGCGGGCCCTCGGGCACGCCGATCAGGCCGAACGCCGTTGCCGCCAGCGAGACGCTATGTCCGACGGTGAAGGCCGTGATGGTCTTGAGCAGACGCCAGCCGCCATTCACGATCCAGATCAGGCCGAGTACGAACAGCAGGTGGTCGGCGCCGAGCAGGATGTGATCGATGCCGAGATTGACGTAGCTGCGCGCGAGCTCCAGCCAGGTGTCGAGCGTGGGAGCGTCGGTGCCGAGGACGGTCACCACCGGATTAGCTGCCGAGATCGTATAGCTGCGCGTCTCGCCGGTCATCGACGTCACGCGGATGATGGCCGCCGACATGTCCTCGCCCAGATTGGCGATCGTCATCTGCCCGACCAGACCCTTGTCGCCGCAATTGAGCTCCGGCAGGCGCAGCAGGCAATGCGGCGGCATCTTGAGTTCGATCCGGTTGGCGCCGTCTTTCGGCAATGTCGTCCAGCGCCCGATATAGACGCCGGCGCGCATCTCCCGGAACTCGAGGACGCCGAGCGTCGCCTGGTGCGCCGCCGCCGGCCGCGGGGCGAGCAGCGCGACGAACGCCGCCAGCATCAGCAGCAGGGCGCGCAAGCCGGTCACGGCTCGTACCTGATCGTGTAGTTGGTCTTGAGCCGGCTCACGGCTTCCCACGCCTGCTTGCGTGTCTCCTCGGTGTGCCACATCTTGGCGGCATCATCGCGCACGTCCTCGAATTTCGCCGGCGCGCCCGGCTTTCGAGCGTCGAGCCGCACGACGTGCCAGCCGTCCTTCGACTGCAGCACCGTCCATTGATTCAAAGGACTCTTGAGCAGGCCATCCGCGAAGCCGTCGCCGAACCCTGGCGACAGGCTCGGAACCGGGCGATCGAGAATGGCGCGGGTCTGCTCGCTCAGTTCTTCGGATTCACGCTGGTCGCGAATTTCGTCGAGCTGCCGGCGGGCCGTGGCTTCGTCCACGGGCGGCGTCATGAAGAAGCTGACGCGCTCCGGTTCGTCGAACCGGGCGTGGTTCTCGGCGAACCATGCCCGCAACTGCTCCTCGCTCGGCTGCGCTACGCGGACCTGATCGAAGATCAGGTATTGCAGCTTGAAGGCGACGCGCTCGCGGATCATTTCGTCGCCGCGATCGACGCCCAGCGCCTTGCCCTCGCGGTAGAGGATTTCGCTCGCGACCCAGGCCTCGACCATCTTCTGCAGCTCGGCCTCGCTCGGCGTGCGCTGCTTGTCCTCGTCAAAGGTGTCGATGAAGGACTGTCGCAGCGCCTTGGTGACCGTGATGACCTTCTCCTCCTTGGCCGGCGGATGCATGATCGCATCGGCTGCAAAGATGCAGCTGCCAAGAACGAGGAAGTGCAGGAGAGGCTCTCTCACGAGCCCGCGAACCGTTGCGCGCCATGGTCGCGCCGGGGCGGCATCCTGAGCGTGTACGTGACTGTCGCTGTCTCGCAGAACGGCGTGTGCAGAGGCGCCTTCGAAGGTCTGCGCCGCATTCGACATGGCAGGAGCTGACATCGGTTCTTTACAAATTCAGACCACGCTCGAGGCGCGGCGCGTATATGCAACGGCACGCTCGGAGTTGTCACCGGGCAATCGGCGGTGTCACAAAAATTTCGCAACGGGCCGGGGCGACGATGTTTGCGAGGGCAACCGTCGTGAAAAATAAATCCTTCAACAAACTGTCTCCGAGTTTTGGTTTGTTCGCCGCGCGAAGCGCACCAAGACTGCGTTGTGATTTCGGTTTCGAACTCTATTGAATTCTCAGGGGCGACGACATGGTTCCATCCACCAAGACGATCCTGCTGACAGCGGCCTCGGTATCGCTGGCTCTGTCGCAGAGCGCCGACGCTGGCGAGCGCTGGGGCGAGACCAGCAAGAACAATCCTTATGTCGCGGGCGACATGCATAATCACAATACGTGCGCGGACGGTTCGGTGGCCGCCGGCTATTCGATCGACCGCGCGGTCGGCAAGGGCACCGCGGCCGCGGGCGGCACCAATTTCGACCTCGACTGGTTCACGCTCGGCAACCACGGCGGCTCGGGCAATCGGGACTGCCGCTTCAGCGACGCAAGCGCCAACATTCCGGGTGACAACACGACCACCTATTGGAGCCAGACGCTCGGCAAGACCATCGACGGCATCACCATCGCCAGCCTGAAGGGCACGCCCAACGGCACCGACACCAACGCCAAGATGTGGCGCTGGCAGTCGATCCAGGAGATCGAGTATCCGACCATCGTCAATCGCACCGCGACCTACAACAAGGTGCTCGTCGAGGGCCTGGAATGGATCCTGCCGGGTCACGAACATGGCGACGTCGCCGTGATCGCCGGCCAGAATCCCGGTGGCTACGGCAATGCCGACAAGATGGCCGAGTTCGAGTATCGCTTCGACCGCGCCGACACCGACGCGATCGGTCCGGTCGACGCCAAGAGCAATCCGATCTGGACCGGCAAGGACAACGTCAACAACTCCGGTACGGCCGGCCACCAGAAGGCCGTCGCCGGCATCGCCTGGCTGCAGGCCAATCATCCGCTGCAGTCCTACGCGATCCCGACCCACACCGAGCGCCAGGGACCGTTCAACCCGACCGGCACGGCCGGCTACAACATCGAGCATTTCCGCGACTTCAACAATGCCGGCCCGACGGTGGCATTCGGCATCGAGGCTCCCGGGCACATGGCCGAGGGCGGCCTCAACGGCGGTTCGGGCTCCTACGGCTCGGGCGCGGTGGGTGGCGGCACCTATGGCATGCACGGCGTCTACACCGCCAAGGTCGGCGGCCTGTGGGACGGCCTGCTCGGCGAAGGCCGCAACGTGTTCGTCTTCCAGAGCTCGGATTGGCACAGCCGCGGCGTTTACGGCGCGCGCGACGCCAGCACGACGGCGGACTTCATCCCCGGCGAGTATACCCGGCTCTATGTGCCGAATGAGCGGCGCTTCAACCAGCAGTCCATCATCGACGGCATGCGCTCGGGCAACTCGTACTCGGTCAATGCCCAGATCATCGACTCCGACATGGTGTTCCGCGCCAAGGGAGAGTGGGATTACGACTGGAAGACGATGGGCGAGACGCTCCTCGTGCGTCCGGGCGAGAAGGTCACGCTCGAGATGGAGATGACCGTTCCGGTCTCGAACAACAGCCCGTACAGCTTCAACAATCCGCTGCTGCTCCCCGTCGGCATCAAACGGCCGCTGAACAAGCCGTATCTCGACCACGTCGATCTCATCACGAGCGACATCACCGGTCCGATCGCGCCGGGTGCCACGGGCTACGCCGTCGCCAATGCGGCCGGTGTCGCCGGGGCGGCCGTCGTCTACAACGCCTCGGCCAAGATCGCCAAGCAGATCCAGACCGCCAAGATGACGAGTTACAGGCTGCGCGACGGATCGACCCGTTTCAGCTTCACGACCACCTTCATCGCGAGCACGAAGCCCTTCTACATTCGCGCCCGCGGAACCAACATTCCGCCGGCGACGCCGAACGTGTCCGACAGCGCCGGCAACCCGCTGCTCGATCTCAACAACGCCAGCGTCAGCTGCACCGATGCGGCGTGCCCGTCGCATCTGGGAACGGTGAACGGCGTGAAGAAGGTGACCAACGACGTGCAGGCGTGGTCGAACGTCTGGTTCTATGCGAACCCGATCTTCGTCCGTCCCTATGGCGCGCCCGAGTTGCTGGTTGAGAAGAACCATGAGCTGGCGCGCAAGCTGGCTCACAGCCATCATCACTGGCACGATTGGGACCACTGGGGTCACTGGGGCCATTGGGGCCGCTGGGCGTTCAACCGCGACTGATTGCTGCGCGTGATCCGGTGACGCATCGCGCCCCGGATCACCTTTCACCATCGGCGCCGGTTTGCGAACCGGCGCTTTTTCGTGGAGGTTTTTCGTTGGACTTTAGCCGTCGGATGCAGGGCGGGTGCGCCGCTGCTTTCATGCTGCTCGCACTGGCTGGCGAGGCATTGGCGCATGACGTCGAGCCGACGCAGGAGGCCTGCGATGCGGCCGTTGCGGAGGCGCGCACGCAGGCGGCCGCGTTGCCGGCCGAGGATGTAGCGCGCTATTTCGCCGAGCGCGACATACAACAGGCGCTGGTCGAGGCCGGTAACGGCGAGTTCGACGACTGTCTCGAGAAGGCCGAGCGGGCGATGCTGGAATTACGCGAGCGGCCCCACCGTCTGAAGCCGGGAGAGCGGCTCGACATTCTCGGCGCGCACGAAGTGCCACCACGCTGATCGGCGCAAAGGCGATCGCGGGCCGCGTCATCGCTCTGTCACGCAAGTCGGCACATTGTCGGCTCCGTTCCGACATGTGCAGGGCAGTGAGGCATGGACCAGATCGAAGCGCTTTTCCCGATTCCGCTGTTGCGCTCACCCGGACTGTTGAGCGCCGAGTTGAAGGACGCTGCGGTGGCGGCGATCCGCAATTCGAAGATCGAGAGCAACCTGCGGTCCGGTCAGCTGTTCCACACCGAAGTGGCCGATCCCAGCAACAACAATCTGTTTCAGAGCATCGCCGAACTTGCGGTGCCCAAGCTGGTCGATTTCGGCGAATTGCTGTTCGGCGACAAGCTGCGCTGGACGGTCAAGGAAATGTGGACCAACATGCTGGAGACCGGCGGCAATCAGACGCTGCACGCCCATGCCAACAGCTTCATCTCCGGCATCTTCTACCTCACGCCGTCGCATCCCGGCAGCCGCACCGTGTTCGTGCGCCCGCCTGGCGGCAACGATTTTTCATTCCGTCACCATACGCGCAGCGCCGCGGTCGGTCCCTTCAACGCCGGCAAGTATGTGCTGCCGGAAGCGGAGCCCGGCGATCTCGTGCTGTTTCCGAGCTATCTCTATCACGAGGTGCCGCGCAATCAGGGCGACCAGCGCATCACGATCGCCTTCAACGCGATTCCCGACCATCTCGATTGCTGGGGCTACCGCGTCAGCTTCGCCTCCTGAAGGACGCCTATCGTCCGAATTCCTGCGCCAGCAGATCGCGCGCCTCGCGACGCGAGGGAGCGGCCTGCTCGATGTCCAGAAGCAGACGCTCGGCGGCGGCGCGGTCCGATGCGAGCAGCGATCGCGCCATGCTCATGAGCGGAGCATAGGCGGGCTCGAATGCGGCGCTGAGGCGGATCGAGTCGAGCAGGCCGGGTGCCGCGGCTGCGATCAGCGCCGCGCCCCGTGGCTCGCCGGTGAGTGCTGCGCCGGCGCGAAGGAAACGGTTGCGCGCCTGCCAATACGGGCCGAGACGTTCAGTCCACGCTGCGCGCCGTGACGGATCGATCAGGTCAGCCGGATCGGTCTTGATTTGACCGATGACCGTCAGCAGCAACTCCCATGGCGCTGATGTCAGCGCGGTCACGTTGCGCCGGGCATCGAAGGTGACGAACGGGAAATCATCAGTGTTTCGTGGTCCAGGACCGGCGAAGCTCGCCAGCGCATCGGCGCCGGCGACGTACTGACCGAGCAGGTCGATGGGCTGGTCGAGACCGAGAGGACGAAGAATGGGGCGAAGCCGGGGGTCCGACAGGCGGTCGCCGAGCCGATCGGGATCGAGCGGTTGCGGCTTGCGCGATCCGATCAGAGCGAGCATCGGCGTGCGCACGCTGTAATGGTTCAGCCAGGCGGAGCCTCGAGGGAAGACGGCGAGAAAGCTCCTGATGATGGCGCGCAGCGAGGGCGCATCGAGCTGATACAGCGGCAGCCACTGGCAGAACAAGCCGTCGGCCGCCAGCCGCTGCTTGACGGCCTCGAAATGTTCGGTCGTGTAGAGCGCGCCGCTGCCATCCAACGCCGGGTGGAACAGGTCGGCCACGACGACATCATAGCGGGCGTCATCCGCGACGACGAAGCGTCGCGCATCGGCGATCGAGATCGGCGGCATCGCCTGCTTCGCCGCCGGGTTGCCGAACCAGGGCAGCAGCACAACGGCCTCTGCCGACAGTTCGACCGCCCGCACGTCGAGGTCGGGCATCTCGGCGCCGCCGAGCACGGTCGCGCCGGTGCCGACACCCAGGAACAGGGCGGTGCGCGGCGCCGGATGCAGCAGCAGCGGCAGCATCGCCTGGCGAAAATCGGAGCGCACCGAACTGGTGCCGCCCATCCGGAAGTGTCCGTTGACCTCGAGATAGCGTGCG
This sequence comes from Bradyrhizobium oligotrophicum, assembly GCF_051168495.1. Lineage (GTDB taxonomy): Bacteria > Pseudomonadota > Alphaproteobacteria > Rhizobiales > Xanthobacteraceae > Bradyrhizobium > Bradyrhizobium oligotrophicum_A. The sequence goes on along the minus strand of NZ_JBNPVB010000023.1, from coordinate 18,183 downwards.
CCGGAGGCATCGTCGACGACGCTCGCGGTCGCCATCGGTCCTTCGCGCAACGCCAGAAGCTTGCCGCCGGGTGGCACCTTTACCAGCGTGGGGGCAGGAATTGCCAGGAGTGCGAGCCCGAGCGCGCATGGTGCAAGGGCCCAGCGCCGCGCTGCACCCCGGACGGGTAACAGCAGCAGATATCCGAGCGCGACCAGAACCAGCGCCAGCCAACTGCCGAAGGTCGGGATCAGCAGCTGCGCCGCCACGAGCGGCGCAATGGCCGCGCCGACACTGTTGATGCCGACGGCCCAGCCGACCGATCCGTTGATGTCGCGGACCTCCTGCATCAGCTGGCCGAACAGCGCACCCATGGCCATCGACGGCAGCAGAAACAGAAGCAGCGCGATGCCGAGCTCGCCGCCGACGCCGAGGCCCGCCGCGCGATCCGCGAGGCCGCCGAGAAAGGGAGCCATGATGGCCGTGCCCAGGCAGACGAGGGCCGTGATACTGACCAGCTCGGTCCTGCCGAGCACGGCCGTCGGTCTGATGCGCTGCCAGATCATGCCTCCCGCGGCTGTCCCCAGCAGATATGCCGCCAGCAGGCAGGCAAAGCTATAGACGGTGTCCTGCAGCATCTGCGCCGCCAGCCGCACGACCAGCACTTCGAACGCGATGCCGAGGAGGCCGGTGACGAACAGACTCGCGGTCAGTCGGCCGAGGACTCCGACCGGGCGCTGGATGGGTTCGCGCGGCGCGATGAGAAGCGTCCGACCGAGATGAAACGCGGCCACCGCGCAGGCGGCGTTGACGGCGGCCAGGCACAGCAGCGTCGTCGCCAATCCGAGCGTGGGGATCAGCACGAAGGTCGACAGCAGCGTGCCCGCGACGGCGCCTGCGGTGTTGACGCCGTAGACGCCGGCGCCGACCGCGCCGCCGCTGCGTGCCGCCGACATCATGCGCTCCAGCGCCGTGAGCGTGCCGCCCATCGCCACGGTGGCGGGCAGCAGTACCAGCGTCGGAAGCAGGAAGCTCGCACTCCACAGCAGGATGGGCGAGGGCGCAGTGCCCAGCAACGGCGCCAATGCACGCGCGCCTGCCGGCAGCAGCCATATCGCGCAGAGACCCCAGAGGCCGATCACCGCTTCAAGAACGGCGTAGACCTGGTGCGGCTTGGCGGCGCGGCGGATCCTGCCGTCCAACACGAAGGCTCCGAACGCCAGACCCGCGAAGAAGCCGGCGATGGCGCCCAGGACTGCCATCATCTCCGTGCCCAACGCGAGGGCGAGCTGGCGCGTCCAGACAATCTCGTAGCCCAGCCCGGCCAGACCGGATGCTGCGATCAGCAGCTTCATCGGCAGAAGCGGAACCGTGCTCCGGCGGTCGAGGGTGTCACCAGCGCGTTCGCTCTGCATCTGCGCGATCAGATCCGCCCCGCGCGAGGCTGCATGACGTGCTTCGGTCAATATCCGGGCCTGTGGTTCTCGTGATCCGTCGTCGCGCCAAACGCGCCGAGCGGAGGCCGGGCACTCGACCGAGCCTGCTGCACGCCGGCCATTTACGCGCCGAGACGCTATCTCTGTGGTCGCGTTTCATGACGGTGGTTTGACCATTCGCGATCGGCTCGACCGTGGCGGCCCATTGCGTGGCGAGCGGATCGGGCTGCCTTGCCCTCGGCCGACAGCGTCAGCCGGGCGATCATGCATGGGCTACGGTGGTCGGGAAGGGTTGGAAGATGCGATGCAACTTATAAGTGTGCATCTTTTGAGCGTCCATCGCGCTCGCGGCCATCGGGCTGGTTCAGGTGCCCGTCGCTATCGTCTGGGACCTACGCCTCCGGCGTCATTCCCGTTCGCGCTTCAGCCGCATCGACATCATGAAGCGGCCGGCCGGATGGATGCTGACGGATGTCTCGAAGCAGGCGCCGCCGCTGTCGAGATAGTGCCTGATGATGCGCAGTCCCGCCGTTCCCCGGTCGACCCGAAGCGGCGGTGCGAGTTCGTCAGGGATCAGCACCGGCTCGATGTCCTGGCGGATTTCCGCGGCGCGGCGGCCGAAGCGCGCCTCGATGAGATCGCTGATCAGCACGTCCGGCGCCGCGCGGACGCTGTCGCGCAGGCTCTCATAGGCGGCATCGACATACACATCCGTCCAGCCGATCGGCGCCGATCCTGCGTCGCCGTCGAGGCGGAGGCTGGAGATGCGCAGCCAGCGCCGGCCCACCGCGCAACCGAGCATCTTCGCGAGCGGGCGGTCGGCGACGACGTCCGCAATCTCCTGCACCACGCGGGTGTGCGTGGCGCCGAACTGGACGAGATCGGCCACCGACGTCAGTGACGGCCGATAGCCGCCTTGCGCCGGCGTGGCGGCTTCGACCCGGGTCCCGAGCTTCTTCTTGCGGGAGACCAGCCCAAGGTCCTGCAACTCCTTGATGGCGGCGCGCACCGTGTGGCGGCTGGCGCCGTAATGGTCGCACAGCTCGAACTCGGTCGGCAGCACCGAGCCGACTGGAAAACGCCCGCTGGCAATTCCCTCCGCCAGGTCGCGTGCGACCCGGGCATAGCGCGTTTCGCTCATGAACATTCCGCCCAAACAAATCCGACTGCCACGCTATCACCCCTTGACTTCATGTCCGGACATAAATTACGAAGGATTATGTCCGGACATAATACCCGGCACGAGGAACACCCCATGGACCGATCGGCCTCCCCTGCAGCCACCACCGTCTTCGATTCTCTGCTGTTTCGCGATGCCTTCGGCACGCCGCGCATGCGCGCAGTGTTCTCCGATCATGCGCTGATCTCCCGCTACGTCGAGGTCGAGATCGCGCTGGCCAAGGCCGAGGCGCGTTGCGGGGTCATTCCGCAGCAGGCCGCCGACGACATCGCGCGGCTGACGGACATCGCCGCGTTCGATCTCGACCTGCTGCGCCAGGAGACCGACATCGTCGGCTACCCGATTCTGCCGCTGGTCCACCAGATGGTGAAGCAGTGCGGCGACGCCGGCCGCTACGTGCATTGGGGCGCGACCACGCAGGACATCATGGATACCGCAGTGATCCTGCAGGTGCGCGCCGGACTGGAGATCATCGAAGCCGATATCGCCGAGCTCAGGCGCATCCTGGCCGACCTGTCGCGGCGCTATCGCGACACCCCGATGGCCGGCCGCACCCATCTGCAGCAGGCGCTCCCCGTGACCTTCGGCTACAAGACGGCGATCTGGCTCGCGATGTTCGATCGCCACGCCGAGCGTCTCGCTCAGCTCAAGCCGCGCGTTCTCGTCGGCGAGTTCGCCGGCGCCGCCGGCACGCTCGCATCGCTCGGCGACAAGGGCCTCGAAGTGCAGGCCGCGCTCTGCGCCGAGCTCGGGCTCGGCGTTCCCGTCTCGACCTGGCACGTCGCGCGCGACGGGCTTGCTGAGGTCGTGAACTTCTTCGGTCTGGTCACCGGCTCGCTCGGCAAGATCGCGCTGGACATCATGATCATGGCCTCGACCGAGTTCGCCGAGGTCTACGAGCCCTTCGTCAAGGGGCGGGGCGCGTCCTCGACCATGCCGCAGAAGCGCAACCCGATCTCCTCGGAGCTGATGCTCGCAGCCTGCAAGGGCGTGCGCCAGCATGCGGGCCTGATGCTGGACGCTATGGTCCAGGATTTCGAGCGCGCCACCGGCCCGTGGCACGCCGAATGGATGGCGATCCCCGAGAGCTTCGTGCTCACCGCCGGCGCGCTGCACCAGGCGAAGTTCGCGCTCGGCGGCCTGATCGTCGACGAGAAGCGGATGGCCGACAATCTCGACATCAGCCGCGGCCTGATCGTGGCCGAGGCTGTCATGATGGGCCTGGCGCCGCAGATCGGGCGGCAGCAGGCGCATGACGTCGTCTACGACGCCTGCCGCGTCGTCAACGAAAACGGCGGCACACTCGCCGACGCCCTTGCCGCGAGTCCGGAGGTGGCCGGCCGCATCGACCGCGCCACCATCGACCGCCTGACGTCCCCTCGCAACTATCTCGGCCTTGCGCCCGAGATGGTCGACCGCGTGCTCGGCGCCGACGAGCGCCGGGGCTGACGATCGACGACGAGCGCAATCAAGCGCTCGCGTCCGCCGCATCGACACTGTTGGCCCTGGCCAGGAGCCGGGAATGGCAGAGTCATGGCCAAATTCGAAAAGGGAGGTTGGAATGTCTGTTGCTGTCGCGTCGGCGTCACCGCCGGCGAGGAAGGCGCTGTGGAAGAATCTCGGTGTCCAGGTCGTCATCGCGATGATCCTCGGCGCGCTGGTCGGATTGCTGTTTCCGTCCTTTGCCGCCCAGCTCAAGATCCTCGGCGACATCTTCCTGCGGCTGATCAAGACCGCGGTCGCGCCTCTGGTGTTCCTCTGCGTCGTCATCGGCGTCGTGTCGGCCGGCGACTTCAAGCGGATCGGCAAGGTCGGCCTGGTTGCGATGCTGTATTTCGAGATCGTGTCGTCGATCGCGCTCGCCTTCGGCCTCGTGGCCGGCAATTTGCTCGGTATCGGCCAGGGCATGTCGGCGACGACGGCGGCGTCGGGCGTCAAGCCGCCGTCGGCCGCCGGCGCGCCGCATTCGACGCTGGAGTTCATCCTCAACATCTTTCCCGACAATTTCGTCGGCGCCTTCGCAAGGGGCGAACTGCTGCAGGTGCTGGTAATCGCCCTGATCTTCGGCGCGGCGCTGCTGCATCTCAAGGAAAGCAAGCGGCTGCCGATCGAGCGCGGGCTCAACGCCATCTCGGACGTCTTCTTCGAGTTCATCCATCTGATCATGTGGGTTGCGCCGATCGGCACCTTCGGTGCGGTCGCCTTTGCCGTCGGCTCGAGCGGGACCGCGGTGCTGCTGTCGTTGATCTATCTGGTGCTCAGCTTCTACGCCGTCGTCATCCTGTTCATCGTCGTGGTGCTCGGCGGCATCTGCGCGATGTTCCGGATCAATATCCTCAGCTTCCTTGCCTTCATCAAGGACGAGATCTTCATCGTGCTCGGCACCGCGTCGTCGGAGAGCGTGCTGCCGCGCCTGCTGGAGAAGCTGCCGGCCTACGGCTGCTCGAAGCAGAGCGTCGGCCTGGTGCTGCCGACCGGCTATGCCTTCAATCTCGACGGCACGTCGATCTACATGTCCATGGGCATTCTGTTCCTGGCCAATGCCTACAACGTGCCGCTCGACTTCAGCCAGCAGCTCGGCATTCTCGCCATCATGCTGCTGACCTCCAAGGGCGCCGCGACCGTCTCCGGCGGCAGCTTCGTGGTGTTCGCGGCAACGGTGGCGGCGACCGGCGTCCTGCCGCTGGAAGGTCTCGCCGTGCTGTTCGGCGTCTACCGCTTCATGTCGATTGCGATCGCGACCACCAACGTGATCGGCAACAGCGTCGCCACGGTCGTGACGGCGAAGATCTGCGGCGAGTTCGACGAGACGTTGCTGTCGCGGACCCTGCGCGAGGAGATGGCCTGAGTGGGAATGCCGTCATGCCGAATCGCTTCATGACCGTTTCCGCCGGGCGGTTCGTCTCCGTCTTCGCGGGATGGCCGTCAGCGTGGCATCCGCTCGGCGGCGGCGGCCCCGGTCCGACGACCGTGGCCGCCACCGGATGCCGAGGATGACATCTTCCCGCCGAACGTGCTATTCAGCCACCGCGATGGCGCGCGAGGCGTTGGCGCCGAGGGGCTGGCCCATGCGAGGCTTCGGGACCATGGTCCCACGGGCACTTTCCCGCGGGGTACTTTCCCACCGAACGTCTGGCCGACCGGAGATCGACTGGGACTCGCGCAGCGATCATTCACGATAGACCCTGCTCGGTCACCTCCCGAAGTACTGGCGCCATGTTGGACCAAACCCAAACGACAGTCGAGCAAGGGCGAGGTCCTCGGCAGGGAGGCGTCATCGACGCCTCGTCCCGGCTGGACCGGCCGTCCGGCATCGAGCGGCGCTGGACGCCCCGGATCATCGTGCTGAGCGGCCTCGTGCTGGCGCTGCTGTGCGATGCCTTCGTGGCGCACATGCTGTCCGTCAACTATTGGGAGACCTATCGGACGACCGAAACCGCGAACGGCGATCTCGCCCGCGCGCTCGAAGAATACATGTTGCGCAACATCCAGGGCGTCGACGTGCTGCTCAGCACGACGATCGACAGTCTGGCGCAGAATCCATCCCTGCTCACGCATGGCAATCCGGCCCTGGTCAACGAGCTTAAGCGCAGGATCGCGCCATACCCGGTCGCGAGCGGACTCGTCGTTCTCGATGCGGAGGGAAATCTGCTCGGTGACAGTGCGGGGAACGGCGTTCCCGGCCGCGAGAACAATTTCGCGGATCGCGACTATTTCAAGGTCCAGCGAGACGATCCAGGCCGCGGTCTCTTCATCGATGTGCCGACGTCCGCGCGCGTCAACCAGATTCGTTTCATTGCAGTGAGCCGGGCCTTCTCGACCGCGGACGGACGTTTCGGCGGCGTCGTCTTCGTGCCGATCGACTACGAGAATCTCCGGCAGTTCTTTCTATCGCTGAACGTGGGGCAGCGCGGCACCGTGACGCTGTATCGTGACGACGGCACGATCCTGATTCGCACGCCGAACGCGGACGAGTTCGCCGGTCGCGACGCTCGATCGAACCGCCTGTTCACGCATTTTCTTCCCCAAACGCCTCACGGGAGCTTCGAAGGAAGCGGAATGACGGACGGGGTCTCGCGCAGCATCAGCTATCGGCGGGTCGCCGGCTTGCCGCTGGTGGTGACCGTGGCGCGCCATCCGGTCGAGTATCTGGCCGGTTGGAAGAACAATGCGCTGTACTACAGCGCCGCCGCCGCGGGGCTCAATCTGCTGATCATCGGCTTCGGCCTCGGACTTGCGCGGCAATGGCAGCTCCGCGCGACCTCGGAACAGGCCCTCCGGGACAATCTCGAGCAGCACCAGCTGGTCACCGAAAACGTGCCCGCACTGATCGTCCATGTCGATGCCGATGGCCATATCCGCTACGCCAACCGTGTGGCGCGCGAGTGGTATGCCGAGGCTCCGGCCGAGGCCGTCCGCAGCCGCAGGATCGACAATTTCATCGATCCCGTGCGCGCGGATGAGGTGAAGCTGCGGATTGCGGCGGCGCTCGCCGGGCGAACCATCGGCGGCGAGGAGAAGGTGGCGTTTCCCGACGGCCGTGAACGCTGGTGCCAGACCATTCGGGTGCCGGATCGCGGCCAGGACGGCACGGTGCGCGGCTATTTCGTGCTGTCGGTCGACATCACCGAGCGCAAGCGCATCGAGGATGAACTGCGCCAGGCGCAGAAGATGGAGGCCATCGGACAGCTGGCCGGAGGCATCGCGCACGACTCCAACAACATGCTGGCGGCGACCCTCGGCAACCTCGACATGCTGCTCGACACGTTGCCGACGGCCGATACCTCCTGCCGCGGCATGGCCGAGCGGGCGATCGAGGCGGCGGAGCGGGTCGCCGATCTGAACCGCCGCCTGCTCGCCTTCGCCCGCAAGCAGACGCTGCAGCCGCAGCTCACCGACGTCAACCAGCTGGTCGGCGGAATGACGACGATCCTGCAGCGGACGCTCGGCGAGAACATCGAGGTCGACGTGGCGCAGGATCCGCAATTGTGGCACTGCCTGATCGATCCGACACAATTGCAGAATGCGCTGCTCAACCTGGCCCTCAACGCACGCGATGCGATGGCGGGTGGCGGGCGCCTGACGATCGCGACCGGGAACGCCGTGCTCGATCAGCCGCTCGATGACGGCGACGAACGCATCGTCCCGGGTGACTATGTGACGATCGCGGTGTCGGACATGGGGATCGGGATGCCGCCCCACGTCGCCCGCCGCGCCTTCGAACCGTTCTTCACGACCAAGGAGTTCGGCAAGGGCAGCGGGCTCGGCCTCAGCATGGTCTATGGCTTTGCGCGGCAGTCGGGTGGCACCGCGGTGATAGCGAGCCAGGAGGGGAAGGGGACGCGCGTCACATTGTATCTGCCGAGCGCGGGACCGGGACCGTCCGCCCGGCCCGGCGCCGGCGCCGAGCGGCTGTCGCGACCAGAGACCGGCGAACGGATTCTCGTGGTGGAGGACAACCCCCTGGTCGGCGCCATGGCGACCACCATGCTGTCCGCAATGGGATACAGCCCGGTCGTCGTCGTCAATGCCGGCTTGGCGATCACCCAATTGGAACGGCAGGACCGGGTCTCGCTGCTGCTGACCGACATCATGTTGCCTAGCGACATGACCGGCATCGATCTCGCGCGCGAGGTGCGCCGCAGATGGCCCGACCTGCCCATCCTCTTCATGTCCGGCTTCGCGGATCCCTCCCTGGTGCCCGAGGATTTTCGTGCCAATACGAAACTTCTCACGAAACCATTTCGTCTGGGTCAGTTGTCGGAAGCAATCGTGTTCGCCCTGGGTGGCTCGAAAAGGTGAACCCCCTTCGCCCCTTCCGCGGGCGACGGTTCAGGAGTGCGTGCCTTCGGATCGTCGCGCGACGGACGCGATCTTGATCTTGGATACCTTGAAGTTCTCATGAAGCGCGCGCACACAACCTGACTGGACCTTCACATTCGCTCCAGTCAGGGAGATCTGCCGGTGAATCTCTACGCCAAGCTCCTGGAGCGCAACGCCGCGTGCCGCCCCATCAAGGTGGGTCTGATCGGCGCCGGAAAGTTTGGCGCCATGTATCTGCATCAGGTTCTTCGCACGCCGGGAATCCATCTCGTCGGCATCGCCGATCTGTCGCCGGCACGGGCGAGCGAAAACCTGCGGCGCGTAGGCTGGAGCGAGGAGCGTTACGCGGCGTCCTCCCTCGATGACGCGTTGAAGCATGGCACGACCTTGCTGACCGACGACTGGCAGACCTTGGTCGCATGTGAAGCAATCGACGTCATCGCCGAATGCACCGGCAACCCCGTGGCCGCGGTCGTACATTGTCTCGCGGCGTTCGCCGCCGGCAAGCCGGTCATCAACGTCACCGTCGAGGCCGACGCATTCTGCGGGCCGATTCTGGCGCACAAGGCCAAGCAAGCCGGCGTCGTCTACAGCCTCGCCTATGGCGATCAGCCGGCGCTCGCCTGCGATCTCGTCGATTGGGCGCGGGCCTGCGGCTTTCCCGTGGTCGCGGCCGGGCGCGGTCACAAATGGCTGCCGCACTATCGGGAGTCGACGCCGGAGACGGTGTGGGATCATTGGGGCCTGACCGCGGATCAGGCGGCGCGCGGCGGCATGAATCCGAAGATGTTCAACGCGTTTCTCGACGGATCCAAGCCGGCGATCGAATCCGCGGCGATCGCGAATGCGACCGGGCTCGAAGCGCCGTCGCAGGGGCTTGCCTTCCCGCCGGGCGCGGTCGACGACATTCCGACCTTGATGCGCCCGCGCGCAGAGGGAGGCGTGCTGGAGGCCAAGGGGCAGGTCGAGGTCGTGTCCTGCCTCACGCCGGACGGACGGCCGATCGCCAACGACATCCGCAAGGGCGTCTGGGTCTGTTTCGAAGGCGACAGCGACTACATCCGCAACTGCTTCGAGGAGTACAACGTCGTCACCGATCCGAGCGGCCGCTACATGTGCTCCTACAAGAAATGGCATCTGATCGGTCTTGAGCTCGGCATCTCCGTGGCATCGGTCGCGTTGCGGCGCGAGCCGACCGGCATCGCGATCTGCTTCAATGCCGACGTCGCCGCGACCGCGAAGCGCGATCTGAAGCCCGGCGACATTCTCGACGGCGAAGGGGGCTACACCGTTTTCGGCAAGCTCACGCCGGCAGAGCGGTCGTTGGCCGAGGGGTATCTTCCACTCGGGCTCGCTCATCAGGTGCGCCTGGTCCGGCCCGTCGCCAAGGATGCGTGCATCACCTGGTCGGACGTCGCGATCGACGACACTCTGCCGGCGGTCCGCCTGCGCCGCGAGCAGGAGGCCCTCTATGCGCCGACCTTCAGCCGGCATGCGTGACGGCGCGCTACAACGCGACCATCGGCGCCCGCGCGCATTCTGGACGGCCACCAGATTGTCGGATAACCAGACGGAATGCGTCTCGATGATGATCGTTCGACGATGGTTGCGCTGCGGGAGCGGCTGCAACAGCCGGGGCGGATGAATCGAGAGAAGTCGGAGAGCTTGCCATGAACGCCAACGTCAAACTGCCTGCCGCCAAGGGTGTCTTCATCGACAACAATTGGCAACCGGCGCAATCGGGCCGGACCATCGCGATGCTGGCGCCGGCGACCGGACAGGTGATCGCCTCGATCGCGGCCGGCGACGCGCCGGACATCGATCTCGCCGTCGCTGCCGCGCGCCGCGCGCTCGACGGTCCGTGGGGCCGGCTCGCGGCGGTGGAGCGCGGTCGTCTGCTGTCGAAGCTCGGCCGCCTCGTCGAGGACCATGCGGAGGAGCTGGCGAAACTCGAAGCGGCCGACACCGGCAAGCCGATGAAGCAGGCCAAGGCCGACGTCGTCGCGGTCGCGCGCTATTTCGAATATTACGGCGGCGCCGCCGACAAGGTGCATGGCGACACCATCCCGTTCCTCGACGGCTTCTTCGTCACCACGGTCTACGAGCCGCTCGGCGTCACCGGACACATCATTCCCTGGAATTATCCCGGCCAGATGTTCGGCCGCACCGTCGCGCCGGCGCTGGCGATGGGCAATGCGACCGTGATCAAGCCGGCCGAGGAGGCCTGCCTGGTGCCGCTGCGGCTGGCGGAGCTTGCCGCCGAAGCCGGCTTCCCGGCGGGCGCGATCAACGTCGTGCCCGGTCTCGGCGAGGAGGCTGGCGCTGCGCTGTCGGCGCATGACGGCATCGACTTCCTCTCCTTCACCGGCAGCCCCGAGGTCGGCACCCTGGTGCAGACGGCGGCGGCCAGGAACCACATCGGCTGCACGCTCGAGCTCGGCGGCAAGTCGCCGCAGATCGTGTTTGCTGACGCCGACCTCGACGCGGCGCTGACCTCGGTCGCGGCGGCCATCGTGCAGAATGCCGGCCAGACCTGCTCGGCCGGCTCGCGCGTGCTGGTGGAGCGCACGATCTGGGACCGCTTCCTGGCCGAGCTGACGCTGCGCTTCGAGAGGATCACGGCCGGCACGCCGGAGATGGATCTCGACCTCGGCCCGGTCATCAGCGCGGTGCAGAAGAAGCGCATCGAGAACATGCTGGCGCGCGCCGAATCCGGCGGCGCCAAGCGCGTCGCCTCCGGCAAGATCGCCGCGGGCGTGCCCAGCGAAGGCTTCTACGTCGCGCCCGCGCTCTATCAGCATGTCGCGCGCGACTCCGAACTGGCGCGCGAGGAGGTGTTCGGCCCGGTGCTGGCGGCGATGCCGTTCGACGACGAGGCCGATGCGATCAGGCTCGCCAACGACACCGAATTCGGCCTAGTCGCCGGCGTCTGGTCGGGCGACGGTTCGCGCGCGATGCGCGTCGCGCGCAAGGTCCGGGTCGGTCAGATGTTCGTCAACGGCTACGGCGCCGGCGGCGGCATCGAGCTGCCGTTCGGCGGCATGAAGAAATCGGGCCATGGCCGCGAGAAGGGATTCGAGGCGCTGTATGAGCTGGCGGCGATGAAGACCCTGATCGTCAAGCACGGCTGAGATGGATCGCAGCGAAGCGTTGAACCAGGAGACGCGCGGATGAGTGACGACAACGAGTTGTTCGAGAAGGGCCTGAAGGTCCGGCGCGAGGTGCTGGGCGCGGACTACGTCGATGCCAGCCTCGCCAAGGCCGACGACTTCATGATGGCGTTCCAGCACATCACCACCGAGATCTGCTGGGGCTATGCCTGGACCCGGCCCGGTCTCGATCGGCGCACCCGCAGCATCGTCAATCTCGCGATGCTGACGGCGCTGAGCAAGCCGAGCGAATTGAAGCTGCACGTCAAGGGCGCGCTCACCAACGGCGTCACGGTCGAGGAGATCAAGGAGATCCTGCTGCACGCCACCGTCTATTGCGGCATTCCCGCAGGCCTCGAAGCCTTCAAGGCCGCGCACGAGGTGCTGGTCGCGGAAGGCGCCATCGCCAGGAAAGACGGCGCCAAGGACGGCGCATGAGCGCGCCGAAGACGATCCTGTTCGTCGGCATCGGCAACATGGGCTGGCCGATGGCCGCGCGCCTGATCGGCGCCGGCTTTGCGGTCGCCGTCAACGATGCCGTCGCTGGGCGGGCTACTGATTTCGTCGCCAAGGTCGGCGGCGTCGAGGCCGGCGATCTCGCCGCCGCTGCTGATCAGGCCGACGTCATCATCACGATGCTGCCGACCAGCACCCATGTCGCCAGCGCCGTCGCCGGGTTGCGCGACGGTCTGAGAAAAGATCACATCGTGATCGACATGAGCTCCGGCGCGCCGGCGGCGACGCAGGCGATCGCGGCCGATCTCGCGCCGCTCGGCGTGACCGTGCTCGATGCGCCCGTCAGCGGCGGCGTGCCGCGCGCGGTGACGGGCGAGCTTGCGATCATGGCGGGCGGTGAGCCGGCCGCGCTCGACCGCGTCGAGCCCGTGCTGCGGGCCATGGGTACCACGATCCACCGCATCGGCGGGCTCGGTTCGGGGCAGGCGATGAAGGCGCTCAACAACCTCGTCTCGGCCGGCGGCTTCCTGATCGGCATCGAGGCGCTCCTGATCGGCCAGCAGTTCGGCATCGATCCGGCGCTGATGACCGACGTGCTCAACGCCTCGACCGGCATGAACAATTCGACGCAGAAGAAGTTCAAGCAGTTCGTGCTGTCGCGCAAGTTCGACAGCGGCTTCGGCCTCGACCTGATGGTCAAGGACCTGTCGATCGCGCTCGAGGTCGCGCGCGCCACTGGCGTCGCCGCGCCGTTCTCCAACCTCTGCCGCGAGCTGAGCGCCAGCGCGCAAGGCCTGCTCGGACCGGGCCAGGACCACACCGCGTTGGCGAAACTGAGCGAGGCGCTGGCCGGCATCGCGCTGAAGGCCTGATGCCGCCCGTCGCGAGGTTCTGCCCCGCTATGACAAGGCGCGCGACTTCTGCGCGCGGAACTGCGCCGGCGTGACGCCGACCGCCTTGCGGAAGGCTTTGGTGAAGTTCGCCTGCGAGGAGAAGCCGGCCGAGAGGGCGATCTCGCCGATCTGGCAGTCGTCGTCGAGCAGCCGCATCTTCGCCACCGCGAGGCGCTCGTCGCTGACGAATTTGTGCGGCGGAGATCCCGTCGCCAGCCGGAAGCTGCGGGCGAAATGCGCCGGGCTCATGCAGGCGACGGCCGCCATCTGGCTGACGGTGAGCTCGGTGTCGACATTGTCGCGGATGAACGCGACCACCCGCGCGAGCCGGCGGGAATCCAGCGGCTTGTCGATCGGGCGCGCCGGCGACAGCGCGCCGACGGCGGAATATTTATGGACCAGATGCGCCGAGAGCGCATGGCCCAGCGCCTCCATCAGCAAGCGGCCGGACGCGCTCTCACAGTTGAGTTCCTGCAGGATCTGGCTGGCGATCTGATCGATCAGCGCGTCCTGGGCAACGGCCTCGTAGCGCAGCTCCACCCGCCGGGGATCGATGTCGAGATCGCGCAGCATCGTGTCCTCGAACGGCCGGCCCGGCAGGAAGATGTGCAGCACGTCCTCCATCGGCTCGGCGATGTCGATGTATTCCTCGGTGATGCCGGACGGGCAGAGCCAGACCGTGCCGGGCTGGCCGCGCGTCACCTGGCGCAGGCCGCTGCCGACGCGACCGACCAGGCCGCGGCCGCGCAGCAGCACCGCGATCTCCGTATCGCGCGGCGTCAGCGGCGGCAGCACGCCGGCGGCGTGACTCCAGCGCTCGACCAGAAGGTTCGACCAGCCGCGCTCGCGTGATGACTGCCGCATGCGGCCGGTGACGTATTTGTCGGCCGAGTGCCCGAGTAGCTGGCCCATCGCACTCCTCCCTGCGCATCGCCACGCGTGATGCGTGACGTCGCACTGCCGAAATACCGAAGCATGATCGTTGGGCAATTTTCGTGCCCATTGTTGGGGGCGCGCCCTGGACCCGTCAAGCCGCGAAATCGACGGCCGCAGCAACAAAGTTCGGCAGCCCGCCGCAATCGCGGGCTGTTGCGGCGTCATCGTGCGTCGCTGCGCGGCACTCAGCCCCGCTGCCGCTGCGTTGCGGTATGATGAGCCGGCGCCAATCTCCGCAGGACAGGAACAATGTTCCGCAGGCGAGGAAAATCGCGGGCCCTCGCCGTTTGGCAGACTGTGGCTCGACATGATCGTTCCCCGAGGAGAACCGAGATGGCCACGCGCATCGTCGTTGGTGCTTGCCCGCATGATTGTCCCGATACGTGTTCGATCCTCACCACGGTCGAGGACGGCAAGGCCGTCGCCGTCAGGGGCAACCCCGATCACCCCTTCACCCGGGGCCGGCTGTGCGTGAAGGTCAACAACTACGAGGAGCGTGTCTATAGCGAGCAGCGTGTGCTGTATCCGATGAAGCGGGTCGGTCCGAAGGGCAGCGGCAGCTTCAGCCGCATCTCGTGGGACGACGCGCTGAGCGAGATCGCCGCGCGCTGGAAGGCGATCATCGCCGAAAGCGGCGCCGAGGCGATCCTGCCTTACAGCTATCTCGGCACCCAGGGCATCATCAACGGCCTCAATGTCGGCGATCCCTTGTTCAACAAGCTCGGCGCCTCGGTCTCGGAGCGCACCTTCTGCGATTCCGGGGCATGCACCGCCTACATGATGACGATCGGCCACACGCCGGGCGTCGATCCCGAAAGCTTCGTGCATTCCAAATACATCATCCTGTGGGCCTGCAACACGCTCAGCACCAACTCGCATCATTGGCCGTTCATCGACCAGGCGAAGAAGAACGGCGCCAGGCTGGTGGTGATCGACCCGGTGAAGACGCGCACGGCGGCCCTCGCCGACTGGCACATCCAGATCCGCCCGGGCACGGATTGCGCGCTGGCGCTGGCGATGATGCACGTCATCATCAAGGAGAAGCTGGTCGACCGCGACTACATCGATCGCCACACGATCGGCTTCGACGAGCTCGCAGCGCGCGTGGAGGAGTATACGCCGGAGTTCGCCGCCGCCGAGACCGGCATTGCGGTCGAGGATATCGTCAGGCTCGCGCGCGACTATGCGGCGACGCCGCCTGCCGTGATCCGCATCGGCGTCGCCGTCGAGCGTCATGCCGGCGGCGGACAGACCGTGCGCGCGATTGCCTGCCTGCCGGCGCTGATCGGCGCCTGGAGGCATGTCGGCGGCGGCCTGCTGCAACTGCCGATCTGGGCCTTCCCGGTGAACTGGCCGACCCTGATGCGCCCCGACCTGCAGCCGCCGAAGATGCGCGTCATCAACAGCTGGCGGCTCGGCGCGGCGCTGACCGGCGATCTGCCCGAGGGCCCGCCGATCCGCGCGCTGTTCGTCTACAACGCCAACCCGATGGCGATGGTCACCGAGCAGGACAGGCTCGAGCGCGGTCTGTCGCGCGAGGATCTGTTCACGGTGGTCAGCGAGCACTTCCTGACCGACACCGCGAAATATGCCGACATCGTGCTGCCGGCGACCACCCAGCTCGAGCAGAAGGACATCATGTTCTCCTGGGGCCACCTCTATCTGTCCTACAACAATCCGGCGATCGCGCCGCTCGGCGAGGCGGTATCGAACACCGAGCTGTTCCGGCGGCTCGCCGCGGCAATCGGCATCGACGATCCGTTCTTCTTCCGCTCCGACGACGAGATGATCGAAGCGTCGATGGATTGGAGCAATCCGGCGCTCGCGGGAATCAGCCTCGAGCAGCTGAAGGCGACCGGCTTCGCGCGGCTGGCGCTGCAGACGGCGGACGACTGGGCGCCGCATCGCGACGGCAATTTTCCGACGCCCTCCGGCAAATGCGAGTTCAAGGCGAGCATGGCCGAGGCCGGCAATTTCGTCGTGCCGCTGTTCCGGCAAGGCTACGGCGCCGATCAGGCGGGCGAGCCGGTCGATCCGCTGCCGCACTACATCGCGCCGAACGAGAGCGGTCGCACGGCGCGGGCCAAGGCCGCGCAGTTCCCGCTGAGCCTGATCTCGCCGAAGAGCCACGCCTTCCTGAACTCCAACTACGGCAATCTGCCGGCGCAGCAGGCGTTGGCCGGCGAGCAGCAGATGGTGATCCTGCATCCCGGCGATGCGGCATCGCGCGGGATCGAAGCGGGCAGCCCGATCCGCGTCTTCAACGAGCGCGGCGCCTTCGAGGCCTTCGCCACCCTGTCGGCGGACGTCATGCCGGGTGTGGTGGTCGCACCGGCCGGCTATTGGCACCGCTCCAACCGCAAGGGCGCCACCGTCCACGCGGTGACCTCGCCGGCCTTCGCCGATCTCGGCCGCGCGCCGACCTTCTCCGACGTGCTCGTGCAGGTGGCGGCGACCTAGCCCGCAGGACCTACAACCGGAGAATGAATTGATGGCCTATGTCGTAACGGATCTCTGCAGCGGCTGCCGCTATACCGAGTGCGTCAGCGTCTGCCCCGTCGAGTGCTTCCACATCGATGACACGATGACCTACATCGATCCGCAGCACTGTATCGACTGCGGCGGCTGCGTGCCGGTGTGCCCGGTCGGGGCGATCAAGCCGGCGCATCGGTTGTCGCCCGACAAGGCGGAATGGATCGAGATCAATCGGCGGCGCGCCGCCGAGACGCCGGTCGTCACCGGCCGGTTGCCGCCGCTTCCCGGCGCGGACGCGCGCAAGCGCGCCATCCTCTCATGACCATCGACGAAGCCGCGTCGCGCCATCGCGTCGCGATCATCGGCGGTGGACCGAGCGGCTTCTACGCCGCGGAGGCACTGCTGCGATCCGGACAGCCGGTCGATGTCGACATGTTCGAGCGTCTGCCGGTTCCGTACGGGCTGGTGCGTTTCGGCGTCGCGCCCGACCATCCGAAGCTGAAACAGGTGACGCGGGTGTTCGACCGCATCGCCGAGATGCCGGGCTTCCGCTTCTTCGGCGGCGTCGAACTCGGCGGGGCGCTCACGATCGATGCCCTTCGCGCCTGCTATCACGCCGTCGTCCTTGCCACCGGCGCTGCCGTCGACCGGCGCCTCGATGTGCCCGGCGAGACGCTGCAGGGCTGCCATACGGCCGGTGACTTCGTCGGCTGGTACAACGGCCATCCGGACTTCCGGCATCTGCAGTTCGATCTCGGTGTCGAACGGGCGGTCGTCATCGGCCATGGCAACGTCGCGCTCGACATCGCGCGCATCCTCGCCAAGACCGCCGACGAGTTGCGCCAGACCGACATCGCCGCGCATGCGCTCGACGTGCTGGCCGAGAGTCGGATTCGCGAGATCCATGTGATCGGACGGCGCGGGCCGCACCGCACCCGCTTTGCCGCCAAGGAGCTTTCGGAGTTTGCCGACCTTTCGGATTGCGAGCCGGTGGTCGATGCCGGTGACCTCGCCGCGGTCTCCTTCCCCGCCGCGGACGATGACGACGCGGCGAGTCTCGCGCTGCTGCGGGAGTTTGCCGCGCGCCCGGTCACGAGGCGGCGGCGCTGCGTGTTCGCCTTCGATCTGAGCCCGCAGGAGATCGAAGGCACGGGGCGTGTCGAGCGCATCTGGCTCGATCATCATCCGGAGCACCCCGCTGGGGGGGCGCCGCGACGGGTGGCCCTCGCGTGCGGCCTCGTCATCACCAGCATCGGCCGGCGGGCCGCGCCGATCGGCGGCATTCCCTACGACGACCGCCACGGTGTTCATGCCAATGTCGTGGGACGCATCATAGCCGAGGGCGCGGCCGTGCCCGGTCTGTATGTCTGCGGCTGGGGCAAGCGCGGTCCGCAGGGGACGATCGGCACCAACCGGGCCTGCAGCGTCGAAACCATCGCCCATCTGCTGTCGGATCTGCCGCAGCTTGCCGTGCCGCCGCGTCATCCGGACAGCCTGCTCGGCGGCGTCGCCATCCCGCGCCATGTCGATTATCGTGGCTGGGGCCGCATCGACGCTGCGGAGGTGGTGCGCGGCAGGCCGAGCGGCAAGCCGCGCGAGAAGCTCGTGGCCGTCGACGAGATGTTTGCCGCCGCGGCCGGCTGAAGCGTCGCCGATTGCGCGGCGGCTCGGGTGCGACCGCGCGGGGGCCATCGTTCAGGACGAGGCGCCGGGCGCCGCGGCGGATCGGCGGATGAATATTTTGATTGCTGTTTTTCGGAAATCATGCTTATATGCCGACAACCCGCCTCGTGCAGAGGGACGTACGCGTCGTCACGATACGTGGAGGTGGGCTGCGATGGACGTGACGGCTGTGC